>JBBCKD010000009.1:0-34723 GCA_037191015.1 Spirosomataceae bacterium
CCACAGACATTTAAAGACGAAGGGAGATTCCGGCTGACGGAGTCTCCCTTTTTTTGTGGCTGACAAATAAGCAAGCCACCAGGGAGAGGGGACACAGAGGACCACAAAGGAGAAAGAGAGCCACGGAGGAGGACTGAATGCCACGAAGGACAAGAAAATCTGATTTGTTTGAAAAATTCCGGTACTTTCTCAGCTATATCCGGATTTTTATTAGCTTTGTCTCTCAAAGTACTTTTCATGAAAGAATCAGAGATCTACGATGAATTGAGCTCCATCCGGAACCTGATGGAGCGGTCCGTCAAGTTTATGTCGATCAGCGGAATTGCCGGGGTTCTGGCAGGCTGCTATGCGCTCCTGGGAGCGGCTGCCGCTTATGGAATAGTGTATGGCTTTGATGCGGATTCGGGGTATCGAGGCCATTTCTTTGCAGCGCGTGAGATCGTCGTGCAGTTGTCTGCTATTGCAGTTACTGTGCTTCTTTTGTCGGTAACTACGGGTATCCTGATGTCGATGCGGAAAGCGAAGCGATTGCAGCAGAGTATATGGAACCCCGCCAGCCGGTCGCTTCTGACCATGGTGGCCGTGCCCCTGGTTGCAGGCGGCCTGCTCGTCCTGATCTTCCTATGGAGAGGACTTTATACCATTATTTCTCCGGCTTTTCTTATATTTTACGGCCTCGCACTGGTGGCCGGAAGCCCCTATACTTTTCATGAAATCCGCTGGCTCGGTATAATTGAAATAGCGCTGGGACTCCTGGCAGCCCTTATACCGGGATCGGGTCTCCTGCTTTGGGCTATTGGTTTTGGTGTGCTCCATATTCTGTACGGAAGCATTATGTATTACAGATACGAACGGTGAACCTGGATAAATTTGACAGAGCTTTTGAAAATCGTATCAGGCTGCAGATCATGAGCGTGCTGTCGGCCAATGCTTCCTATGACTTCAATTCACTCAAGGAACTGTTGAAAGTAACAGACGGCAACCTGGCCTCACATTTGAAAGCGCTGGAGAAGGAAGAGTATATTACAGTAGAAAAATCGTTTGTGGGCAGGAAGCCCAATACCCGATATAGCGCTACCGCTCTCGGGAAAAGTGCATTCCGGAGCCATCTCCAGGCATTGGAAGACCTCATCAGAAATCAGAAACACTAGCTTATACAAAGGATCTCACAGCAACGGCCTTCGCTAAAGTAAGGCATATTTTTTTTACCTCTAAACTTTGAAATGCAAAGTACTTTTAAATTGAAAAACAATGGAAAATCAACAAAGCAATCAAAACAAGGGCTTCGGAAACTGGCTTTCGGATTCAGTAACCGCCAAACTCATTTTTATAGGATTTCTCCTGATTTTCCTGCTCATTCCCCAAGTTTGGGTATCCGGATTGATCGGAGAACGGCAGCAGATGCAGCAGGAAACGATCAGTGAGATCACCCGGAACTGGGGGACAGGCCAGGAATTCAGCGGGCCGGTTTTGGTTGTGCCTTACACGTACTACGAAAAGCAAAAGGTTGGCGACAAGGAGACCGTAAACGAGGTGTCTACCAATCTTTACCTGCTGCCTGAAGTGCTGGAAATAACAGGGGATATTCACCCCGAAATCCGCTACCGGAGCATCTACGAGGCGGTAGTGTATCATTCAAATCTGAAGGTAAAAGGCCGTTTCGGTGAAATTGAGCTCAGGAAATCCGGCATTATCCCTGAAAACCTGCAATGGGAGCGGGCCAGGGTCATATTAGGCATTTCCGACCTGAAAGGGCTCAGGAATACGCCTGAACTTATCCTGGATAGTGAAAAATATCCCCTGGAAATAGACGCCTACAATACGTCCTTATTTACGAATAACCTGATGGCGATCCCCGATTTTTCAAAGCTGACGAGCGGCAAACATGAATTCTCCTTCGAGCTTGATATGCGCGGCAGCGACGTCATGCGTATCAAACCGCTGGGGAAAACTAACAAAGTTACCCTCAGGGGTGACTGGTCCGATCCCAAGTTTGAAGGGGATCAACTTCCGGAAAAAAGGGAGGTGACTACAGACCGGTTTGAAGCAAGCTGGTCGGTACCCTATTTCGACAGGCATATCCCCCAGCAATGGCTGGCTACGAATACCAGGCTGAGAAGTTCTATCGAACAGGATCTGAATCAGAATGAGCCGGGTTTCCTGGGCGTCAAGTTCCTGCTGCCCGTAGACAATTACCAGAAAACAACGAGGACCGTCAAGTACGCGCTCCTGGTCATCAGCCTGACTTTTGTCTCTCTTTTTTTTACCGAAATACTGACCAGGCGACGGATACATCCCATCCAATATATGCTGATCGGCGCCGCCATGACCATATATTATACTTTACTGCTGTCGCTGAGTGAATACCTTGGATTTTCCGCCGCCTACGGTATCGCATCAGTCTCGACGATTTTGCTGATCGCCGCTTTTGTAAAAACCATTTTAAAAAGCCTGCGTACGGCTGCTTTGTTTTCCGCGATCCTCTCGGCTTTCTACTTATTTATTTTTGTGATCATGCAGCTCCAGACACTTTCCCTGCTTATAGGCAGTATAGGATTGTTTGTGATCATTGCCCTGCTTATGTACTTTTCAGGTAAAGTCAACTGGGAAAGAAATTAACAGCCGGTAATTGGGGAAAGCTACCTGTCGAACCACTTTTTGAAGACGGGGGCTTTCTCCCTGCTGACATCTACTTCCATTTTCAGCGGGGGCCGGAGGGTAAGCGTCAGCTTTTGGTTTTCGTGAAGCCTTACGCTTTGTATTGCATCGATATGGACTATGTACTGCCGGTTTGCCCTGTAGAACTGCCTGGGGTCGAGTAGTAGCTCTATTTCTTCCAGCGTGGCGTAGTCTACCACATAGCGCTCGCCGGATTTTGTATACAGGAAGTGAATCCCGTCTTTAGAAAAGCATGCGACGTCGGAAGTATTCACCGGTATCCACTGGTTCCTGATGCTTACTATAAATTTCTCTTTGTAAGCTGTTGGCTCAGGTGCTGTTTTCAGGGAGCTGAAAATTTCGCGGAAATCCGGGGACGGACCTTTCAGCCGGCTATTGAATTGCCTGCATTTGTCGATGGCTTTCTTCAGGCTTTTTTCATCGACAGGTTTCAGCAGGTAGTCGATACCGTTTACTTTGAAGGCCTGTATCGCATATTCATCGTATGCGGTAGTGAAGACAATGGGACAGGAGAGGTCATAATAATCAAACAGCTCGAAGCTTACCCCGTCGCTCAGTTGTATATCCATGAAAAGGAGATCGGGCTCAGAATTGCTCATAAACCATTTCCGCGCGGTTTTAAGGCTGGGAAGTATGCCGATTACTTCCAGGTCGTCGGCTACGGCTGCAATTTTTGCCTGTAGTTCGCGGGCTACCAGGGGTTCGTCTTCAATAATGAGTGTCTTCATAATAGGGAATCTGGTCAGTAAACTTCGTAAAAAGCAAAGTCATTGCAAGGATTAATTTTTAAAGGCAATATTCATGCGGCGCTGCCAAAGCCGCAATTATTAGGAGGCGAAGCGTATCTGGAACGGATTGAAGCGGAAAGATCTGCAGGTTTTGCGTTTGTTCCGGTGCGTTAACCGGGAGCGCTTCCTTTCCTGCCTGCTTCGGGGCGCCCCGCCGCTTCGACCCTGTTTTCCCTATGGTTCAGCCCCGCGTTTACACCGTGTCGGTCTTTAAAATTTTATCGCCGGCTTAACCCGGAGATAGCTTTGCACATGGCTTCGGGAGAAAATACTTCTGCTTCGGGGCGCAATATCAAAACAAAAATAAAAAGAGCGATGAAAAGCACGAATCAAAGAGTTAAACAGGCCTGCGTGTTGTTATGCATTTTATTGGTTGTTCAGGTACTGATCCTGGCATGTAAGAAGGACAACGAACCTAAACCGGAGGGGCGCCTTATTTTCTACACCCAGCTAGACAGTAAGGAATTCGATGCGATCGATATCTATGTCGACAAGAAGTTTGTAGGAAAGCTGATATCCCCCAATGCCAAGCGGCCCGGCTGTAACCAGGCTACGATAGGGGATATGGTTAAGATTGACCTGCCGGCGGGGGATCATCTTTGGTCTGCAAAACAGTATTTAGGCGGAAAGGAAATTGACGGATGGGACGAGCGCAGCGAAAAAGTGACCGCCGACGAATGTGAATATGTGAAGCTGACGGAATAGGGTTAACAGTATTTGAAAAGGTTGAATACCGCTATGAAGTGGTTTTGGTTGATTTGGAGTTTTGATGCATGCTGTGCTTTGGTCGCGCTCTGGTTTTTTGGCAGCGGGATAAGAACCGCTGCCAATCCCGGCGATTATTTTGCAAGCTGGCTGCCCGTTCTGGGTTTTGCCGCTGCCATCCTTGCCGGAAGCCTGTGGCTGAAAGGCTCCGGGTACCTTTTCTGGGCAAAGCTATGCCTCTTTGCAGGAGCTGTCCCGGGGTTACTCTGGGGAGGGCTGTTCGCGGTAATGATGTTGTTTGGCAATAACAAATGGAACTGAATAACGGGAATCTGATATGGGAAAAATACAATTTTGAAGCGAAGCGTTACCTCAACGGAAACGAGGTAGGGAACTGGGAAAGCAAAAATGCAGAGCTGGAGGCCAATACATGTCAGCGGCTGGCTCTTAAATAGCGGCTTGGTTATCCGTTTTAATTGTAGTTGGCCACACTTCGCGTTTGGCCAACTACGTTTCGGCATTTTCTGCAGGAGGCCTCTAAGGCATGCTCCCTAATTTTGAAATCAACGTAACCATAATAAAGTAGATATGAAGATCCTTTTTATGAAATTGTGTTGGGCTTGTTTGGGAATAGTCTCGTTTCTTTCCTGTACCATCGACCATCATATTCCGAGAGTACTCCCAAAAGTAGAAACCCGCGAAATTCAATCGTTCGGGGCAGACGATAACAAACAGTACACCTTCAATGCTCACGTGGTTTCGAAGGGAACAGTACCCCACCAGGAAGTAGGGGTTGTGATAGCACCCAAGCAGCCCGGGGTGGTGCCGGATATCAGCCATGCCCGGATTGCGATTGCCTCATCGACGGTAGGCGATAATTCGGACAACCTTGCAACGGTGCCGGAATCGGTACTGGCAGAAGCCATTCAAGATGGCCAGACAAAGGAATTCAGTTATCGTACCTATGCAATGGTTGAGGGAGGGGATGTTGTGTATGGAGATGTGTTTGAAGGCGAGATATTGTACGATGTCGGACCGGGAATAGCTAAAAAACCCTTTTTCGTATGGAACAGCGACGGTACTGTCACTTTTACGCTTGAGATAAACCCGTTAGGGACCAGAGAAATTGTAGAATACGGTATTGTGTACAAAACTTCCCCGCTTGATTTCCTGGATCAGAGTATTTACCACAACGGGAGCAATCCTTACGTGGAGTTCACGGCTCCTGCTAAACGGGGGATCAATACACATACGATTGCCAATCCTTTCCAGGGGGTACCGGCTGACCACAAGATACACTTTGATATTTACATAAAGTGGTCCGGATCCGGGACATATGGTGGCGCGAGAGCCGTCCAGCCATCCAGGCCGTAGGGTTGAATTATTGTTTCCTTCCCCCATCCGCACCTGATTTTCCTGGTTGTACCGGTAGGAACATACGTGATTTTAACCGGTATGGAAGCCTGTCCCCGGTTTTCCTGCTGGAATGACAACGGCAGCGGGACCATTGTAGTGGAAGTGAGTTATTGATTTTATCTCAGACGCCGAAGTGTGCTTTGCTTACTATACCCCGGTTGAGCTGCTCGACCATCCCGATACAAGCCTTCCAGGCAGCTTCTACATCGTGTGACCAGTCATTTCCCAAACCTCTTTCGAGCGTCCATAGCAGCGTAGAAACCACTTTCTGATAGTGTGCAGGCGTGACCCAGATCCTGTGAGGCTGATTCGCTATTTCAGTCAGCGCCCAGATCAGCTCTTCCTTCCTGTCGAGCCTGCCGATGACCATGTTTAGCATTTTGACGAGATCCTCGTATCTTTTCCGGGTTTCTCTCGGGTATCTTTTTTCAAGATCCGGGTAATCCATGAACAGCTTGGTGTAGAAAACGTCTCCTACAAATTCCGGACTCATATTACGGAAGAAGGACCATGTTTTTTTAACGATCCTGATCTGGTCCTGGGTGCATGCCCGCATAGAAATCAAAAAATAACTGGTTAATGATGAAGCAAATTTTACAGTATTCCCGTTGTGCTTCAACTCTTTCTGGCTGAAGTGGGGGAAAGGGACATCGAGACGTTTGAAAGCTGAAGTTACTTCACGATCAGGGGGATTTTTACCGTGAAATGAGTGAGTGTATCGACAATGGTCAGGGGTTTCTCGGAAAGATACTGGTAGAGGGATTTGAGATTGGCCAATCCCTGCTTGTTGCTGGTTTCCACGAAGTTCTTTTTTTGCCTGTTATTACGCACCAGCAGGTAGTCGCCTTTTACCAGGATTTCTATGATAAGGGGAGAATCGGGTGCAATAATATTGTGCTTGATGGCATTTTCTATCAGGTTTTGCAATGTGACGGGGGCGATCAAAAGGTTTTCGGCTTCCTCGCCGGTCTTAAAGAGAACTTCCAGGCCTTCTTCAAATCTCGTTTTCTGCAGCTTGACAAAAGTTTTGGCGAACCTGATTTCGCTGCTCAGGGGAACCAGCTCGTGATCCCGGTTTTTGAGAATGTACCGGTAGGTTTTGCTTAACCCGTCGAGAAACTCCCCTGCGAGCTTCTGGTCTATACGGATAAGGCTGCTCAGGGAAGTAAGGGAATTGAAGAGAAAATGCGGGTTAAGCTGCTGTTTAAGACCTTCGTACATCGCAAGCGCCTTTTCTTTTTCCAGCGAATGCGTACGGTTCTGCAGCGCGTAGACGCGCGACTCCTGCCGCTTGATACCGGCGATGCGCCTCTTGACAAGCCAGTAGCTGCCGCCTACCGTGACGGCCAGGGCCAGCAGGATAAACCACGTCTGCTTCCATACCGGGGGAGCGATCTGGAAACGGAAGGGGGATGCTGTTTCGTACCATTTGATACCGTCGGGGCTTGTAGCTACAGAAAATGTATACCTGCCGGGCGCAAGGGAAGAAAAACGTACGGTGTTGTTCGACCCGTTGGAAACCCAGTTGCTGTCGAGTCCCTCCATACGGTAGCGGTACCTCAGTTTCTTCGGGTTCCGGAAATAAGGAGTGGAAAAATGAATTTCCACAGAGTTCTGGTCCCATGCCAGCTGCAGCGATCTGTCAGGCTGTGCAAGCGTGTCGCCGGGGAGTGCGCCCTGCCTGCCGGTCCGCGGGTCTTCTGTCAGGAACAGCGAATCGTTACGGTTGACCCTGACTTCGGTGATCAATACATTCAGAGGCTCTTCCCTGGGATTGATACGGATCGGATCGAAATAATTCAGGCCGCTGTTGCCGCCGAGGTAGAGCAGCCCGTTCCGCGCATAATAAAAGCTTCCGGGGTTGAGCTGCTTATTCTGGACGTTATCCCATATGTCGAACCACTCCAGCTTCCTGGTATCGGGAGCATAGCGATAAAGACCGTTGTCGGTCCCTATCCAGAGCTTCCCGGCGGGATCTTTAAAAATATTGGTGATCTGCTGGTTTTTCAACTCGGGAATAACCGGTTTCCTGGACAGCTTGCCTGCGTCGAGACTAACTTCATATAGTCCTACACTTCCCACCCAGACTGTAGAGTCGTTTTGCAGCACGACAGACGAAACCAGCCTGTTGGGACTAAAAAGCGTATCCGCCAGGAGCGGTTTGAAATCAGGGCCCAGGAATAATAGTCCTCTGTAGGTGCCGAGCCAGAGGTGCCCGGAAGAGGTTTCGGCCGCTGCCTGCAGGATATAATCGGAGCCGCTGAATTTTAACCGGCTCAACCGGTAGCCACTGAGTAAATAGCAGCCCAGGTCGCCCAATACGAGGTGATTGCCGTTTTTTAACTGATGTATACCATAAATATGGTCCTTTTCAATTTCCAGCTTCAGGGCTTCGCCGTCTTTTCCTTCGGGATATCCGGGTTTGTGCAAACGGTTATGTACAGGGTCATAGAGCTGTACTCCCCCGCTGTATGCTCCGAAGATCACGTACCTGCCGTCGAACGAAAGCCCCCTTACCGAGTGGTTGATGTCTTCGGCAGGGCGGTTTTCCTGCGGGTAGCGCATCTCTCCCCGGCCTTTTCGCGGATCAAACTTCACCAGCCCGGTAGCGGTGCCCAGCCAGATATTGCCTTTGTCGTCGCCGGTAATGGCGTAAATAAAATTGTTTCCGCCGCCTTCTTTTCTGCCTGCGTCTTTCAGCCAGTGAAAACTATGTTCCAGCGGACGAAGAAAGAGTATACCCTGCTGGTTGACCAGCCACAGGGTTCCCATGTCGTCAAAATAAGAGGCCGAGACCTCGTCGAGGGGGAACTCAGCACCGTAGTAAAAGGTAGTGACTTTCTCAAAAGTATCCTGTTCGAAATGGTAGCGGAAGCACCCCTGGCTGGTGCTTACCAGTGCCGTACCTTTATCCAGCGGCAGCACACCGATGATCTCCAGGAACGGAGAGCTGAGCCCAGGCCGGAAACGTCCGGGGCTTACCGGACGTTTCCGGCCGGTGGTGAAATCTACCTCGAATACCTGCTTGCGTATGTCAGTGACCCAGGTAACGTGCTCTGATACAGCGGTGATAACGCTGGCAGCTTCAAAAGGGATTTGCCTTAAAGTGCCGCTAAGGGGATTGTAGGCAAAGATCGTATGGGTGTCGCCGATAAAAAACTCATCACCGTGCCTGGCAAAAAGCCGGCGGTAGAAAAGCTGCTTTTCATACCCGGGAAGCGGATGGGGCTTAAAGCACATCTCACTCCGGTCGAGACGGAAAAGACCGGCCCCGCTGATGACCCACACGCTATTGTCGGACGAGACCTGGAGCAGGTTCAGCTTGGTGACCTGGCTGGTTTTTACCGGGATATCCGTGAAGCCTGCATGGTCGTTGATATAGAGCCTGATGCCTGACTGGGTGCTTACCCATATATCGCCCGAGTGATCGGCAGCTATATCCAGCAAATCTTCTCCTTTTACGTCGAGCAGCTTTACCTCCTGGCCGTCGAAGCGTTGGAGATAGCGCGGTGACAATATCCACAGGAAACCGTTTTTATCCCTTACTACACGCCTGATGTTGGAGGTTCTGATCCCGTTGCGCTCATCGAGGAGCTGGATGTTGAAGTCTGCCGTCTGACCGGGCGCGATGACAGGCATGCAGGCCAGAAGCCAGAGCAGGATCTCGGAAAAGATGAGCAGAGGTTTCCGCATGCCGGGCGCATATAAGGTGTTGAGAGGTAAAATTACAATTTATCGGCTGATGAAGCCGGTTTTCCGGTAAACGCATTTTGCGTGAAAAAAAACGTCGCCGCCGGTATGTACAACAATTTGTAAGTCAGGTGAATGAAAATACGGCTGAAGCGGGTTTTTGCCGGGCGGAAGCGAGCCGCTGCTCAAATATCGGGCCGGTTGTTTGCGTTAGTTTAGAAAACCGGGATAAGATTATGAAGAGCTTTGTCAAACCTTTATACCTCGTGTTCCTGTTTTGCGGCGGTCTCCTGCTGCAATCATCTTTTACGGAAGCTCCGGGTCAAAAAGCTTCTTTTAAGATGCCGTACAGGCAGGCCGGACTCTCTCAACAGCAGGCAGCGGCCCATTTGCTTAACCGGCTTGCATTCGGACCCCTTCCCGGGCAGGTAGAGGAGGTGGTAAAGACAGGCCTGGAAAAATGGGTAATTCAGCAGTTGGATGGCTCCCTGCCCGACGATTCGCTGAACCGGCTCCTGAGCCGGTATGAATTCCTGCAGATGAGCAATGCACAGATCGTACAAAAATATACAACAGCCGGTGAAATTGTAAATAAGGCTGTCAGGGAAGGGCTTATCAATAAGGATTCGTTGTCAGATTTTGTTCCGGAGGAGCGGAAGGTTTTCGTAGATACTTATATAAAGGCACATGACTTACGTCTTACGCAGGAGCTTTACCGGCAGCTTATCGAACAGAAAATACTGCGTGCCGCCTGCAGCAATAACCAGCTCACGGAAGTGCTTACTGATTTCTGGTTCAATCATTTCAATGTGTCGATCGCAAAAGGAAGCGCTGCGGAGTATGTCCCCGGCTACGAGCGTGACGTGATAAGACCGCGGGTGACAGGCAAATTCGGAGACCTGTTGCTGGCAAGCGCCAAGTCTCCCGCTATGCTCTACTACCTGGACAACGTCCGGAGTTCGGGAGAGCTGCCTGCCGTCGCAAAAAAGGCACCCACCGCAAAGGATATGGCAGGAGCTGCAAAAATGCCGGCTACAGCCGGCAATACCGGGCAGGTGTCGGGACTTAATGAAAATTATGCACGTGAAGTGATGGAGCTGCATACCCTGGGGGTAGACGGAGGCTATAACCAGGATGACGTCACACAGGCGGCCAGGGTACTGACCGGCTGGACGGTATATCCCATCAGCCGGATGAGCGACAACGACAGCATCGACAAAGCCAATGAGGCCAGGTTTGTCAAAGGAGGATCGGTACGGGAGGGAGATTTCCTGTTTGCGGCAAACCGCCATGATCCGGGAGAGAAAACAGTTCTAGGAGTAAAGTTCGATAACGAAGGATACCAGGAAGGGGTACGGCTGCTGGAGATGCTGGCCCGTCATCCTTCTACCGCCACGTTTATTTCGCGCAAGCTGGCTATTCGCTTTGTCTCTGACGACCCGCCGCAAAGCCTGGTTGAAAAGATGGCAAGGACCTTTAAAAAAGCAGACGGTGATATCAGGCAGGTGCTGATCACGATGGTTTCCTCGCGGGAGTTCTGGAATACCGCCGCGGTCCGGCAGAAGATCAAGTCACCTTTTGAGCTGGCGATCAGCGCCGTTCGCGGGCTGGATGCCGATTTTGAAGATCCTTACCCGTTATATAGCTGGATCAACAGGATGGGGCAAAAGGTATACTACTACCCTGCTCCTACGGGGTTTCCCGACAAGGCGCAGTCCTGGATCAACACAGGAGCGCTGCTCAACCGGATGAATTTTGGTTTGGCGCTGGCCTCGCAGCGTGTACAGGGTACGAAATTTAACCTGCTGAAGCTGAACCATTACCGTGAGCCGGAAAGTCCTGCCGCTGCCCTGGTGGCTTACGGCGGGATCCTGATGCCCGGTCGGGACCTGGATGGAACTGTCAAAAGGCTTTCGCCGCTTTTGAATGATCCGGACCTGAACGGCAAAATAGATGCTGCTGCTAAAAAGAAGACCGTTGCCGAGCCCGATACCACGTTAGTCAAAGATGAAATGGGCGTAAACACCAGGAAGGAGGCGAAAGGAGGAAAAAAGGAGCAGGCGCCGGTTTCACGGGCAGCTGAAAACCGGGCTGTGCTGGCCCAGGTAGTAGGCATGCTTGTCGGCTCGCCTGAATTCCAGAGACGTTAACCGGGCCATAAATTCAGAAACGAGATGGCGAACAGAAGAGTTTTTTTGAAATCAGGAGGCCTTGCACTTTTTGGTGTCGGGCTTATGGGAGGCATCCCTGCTTTCCTGGCGGAAGCCGCCGCACAGGGAAAAACAGCCAGGCCCTATAAAAGACGGAAGATCATGGTTTGTATTTTCCAGCGCGGCGCGATGGACGGGCTAATGGCCGTTACGCCGTTTACAGACAGATACCTGGAAGAAGCGCGGCCCGGATTATTTATGTCTCCTGCCAAAAATGCATCGGGCAAACCGCTTATAGACCTGGACGGAAAGTTTGGATTGCATCCTTCCATGACTGCCTTTGAGCCTTTGTTCGGGGAGAAACGCCTGGCCATTGTGCACGGGATCGGTTCGCCGAACAATACCCGCTCGCATTTCGATGCGCAGGATTATATGGAGTCGGGTACCCCTTTCAGTAAGAATACTTCCTCCGGCTGGCTGAATCGCGTCGCCGGCCTGATGGGCCATGATGCGGTATCGCCTTTCCGGTCAGTAAGCCTGACCGCATCTCTTCCAAGGTCGTTATACGGTGACAATCCTTCGGTAGCAATCAGTAATCTTCGTGACTTCTCTATTCAGATGCGCGGCATTCCCAACGCGGTTAATTTCGCCGCCAAAGGATTTGAAGACCTGTATGACCAGACCGCCAGCGATTTGATCAGCCAGACAGGCAAAGAGAGTTTCGATGCCGTAAAAATACTACAGCAGGCTGATTTGCAGCGCTATAAGCCTGCTGGTAAAGCGCAATATCCAGGTTCTTCGCTGGGGAATTCGCTTAAGCAGATCGCGCAGCTTATCAAGATGGACGTCGGGCTGGAAATTGCTTTCGCTGAATCCGGCGGCTGGGATACACATTTAAACCAAGGCCGGGATACCGGTATTTTTGCCCGTAACGTCGGCGACCTGAGCAGCAGCATTGCCGCGTTCTGGACAGACATCGAAGCTTATCATGACGACGTAGTCGTTATGACTATGACTGAGTTCGGGCGTACGGTAAAACAAAACGGCACCGGTGGTACCGACCATGGCCGGGCATCATGTAATTTTATACTGGGCAACGACGTGAACGGCGGAGTCGTACACGGGAGCGTGGCCCCGCTCGCGATGGAGAACCTGGAAGATGGCAGAGACATGCCTGTCACTACGGATTTCAGGGCCGTTTTCAGCGAAGTAGCCGGCAGGCATCTCCAGGTCAGGAACGGTGAAGCTTTGTTCCCCGGGTGGAAAGGGGATAAGATCGGGGTAATGCGCGGTTAAAATATAATACTTCCTACCGGGGTACGATCCCCGACCCGAACGGCTCATTTTACATTTGAGCCGCTTCAATTGTATTGCCCCCCGCTTCGGCTATTTCTTTTATTTCAAAAGCCTGCGCTCTCCTAGATTTGTTCCTCATCTCTCTGATGTAAGGTATCAGGTCTGTTTTTCTATTATAACTTCATAAAGAAATGCTAAGAGCAACTTTTCAAAATGTCGCATGGCTGCTGCTATTGACATTTGTTTCATGTACCGATCACCAGGTGCCGGCCCCCGTCAATCCGCATATAGAAATCGACACGGATTGGTTTGATGAGGAAAGCGAGGATTACGAAAACATCAGCCTCAAGGTAGTTTTCCACCAGCTCGGTAACAAGCCTATCAAATCTTACGGGCTGGTGATGGTGAAGGGCGGGATCGACGACGATCTGACTCCGACGTTCAATGACACGGTGATTCCCTTTCAAAGCCCGCCCGTGGCAGGGGTCAATGTGCAGAGCTATCCTTTAGACAATTTGCTGCCTCCAAATTCCCCGGATCCTTTCGGCCTGTTTTTCAGGGCGTTTGCCGAGCTGGAAGACGGCACGATCGTCTACGGCAGCTCAGTTTATCCCCAGCTTTACGGCGGTCCTCTTTAGAGGGAAGAAGGTCGTATTACGATGTCACACCGGGCAGAATACCGGAATAACCTGGTGATGTACGCGGCGCTCCTGTCTCTTTACCTGTTTGCGCCAGGTGTATCTGCCCGGCCGGATTCATTAAAAACGATGTACAGGATGGAAGCGGAAATCTCGGCTATCGTGTCATCGGGCCGTGTTATACCCTTCTGGTTGAGAGCAAACCGGTTCGGGGCAGTGCCTGACCGTCCGTTTGCAGCTATGGCTGAGCTCCGTTTTGCCAAAGAATACCGGCATCCCGGTGCGGCGCCGGAGAGAAGGTTCGACTGGGGCCTGTCTGTCAGCCCGGTTATATACCGGTCGCCGGAAGTATCGGGGAAGGTGTTGCTCCCCGAGGCCCAGATAAAGGTGCACTACGGCATCCTGGAGCTGTATGCCGGTCGTCGTCTGGACGTGACGGGCCTGGGCGATACGTTGCTGACCTCGGGTTTCTATGCGGTGTCGGGTAATGCCTTACCGGTACCCAAAGTCCAGCTCGCCACTACCGGTTTTATTCCCGTAAAGTGGCTCCGGAACTACCTGGCTGTCAGCGCCGGTCTGGCTCACGGATGGTATAATGTAGATTACCTGCACGGGGCCAGGCTTCATCAGAAGTACCTGTACCTGCGCTTCGGTAAGGCTTCGGCAGCGGTCAGGTTCTATGCCGGGTTGAACCACCAGGTACAGTGGGCGGGACACGCGGAATACCTGAAAGAGCGTCCCGACATTGCTATCGACGGGGCATTCCCGTCTTCGTGGAAATTCTTTCCCTATGTTTTCCTTGCCTACACACCCCGGAACTGGTACGAAAAGCAGGGATTTACTTCCTTCGACAGCTACAGGATGGGCAACCACCTCGGAAGCCAGGATCTTGTAGCGGAAGGAACAGTGGCAGGAGAAAAGTTTCTGCTTTATCATCAGCACATACACGAGGATGTGTCGGGATTGATCTGGAAAAATTTCCCGGATGGCCTTTGGGGGTTGTCGTGGTCGGCCAGGCAGGCCGCGCGGGGGGCAGGAGTGAGGCTCGAAAAGGTTACTCTGGAATACCTGACCACCATGTCGCAGTCGGGCCGGTCTTTTTACCTGCCCGGCAAGTGGTACCAGGGAGCCGATAATTATTTCAATAATGCGCAGTACCACAAGGGGTGGTCTTACCGGGAAAGAGGAATCGGTACCCCTTTTATTACGCCCGGGCATGAATTGAAGGACAATGTTTCGTCGGCGTCTTATTTTACAAACAACCGTTTGAGGATGTTACATCTCGGGCTGAAAATAAAATACCGGGGCACGTCAGCAATGTTGCTGACTTCCTATTCGCTCAATTACGGGATACCCGGCAATAGTTTCGGCGGCATGCGAAAGCAATTATCGGGCGGACTCACTATTGAAACCGCGCTGGAAAGGGACTGGTCGCTGACCTTCAGACTGGGTACAGACAGAGGAGATCTGCTTCCGGAGACGACCGGCGGAAAACTGGGTATCAGAAAGAAATGGCTTTGAAAAATATCACATCGCTTGTGCTGGTGGTACTGCTGTTTTCCTGCAAAGAATCGGGTATTCCTGCAGATACACATGTGCTTACGGCTCCCTACGGTACGAGATATACGCTTGACGTTCATCTGCCGGACGGCTACGACGAGGAAAAAGCGGGGGGATACCCTTTATTACTGTATACGGATGCGGCCTATATGAAGCCGGATATCAGGAAGGCTTTGAAAAACAACGGTCTTGAAAACCGGCTGATTACAGTAGGTATAGGCTATGAAGGGAAAAACAGGCGGACAGAAGACCTTTCTCTGACTACCACCGCCTTAGACGGTACCGGCAATGCAGAGGCTTTTGCAGGTTTCATCCAGGAAGAGTTGCTGGGATATCTCCGTACGCATTACGCCGTTTCAAATACTCCGGGAGCATTGACCTTTTGCGGGCATTCGCTGGGCGGCTTGTTTGGCACCTACCTGTTTTTGAAGAAACCCGGGCTTTTTGCCAACTATTTGCTTATCAGCCCGTCGCTGATGTGGGACGAGCAGGCCATCTTTGAAATTGAATCCGAAGTACGTCTGCAAAGTGCCGTACCGGAAGCCAGGGTGTTTATCGCTGCCGGTTCGTTGGAAACAGGCGGCTTTCATACCACGCGCCGGCACCTTACCGGCCTTTTTGAAAAGCACTATCCGCGTGTTACCTGGCAGGAGGGAGTTTACCGCAACAAGGACCATTCCGGCGTAATCGCCCCGGCGGTTTCGGAGGGATTGGAGTATATCTACCGCCGGTGATTGCCGGTAACCTTTTATACGCATGAAAGCTAAGCCTCTGCTATTTGCCGCTATCCTGGTTTCTACCCATCTTCCGGCGCAGGAACGGGCGGATCGTCCCCTGACCCTGTCCGTCGGCCTTTCTTCCAACCCCGGCCTGGCCATTCTCCATAAAGAATATGAGCTTGGCCCGGCGGTAAGCTTTTTCCTGCCGGTATGGAAGCAATGGGACCTGGGCGGCACCGCCATCGTAAGGAATGTCTGGTACAGGGCGCCCGACCGGAAATACGGGTATAAGCGGAATATCAGTTTTCCTTACGACAAAGAAAGCGTATATGCGCTTCAGGCAGGCTATACCACCGGGGAAAGAAAATGGGTGCACGGATTCCATCTTCATCCGGGGATCCGCCTGGAGCGCTATTCGGAAGTATTGCGGCGCCCGGACCTTGACCTGGACGAATCGTATACGATAAAGGAAAATAACTTCTTCCTGGCGGCATCCTATTCATTACGCCGTCGCATCAGCGAAGACCAGTTCCTGGGAATACGCTGGATGCTGCCCTTTGACCGCATCCCCCAGGATGATGTAAACAGGTATTCGCTCGAGCTAAGCTGGTATTTTGTTTTCAGAAATCAGCGGTCGGCCGTCAAAAACCGGACTTATTGAATTGCCTCAGGATTTATTGAGTTGCCTCCGGATTTATCCGAAGGCCGCCGTGTAATGAGTACCTTATGGCGTGTAATAGTGTTGTGCTGACCCGCAGAGCGTTTCTTCAATAGTCCGCATGGCCGGATATCGCGTAATAATTCCGTAGCGTCTGCCCGGAAAGCAGCCAGGGTTATGGGATGCCTTCAAAAAACTTCAAATTACTGCGTTTAGAGCTTTTTTATAAAAAAATCTAAAAAAAAGACGAAAACGACCAAGGGTAGAAGGTACAAAAAACACTCATAAAGGTCGTAAGTCTCGGACAGTATTCACCTCACCTTATTGATCAGGCTAGTGGACCCTAACGAATCAAAAACATCGGGAAATGAAAGGGGAAGTAACCCCGGGATCGGTATGAACGGCGGTACCGGAGCCATGATCGATTCTGAGGTGCTCATCCGGCGGAGCTTTGAAACCGATCATCTGAAAGGGTGCGAATTATTATTCAAGCGCTATTACCAATCTTTGTGCAGCCACGCGGTCCGGTTTGTCTACTCAAGGGCCGTTGCTGAGGACATCGTAATGGAGGTGTTCAGCCGTTTCTGGCAGCATAAAATTTACAGGTCGGTGGAGACTTCCTACCGGGCTTATCTTTTTACGACCGTCAGGCATGCTGCATTTGCCTATTTAAGAAGCGAGTTTGGAAAGGAGCAGCCGGTAGCGACTCTCATGGATTTGCCGGACGAGTCCGAAAATTCCAGTACTCCCCAGCAACTGCTGCAGTACCACGAGCTCCAGAGCAAGATCGAGGATATTCTTAAGGCCATACCGCCGCAAAGCCAGAAGGTTTTCATTATGAGCCGATTTGAAGGCAAGAAAAACCAGGTCATTGCAGATGAACTGAATCTCTCGACCAAAACGATAGAAGGGCATATTACGAAAGTCCTTTCCATATTGAGACGCTCCCTGCGGGAAAACGGCTTCATTACGATGATAGCTGCGACGATCTCCTGGGGCGACAGACTATTCATTTTATTTTTTTCATTGCAAATTTTTTCGCAGGTATGAACCAGGAGTTGTTCCGCAGTTCGGTGCAGGCTCTGTTTGAAGGGCGTGCCACACCTTTGCAAAAGACGTTGATCGGGGAGTCCATGTCAGACCCGGCTTACAGGGAGCTCTATTTCCTTTTACTGGAAGAATGGGAATCCCGTAATCCTCAGCTCATTATGGATCCCGATGAAGCTTTCACCCGCTGGCAGCAGCAGGTTGCTTCGGGAGCAGGAGGTTCGGGGCAGCCGGCTGCCGGCCGGCCCCTGTATCGCCGGTTTTTCCTGGTGGCTGCCGCATCGGCCCTCATTTTATCAGGATTGTCGGGGTATTTGTTCCGGGACAGTATCCTGAACCGCAGCTTCAGCACGAAATACGGCGAGCTGAAAACGGTTTACCTTTCAGACGGGAGCAGGGTGACCCTGAACGCGAATTCTTCCGTCACGCTTTCCCGTTTCGGCTTCGGAAAGTCGGGCCGGAAGGTTTTTCTCGATGGAGAGGCGGAATTTTCGGTTACGCACCTCCCGGGGCATCAGCCTTTTATAGTCCGTACGGCCGACGACCTGGAGGTGAAGGTACTGGGAACAGAATTTGTCGTATACAGCCGCTCGAAAGGCAGCAAGGTAGCGCTCAACAAAGGTAAAGTGCAGCTCACTTCAGGTAAAAGGCAGGATGCGGAGCCTATGATCATGAAGCCCGGCGACGTGGTCCTGGTGTCGGGTGAAGGAGAGCTTACCTGGAAGCACGACCAGCCGTCTGCGATGCATACAGGCTGGAAATATCACCGGTTTACATTCGACAACACTTCCCTGTCGGCTATAGCCGAGCAGCTTCGCGATGTTTTCGGGGTAAACATCATAATCCCCGATTCTTCTCTGGCAAAACGTACGCTCGGCGGTACCTACCAGGCGGATTCCGCAGAGAAAGTGCTTCATATCCTTGCCGATGTCCTGGAGATCAGGGTTTTTCCAAGCCCTGTGTCCGACCGGTTTCCTCCTACTTATACACTTACCTATTGACCTCTCAACTAATTCCAAATGTATATGAAGAAAAATAGACGTGCCTTATCTGTTCTTGTGCTGGCGGCGGTCATATGTACCGTCCCCGGTCTGCGGGCGCAGTTGCTGTCGGCTCATTTTCAGCCTGTACCTCCTTCGGGAACAGGGCCGCTTCAGGCGAATCAGATGGCGCTCAGGGATGCGATCCAGAAGTTCCGGAATCATTTCGGAGTGGATGTTCTTTTCGAGGAGAGAGTACTGGAAGGAATTACCGTTTCCACCAGCAGGCTTCACTTTGACGGGGATGCCGAGCGCGGACTTACGCAAATTCTTCAGCCTTCCGGGTTAAGGCTGAAAAAGGTAGATAAAAAGACTTTTGTTATTCTTTCCGGTAAAGCGAAAGGTGCGGCGGCGGATCTGCCCGGTTATACCCCCGCATTCCCGGCCCTGCCTGCGGAAAACAGACCGGCAGAGTTTTCCGTGAGAAACGCCGTTGCCCGGGAAGAAACGGAAGCGCCTGAAGCCGACCGGGTAATTACGGGCAGGGTCGTGTCGGAAACCGGTGAGGAGCTGCCGGGCGTCAGTGTAATGATAAAAGGCACCCAGGCCGGTACCGCTACCGACGACCGGGGGAATTTCAGTATCCCGGTACCGGATGAAAGCGCTGTCCTGATCTTCAGCTTTATCGGCTATATCAGGGAAGAAATTGCCGTGGAAGCCAATAGCCGCCTGGATGTTATCCTGAAAACGGATAACCTTATGCTGGACGAGCAGGTGATCGTCGGGTACGGCGAGGTGAAAAAGTCGGATCTGACGGGGGCAGTAGCGTCTATCCAGTCTAAAGACATTACGCGGGCCAATCCTGTAATGGCGGCCAGGGCTATCCAGGGACAGGTGGCAGGCGCCACCGTGACCAAATCGAGCAACAGGCCCGGCGCGGGGTACGGCATTACCATACGCGGCGAAAATACCATCAATTTCTCGACGGAGCCGCTGGTCGTGATCGACGGCCTGATGGGAGGCAACCTGAATAACCTGAATCCGAACGATATCCAGTCGATGGATATCCTCAAAGATGCTTCTTCTACAGCCATCTACGGTTCGAGGGGAGCAAACGGGGTCGTGATCATCACTACCAAAAAAGGAGCGTCGGGAAAGCCGAGGATCAGCTACGACAGCTATGTGGGAGTGAAGGCGCCTGCCCGCCTGCCCAAACTTATGACCAGCGAGCAGTTCTATAAGGTTACGCACACCGACCGGGTACTGGAAGGTGTGGCGCCCGCTACCTTTACGGCAGCCGAAATGGCGAATATCGAAAACGGGCGGACGGCCGACTGGGTCGACCTCATTACCGATCCCGCCTTACAGATGAGCCAGAATATCAGCGTTTCGGGTGGAAACGACAATACGACCTACCGTTTTTCGGGCGGATACCTGAATGAAAACGGAAATGTCCTGCATACCGGCTATAAAAGGTATAATCTCAATGCCGGCCTCGACAGCAAGCTCGGCCGGTTCTTTAAGGCGGGCTTCACGTCGTATGTAACCTACAGCGACCAGGAGCTGGGGTCGATGGAGTCGCTGCGCGGCGCTTACCGGGCCCGCCCGACCGGGTCCGTATATTACCGGGACCTGGCAAACCCGTCAGAAAACCAGGACATCGACGTGAACGGCGTCGCGGTGTGGATGGGGATCAACGACAAGCAGGTGCCCAACCCCCTGCTGGATATCGACCCGGTAAATTCGAAGCTGCAAACTGCGGTTTCCACCATAATGGGAAATGCATATTTAGAATTCATGCCCGTCAGGGGGTTGAGCATCCGGTCTTCCCTGTCGGCTTCCTACAGCTCGGAAAGGGCGGGAGATTACCGCGGCACCTGGTCGAAATCACAGATCGGGAACAAGCCCAGGGCCCAGTACGACAGCCGGATCATGGCCAACTATACGCTCGACAATATTGTCAACTACAACCTGAACCTCGACCGGCACAAGATTAACTTCACGGGCCTGCAGAGTACTTTCTACCAGCGGAACGAAGCTTACCAGATTGCCGTAAGGGACCTCCCTTTTGCTTCCGACTGGTATGCCATCAACAACGGAACGGTGACGGGCTACAACAGCTCGCTTGTCGAAAGGTCGCTGCTGTCTTTCATGGGACGCGTCAATTACTCATTTGCCGACCGTTACCTGCTTACGCTGACCGGGCGCTCCGACGGTGCGTCGCAACTTTCAGAAAACAACAAATGGGCTTTTTTCCCTTCTGTAGCCGTGGCGTGGAGAGTGATCGACGAACCTTTTATGGCTGAAGGCCTCCGCGCGCTCTCCGATCTGAAGCTAAGGGTCAGCTACGGACAAGTGGGGAATTCCACGGTGAACCCGTACAGCACCCAGGCCTCACTTCTGAATACCGGGTATGACTTTGACGGTGTGGCGGCGTACGGCTTTGCCCCCGCAAATCTCGGGAACAAGGACCTGCGGTGGGAGAGAAGCAAGGAAGTGAACCTCGGGATCGATTTCGGGTTTATCAGGAACCGGATCGCCGGATCGCTCGAATTATACGACAGGAAAACCGTAGACCTGATACTGAACCAGAAGATCCCAACGGCGTCGGGCTTCTCCCAGGTGATTGCCAACGTGGGTGAGATCGGGAACCGCGGGGTAGAACTGACGCTCAATACCGTCAACATTTCCAAAAACAGTTTTTCATGGAATACCACGCTGACGTTTACCAGGAACCGTAATAAGCTGCTTTCGCTCTACGGCGACGGGCAAACGGAAGACAAGGGGAATAACCTGTTTGTCGGTCACCCGATAAGGGCCAATTTTGATTATAAATTCGACGGTATCTGGCAGCTTTCTGAAAAAGACCAGGCAACCGTATACAAGCAGCAGCCGGGCTCGGTCAGGGTGGTAGACCAGAACAACGACGGCGTGATCTCCTCGACAGAAGGGATAGACGACCGCGTCATACTGGGTACGCAGCTTCCGAACTGGCTGACGGGAATTACAAACCGGTTCAGGTACCGGAATTTCGACCTTTCGATGTTTATCTACTACCGCAACGGCGTCCAGTACCGGAATAATACGCTGGCCGGCACGTTCGGGGAGGTGAACAATACCCGTTACAACAAGCTGGCATCGCTCGACTACTGGCGCAGCGACAACCCGTCCAATACGTACTTCGGAATAGCAGTGCCTAATCCCTACCGGAATGCGATCAACTACCAGGATGCGAGCTTTCTGCGTATTTCCGATATCACCGCCGGCTATACACTGCCCTCCAGCCTGATCAGTAAGTGGAAAATGTCGACCGCCCGTGTATATGTACAGACGATCAGCCCGGTTGTCTTTACGAAGTTCACAGGGTTTGACCCGGAGTTCAATTCATCCATATACCAGGATGATATCCCGACAGCCATCTATACCCTCGGGGTTAATATCAGTTTCTAAGCATGAGACAAGAACCAAAACCGGAAATCTCCATGAGCGAATTAAAGCGTCTTCCTGATTATAACAGGTCTTTTCGCACGAAATCAAAACGTCGCATACGGTATGCGGCGCTCGGACTGATCGGGCTGTGCCTTTTCTCGACCGGGTGCGGTGACGACTTCCTGCTTGAAAAGCCCGTCTCTACGCTCACCACCGACGTGTACTATAAAACGGAAACAGGGTTCGAAGACCTGGTCCGGTCCTGCTATCCGCTCCTTCGTAATATCCACCAGAGCCGGGCGCTTGTGTTCAACGGCACAGACGTATTCTCGTCGGGCACGGGCTGGTCTGCGGCTCAGAATGTAGATCCTGATGCGCTCGATGTATATGATACCCGTCTGAACGGCGCCAACGGCGATATCCAGGCGCTATGGCAGCTTCTGTACGCGGAGATCGGGAGAACCAATACGGTGGTTTCTCGCGCAGCGGACGTACCGATGGACGAAGCCCGGAAGAACGTCAGGGTAGCGGAGGCCAAGTTCCTGAGAGCGCTTTGTTATTTCTACCTGGTGCAGCAGTGGGGAGACGTACCGATGCCGCTCGTAGAAACCACTACGGCAAGCAAGGAGGCCAACAGGGTGCCGTCGAAAGATATCTATAAGCAGATAATCGACGATCTCACCGAATGCGAGGCGAGGCTCCCGGCCACAGCCTCCAACTATGGAAGAGTGACGAAGGGAGCTGCCCAGTTCCTGCTGGCGCGCGTCTACCTTACCAGGGGATGGAATTTTAACAATGCGCTGGGCGGGACCGACGCCGACTTCCAGAAAGCCCTCGAATATGCCGACAAGGTCATCGAATCGTATCCGCTGGCTGCGCAGTACAGGGATCTTTTCCCGGTCCGGTCGGAGAACCCGCTGACTCAATACACGGGAGCCCAGAATGATAAGAACCCCGAGATCATCTTTTCGGTCCAGTACAACTCCGATGTGCTTACCAATAAAACCGATCCGGCGTTCCCGGTAGATATCGCAGGAGGGAACAATCTCCACTCCATATTCGGCGGCGGCGGGGAAGGGTTTGCCGGATCTGTCGGCAGGACCAGCGACTACAACCGATACCAGTCCCGCCATGTGGCAACCCAGGCAGTATACCGTATGTTTGATCCGCAGCTCGATACCCGTTACGACCACAATTTCGTTGAAGTGGGCTACGCATTGTCGAACGTAAACAATTTCCTGCCGATCCGCCTGAACCAGGACATAAAGATCAACATAACAAAGGGCGACACCGTGTGCTATTTCAGGCCATGGAATGACCCCGCCACAAGCCTGGAGGAAAGAGGCATCGATATAGGGGGAAAGAAACATTACGCTGTGATCAATGTGGATGAATACGGCGGGGCCTACACGAGATCATCAGGCTTCGGCGCCGGCGATCATCCCATGATGTGGAAATTCTGGGAGCCGGGAATCCCGTATGGCGATGCTTACGGCACATTCAACGAAGCGGTGTTCCGGTCGGCCGAAGCCTATCTTATTGCAGCCGAGGCTATTCTGAAAGGAGCTAAGAGTGGGAAGCTGGGCGCAGCAGAAGTCTACTACAATAAAGTGCTGGACAGGGCTTTGAAAGAGGCCGGTGCAGATCCTCAGTGTGCGGCCGAACCGGGCAACGTCACTTCGCTGGCCGCCGCATCCTACCGGGCCACCGCGGCTAACATTTCCATAGACATGATCCTCGACGAGAGAGCCAGGGAGCTGATGGGTGAATACAGCCGCTGGTTTGACCTGAAAAGGACCGGGAAGCTGATAGAACGGGTTAACAAATACAATCCGTGGGCACAAAAGTCTTCCGAAATAAGCGCTAAGCATTACCTGCGTCCGATCCCTCAGAGCGAGATAGACCTGTCTTTCCCGACAATGAGCCAGAACGACGGATATTAAATTAACCCTCC
The DNA here is from genome assembly GCA_037191015.1 of Spirosomataceae bacterium. GTDB lineage: Bacteria > Bacteroidota > Bacteroidia > Cytophagales > Spirosomataceae > Ravibacter. Next base: position 23,710 of record JBBCKD010000009.1, read on the forward strand.
TCAAAAATTTAACTACCATCTGTATTTTCCCGGCTCGGCACAGGTTTACCTGTCTGAGCCGGGTATCTGAAAGCTTATCAGAAAAGACTTTTTTAGCCGGAAATGAATCGTCGGGATTTTCTTTTTAAAGCCGTGGCCGGAGTAAACCTGTCGCTGCTTTCACCGGATCTTTTTGCCGGGAAAACAACAGCTTCGCCATGGAAGGATTACGATTTCAGGCCATTCAGGGAAGGACAGTTCCCGGGGCCTGTTGTACGGGTCACGCCCGACGACGGATTTTATATCCACACCTTTTATGATGTTTGTCCGTGGAGCCCTTCCGGGAAAATGCTGGCGCTTACCCGCCTTCCCTACCAGGGGAAGAAGCCTGCCTGGGGCGATACTGCAGGTGTTTGCCTGGTAGACCTACAAAACCGGCGGATCAGGGAAGTATACAGGACCAGGGCGTGGTCTTTCCAACTGGGCGCCAACGTGCAATGGGATAGTGTTTCCGACCGGTATCTTTATACCAATGACATTATAAACGGTGAAGTGGTATGTGTGAGAATAGACCTCGAGAGCGAAGAAGTAAGGGCATTTGCGGGATCGAAGTACGATGTTTCCCCCGACGGCAGGTCGGTTATCAGCCCGAATCTCCTCAACATGAATATCCATCAATATGGTTATGCCGTACCTGACGGCCCGGGCGGCCGCCCCATTCCGTTTACCAGCGCGGATATGGAAAAGGAAGGCTTATGGCATACGGACCTGGAAACGAATACCAAAAGGGTGCTGGTTCCGATGAAGCGCTTTTTTGAAACCGCAAACGATAAGGACAGGTATGCCGGGAGCATAGGCTACCTGTTCCATTCTAAGTTCAACCGGCAGAATACAAGGATCCTCCAGGTGTTCAGGGCGCAGGTCGGCGACAAGGGAAGAAATGCTTCTCTTTTCAGCATGAATACCGACGGATCGGGCCTGACGCAATGCCTGACGGCCGCCCGCTGGAACCAGATCGCTCAGTCGGGAGGATCGGGGAATCATCCGAACTGGCATCCCGACGGGGAGCATATCATTATGAACTGCGTCCCGACCTGGATGGGCTTCCGGGAAATGATGTTCTGCCGGTTTCGCTACGACGGCTCGGGATTTACGGTTCTTTCCGAAAAGCACCGCGGGAGCGGGCACCCGGCTATGGAGCCTTCGGGCCGGTACCTGGTAGCGGATGCCTACCCGAAACAATCGTATGTCAGCTCAGAAAAAGGAGAGGTTGCTATCCGGATGCTGGACACAAGAGACGATACAGAGCTAAGGCTCTGCAATATTCCCAATGATGTAGGCGGAGGCATTAAACAGTCGCGGGCTGAAGATGCGGGCTCCGGCGGAAGCCATTACAAGCTCGATCCGCATCCCGCTTGGAGCCGCGATTACCGGCAGCTGTGCTTTAACGGCGCGCCCGGAGGCCGCCGCCAGGTATTTATCGCGGATTTGAAGAATTTAATGGTGTAATGAGCGGGAGCTTTTTGAGATACCTTTTCCTGATGATGCTGGCAACAGCAGGCGCTTATGGCCAGTCTGCCCGGCCGCTGACCGTTTTCCTGAAAGAGCCCCTGCCGGTCGACGGCTCGGTAGCTGCATTGAACCCGGTAGTATTGAGATGGCCTTACCAGAAAGGCGACGGAGTGACTTATGAAGTCCGCCTTTCTATGGACAGCCTCTTTTCCCGGGCGCCTGTATGGACAGCCGACGGGCTGCCGGGAGCTATGTATCACCCGCATCGGCTGCTTGAAAAAGGCACCTGGTACTGGCAATACCGGGTAAGTGGAAAGAACTGGTCGAAGCGCGTGAAATTCCTGATGCCTGAAAATGCTGCCCCCGTGGCAGCGCCTGCGCCGGAAAAATTCCTGAGCCAGGTACCTGCGGGGCATCCGCGTATCCTTATGGACCATCCCAGGCAGGATGTCCGCAGCTTTGCAAAACAGGAAGAGGCCCGGGCTATACTGGAAGAAGCGGAGCATGCATTGGTGGTGGAGCTGGCAGCTGAAAGCAAAAACCCGGACAGGAAACCCGGCAGAGCCGGCTTAACGCCTCAGCAGGCCGGCAGGCTGCAGAAAGACGCGGTAGTAAGAAGCGGGCACCGCATTCGTGAGACAGTGATCCCGCTTTGCCAGGCTTACCTGCTGACACGCGACGGGCGGTACCGGGATAAAGCGATAGAGCTGGCTATGCAGATCAGCTCATGGGATCCGGACGGTATCACGTCGCAAAGTGATTTCACAGACGGGATATCGATGTACGGGATGGCGCTCGTGTTCGATACTTTTTACGACGATCTGACCAGGGAGCAGAAAACACGGTTGACCGGCTCCGTCAGGATAAGGGCTGCGAGGTTTTACAATCACTGGATCAACAATATAGAGTCTAAAGTCCTGAGCGGGCATGTATGGCAGCTATTGCTGAACGAGTTTTTCAAAACCGCCCTGGCCCTGTACGGGCACGAAGACGAAGCGGCCGAATGGCTGAAATATGCCTACGGGCTGTTTTTGGGAAGGACCCCGGTGCTCGGAGGTATCGATGGCGGATGGGCTGAAGGAGCTTCCTATTTCAGGATGAATATCGATATGCTGGTTGATATCCCTGAAAAAATTAAGCACTACACAGGTTTTGATTTCATAAGCAGTCATCCCTGGTATCGCAACCAGGCCGATTGGCTGATTTACCAGGTACCGCCCGGCGGCTCCGCTGATGGTTTTGGCGATAATACCGAGGAGCTGTTATCTCCTCCGCCTTTCTTCGCGGCCTACGCCGACGTGATGGGCCGCCTTCTCAATGATTCCAGGTTCCGCTGGTATTTACAGAAAATGCGCGAGCTACAGGAAATTGATTTAGCCAGGGAGCCTGTTCTGAGGTGGTACCGCCTTATTCATCCCGATACTTTGCCGGAAAACCTGCCGGAAAAGCCTCCCGTGCTTCCTATGGCGCGTGTGTTCCGCGAGGCAGGCATCGCTTCCCTCCATACCAATCCGTCAGAACCGGAGCGCGATATCATGGTGGCATTCAGGGCAAGTCCCTATGGAGCCTACGGGCACGCTCATGCCGATCAGAACACCTTCAATGTGATGGTTGACGGCAAGCGGCTGTTTTTCCGGACGGGCTATAAAGTAGCCATGAACGACCCTCATCGCCTGGGATGGAGCATGCATACGAAGGCGCACAACGGGATCCTGGTCAACGGGGAGGGGCAGCCCTACAGCATAGAAGCAGGAGGGAGGATACGCCATTTTTTACAGGGGGAGACACTTGCCTATGTGGCCGGTGACGCATCGGGCGCCTATAGAAGCAAAGAAAAAGGGGTAGATCCGGGTCTCAGGAAATTCCTTCGTCATATTGTTTTACTGAAGCCCGGTATACTGGTCGTTTACGATGAACTCGAAGCGGAGAAACCGGCCGGGTGGTCGTGGCTGATCCACAGTCTTGAGCATATGTCTGTTGATCCGGTCGGCAGCACGTATGTCGGCAGGACCGGAAACGCAGCGGGAACAGGGAAGCTCTGGGCTCCGGAACCGTTGTCATGGTCTTTGAAAAATAAGTTCGACGTGCCTGCAGTAAGTTACAGAACCAGCCCGGGTAAGCCGCGGAAAGAATATAATGACAATCAATGGCACCTGACCGCAACCGGCATGTCCCATACCCGGGTCATGCGTTTCCTGTCTGTTATCAGGATAAGCAGGAATGGTGATGAAATGATTGCATTCAAAGAGCTGCCGGGATCGGGATACTCGGCCGTTGTGGAAGCGGGAACCTGGAAGATCAGCGCCACCCTTTCCGGAGAGCCGTCGTTGCGGATCAGCTCGGTTTCGGGAGATGTGATTTTCTCGGTGTTTGATGACGAGCTCAAAGCCGGGGAAAAGATTTTTAGAGGACGTGCGGAGCAAAGCCCGAAGTTGCTGGAGATTACCCGGGGAGATTACAGACTTCTTGAAGCTGAAGATTTTATTCCCGGCTTTTAAGCATTTTTAGCGTATAAGGTCAGGTACTTTTAGTTGGTTGAAATGAAAAAGATAGTTTTACCGGTCCTGTTAACAGGACTGATTGCTGCGTCATTGCGGGAAATCCCGGATCATGCCTCCCCCATCCCCGAAGCTAAGCGTCCCAATATCCTCTTTGCGATAGCCGACGACCAGTCTTTTCCGCATGCCTCCGCTTATGGCAGCAAGACGTTTCTAACCCCTGCTTTCGATAGCGTGGCGGCCATGGGAGTCTTGTTTAACAATGCCTTTGTAGCTGCGCCTCAATGCAGCCCGTCAAGGGCGGCGCTGCTGACAGGCAGGAACATCTGGCAGTTGGAGGAAGCGGGTACGCATTCCAGTTATTTCCCGAAGAAGCTCCCGGTTTTCACCGATGCGCTTGAGAAATCAGGTTATTTTACCGGTTATACAGGGAAGCCCTGGGGGCCGGGTAATTTCGAAGATTCCGGCTGGAGCAGGAATCCTGCGGGTCCGGCCTTTAACAGGCGTCAGGTTACGAGCCGCCCGACTGGTGGCATCAGCAGAAATGATTATGCCGCGAATTTCGGTGAATTCCTGTCGGAAAGACAGCCCGGTCAGCCTTTCTTCTTCTGGTACGGGGGCCTGGAACCGCACCGCGGATACGAGGAGGGGTCGGGCGCCAGAGCAGGCCTGACGATCGCGGAGTCCGAAATCCCCGCTTTTTTACCGCGTACGGACACCATTAAGTCCGATTTACTGGACTATGCATTGGAGATCGGCTGGTTTGACAGTCACCTCGGGAAAATGCTGGCTATGTTGAAAGATATAGGCGAGCTGGAAAACACCATTGTTGTGGTGACGGCCGATAACGGGATGGCGTTTCCGTATGCAAAGGCAAACCTGCAGGAGTACGGCATTCACGTACCGCTCGCCGTCTGCGGTCCGGGTGTTGCGGGGAAAGGACGCAGGGTAGACGACCTGGTCAGCCTCACCGACCTTTGCCCGACTTTTCTCGAAGCAGCCGGTATCCCGGTTTTCGACAGAGTGCCGGCGCGTTCGCTCTGGCCGGTACTGGCAAGCGGGGAGTCAGGCTATGTAGATCCGGACAGGAAATTTATATTGGCAGGCAGAGAACGGCATACCCACGCCAGGCCCGACAATGCGGGCTATCCCGCAAGGGCCATCCGTACGAAGGAATACCTGTATATCCTCAATTTTCTACCCGAACGATGGCCTTTGGGTGACCCGCCGCCGCCGTATCCTACCGGCATGCCTGAAAGCGCTGACTTCAAGCCCATAACGGAAGGCTATGAAGACGTAGACGGCTCGCCTTCCAAAAGCTTCCTGATCAGGCATCGCACCGGCTATCCCGACCTGTTCGGAATGGCCTTTGAAAAACGCGGAAGAGAGGAGCTTTACGATATCAGGACCGACCCGTATTGCCTGAACAACCTCGCTTCATCGCCGGCAACGGAGAAAATCCGGCTCGGGCTCGAAAAAGAATTGACCGGCCGGCTGACCAGGCAGGGCGATCCGCGCATGACCGGCGGCGGGGAAGTATTTGACAGCTACCCGCGGTTCGGCCTGATGCGGCCTTTCGAAGGATTTAAGGAAAGGGGGAGCTACAATCCCGCATTTACGCCCGGCGAACGCCCGAACATTATACTTATCCTGACCGACGACCTGGGATGGAGCAGTCTCTCTTCCGCGATGGACCGGCGTATCGCGGGATCGGGAAGCGATTACCACGAAACGCCGGCCATAGACAGGATGATCAGGGAAGGGATGCGTTTTTCAAGAGGTTATGCGCCCGACCCGATCTGTACGCCGAGCAGGAGAAGCATCCAGTTCGGCCAGACGTCCCTGCGCCAGGGCGACGAAGAATTTGCAGGGGCTTACAGAGATGCCGCGGCGAGGCCCCGGTCTATCCCGGAAACGCTGAAAAGCATAAACCCGGCTTATGCTGCGGCGCATTTCGGGAAATGGGACCTGCGCGCCGGCATGACGCCCGGGCACCTGGGATATGACGAAAGCGACGGCGATACAGGCAATCGCGACGGCGATTCGTCGCAGGAAAGGGAAGATAAATGGCTGAAAGAGTATATCCATGGCAATCCCAAGCAAACCGATAGCCTCGCGGCAAGGGCCATCCGCTTTATGGCAAAGCAATCGGATGCGGGCAAGCCGTTTTATCTGCAGGTATCGCACTATGCCACGCATGTCAATTTCGAAACAAAGCCGCAGACCTACAGCCGGTTTGCGGGGAAGAAAAAAGGGAAGAAGCACGACAATCCCGCCTGGGCCGGTATGATTTACGACCTCGATACCAGCATAGGGCTCCTCTTCGATGCCCTTGATTCGCTCGGGTTAGCAGGAAATACATACGTGTTCTTTATGGCAGATAACGGGGGCGTAGAATTTATCCCGCCGGTCAGCAACCGGCTGGATCCGCCGTCGGCATTTTTAAAACCGATGCGAAATGCTCCCCTGAGGGGTGGAAAATGGACGCTTTACGAAGGGGGCATCCGGGTGCCGTTTATCGTAAAAGGACCGGGAATCAAGGCCGGGGCACAATCGGATGTGCCGGTAGCAGGCTGGGACCTTCTTCCCACTTTCTGTGAGCTGGCCGGAAACACTCCTGTTAAAGGCAACAGGCTGGATGGCGGAAGCTTTGTTTCTTTGCTGAAAAATGGAGGGAAGGGAAAAGTAGCACGTCCTTCGGAAGATTTCTATTTTCACCGTTTCCATAATTCCTATCCCCATTCCGCTATCATTTCCGGGTCTTACAAGCTGATCCGTTTCTGGAAAACGGGGACTACGGAGCTTTACAATCTTGCCGAAGACCCGGGAGAAATACACAATATTCTGGACAAGGAAAAAGCAAGGGCCGGGAGGATGGAAGGACGTCTTTTCAGCTATATCAGGGAAACAAACCCGGATCTTACAGCAAAGTATCTGAACGGGAATTAGACAATTATTGTCGTATGAAGGCTATCCGACAGCAGGTTCTGGCGGGAAACCGCATTGTATGGCTATCACAGGATGACGTATCATAGTGAAATAGAAGCGTCATAGCGAAAGAAATGTGCCGTCAGGCATTACCTGTCTGTAGAAAAAGGGGATCCGGAAGAGGATATGCCCCGTTAGGGGCTACCCATCTATATTATAAGGTATTAGAGAAGAAACAACTTTATAACCGACATGAAGTACTTACTGATCCTGGCCGGGATTTTTGGAATGATCGACAGCTATTCGCAAGCCTGGAAACCGGGGCATGTGATCATCATCATGGCCGACCAGCTGAGGGCGGATGTGCTAGGGGCGCAGACTCCCCATATCAACGCGCTGCGGCAGGAAGCTGTCGAATTTACACGTGCGTACTGCGCAGCTCCCCTCTGTGCTCCGTCCAGGGCCTCTTTTTTTACGGGCCTGTATCCTAACCGTACCGGGTCGATGATCAACCCGTGGGCAAAGGAGGACGAGATATACGGCACTGTCAGGGCGGGGATACCCAGCTTATATACCATCATGGAAAAATCGTGGGACAGCCGGCATGTAGGTAAGCAGCATTTTTTTACGGCAGACAAGATCGACAGGAGAACCGGCCGGGGAACAAAATGGATTACACAGGAGGATTATTCCCGGTGGATGAGCAGTGAAAAAAAGAGTAAACCGGGCGGGAAAAGATTCAAGACCGATGCACCGGAACTGGTGTCAGGCAATTTTACCCGGCTGAGGTCCTACTCCACGCCGAAGACAGAATTGTATAAGGAAGGGGTCGACTATTTTCTCGATCGCTACATTACCAACGAGAGCATCAGGGCCATTAAGGAAAGAGATAAAAGCAGGCCTTTGCTGCTGAACGTGATGTACCTGGCTCCCCATCCGCCGTTTCACATCCCCGATCCTTATTTTTCGATGTATAAACCCGGCGACTTCCGCCTGCCGGCAAACGTAGGACGCTGGTATCCCGGGCAATCCCCGCTCCAGATGTACAGCCTTACCGGCTTTATCGGCTCCCGCTATACCCGTGAGCAATGGGACGGTATATGGGCCAGATACTTAGGACTTGTAAGACTGCTCGACGATGAGGTCGGTAGGGTAATCCAAACGTTAAAAGAAGAAGGATTGTATGATGACGCCCTGATCATTTTTACGTCCGACCACGGCGAGATGCTGGGCAGTCATTCGCTCTGGCAGAAAATGTGCATGTACGAGGAGTCGGTGCGGGTGCCGCTTATCATGAAGCTTCCGAAGGGATACCCGGTGGATAGCAAAAACATCGACACGCCCGTAAGCCTGGTGGATGTGCTGCCGACCGTGCTGGATCTGAATGGCGTAACGGCTCCTCTTGGGCACACAGACGGGAAATCGCTGCTTCCCCTGCTGGCAGGCAATGATAAAAGGAGGGATGCCGTCTTTATACAATATGACGGGAACGGCTCTTTGGGGAATGCCCAGCGATGCCTGGTCGACGGCCATCTGAAGCTGATCGTGGATACGTTCAGGGAGGAGGTTTTTCTAGAGCTGTATGATTTGAAGGAAGATCCGGAGGAAACCCGGAATCTTGCGCTGAACGCAGAAAACGAGCACCTGCTCAACAGGCTTTTGACAAAGCTGAAAGCCAGGATGGAACAGACGGGCGACCGTGTCAGGCTTGAGGAAAATGTAGTAAAACGCTTCCTGGAGAATTACGGGGGGAAACAGCAGTAAAATAAGAGGAGGAGAGGGCGACTTAACAAATAACCAGATAAAATAAAATGCGACTGAGCGCGGCTTTATATTCCCTTGGTGTCCTTGCGATGATATTTTCCCCGCAAAAATTGCCTGCGGACAGCTTTCCCGGCGATGGAGGTGCCAGGCCGAATATCATCTATATCATGGCTGATGATATGGGTTATTCCGACCTGGGGTGCTATGGAGGGGAGATCCGTACTCCCAACCTGGATCTTCTTGCTTCGAACGGGATAAAACTCCGCAGCTTTTATAATAACGCGAGATGCTGCCCGACGCGGGCCAGCCTGCTGACCGGCCGCTACCCGCACGAAGCCGGGATGGGGCACATGGTATCGCCGGAGGGGGCCGAAGTGAAACCCGGTCCTTACCAGGGCTTTATCGACAGCCGCTTCCCTACCATTGCCGAGCACCTGAAGCAGGGCGGGTACCGTACCTATATGACCGGCAAATGGCATGTGGGGGAACGGTCTGAGCATTGGCCGCTGAAAAGAGGGTTTGAGCATTTCTTCGGACTGATCAACGGCGCTACGGGCTATTATGGCGTCATTCCCCAGGAAAAGGGTAAGAGGCACATTGTTCTGGAAGACCAGGAATTCGATACTCCCGATGACGGATTTTACATCACGGATGCCTTTACGGACTATGCGATCGGGTACCTCAACAGGCATAAGGAGGAAAATCCCCGGCAGCCGTTTTTCCTGTACCTGGCTTATACCGCGCCTCATTTTCCTCTCCACGCTCCCGAAGAAGATGTGACCAGGTATGAAGCCGCTTATCGCCGGGGATGGGATGTTATCCGTGAAAACAGGTATAAAAAAATGGTTGCGCTTGGCCTGGCGGACGGTCGCTTCCGTTTCCCGGCCAGACCTGCAGATATCCCTTCCTGGGATTCGGCAGACAACAAAGAGGAGTGGGTGAGAAAGATGGCGGTATATGCCGCGATGATCGACCGGATGGATCAGAATATCGGGAGGCTCCTGGCGCAGCTGAAGGAAAACGGGCAGCTGGATAATACGCTGATTGTTTTCCTCTCGGACAACGGAGCCTGTGCTGAAAACGTCGCCCGGCGTAATTTTAATGATCCGGCCGTGAAAATCGGCCAGCCCGGGTCTTATGTCACTTACGATACGCCCTGGGCCAATGTGTCGAATACACCCTTCAGGAAGTACAAGCGCTTTTTGCACGAGGGCGGAATCATCACACCCTGCATCGTCTCCTGGCCCGGCCGGGTGAAACCGGAGGAAGGCTACCATCCGGCGCCTGCTTACGTGACCGACCTGCTGCCGACAGCCATGGAGCTGGCCGGGTTACCGAAGGGGGATCTGCCCGGAAGCAGCCTGTCTTTCCTGTGGAACGGGAAACAACCGGAAGAGCGTACCTATTTCTGGGAACACGAGGGCAACCAGGCCGTCCGGAAAGGCAGATGGAAGCTTGTTAAAGATAAGGAAGATAAAGACTGGGCGCTGTATGACCTTGTAAAAGACCCCGCCGAGAACGCGGACCTTTCCCAAACAGACAGCGGCAGGGTTAACGAGCTGAAAAGGCTGTATGAGAAGTGGGCAGTCGAAGTAGGAGCGAGGACCTCCGGGAACCGGTAGTATCTATATCTGCCTGAGTGAGGGCACCTGATTCGGCTTTTGCTTCAGTGTACTAACCGGGTTATAGGGTTATAAGGATTTAATATACAGGATTATCGATTCGAGATCGCTTTCGGATACAATCCCCACATACGAAGGCATTTCACCACTGTAACCTTTCACATGCCTTACCGGCGGATCCAGAATAGACTCTTTCAGGTATTTTTCATTTGCAACCACAGACGACCCGTCGGTAAATTCACGCTTTTTCCCGATAATTCCCTTCAGGGGCGGACCATACATACCTTCCACCTGCTGCCCGGTGGAATGGCACCCCATACAGGCCAGCTTTTCGAACATCGCTTTTCCATGCTCGGCCGAAACTACTTCTACTATGCTTTCCGCAGCCTTTGCTATCGCTGCCTCATTCTTCAGCAGGGCCAGGTCTACATTCTTAAAGCCATAAGGTTCCAATGCCAGCGGCTCTATCGTTTTGGGGGTAAACCAGAAGCCGTCCTGCATAGACCTGCCATCTTCGGCGGCAATTTCATACAATACCTCCATCTGCTCTGCTGTCTTCATATAAGGCAGCAAGAGAAAAACCGACTTCCTGTCTGCCGAAACATAGCTGGCCAGCACGGGCAGCGTCTCCTGTCCGGGAGTTCCGTCGAGCTTGTAATGCCCGGAACCGTATTCTTCGGTACGGAGATAATTCCATCTCTTTACCCGGAA
>JBBCKD010000010.1:0-807671 GCA_037191015.1 Spirosomataceae bacterium
AACCCGGCCATACTGACTGTAACCAACAATAAGCTCACCCTGGCCGGCTTTACGGTTACGGGCAAACAAGGAGGGGGCGCGACGACTTTCGATGAAAACGTTCTGACCGTTTCGGGTAGTTTTAACTATGAAGACAATGAGGGCAACAACCAGCCAACTCGCTTTTCCGGTAGTGAAGTGAACGGCCCGGCGTCGTTTACCCTGAAAGGGAGCGGTACATTTTCTGAGACTTTTTCTGCGTCAGGTCCCAACACCTTCAATGGCCCTGCAAGCTTCACGGCAACGGGCACCGGCGAATTGAATATATCCGGAGTATACAAGTCGGCCTTTAATGGTGGCCTGTCGGTTGCGCGGACCGGTGCGGGGGCGACCGATATTTTTAATGCCGTCGGAGAGAACGCGATAGCCGGTAATTTCAGCTATGTCAATAAAGTGGGCGGGGCTACCGCCATTGGCGCCGGCACCGGTAAAACCTCAATCACCGGCAAAGTGGATATCGATTACGAGTCAGGCACCCACCATAACTTTAGTCTAAGCCGGTTGGAGAATGCCGCCGGCGGCGGCACGGTGTCTATTGCCAACCCGGCCATACTGACTGTAACCAACAATAAGCTCACCCTGGCCGGTTTCACGGTTACGGGCAAACAAGGAGGGGGCGCGACGACTTTTGATGAAAATGTCCTGACCGTTCCGGATGGCTTTACTTACGAAGACAATGGGGGCAACAACCAATCAACTCGCTTCTCCGGTAGCGTAGTGAACGGCCCGGCGTCGTTTACTCTGAAAGGTAGCGGTATATTTTATGATACTTTTTCGGGTTTGGGGCCTAATCAGTACAATGGCAATGTCATCTACACAAGGGAAGGATCCGGCGCGATCAACATAGGCAACGGTCATACGGTATCCTACGCAGCAAACCTGACTTTTGCTACGGCTACGGGCATTTCAGTAGCCGCCAACCGGGTACGCTTTAACGGAGCGACGGATGCTACATTTACGCATGCCGGGGTAGCCGAGCCTATATTGCCCGGATTTATCCTGGAAAAATCCGGTGGTGCTAAACTGGTTTTAACCCAGCCGCTTCGCGTCAGCAACACGCTTGACTTTATCAGCGGCTATATCCAGGCTTCGGCTGAGTACCCACTGATCTTTCAACCCGGAGCAGGGCATACAAATGCCGGCGACGACAGCCATGTACTGGGACCGGTACACAAAATAGGGAATACGGAGTTTGTTTTTCCTACGGGCTCGGGGACAAAGCTGTTTTTGGCGGGGATCTCGGCCCCTTCGGGCGCTACTTCCGGGTTCAGCGCCGAATACCTGCCTGTCGATCCTGCTGATAACGGCTACAACACCGGGAATCACAATGAAACGCTGACAAAAGTATTCGACGAAGGATATTGGGATATCAGGAGAATCGCGGGGGAAAGCGCGGTCACTGTCACCCTTGGGTATAATTTCCCGGACGGTTATATCACCGATCCCTCGAAGCTTGCCGTCGCCCATTGGAAATCGGGTACCTGGAACGACCTGGGGAATGGCGCTCATACCGATGATCTCAACGTAGGAACGGTGACGACGCTCACTACGGTTTCGGATTTCAGCCCCTTCACCCTTGCCAGTACAGATTCAAACAACCCGCTTCCGGTAACTCTTGCAGACTTCTCGGTGGCTGCCGAAAACGGAACAGCCCTGATCAGGTGGTCGACCGCTTCGGAGACCGGCGTCAGCCATTTCGAGATCGAGCGCAGCGGCGATGCCCACTCCTGGCAAATCATAGGAAGCGTGAAGGCAAGTGGTGAAAGCGCCGTGCTGCATCGCTATTCGTTCCCCGATCCGGGGGTAGCCGGGATGAGGTACTACCGCCTGCGGATGGTTGATCTCGATGGTACCTTTGCGTACGGACCGGTCGGAAGCCTCAGGCTGGAAGGCCCTGCAATAGCGGGCCGGGTATACCCCAACCCCGCCGTCGACCGGCTGACGCTCGATCAGGAGGAAAAGGCTGATGCTGTAAAAATATTTGCCCTGTCGGGAACGGAATGGTCTCTGAAACGTTCCGATAACGGCGGTGGCAGGGGACTTTCTTTTGATGTAAGCCATCTTCCTGCAGGGATCTATCTCCTTCGGATCGAAAGCAAGGACGGCCCGGCCAGAATCCACCGGGTAGTGATCAGCAGATAGAATATATATCCACACCCTCCCAATCCGGCCTGCTTTCGGTTTTTAACAGAAGGCAGGCCATTTTATATCCTGCGCGTTTATGATTCCTGCGTCATTTTGTGGTTGACGATGTACCCGAAAATACCGGCAGTAAAAAACATAATGATGCTGTAGATGGCCGGAGGGACCGACATAACGGAATTGTTAAGGACGGTAAGCGCTATGAAGATCGCCAGCGTGCCGTTATGAATGCCGATTTCCATGCCGATAGCGATGGCCTGGCGATTTTCAATATTGAACAGCTTCGGGATGAAATAGCCGCCGAGAAGGCTTAACAGGTTGAAAGAAAGCGCAGCCAGGCCGATCTGGGCGAAATATTCGGTCAGGACTTCTTTGTCCTTGACGATGGCGGCCACGATCACAAGTACGAGCAGGATGGCGGAGGCCGTCTTGACGGGTTTGCGGAGCTTGTCGGAGAAGGACGGCCGATACCTGTGAAGCGCCATCCCTATCGCTACGGGTATCAGGACAATCGCAAATACCGAGATAATCTTGTTGAAAGGCATCGCGATGGCCTGGGATGCACCGAGAAAGTGGTCCATAGACAAGCCCACTATAAACGGGAGGGAAAACAGCGTCAGCACGCTGTTGATTGCCGTCAGCGTGATGTTGAGCGCGACGTCTCCGTTTGCAAGATGACTGAAAAGGTTAGCGGTAGGTCCGCCGGGAGAAGCCGCCAGCAGCATGAGCCCTACGGCCAGTTCCGGAGAGAGAGAAAATGATGTAGCGATCAGGAACGCGCCTGCGGGCAGAATTGCCATCTGGCATAGCAGCCCTACAAATACGGCTTTCGGGTACCGCACAACGCGCGTGAAGTCGGCAATGGTAAGCGATAATCCCAGGCCGAGCATGATAATGCCGAGGGCCAGAGGTAAGATGACGGTAGAAAGTACACTTTCCTGCATAGGAGGGATTTTTAAGACGGATCAGTATTTTTTCTTTGATAAGTTCAAGCCTGTCTTATTATACTCATTCCTTTGCCTCACCCCCGTCCAACAAAAAAGAAGGTCGCCACCGGCAACCTCCTTTCGGAATTCTCTATTACTATGAAAACTTGACTTCCGGATCAGTATTGTTCCAGGAGGTATTTAATAATATCGGTGGTAGTCACGATCCCGACCAGGGCTGCGTTGTCGTCAACCACGGGTAACGTGTGAAATTCTTCCTGTGCGAATATCTCGGCGACATCTTTTACGGTTGCGTCGATTTTGACCAGGCGGGGCCTGGCGGTCATTACCTGCGAGACGGAAAGCATGGTCAGCACCGCCTCATCTGCTCCTTCCTGATTTTCGAACAGCGAACCGAATGTCAGGCGGTTGATGTCCGTTCTGCTGATGATACCTGCCACCTCTTTACCGTCCACTACGGGGATGTGGCGGATCTTATGCTTTTTCAGGGTGTCGACCACATCAGACAATTCATCGTTCAGGTTGACGGTCTGTACGTTGTGAGTCATGATAGCCGATACAGGTTCTCTGCGTTTCATAATTGTATTATTATGTTTAATTGTATTTGCAAAACTAAGTAGCTTAAAAGGAAAGGATTATGACGAAAGTCATGAATCAGAAAAACTTTAGTCGTAGAAGTCCTTTTATGGTACGGGGACACAGAGAGCCACAGAGGAAAAGAGAGGACCACAGAGAGTTAGTGTGTGATGGCTCTGTGGCTCTCTGTGTAACCTCTGTGGTCCTCTGTGTAATATTTAGATAGTCGCCACAGGCGACAGAAAGGGCTTCGGGACTGCAAGTCCCGAAGAGCATCAGGGCGTTATTCCGTCTCTTCCGGCGGGAAGAATTCATTTTCGCTTTTTGCGATGACGACGGTGGCTACTGCGTTACCTATGATGTTGGTAATAGCCCTGGCTTCGCTCAGGAATTTGTCGATGCCGAGCAGAAAAGCCAGCCCTTCGATAGGGATTTTAGGGAAAGCGGTAAGTGTTGAAGCGAGCACGATGAAGCCGCTGCCGGTCACCCCGGCGGCTCCTTTGGAAGTAATCATCAGGATCCCGAGTATCCCGGCCAGTTCCCATAAAGTGAGATGAACACCATACAGCTGGGCAATAAACAGCACGGCCATCGACAGGTAGATGGAAGTGCCGTCGAGATTGAAAGAATATCCCGTGGGCACTACCAACCCGACTACCGCTTTACTACAGCCCATTTTCTGAAGCTTTTCCATGATGGAAGGTAAGGCAGATTCCGACGACGACGTAGCGAAAACCAGCAGAAGCTCTTCTTTGATGTATTTGAGAAAGCTCAGGATGCTCATCTTGAAGTAACGCATGATGGATCCCAGGACAAAAAAGACAAAAATGATCATCGTGGCATAGACGCTGAGCATCAGCTTCCCCAGCGGGATCAGGGTCTGAAGGCCGAAATTGCCTACCGCGTAGGCTATTCCCCCGAAAGCGCCGAGCGGCGCCAGGTACATCACCCATCTCAGGAGCTTGAAAACGACCATGGAGAATTTCGACAGTTTCGACACGAGCATTTCCCGCTGGGGAATACGGTTTACGACAACCCCGCAAATCATGGCGGCTGCCAGTACCTGTAAGGTGAAATTGGATTTAAAGAAGTTCCACCAGCTGAATTCCTGCTGCGGGGCACTGGTAAACTTCGAGGCATCCTGGGCAGTAAGGCCCGAAATATCTATTTTACCAGGTTCGGCATACCAGGCGATCAGTATTCCCAGGACAAGGGCAGCCGTCGTGACGATTTCAAAATAGATTACTGCTTTCAGGCCCAGCCTGCCTACTTTCTTAAGGTCGCCGACGCTGCTCATGCCGAGCACGATGGTAGAGAAAATGATGGGCCCTATGAACAGCTTGATAATATTAATGAAGGTGCGGCCGACGATGTCCATTTTAACCGCAACAGACGGGTAAAAATGTCCCAGCAAAACACCACAAATAATAGCTAATAGTACCTGGAATGCGAGGTTTGTAACGATCTTTTTGAGCACTGTGTATAAGAAAGGCGGCTAAGGATAATTCGTTTCCGCCTTAAAGAAACAAAAAAAAGACCAAACCCCGGATAATGTTCTATTGTTTCAGGTAATTGCCGTATCCTACGACCAGGACGGAGAGCAGGATAACGGCTATGCCCCAGATAATGGTCCGCAGCGTTTTTCGCTGCACCCCCTTCCATTCATTCAGGATCAGGCCCCAGCTGTTGGCGACAAGTATGATAAAGGCCATGTGAAGTATCCATGAGCTGGGCCCGTTCCCGAGCTTGCTTTCTCCCATCCCGTAGAAGAAAAACTGCATAAACCAGGTAGTGCCCGCCACAGCGGAGAAGAGGTAGTTGGATAGCAGGGGCGTATCTGAATTGGTATAATCGCCGAAGCTTTTGTTCTTGATATTCAGCCCCATACACCAGATCAGGTTGGTGGTCAGGCCTCCCAGCAGGATAATAATATAGGTAACGTTGTTTTGAAACAGGAATTCTCCCTGTCCGGGATTCAGCGCTTTCCAGGCCTCATTCGCTTCTTCGGCCATAACCTTTCCGGCATCGATCCCGAACGCGAAGCAGGCGCTCAGAATGCCTGAAACGATCGATACAAACAGGCCGAGCCCTATTTTATATTCCGTGTCGGAAGCGCCTGTATTCCCGGCCTGCTTCATATCCTTATCCTTCATATCGCCGGCCTTCCCGCACAGAATGATCCCGATCACACAGATCAAAAGCCCCAGCAATACCATTTGCCCCCAACCGTTGGTAGCGAGATCACCGATCGTGTCCTTACCGGAAACAGGATAGAACTGGTAGTAGACCGAAGGCAGCAGCGCTCCGAATACGGAACATAGTCCCAGGATGATGGAGCTTCCGAGCGCAACGCCCAGGTACCGGACCCCCAGCCCGTAGGTGAGACCGCCTATTCCCCATAAAACGCCAAAAAAGTACGTAAGCCAGAGGATGCCTCCGTCGGTGTGGCGTATGATCTCCATGTAGCCCGGGATCGTGAGCCATGCTGATAAGAAGGGTACGATCAGCCACGAAAAAATTCCACCCACCAGCCAATACGATTCCCAGGACCATTGCTTTACTTTTTTATAGGGTATGTAGAAACTACCAGAGGCAAAACCGCCTATGAAGTGGAAAATTACTCCGAGTAAAGCTTGCATTTACGAAAGGTTGAAGATGTGCCTGGATAAAATTTGCGCAAATATTCATTGGAATAATTTTAAAAGCTACCTGTACTTTACTGCTGTGCCGGAATTATGAATGGAGAGTTGAAAATTGAAAATTGAAAGTTGAGAATTGAAAGTTGAGAATTATGAATGGCATTGCGTTCAATTTCCGATAGTTGACGGCTGATTTCTGATAGCTGATAGCGGTTTATATAGTAACTTTGCGCACTTTGAATATAAAGCGATGATTATTGAACCTGCCCAACGGGCAAAACAAGCTACAGAATATTACTTTTCAGTCAAACTGGGGGAAGTAAGGAAGCTGGTGGCCGAAGGTCATGATGTAATTAACCTGGGAATAGGAAACCCGGATATGGAGCCTTCCCCGGCTACTTTGGACGCGATCAGGCAATCGGTCGGCGATGCTTCGGCACATGGTTATCCACCTTATGCCGGCATACCTGTTTTTAAGGAAGCCGTTGCGCGGTTCTATCGTGAGATATATGGCGTAACGCTCGATCCTGTGAAGGAGATATTACCCCTCATAGGTTCAAAAGAGGGTATTACCCATATTTCGCTTACGTTTCTGGACCCCGGCGATGAAGTCCTTGTGCCGGAGCTGGGTTACCCCACCTACAGGGCGGTATCGCAAATGGTGGGGGGCGTGGTAAAGGAGTATCCTTTGCTGGAGGAATCGGGCTGGCAACCGGACTGGAAGGCTATGGACGCCCTGGTTACCGCCAGGACGAAAATCCTCTGGATGAACTATCCCCATATGCCGACCGGCGGACCTGCGACGCAGGAGCTTTTTGAACAGGCCGTTGCCTTTGCAAAAAGAAACCGGGTGCTGATATGCCATGATAACCCGTACAGCCTTATCCTGAACAAAAAGGCGCCGATCAGCCTGCTGTCGGTTGAAGGTGCGAAAGAAGTGGCGATAGAGCTGAATTCAATGAGCAAGTCGCATAATATGGCGGGGTGGCGTCTCGGCTGGCTGGCAGGGGGAGAGGCTTATATCAGCGCGGTGCTAAAAATCAAAACGAACATAGATTCGGGCATGTTCAGGGCGCTCCAGGAAGCAGGCGCGGTTGCGCTGGGCAATTCGAAGGAATGGCACATCGAAAGGAATTCGGTGTATAATGGCAGGCTGGAAGCCGCCGAAGCCATGTTGCGCGCGCTGGGATGCACATGGGATGATAAGCAGGAAGGCCTGTTCCTTTGGGGCAAGCTCCCGGCTGACGCCCCGGACGCGGAGGAAATAATAGACGACCTCCTTTATCAGAAGCATATCTTTCTTGCTCCCGGCTTTATTTTCGGCGAGAAAGGAAGAAAGTATATCCGGATCTCGCTCTGTACACCGAAAGAGCGGATCTGGGAAGCAGTCGGAAGAATTACCGGGAAAGAATAAAAAGACATAAGCACATGATTGTCAGTATAATAGGAATAGGTTTGTTAGGAGGCTCACTTGCGTTATCGCTGCGCGAGAAGTATCCTAAAATGACCCTGTTAGGTGTGGATAAGTCCGTTGTGCACCAGAAAATAGCCATTGCAAAGGGAATAGTGGACAGGGTGGTAGAACTCGATGAAGCGGTCGCTCTTTCGGAGCTGGTGGTGCTGGCTACCCCGGTAGATATTATTTCGGATCTTTTGCCGGAAGTGCTGGATAAAATTCCGGCGGGCCGCACGGTCATGGACTTCGGTTCGACAAAAGAGCTGATCTGCGGCATTGCTGATCAGCATCCCGGAAGGGCCCAGTTTGTGGCAGTACACCCCATGGCGGGAACCGAGAATTCGGGCCCGGCGGCGGCATTTAAGGAACTGCTTCCGCAGCAGCACGTTATCATCTGCGACAGGCAGAAAAGCAACTCCGATTCGGTGGCGTTGGTAGAGGCGCTGCTGATCGATATCGGGATGAAGATACATTATATGAACCCGGTTGAGCACGATCTTCACCTGGCTTATGTGTCTCATCTCAGTCACGTGAGCTCCTTTGCGCTGGGGCTGACAGTGCTCGAGAAGGAAAAAGACGAAAAAGCGATTTTCAGGATGGCCGGAACGGGGTTTTCGTCGACCGTGCGCCTTGCCAAGAGCTCGCCCCAGATGTGGGCGCCGATCTTTAACCAGAATAAGGAGAACGTGAGCCGGGCGCTGGGAGATTACATCGAGTACCTTCAGAAATTCAAGGCTGCTATCGACTCCGACGAGTTGGATAGCAGCCTTGAGTATATGACGCGTTCAAATGATATCCGGAGAATACTGGAGGGAATAGAGAAGAAATAAGGGATCCGTCGTCCGGTCATTTTGACGGAGGAACGACAGACGGAAAAATTCTCCTGTAATTAAATGAATACTGCCCGATAGGGGTGAATGGCGAGCTACGAGATCGACCGAGCCTACGGCTCTGAACCCTGGCTTGGTACCCGGTCAGAATCGTTAAGATGGTGCTTCATGTCCTTAATCCCTTAATGTTTTCACGTCTTTATGAACCATTAAGAAGTTAAGGTCACCCCGATTATTTATTTCTTTTTCCCTTTCTTTTTCGCCGGAACTTCCGCAGGCAATTTGGTTTTCCAGTCAGCCAGTGAGGTTTCGATTTGTCCTTTGTAGAAGCTGGCGAAATTGGCTTCACCCGATGCCTGGCCTAGAGTAAGGGCTTTTTGCGCCAAGGGCACCGCTTCCGTTACCTTACCGAGCTTGTTCAGGATCTGGGCTTTCAGCCATACATTCCCGAAGGTTTCTTTCAGGCCGATAGACTTGTCGGCCAGCGCCAGGGCCTGGTCGAGGTCTTTCCCTTTTCCCAGCATATAGTTGGCTACAGTTTGCAGTACGACGGGGTTTTCAGGGTTTTTGGCAACCGCTTCCCGGAAGCCTGCTTCGGTCAATTCTTCGGTGGCAACCTCCAGCTTAACCGGTACGGCCACGCCTGCCCACGATAAACTGAGTATAGCGGAGGTTTCCGTCAGGTCGCTGAAGCCTATCGTAAAAGTTTCTGTAGCGGGTACGCTGACCGGGGCAGCAGTGACACGGGCCACATCGTTTGATTCCGCATAGGCGCCAATGCCTCCCTGGTAGTTTTTATTAAGAATGATGGTCCAGGAGCCGCTGTTGGGAATGGAGAAAAGCGCATATTTCCCGGCAGGAACGGTTTTTCCGCCAAAAGTAAAATCGGTGCTGGCCTCTAGCGTGGTCGCCTGGTTGGCTCCCGTGCGCCATACCTGCCCGGTGGGCGCCAACGGCGAGCCGGGACCGAAAGCCTGCCGTCCTTTCAGGCTCGGACGGGAGTAGCTCACCGTGAAATCGGTCACCCCCACTGCCTGCTGGATAGTAGAGGAGGGACTCAATGCCGGCGTGCGCTGCGCAACCGACGAGGCAGCGACTGCAAAAATGAAAAGGAATACGAGAAGATGTTTTTTCATGAGCCTTGGATGATTTGGTTGATAGCTTTAACCTCAAAAATAGCAATTATTGCGTATATAACCTTCTTTCCCGGCTATTGCCTGATGAATTTCCGGAGATATGTTCCGCTTCCCCCCGACGTGAGCCGGAGAAGGTACAGTCCTGGAGTAAGGTTATCGACGGCTATCCTGGCAGTGGCATTCGGGGATATAAAAAGCTCCGGGACAGCCTGTATAGTACCGGTGAGACTGATAATTTCTGCGGAAAAAGTATCCCCGTCGGGGAAAGAACGCAGGTCTATGAAGATATAATTACGGGCAGGATTCGGCCATAGCGGGAGGGGGCCGGATGTAGGATTGTAACCGCCGGGGAAGTCAACTGCCGCCACTTCCGAATAGCCGCCGGCTCTGAAGTTCGCCACCGCGCGTACCCGGTACCGGTACGAGCCCGACGTATGCAGCGTATCGACCGGATGCTGATCTCCTCCCACAGTGGCTATCCTGACAAACGGACGGTCGTCGATCGACCGTTCGATCTCGTAATTGCTGATCATTGCGCCATAGGGATACTCCCAGGAAAGATATACGATGTTACCGTCGAGCGATGCTGTGAAGCTGGTGGGTGTATTGATGGAAAGGGTTTCGCTGTAATAGGGGATACCGTACCCGGTCGCATCGTCGGGCTGATTTGCCTTGTTTCCTATAGAGCGGATATAGGCGGCCAGCTCCTGCGCTGTTTTGCCGGGGTATACCTGCCAGAGCAGCGCTGCAAATGACGCCACCAGCGGTGACGAAAAGGAAGTGCCGTTGGAGGAAGTAACCGTGCCCGATACCGACCCCATGCTGACGCCGGAACCCAGCGCAGCTACATCAGGCTTGGTGACTCCTTCTGCATTCGGACCGAAAGAGCTGAAGGAGGAGCGGGCGCCGGTCGAGGTTACCGCCCCGACCGTCAGGACGGAATCGACATCCGCAGGGGCAGTTATGTATTTCCAGCTGTTGCTCCCCTCATTGCCGGCCGATGCAACCAGCAGCATACCGGTCCGGGCAGCGAAGCGGGCCGCCCTCGAAATGATGGCAGTCTTCCCGTCCATCTGGGCATAGGTGTAGTCAAGAGCGGCGTTATCAAAAGAATTATAGCCCAGCGATGTGTTGATGATGTCTACGCCCAGGCTGTCGGCACGTTCGGCAGCGAGCAGCCAGGCAACCTCTTCGTATGGTGTCTCGCTGTAGACATTTTCAGTTCTGTATAAGACGTAGTCAGCATCAAAAGCGGGACCGACCAGGTTACCCTCCCACCGGGAGGCCATTACGCTGAGCACCTGCAATCCGTGGCTGTGATCGTCGTACACATGCGCATTGCGGTCAATAAAATCGTACGTGTCGACGATCCGGCCGTTTTCAAAAAGATGGCTTAAATAACCCTGCTGGTCGGCATTGGTGAAGCCCGAGTCGAAGACGCCGATCAGGAGCCCACGCCCGGTATAACCCATGGCGTGAAGCTGCGGCACACCCAGCATGTCGAGCTGGAAAAGGCTGCTCCCGTAGCTTATAGCATCCCCGGATCCGAACTTAGCATCCGTCCGGCTTATTCTTGCGGTGTAATCAGCTCCGGTGAGCGCCATGCCGCGCTCGATCCCTTTGTAGCAGGAAAGCGCCTGTATGGCCTGTAGCTGGGATTCGGAAGCGCTCACTACCACGCCATTGAACCATTTGGTCGTATGAAGTACCTGTGCACCGGTAGCGCCGATCGAAGCGATATAGGCGGGATTTACGGGCAGATCGCTTTCCGAAATCGCAATATTCGCGGCGGTACGTCTCTGTATCGCTCTTTCCGAAAGAAAAGTTCCGGGTTGCGCCGTGGTATGAGGTGTGCCGTTTTTGTCCTTTAACAGGATGAGGTACCGTGGGGAGGTCTGGGCCGGGGCAACCGGTCCGCCGGCCAGGATGAGCGCAAGGGTAAGAAATTTCGCACCGGCCTTCAGAATGCTATGGAATCCGTAGTGAATCATTCGGATACGTGTTTACAAGAGCAACCTCTCTGCAAAATACGCAAATTTTAACTGTAAATGTTGCACGCCCGGATAGCGGCGGGGTCAGGCGATGTGCGAAGCGCCGCCCAGGTGGTCGCAGGTAAATAACGTCTGCATGCCGTCGAATTTTACGACGTCCTTGTTATAGCCGTGGGACATGCGGAGCGATTGCGTAATGTTATTATCGCCCATCGACAGATCCACGTCGTCCATCGTAAACTGGCAGGGGTGTTCATAACCCGCAGCGTGGGTAATTTCGATAAGCTCTTTTGTAAAGGTTTTGATATAGTTATAAAATCGCTCGCTCTTCAGAGCAGGATCGAGCCCTGAAACCAGCCATTTATTATTGGTAGCGACTCCTACCGGACACCTGTTGGTATGGCACAGCTGGGCCTGTATGCACCCGATCGACATCATGGCCTCCCTGGCCACGTTAATCAGGTCTGCGCCCATTGCAAAGGCCATCACCGCTTTGTCGGGAAGGCCGAGCTTCCCGGACGCGATAAAGGTAACGCGCTCGGTGAGGTGATAGCGCTGAAAAATTTTGTATACGCTGGCAAAAGCGTATACGAACGGAAGCGATACATGATCGGCGAAAGACGGCGGGGCGGCGCCTGTACCCCCTTCTCCGCCGTCGATGGTAATAAAATCCGGGCCCTTCCCGGTTTCGACCATCGTTTGGGCAAGCTCTTCCCACAGATCGAGCTTCCCGACAGCCGACTTGATACCTACGGGCAGCCCGGTCCTGCCGGCCATTTCCTCTATGAAGACGACCATCTCACGGATATTCGAGAAAGCCGTGTGATAGGGCCGCGAAACGATGTCCCGGCCCATGGGGACCTGGCGGATTTCAGCTATTTCCCGGGTAATCTTGCTGGCCGGCAGCACTCCGCCCTTCCCGGGTTTTGCTCCCTGCGAAAGCTTTAGTTCCAGCAACCGGATAGCGGGCGTTTCACCGGTAAGCCTTACCAGCTTTTCTATATCGAAATTCCCGTTTTGGTCGCGGACGCCGAAGTAGGAGGTGCCTATGTTAAAGACGACATCGGCTCCGAGCCGGTGGTAGGAGGACAGGCCTCCTTCTCCCGTATTATGGTAGCAGCCAAACTTTGCGGCGCCCATATTCAGCGCCGAGATGGCCCTGGACGACAGGGACCCGTAGCTCATGGCACTAATGTTAACCACGGATTTCGGCCGGTAGGGACGTGCACGGTTATGAAAGCTGCCGATCGTTTTGGCAGACGGAAGGGTATAATGATAGGGGTGATTCCCGTTAACGATGCTGTGCGGATGGTCGTCGGGAAGGTGTTTCGGCATCAAAGCCGGTTTTATCAGCACATACCCCGGGGCGGACATGTCCTGGTCGGTGCCAAAGCCCTGGTAATTGTTTTCCTTTTTCGAAGAGGCGTAGATCCACGACCGCTGGCGCCGGTTGAAAGGAAGCTCCTCCCTGTTGTTGGCCACTATGTACTGGCGCAGCTCAGGACCTATCGACTCAAGGAGGTACCTGAAATGCCCTACTATCGGGAAATTATGTTTGATCGCATGCTTCTTCTGAAGAATATCGATGAGCGCCCAGAAAACCAGGGCGACCAATACGTATACCCACCAGGGAATTTCAGAAAGAAGCTCCGGCATAGCTTTCCAGCTTTGTGACAGTCTCCAGGTCTTTCCAGAACCCGGGATAGGACTTGACGACCACGCCCGGTTCTTCAATTACAATAGGACGTGAAACCCCTACCGGGGCAAAAGCCATGGCCATGCGATGATCGTCGTACGTGTCAATAACCGGGAGCTTGTCTCCTCCGCCGGTTGTATTGACTTCATACCTGTGGTTGGGCTCTGTTTCGGTAAGTCCGGCGCCTATTTTCAATAGCTCGGCCTGAAGAGCCGCCACGCGGTCGGTCTCCTTAATTTTAAGGCTTTCTATCCCGGTCATTACCAGCTTGATACGCTTGGCGGCACAGCACACTGCAACGGTCTGCACAAGGTCGGGGCAGCCTGAAAAATCCCAGTTCAATTCTGCCACCGCTTCCTTCTTTTGCAGCAGTACACCCCTGTCGGTATAGGTAGTCTTAACGCCCAGGGGATCCATAATGTGAGCGATCGCACTGTCTCCCTGCAGGGATTCCTGCTTGAGCCCGAGCAGTTCGATCTCTGCATCTTCCGCCAGTGCGACCAGGCTGTACCAATAGCTGGCTCCCGACCAGTCGGATTCGACCGAAAAAGCGGCGGGGCTGTAGTCCTGGTGTGGAACGTGTATCGTTTTGCTTTTCCAGTCGGCCGTATAGGAAATCCCGAAATGAGCCATTTGCTGCAGCGTCATTTCTATGTAGGGACGGGAACCTATTTCCCCTTCCAGGTGCAGCATAAGCCCGTCAGGTAACGCGGGCGATACCAGGAGCAACGCCGAGATATACTGGCTGCTTACATTGCTTTTAACTCTAAGCGTATTATTCCCGGAGTATTCAAAACCTTCCAGCCGCATGGGAGGGTACCCCTCTTTTCCCAGGTAGGTAATAGTAGCCCCCAATTCCCGGAGCGCATCCACCAGTATACCGATGGGCCGCTCGCACATCCGCGGCGTTCCCGTCATCACTTTCCGCTGTCCTGTCACTGCAAAATAAGCCGTGAGGAACCGCATGGGCGCTCCGGCATCTATGACGTCCGCAGTTTCTCCGGTATTGTGAAGGAGCCTTTCCAGGGTTTGGGTATCCCTAGCCTCGGAAACATTGCTCAAGGCGCTTTTGAACCCGGTGAGCGCACTGATGATCAGTGAACGGTTACTTTCACTTTTGGATGACGCCAGCTGGATGGCGGTACGGATCGGCTGCTGCCGGGGACTGACTAAAACAGATTTCAAAGTACTATAGATCATGCAATTCGTATTACGCCTATACCGGAGCGGTATTTGTGACTGCAAGTTACGAATAAATGATCTATCGGGACGCCGCTTTCCTTTGTCTATTGACGGTGGGAGGATGTCCTCATGTCTCCGACCGGTAAACAAATATCATAATAGGACGATGCATACCGGTCAGAGACAGGCTTTCGCGCTTCCTCCGTCTAAAGACGGGGAAGAGCTTACTCTTCCCAAAGGCGGAGGCCTATTTTGACCCCCACAGAGAGAAGCCCTGTCCATCTTTTCCCCTCATAAAAGTCTTCTCCGTCGAAAAACGGATCGTGGACTTCATTTCTCGGGTTTTCCACATCGGAGTACGAAACCTGGGTCCACGCCATACCCAATCCGGAAAATAAATCCAGGGTGAGCTTCCTTCCGACAAGGAACTTAACTCCCATTTTGGATATTCCGCCAAACTTTTCTTTCTGGAACCCGGCTCTGTCAAATACTACTTTTTCATCGAAGGAAACGATATAGTAGGAACTGCCCGAAGTATAGCTGCTGTTGACATAGAGCCCTTCGGCAGCCAGGTACCATCCCATATCCTCCCGCTGAAGCAGGTAAAACTTGATCTCCGGCCGTATCTCCCACAATTGGTAGTCAGTGCGCCTGTCGTTCTTCATTAAGACGACAGTAAAAGGATTGTTGCCGATACCTGCGCTCAGGCCATAGCTCCACCTACCCCCTGTTATGCGTTCCACCCCGATACGGAGCGAAGGATCGGGGTGAGCCAATGCGAGCGGCATAATGTGAAGATCGAGATTGGCCGGTAAGGTCTCGCGGTTACGGGTCTGCGCATTGACCTGCAATGCGGATAAAACGACGACCAGAGTCTGAAGCAGCAGGATAAATTTGTGCATAAGTATGGCGGCTTTCATGAATGATGTGTTCACGAAATTGAAGATAAATCAACTATTTCCCAAACCTTAACCCTACAGACAGATCGATATGTGACAGCGATTCGTAGCTGTCCTTGTCAAGCTCGACCGTTTCCGTCCGGAAACCGTTTGAAATCCTGTATTTGGTGAGTGTTGCAGCGGTATAGCCAAACTGAAGCCCGAGGGCCATTCCTTTCGAAAGGCCGATATCATACCCTACACCCCAGTACAAACCGGCCGTCCCTCCTTTGAACGACAGGTTTTCATTCAGCAGGACGGATTTGTTCCGGTATCCGGCATAGCCGATACCTACGTCAAGGACGAATGCACCTGTTTTCTTTCCGTTGAGAAGGCGCGTGCTGAAAAGAGGGCCGAACCAGGTGATCCCGATATTGTCGCTCATGCTGCCGTATTGCGTCTGCCCGTTGGGAGGAGTAACGTAAATATTGTCGGCATCGGCCTTCGAACGAAAATGATTGTAACGAAGTCCTGCTCCCAGCTGTTCGGAGAAATAATAGGAAGCGCCGGCCTCGTAGTGAGCGCCCGATTTGAGATCTTTCAAGTACGGCTTCAGGCTGGGGTCTATACCCGGGGGCAATTTTCCGAGCCGGTAGCTGAAGCCCCCGTTCAACGAAAGGCGCCAGCGCGGGAACGCAGGCTTATCGCGCCGGTATCCGACAGGCAGGACGGCGGAGTCAAAGTAATTATACTGGTATCCGGCTACCTGGGAAACAGGCAATAACGTGTTCCGGACCTCGTTTTGATGGACAAATGTGAAGTAAACATAATTATTCTTCACTTTCGTGATCCTGCAGTTCAGGGAGTCGCCCTCGGCGGTTACAACCAGGTCCTGGGCGGCGCTTTTCAGCAGTATGCCCGATAGCGCAAATGTCAGCAGCAGCTTGTTCATTTCAGATAGTATAAGAATTGATCAGTCTTTATTTTCTATAGTATCAAACTCGATTTTACCGGTTTTCCGGTCTACCAGCTCCAGCCTGGGCCGCCCGACAAAGGCACCCATGGCCACACTGCACCGGATATAGTATTCATTGCCGAATTCAATCTTAACGGGGATCTCCGCTTTTGATTCCGTTTTTGCCCAGAGAGTATTCAATCCCTCTTTCTTTATCATGATGGTCTGTTTCCATTTGTTCTTCACCCTGCAGATGACGGTGTCTCCCAGGTGGAGGTCGAAGCTTACCAGGGGACCTGTACCCGACGCTCTGTAGACATGTAGCAGGGCGTAACCGGCATCGGGCGGAAGCGCGGATGCCGGCTCATCGGCTTTGACAATTCCGGAAGCATCTATTTTGAGGATATCCGCCCTTATCCGGTGACAGCTGCTTGTCCAGAAGCTCGGCGGCTGATGCCGGGTAATCTTTATGGCATTTCCCCCGGCTTTGCGCGCTTCGTCTTTTGCTTTTTCTATCGCTACGTCCAGCCCGCAGTCAGTAGAGAAGCCGGAGTCCCCTATTTTGACCGTTCCTACAACTTCTGCGTCTGCCGGGAAGTCGTCACCGGGCATAAATACGATCACTTCTTCACGGTAGTCGAGAGCAGCATAGTGTTTGCTGATCGATGTGGAAACTTTCGGAGAGCATGCGGAAATGAATAACAGCAGTAGCCCTCCGGCAAAGAGAGATATTCTGAGAGAGTTCATAAGGCGTTTCAGTTTTTTTAAAAGAAGTATATCGGAATTGTATGTTTTATTTTCAAAGTCTGTCCGGATCTACCGGTTAGTATAGATGACCTCGATACGTAGCAACAAAGTAAAGATTATTTACGAAGTATATATATGATTTTGGTCATGCGGCGGAGAGCTCAATTATTTTTTTCCCGGTTCTCCCTCGTCTTAGACGATAGGAGTGCGACACCCGGTCTCCGACCGGTGAATAATGACGGCGACAATAATTAATATGATTTGCCGGTCAGAGCCCGGCCTTCGCGCTTCCTCCGTCGGAGACGGGGAAGAGCGGGCGTACAGCTTAATTATTTTTCCCCGGCTTCAGCCTCCACAGCATAAAGACGATAAAAAGCATGAGGCCGGAAGATATTTTAAACAGCTGTGCGATGTTGATATCCATGTCGCGCATGGCGCCCCCTGCATAGAGGCTCACTCCCCCTACGAGGCAGGCTACGAAATTGAGGATGCCATAGCCGGTAGCCAGGTATTTTCTGTCTATGAGCAGGGTCAGGATCGGCATCATGTTGGCGTCGAGGAACACCCTGAAAAAAGCGAAGATCATAAATCCCGCCAGGGCCGGATACAGCGCCCCGGTGCTGCTGGCCATGAAAACGGCGGGTGCGGCGATCGAGAGACCTAATATCGGCACCAATATACGTCCTTTCGGATGGCGCCTGCTCCACCGGTCGGCAAGAAGTCCGCCGACAATGACACCTACAAGCGAGGCAGTATGGAAATAACCCGTAGAATAGAACCCTGCGACGCTCTGGGACAGGTTGAAATGCTCCTTGAAATAAGTGGGCAGCCAGCCCACCACCAGCCAGGCTACAACGCCGCCGGTACCCCAGAATAAAAGCGTTTTCCGATATTCCCTGTTGCCGGATAAGATCTTTAAGGTTTCAATAAAAGAAACTTTGTTTTCCGCCGGGGCGCCGGTACCGGTGGTTTCGACATTTTCCCGGGGAGCTTCCCTGAGCAGGGCCAGTAGCACGAGGGCGTATACGACTCCGATGATGCCGAAAGTGCTGAATGCAAAGTTCCAGGTATGTGTTTCGGCCAGCCAGCCGCCTATGAATCCGAGGCTTTGGCCGATCATGATCCCGGCCATATGGATGCCGTTGGCGAGCGAGCGAGTGGCGCCTTTATGATAATCCATGATCATAGCCAGCCCTGCGGGAATGTAACAGGCTTCACTGATCCCCATAAGGGCCCGTGTTGCGAGCAATCCTTCATAAGTGGTTACATAGGAGGTGAGCCATGTTACCGCCGACCATACAAACAGGCTGCCGATAATCACCCAGGTCCTTTTAAACCGGTCGGCCAGGAAGCCTCCTACCGGGCTTAGAAACCCGTATATCCATAGGAACAGCGACGTGAGCAGTCCGAACTGCGCGTCGGTCATAGGGATCGATTCGATGATAGAAAACCTCATGGTCGTAATCATCATCCTGTCGAGGTAGTTCAGGCAGCCTACTACGCTTAACAGGCCTACGACAAGCCAGGCATAGGATTTTGAGGGGGTCCGGGAGGCGGTATTGACAGTATCAGATCGTTGCGTCATGCACTTTGCTTGTTTCCGGTGAAAGTTGAAGCTCCTGCCTTAACCAGTTCAAATGCCCGGAAATAGCATGGGTAAATATGGAAAGATCATTACTGTGCATAATCAGGTTTGCTCCTTTCCGGGCCCAGTCCAATTCATTATTAAATCCTACCTCTTCCCAGGTATGTACGCCCACTCCGACCCCGGCTTCCCGCGATTTCCTTATAATAAACTCGATAGACTCTTTAAACAGCGGATGGTCGTATTGCTCCGGGATACCCAGGCTGCACGTCAGGTCATGAGGGCCTACCAGAACGGCATCTAACCCTTTTACAGATAAAATCTCATCCAGGTTATCCAGTGCGGGGACACTTTCGATATTAACTATAAGCACATTCTCTTCGTTGATTTTTTCCAGGTAAGACAATAAACCGGGTTCCAAAGCGGCCTCATTGTTCAGAAAGTCTTCCAGCCTTTTTCCTTTAAGGGGCTTGTATTTCACCGCTCCCGCTAACTTCCGTACCTGTTCGGCACTTTCCACATACGGTCCGATAATACCCAGAGCGCCTCCGTCAAGCGCCATTGTAGCCTGGTAAGGGTCGGGGCTTGGTATCCGCACTACGGGCACTACGCCGCGGGCTCTGTAAAGATGACACGTAGTACTGATAAGCTGGCGATCTGAAGGCGTATGTTCCGAATCGATAAATGCCAGATCCATCTTAAGCGACGCAAGAATACCTGGCCACCACGCATCCAGGCGGGAGATCATTGCCGTTCCAAAAACATATTTACCCTGTTTTAACGACGTTGCTAAATTTTTGCCGATCATGTCTGTCAAGAGTTATTAATTATGTCTGAAAATATTTTCTGTCATCAAAAACATCTTAGTGTTTTACCCGACTTGTCAGGCCAGCTTTATCCTGTACCATGAGGGGGCATGGGCCCATACACCATCCACCCGCCTGGTTAAGGCAATCACCACTTCCGCCGAACGGGGATGTTCCATAATTTTGTAATTAGACAGTTCCACCCGCTCATTTTCCTTTTCCGGGTGCCTTTGGTCAATGGTAACCAACGTGTCTTTAATCAGCCCGAAGTTTTTTTCATCCACTCTCCCGATAACCAGGGGATGACGAGGATGATTTCCGTTTGGATTTTCATCGGTAATGTTCCCCACCCAGTATAGAATGCCGTTATAGACCGACCGGAATAACGTGGAACATGACGCCGGAGCGTAAAAGTTGCTCCCGTCAGAATATGTAAACGGTTTTGGGTCCGACCAGGTCCTGCAATAATCCGTCGAATAAGAGATCCATGAATAACCGGGCAAATCACTGTTTTTGTAATTTGAACCCCTCATTACCATTGCAAACTTACCGGGAGATAATTCTGCAATGGAAGGCTCGAACAATCCGCGTGTTGATAGCTTATGATCAATCCGCGCCCATTCTCCGAATTCCCACCGGATATCCTTCCTGTTGTTTATCCACTTCCCGATTAATACACCCGAATCGCCGAATAGATACGCATTTGCAGGGTTATAAATGGCTTGCTTTTCAAAGTCCCACGGATGCAGATGGACGGGAACCATGATTTCGCCATTGGAACTTTTTATAAATGGTGAAGTAAGAGGGATCGTGTAGCCGTTCCTGCCAATTCTGACTCCTTTTACCGGTTCATCTTTTGAATTGCCGGCCTGCACAATTAACCGGAACGGGGAAAAAGTCTTTCCGGCATCAGCAGAGATCCGGTACCAGCATTTATACAATGGAGATCCTGCCTGTGTATCCGGCGCACCGGGTGTAGTAGCTACAATCTGTAAAAGGTGCTCTCCGTCTGCATAAATCCCGTCATTTATAGCCCCAAATCCATTAAGCGACCTCTCTTTAAAAAGGGCACAGGTCTCCGTTTTCCAGGAATATTCCACCGGTATGGTTTCGGGTATCTCAGGTATCGGGGGGAATTGACTGTGTATAAAATCCTGGGGGACAGGACGAAAGGATCTGTCCCCCGGTTGATCGCTCACAAAGACAAGTTCTTTTTCCAGTATTTCGATCCTTTTGGAAGAAGTGCTTTTATCCCGGGAAAGAAATGACTTTCCGTTTAAGCCGGTGATCTCATTCCCTGACACAACCAGCAAAGCCGTGCATTTCCTGAAGAAATCCCGACGACTATTTGTATTTGATTTTTGATTTAATGTCATGTGAATAAAAAGATGAAACTGTGAACATGCCTTCCCGGGTTTTACCACGACGTCCAGCCGCCGTCTACGACCAGGTTGTGGCCGGTGATATAGGATGAAGCTTCAGAGGCCAGGAATACGACGGGTCCCTGGATATCTTTATCGTCGGCGAAGCGTCCCAGGGGAGTGAGGCGCTTATAATTGGCAATAAATTCCTCTTTGCCTGTCATCTGCTCAATTCCCGGTCCGTAGCCGCCCGGACTGACGCAATTTGCCCGTATACCGTATTTACCGTAGTAGTTGGCCAGCCATTTGGTAAATCCTACCATCCCCCACTTATCGTAGGTATAGTTTACCGGGCTGGTCATCCCGGTGCTGCCGTATACCGGGAAATTAGGCCCGACCGTGCCCTGGATAGAGCTGATGTTGATGATATTTCCGCTTAAACGCGCCTGCATATGCGGTACTACCGCTTTCGTAATAAGCATCAGGCCGGTAGAATTGATTTTCTGGGCAGCTTCCCAGTCCTTCGCGTCCATGTCTTCCAGGTTTTTGAAACCTTCCCTGGAAACGGCGTTGTTCACGAGGATATCGATCTGCCCGAAGCGTTCGGTCACGGCAGACACGAAATGTTGTATCTGCGATTCATCCGACAGATCCAGCTCCCATCCGCTTGCCTGGAAGCCCTCGCCTGATAACCCGGCTGCATATTCGCGGCAGCGTTGAACATTCCGGGAAGCAATTGCCACGTGGGCTCCGGCTGCTGCCAGGGCACGTGAGATCGGGGCGCCGAAAAGACCGGTGCCCCCGGTTACAATGGCTACTTTGCCGGTAAGATTGAAGAGTTCGTTCATTGGGAGTATTGATGAGACAATAAGATATTCCTTAATTCCACATTCCGGGGGTAATTACCGGCTTCGGTACATCGGCTGCCAGGGTTTCCAGTTCGGTTCTCAATGATTCCGGTAGTGCCGGGCCATTCAGCAGGGCCAGGTTGGATCGTACCTGGGAGATGTTTTCAGCGCCGACCACTAAGCTGTCCGCTTCAGGAAGATCGCGTATGAATGCGAATGCCAGGTCTGCTACAGCCAGGCGATAATCGCGAGCCAGGGCGTGCAGGTTCGCCAGGTAAGGGGAGGCTTCTTTTAAAATGCCGGTCAGCTCGCGCGGGTCCCGGAAGAACAATCCCTGCAGGAAAACGCTCCTTACAAAAATGGTTTTGCCGGATCTGTGCAGGCTCCCGAGCGTGCCGTCGTTAATAACTTTTTGATCTAAAATGTTCAGAGGGATCTGTATGGCCTCGAATGCGGCATGCTCAGCCAGGCCTGCGGCTTCTCTGGAATAATTAAGCGAGATGCCGCCGTAGGCGATCAATCCTTCTTCCTTTAGCCGGTCGATCAGCGTGGGAACGATCCGCAGTACTTCTTCCATAGGTTCGTCGGGGCCTTTGTGATAGAGCACCAACGGTACATGGCTGGTATTCAGCTCAGAAATCGACTGTTCAACGCTGCTTCTGACCGATTTCCAGGCGGTTTCGAGGGAGATGCCGGGAGTCCAGTCATATTTGAACTTCGAAATGACCAGGTCTCCGTCCGACGGGTTTTGGGTGAAGTAATCTCCCAGTACCTTTTCCGCCTGGCCGTAGGTACGGGCGGTATCGAAGGTATTGATGCCCGATTTTCTAGCCAGGTCGAGGATAGAGAAGGCCTCTTCTTTTGCCGGCGCGCCGGTAGTATTGGCGATCCCGTAGTTCATGCCCAGCTGGATGGTTCCTAACGCAAGCTGCGAAATACGGTATTGATGAAAAGGAGTGTATTTCATGATGTGCAGCGACTACTCACTTATTTTAATGATGGAAGGGGTACGTATCCCGGGTTTGACCTCACCGCTGATATACAGCCACCCGTCCTGGTAGGGTACTACCGGCAGGGTGACAAGAGAAGGGTATTTATCCTGGTCCCCCAGGTATTCCCAGGTATCGTTGCCGGGATAGTAGCACAAAACGCTCCTGATTATGCCGGGATGGGTAGCCGGATCGCGGTATTGGGCGGTGACGGCATCGACGCCACCCCATATAATGAACCTGCTGCCGTTTAAAAGGGGGAGTGTTCCTCCCGCAGCCGCGCCTCTCGGGATGGGAGACAGCTTTTTCCAGCTTGCTTTCCATTCCTCTCCTTCCTTACGGATGGTAAGAGCGTAGTTGTCGGTAAGAATGTCACGGTACTTTTCCCCGAAAGAATTAACCTGGCTATTTTCGCCGCTCATCAGGAACAACCGGCCGTTCCAGACCCCGCTTACGGGCAATATCCGCTCAGGTCCCGGCCAGGGCTCGATTTTCTGCCAGCCGCTTTCCGGCTTCAGGAGGTCCAGCAGCAATGCCTGCTTCAGCGGTGGCCCTCCGGGACTTTCAGAGCCTCCGAGTATGATCAGCACATCGCCGAGCAGCGCGCCGGTCATATAGGCGAGCGGCTGAGGCAGATCAGGCAGGCTTTCTTTTTCCAGCCTGCTACCGCTCCAACGGTAGCTGTAAACTGACGAAAGGTGATGCGTGTCGGTACACCCGCCTGCTATGATCACCTTGTCCTTATAGCTCACCGACACGCCGTACCCGGACGGCGACGGGAGCTTTTGCCCGGAAAGATGCCATTGCCCGCCTCCGGGTAAAACATAAATATGGTCATACCATTTCTTTTTACCGCCTTCCCAGGGATATTGACCCGGGAAGTTGGCGCCGCCCATTGCCAGGAGGGCTCCCGAAGTTACACCGGCATACATGCCCGCAAATCCTGACTTATCGGGAAGGGAAGGGAATTCCGACCATCTGATCTGATCAGTCTGAGACATAGAAGGTATCGTGTTTATGAAAATGAAGAGATAGATCAACCGCAACGGTTTCAGTATTTTTTCCATGGCCTGGTGAATTTACATTCGGATGTCTCTATTCAGAAGCCGACAGTGATGAGCAGGACCGCCCCCGGACCGGGCTCGCCGTAGCCGCCGGTTACGAGCAGCTCCTTTTTCCCGGGTGTATCTTTTATAAACGCAAGGTTGCTGGTTAAAGGAAGACCGGTATCGATGGTATGCAGCAGAAACCCTTCCGGGGAAACCACCTGTATCGCCTGCATGCCATAGTGGGCAACCCATATGCGGCCGTCCTTGTCTACGGCCAATCCGTCAGGCAGGTTTTTTAAAGGATCGCCTGATGGATGCAGGGGAAGATCGATCAGGGTCCTCCGTTCGGTGCCGCCATCGGGCAGGGTTTTGAAATGAAAAGCAAGGATCCGGTTCCCGTAGCTCTCGGCTACATACAAAATATCTTCAGAATTGCTGAGCGCCAGCCCATTGGCATAATCAATATGGCCGTCGATGAGCTGCTGCCGGCCGTCGGCCCCGGAAAAAAAGACCTTCCCGGTTTCCCTGACGGAATCGGTAAAGTACAGGTTCCCTTTGGAGTCCGTAACGAGGTCGTTAGGGGTAGTAAAAGGAGTTCCCGCACATACACCGTCTATGACTGTCGCCCTGAAGCTTCCGTCGGGGTGGTAAGCCGATATCCGGCCGGTCCGGCTTTCACAAACCCAATGTTCACCGTTGCTCATTATAACCTGCCCGTTCGGGCAATTCCCTTCAGCCCATACGCTACCCGGCGTTTTTGAACGCAGGGTAATGATCTGCCCGCCGGTAAGCGTTGTGAAAAAGAAATTGCCACGATGATCGACAACCGGTCCTTCGGTATAAAACTCAGTATCAGCAAGTTTTACGATATCATACGTCTTCATACCTCGAACGCTTCTGCCGGCGGCTCCTCAAACGGGAACAGGGGCGCCCGGCGCCGGTGAAAGGTAAAGCGGGTCATATCGGCGCTGGTATCGCCCGGCGTGTCGACCTTGCAAAGATGCTTACAGACGTCTTTGTAGGCGGCGATAGGCGCATTGACCCCTTTGGCGACGATAAAGTCAAAGCCGTCGGGCTGCAGATCGTAAGCCAGCAGCTGCTGGAGGCTGAAGGGAACGGTTCTAAGCGAAGTGAGCATAACCGTCTGGCCGTTAACCGTTTTTACGATTGCGGAAGGCCCCATGTCGTAGTTGACAAAACCACCGTGCTTTGGTGTCAGCTCCTTGAATTTCCCTTCGATAAGACGATAGCTTTCAGGTACGATCACATACCCGCTTTCGCCGACGGTAAGCGCTGCGGGTACGCCGGAGGCATTTCCCAGGCGTTCTACCGCCGCCGGGTCGTAGATACAGATGAAAGTGCATGAAAGCCCGGCCCGGTCGAGTTCCTCGAGCAGGTGAGTGCTCTGCGCGCTGCTTCCGCCTCCTACGTTATCCCCCATATCGAGCAGCAGGACGGGCTTTTCCATTTTAGAGAAAAGAGGGATCCAATCCCGGATATGGAGCTTTTTGCCGTTGAAGCTATGCAGGTTTTGGAATATGTATTGTCGTAGAGACGCACTGCCGTCCGTCTCCGCAATGCGTTGTGAAGAAGACGCATGGCCGTGCGTCTGTACCGCAACAGGAAATTGTTCCGAAATAAGGATAAAGGCGGACCCCAGCTCGGCAACGTCGGCGTAAGGGAAGCCCAGCAAAAGGCTGACCGAGTAAAGCCCGTGCTGCGCCCGGACGTTTTCCGCCAGCTGCAGGAGATCGAGACAGGGAGATTCAGACGTGTACTGCTGCTCTATGCTGATCGCAAGAGGCAACTGGACCAGCGTCTGGGTAAATTTCCGCCCTTCGGAAAGGATAGCTATCATCATCCTGGCTGCTTCCCGGCCCACTCTTGCCTGGTCGATGTGCGGATTGGTCTGGTAGGGGAACAGGCCGTTGGTCGAATCCGTCATCAGCGGGCTTACATTGGCATGAGGGTCCAATGTCCCGACGATAGGGATCTGATCCCCAGCCCGGGAGCGCAGCTGTTGTAGCCAGTAACCGTCCATGTCCGGGTGGTTTTCCGAGACGCCGGCGCCATGCGGCACAACGAGGATGCCGTCATAAGGACCGTTTTTATCGTATAATTCCCATAGCCTGGAAAGAATGCCTTCCAGCGCATCTGCCGTGACCATGCCGCTCGGAGTTGCATAGGCATAAAACACGGGTATAAGCTCATATTCGTCCGAGCTTTCCATCACCTCTATTATCCCGCTGATTTCATGGTAGGCGCCGCGGTATTCATCCGTAATGGCTCCTTCTTCCAGCCAGAAGCCCGACCTGAATTCAGCCAGCGTGGTAAGCTGCTTCGAGAATGTATTGGTTTCGTGGTAGATGCCCAGCAGGGCGATACGTTTTTTCATAAATGTCAGGGGTTCAGGTATCGGCGACCGGCTTCCGGCTATCGAAAGCCGGCCAGATCGGCTGTTTCAAATAAACGGATTATTTATCAATAAAGAATACCGCGTCCACCTCAAATTTGAGCAGGTCGCCGAGGCAGCCGATCAGGGTAGTCCTGGCCGGGTAAGGCTCGTTAAAATATTCTTTATAAATCGCATTGAATTCAGCCAGATACTCCTGTTTTCCAACATAGTTGCGTACCTGCACCGCATCGTCGAGGGAAGCCCCGGCTGCCTCCACGATACGTTTCAGGTTTTCAAACGAGCGCCGGCATTCTCCTTCAAAAGTGTCGGTTACAATCGCTCCTTTGTCGTCGACGGAAGCCTGACCCGAAACAAACAGGTGCCCTCCGGAGATGATACCGGGTGAAAAAGGCAGATGACTGGTCGGGATGTTTCCTCCTTTTACAACTTTCTTATTACTCATAATACTCCGAATGTTTGATATGCTTCCTGCGCTTTCATGCCCATCCTGATGGCATCGCGAGATTGGTTTTCTGCTTTTACTTTTTTCAATGCGGCCGATATGACCCTGTCTTCCAAAGGTTGCGGGATTACCACTATACCGTCCTCGTCGGCTACTACGATGTCGCCCGGGTTGAAAGTGACGCCGTCGATTACGACGGGGATATCCATGTCGACTACCCGCTGCCGGTTCTGGCTGTCGTAGGGGTTTTTAGATGTAGCAAACACGGGGAAGCCCATTTCCCGCATTTTGGCAACATCTCTTACGGCACCGTGGACTATCACGCCGGTACAGCCCCGGTTGCGGCAGGCTGTAGCCAGCAACTCCCCGAATATGCCCGATCTGTCGCTGCCGTGGGCGGCAGCGATCAAAACTTCTCCCGGGAGGCAGGAGTCCACTGCCTTAAGCTCCAGGTCATAGGGATTGTCATCCTTATGAAACATATCCGTCCATAGCGTGGTTTTACATCTCCCCGCAAGCCTGCCGACCCCGGTATAGGAGACAAAGGGGATCCGCGTGGCCTGGTTGGGGTAGCCCATCGAGTCGAGGACATCGGAGATAACGGCTGTGTAGAGCTCGTTTTTTATGAATTCAAAATCAACAGACATGGCAGCCGGTTAAATGGTTTCCTTCAGAAGTCCGTAACTATCTACCTGTTCCATCATATCGACGATTTCCTCGTCGCTCCAGGGCATAGGCGGAGCCAGCAAGGGCGGTTTGGGCGGACCTATATGAATATCGTATTTAAGCGCCATACCCTTGTCGATAAAGGTCCATACATAAGGCAGGATCTTCTCGATGAAGCCCTGGAAAGTGAGCATAAATTCATGAGCTTCATTTACTTTTCCGTCTAGGAAAGCCGCTCTCACATATTTGCACGTAGGGCCGAACATGTTGTAGAACGTACCGATGGCTCCTACTGTACCGGTGATGGCCGCCTGGCAGATCAGCTCGTCGGCGCCGCTGAAAAGCTGCCACCTGTCTCCGGCCATGTTTTTGATGGTGCCTATCTCAAGAAGCTTGCCGGTAGTCAGCTTCATCCCTTTGACCTGTGGAAGATCCAGCAGTTTTTTAATCACCTCGTGGCTGGCAGCGCCGCCGATCTGGTAGGGAAAAAAAGGCCGGTCCGTAGCCTCGGCGATGCGCCGGTAGTGCGTAAAGGCCATTTCACCGCTTCCGCCATAGTAAATCGGGCCTACCGACGAGATACCGTTGGCGCCATGATCTGCCGCGTGCCGGGCAAGACGTATCGATTCCTCGGTATTCATAGCCCCTACCTGCACAATGACCGGGACTCTTTCTTTGACGATCTGCATCGTGTGTGCGGTAATTTCCTTCCTTTCCTCCTCGCTGAACAGGAAGCCCTGCCCGGTGGAACCCAGAATGTAAATGCCGTCCATTTCCTGGCCTATCAGGAGCTCGATAAGCTTTTCAAGCTCACTAAGGTTTAATTTTCCATTGGCATGGACAGGTGTGAACAGCGCCGGCCATACTCCTTTGAATTGTTGTGTACTCATTGTTTTTGTTTGAATATAGTTTTTTATATGTTAGTCACCCCTGGCTGCGCGGGGCTATCCCGGGGTTATGCGGATGTTTGCCCCTGCGGGGCTGTGGTATGATGCCCTTTCAGGGCTGGGTTTTTATAAAAAGCTTTTGAAGGTGGTCGATAGCTGTTTCGGCTGGAACGGAGCTTATATCCGGCAGGGAAAACCTGCTTTCTACGGTCGCCATGTCCTTGAACCCGCTTCCTGTTACCAGGCATACATAGCGGCTGCCGGGGTCGGTTTCTCCTCTCCTGACCGCCTCTTCCAGGCCGGCGAGCGCCACCGCCCCGGCCGGTTCGGAGAAGATCCCTTCCTTCATCGCCAGCTCGCGGTGCCACCTGAAGATGTTTTCGTCTGTCACCACGTACCCCGTCCCGCCCGATCTTGTACAGGCTTCGATCACTTCCTGCCCGTCAAGGACGTTGGCAACCTGGAGACCGCTTACCGAAGTAGTCGAGCGAGGTACCGGGCGTGCCGTCGTCCCGGCGCGCAGCGACGAGGCGATGGTATCGTTTCCTTCCGGTTGTACGCAATGCACTTTGCAGCCCGCGTTACGGGATAGCACCCCTTTTGCAACGGCGAGCGTAAGGCCGCCGCCGCCGGCAGGCACAAATATTTCGCCTGGCCCATCGAGTAAATCCATAATTTCATGCGCCAGGGTTTCGACTCCGCGCATACCCTCCGGACAGAATTTATAGGCGCTGACGGGCAACGGCAGCTCGTAGCGGGCACTCAATTCCTGGAGAGCGGAAAAAACACTTTCGGTGATTTCGGCAGACTTCCCGAAATCCCGGATCATCAGCAGGTGTGCGCCATAAAGCTGCATTTGCCGTAGCTTGGGTAACGGCGCACCGTCGACGACCAGGATAATGCAGGAGATCCCCGCCGCCGCGGTATAGGCAGCAAGCGCCGCGCCTGTATTGCCGCTCGAGGTCGCCATGCAGGTTTTTTGTCTCCGGGCCATCATATCGCGTACCAGCACGGAGGCAAACCTGTCCTTATATGACCCGGTAGGATTAAGGTTTTCCAGCTTGAAATAAAGATGGGGAATGCCGAGGGAAGGCCCGATGGATTTCGACCTCACCAGGGGTGTATTACCCTCGCCGAGACCAAACAGGTCCCGGTTGCTCTCCGTTATGCCGTATGTCGGTTTGTTGTTCAAAATTCTTCGGGATATTGTAGTTTTTTAACGGAATACGGGTTAAAGTTGGGCTGGAAGCCACCGTCGACGGTAAGGGTAGTGCCTGTCACATAGGAAGCCTGATCCGAGCAGGCCCAGGCAATGACATCGGCTATTTCGTCTGCTCTCCCGCCTCTTCCGAGGGGGATGAAATCGGTAAGCTGAGAGATAAGCCGGGCGCTGATATTTTCGCCGTCGGGATCTACGTAATCATTGCTCAGCTCGGTGTCGATATAGCCAGGAGCAATTCCCACGACCCTTATCCCGCTCCGGCCGTAGGTCACCGCCAGCTCCCGGGTAAGGTTGTTGATAGCTCCCTTGGCAGCCATATAAGCCGGCGCGAGACCGGAAGGGCGCTCTGCCATCACACTTGAAATGTTGATGATTACACCGCCGGCATTTTGCTGTTCCATTGCCCGGGCAGCTGCTTTTGCCAGGAATACAGGGGCGGTAAGGCATATTTTCAGAGTCTTTTCCCATGAATCGAATGTAGTCGATCGCAGTGATCCTGCAACCCGCCAGGCGGCATTATTGACCAGGACATCTATCCGGCCGTATTTCCCGAGGGCAGCCTGAATCAGCCCTTCCCAGGAAGTATCATCAGCCAGGTCGCTCCGCACCCAGCTAACCGGGATGCCATCATTTTCCAGCTCTCCCGCCAGGCTGGCCAGCTTCTCCCCGTCGATGTCGGCCAGAAGCAGGGCGTATCCCGCTGCACCCAGGCGGCGCGCAGTCGCGCTGCCGATGCCTCCGGCCGCACCGGTGACGAGGGCGGCGGCGCGGCTTCCTCCGGTGGTCACAGAGGCTGCGCCTGTGATCACAGGGGTGTCGCCCCTGCGGGGCTCCGCGGTAACGGAGCCGTCTTCGCTGATGGTAACGAGGCCCGGTTCTGTAATCGGCAGGATACCGCCTAAGGCGTCATTCTTACTCACTTTGACGATGTTGCGCAGCAGGAAGGCAAGTCCGTCGATTTCGGCCAGGACTTCCGTAGCTTCTCCGGTCTCCGGGTCGAGGATCCTGCCCCATACGTCGCCTTTTCGGACCCGGGTGCCGAGCGATACTTCCGGGATGAAAATCCCGGCGGCCGGGGAAGGCATCTTTCCCTGCAGAAAGCCGCTGTCGGGCCTTGGATCTTCCACCTGGTAAACTTTTTCAGGATCGGGGGCAACGTATTCGCCCGCTATCATTTCCATGGAGCGGAGCAAGTTGAGGAACCCGGAAACATACGCATCCACAACGTATTTCCTGAAGCCCGTACCGCCTCCGTATTCCAGGTAAATAGCAGGGATACCTGCATCCCTGGCAACAGAAAGCGTCCGGCCCGAAGGAAGCGGATCGGTTCCCCAAACGACGGGCAACCCATAGGAGAGCGCCATTTGTCTTTGCCGGTCGAGAATGGCGGGATCGGGATGCAGCATGTAGCCGGCCAGGGGGAAAATGTCGTACATGACGCCCCCCGTATGCATATCGACAAGGTAATCGGCGGTCCGGATGATCTCGCTGACCGCGGCTGCTGCTTTTTCCGAGCTGCTTCCGCCGGCTTTACCGGGACATATCCGCGCCATATCCAGCCCGTCGCTGCCGTACCTGGATCCGCTCTCATAGGCGGTCGGGTTGGAATGCGGGATAAAGGTAACCCGGCCCTTCAGGAGCCGGCCTTCCAGCTCGCGGTACAGCCGGCTGCATGCCGACATAGGTTCATACTCGTCGCCGTGGACGCCGGCGAGCAGGAGCACGTGCGGACCTTTCCGCGGGCCGTTCAATTCGAACTTTGTGATATTTTCAGTGTTCTGCTTCATAGTATTCTCCGCCGCAGGTCGGTTGCTCGGGATCAAAAATTCCCAATGTTCTGAACATCAGGCGGGCGATCTGCTGATGCCCGGTCTGGTTAGGATGCAGGTAGTCGTTCAGCCACTGCCTGTAAACGTGGTTCAAATACCGTTTGTGACGGTCGGTCCAGTACTGGTAATTATCAACCAGTATCGTTTGCTGCTCCTGAGCCACCTTTCTTATCACCGGGATATAGCCGGGAAGCGTTTTTCGCTCGCCGGCCATTTCCAGGATAATAGGGTTGGGCGTATGCAGAACCGGTATTGCCTTGAGATCACGGACTTTGCGGACAAAAACGGTGAGCTCTTTTTCGAAAACCTCTACCGGTATATCCGCCTTTGCGCAATCGTTGGTGCCGATCATGATGGAGACTACCGACGGAGCGAACCTGCTGACCCGCCATTCGAAATCTGCGAGGATCAGCTTTATCGTCTGCGAGCTTATCCCGGTGTTGATGACCCAGTCGCGTGTGCGCCCCAGTTCCCAGCGCATTCTCTCCTCGAATATCTCGGGGTAGGAGCGGT
Source organism: Spirosomataceae bacterium (assembly GCA_037191015.1). Lineage (GTDB taxonomy): Bacteria > Bacteroidota > Bacteroidia > Cytophagales > Spirosomataceae > Ravibacter. The sequence goes on from JBBCKD010000010.1 coordinate 31,828, forward strand.
GGCCCATCGTGTGCTTGGCTCCGTGCGTGATACTGTCGCCGGTAAACAGCCAGATATTCGGTTCCTTCTTTTTCAGGAGCTCTCTGACCAGTTCGAGATCGGGCACCTGGCTGACAACGGAACCGGCCGATTCTTCCGCACCGGAAACCAGAGGAAGCATGGCAGCAGGTATCCCGGCTCCCAGCACTTTCAGAAAGGATCTCCTGTGAAAAGGGAATTGCCTGCTCATTTATAAAGCCATTTTTGGTTTAAGCGCGTAATATTGGTTACCGACAAATGGGTCTTTTTTGACTGGCTTCCGGCACAGTAACCGAGCAGCACCTCCTTTTTGGTAAAATGAATGGCAATGTAGCAATACCAGCCGTCGGGATCCGCTTCTATATTTTTAATGTGCTGCCAGGTTTTGCCTTCGTCTCTCGAAACGGCGATAGTCAACGGTGTTCTCACCCCTCCGTGCCAGCCCTCCTCGGTTTTTTTGTTGTTATTCCATACCAGCAGCAGGTCCCCGGTTTTTGGAATGCGCGCTATCGAAGCGGGCGAGATGGGTGAATGAATATCGCTTTCCTCGATGTGGCTCCAGGTTTCGCCCTTGTCGGAAGAGAAAGAGAGCTGCTGCTTTCCGCCGCTGGCCCTGATCAGCATCATGATACGCCCGTCTTTCAGCTCGATCACGCCGGGCTCCTGGGTAATGATGTCGGTGTTGTTGGGTACGGCGACGCCCGATTTCCAGGTTTTGCCGCTATCGTCGGAAAAATAGCTGTATAATGTAGCCTGAGGGCGCCACTGGCTTCCTTCTGCCCGGTGCAGGGCTACCGCCATCAGGAGGCGCCCGTTTTTAAGCTGGATGACCCGGTTGTTGTTCAATACGAAGTAACCGTTTTTGTCTGTAATGCAGCTGATGGGCGCGCCCCAGGTCTCGCCTTCGTCCCGTGAGATCCTCAGCAGGGGCTTGCAGTCGGTTTCCGAGTTCTTCTTGAGATACCAGAGCCCGATGGTGCCGTCATGGAGCCTGAGCAGCGAAACGGACATCACGTTCATATCTCCCTCCCGGTCCACGATGAGGCGATCGGCCGGGGTCCATGTTTTCCCGCCGTCGGACGAGTATCTTCCTGCCAGGTAGGCAGGCGCATGGTCGCTGGTAGAAGTGCCCGTGTAATGGCTGTAGATAAAGAGAATGCGGCCATCTTTAAGGGTAATGAAGTCCCCTTCGCTATTGCGCGGGTTGTCGGGCCCCGGGTTGAGCTGCAGGGCCAGCGTTTGAGACTTGTTCTTCTGGGCATTGACGCAGACCGATAGGCCGATCAGCAGCAGAAGTGTGGAGAGGATGTGTTTGTAGCTCGTATTCATGGTTCTTACTGGTTAAATCCCCGGGCTGCGCTGCACTTACCCGGGTTGAGGTATGATTAGTTATGGGTACCACATGATCATCGGGTCGGGGCCGAGGCCGGTCCTGATGACGTCGATCACTTCAAGCTTGCCGAGATCCACTACGTGTATCCCGTCGGAAATGTTTTTATGTGCGTCGGTTTTTTCGGAGCCGTCCTTCAGGACCTCCGCTTTTTTAGCGTCTTCACAGCCCACGAAAGCAAACCGTTCGTCAGGAGAAAATTCGATCCCGATCGCATAGTCGCCTACGGGTATGCGTTTGATTTCCTTCCGGGTACGGGTATCCACGACGGTCAGCTTTCCTTCTTTGGCCCAGTTTGCGATGAGTGCCCGTGAGCCGTCTTTTGTAAAGCGGATCCGCACCGGCATTCCTTCACAGGCGAAAGTTTCTTCCGGCTCCCACGATTTCACATCGATGACCGTGACAGAACCGCCCGTCTGGTTGAGTGCCCAGAGCTTTTGACCGTCGGGCGTGAAAGCCATTCCTTCCACACCATTCCCGGCAGGGATCTGTTTCACAAGGGTTCCTGTTTTGCGGTCGATTACCGAGATGTTTTCGGATACGATATTGGCTGTCAGGAGGTATTTAGCGTCGGGAGAGAGATAGACCATGTGAGATATCTTACCATGAGTCGGGATGTTTCGCACCACCTCGTTGGTTTTGGTATCAACTTCCAAGACATACCCCGTCTGACCTGCGGTAAAGTAGGCGTGTCTGCCGTCGGGCGCCATAGCGGTCCCGTGGATCCTGCCGATCTCCCCGGTCGATATTTGTTTGATGTGCCTGCGGTTCCGGAGATCTATGACAGAAATCGTATTGCCGGGCGGCGCGTAGTTGGAAAGATAAGCGAACCGCTGATCGGGCGTAACGATTATTTCATGCGGGTTAGGCCCGGTGGAGATGGTCTCCAGCACATTGAAGCCCTTAGGGTCGACAAATGTCAGCGTGTTGGAATGCTTGTTGGCGGCCAGGAGGACCGGGAGCTTCTTTTGAGTATTGTAAAGCTCCTTCAGGCCCATGCGCTTGATCTTGATGCTGTAGCCCGGGTCGTCGTCAGGTTTGACATAGTAGGCAAAAAGGACGTGGTCACCCTCGAAATGAATGGCTGTGTAGGCATAGGTCTCGTTCGGGTTGTTCTCGATATCGGCGATAGCCTGCCACGTAATCCCGTTGTCGCCGGACAGGAAAACGGTGAGCGGCGTGCGCCTGGCTTTATGATAGCCCGGGCCGTACTCACCATTGTTGTTGGTAACAGCGAGCAGGTCTTTGCCGCCGGGCACCCGCCTGACGGAAGCCGGCGAAATCGGCGACCTCAGACCTGAAGACACTGCGTAGGTCCAGCTGACCCCGCCGTCGGAAGAGAAAGCCTGGTACTGGCGACCGCCGCTGGCCCGGATGATCATCATGACCCGCCCGTCGGCCAGTTCCACTACGCCCGGCTCCTGGGTGACCACCGAATCGGGCGTGGGGACAACCTGCCCGTTCTTCCACGATCTCCCGTTATCGTCAGAGTAGTAGCAGCTGAGGGTTCCCTTGTTGCTCCATTTGGTAGCTTTGGTCTTATGCAGGGAAACAGGAACCAGTATACGGCCGCTTGCAAGCTGGATGACCCGGTCGTTATTCACTACAAAGTAACCTGTCTGATCGGTGATGACGGATTTCGGCTCAGACCAGGTATTGCCTTCGTCGTTTGAAATCCTGATCTGGGGAATACAGTCGTCGAGGGAATTTTTTCGTGCGTACACCAGCGCGATGCTGCCATCCTGCAAACGAAGCAGGGATACGGACATCACGTTCATATCTCCTTCCCGGTCGATGATCAGCTTGTCGGTTTTAGTCCAGGTCTGGCCGTTGTCATCCGAAAACCGCCCCATCAGGCGCGCGGGAGCATGGTCGCTAGACGACCCTTCAAACCGCGAGTATACATAGAGAATCCTGCCGTTTTTCAGCCCGATGAAGCTGCCTTCCGAATTTCTCGGGTTGTTGGCATCCGTAGTCAGGTGCAGCACTGTTTTCCCGGCAGCAGGCTGCTGGCTCCACGCCGGACAGGCGCAGCACAGCCATAGAGCCAGAAGATATATGACGTTACTTTTCATAAAGCCAGTCGGAGTTGATCCTGGTAATATTGGTAATAGAAAGCCCGGTCCCTTTTGAGCGTTCGCCGGCACAGTAGCTTAACAGCAATTGCCCGCTGCCGAGAAAGCGTGCGGCGGTGTAGCAATAGTAGCCGTCGGGATTGTCATGCAGGGTTTTGATATGTTGCCAGGTTTGTCCTTCATTGTCTGATACGGCTATATTGAACGGTGTCCTTTTTCCGTACTTAAGGCCCATGATGCCGAAATTGTTCCAGGCGAGTACCAGGTTTCCCGTTTTCGGGTCGCGGACTATGGTAGCCGGAGAAAGGGGCGAAGGAATATTGGACGGAACCGCTGCGGTCCACGATTTGCCTTTGTCGGCAGAATAAGAAGCGTACTGCATGCCGGCGTCTGTCCGGATATACATCATGACGGAGCCGTTCCGGAGCTCGATAAGCCCGGGCTCCTGGGCCATGACGCTTTCCGGTACCTCTATTTTCCGGCTTCTTTTCCAGGTTTTACCTTCATCGTCGGAATAGTAGCAATAAAGGATACCGTAGTTGTTGAACTTCTTCTCCAGTTCTTCATGCGTCAGGCCTTTGGCTTCCGTGTTGTGAAGCGCAACCGGGACAAGCAGCCGTCCGTTAGGGAGCTGGATTACACGGGCATTGTTCAGGACGTAATAGCCGGGGTGGTCTGTGATGCATGCGACGGGGGCGCTCCATGTTTTGCCTTCGTCTTCCGAAACCCTCATCATGGGGATACAGTCGGCAATTGAGTTTTTCCGGGCGTAGAACAGGGCAATCTTCCCGCTTTTGAGCCGTAGCATTGAAACGGACATGACATTGGTGGCCGCTTCATTTTTTACGACGATCCGGTCGTCCGCCGTCCAGGTTTTCCCACCGTCTTCCGACCACCTGGCAGCAAGGTCCGAGCTACCGAAGTCGCTGGAGGAGCTGCCGGTGAAGCGGGAATAGATATACAGGATCCGCCCGTCTTTCAGCTCAACGAAGTCGCCTTCGCTGTTTCTCGGATTATTGGGGCCGGGAGTCAGCTGAAGAGTAACAACAGGCCCTTCCGTTTTAGACTGTGCTTCGACAGGCGAAACGGAGAGTAATGCTATGGCGGGAATCACTGCCAGGCACGCCCGGGAATACAGATGTCGGATGAAATTACGGATCATCATGTTAGCGAAGCGTTTTCAGTGGAATATTGGTAACAAAGACGCCACGGGTATGCCAGTCGAAATAGTTGAGCAATACCTCATTTTTGGTAAAGAGAATGCCCGTATAACAGTAGGAGCCTTTAGGATCTGTCTCGATATCGGAAAGCCCTGTCCAGGTTTTCCCGTCGTCTTTTGAAACAGCCGTCGTCAACGGTGTCCTCTTACCTTTCCGGGCCGGTTCTTTCTGGTCATTGTTGTTCCATACGGCAAACAGCGTTTTACTTCCGGGCAGCCTTACGATACTGGCGGGAGAAACGGGCGAGACAAGCGATGACGCCCAGGCTTCGCTCCAGCTTTGGCCCTGATCAGTTGAAGCTGCGTAATATTGGAATCCGGCATCGGTCCTGATGAACATCAGGATATTGCCATTGGCCAGTTCGACAACGCCCGGTTCCTGCGCCATTACCTTTCCCGGCATCACGACCGGGGCGCTTCTTTTCCACGACCGGCCTTCATCATCCGAATAATAGCAGAAGATTTTGCCATAGTTGTTGAAGCTTTTTTCGAGCTCTTCTATGGTAGCATCCGGTTTAAAGCTGGAGGTATGGAGCGCTACGGGCATGAGGAGCCTGCCTGACGGCAGTTGAATGACGCGGCTGTTGTTTAAGACATAGTAGCCGATTTCGTCCTTTATGCAAACGGTGGGTTCACTCCAGGTTTTTCCTTCGTCGGAAGATGTCCTCATCAGCGGCAGACAGTCGGCGAGACCGTTCTTTCTAAGGTAGAAAAGTGCAATTTTACCGGAGCGGAGCCTTAGAAGGGATACACTCATAATGTTCATTTTCCCCTCGTTTCTAAGCACGATCCGGTCGTCTTTTGTCCAGGTTTTCCCTTTATCGTGCGAAACCCGGGATGCAAGGTCCGAACCGCCGAAATCGCTGGAAGTATTGCCTGTGAAGCGGGTATAGATGAAGAGGATCGAGCCGTTTTTGAGGGTGATGAAATCTCCCTCGCTGTTGCGGGGATTGTCATTGCCGGGAAGGATCCGGAGGGACGTAGTTGTATTTTGTGAAAAGGTATTCAGGTGTAGGAATAGTCCTAACGTCACCAGTATGCAGGTCTTTTTGATTAGGTTGGCTGGCATTATCAAAGCTGATTATTTGATTTTTTCTGGCTGATAGCTGATTTCCGACTGCTGATGGCCGTCTATTCTATTGCAAAAATCTTGTTCACGGTTTGGTGGGTGATCAGTTCGGAGTAATGCAGTACTGTTTTGACGGTTTTCCCGTTTTCGATAATAGGCACCGGCGCTTCCACGACAAAATCAGCAAAATGGGGCACGTTAAACGCGATAAAAGCCAGGCGCAGCGCATCCATCGGCTCGTCGTAGTGCCTGGAAAGGTCGGGCAGCACGACGGGGCCCGTATCGGTTTGGTACATCCTGGTTTCTGAATTGATATTCATCGTCTTGCACGGGCATTCGATCATGGCGGAGAGACCGGTATTTTCATCCGTTATTTCTGTTTGCGTAACGATGGGAATGCCTTCCAGGGTCGCTTCCTTTATCTTTTCAAAAGTATCGAGCAGCGTAATGGATTTCGGCTGAGGCAGGCGGATATCGGGATCGGCCCCCCAGGTATCTGACATGAGCTGGACCTTGCGATAGGACGGCCTTTCGTCAAAATGGCGCCTGAAAATCAATACCTTGTCTTTTCCGAAAACGGGGAGAAAGTCGTAATTGTCCTTATAGAAAAGGTCCTTTTCCGCGAAAGTATCTTCACTCTTGCAGGAAGCACCCTGGTAATAGGCCGCCTCTTCCCCGGTTTTGGTGTTGCGTACAATGGTACGGCTTTCTATCCACATTCTCACGGAGTTGGACGCTTTGGATTTCCCGGAATTGCAGAGGAAGGAACGACCATAGTCGAGGCATTGGGGGATGGCGCCGGGTGCGTTTTTTTCTCTTTCCGAAGCAGCATTGCATGCGGCAAAGGAAAGGGAGGAAGCCATTACTAATCCGGCTTGCAGGAAATTTCGACGGGTGGTCATAAGTTGATTTTGTCTTCTGTTGTTTCGGCTCATCTGCCTGAAATTGTGATTTATGATCCGTAGCACTGACTAGTTATACAGCCAGTTCAAAGAAAGCCTGGTGATTTCCGTTACAGAATTTCTCGAACCGTCGGAGTACCGGCCTGCTACGTGCCCCAGCAATACATGGCTATCCATAAATGAGATGGCGGTATAGCAATATCTGGTATCGGTATGCGCCGCAATAGTTTTTATATTTTCCCACGTTCTTCCTTCGTCTTTGGAAATGGCCGCATTGAACGGCGTTCGTTTCCCGGCGATTTTTTGGTCGCTTCCGTCATTATGGTTCCATATCAGCAACAGATCGCCCGTAGTAGGGATTCGTTTTATCGATGCCGGTGATAAAGGAGAAACGATGTTGCCCGCTTTAACAGGCGTCCAGGACTGCCCCCGATCAGTTGAGAAAGAGATCAGCTGCTTTCCGCTATCAGACCTGATAAACATCATGATGCTGCCGTCTTTCAGTTCAACGATCCCCGGCTCCTGGGTCATAAAACCTGTCTGATTTACAAGAAAATCCGAACTGTTCCATGTAAGTCCCTGATTATCGGAGTAATAGCATAGTATGATGCCGTTTTCATTAAACTTTTCAGTTCCGTTCGGCGTAATATGCAAAGACACGGGCATGAGCAGCCTGCCTGTATTTAGCTGGATAACGCGGTCGTTATTCAGGACAAAATATCCTTTCTTATCCGTAATACAAGGGATAGCGTCGCTCCATGTCCGGGTTTCGTTCCGGGAAATACGCATCATGGGTATGCAATCGTTCATTGAATTTTTTCTTGCGTAGAACAATGCAATATCGCCGTTTTGAAGCCGGAGCAGAGAAACCGACATTACGTTCACGGCACCTTCATTCCCGACCACGATCTTATCCTCCTGAGTCCATGTTTCACCGCCATCGCCGGAATACCTGGCTGCAAGGTTGCTGCTCCCGAAATCACTTCTTGAGTCACCGTAAAACCGGCTGTATATAAAAATAATCCTACCATCTTTTAAAGTAAGAAAACTGCCTTCGCTGTTTCTGGGGTTTTCTGCCCCGGGGGTGAGCCTTAATACGGTCCTGGGGCCATGATTTTCCCTATCCTGTGCATATAGTGTTACAGAAATAAGGTAAGCAAACAAAAGAGAGTATGCCGCATTCATGGCCTTTTTTGAATGGTTTGTTCCCTAAAATGTTCAGTCGGTTATAAAATCGGCTTCCTTCAGCTTAATCCGCAAGCCGCCCTGCATAGTAGTGATCCATAGTACGCCGGGACTTGCTTCAAATGCGTAAGGGTACGACAGCCACGTTTTTTTAGTATCCTGGTTCTGGTGCTCATATGATTTGGCTATAACCTGAGGCTTACTCCAGGTTTTGCCATCGTCTTCGGAAAAAGCGACAGATAGCTCCTCGCGATGGTTGCTGGTAGCCACTTCCGACCATTGGTTGTCGCCCCCCCGAAGAGGATAATAGTCCTTGCCTTCAGGAAAGCGCCGGTTCCACAGTAAGGCCAGCCTTCCGCTTTCGAGCCTTTTAAGCAACCCGGGGGCTGAGCTTGCGTCTATGCCGGTGGACCTGACGTCCTTCCATGTAACACCTTCGTCGTCGGAAAAACATTCCCAGAAATTTCCCCAATTCGTACGCATCAGCTGCCAGATGCGTCCCGATGACAGCTGTACGATAGTCGATTCTGTCACACCGCTGTGATGGCCGGCTCCGCCGAGGTCAATAATATTAGACCTTACCCAGTCTTTTCCGTCGTTAAAGGAAGTATAGGTCAAAACCGTATGGTGCCCCGGGTTGTTCCGCATCATCATCGAGGTAAAGATGATATTTCCTGGGCTTGTTTCTATGATTGTCCTGATAGCCCCTGTCCACTCATTGTGAAGTTTCTGAGGTTCCTGCCAGGTTTTACCATCATCAAGGCTTCTTAAAACGTAGGTAGGCAATCTGGCCCCCGGCGAATCGGAGATCTCCTTCTGCCAGTTCCAGTTAGCCCGCTCTTTCAGGTTCATAAATGCTACAACGATCACTCCGGTTTTGGTGCGGAGTATTACCCGCTCGTTGGAGATCTGGAACTTCTCCGGTTCTTTAAAAATGTCACGCGGTTGCCAGGTCTTGCCTTCATCTTTGCTTATCAGGCACCGGGTGTCTTCAACAGTGAGTATGCCGCCATCCTGCAGGCGGACAAAAGGCCCCATTTTAAGGTCTTTGATCTCTTCAATGCCTCTGGGTATCCATGCACCGGTGGAGGTGACTGTACCTTCCCGGCCGTTGAAGGTTTGGGCAGTGAGTGCGGAAATGCAGAAATTGACAAGACAAAAGACGGTAAGGACGGATAGAATTCTTTTTTCAGGCAGCATGGGTCATCCTTTTTGTTTGAAGCTTAAGGTATCTGGTTATAAGAAAATTCGTTAATCCTTATCCTGTTCCCGTTTTCCGGGCTATCTGACAAGGTGGCGATTCTCAGGTAGTTCAGGCCGAATACAGGAGTCTTTAGAAGAGCCGATCCCGCAAAAAGCCGGTTGTTAAGGTAAAATGATACTTTTTTCTGATCGGAGTTCCATTTTATTTTCAACGTATTGATCCCTTCCAGGCTACTTTCCGGGGTGAAGTTGAAGACGAAAACCGAACGTGCGGACGCCAGCGAATCTGCCGGGATGGAAAAATGATCGGTTAAAGCTATCCGCATCGCTGGTGAGTTTTTCCTCAGATCCAGCTTCACTTCAATCTCTCCTTTTTGGGCGGCCGGGAAGTTCCGGACCCATTCCGGATTTTCCGATAATTCATTTTCTATCTCTTCCTTAGTTACCCGGACGCTCTTTTCCTTAAGCCAGTCCGGGTCAAATAATACGATCGATTTGCTTTCTCCCTGTCCCGACACCAGTATAACTTTACCGTCGGATGTTTCTACTGCCGAGGGATAAGCTGTTCCCCGGTCTCCTTTTTCTTTCCCGGCTTTCTGAGAATCTTCTTTCAGTACTTCCCTGAAGCCTTTCCAGGTTTTGCCTTCGTCGGCAGTGATGGCGGCATGGAGTACTTCCCGCCCGCCGAAAGCATAGCTGTTCGGGTTATCCCATCTCTGGTTCATATTGAAAAACAATATAATACGCCCGTCTTTCAACCTGAGAAAAGAAGCCGGCGAGTCGGAAGAAACAAATTTTGAAGGTTTCGGAGCAGTCCAGCTTTCACCCGAGTCTTGCGAGAAGGACTCATAGAAGGTGCCATTATTGGTCCGGATCAACATCCACAAAGCACTGTTTTTCAGTTGTATAACGTCGGGCTCTATTGCGCCGTACCGGGTAGCTTTGCTGCCGTCTATTTCTATATTCAGAAGTTGAGGTGAAGCCCGCCAGGTTTCTCCGTTATCGTCCGAAAGCAGAGTCATTACTTCGTTCCATCCATAGTCGGGTCCGGCAGACAAGGGTTTCGCCGATCTCTCCGGAACAGCCCTTCCGAAAGTGGTCAGCAGCCTTCCGGATTCCAGCTGCATAAAACACCTCAGCGAACCTACATAACCGTCATAGATCTTGCGGGGCTTTTCCCAGCTATCTGAACCGGCCTTTTTCTTCATATACCACAGGTCGAGGTGCCTACCCCGGTAGCCGTTGGCCCCTTCCGCCCACAGGTGGAAAATGCAATGTAATAAGCCTTTGTCATCCACCAGCACACGGTTGGCATAATAGGCGGTACCGGGTAATTCGGTTTCAGTCACGGGCTCACTCCAATGTAATCCGTCTGCTGAGCGTACCGACATCAGCCGGTTGGCTTCTCCCGGCCGGTTGATATAGAAGATCCGGTGCTCTCCATTACTCAGGGTTACTATGGTCGACTCGTTCGTCGGAGTGGCCCCTGCGACAACCGGTGCAAAAACGGGCGTTTGCCGGTTGTATTCTTTACCTTCCCCCCCGGAAGCTGTTGTCGCTACTGAAGGAAAAACCTTCAGCAAAAGGGTAAGAAAACAGTACAATACAGAGGTTTTGAGAAAACGTCTTTGTCCCATTTTTGCAGGTTTTACCTGATGTCAGGTCGCACGACTATCCTGATATGAAAACTGTTGAATGGCTAAATGGTCTATTAAAACCACTTAAGAGTATGGGATCAAACCGTACCAGAGCAACAGTTCAACCATTTAGCCATTTAACAATTGATCCGGTATAAACGCTAGTTATAGCCCGGAGTTTGCGTCAACGCCTTGTTGTTCGTAAGGGTTCCCAGGTCTACCGGCCAGAGTAGTTTGTATTCTTCAGTGACGGTAGTGTATTTGTATACGTATTCCTTGCCGAACCTTCTCAGGTCATACCATCTTTTACCTTCGGAAATAAATTCGTAGAACCGTTCGGTCAGGATAGCTTCGTTCACGTCGTCATCTCCGTTCTTATTGGGGAATCCATACTTTTCGATAGTGTAGTTTTCCCCGAAGGCGCGTTGTCTGACAAGGTTTATTTCCTGCGCCGGATCTTCCCCGATCAGGCTTTTCGCTTCAGCCAGCATCAGCAGGAGGTCGGCATACCGGTATATGGGGTAATCGTCAACCAGTACGCGGCTTCCGGCGTTGATGATACCCTGGTATTTGTTTACATAGCAGCCTGCCAGCGTAAGGGTTTCGCCCTCCAGCCGGAAAGCTCCCTTGATGGAGGCCCATTTCCTGGAATCATCGTTTGAAAAACGCCAGTACGTGCTCTTCTTGATAGGCGCCTGGAAACCACCTGTACCGCCTACGAGGTCTCTCTGGACATCTATTCTGACTCTTGAAAGGGTATCGTAGTAATTGCCGATGTAGTTGATCTGGGGCAGGAAAGGAAGAAAATTACCGCCCATCAGGTTATATTCGAGAAGATCGTTCCGGATAGCGAAGATAATTTCCTTGTTCCCTTTGGTCGCGTTTGCAAAAATGTCCTTGTAGCTGTCCATAAGACCTAGTGCGGGAACATTTGTTTGTATTTCCGTCAGAGCGGCTTTTGCTGCCGAGGCATCGGCGCTTCCGCCGCCCATCTGGCGTGCCGCCCACAGGAATGCTTCGGCTTTCAGCATCAGCGTTGCGCTTTTTGACCAGAGAGCCTTATTCTGCTTGATCGTGTAGTTATTGCCGAATCCTGCTTCCGATTTGGCAATATCGGATTTGATCTGTGCCATTACCTCAGAGGCGGGACTGGCGGCTTTGGCCAGTGCATTGAGTTCAAAGGTTGTAGTCGGCTCCAGGTGAAGTATTACATCTCCCCAGCTTCTCAACAGGTGGAAATAGTAAAACGCCCTCAACCCGTAGCCTTGCCCGAGATAATATCCTTTGTCAGCATCAGACAGGATAGTAGCTTCTTCCGTTCTTCTGATCAGCAGGTTGATCTGGTTGATGGTGGAGTAAAAGTCGCCGTAATTGGTGACGCCCGGGTTGTCGACATTCAGCGTATTCAGCCAGAGGCGTTCGCGGTTATTGGTAGATTCTCCGCCGAAAGATGTTTCGCCAAATTCATCGGCGCGCATTCCGCCCAATACAAACATGTTGTAGGTATGCGTTCTCAGCCTGGCATGGATACCCACCGCAAATGATTCCCATTGCTCAGGGGATTTCCAGAAGTTGCCGTCCGTAATGCTGCTTACCGGAAAAAGATCGAGATCCATCTGGCTGCAGCCGGCAAGCACAGACAACTTCAGACCAATCAGTATATGGAAAAGAATTTTTTTCATGATTTCTTAAGCAAAGGTTTTTAGAATGAAACTTGCAGGCCGAAGACGACGGTTCTCGGGAGAGGATATCGTCCCGGATCGAGACCACCCCGTTCGGGGCTAGTACCTGAGTAGCTTGTCAGGTACCCCAGGTTCTGGCCGGTTACATTCAGCCTTACCGACGACATCTTGACTTTGGAAGTCCAGGCACCAGGCAACTGATAAGCGAGGGTTACTTCGCGGAATGCCAGGTAGTCTCCTTTTTCGTAGAACCGCGAGCTGTTGTTGTCCTGCGAGGTACCTGCATTGTTCGACCGGGTGATGTTCTTCTTGAGAACCTGGTCAGCATATGTAAATCTGGGCAGATCGGTATCCATGTTGTCTTCGCTCCACATTTTCTTCACATCGGTGATCAGGTTGAACGTTCCCTGCATTTGTCCGAGGATACGTGCATAGAGGTCGTTGTAGATGGTATGTCCTAACCCGTAGTCGAGCCTTGCAAAAAGGGTAACATTTTTAAAAGAAAGTGAAGATGACATCCCGCCGGTATATTTAGGATACATATTCCCGATTTTGATCCTATCGAGCGAATTGATGATCCCGTTGTTGTCCAGATCCGCCCAGAGCACGTCACCTGGCTCGATCGGGAACTTACCGGTTTTATTGGCAAGGTCGGCATAGGCGCTCGGGCCGTAGAGCTCTGATATAGCATCGTATCGGTTGGCTACCGACTGGTTCACATCGTCCCAATCGCGGAGAATACGTTCCTGCTTGAAGGCAAACATGTCGCCGAGCGTGCCTCCTTCCTGTATACCGCCTACCCAGACTACCTTACCCTGGGCCGGGTCGTATACTTCGTAGCCTCCCTGCCTGTTCCTTTCATTGCCGTTATCGGGCAGTTTCAGAATCTTGTTCCTTACAAATGCTGTGTTTACGGAGAGATTCCAGGTTAGTCCGTTTGGAAGAGAAAGGAGGTTTGCATTGAGGTCGATCTCATACCCTCTGTTTCTCAGGCTTCCCAGGTTAGTTCTTATGCTGCTGAAACCGGTATAACTAGGGAGAGCCAGGTTAGTCAGAAGGTCGCTGGTGACCCTGTTGAAGTAGTCTACTGATAGCGACACGCGATTGTTGAAAAGTCCTATATCTGCTCCCGCGTCCACTGAGGTAGACCGCTCCCACCTGAGGCCGGCGTTTACCATTCCCGTATTCAGGAAGCCGGCCTGACCCCCGTACAGGGTTTGTATGCCGTAGCCGCCCTGCACTTCATACTGTCCTACGCCGGCAACATTCCCGTTTACGCCATAGCTTACACGTGGTTTGAGATTTGTAATGACTCTTTCCAGCCCGGAGTCAATGAAAAAGGCCTCTTTGTGGAGATTCCACCCGAAAGAGAGTCCCGGGAAAGCCGCCCACCTGTTTCCTGACGCAAGCCTTGAGATGCCGTCGTAGCGGATAACTCCTGATACAAGGTATTTACCGTCGAAGTCATAGTTGAGGCGGCCAAAGGCGGATAATATCCTGTGCTGTCCCCAAAGCGAGCTGATTGACGTACGTTCCGTCGCTGCATTGAGCGTAGGTATAAAATCAGTGGCGGCCTTATTACCAGCAGCAGAAAGGTTAAAAGCCGCCCCGTCAAAATATTCTCCCCCAACCAGAATGTTGAAATTGTGCTGATTGATGTTCTTGGAGTAGTTAAGCGTAATATTGTGCTGCTGCTGCAGAGTGTCTGCGTAAAATGCTGAAGACGGACGGGTTACATCCGGTACGGTGGTAGTTTGGTATTGAATCGATTTTGTGAAAGATTCGTCGACGTCGTCTCTGTAAAAAAAGTTGACTTGCGCCTGTAAAAGAAGGTCTTTGACTATTTCCCAACTTGCGCCGAGGTTAAAAGTTGTTTTTCGTACATTGTTCTTTCTGACGTAACGATCCAGGTAGTACAATGGATTACCGTTGCCGGCTGCGTTGTTCGGATTGGGATTGCCGTTGTCGTCAAACGGTTTGAAGGTTGGCCAGAGGCTTTGGACACGATAGAAGATACCGGCTTCTGCCTGGTAGATAGGGGGTAACTTGGATACGGAATAGGCTACGGAACCCGAAACTTCGAAATTCGGTTTTATCCTGTAGGAGCCGTTCAATGTTCCCGAAAAGCGCTCGTATTTGGTGCCTACCACAAGGCCGTCTTCGTTATAGTACCCAAGGCTTGCAGCAAATTTTGCTTTTTCATTTCCACCTGTAAAACTCAGATAGTGATCCTGGGTTTTGGCGGGATTATTAAATGTCGCATCACGTATCTGGCTTCCATAGTCTACAAACATCAGTGTGTCCCTGTCATTATAAGGGTCGATCATCCACTGCCAACCGTCATTCAGCAGGGAAGAAAACTGGTTGCGGTTTGCCCCTGTAATCTTAATGGAAGAATATATATTAGGTAAATTGACCCCGAACCCGGTCTGGCTATCGGGCGAAACCGGGGCGATCCCGCCCGGTGCACGCCCTTCGTTAACCCGTCTTACCCCAAGCCTGTTATAATAGATGAAATCCCGGGCGTCTACGTAGTCGTAAGCTGTTCTTAAATGGTTAAAGCCTGTGCGAGCCTTATACTGAATTTCCGAAAAACCGTTTTTGCCCCTTTTTGTAGTTACCAGTATCACGCCGTTATTGGCGCGGGCTCCATAGATAGCGGTGGATGCCGCATCTTTCAGGACTTCTACCGACTCGATATCAGACGGGTTCAGATCGTTAAAGCTTCTTACTACTCCGTCGACGACAATTAATGGAGCCCCCGGATTATTGATAGATGCGCCTCCCCGCAATAAGATGGTGGGAGAGCTCCCCGGCTGACCCGAATTGTTGATCACCCTTAATCCAGGTATGGTTCCCTGAAGTGCTGTAGCAGGGTTAGCCATTGCAACATTTTCCAGGACTTTCTTATCGAGCTTGGATATGGATGTAGTCATCGTCTGCCTCGATTGAGTACCATAGCCGATCGCCACCACTTCATTCAGCATCGTTACGTCTTCCTCCAAGATCACGTTGATTTCGCTCTGTGCGCCCACAGCGACTTCCTGCGGCTTATACCCTACGAAGCTGAAGGTCAAAGTCTGCCCCGAACTTGCACTGATCTCGTACTGCCCGTCCGCATTGGTCAGCGTACCGGTCTGGGTGCCTTTTACTACCACCGTCACGCCGGGGATCGTCGATTTGTCAGATAAAGAGGTGACCGTACCCCGGATCTGTCGCTGCTGGGCGCCTGCCGAAACAACACTTATTATAAACAATGTCATCAGAAGAATCGCCCTGATTTTTGGAATGTACCTATGCTTCATGTTGTCAGTGGGTTATTGAGTAGTTGAACATATGGTAAAGGTTGTCATTCGGTAAATTGTATATTAAGTTTATTTGTTGGACAAATATAAAAATAATTTTAACCTTTCGACTTATTTATAGAATTATTTTCTGTTGTAAAGAATAAAGAAGCGTTATTTCACGAGCCTGTTCTTTTTTGACCATAATACACGGGCAGCCCATACGGTGCCATTGGCTCCGCGCGGGTGTGGTTTGTCTTCTGCCATGTATTCTGCGTCTGTAACCCATGATTCATCAGGAGTAATTGCCGAAGCTCCGAAATTGCCCAACATAACACCCCGTTCGGGCATCAATACCTGTTCGGAATCCCGAATGACATTCAATTTTACCGGATCAACCTGTGCCAGGAATATAGGGGCCCGGTTACGAGGAATATGATCATTGTCGGCCCCTCTTCTCGTATATGAAAGAAACAATCCGTCGCTGTGCGCCAGCCAGTGGGCCTGCGTATTGTAGCTTCCGAGATCACTTCCGTCATCAAAAGTCCACGGTTTCACGGGAGTCCATTGCAAACCATCTTTACTGGTAGCCACATAGGCTTTAAAGTTATTCCTCATAGTAAGGTAATACGTCCCTTTAAATAGCACCATTGACGGTTCACCGAGACCACGGCCACCTTTAACAGTCATCTCATCGCCATTTCGCAGATACGATAAAGTTTTACCGTCGAATGAGCATTCCAATACGGTAACGGAAGATTCACCCAGGTCGGATCCACTGAAGTAAACGGGAAGAAGGATCTTTCCGTCCGGCTTAACAAGCCACTGTACACATCCGGGATTAACAAGAAAAAATTTAGATGCGGAATCGGGTACATTGCCGATCATTTTCCAGGAAGTCCACGAATTGGTCGACGGCTCAAAAACGGCATAGGCAGCATCATGGGAACGCGGCTTATCAAGCAGTTGCTTTCCATCCTTGCTGTATCGTACTTTAATTCCGATAGCGATAAGTTTACCTGTCTGATTGTGCCAGCCCGGGGTAACGTCGGCAACACTGACCGTTGTGCCGTCCGGTTCATATTGCCATTTAAGTTCGGGGATTTCGTCAGGGCCGGACCAGGTTTTCCCGAGATCATCTGTTCGCATATAATAGAGACCTGAATAATAGTCACTTACTTTCAGATGTTTTTGAACGGTCATGATTACCGCGGGCTTTCCGTTTTTTCCCAATCCGGGGATTGCTGCAGCACGCGGGTGAAACCAGCAAAAATCTTTATTGAGCTCCTGATAGGCGGTATCAGTCTGTACCCGGAATTGCAGGCGCTTAAATTTGCTTACAGGACTGCTGTAAAAACCGTAGAGCGTTATTGCTGAAATAAATAACGAGGTTATTAATAATCGTACGGAATGCTTCATTAAGTAATGTTTCATGCTTCAGTTATTTTATCCGGATGCATAATTCATTTCCCGTGTCCTTGCCCTGGTTTTTGGAATGTACCTGTATTTTATTTTGATAGCGGGATCTACTGATAGTAGAACATTTGGTAAAGGGCCCTTTATAAAGAATTGTTCACTAAGTTTATTTGTTGGACAAATATAAAAATAATTTTTAACTTTCAATTTAATTATAGAATTATTTTAATGTTTGAATAAATAAGTGTTCCTTCAGCAAAAGGTGCTAATTTTGAGGCCTATAGTTTAAAGTCAGTATGAGTAGAAATAGCGTATTGCCCCTTGTTCCCCTGGGCACCTTGTCGATGACAGATCGTGTAGAAAATATTCTTCGCGAGTATTTTGCAGAAAATAAATTCAAGCCCGGAGACGCGCTGCCGAATGAAACGGATATAGCTGCCCAGCTGAATGTGAGCCGTAACGTCGTAAGGGAGGCATTGAGCCGGCTCCGGATGCTGGGGATGATCGAGGCCAGGCCGAGGCGCGGGATGATCATTGCGCAGCCCGACCTGCTGGCCGGGCTCGAGAAGGTGCTCAACCCGCTTATTCTTGGTATCGACAACCTGAAGGATATTTTTGAAATGCGGCTTATCCTTGAAATGGGAATAGCGGAATTTCTCTTTGCCAGGAAGACCAGAAAAGATATTGAAGAGCTGGAAGCGCTGGTCACGAACCAGAAAGATGCCTTTGTGCCCAGCAAAGAAGAGGAGGTAGCTTTTCACGGGAAATTGTACGAAATGACCGGCAATGAAACTTTCAAGAGGTTCCAGACTTTGCTGATGCCCGTTTTCGACCACGCTTTTTCCGAATACTATGAGGGAATGAAAGTCAGTGTTCCGGATCCCGTTATACACCGGGACCTTGTCGAAATATTGAAAAACGGGAATTCAGACGATTTCAGGAAGGCCATGTATAAACATCTGCAGCCTTATTATATGTCGGGGCATATTATGCCGAGAGGGAAGAGCTAAGCTCTCTGCCGCCTGCCTTTCCGGAACTTCCGAAAGGTCATTTCTCCGTCTGTCTTAAATAATCATCGTGCATCAACTGATTTCCTTTAGCTGTCTCGCAGCATTAATCATGATTTGCGGCGGATCCGGCTGTACTTCAGAAAACCGGATCCGGATATCGAACAGTCATTTCTCCTATACTATCGCTCCTGACGGCCGTAACCTGGCATTTGTCGATAAAAGCTCCGGTAAGGATTACCTGGCCGGCGACAGTACTTCCTGGTGCGCGGCGGTCAGAGTCGGGGGAATGGAATACCGGCCTACGGAGGTCGTACAAAAGAAGGACCGGCTGGAGATCAGCTTCGGAGATGTTGGTGTCGAAGGATTTGTTACAATCAATACCAACGATGACCGTGTCGTATTCAGGGTCGATTCGGTGGCGGGGCAGGTTGAAAGCTTTACTTTCCTGAACATCCCGCTTATACTCGAGGCCGTTCCGGACGAACCTTTTGCCGCCTGCGCGCTTTCACTGAACCTGTATACGCATGTGCAGCAGTTGCCGGCGTTACAGGACCACCTTTGGGCGACATGCTACGACAGGTTCGGGCTGACCGGCGCGGAAGCAGCGTTGGTAGCTGTCCCCCAACAGGAAATCCTGCCGGCGATCCGGACGGTAATGCAGGCAGCTCCGGATGTACCTTTCTCGGACAAAGGAGGCGCATGGGCGCAGCTCAATAAAGAAGGCTATGGATCATACCTTATGGATTTCGGTACGCTTACCGAACAGACCGTCGACGAGTGGATAGCGAAATGCGACAGCCTCGGCTTCAACCAGATCGCGATCCATGGCGCCCATTATTTTTTTAAGAACGGCGACCTGGAGCTGCACAGGGATAAATGGCCCGGCGGCTGGGCCGACTTCCGCAGGATCAACGCCCGGCTGCACGAAGCCGGGATCTCGTCAATCCTGCTGACCTATGCCTATTTTATTGAAAAGTCTTCCCGGTATGTCACGCCCGTACCCAGCGAGGATCTCGGTTATTTCAGCGCTTTTACACTGGCGGAAGATGTGGGCCCGGAAGTTACGGAAATCACCGTTAAGGAGTCTACAGCAGGAATTTCGACGATAGTGGGCTATTTTTTCCAGAATTCCGTTACGCTGAGGATCGGTGAGGAACTGGTAGAATTTTCGGGCGTTACGAAGGAACCCCCTTACCAGTTCACAGGTATAAAGCGGGGGGCGAACGGGACGCGGCGCCTGGATCACCGGGCAGGGGAAAAAGGGTATCATCTGCAGCAGATGTTCGGGCTGTTTGTGCCGGGGCCCGAAACCAGGCTCTTTGATGAGATTGCACAGAAAACAGCCCGGATTGTAAATGAAAACAATTTTGACGGTATATATTTTGACGCGATCGACGCTAACAATATGCTGGGCGGAAAGGAAAACGCCTGGTACTACGGCAGCAAATTCGTATTTGAAGTGGCCCGGCACCTGGAACCTATGGTAGGCATGGAAATGTGTGACATGCCGCACCACTACTGGCATTACAGCTCCCGCTGGCAGGCATGGGACAAGGCAGTGAGGGGATACAAGCGATTCGTGGATGTGCACATGGCGGCGCTGAAGTCCGACGATCACCGTCACGGGGAATGGATCGGGTATACCGGGTCCATCAACCGCCTGGCGCCGGTGAAAAACGGCAGGCTGATGCTGCCCCTCCACATGGGCTGGTGGGGAAATAATACCTGGGATCCGCCCCAGGTAGAAACGACTTTCCCGGACGATATGGAATACCTTCTTGCGAAAATGATCGGTAACGATGCAGGACTGTCGATGCTGGGCGGGACAGACGAAAAGACGCTGAATGAGAAGCCGCTGTTCAGGAGGCTGGCGGCTTTGACCAGGAAGTATGAGCGGCTTCGTCACCAGGGTTATTTCAGCGAGCGGGTGAAGGAGCAGCTGAGGCAGCCTGGTAAGGAATTTACGCTTGTCGAAGAAGGCGGCAGGTGGGGCTTCAGGCCGGCCGCTTATCATAAGCATACGGCATCGGGCAGGGATTCCGGATGGACGTTCGACAATCCGTATGACAGGCAGCCTGTCGGCTTAAGGATTCAACCCCTCATGTCGGTAGCATCTTTTGATACACCGGGCAATATCATATTGGCCGATGCAGGCGACCTGAACGCGTTTATGCCTGATACGACCGCCCGTGGTGTGACCGGTAAGATTACACCGGCTCCGGGCGATGACGGCAGCGATGCAGCCCTGGTATTTACCGCCAGCCACGACGGGAGCAGTCCCCGGGAAGGCAGCTGGATCAAATGGCAGAAAAAGTTTGAGCCTTGCCTGAACCTGAAAGCGCACCAGGGATTAGGAGTATGGGTAAAAGGGGACAACAGCGGGGCATTGCTGAATCTGCGGCTCGAAAGTCCGAAGCATCTTTCCATGGGCGGGCGCGGAGATCATTTTGTGAAGCTGGATTTTAACGGGTGGCGCTATTTTGAGCTGGTGGAGATCGAATCTTCGGCTTTTAACGATTACCTCTGGCCGGATGAATACCATAATGTATATAACTCTTATTATTATAAGGTAGTGTTCGACTGTATCGACAAGCTGCAGGTATGGATCAATAATATACCCGCCGGCAAGACGGTGTCGGCTGAGATCCGGATGGTCAAGGCGTTGCCGTTGAAAGAAACGGTCGTGGAAAACCCGACTTTACGGATAGGTGAAACCGCCCTTACCTTCCCGGTAAGAATGACGCCCGGAATGTATCTTGAATATGAGGGTATGAATGATTGTAAGCTATATAGCCCTGAAGGTACTTTTATTCAGAATGTCGCACCGTCCGGGACCGCCCTTTTCGCATCGCCGGGAAACAACAGTATCAGGATGTCGGCAGAGGCAGGAGGCAGCGCCCTTCCCCGGGTCAATATATCTGTGATGACCCGGGGAAAGATGCTGGATAACTGATTTGTTTACTTATATAGCTCGCTATGCAGTTGTTGTAGCGTCTTTTCCGGGATCTTGATCACTTTCCTGTCGTAGGTGATCAGCCCGTTGGTCTCGATCTCCACATCGGTCGTTTGCGTATAAACGCCTGCAGAAAGACCGCGTTTGATCAGGGGCTTCAGGTCGGTCATCAGCTTTGTATAGCGATTGAGCAGCTCTTCCTGGTTTTTAAAGCTCTGGTATCCCCAGTTGTTCTTATCCTGCCAGGTATGATCGGCAATGGGTAAGCCCAGGCCGCCGAATTCTCCCAGCACGATGATCTGCGTCTTGCCGAAAAGATCGGGGCGGGGCATAACGGGGTCGGGATAATTGTGCATATCGATGATGTGGCCTACGGGCTCAAAATTCCCGCCGCTGGCGCTGTTTACGAGCCGGGTAGGGTCGTACTTCATGGTCCATTCGGTGATCTCCCGGGTTTTAAATTGTCCCCAGGCCTCGTTGAAGGGTACCCAGACTACAATGGAAGGGAAATGGTAGAAAGCATCCATGATCGCTTTCCATTCGGTTTTAAAGATGGCTTCCGATTCCGGGGTACGGTCTTTGTCGGTTTCCCGCCCGGTGATGCCCGGCCTTTGCTCCCACCGGTTCCCGAGGTCGCCGCTCGGCATGTCCTGCCATACCAGCATTCCCAGCCTGTCGCAGTGATAATACCAGCGAGCGGGCTCTACCTTGACGTGCTTCCTGATCATGTTGAAGCCCATATCCCGGGTCTTTTCGATATCGAAGAGCAGGGCTTCTTCCGTAGGAGCGGTATACAGGCCGTCGGGCCACCAACCCTGGTCGAGAGGGCCGTACTGGAACAGGAATTTGTCATTGACCAGCATTCTCTGTATGCCCTGCGCGTCGGGCTGCATGCTGATTTTGCGGATCGCGAAATAGCTGCCCGTCTCGTCCAGGGCTTTCCCTTTTCTAAGCACAGCTACTTTGAGATTATAAAGGAAAGGTTTTCCGGGTTCCCATATCCTGGCATTGGGAATATTGAGAGCCACTTCTTGTCCGGGATCGGCAGTAGCCGAAGCTACCTCGGTATTGCCGTCCAGGGCTGTTATCCTGACCTGGTCGCCCGCCTGCGTCCCGCTGGTATTTACTTCAATTTTAACAGACCTTGTTTCGAACTGAGGGGTTACTTTGAGTCCTGCGATATGGGTTTCGGGCACTGTTTCCATCCAAACGGTCTGCCAGATGCCGGTAACAGGCGTATACCAGATGCCGTGTGGGGCCTTCACCTGCTTTCCGCGGGGCTGAGGGCCGTCGTCGGACGGGTCCCATACCCTGACCGTCAGCTCCTGCGCCCCCGATTTTGCCAGCGCCGGTGTGATATCGTAAGAAAAAGGATCATAGCCCCCTTTGTGAATCCCGACGCTTTTACCGTTCACGAAAACTTCCGATTCCCAGTCAACAGCGCCAAAATGGAGAATGAGCTTTTTACCTTTCAGGTTTTTAGGAGCGCTGAAGGTTGTTTTATACCACAGCTCCTGGTCCTGCCCGACGATTTTCCCGACGCCGGATAAAGCCGATTCCACTGCAAAAGGCACCAATATCTTCCCCTGGAAATCTGAAGGCCGCGGCGCTTTGCGCGGCACAATCGCATAATCCCACAGGCCGTTCAGGTTGGTCCATTCAGGCCTTGTGAGCTGCGGACGCGGGTATTCCGGTAGCGGAGCTTTCGGATCGATTTTTTCCGCCCATGGAGTAAGGATTTTCGAACCGGCCGGTTTCCATTCCTGGGCCGAAGCCCGGGTAAAGAGAAGCAGGCAGGAAGCAATGATTAGTAAACGCATAAGATTATAAAAGAGTTGTATGGCTTGAATGTAAGCTTCAAAGTTAGTATTTTGAAATGTTCCCGCAGGTGATTCACTCTTTTTGTTCTACGGTTTTCAATTCTTCCTTCCGGTTTTTGTTCAGGTCGGCGTTATCGTAGTCTTTATGCGTATTCAGTTCTATCGTAAATCCCTGCACGCAGTCGATTTCTACCGAAAGCGCGTCGGCTTCAAAGTCAAATACATGCCCGCCTTTCTGCATGCTTTCATCAATGTAATGCAGGTGGTACCCTGGTACGTTGGTGCGTGCGGTATAAACCGGTGAAACAAAACCGATGCAGGTTCCCCTGGTGCCCGAAAAGCTGAAAGAAGTCTGGCCGCCGGCTGCCAGGTAGGCTGCCAGCTCGGGGTAGGGTTTCGGAGCAGGGGCTACCGAGCGGGCTTCTACCTTGCGGAAATTCCCTTTCAGCCTGACGGCATACATTTTATTTTCGTTCAGGTACGGAGAAAGTAGTCTCTTCAGTTTTTCGTAGGTAACGGGCTGTCCGTGAATAGTAAGAGCAGTATCGGGCCGGAAAAATTTAACGAACGCCAGCGGGGTCCTGACGGTGTCGGGAACCTCCCTGATCTCTCCGTTTGCCCGCATCTTCATTACCTTTCCGTCCACTACGATCATCTCGCCGTCCAGCCCGTTGAAGGTCCCGATGCCGAAATCGCCGCGTTCTTTCAATGCTCCTACCGTGAGGTCGCCGTCGAACACACCGGCCAGCAGCGCATCGATAATGGAGTACTGGAAAAGGAAGTCGTTTGGTGCGGCGCCGGCATTCGCAGTTGTTGCTTCTGCCGGAGCGTTGGTGTGACGGCATGAGGCCAGCATGATAAGGGTTGCGGCCAGGCAGGCATAAATTTTCATTCGGTGAGCAGGGTTTATCTATAAATGAAGGCAAAGATACGCCCTGACCCATGACTGACAATACAGGCGTTTCTTTTTCGTTAATTTAGCCAGTTGTTATTTGTGATTAAGCACCTTTTATGAAATTCACCCGGTCCGTAGCAGGTTTGATATTGCTACTTTGCGCCACTCGTCACCTGGCCGCCCAGCAGCTCAACATGAGCCGTTTATTCTACCCGAATGCGACCCTGCGTGCCGAATATTATCCTTCTTCCCAGACAGGAGGAGGGCATGAATATGGCCTGACACGGACCAGCGCGCTGGCGTTGGTACCGGTGCAAAGCGAGGTGCAGGCCAGTTTCAGCCTGAGGAAGAAGTTTGATCTCCGGGCCGTTCATACGCTCATGTACGGGCATTACAGCCAGGTATCTCCGACGTTCGATCAGGCAAGAGACCCTCTCAACGGCTATAAAGCGGTTTCCCTGGGGGTTATCCGGCTGCAGGCAAGCCTTAAAGACCGGCTTTGGGTGTATGGAGGCGGTTTGGGAATTTCCGAATCAAACGAAACATTTTTCTCGCCCCGACCGCACCTCTGGGGAGGAGCGGCCAGGATGCACATCCTGGGGCTGCAGACCCAGCTTATGTACGGATCGGTGGTGGCCTACAACCAGAAATTCCTGGTGATACCTGTCTTCGGGATCAATAAGAGATTCAATAAAAACTGGCGGGCCACGGCGATCCTGCCTTTTACCGCTACCGTCAGGTATAACGCCGAAAAGTGGCTGAGTATGGAAGCCGTCGCCGGCCTGAACGGCTACAGCAGCGGCTTTAAGATAGCCAGTCCCGCCACGCCGGAGTCGGAAAGGCTTAACAGGCAGAACTACAGGCACGTAAAAACAGGGATTGCTGTCAATGCGCATGTTCTGTCGGTGTTTAATGTTTCGGTCGAGGCGGGGGTCACTACTTTCAGGAACCTGAAAAACGTGGGGGAGACAGGCCATACGCTCGATGCCTGGCAGCCATCCATGACACCTTATATAGGAGCCAGCGTCAGGTATATCACTTCGAAATCCAGGCTTTCGTCAAAATTTACCCGCAGGATGGGTATTGCTGAGAGCGGCTTGAATTGGTGAGAAAAATGCAGACCTTTGGGGATTACAATTAAACAGTGTTGATTTTTTAATGAAATCGATAGAGCAGATATTTGAGTCTTTTAATTCCCTGCGTGTCCTCGTCGTAGGCGATGTGATGCTCGATTCCTATGTTTGGGGAAAAGTAGAGCGCATTTCACCCGAAGCGCCCGTACCGGTAGTTTCGGTAAGGAGCAGGGAGCTCCGGTTAGGAGGAGCGGGAAATGTCCTCCTCAATCTTCGGTCGCTCGGCGCAGAGGCATTCGTCTGCACTGTGATCGGGGATGATGAATACGGACAGAAGCTGCATGACCTCTTGAAGGAGAAAGGGCTCAATTGCGAAGGGTTGCTTAAAAGCGAAGACAGGGTTACTACGGTAAAGGAAAGGGTGATAGCCGGATCGCAGCATGTGGTCCGCATCGACAGCGAGACAGAGGAACCCATTTCGGAAGCTGACAGAGTGCGCCTGATCAATAAGGCGTTTGAGCTTATACCTTCCTGCGACGTCGTATTGTTCGAAGATTACGATAAGGGAGTCCTGGATCCGGTTGCGATTGCCGCTATTACCGGGTTTGCCCGTGAGCACGACGTTCCGACGGTGGTGGATCCCAAAAAGAAGAATTTCCTCGCCTACCAGAATGTAACGCTTTTCAAGCCGAACCTCAAAGAGCTGAGAGAGGGGTTCAAAAAGGACTTCGATATAGAAGACCGGCAGGCGTTTGAGGCTGTCGTCGCCGAACTGGTAGACGGTTTATCGGCGAAAGGCGCACTGATCACCCAATCCGAGCGGGGGGTATTTATATTGTCGGACGGCCAGAAACATCATATCAGGGCGCATAAGCGCAAGGTGACCGACGTATCGGGGGCCGGTGATACGGTGATCAGCATCGCGGCGTGCTGCGTGGCGCTGGGGTTATCTCCGCTCCAGACGGCAATTCTTTCCAATCTGGGCGGCGGGCTTGTCTGCGAATATGTAGGGGCGGTACCGATCGATAAGGCTGTGTTGCTGAGGGAAGCGCTGAAAGGGGAAAGCGAGGTGGAATGAATGGCATAAAAAAAACGGGGCGATTCGCCCCGTTTCCAGTTTTACGAAAATATGTCTATACTATTTCTTCTGCCTCATCTGTTGCTTCGGCGCTGACCGTCAACGGCTTCCTGGTCCTTACGTCCGATCTTTTGTTCTTGAATTTTTTTACTTTCATTTTGAGCGTATCAATAGCAAGGTCTGTTGCTTCTTCAAAGGTGGTGCCCTGTTCCCTGACAAAGACACTTCCGCCCGGAACGTACAACTTTACCTCTACCAGCTTTTTCTGGACTTTGTTGTTGTCTCCTTTGTCGAGTTTCAGGAAAACATCACCGCTGGTAATGTTGTCATAGAATGTTTCCAGTTTATTCATTTTGTTTTGAATAAAAGCTAACAACCTCTCGTCCGCATTAAAACGAACGGCTTGCATCTGCAGTCTCATACGCATCTGAATTTAAGTGAATAACTGAACTCTAACTAAAATCAATTAATTAAATTAACTAAATGATAATATGAATGTCAAGAGAATCAGGTGGATTATTTTCGGGTTTTCGGAATGGTCTGGATATGAGGATTCAAGCGGTCGTCCATATGAGCAGCCGTGGGTTTTAACCTATAAAAGTGGCTTTTAGAGAAGCCGACAAGATCCGGAGGATCTCCCATTTTGTAGCCACGGGTTTCAACCCGTGGTAAAAAAGGCACCCGAAAGAACGGAAGTGCCATAGGCACGACCTATGATCCCCGGAAAACCCGACAACGAATAGTTTTCAAGATAGGATTTCCCGTCTATTTCCAATGACCCGTGCCGACGGCACTCCGTAACGGGATGCGACGTTTCTCAAATCCTCGGAATGAATTCCGAGGCTACAGGACTATACCGATCCTAACGGATCTGCACCCGAGCCTCCGTAAGAACTCGATAGGGGGGTGATCCGGGCCGGCAGTCATTCGAAAACGGGATCGGAAGTGCTTTTAGAACCCTTCACATGATTTTAAGAAGTGTCTGGAAGTAGAGGACCTGGCCGGGAAACGCGTCTGCCATCCGGGATTGCAGCCCCGGATCGTGCTTTTCGAGGAATTCTTCCACTGCGGGTAAAGTATCGATTTCAGTCTGGATAGTATAGGTTATGCCGTCGCTCTCCACTTCCGTAAGCAGCTTCAGGAACCGGCAAGACCTGACACCCGGTAATTCCCTGACAGCAGGTACGTGATGCTCCTGTATCCAGAGGGCCCATTCTGCGTCCGACGACGGCGCTACGCTATAAGTAGTATTGTGTATGATCATCTTTCAGTCAATTTCCCTGCAAGTTAGTTTGCAGATTCAAAATTGAGTATATTTTGCCTTTGAAACTCGTTTTATAACCGTTGAAGCCTATAACCTAAACACTTTTTGCCATGAAAAAATCGGGGTCTGAGAAGCTTACACGGCGCCGGGCCATCCAGATGGCTGCTACCGGCGGGCTTTCCCTGTCGCTGGATCCTAAGTTTGAAACCCGGAGAAGCAACAGGATTGTCGAGGAGAATAAAAAACCGGGGTCACGGGACTGGCAGCTGACGCGGGTCCGGTATGATAAAAGCGAGCAGCGTACGGCCCTGATAGAAGGGTACTGTTCCAGGCAAAGCGTAAGGGCCGGAGAGAAGCTCGAGATCATGGTTTCGGCAGATCCTGCCACCCCGTACCAGCTGGATATTTTCCGGACCGGCTACTACGGGGGTACCGGCGGGCGCCTCATGAAAAGCATAGGACCTCTACAGGGGAAGCCGCAGCCAGTGCCTGCCCCGCTCGAAAAAAATCTTCATGAATGCAGCTGGGAAGCCTCGGCAAGCTTCGTGATTCCCGACGACTGGCTGAGCGGCGTCTATATAGGAAAGTTAAAAACGTTGCCCGGGCGCGAAGACCTGCCCTATTGGGAAAGCTACATTATTTTTATTGTTGCCGACGACCGGCCGGTAGACCTGCTGTTCCAGTGCTCGGACAATACCTGGCAGGCCTATAACAGGTGGCCCAGCAATTATTCGCTCTATACGCATCCCGACGGGATCCAGGGGCCCTGGGCTGCGGTCAGCTTCGACAGGCCCTACGGTCGCCAGTCTCAATATATGGAAATAGTGAATGATCCGCTGTCGTTCGGATCGGGGGAGTTCATTTCTTTTGAACGCCCGTTTTCCTATTTCCTGGAGGGTGAAGGATACGATGTCTCCTATTGCGCCAATTGCGATCTGCTGACGCCCGACAGAGCTCTTAAAGCGAAAGCTTTCCTGAGCGTGGGCCATGATGAGTATTGGGACATCCGGCAGTTCAGAAGTGTCGAAAAGCTGAAGGAAAGCGGTGTAAACCTCCTGTTCTTTTCCGGCAACACCCTTTGCTGGGTTTCCCCTTATTCGGACAGCGGCTCCGGCCTGCCTAACAGGCGGCTCTTCCGGGGCGGTCCTTACGGCGCCAATAATTATTATGCCGAGGACAGGCAAAAGCTGTTCGGGCCTTATCCCGAACGCGGTCCCGACGAAGGGCTTCTCATGGGCGTGCGCAATATCCGGCCGGTAAACGGCGGCGGCGACTGGATCATTGTCAATCCTTCGCACTGGATCTTTAAAGGTACGGGGGTAAAGAAAGGTGACCGGATCCCGGGCCTTATAGGATGGGAATTTCATGGCGATGCACCCGATCTGCCGGGACTGGAAGTAGTAGCGGAAGGAATTGCCTGGCAGGGCGGCGAGAATCCCTCCAAATGGCAGAGCGTGGTTTATGACGGGCCAAAGAACAATTTTATCTTTAACGCTTCGACTATTTTCTGGGCGCAGGGGCTGAGCAGCCCGCCGGGGCATTCCCTGCCATGGTCGCACTATAGCCGGCCGCACGGTCCTGATGCCCGGGTACAGCAGATTACCAGGAACCTGCTTGACAGGGCTATCGGCTAAACCATACAGCTGACTTCTGAAAGTTGAGAGTTGAAAGTTGAAAGTTTGTCAATTCTCCATTTTCAACTTTCAACTTTCCATTCTCAACTATTTGTTTTCTGACAATTGGTCATTATCTTGAGGGTTTTATTTTTTTCAAACCCCTTAACCGACCATAGAAATGCGTTTTAAAATTTCAGCTTTACAGATCTTTTTACCTTCGCTGGTATTTTTGCTCCTGGCGTGCGGCACCGGGGAAAAACCGGCAGAAGGCGGAAAGACGGTTTCACTTTTTAACGGGAAGAACCTGGACGGATGGTATAAATACCTGAAAAGCACCGGCAGGGACAACGACCCGAAAAATGTATTTACTGTAAGCGGGGGGGAGATATTTATAACCGGTGAAGATTACGGATGCATTACCACTGAGGAGGAGTATGAAAATTACCGCCTGGTAGTGGAATATAAATGGGGGCAGAAAACCTATGAGCCGCGGGTAGACAGAGCCCGGGACAACGGCGTGCTTATTCACTCGATCGGAGAAGACGGGGCGTTCAGCGGCTCGTGGATGTACTCTATCGAGTGCCAGATCATAGAAGGAGGAACAGGCGATTTCCTGGTGGTGGGTGACGGCAGTGATACCTACGCGCTGACCGCCATGGTAGCCAACCCCGACAAGGAAGGCGCAAAACTCTATCAGTCGGGAGGACGCCCGGCTACGATCCACAGCGGACGTATCGACTGGTTTGCCAGGTCTCCGGCCTGGAAGGATACCGTCGATTTCAGGGGTAAGCACGACATAGAAAAGCCTGTAGGCGAGTGGAATACGATGGAAGTAGTGGCCTTTGGCGACAAGGTGGATATCTTCCTGAACGGTCAGCTTGTCAACCAGGCATTCGATGTACGCCCGGCGAAAGGCAGGATCCAGATCCAGTCGGAAGGAGCTGAAATGTATGTGAGGAAAGTGGAGCTTACCCCCATAACCGAATATAACCCGGATTATGTCAATAATCCCGAGGTTGTAAAGCAGGCTTCAGACGGCGGGCTGACGCTTTGGGCGCAGTTGGGTGTCGGGGTCGGTCCGAAAATCAAGTATATGCCCGAATGGAAGGCATTCGGCTGGTTTACAGAAGCCGATTATGTACAGTGGGAAGCTGATGTAACCAGGGAAGGGCAATACGATGTGATCATGGAGTGGTCGGTTTCCGACAATTCTGCAGGGAATCCGTATGTGCTTGAGACCAACGGGAAGGAATTGCTGAAGGGCAATGTAGGGAAATCCGGTTCGTGGGAAGATTTCAAAACCGGGAAAATCGGCACGGTTACCCTGGAAAAAGGCAAGCAGAATATCATATTCAAGCCTGATCCTTCGCTTGAGAAGGCCGGGATGCTGGACCTGAGGAAGCTCGAATTTTTACCTGCCGGTTAGGCGCGGAGAAGACAGGGTCAATTATTTTTATAAACAAAGACTTAACCATTAAGAAATAGAGTTAACCATTAAGAAATTAAGATTAGTTAAGAAAACTTAAATAAGCATAAGATAAGAGGAGTTAAGCGGCTGCCGTTGCGTCCATTATCAAGCCTCTTAATGGGCGGCGAATGTCGCCTTAACTTCTTAATGTTTTTTATAGAAAAATAATTATTGTTTTTTTGTGATTGAATTGGAGTTGTAACCGGGAAGTTCGCATCTTTGGCAGTGATATGAACCGGGATATTTCGTGGTAGGTATGGATACGCATTTGATAGCTGCTGTGGCAGAGGGTAGCCAGGAAGCCTTTTCGCAATTGTTTTACACCTGTAAAGACAAGGTGTACACAATTGCGTTGCGGTTTACCGAGTCGCCGGTCATGGCAGAGGAGGTGGTCCAGGAAGTATTTATGAAATTGTGGGCAAGGAGAGAAAGCCTGCATGATATAGAAATCTTTGAGGACTACCTTTTTATCATGACCCGCAACCATGTCTTTTCCGCTTTGAAGAAGGTTGCATTGCGACACCGCACAGAAGGTAACTGGCTGGGTATATTTCCTGTTTCCGAAAATGCTACCGAAAGCTCCATCATGATGAAGGAATACGAGCTGGTCCTTCAGCAGGCCATCACCCTTTTGTCACCGCAGCAGCGCGAGGTATACCAGCTGAGCAGGGACAAAGGCCTGAAAAGAGAAGAGATCGCGGCCATCCTGCAGGTTTCTCCCGAAACCGTAAAAACGCACCTGGCGAGAGCGCTTCAACATATCAGGAGCTACTGTTCCTCGCAGCTGGGCATGAAGCTGCCGTTGTCGTTCCTTATACTGGCCGGGTGGTGGTGACAAATCCGATGCAAGCGCATCTTCTACAGACAGGTAGCCGCTATGCGGCAATGTGGATGTCTTTCTTTGTGAATGTCTTTCTTGTTGTTGCTCCCCTTTCCCACCGGGAATTATAGAAAAATATAAATTTTTTTTAGCACGGTTGTCCCCCGCGACGAGATTATAAATGTCTTTATAAAAAACAGGACAATCTAAATCCTTGTAAAATAAAATGATTGACGACAGGATTCGGTACTTGCTGCTACAGTATTATCAAAAAAGAGCTTCGGCAGAAGAGCGTGACGAATTAATGGAGCTCCTGCGTGATGGAGCGTATGATGAAGAGGTGAGATACCTGATCGCTGAGCTGATCGGTAGCCAAAGCCAGTTTGGGGAAGTACTGGAAGACGGGCGGGCAGGGGAGATCCTGAGAAATATTTTCGGGCCTGAAGCGCCTGCAGATGAGCGCAGGGACCTGTATGCCGGAGAGGCGGACAGTGAGTTTGAATCGCCCCGCCACTGGTGGACGCGGGTCCTCAGGAGCCTGCCGGCGGCAGCGAGCATAGCGCTTCTTGCGTTCCTGGGCATTTATTGGGCAACAAACGGTGATCCGCTGGCTATATTCGGGAAGGCTGTTACAAGCGGTGATGCTTCATCGGCTGAATCAACCGGCCAGTTGCCCCCGGCGACCGAAAAGGCGCTGCTCACGCTCTGGGACGGTACCGTTTTTAGTCTCGACACCACCCAGACAGAATCCCTTGACAAGCTGACCAGGACTCCGCCCGGCTTCGAATTCGACCAGGAAAGAGGTGAGCTCGTCTATAGCGGAACCGAAACGAAGATCGGGTACAATTCCCTCTCGACTCCGCTCGGCGGGCAGTACAAACTGGTTCTCCCTGACGGCTCCAAAGCATGGCTAAATGCCGGCTCAACGCTGAAGTTCCCTACTTCATTCGATATCCGCAGCCGGCGAGTGGAAGTGACCGGGGAGGTGTTTTTTGAGGTGAAAAGTGATAAGAGCAGGCCGTTTGTGGTGAGCCTGCCGAATCAGAAGAAAAAAGGAGAGCCGATTGAGATAGCAGTTTTGGGAACCGAGTTTAATGTCTCTTCTTATAGTGACGATCCGGTTATACAGACTACGTTGATCAAGGGCCTGGTAGAAGTTAAAAAAGGACGGGAAGTAAAGAGATTGTCTCCGGGAGAGCAGGCTGAGGTGAAAAGAGTGGAAACAGGAGAAAGTGGAATTGAGGTAAGAAGCGTCGATGCCGAAAGTGTCGCGGCCTGGAAGGAAGGAATGTTTGAGTTCAACGGTAGCATAGAGGTAATTATGCGGCAGATCTCCAGGTGGTACGCAGTAGAGGTAGAATATGAAGGGAATGTCGGGGAAAAGATATTTATGGGAGCGATCTCCAGGAAGGAAAGTGCGTCGGAGGTACTGAAGTTTCTTGAAATGACGGGTGGAATCGGATTCGAAATAAAAGGGAACAAGATAAAAGTAAAAGCGATATAACAGTCAGTATTAACCTAAAACTATTAATGTATGAAAGAATGATACGTAAACCGGGTAAAAGAAAAATATAGAACCAAAAAAGTGCCAGGTATGCTCGCAACACACCTGGCATGAAGGACAGGCTCTTCGGTTCATTTCGGGAAAACAAATTTTCAAACCTTACTCCAACATTCAAAAATATGGAATTTCCGCATAGGGTCAAAGCAGACCTATGGCGTACGTATATCCGTACGCGGTGGTTTAATGTAAGAAGCTATGACAGAGGTCATAGCCATGCGCTCGTTCAAAAGCTTATCATTTTTATGAGATTGGTTACAGTGATGATGTTTCTTGCTGTTTTCCAGGTCAGCGCCGGCAACCTGGAAGCGCAGCAGGTTTCTATCAGGAAGAAGGACGCTACGCTTTTGGAGGTGTTACAACTGATCAGGAAGCAAACCGGGTATCTCTTTGTCTGTGACATGGACATGATCAAAAATGCGAAGCGGGTTACGCTCAATGTCCAGCAAGCCGACCTCATGAAGGTCCTGGAAGTCGCTTTTAAAGATCAACCCGTCACTTACAGCATTCATGATAAAACTATTGTAGTACGGAAGGCGGCTTCGAAAGGGACGTCTGAGCAATCGGAATACAGCGAACCGGCAAGTTTGAAA
Source organism: Spirosomataceae bacterium (assembly GCA_037191015.1). Classification (GTDB taxonomy): domain Bacteria; phylum Bacteroidota; class Bacteroidia; order Cytophagales; family Spirosomataceae; genus Ravibacter. Next base: position 65,059 of record JBBCKD010000010.1, read on the forward strand.
AAACAGGCTGAAAGAAAGAATGAAGAAGGGCCTGCGACGGTGAGCGAAATGTATCGGAGACTGCTGGAAAGGCCGAACCTGGCGCTTATGACGGATATCCAGGTGAGAGGAAAAGTAGCTGACGAAACCGGCATCGGGCTGCCCGGCGTTAACATTCTGATAAAAGGGAGCGGACAGGGAACTATTTCAGATGAAAACGGGAATTTTACACTTCGGGTTCCTGATAAAAACGTAGTCCTGGTATTCTCTTTTGTAGGGTATCTAAGCCAGGAAGTTGCCGTGAACGACCAAACGAGGTTTGACATCGTCATGAAAGAAGATGAAAAGAGCCTGGAGGAAATAATAGTAGTCGGCTACGGAACGCAAAGAAAGATCGAGACAACAGGATCCATAGCATCCGTAAAAGCGGAAGAGCTCACCCAGCTCCCGATAAGCAACGTTGCACAGGGATTGCAGGCAAGGGTATCGGGAGTCCAGATATCGCAAAATACCGGCGCGCCGGGTGGGAACATCAGCGTCCGTATCCGGGGTACCAACTCCATCAACGGAAACTCTGAGCCTTTATACGTTGTAGACGGGATCCAGATCTCAAACGGCGGGGGTATCAACGACGTAAGCCCGCTGTCTACGATCAACCCCAATGATATTGAGTCTGTTGAAGTACTTAAAGACGCTTCGGCATCGGCCATTTACGGAGCCCGGGCTGCAAACGGGGTAATCCTGATCACTACAAAAAGAGGAAAGGCCGGCGCTACAAGGGTATCGTTTGACAGCTACTACGGGGTGCAGAAAATAACCAAAAAGCTCGATGTAATGAATGCTGCGGAGTTCGCCGAGCTTGAAAACGAGACATTCAAAAACAATCTGTATCCTAATCCTTCTTCGCTTGGCCAGGGTGTAGACTGGCAGGATCTCATCTTCAGGGAAGCAGCGATCCAGAATCACCAGCTTACCATTAGCGGCGGCAGCGAGAAAACCCAGATCAACCTGTCGGCAAACTATTTCAACCAGCAGGGTATCATCCGTTCGTCTGATTTCAACCGGTATTCCTACAGGCTGAATGTCGATCACAGGGTAAATGATAAGCTGAAAATAGGGACCAGCATTCTCGGTAGCTATACGGTCGACAACGGCGTGACTTCTGCGACTACGACTGTCGGCCCCGGAATTTCTACCGCCGCCATAGTAGGAGCTGCCGTCGGTGCGCCTCCTACGCTGCAGCCCTACCGGCCAGACGGCTCTGTCTACCCGTTCGGGGAACAACTGAACGGACAATACCGCGAAGTAGCAAATCCGCTCAATTTTACCGAAAGCCTCATGAAAAGGACCATCAAGCGTACGCTTGTGAACCTCTACGGAGACTACACGATCCTGCCCGGTCTCACCTACCGCGCGTCTTTCAATGGCGATATCGAAAACAGGTTGCATGATTCATATTCTCCGATAGCGATCATCAATTCTGCTGATATCAACGATAATTCCGGTTCGGCTTCCAAAACGAATAACGATTTCTTAAACCTGCTGCACGAAAGCATTATCAGCTATTCGAAACAGATCAATGCCTCCCACAGCCTTAAGTTCACCGGGGTATTTGCAAGCCAGGTAGAAAATTCGCGGAGCAACTCGATCAGTGCTACCGGCTTTCCCAATGATGCGACAAAGAATGAAGCTCTTCAGCTTGCCCTCAACCGCACGGTAAGCAGCTCGCGAAGCAAACAGAGGCTCGATTCGTACATGGGCCGGATCAACTATGGTTTCAAGGATAAAATATTCGTTGACCTTACAGCCAGGATTGACGGCTCCAGTAAGTTCGGGGCTAACAACAAGTACGGTTTCTTCCCGGCAGCGTCGGCAGCCTGGCGCCTGGTAGAGGAGTCGTTTATCCGGGATATCAACCAGATATCGGATCTGAAGCTCAGGGCAAGCTATGGTATTACCGGTAACGCCGGCGGTATTTCGCCCTATAACTCGCTTGCTACCGTTGCATCCAGCGGCGGTTACAACATTAATCATAGCTGGCAGACGGCGATCAGCCCGACAGGGATAGCCAACCCGGACTTACGCTGGGAGAGATCCAAGCAAGCCAACATCGGTCTTGATCTGGGACTGTTCAACAACAAATTGTCGTTCGTTTTCGACTACTATCATAAGCAAACCGATGATTTGCTGTATGTAAAAACACTCCCGCTTTCGTCCGGCTACGCCACGATCGTCGGAAATTTTGCGGCTATGGAAAACAAAGGTTTCGAATTTGCAACCAATGCGATCCTCTCCGACGGCGACTTCAAATGGTCTGTTTCCGGAAATCTCGGCATCAACAGGAACAAGCTGCTGGATCTTGACGGCGGAACAACCAATGAACGCTTTGTTACGAATTTCTCCGTACTGAGCATAGGACAACCGCTCGGACTTTTCAAAACCTACGTTTTCGACGGGGTAACCCAGTCGGGCGAAGACATTGTACCCGGTTATGACGGACGTGTGGGCGGGCACAAGGTCAAAGATCTCAACTCGGACAATGTCATCAACTCCCAGGACCAGATCTTCACCGGCGACCCCAATCCCGATTTCATCTACGGGTTCTCGACCAATATGAGCTACAAGAAATTTGATTTTAGTCTTTTCCTTTCGGGAAGTCAGGGCAACGATGTTTACAATACGGCAAAGCTCTCGATGGAGAACCCGTCAGGACAGCGCAACCAGTTCAAAGGAATGGTAGACCGGTGGTCTCCTACTAACCCGAGCGATCGTTACGTAAGTGCGTTTGTCGCGGGGAGGTTGCCCATTTCCGACTATGCCATGGAAGACGGTTCGTATATGAAAATCAGGAACATGACGCTTGGATATACGCTTCCTTCGATAAAAGGTATCAGCCATTTAAGGGTCTACATAAGTGGGAACAACCTGTTCACCTTTACAAAATATTCAGGATTCGATCCCGAAGTCAACTCTTATGCCGGCTCGAACACGACCATCGGTATCGACAACCTTGTCTATCCGCAGGCCCGGTCATTCCTGGGAGGGATTCAGCTTTCATTCTAAATGCACAGCAACGACTTCAAAAAATTCAGAATCATGATTTCTAATAAACTGATAAAAAGATTTGGCCTGCTCACCGTAGCTTGCCTGTCCTTGTCATCCTGTGAATTGGACGAAACGGTCTATTCTTCTATCTTCACGAATACTTTCTATAAGACGGCGTCGGATGCCGAAAAAGGACTCCTGGCTGTTTACTCGTCCATGCGGACCCTCTATGGAGGACCTGCAGCCACTATGGTTCCCGACTATAGCGACGATATCGTTTATCCCCGCGGAGTGGTGGGAAGAAATGCGCTGACGCTTTTTACGATCGAGCCTACGTACACTGCACAGACAAGCCAGGGGCGTCAGAATGAATCGCCTCACGTAATCTGGTCGGGTTCATATAACGGTATAGAAAATGCCAACTGGATTATTGCCAAGGTGCCTGATGCCACTATGGACGAAACCCGGAAAAAGCAGGTAATCGGTGAAGCTTATTTCATGAGGGCGTTCTACCACTGGATGCTGGTCAAAAACTTTGGCGAAGTGCCCATCAAAGTCGAGCCCAGCGTTTCGGAAGAAAAAGCCTATGTCGGCAAAAGCTCTGTTAAGGAAGTTTATCAGCAGATTTACAGCGACCTGGATGCAGCCTTAAATTCCGGCCTGCCTTCTTATCCGAACATCGTTCCCGGCAGGCCATCGAAAGAAGCTGTAGACGTACTTTATGCAAAAGCGGCTCTTTACAACGAGGATTGGGCGCTGGCGCTTCAAAAAGCTGAATCGGTGATCAGTTCAGGTACCTATTCACTGGTAGGCACCATAAAAGACCTGTACGATTACGCTAAAGAAGATGCGGCCCGTACCGAGATGATATGGTCTTACGAGTGCGACCCGATTTCTCCGGGCAGCGGGCACCAACTGGTTGGATTGTTCGGACCTCCGGCCAGCGCGGGCGTCGACTATGCCAGGACTTCCTTCGGATCGGCATTCGCCTATATGTCATTCTTTGATTCATTCGACGAAAAGGACGCCAGAAGGACCATGCTCGATACGACCTATCTGAACCGTGCAGGCGTATGGGTTCCTCAGCGCTCGATCACGCCGATCACACCAAACGCCGTGCTGATCAAAAAATATGCAGATCCTGTATCTACAACCGGAACGATCAGGAACATCCCTATCCTGCGCTATGCGGATGTAATCCTGATCGCCGCCGAGGCCGAAGCAAGGCTCAACGGCCCTACTGCAAAAGCTTACGGCTACATCAACAACATCCGGGAAAGAGCTGGGATCGAGGACCTGTCTGCAGGCTTATCCAAAGACGATTTCATCGACGCGGTTATCCAGGAGCGGGCCTGGGAGTTTTTTGCAGAAGGCGACAGATGGTATGATCTCACCAGGACAGGTAAATTCCTGACCGTTGTTCCGAACGCAGTAAATGATGTCTATCCTGTCAGAAACGTTCAGCCTAAGCACAAGTACTTCCCGATACCTCAGGACGAGGTGAATGGCAACCACTTACTGACGCAGAACCCAGACTGGGATTAATTCCGGAAGATTAAAATGAACAACGAAATCAATGTCAAAGGGTGTTTAAGAAGGTGAAGAACTACATAATGTTTTGTGTTACTTTTCTTTTGCGAATTTCAGCCGGCATTGGTTTCGTTGTTCTGTTAAATACTGCGGGTATCGGTAAAGAAAGACCGAATATATTGTGGATTACCTTTGAAGATACCTCCCCTCATTTTATCGGCTGCTATGGTAATCCGTATTCCAGGACACCCGAAATAGATCGCCTCGCATCGGAAGGCGTGAGGTTTACCAACGCGTTCTCGACCGGAACGGTCTGCTCTCCCAGCAGGACAACCATTATTACGGGTATTAAGAGCTATACGGCAGGTACGGGTCATCACAGGAGCAGCTATCCCATACCCGGGCATATAAAAGGCTTTTCTCACTACCTGCGTCAGCAAGGGTATTACACGACAAACAATAGCAAAACCGATTATAATGTCCGGAACTCAGCTGCTTTCATCAAAGAATCATGGGATGAAAGCTCGAACAAAGCCGGTTGGTGGGGTCGGAAAGACGATCAGCCCTTTTTCGCAGTTTTTAATTTTAATGATTCCCATCAGGCCAATACCATGACGGATTCTTATGCCGATTATCAGGAATCTGTTCTTGATAAGCTTTCCCCGGATGAAAGAATAGCAGAGCACGAGTTTACGATGCCTCCTTTTTACAGGGATAGCCCGGAGATGCGCGTGCACATCGGCAGGGTTTATAACTCGCTTAAGCTGACCGATAAAAAAATCGGGCAGCTCCTAAAAAAACTGGAACAGGACAATTTAAGCGACAATACCATTATATTTCTTTTTTCCGATCATGGCCAGGGAATTCCCCGCGGAAAGACCAACGGTATAAACCTCGGGTACAGGGTTCCTTTTATTATCTGGTTCCCGGAAAAGTATAAGCTTTTATCGCCGTGGAGCACGAAAAGTACAACCGGCGAGCTCATTACCTTTGAAGACCTGGCCCCGACATTGATCGGCCTTTCAGGAGGAAAAATACCGGATCATCTTTCCGGCCGCGTACTGATGGGGGACAACAGATCGCCTCTGGCCGGTCATGTGGTTTTATCCAGCGACCGGTCGGGCAACGGGGTCGATATGGTAAGGACAGTTACTGACGGGAAATATATTTACTCGAGAAACTACTTCACCTACATGCCTGAACTAAGGTATCTGAGATATATGGAGATCAGCGAGATCAAACAGCAGATTCGCAGAGACTTTGAAAACGGCTTACTTGATACCGAAGCTCAGAAAATGCTGTTTGACCAACGCCCTCCCGAATATCTTTTTGATATCGAAAATGACCCCTGGGAGTTGGTAAATCTCACCGGCTCGGATGAACATAAGCCGAGGCTTACCCGCTTCAGAAATCTTCTGAAAGAGGAAGTCCTCGCCGGCAGGGATATCATGTATCTGCCGGAATACGAAATCAATAAAATTTCTGCAACGACTACTCCTTTTGAATATCGCCTGCAAAGCAGGGACTACCGACTGAATGATATTTACGATGCAGCCTCTCTGGCAGGCTTCAAAGGGGCGGAAATCATTACCAAACAGCTGCATTTCTTAAAAAGTGCCGACAAAATTGTAAGGTACTGGGCGGCGGTCGGCCTGATCAACCAGCCGGAAGGCGATTTGCCCGCTTTTACAAAGGTTCTGACAAATCATATCGACGACGACTATCTGCCGGTCTCCGTTACGATCGCCGCGATTGTTTACAAACTGAATTCAGATAATGCAGCCCGGGATATACTGAAAGTAAGTTGCCTGAACGATGATCCGCATATTGCTCTGATGGCGATCAACTACGTCCTGTATGCTGAAAACAAAGCGCCGTTCATTGATACCATAAAACAGGTATTATTAATTCCGGACAGGCCTGATCCGGTAAAGACAGCCTGTACAGACTTTCTGGGAAGTTTGGGACTTATTCCGAATAATCCGGGGCATTATAAATAAGGATCTTCCCGGTTTTAACTATAACTATGAAAAGCCTGTTTCAAATATTACTGGTAAGTCTGCAGTTACTTTCTGTTGAAGTCTTCTCTGTGCAAATGTCGCCACGACCGAATTTCGTGCTGATAGTAGCGGACGATCACGACAGGAGCGCCCTGGGCTGCTACGGAAATTCGCAGGTAAAAACACCGAACCTGGACTATCTCGCCTCTGAAGGGATGCTGTTTTCCCGTGCATACGCCACTACTGCAAGCTGTAGCCCCAGCCGTTCCGTGATATTATCCGGGCGTCACAATCATAACAACGGGCAGTATGGCCTGCAGCAGCCTCCGCATCATTTCCATTCCTACCCGGGCATGAAGACACTCTCCACCTATCTGTCGCAAGCCGGATACCGGACGGCCCGTATCGGCAAATACCACGTGGCGCCTGAGTCTTCCTATCCCTTTGATGTGGTCATTGGTACCGATGGCTCCAATCCGGTAAAAATGGCTGAGCTAAGCGGCAGATTTTTTGAACAAAACAAAGAGCAGCCGTTCTTTCTGTATTTCTGTACAACTGACCCTCACCGGACCGGTGTCCGTACAGACCTGCCTTATCAACCCAATGCGCACGGTAACCGGCCGCAGGGCCATGACGGAGTTCGTGAAACCCTGTATCATCCGGATTCTTTAAAAGTCCCGTACTTCGTACAGGATTCGCCGGAAAGCCGGGCAGAACTGGCGCAGTACTACCAATCCGTTTCGCGTGTCGACGACGGAGTAGGTAAGCTCATCGGGCAGCTCAGGGAGAAGGGACTGTGGAACAATACTGTCATTATCTACATTTCTGACAACGGAATGCCTTTGCCCGGCGCTAAAACAACGCATTATGAGCCCGGGGTCCGACTGCCGCTCATCGTAAGAAACCCGTTTGCAAAAAAGAAAAACGAAACTTGCCGGGAGCTTGTCTCCTGGCTGGATATAGCCCCTACTCTGCTCGATTTTGCCGGTATAGCCGTTCCTGATCTTACATCACGGACCAACGGCGCGACAGAGATCGGTAAGCCTTCGGCCTATTTGCACGGGAAGTCATGGAAACCGGTTTTTGATAACCCGGGCGTTTTCCGGTCCGACACAGTATTCCTGTCGCACACATTTCACGGTGTATTCCACTATTACCCGATGCGGACGGTAGTAACACCCAGGTTTAAATTGATATGGAACATCGCCTATCAGCTCCCCTTTCCCTTTGCCACCGATTTGTGGGGCTCGGCTACATGGCAGGCTTACCTCAGATCGGGAGAAGAATATTTTGGAGCAAGACCTGTAAACCAATACAGACAGCGACCTAAATACGAGTTGTATGATTTGGAAAACGATCCCCGGGAGCTAAACAACCTCGCCGGAAGCCCTTCCCATCAAGCCGTAGTGACCAGCCTGCTGACGAGCCTTAAATCTCACCTGGGAAAAACCGGCGATCCCTGGATCGGCAAGTGGGAACGGGACTAGTTTTAATTGTTTGTAATTATTAATCATTAATTTTTGGCTATGAATAAAAACAGGCGGGATTTTCTGAAAGCAATGGGGCTTTCATCCGGGGCGTTTTTTATCGACCCGTTTGAAGCGACGGCAATTCCGGCAGAAAAGATGATCAACAGGCCTCCCAAAGGTCTGGACATTTACAAGAAGCGCCGGCTGGAGACGGATGTCGCTGTCATCGGAGGCGGGATGTCGGGGATTTGTGCCGCAATAGCTGCTGCGAGAAACGGTGCGAAGGTCGTGTTGATCCAGAATCGCTCGAGACTCGGAGGAAACGCAAGCAGCGAGATCCGCATGCATATTTCGGGTTCGAGTGCGCTCAGGCAGGTATGGCGGGAGACAGGCATCCTGGAAGAAATTATGCTGGATGACGCGGTACTTAATCAGCAGAATGCCTATCCGATGTTTGATTTTGTTATGTACGATAAAGTGACGGCAGAACAGAACATCACTCTACTGCTCGATACCGCGTTGTTTGATGCAAAAGCGACAGGACGGAAAGTAGAATCCATTACGGCGTTTTGTTCCCAGACCGAGGAGATCTATGAAATTACAGCCAAACATTTTGCCGACTGTACCGGGGATGGTACGCTGGCGGCATTGGTAGGCGCCGAGTATATGCGCGGGAGGGAAGCCGAGAGTAAATGGAACGAATCGCTCGCATTTCCTGCTGCCGATGAAAAGGGAATGGGGAACAGCTTGCTGTTTATGGCAGACAATTTCGGAAAACCTATGCCGTTTGTAGCCCCTAAATGGGCGAGGAAGTTCGAATACGAAGATTTTCGCCACCGTGGAGTGAGCTCGTTCGAATATGGGTATTGGTGGATCGAGCTGGGCGGCGAGTACGATATTGTAGGCGACGGTCAAAAATTGCATCGCGAATTGCTGGCTATCCTTTTCGGGGTTTGGGACTACATTAAAAACTCCGGGAATCATCCGGAGTCTGAAACCTGGGCACTGACCTGGGTAGGGATGGTGCAGGGGAAACGCGAAAGCCGCAGGGTTGTCGGAGATCTTATCATGACCCAGAGAGATGTGCAGATACCGCAGGAATATGCCGATGGGGTAGCTTATGGAGGGTGGTCGCTGGATGATCATCCGCCGGCCGGGATGGACGATACCTCGCTGAAGCCGGCCCGGCAGGTTCCGTTGAAAGGGCCGTATCCGATACCGCTGAGATCTTTATACAGTAAGGATTTTGATAACCTGTGGTTAGCGGGGAGAAATATAAGCGTTTCGCACGTAGCTTTGTCTTCTACCCGCGTCATGGCTACCTGCGCAGCGTTGGGGCAGGCGGTCGGAACGGCAATGCAGCACGCCGTATCGAAGAAGATGACAGCGAGGGAAATTGTCGGATCCGGGCCGGATATCGAAGCGCTCCGGCAGACATTGCTGAGACAGGATCAGTCGATTCTGAACGTTACCAACCAGGATAAAAAAGACCTTGCCCGTAATGCGACCGCAACGGCATCTGAAGAAGAAGCCGGTCACAAAGCCGAAAGCGTGCTGGATGGGATCAACCGGGACATTAAAGATGGCAAATCGCATCAGTGGCGGGCGCGTGCCGGCTCCGGTAAAGAGCCATGGATCGCACTGAAATGGAAATCCCCGGTGAAGGTCAGCCAGGTAGAGTTTACCTTTGATACCGGCCTTCACAGGTTCCTGCGCATTTCAGGACAAAAAGTTGTCATGGACAACCAGGTTCGGGGAGTACAGCCGGAAACAGTAGCAGATTTTAAAATCGAGGGACTGCTTAACGGTAAGGTCGTCTATGGCGATTTTGTTACCGGTAATTATTACCGTAAATATGTACACCGGTTTGATGCCGTAACGTTAGATTCACTGAGAGTGACGGTTGCCAGAACGCACGGTGATGAATTTGCCAGAATCTTTGAAATAAGGTGCTACGAAAATCATGTGTAGCAGGCTGACAGTTCAGGCTATTCCGGGCAAAGAAGTGCCGATCAATCCTATAATAACTCAAAATCCGGATTATTAGGTTGTTAACAGTAATAGTATATCAGGTTTTGTCCTTCGTTTTTTCCCTTGCGCAAGAAGACAGGCATGTCTTTACCTATCAGACCGATAGGGGAGTCGATGCCCGGATTTACATGGCGCAGGCCGGCGACAGCCTTCCTGACTATTACTACTGCGACCTGAAAACGCCGATCTGCCTGGAAAATCTCTGTAACCCGATCGAAATCAGGCTGGAGTGGGACCTGATCGGGAATTTTCGCAACTACCGCGAAGTAGCGGGGAAGGAGATCACCAAGTTTGATCACGAGCCGTTCGAGGAAAAAGATCACGAGCAGTTGAAGAAAATACTGTCCGACAGGGAGTCGATGCTGCAGGATTACCTGATTGAAGATCTGGTCGATACAACTGTGAAAGTATATTCTGCCGAGATAGACGGTCTTACTGCGGCAACGAGCTCCACGTTTTCGGATAAGCTCGTGCCAGGGGCCATTTATACGTGCTACACGCTCTGGCACCTTGTAAACGGTGAAATTGCCGATCGTATCCATAGCAATACCGAGGCCCTGCTGGACACCAGGCTGAAGAGAAAAATGCTGATGTCGGGTGTAACAAATTACCAGGACTATATCCTCGACGGGATCAGGCCGGCCGAAAGCGGGTTATTTGCGCCTGACCTGATCGCGCTGACCGGTAGTAAAAACAGGTTTATCGCGATAAAAGCCATCCGGAAGCTGCCGGCAGGCCGGACGATAAAACCGGATGCCATAGAGATGATCAAACGGTTTGAGGATTACGATTTCCCGGTCCAGAGCGCCCTTATACAGTATTTCATCCGGCAGGAGTGCGATGCGGATATGGCGGACGAGTGGGTGAAGAAGGTAGGCTCTGTAAAGGAGGCTCAAAAGGTGGATATCTATAAGCTGTTTGAGCTGAGTTCAGGGTGCATGAGAAATGAAACTGCTGGTAAGCTGATTCGTTTCCTTGAAAACAAGAAGGAAAAAATGGACGGGTCAGATAGAAGGCTAATGGTTTTAATGAACAGGAATTAATTACCTACGGTGAATCGGCCTCCGGTTTCGACCAGGGGAATAATGTTTTTTGTAACTCTTTTTTATTTTTGAAATTAAATCATTTGAAATATGAGGTATTTGTTTTCTCTATTTTTAGCATTATCCGCAACATGCGCCTTCGCGCAATCGCTCCTGATAGAAGCCGAAAGCTTCCAGGAAAAAGGCGGATGGGTAGTAGATCCCCAGTTTGTCGAACAGATGGGATCCCCTTATTTGCTGGCACACGGCCTGGGAGAACCGGTTGAAAATGCCGTTGCTACGGTGAATTTCAAAGAAGGAGGAAAGTACCATGTGTGGGTACGGACCAAGAACTGGGTTCCGGGCAACTGGACTCCTCCGGGCCGGTTCAGGCTGAAGGTGGCCAGCCAGCTGCTGGCGACGGAGTTCGGTAAGGAGCCCATGTGGGGTTGGGAGTACGGCGGCGAAGCGACGGTCCAGAAAGGGAACAACAAGCTGGAGCTGGTAGACCTGACAGGATTTGACGGGCGCTGCGACGCTATTTATTTCAGCAGGCAGCAGCAGGCGCCGCCTTCGGAGCTGGCTGACCTGGCCGCGTGGCGGCTGAAGGTCACGCAAAAGCCGGCAAAGCCTGAAAAGACAATGAAATTTGATTATGTAGTGGTAGGGGGCGGTATTGCCGGCTGCGCCAGCGCAATAGCTGCTGCCGAACAGGGATTGCGGGTAGCCCTGATTCACGACCGTCCGGTATTGGGCGGTAACGCAAGCAGTGAAATAAGGGTGCATACGCTGGGAATTTACGGGCATTTTGAGCGGATCCTGAAAATGCTTGACACCAAGCATTATCCCAACGGATCGCCGGAAGCGTATGCGGAAGACCAGAAGCGGCACCGCAACATTGCCAGGTACGATAACATCGAGGTTTTCCTTAACTGGAGGGCATACGATGCAGAGGCAGTAAACAATAAAGTCCAGTCGGTAGACGCAAGCAACACGCATACGGGCGAGAGAATACGTTTCAGCGCGCCTTATTTTGCAGATTGTACCGGCGACGGCTGGATCGGCTTCTGGGCAGGCGCCGAATTTATGTACGGGCGCGAGGCAGCCGGTAAATTCAAAGAAAACTGGGATGAATTCGGCGAGCTGTGGAGCCCGGAAGTAGAGGACAATGTTGTAATGGGATCTTCCGTCCTCTGGAGATCTTACTCCGATACGCATGTCCATGAGTTTCCTGATTTACCCTGGACCAAGGATGTGGTAGGTGACTATGCTGCCAACCAGGGAGAGTGGCAGTGGGAATATTCCAACGCCGACCTGCACCAGATCGATGATGCGGAGGCGATAAGAGATCATATGCTGCGGGCCATATACGGTTCCTTCGCGAATTATAAAAAGCAGCCGAAGACAGAAAGGCAGCGTCTCGAATGGGTGTCGTACCTGGTAGGGAAGAGAGAATCCAGGCGATTGATCGGGGATCATATCTTTACATTCAACGATGCTAAAGACCGGACGCCGTTCGCCGATTCGGTCGTGATGGAGACCAGGGAGGTAGACGTTCATTTCCAGGAGAATCTCGTGGACCCTTCGAAGCCGGATTTCCTTTCGAAAGCGATGTTCTATAAAACTGGGAAATACTACATCCCTTACCGTAGCCTGTATTCTAAAAATATAGATAACCTTTTTATGGCCGGGCGTTGCTTCAGCACTTCACATGTAGGACTGGGAGGTCCGAGGGTGATGAAGACCACCGGGCAGATGGGTGCTGCGGTCGGTTTTGCCGCGTCTTTATGCTTTAAGTACCGTATTAAGCCGCGGGAATTGTATGAAAAGCGCCTGGATGAGTATATGAACCTTATCCAGCAGCAAAAAATAGGTTATAACTAGATCCGGAAGTATGTATTTCGCGGGAAAGGGCAGGGGTAGAAAGAGCTGGCGGGGAAGGGAAGCCAGGCAGAGAACGCTTTTACTGGCTTCGCTGGCCGTGCTTTGGTCTTTCTCCCTTTGCGCCCGCGACGGCATCGCGGATACCGTGCGTGTCAGGCAGCCGCTCAAATTTAGCGGCAGCTGGCCGGCGCACCCGCTGTATGCGGCCGATGCTTCCGTAAGGTTTGAAGATACGCTTGGCGTCGTACACCGGATCGGCAGGCTTACAGACAGCAAGGCAGTGCCCCAGGGGTATGTCAGCCACATCGAAACGCCGGTGTGCAGCGATACACTCTGCAACCTGATGGACATCCGGATGTTCTGGACACTTTCAGGATCTTACTGGGGATTCGATACCATTCCCCGGAAACCGCTTACGAAGAACGATCATTTAAAATTTAGCGAAAAAGACTACGAAAAGCTGCATGAGCTGCTGATGGACGAGCAGTCGATCCTGAGAAGAAGGCATAAGGACGATCTTTTTGATAAGGAAGCCAAGAGGGTGTCGAACGTAGTAGATGCTGTTACAGGGGCTACTGCCAAGGAGGTAAAGGAAGCGGTGGTGGACGGCGCCGTGTATTCGTCGTATACGATCTACCACCTGGTGCACAGTCAGCTCGCCGCCGTGATCCGGGAGGATGTAAGGAAGCACCTGCTTCCAGGACTGGCGGAGAAGCTTATCAATTCTGATAAGGTAGATGAGCGTATATTCCTGATAAGGGAGCTGGAAGAAGGGCAGCTGCCCGACTACACCGGGAAAATGGTAGAAACGATCCCGATGGCTATCCCGAGAGACCGGCTGTACATCATGAAAAAACTGCCTTCCGCCTCCTGGAACCGGAAGGACGTCCAGGTACCTGTAGCGGGAATGGCAGAATTCCTTGACATCTATAGCCTGTCGCACTTTCTGAACCAGCTGAAGGCAGCCGATACCCTGTATGTCGACTGCCTAAGGAAGCTGAGCGAAAGACTCCCCTATTTCAGCGTAAACCAGATCAGGACCTATCTTTCCCTGCTGGAGAGGGACCAGAGCTTCCTGAAAGATCCGGCGATCGTGAAAGCGGTAAAAGAAACGGCAGCTGACCCCGGGTACCAGTACAGGTCCTATCTCGACTCTTTTCTTGCCAAGAATCAGTTGTCGCAGTAGCGGTTGTTGATGATGCTCCCTGCATGAATATATCCTGATGGGCCATATGCGTCGTCCCTGCGGGACTTCTTATCGGAGATAACCTGTCTGAAACCGGCGCTGTTCCTATTTCTTCAGTGTAATAAGAAGAACGCCGTTTTTAGCGCGTGAGCCGTATTTCGAGACCAGGTCCCCTTTTTTGAGTACGGTGATAGATGCTATCGAGTCCGGGCTTAATCCGTCGAGGCTATACTGTTCCTTCCCGTTGACCAGGAAGAGAGGCGCATCTTCGCCGCGCGGAAACTTCATACGGGGTTGATCGATCAGTTCGGTAAGTTCATAAGGGGAAGAAAAATGACCCGTTGCCGGCAGGGTTTCTGCGCCTCGTATTTCTATCCGGGAAGCGCGGAGTTGTATTTCTTCTCCGGACCGGATTGTGTCGTGCCGAGGCACATACCCCTGCTTGTTTTTTTCTGCCAGATCAAGCTTGAAATTGATCGGAAGTGTGTATTCGATATCTACAGGAACGTCGTTCTGTCTGCCCGGTGTCCATCGGGGCATGGAGATCACTACCCGCAGCGCTTCCTCATCGATGCCATAGCCAAGCCCTTGCAATACCCGGGGGTTTCGGATGTCTCCCAACTTATTGATTACAAACGATACGTAAACTTTCCCCTGGATACGAGCCCGGGCTGCTTCTCCGGGGTAGCGGATATTTTTTTGAAGGAACCGATAAAGCTCCTTGTGTCCGCCCGGGAACTCAGGCATTGCTTCCACTACTCCCCAGCCGCCGGATGTATCTGTTTTTCCTGCTTCGGTCTGGCCCTTTGCCTTATCGACGAAACCGTAGCCCACTACCACTAATTCTTCAAGCTGGTTCCGGCTCTTTGAGAGCACTACATCGATCTGGTCCTTGTTGCCGACAGGCACGGTTTGCGGGATGAACCCGACAAATGAAACGAATATTTTCCCGGTGTCTGTGGGAACAGTCAGTGTATAGAAGCCTTCTGAATTGGTAGTAGTCCCGGTATTGGAGCCCCTGATCATGACGACAGCCCCCGGGAGAGGTTTGTTGTCCGCCGCATCTAATACCCTTCCCGAAATTTTCCTGTCGTCAGCTTTGGGCGCGGCCTGCATCGCCGGCTGCTCTACCGTTTCTACGGTTAGTTTTCGGGTTTCAAACTTTCGGCGGGTGCCGGCCTGCATCGCCGGTTGCTCTACGGCTTTTACGGTCACTGCGGGTATTTCCATCGGCAGGCTTTCTGCCGGGGCGTTGCTGTCTGAAATGTATACGTAATGCCGTGATGCAGTAAGCGCTACCAGGATTGCGGCCATGGGGATGATGAGCAGGTAGCGACCCAGCGTATACCCGGAGTCTCGTTCCCGGTAAAGCATCCTGATCCTTTGCTTGAGGGTAAGCCGGCTGAGAAAAGGATGGGTCATCGGGAGTTTCCCGGATGTGGACATGGTATAGGAAACCAGGAACTGCGCATAAGATTCCCTGTCGGTAGCGGAAGTGTCTGCCAGGAACTCATGAACTTCCTGGAAAGCATGTTTGTAGAGCCTTATCGCCGGGTTAAACCACAGGAATACCTGGCATAGCTCCGTCAGAAGTATATCAAGGGAATGCTTCTGGCTTACATGTATTTTTTCATGGTTGTAGACCGTGTCGAAGTGATGCTCGAAATCGGGGAGGCTGATGAAGATCCGGTTAAAAAATGAAAATGAACCGGTTTGATGCCCGTCGAGCAATATGACTGGGATATCTTCCATGAGAACCGGGGAATAGGACCGGAGAAGGCTGAAGGTTTTCAGCAGGCGGATCAGCAGCAAAACCAGGAATAAGGTTGCACCGGAAAAATAGATGCCCAGGAATATCTGAACGGCAGAAACGTCTTTTGCAGTTTTTTCGGCCATGGAAGCGGGCGGGACAGTTATTTCGTCAGTAATAGCGTACGAAACTTCTTCCACGCTGCCTGTGAGCGCGACTTTTTCCTCTATTTCTGCAAGAGGCAGAAGGAAAGAGGCCGCCAACGACAGGATCAGGTAGGCGCGGTTGAGATGGAAAAAGGTAGTCCGCCGGATCAGCAGTGCGTAGAAGCAGTAAAAAAGAATGGTAAAGAGGCTTGCTTTGGCCAGGTAGGTCAGGAATTCCATAAAGTTCTGATTTAAGAAGCTATAGCTTTTTCTTCGTTTTAATTTCGATCACGCCATCTTTGCCTTTCTCGCCATAGGCTTTAACGGCCTCCGCACCCTTGAGAGAGGACACGCTTTCAATATCTACCGAAAGAGGGTCCGGCCTGTTCTTGTCGGAAAGTTCCACTCCGTCTATCACAATCAGCGGCTTTACTCCGAGCTTTCCGGAAGGAGTGAATTCGGACTGGAGTGGTTTTTCTCCCAACTGGAAGGCTACGGGGAGAACGTATTCTACATTTACAGGTATCCCCCTTTGTTTACCCGGAGCCCATCCAGGCATATTTTTTATCACCCGGATCGCCTCCTGGTCGCACCCGAAGCCTAACCCTTTCACCACCCTCACGTCATTGACGGAGCCGTCGGAGCGTACTACAAACTTGAGGAACACCCTGCCCTCTACATTTGCCTTTCTGGCAGCTTCAGGGTACTTTATATTTTCGGACAGGTATTGATATAAGGCACTTACGCCACCGGGAAATTCGGGATTTGTCTCTACAGCCGTAAAGATCTTCTCTGGTCCCGGGGGGCTGACAGGGGTAAACTTCAGCACTTCCTCTTTTTCTTCGTTGCTGCAGGCCGCTACTACCATGACCAGCAGCAGCGCGAGCATACCGGTAATGCCGTAGAAGCCCAGCTTCCACCGCGAGCTTTTATCACTGTAAAGCATCCGGATACGCTGCTTCAGGAGCGACGAGCTGTAGAAGTTGTTGACGAGCGTCAGCTGGGGCTGTCCGAATGTATAGGCGATCAGGAATTCCGCGTACGAGTCGCGGTTAGGGGTTGTCTGGTCAGCCAGGTACTCATGAATTTCCTGTAGCGACTTTTTATACAACGGCAGTACGGGATGAAACCAGAAAACGATACGCAGGATTTCGATCAGCAGGATGTCGAAGGTATGTCTTTGCCTGACATGCACCATCTCATGGGTCAGTATCGCATCAAAATGATCGCGGTAGTCGGAGTTGCTGACAGCGATCCTGTTCAGGAAAGAGAATGACCTGACCCTGTCGTCGGGGAACACATAGAGTCTTACACCGTCTTCCAGCTCTACCGGCGTCGTTTGCTGCCAGAGTTTCCGAACCGTCAGAAGCCGCGATATGAACCTGGCGGCCATGAGGACGGCGCCCGACAGGTACAGGGTCGCCAGGACCTGCAGCCAGCTAAAAGAAGAGGAGGACTGCTGCGGTATGACATAAAATGGTTCCAGGCTATCGGCATAAACTGCCAGCGTCGCAGTTGCGGCTTCCGGGAAACGGATGAACGGCAAAGCTAAGGGCAGCAGCAGGCTTGCCAGTAAATAAGCCCTGTTCCACCTGAAATGTGTAAGTTTTCTTAGAAAAAAATGGAAGCATCCGTAGAGGAAGAGCCAATAGAGGCTTACTTTTCCCGCCCAAATCAGTAGGTCCATGATCGGTAAGTAGTTTATGGAATCGACAGCGTGTTTTAGTCTGCTTTTTTCCGGTTGATGATTTCCAGTATTTCATTAAGCTCCCGGGTGTTCACATTCTTGTCTTTGACAAAAAATGAAACCAGCTCGGAAACCGAGTTTTCAAAGTAGGTCCCCATTAGTTGCTCCATTTCGTGTTTTCTGTAGTCTTCCTTGGAAATGAGAGGATAGTATTCGTGGGTCTTGCCGTAAGCATTGTACCCTACTACACCTTTTTTCTCAAGTATCCTGATAATGGTGGAAACGGTGTTATAGGCGGGCTTGGGCTCCGGCATTTCCGCCAGGATGTCCTTTACAAATCCTTTCCCTTTCTCCCAGAGGATCAGCATAATTTCTTCTTCGGCACGTGTCAATGATCTTATTTCCATCTTGTTTTTCAATAATTTTTATTCGACGCTTTTCGGTGGGTTAAAATTTTGATATAAATATAAAACTAAGTGCTTAGTATTTCAACTATTTTATTAGTTAAATTTTTATCTTCCTGGTTTCCGGATTAATTTCCTACTTTTGTCCCGGTTTGCATTGCCTCCG
The DNA here is from genome assembly GCA_037191015.1 of Spirosomataceae bacterium. Taxonomy (GTDB): domain Bacteria; phylum Bacteroidota; class Bacteroidia; order Cytophagales; family Spirosomataceae; genus Ravibacter. Next base: position 83,358 of record JBBCKD010000010.1, read on the forward strand.
AGGCAATCTCATTATCCTTCCGGGTTTCTGCCGGAAGGATTGCGGACGGAATCTTTCCGCCATAGCAGCTCCTCCTATAAGTGAATTAAAATGCCGGGATATTCTCGCAGAATAGCTCCCGGTAGCATTCCCTTTTACCGGGATTGCCTGAAAAACAATTGGTAATCAGTGTTTAATTTCAAAAACTTACAGCATGAGTATCCTGGAAGAGATCGCAACAGAAGGAAGGCTGCCCCTGGCCTGGGCAACTGCGGAAGTGAACAAGAACTTTGGTGACGAGCTGTCGTATTACATTAATAATGAGATTGTTGGGTCCGGATATGTTATTCAGCATAGTAATTTTAATGACGACATGCCGAGGCTTGTGTCCGTAGGAACCATCCTGCATGAATTCGTAAACGGCGAATTATGGGTATGGGGGACAGGGATGGATCGCGAATTGTTTGACAGGGAGAAGTTCGGGACCACCAATCCCGAAGTACTGGCCATCAGGGGACAGCTTTCATTCGAGGTGCTGGAGAGGGCGGGGTTCATCAGGGACGAATGTATGCTGGGTGATCCGGGACTGCTCATCTCCCGGTTTGTGCCGCCGGCTGCCGAAAAGAAATACGAACTGGGCATCATTCCCCATTTATCGAACTATACGGACGACAGCGTAGACGAGTATGTCTTTGATTGTTTCAGGTATAGCTATCCTTCCTCCGTCAGGATCGTGCATCCCCGGCTATACCCGGAGGAAACGATAGAAGATAAAATAACCGAGATCACCGCGTGCGAAAGAATATTGTCTTCTTCCGTCCACGGTATCATCGTGGCAGATGCCTTTCATATCCCGAACCTGTTCATGCACGAAGACTACAGCATCCCTGACGGCCTGCACTATAAAAGCCGGTATGAAGTGCTGGAACACAGGATAGACGATTATTATTCGGTGTTTGACATGGAGGCCAAACCTTACTACAACCAGCGCCGCTCTGAAAAGTTCGACATAGACGGCATTATGGAGGCGGTAGATTCGGCCTATTCGGATAAAAACATAGATATAATAGCCGACGACCTTCTGAAATGCCACCCGGCCAATATTTATTGAAAGTACATTCGGCTTTACAGGGGTGGTACTAATCGCAAAAAGGATCGTACTAAGAAGGATGCTGCAAAAGGTTATCCGGGGTTATTCTTCCTTTATTTATATGCGATTCAACAGGTTACTATTCATTTTTGTTTTTTCCGGGCTGGCAGGTTGCTCGGAGCAGAAAAGCAGCCGGCCGGTCTACCGGGATGAGCCGTTTTTACAGGACTATAGTGTCAGGTACTATAGCAGGGACTCTTCATTGGCGCTGAAACGGCTGGTTGTCGACCGGAACGGCGTTGCAACTGTGCTGGGTACGGAGCGGATATTTCGCCTTCATGCCGGTGAATTCCAGTTCCCGGGCACACTCGAACCGGACAGATCTTACCGCCCGATGGCCGATAAGGCGATCCGTGATATGAGCGTGTATGACGGTCACCTGGTTTTCCTGGACAAAGAAACGGTGTTCAGCAACGCTTTTGCCGGAAAAATGAACTACCCGCATGGAATGGCGGATGCCAGCCTGCTATGTATGGGGGAAGACAGCGTTTTTGTTGTTTCCGACGGGCGCAGTGTCCGCCAGTTCCGGGGCAGGCAGCTGGTGTCTGAAACGGCATCTGCAGGCAGCCCGGTTATCAAAATAGAATACGACAGGTACGGGAAGCAGTTCATGATCCTGACCCCGGGTGCCGTCAGTATCCTGAAAGCAGGAGAGCAGTCTGCGGCGACGGTTTTCAACATGGAGGGATTGACCTGCGCGGATGCCGACGATAAGAGCATTTACCTGGGCACGAAGGAAGGTTATTGTGTGCTGGATGCCGCTACTTTTCAGGTAACAACCCCTCTTTTCGATGCGCTTCCGGTCAAAAGTATCTCCGCTATTTCAAAAATAAACGGAAACCTCTGGTTTGGTTCGGAGCAGGGAGCTTTTATGCTGAAGGACGACGGCAGGTTCAACTACTACTATGGTGAAAGGTGGCTGCCTTCCAACATGGTAAAGGATATAAAAGCCGGTCCGGAAGGCAGCGTTATGCTATTGACAAGCGCGGGTGTGGGCGATATCCGCTTCGAATACATGACACTAGAAGAAAAGGCCCTGCGATATGAAGCCCAGGTAAGGCAGCGGCACATCCGCTACGGGTTTAACTGCGATGTGGTAACGCTCAAAAACGGGGACCTTTCTAGTTTCGAAATGGGGCCGCGCGAAAGCGATAACCTGTGGACTTCGATGTACCTCGTAAGCCAGCTGTTCAGGTACAAGGTTACCGGTGACGAGGAGGCAAGGCGCAATTATATGGAGTCGTTCGAGGCGATGGAAAGATTATTTGAGATAACAGGAATGGACGGCTATTTCGCCCGCAGCTTCGACAGGCACGGCTATCATCCCTTTCTGCGCGGCGATGGAAAGCCCAGCGGCTGGACACAGGCTTCCGATCCCGCCTGGGATTGGAAAGGTACGACCAGCAGCGACCAGACGGTAGGGCAGATGTTTTGCCTGACTATGCTCGCCGAGCTTACCGACGGAGAGACCAAAGCCAGGGCTATCGGGTTGATGGACAGGTTGATGACCAACATTATCCGCAACGACTGGTACCTGATCGACTTCGACGGCAAGCCCACCCTGTGGGGAAAATGGAACCCGGAGTATGTCAACGGATTTGCTGTAAATGTAGGCGACAGAAAACTGTATTCATCAAATATTATCGGTTTCCTTCAGACTGCGTATCATTTTACCGGTAAGCCTGTGTACAAGGAAAAGGCAGAAGAGCTTATGAATAAGCACGGTTACCTGGAAAATCTTCTGAGGCCGTTTTCTGGAATAGGAAAGTCGCCGGAGGGGACGGATGAGTGGGCGGCCATGCTGTCGCAAAGATGGAACCATTCCGACGACGAGATGTATTTCCTGGCTTACTGGTGCCTTTATACGTATGCTTTTACGCCGGAACTACGGGAAAAATACCGGGAGGCCATCAAAGATCACTGGGAGGCGGAGCGACCTGAAAAAAACAGCTTATGGAACCTGTGCTATGCCATGACCGGTGCGGGGAATTTTGATCTGGATGAATCGGCGTGGCATCTGAAGGAATTCCCGCTGGATATGATAGAGTGGGCGGTAGCAAACAGTCATCGCGGCGATATCGAGACTATTGCTCCCAATTTCAGGGGACAGACCACCGCCGAAGTCCTCCCGCCCGATGAGCGGCCGGAGCTCAAGCATAACCGCAACCTTTTTACGCTCGACAGGAAATCGAACGGGATGGCTGAACAAAGCGCCGGCGACAGCTTCCTCCTGCCTTACTGGATGGGACGCTACCTGGGGGTGATCGGATCGCCGGAAGCGAGATGATTACTGTCAGACACGTCGATCCGTTTACCGTGAGCTACCTGCCAGATCCGTAGGATCGGCTCATATTTTAGCCCCGGAATTCATTCCGGGGATTGAAAAACAGATTTAACAACCCCGGAGTGCCGTAGGCACGATTCATTAAGATGTGTCGAGCCTACGGCTCTTTTTCCGGTTTTTATCCGCCTGTGTTCCCGGATTAAAATCCGGGGCTATTGTATGATATCGAGGCTACGCCTCTTACGCTTCAAGCTACGATGATTTTTTGATAACCTCCTTCTTCCTGCTATCCTACTTCAAATAAAGCTCGAAAAAGCGGCAAAGCACCTCGTTTGATTCCGGGTTGGGGTCGTGCAGCGGGCGGTTGGTCATCGCGACCCGCTTTTCAAATCCAAGGAGCCGGTTTACGGCCACGCTATGGTTAAGCGGGATCCACTGCTCTACGGGATCTTCGGAGCCGCCGGAAACCAGGAAAGGACGCGGAGCCATCAGCGCATGCAGCTCCTGGAGATTATACCCTTGTTTAAAAAGCTCAGGATAGAGGCCAAAAGCAGGGTTTTCGGCCGTGATAAGCCCCCTCTTACGCCAGGGCTTCGGATGGTAGCCGAGATACCATGGTTCCCAATAGTTGATGCTTTCGCGGTCGTTCCGGAAAACGATACCCGGATCGGACCAGGCTGCGCAGGCGAACTTGTCAAACAGGCAGGAAGCGAACATTGCCCATTTCCCGCCGTAGGAGTGCCCGGTGATCCCGATCCTGGAAGAATCTACCTCCGGGCGACGCGCCAGCGCGTGCCAGGCGTTGGCAGCAGCATAGGCGAGAGTGGAAAGGGGCTGTACCTGTGCATTTTCGATGGAAGGATAATAGAGGGAATAGGTCCGGTTTTCGGTGGTTTCTTTAGTGCCCAGCGACAAGGTCACAAACCCGCGCTTTACCAATTGGTAGGCAAAATCACGGTTTGGTTTCCCGCCTGTTCCGATCGCAGTTTCGGGTTCGTAAAATACGGTAATAACCGCAGGGGCGGGCTTTTTAAGATCCTGCGGAACCAGCAGGTAGCCTTCGGTTTCTTCCCCAGGCAGCCAGTTGAACCTGACGGTGTGCTGGGTAAAATTTTCTCTCTGTTCGGAACGGATGATTTTCAATTCCTGGGTTGTTAGAAGCTCCGGCCATTCGCCCATCATGCCATGCCATTTGCCGAGAATTTCCTTACGCCTTGCAGGCCATTGGTCTGCAGAAGAAACTTTTTCGCCGTTATAGAATTCGAGCGGGGAACGAAAGCTGCCGAAGTCCCCGGCCAGCGATGGCGGCGGCGTGAAGAAAGTATCGATTTCAGCCCAGTTGACGTTTTTGCCTGCAGAAGCGGATTGCTTCTGGCTATTACAGGCTGTCACCAGCCAGACGCCAAGCATAATTAGGGATAAATGAAGCGCCTTGCAGCAGATTCTTAAAATGGATTTTTTCCTGGTAGCAGAGGTCATTCGGAGATTCAGATTTTGGTCTTTCCTATATTATCCTGCCGGGTGGAGATAAGTACTGCCTTGTTCCGTAAATAGGGGCGTGCCGTTCTTAGCGAAAGGGAGCGCGGGGTTCATTTTTTGTTTCTCAGCACAACATATCCGCCCGGGGTCGAGCGGATGGCTAGTTTACCGTCGCCGGCTTTCCCAGTTTCCACTCCGTTCTGAGCGACAATTTCCCATTGCTCAAAAGGAAGCATGATCCTGGTATCCCCACCCTTTTCAGCTGATATCTTTACCTCTTCGATACGGCCGTTCTTTTTCTGCGCGCTGACGAGGAAAGCCCCTTCCGCTCTCAGGTTTTCAAACGATACATCCTTCCATTCACCGGGAACGGCGGGCATGATCTCTATAAACCCGGCATAGCTTTGAAGCAGCATTTCCTGGATACCCGCTGCAAATGCCATGTTTCCTTCCAGGGTAAAAGGGCGGTAGGTCATGGTGGAATATCCCGATTTCGTCTGGTCGCCGTTAGCATGAAAGCTGTTTGGAAGACAGAAGGCGCTTGCAAAGATCCTGAGCGCCCCGGCGGCTTTCGGCCCGTTTTTGGCGCGGGCATAGAGGTTGCCCAACCAGGAATAGGAGTAGCCGCACCAATAGCCGGGGCCTACGGCTTCCAGTTGTGCGAGCGTATTGTTGATGATCGTCTGTGATTTTTCGCCGTCTTCCCACCTGATCAGGCCCAGCGGGTGAATGGCCATCAGGTGCGAAAAGTGGCGGTGGGACTCGTTATAGGGGAAACCCGGTGCGAACATCAGCTCGCTTTTTTCCGTGAGCGAATAGTCTCCGAACTCGCCCAGGACTTTTTTCCATCTCGCCAAGTCCTCCTTCATATCCAGTTCCCCGGCAAGCTCGGAGGCTGCGGCGAATGCAAACTTCATCAGCGACAGGTCGTAGTTGGTATTTTTAAGAAACCAGGCGCTGATCCGGTTATCGTTGATCTCGGGGCTCGAGCTCAGCGGAAGCTGCCGGAGGCCGTTTTCGTCCCTGGTCGTGATATGCTCCAGGAATGTACACACTTCCCGCAGCCACGGATAGGCGCTTTCCCTGAGAAAATCCCTGTCTCTGCCGTATTTCCACTGGAGGTAGTAGTGCTGGGCAAGCCAGGCGGAAACAGTCGGGGAAAGTGAATACTGGATCCAGCCGCCCATTTCCGTTCCGTCGAGGGTAGTCACGCCCGGAACCGCCAGGCCGTCGACACCGAAATACTGTTTTGTGTATCTTTTGTAGTTGGGCTTGTTGGCATCGAGATGGTGAAGGTAGCCCATGGCCTCCCCGAGGTGATTTCCGCTGTATGCCGGCCAGTAGCTCAGCTGCGTATTCAGGTCGTGGTGAAAATCGCCCTTCCATGGCGGAATACGACCGTTGTCTGCCGTCCAGACCGCCTGTAGAGAGATGGGCGGCGCATTTTTCCTGGCTGTTGACCCGAATTTATACTGCTCGAGATACCATTGTTTCTCCAGCAACTGGTCGGGTATGCGGATCGAAGAGGCGGCCCAGAACGATCTCCACCAGGATTCGTGGCTCCCGAGCCTGGATTTGAAGCCGGTTTTTCCTGCCTGCACGACGACCTCACCGGCCGGTGTCTGCGCTTCCCGGCCCGGATAGTGGGAGGAAATGCTCCAGACTCCTTCAATAGTTGTTTTATTTATCCTTTTCCAGCTGACGGCTACCCGGTAGACAAAGCCGCCCCATCCTTCCTGCTCATAAGTAATTTCATCCGCCTTTTTCTTTACCGATCCCGGCTTGTAGCCAAGGCGCGCCAGGTCATCGCCTACGAGAGAATTGGGTTGGCTGCCTTCGGTCAGCTTTCCCTGGTAGGCCGGGGGTATGAGCTCGGGCAATATTTCGAAAGGGGTATTTTCAAACCTGAACCAGCCTTCCGGCTCTGTGGCATGGACAAATGTCGTGAGCGCCATCCCGTTGTCCCATTTTACCAGGCACAGGGCTTTCCCCGGGATCAGCTCGACAGAAGTAACGCTGGTATTGGACGGTATCGTGAACTCCAGGGCGCCTGCCGGTATTTTGGAGGGAGCAGGCTCGCGGTCATACGGGGCGTCAAAATTTTCCTGGACCGGCTTATAGTCATTTTCCAGCACTTTGCTGCGCACCCATTCAAAAGAAAATTCCGGCCGGTGCAGTCCCTTCATCGGCCGGAGGTCCCAGATGTCGGCCCGGTCGAGCGAGAACCGCAGCGTTTTCTCCTTTTCCCAGACCAGCGCTCCCAGCGTACCGTTTCCCAGCGGGATGGCCTCATCCCAGACATACGCCAGCTTATCGAAACGAAGATGATGGCTGGGAGCGGGCTGGGAGCAGACGTTTAACGTATACAGGATAGCCAGGGTTAACGGTAAAACGCGGGGAGGCATATTTGATGGTGATTTTAATGCAGGGTTCCAGCGAATGCCAAATATAATATTTTCGGGGGGTGGGTAGTATGGCTGACCCTGCTTTCCAGTTTCCTGAGCTTCGCCTCGTTATTCCGGATATTTTTCTCCAGCCTCCTGATCTGCTTTTCGCTTTTTTTAACGCGTGAATCTGCTTTCCTGGCAGATTTTGCTTTTGTTTCGGCCTTCCTGGCGCTCCTTTTGGCTTTTTTTGCTTTGCTTTGGCTTTCGGCGTCTTTGCTCAATATCCTGGCTGCCCTTGCATTTTTATCCGCCGCCGACAGGGCGTCCGTTTGCTTATCGTCTCTTTCTGCGACTAGCTTCTCCTTTTCTTCATACAGCTTCGAAAGCTTTTGCTTGTCTTCCGCCAGTTTGGCCTGGACTTTCGCTATTTCCACCTCCTCTTTGGAAATAAGGGCAGGGTCTGCCTGGTTCTGGGCCGGCACGCTGACAAACGGAATAGCAACGAAAATAAAAAGTGCTAACAGGTTCTTTTTCATGGCTGAGTAATTTAATTCCGATACTAAAATATGAAAATTATACCGTAGGGCAACGCTCCGCTACTTACCGGTCCCGGATCCTGCTGACCTCCGCCGGATTGAGCTCGGCGACCTCTCCGGGTTTCAGGTGATCCATCCTCAGGTTCCCGATAGCGACTCTCACAAGCCGTAGTGTAGGAAACCCCACTGCAGCGGTCATGCGTCTTACCTGCCGGTTTTTTCCTTCGGTGAGCGACAGGCTGAGCCAGGAGTCGGGGATAGATTTCCGGACGCGTATGGGCGGGATCCTTTCGGGGTGAGACGGAGGATCTATCGGGGTAGCGCGCGCCCGTTTGGTATGATAGGTTTTTCCATCGATCGTAATATCGACGCCGCCGGAGAGGGCAATGCACGCTTCGTCTGTAATATCCCCTTCTACCTGTACATGGTAGGTCCGCCAATGCCTGTTTTTGGGGTCGAGCAGGGAAGTCTTCAGCCTGTTGTCATTTGTCAGGAGCAGAAGGCCTTCGCTGTCGGCGTCGAGCCTTCCTACGGGGTAGATATCCTTTTCAAAATTGAAGTCAAGATCAGCGAGCGTAGGGGCATTTCCCTCCCTGCTGAATTGGCTTAGCATCCCGTAAGGTTTAAAAACGAGATAATATTTAAAGCTGGAAGCCATGAAGGGGAATTTTAATGTAAGCCCGGCGGCTGTCCGGGCATGATAAAAAAAGAGGGGCTTATGCTCCTCTTTTTTTATCACTCAGGTTATATTTTTCCATTTCGCTGGCCGGTATGTCTGGATGCTGCCAGAGCTCCAGGTTGTTGCGCCGGAAGGCCGGGGTCTCAAATTCTCCCCAGTTGGGGTTCCGGTTGCTCTTAAACCAGTCGGACAGGGCCTGAAGCCTTCGTTCTTCGGCTTCGTTCCAACCCTCTTTTGCAGACTGATCGATATAAATGGTTTTTCTCAGGTAGTCTTCCTGCCGCGGATAGATTACTTTCGAATCGAAATCGTCAACAGCGATAACCGTCGGACCGGTTTTGGTGTCTTCCAGTTCAAACTCCTCTTTCTTGACAAAGCCGCTTTGTATTTCGGGAAAGTCCGTTTCGGGAGACAGCGTTTCCCCGGTTTGGGTCGCTGCCTGTCCGGCAGAAGTTTCGGCAACAGGTTCGGAGCCGGGCTGGACTTCCTGTTCCCCGGCTTGTTTTTTATTATCGAGATCGGGTATCTCAAGCTTTCCGCCTCTGTCAAAGCCCGAAGCGACGATGGTTACCCGGAGGTTCTCTCCCAGGCTGTCGTCGGTAATGGTACCCAGCTTGAAAATAGAGTGGGTACCCTTTACTTTTTCGGTTACATAGGAAGTAATGACTTTCTGCTCTTTTATAACGGCTTCTTTCTTCGAGCTGGTGGCAATAGTTACAATAATGCTTCGCGCGCCCGAGATGTCCCTGTCGTTGAGCAGGGGAGAATCCAGCGCCTTTTCGATAGCGGTAAGCGCCCTGTTAGGTCCTTCCGCCTCTGATGTTCCCATTACCGATTGCCGGGCTCCTTTCAGCACCTTCTCGACGTCACGGAAATCCGTATTGATCTTCCCGCTGGTGGTGATGATCTCAGAGATACTTTTTACCGCATTGAGCAGGATGTCGTCTGCCTGTGCGAAAGCCCGCGAGAGCGGTAAGTCTTCGTACAGCTCTTCGAGCTTGTCGTTTAACACGACGAGCACGGTATCGCTGTTGGCCTGTAGCTCTGCGATACCCTCCATGGCCTGATCGAGCTTCTGGCGGCCTTCCCAGGAATAAGGCGCCGTCACTACCGAGACAGTCAGCAAACCCATGCTCTTGGCGATGCCGGCAATGACAGGAGCTGCGCCGGTACCGGTCCCACCCCCCATACCTGCCGTGATAAAGACCATTTTGGTAGGACCACCCAGGACCGCCTTGATCTCGTCTTCGCTCTCAAGAGCCGCACTTTTACCGAAAGAAACATCCATGCCGGTCCCCAAACCACCGGTCAGGGTAGCTCCGAGCTGGATCTTTACCGGGATAGGGCTTTCCAGCAATACCTGGCGGTCGGTGTTGGTGATGACGAAATCTACGTCTTTGATTTTCTTCTTGAACATGTAGTTAACGGCGTTTCCACCTCCGCCGCCGACTCCAATTACTTTTATAATTGGTGCATGGGTTTCTTCTTTCACGATATTCTTTATGATATAGTCCTGGTTAAAGAGATTGTCGAATTCTTCAGAGCTCATGGTTTTAGTACTTTATTTTTCCTCGTCATCGCCGTAGGAACCTCCGTCGTTGACCTGGTCGCGGTTGCTGATGAATGTGTTTTTAATACTTGAGAGCCATCCTCCGATGTCGATCAGGGGCGAAGACGACGGCCTGGCGCCGGTTGAAGGTTCGTCGGTTGCCGCAGCCCGGTCGTTCCTGTACTGGAAACTTTCTTCTTTCGCAGAAAGCTCCCTTACCGGCTGAATTTTGATAGGCTTTCTTGATACCAGCCTTTCATCCAGCGGCTTGATGCTGGCCCAGGCCAGACCTACGGCGGAAGCGTAGGAAAGCGAGCTTACGATGTCGGCCTTGGAGGTGCGGTTCAGCCCTTCGGGCAACCCGACCCTCACATTCATCCCGTCCATGACGCGGCTGAATACAGTCTCGATATCGGTGATGGACGAGGTGCCGCCCGTAAGGACCACGCCTCCGATCAGCTCTTCCTCCAACCCGTGATATTTGATTTCGCCGTACACCATCGCCGCAATTTCCTTAAGGCGCTCTTCGATGATCATCGCTACGTTTTTCTTCAGCACTTTGCGCGGCGGGCGCCCGGAAAGGTAATTGATCGAGATCTCGATGTTGGAAGGCACATTCTCAGCCAGCGCAGCCCCGAACGAACATTTGAGATCTTCGGCATTGGAAAGCTGGATACCACAACCTGTTTTCAGATCGTTGGTGATGTTTTTTCCGGCTATGGGGAAAGATGCGACATGGCGGATGAAATTGTTCTGGTAAATCACCAGGTCGGTAGTCTGCTCCCCGATATCTACCAGCGCTATACCCGCATTTTTCTCTTCTTCTGTCAGAACGGCAAGGCCGGTAGCGACGGGTGAATATACGATATTGGCCCTTCTCAGGCTGTTTTCGACAATCTCAAGGCTTTTCCTGGTCCTTTTGAGGGACTGGCTGTTCCCGGAGATCACCAGGAAATCGCCGCCGAGCTTAATCCCCTGCCTGCCTACAGGCTCGGTGATATGCCCTACATTGTCTACCATGAAGTACCTCGGGAGCACGTGGATCACATCGTAGTTGCTGTCCTTCTGTTTCCTCACCCTGGTTACTTCACTGATCAGTTGAGCGATATCATTTTCCGTAACTTCTTCTCCCGACGAAGAGGTCGGCCGGATGATCTCATCCTTCTGCTCGATGACCTTGACGTTCATCCCTCCAAAGCTCACGTTTACGGTGTCAAAAGGATAGTTTGCTACGGTGGAAACGTCCTGCAGCGCCTTGGCGAGCGCTTCGGCCACCTGCACTATATTTTCCACCGATCCGTTTACTACGGCTCCCTTGGGCAAAGGGCTGGTGCCAAACCCTAGTATTTCAAGGGAATATCCGATGGAGTCGGAAACGGGCCGGGCTACAACGATAGACACTTTGCTGCTTCCCAGGTCTATACCCGCTATTACATTGCTCAACTTCATAATGGTTTATTTTTTATTCGCAAACTACCTGGTCCTGAAACTTAATATTGATTTTTGAATAGGAATTCCAGTTTGTGGACAAAACCTTATCGTAAAAGATCTTCAGTTTTCTCAGTTTCGGCTCGATGCCTGAAGGCGGGCCGAATTCTACAACCTGTCCTCCCAGGGTGGTCAGGAAGCTCACCTCACCGTCGCTACCCACCCTGATCTGGTTGATCTGGGCTTTCCAGAAGTCGTTCCCCTGGATATAACGTATCAGGTCCAGGTAGGGCTTCCCTTTCGGGTTGTCCAGCCCGTTGAGCTTTCGTAAGTACTCTCCGCTTACCAGTGGGACGTGCATGGAGTAACGGTTGGATAATGGTGTGTAGCGTCCGTCTTCACTTATGTAAAAGCCGCGTGCCTTCTTCCATTCGCCGGAATGACCGGGCGTATCGATCCACCTGGCGATGGGACTATGGAGTTCAATGTCAACGATCAGGTTCCCGGAAAAGTCTTTTTTTGCCTCGCAATTTTTGATAAACCTGTTTTCCTTTACCGCTTCCTCTATCTCCGCCAGGTTGATCAGGTCCATTTTCCTGCCCAGAACAGGCCCCCCCTTGTTGATCTGTTCCAGCACATCTGCTTTTGAAAGAAAAGCAGCCGCTTCCGTATCGGGGAAGTTGACTACAATTTCTTCACAGCGCTGCGACAAAAGTTTTCTCTCGGCCATTCCCACACAAAGCGCAAAAACTACACCTCCCAGGATGAGTTTCGCCCCTTTCCTCCAAAATTTGTCATTTTTTAACATGGATGTAATATTAATAAATCTTTGTAAATTATGGAATATTAGACGATTGCAAAATGGTTTTTATCTGGGAAACTAATTTATCGATGTCTCCCGCCCCTATCGTAACCAGCAATCCGGGAGGAGAAGCGGCGATCCGGCTGAGCAGATCTTCCCTGGTGACAAGGTGTTTGTCTGCAGCCGGGATCTTTTTCAATAGCATTTCCGAGTCGACTCCTTCAATAGGCAGCTCGCGCGCCGGGTAAATGTCGAGCAGGTAAATTGTATCGGCCAGTGCCAGGCTTTGTGCGAATTCGTCGGCGAAATCACGGGTCCGCGTGAAAAGATGCGGCTGGAAAACGGCAGTCAGCCGCCGGTCGGGGTACAGCGCTTTTACAGACGTAAGGAAGGCCGTAATTTCGGACGGGTGGTGGGCGTAGTCGTCGATGTAGGTCCTTTCTCCTTCCAGGATATATTCAAACCTTCTTTTGACCCCTTTGAAGGTGTTCAGCCCTTCCCGGACCTGCTCGGGGGTGATCCCTACGGAAAGCGCCGAGGCGGAAGCGGCAACCGCGTTTTCAACATTGTGAAAGCCGGGAGTCCGCAGATGTATATCTTCGATCTTTCCGTCAGGAGTATGGATGTCAAAGACAAAGCAGGCGTTTTCTATCCGGATGTTTTCAGCACGGTAGGCGCCGGTCCCGAGGCCATAGGAGAAAGTGTGTTCCGGGCCTTGAAGAGACAGCCCTTTTTTCAGGAAAAGCGCGCCGTCGCGGTCGATCTGGTTGGCAAAGCCCTGGAACGAAGCCAGCAGCTCATCATGGTGCCCATAGATGTCGAGGTGGTCGGCATCGGTAGAAGTGACTACCGCCACATGCGGGAATAGCGTAAGGAAAGACCGGTCGAATTCGTCGGCTTCCACGACGCAGACAACCCGGCTCATGTCTTCTTCCGGCTTGTTGAGGAGGAAATTGCTATTGTAGTTAACGGCAATTCCGCCCAGGAACGCGGCGCAGTTGGTCCCCGAAGACCGGATGATGTGCGCCGTCATGCTCGAGGTGGTAGTTTTTCCGTGTGTTCCGGCAATTGCAATGGTTTTCATTCGGGCGGCGAGGAGACCCAGGATCTCGGATCGCTTTTTTACCGGGAAGCCGCCGGAGCGGAAATAGTGAAGGAGCCTGCTGTCTTTCGGGATGGCGGGAGTGAAGACTACCAGCGTATTTGCCGGATCGGTGAACTCCGCTGGCAGGGCGCTGACCGAATCTTCGAAGATGATCTCCAGGCCTTCATCTTCCAAAGTAGCTGTAAGTGCCGTAGAAGTCCGGTCGTAACCTCCCGTCCGGTAGCCGTTTGTATTAAACCACCTGGCGATCGCACTCATGCCGATGCCACCGATACCGATAAAAAAGACATGCTGGTATCCCTGGCTTAATTCCATAAAAATAGGTGTTGACGGTTATTGAGAGTACAAAGTTATTAAGCCTTGCCTTCAGGCGCCAGCTAAACCGCGAAAACATTTTTTTAGAGTATATGTAGCCCGGATCCCTGCTTTCAGGTATTATCTATAAAGTTCAATCCTTTCAACGGCGATGAATCCGTATCTTTCCGTTTTATGGCTTTAAATACTGCTTCCGGACAGCCGCAGCGCGTCGCATCCGTAGACGCATACCGGGGATTTGTCATGTTCCTGATGATGGCGGAAGTGCTTCGGCTGGGACGCGTTTCCAAAGAGCTGCCCGAAAGTTCTTTCTGGGAATTCCTGGCTTTTCACCAGAGCCACGTGCCCTGGACGGGATGTTCTCTTCATGACCTGATCCAGCCCTCGTTCTCGTTTCTGGTCGGGGTGGCGCTGCCGTTCTCGCTGATGTCCCGCACAAGCAGGGGAATGAGCACGCCGGCATTGTGGATACATACCCTGAAACGGTCGCTGATATTGGTTTTCCTTGGGATATTCTTACGATCGATGCACAGCGCCCAAACCAATTTTACTTTTGAAGATACGCTCACCCAGATAGGCCTGGGCTATCCGTTCCTGTTTGCGTTGGGCTTCGCAAAGCCGAAAGTCCAGTGGGGAGCCCTGGGCGTGATCCTGGCCGGGTACTGGCTTTGGTTTGCTGCCTATCCTTTACCCGGGCCGGATTTTGACTGGAGCCAGGCCGGGGTGGCGGCCAACTGGGAACATCACCTGGACGGGTTTGCCGCCCACTGGAACAAAAACACGAACTCGGCATGGGCTTTCGACAGGTGGTTTCTGAACCTGTTTCCCCGGGAAAATCCCTTCCTGTTCAACCGAGGCGGCTATTCTACCCTCAGCTTTATTCCTACCCTGGGGACGATGGTCCTCGGGCTCTTTGCCGGGCAGTGGCTGCGCGACAGGAAACCGTCGCTCCTGAAAGATCTCGTTACGGCAGGCCTCGTGATGCTGGGCCTGGCAGTCGTGCTCTCCTGGCTGGGCGTAAATCCCATAGTGAAACGTATCTGGACTCCGGCATGGGTATTGTTCAGCGGCGGCTGGTGCTTCCTGATCCTGGCAGGATTTTATTACCTGGCCGATATAAAGGGTATTCGCAAGCCGTTTTACTTTCTGCTGGTCGTCGGAGCCAACTCGATCTTCGCGTACGTGATGGCGGAAGTGCTGCCCGGGTTCATTGACAGCTCTTTCCAGATCCATTTCGGTAAGTCATATGCAAACTGGTTCGGGGAGCCCTACCAGTCTCTTGTAAGCGGGGCGCTCCAGCTGGCAGTGATGTGGCTGATCCTGCGCTGGATGTACGTACGGAAGATTTTTATCAAAATCTGACAGGTTTCCGATGCGTAGCGCTAAATTTGCGGTTGTAGTTGAGAGTTGAAAATTGAAAGTTGAAAACTCACAACTTTCAACTCTCAACTTTCAACTTTCAACTATTTTTAAACAGATGAAGCTGAGCAAGTTGTTGTGGCTTTGGCCATTGGTTTTTATGTGGTCGTGCGATATGCTGGAAGAGCTGAACAAGGATCACTACATATCGAGGGTCAACGAGCCGATAACTGGCTATAAGGAACAGAAAGATGTTTCCTACGGTCGGAATGCATTCCAGAACTTTGATATCTTTTACCCTCAAAATGTATATTCCAACCCTTCGGACGTAGTCATACTGGTACATGGGGGTGGTTGGACCTACGGCGATAAATGGTTCCTGGATCCTTCGGTCGAAGAGCTCAGGAAAGCAAGGAAGAACCTTACGATTGTCAATCTCAATTACAGGCTGATCAACCCGGACCAGAAAAAATCATTGTACGAATACCAGATCGCGGACCTGGACAGCTGCGTAAATTACCTGAGGAGAAACCAGGCGAGATACAATATCCGTTCAGACAAGTTCGCCATTATGGGGGCGAGCGCGGGGGCGCATCTGGCGCTTTCCTATGCCTATACGAAAGGGAAGTCGAAGATCCATACGGTGATCGGGATGAGCTCGATTACCGAGCTCAGCGAGCCCCGTCTGTTGTCGTCCGATCTCTGGCTGAATATCAAGGAGCTTACCGGGTACAAGGAAAACAATATCGGGAAGGACTCGCTCATAAAAGCAAGCCCCGTTCACCTGGCGGACATTGATTCCCCGAGGACCATCCTTCTGTACGGTTTGAGAGACAATGTGGTTTCGATACGGCAGCAGACGTTGCTGTCGGAGCGGCTGATAAGCCTGCGGGTCCCCCATGCCCTTTATATGCTGAAAGACCAGGATCACAATGTAGGCGCCGGACACGTGGCAAAAGGGATACTTGCTTCCCTCGGAGCAGACGAATACGACCGCTATTTCAAGTACCTGTAGCGATGTCCGCAGCCTCATCCCGTGATAATAACCGTTGAAATCCCGTTTTCGACCTTTCGTAACCGGGATTGAATATTTCCGGTTTTTTTTCGTTTACTTTATAGTCGTTTAGGAACTTTTATATAGTCTAATATTCAATGAAGCTGTTTTTCAATATCCTGCTTATATTCTTTTTCCTGATCATATTTGTCCCGATTTTCCGCCGGTTTTTATTTCACCTGCTTGTCGGGCGCCAGCTCGTCAGGGAGCAGAAAAGGGCGAATGCATCCTATCGTAAAAACACGGGCAAAGGAGGAAATATCAATATAGATCCGCAACCGGGAAACAGTTCTCCTTCCATAAAAGGCGGAGAATATATCGATTACGAGGAGGTAAAGGATAAATAGTCCGGACTTCGGCGGCAGCGGCAGGCCGCTGCCGCCGAAGCTGCTATTCCATATTGTGAAATACCCGCTGTACGTCGTCGTCTTCCTCGATCCGTTCCACAAGCTTTTCTACTTCGGCAGCCTGCTCGGCAGTAAGGGTTTTGACGTCATTCGGGATCCTTTCGAAATCTGCTTCCATGATCTCAAAATTATTCTCTTCCAGGTAGTGCTGCAGGGCTCCGAACGCAGTAAACTCACCATAGATGAATATGAGCCCGCTCTCCTCGTCGAGGAAAACCTCGTCGGCGCCGAAATCAATGAGCTCCAGCTCGAGATCCTCCAGCTCTGAGCCGTTGTTCCTGACTTTGAAAATGCACTTGCGTTCAAATATGAAGTCGAGCATACCGGTAGTTCCCAGGCTTCCCCCGAGCTTGTTGAAGTAGCTCCGTACATTGGCAACAGTACGGGTCGGGTTATCGGTCGTACTTTCCACGAGGATAGCGATACCGTGCGGCCCGTACCCTTCGTATACCATTTCCTTATAGTCTTCCTGGTCTTTGGACGTAGCTCTCTTGATGGCGCGCTCTACGTTCTCTTTCGGCATGTTGGCCGCTCTTGCATTCTGGAGCACGGCCCTGAGCCTCGAGTTCGTAGCCGGGTCGGCAGTGCCGTTTTTAATGGCCAGGACTATATCTTTACCAATACGGGTAAATACTTTGGCCATCTGGCCCCAACGTTTAAACTTTCTTGCTTTTCGATATTCGAAGGCTCTTCCCATCGGTATTTTTCTGGTAATAATGGTTCGGGGAGCACAGGCTCCATCCGGGATTCACTTAACGGCAAAAATACAAAAGACTTAAGAAATAGCATGATGGATATGGAGAAGGTTGTTGATGATATTGTTTGGTCCGGTCGGAGACCGGGTGTCGCCCTCCCACCGTCTGGAGACGGGGGAGAGCGGAGGTACCAGGCCGGCGCCACACATTTCCACATTCTGCGGTACAGGCCCGGCGATGGGGTGAACGGGAAAGGGGGAAGGAAAACCGGCCGGGAAATCCGTCCAAACGTATATAATATAAGGCGGGCTTCGTATGCAGGTGTTTTATTTTCACGCCCGGCAGCTTCGACATGCGGATGGTATAGTTTTTGTATGGTGTATTCATAAAAAATGTAAACACCTTATGGAACAGAGAAGTAACACCGGAGTCCTGGCAGCATTGGTTATCATGAGCATCCTGGCAGGAGTTTTTGCATACCTGTATTACCAGGAACGACAGGTCACCTCGAAACAGTCGTACGATCTGCAGGAGCGCGTCACAGAGCTGGCGTCTATGGAAGTCAAGCTCGACAGTATTTCGAGGGAGCTGGACGCCAGAATTGCTGAAGTCGAGGGTCTTGGCGGAGACATTGCCGAGCTGACCAAAATGAAACAGCAGCTGGAAACCGACAGGGCAAGCCTGCGCAGGGGGAACGCAAATCTTTCCGGCAGGATCAAGGAATATGAAGTATTTCTTAAACAGAAGGACGAGGAGATTGCACAGCTCAGGGAAGAGAATCAGCAATTGCTGAGCGAAAAAGAGGAGCTGATGACAGTAAACGAGGCGCTTACGAAAGAGAAGGAAACCGTAACCGAGTCGTTGTCAGGCGCTTTGGCAAAGACAGAGGAGCTCGAGGGAAAAGTACACCTGGCTTCAGCTTTGAAGGCGCGTAACGTCAAGACCTATGCGGTTTCTTCAAAAGGAAAGGTAAGGGAAGGAGAGAAAGTACGCTCGAAACGTATCGACAAGATCCGGGTCGATTTTATGCTGGAGAAAAACCCGCTCGCCGAGCAGAATACCAAGCTGATCTACCTGCGTATACTCGATCCCAGCGGCGCTACGATCTCCGATACCGGAACAGGCTCAGGTACCTTCCAGTACAATGGTGAAACGCACCAGTATACGTTCTCCAAGGAGGTTAGCTATGCAAACAATAACCAGGATGTGAGCATATTGTATGACCGTTCGGGCGATTACGCCTCCGGTACATACGCAGTCCAGCTTTACAGCGAAGGCTTCCTGATCGGAGAGGGTACGTTTTCAGTGAAGTAGCAACCTACGGCCGTCGGTTGAGCCTGCTACTGCTGCTGCCGACGGCCGTTTCACAAATCCAGTTTCTTCAGCGCTTCTACGGCATGATCCGCTGCCCGTGCGGTGAGCGCCATGTAGGTCAATGACGGGTTGGAGCAGCTTGAAGAGGTCATGCACGAGCCATCGGTGACAAAGACATTGGGAACCGCATGAAGCTGGTTCCACTCATTAAGCATCGAAGTTTTCGGGTCCCTGCCCATCCTGACACCGCCCATCTCGTGCGTACAGAAACCCATGTACTTGATGTCGTCTACCGTTGAGATGTTACGTGCGCCCGAGGCCTCCAGCATTTCGACGGCATCCGCTATCATTTCTTTTCGCATGGCCTTTTCGTTTTCCTTGTACTCGGCGTCCGTAACCAGCATCGGCAGTCCCCAAGGGTCGGTTTTGGACCGGTCGAGATAAACCCGGTTGTCTTCATAGGGCAGGCATTCCCCATAGCCGTTGAGGCTCATGGTCCAGTCGCCGGGCCTGGTCAGCATTTCTTTGAATGCCGCTCCGAAACCCCTTTGGGAATTGCCTCTCTGCCAGCCGCTCCTCGAGCCGCCTCCCTGGTACCCGAATCCACGGACATACCCGTTGCCTTTCTCGAGGAAGTTGCGGTATTGGGGGATGTAAATCCCGTTGGCCCGCCGGCCGAAGTAGTACTTGGCTTCAAAACCCTCGAACGTGCCTCTTGCACCGGCCTGCTGATGATGGTCCATTATACACCTGCCCAGCGCCCCGCTATCGTTTCCCAATCCTTCGGGGAATCTGGAAGAGACAGAGTTTAAGAGAAGGAAGTTGGTGGCCAGGGTAGAAGCATTCAGGAAAATGATCTTTGCATAAAAGGTATGCTCTTCCCTGGTTTTCTGGTCTATGACCTTTACGCCGGAAGCCCTTTGTTTTTCTTCGTCGTAAATGACCTCATGTACCAGCGAATCGGGTCTCAGGGTCAGGTTGCCCGTTGCCAGGGCTGCGGGGAGGGTGGCCGACTGCGTGCTGAAATAACCGCCGTAGGGGCATCCCCTGGAGCACATATTCCTGAACTGGCAGGAGGCTCTGCCCAGCTTCAGCTGCTCGGGAGTCGGAGCAGTGAGGTTTGCCGCCCTTCCGATCATAAGCCTCCGCTTCCCTTTCCAGCGCTGATCAATGCCGGCCTGTACCTGTCTCTCGACACAGGTCAGGTCCATAGGGGGCTGGAACTCGCCGTCGGGAAGCTGTGGCAGCCCCTCCTTGGAGCCGCTCACGCCGACAAAGCGTTCGACATAGCTATACCAGGGTGAGATATCGCGGTACCTGATCGGCCAGTCGACCCCGTGCCCGTCCTTCAGGTTAGCTTCGAAATCCAGGTCGCTCCACCTGTAGCTTTGCCTTCCCCACACCAGCGATCTTCCGCCGACTACGAAGGCGCGTGTCCATTGGAATGGTTTTTCTTCTATATAAGGATACAGGACGTCGCGCGTCATGAGGCCGGTAGTGGCTTCCGTGAGCGCGTACTTTCTGGCCTGTACCGGGTATTGCTCCTTTATTTCATTGGTAATACGTTCCCTGTGCGGGAACTCCCAGGCGGCCTTCATGGCAGTGTCATATCCTTCAATATGCTTTACATCCGGGCCTCTCTCGAGCATCAGCACCCTGAGCCCTTTCTCTGTGAGCTCCTTCGCAGCCCACCCGCCGCTGATCCCCGACCCTACTACGATAGCGTCGTAGGTACTCTGTTTTTTAGATTTAAGGTTAAGATTCATGGTTTAACAATCGGTAGTCTTTCGGGCTGCAAGTTAGTAATCTATTGATAAAGACCAGAACCAGGAGAGGATATACGGGGAAGACGGTAAATAACTCATACTGAATTGGCGCTCAGAGATTCTCCGGGAGCCTGATGATGCAGATGTGCATGGCGCTTCCGTCTTCCGACAGGAAAGACGACTGTATCTGTATCCGCGTGCCGTCGGGGCTGAACGAAGGATGCGGATGGTCGGGCGCTTTACGGTTATGGCCGGCGGAAACCATGGTCAGCTTGCTGGTTTCCCTGTTGATGACGTATATGTTGCGGTCAAAGCTGTCGCCCGCGAGCCATTTACCGTCGGATGAACCCGTCACATGCCAGAAGCTCCCGCCTTTTGGGACCTGCCCTGCGATGATCATTTCGTTGGTCCGGAGATTGATGACCCCCAGCCCGGAAGGTTTCATCCGGATTCCCGATGGGCCCCATTCGGAGGCGTCCGAGAAGGTACGGGTTTCCGGATTGTAAACCGCTTTTTTGTCGCCCATTATGGCAAGGGCTACCTCATCCGGCGAAAAGATTGCTTCGTGGGTTACCCATTCGTAGTCGGCTTCGGGATAAAGCGGCCGGAGTGCCGAGCCGTCCGATTTCACCGTCCAGGTCCTTTGCGGCGACTTCCCGCCGGTTTCCCAGCAAAAGACGATCTCACCCGGAACCCAGAAATTGGCCTGGATATGTCCTACCTGGAAGGGGACCGAAACGACGTGTCCGACCTCGCCGGTTTTAATGTTGATTTTGGCGATACCGGTAGGGCCTGCCCCCATGTTCCTGGGGCCGAACGGCTTTTCGATTTTTGTGCCGGCAGGGAGGTACTGGGTTGCCTTTTCCTTACCAATCCTGAAGTAGATCCAGTTTTCGTCGGCGTCCAGGGCCATATCGCCGTGGGCATCGTAGTCTGCCGGTATGGTGCCGCAGGTTTTCTGGTAGTGGCTTTCAGGCTTCAGCTTCCCGTTTTTACTGTCGTTGAAAAGCATACCGAGGTCTACCTTTACGATGTTCATGCCTTTACTCTGCGCCGCCGGCCTCATCACATAAAGCGTCATCGTTTTCCTGGAAACGATCAGGTAGCCTCCCGAATATCCGCCTTCCGTTACCTGGACCATGTCGCCGGTTTCCTCGTTCACGGCAATCGCTTCGCCTCCCAACCGGTCGGAGCGGAAAAGCAGCCATTTCCCATCGGCAGTCCACTGGTTATGTGTCTGGTAAATTTTGGAGTCTTTTACGCCGGGTTTGCTGGTGAGGAAGGTGAGTTCTGCTCCTGTGACCGGGTCTGTGATGACTTTTTTTTCCGAAGGGAGGCGTTTGCCGATCTGGGCGCCGGCGATAAGCGAGCATGCCAGAAGGCATATAGATAAGAACGTTTTATAATACATATGGGTTTTGGAGGCGTTTGTTTGGTTCCGGTAGCATCCTGATCAATAAAGTTGTCAGGACATTTTTTTTAATCATTCCCGTCAGGGTAAAATAATACCTGCGGCAACATCACCATTATCCGGAATAATAATTTGCCCTTTTTGAGTAGTTCTGATCAAATATTCCGATATCTTATGATAACAGCCAATTCTTACAAAGGGGGCCGGATTTTCAAAATTGACAGATTTTGATAACTTTGGGTCAGTAAGTCATTTAATGTCTGGTAAAGGTTTTTTTGCAATTATGGACAGAGAACCGGCTTTCAGCAAGACAATCAGAGATACCGATCCTTCCCGGAAGGAGCGAATCGCGTATTTCGATGCGTGCTATACTGAATTTCATCAGGCTGTCTACAGCAATATCGTCAAGCTTGTCCGCGATCCCCTGCTGGCTGAAGATATACTTCAGGATGTCTTTCTCGTCTTTTGGGAGAATATGTATAAACTCGACGGCGACAGGATAGCCAACTGGCTGTTCGTCGTGAGCTTTAACAAGTCTATGAACTGTCTTAACAGGATGCGTAAACACAGGAGCCTCGATGAGGCAGTGGATATGCAGGATGTGACGGATGAGGCAGGAATCGATGAGGAGGATTTTGCACACAAGCTGCAATTGATCGATGAGGCGGTTGAATTACTTTCAGACAGGAAGAAAGAGATTTTCAGGATGTACCGGATGGAGGGAAAAAGCCTGCAGGAGATTTCGTTGGAAATGCAGCTCTCGGTTCACACGGTAAAAGACCACCTGAAAATCACGCATAAGCTTATACGAACGTATCTCGATCGTACTCCTTTGCATTATACCGCTAAAGAGGTCCTTTTTTTGTGGTATCTGTTGAATTAAATTAAGTTTTTCAAAAAAAATCTGTTTTCAGCCATCCTTTTCCTGCTCTCCGTGTATTTACAGTAAAGAGCGTAATTTATGGAGGACATCGGAATTTTGCTGAAGAAGCTGGCGGACAAGACCATAACCGCCTCGGAAGAAGCTTTCCTTTTTGAATGGATCCGGGATCATAAGGACGAATGGACCCTATCGATGTATGATGAATACCGGCAGGCGCTGGTTCAGAACACCCGGTATCTGACTGAGGAGAAGTCTTCTATGCTTTTACAGGAGATCCATTCCCGGATAAACTCCGGAAACGATGTTGTACCTGCCGCCGCCGGGAATACGTCATTTTCCGGCCACCGATGGAAGAAATGGCGTTTTCCGGCTTTTTATCTCGGGGTTGCGGCATCTCTGCTGCTGCTTCTGGTTTTTAGCGGGCAGTTGTTCCGGCCGGATAAAAATAATGAGGCTGCTTATAAAGCCGGATCTTCTGCGGAGACGGTAGAAAAGATAAAGAACGATAAGGGACAGGTAATCCCGGTCGGGCTGCCCGATGGCAGTTCCGTTTTTCTGTACCCGCAGAGTACGCTGACGTACGGTACTTTTACCGCTGCCGGCGCCAGGGAGGTTTTTCTCGAAGGGAAAGCTTTTTTTGAAATCATCCGTAATCCGGAGAAGCCTTTCCTGGTACATACTGATGAAATGGTAACAAAGGTTCTGGGGACAAGCTTTATGGTCGACGCTTTTCAGGACCGGCAGCATTATTCGGTTCTGGTAAAAACAGGCAGCGTGAGTGTTTCGGGGAAAAATATAGGCAGTCATGTCTCTGAAGAGCCTTCTTCCGTCATATTGAAAGAAAATGAGAAGGCAATTTTTGACCGGAAGCCGGGGGTCTTTATTGCGGTTAATCCCACTCCGGAGGTAAAGCTTTCCGAGGAGAGTATTATGAAAGTACCAAAGGAGTATCGCTTCAGAGATACACCGGTGACGGATATCCTGGATGTACTTAGCAGGGATTATAACGTATCGATTGAGGCTGACCGGGAGATTCTTGAGAATTGCTCTCTGACAACAGTGCTTAAGGATAAGCCGCTCTTTGAAAAGCTGCAGATTATTTGCGAGGGAATAGGCCAGGGCACTTCTTTTTCCGTGGAGCAGGAAGCGGTGGTCATCACTTCGCTGGGATGTAATAATTAACTAATCTTAAACCTTCTAACTCAATATGATGAAAACAAAACGCAACTTTTAAAATACCAAAAAAACAGGCTGATAGTGTTTGCACCACTACCAGCCTGCGAATTCCCTGTTGGATGGTACCCTCTTTTTTGAAAAAAGAGAAAGGGAATAGTTTGTTTTTCTTTTTCGAAAAAACATTTAAAAGTATGAAAAAAAATAATACTGTTATAACCTTTTGGTTGAAGGCTATGCGGATAACGGGCGTTCAGATTGTGATGACGATTTTCCTGGCCGGTGCAGCGATGGCACATGGGACGGCGCAGGAAATGCTGCAGAAAAGGATATCCATCTCTTTCGATAGAACGGCGTTGCCGGAAGCAGTGTTGCAACTGAGCGAGCGCGCCAATGTCGATATTACGTTCAATTCTGCGGTTTTACCTAAGCGTAGTAAGATATCGGCTTCCTACAAGGACCGCACGCTGGAGTCTATCCTTACCGAACTACTTACTCCCTATGAGGTGTCGTTTGTTGTAGTAGAAGGACAGGTGATCCTCCGGAAGATCAAAAAGGAGAAAAATACGGAAATAAACCTGCACGAATCCTTGCAGAATATAGATGCTATCGACAGACGTATAACCGGTAGGGTTGCTGACGAAAAGGCGGAGTCTTTGCCCGGAGTGAGCATCCTGGTAAAGGGGACGCAGCGGGGAACAGTAACCGACTCAGAGGGCCGTTATACTATTGATATACCGGATAACCAGACTGTGCTGGTGTTTTCATTTGTGGGATATGTGAGCCAGGAAGTAGAGTTGGGTAACAGAAACGTGATTGATATAATATTACAGCCTGATATCAAAATACTGGAGGAAACTGTAGTAGTAGGATACGGGTCGGTTTTAAAAAGCGACCTGACAGGATCGGTCGGGACCGTCAATGTAACTGAGATGGCGAAGGCGCCCGTAAGCTCGTTCGCTGACGCGCTGGCCGGAAGAGTCGCGGGGCTCCAGGTTGCTTTGGGCGACGGACAGCCGGGACGGAACCCCAATATAGTAATCAGGGGTGTTTCTTCACTTACGCAGCGTGTATCACCGCTGTTTGTTGTAGACGGGTTTCCGATCGACAATTTGAATATGTCCACTATTGATCCGGACGATATTGAATCGATTTCCGTTCTGAAAGATGCTTCTTCAACGGCTATCTATGGATCCAGGGCGGGAAACGGGGTAATCCTGATCAATACAAAAAGGGGGATGGAAGGAAAACCCAGGATCAATTTTTCCAATTCAACGGGCTATCAGCTCGACAACAGGCGGATAGAAGCCATGGGGCCCTATGAATTTGTCAGGTATATCAATGAGCTTCACCCGAATGCCAATTATGTAAAGGAATATTTCCTGGATGACAGAACGCTGGATTACTATAAAACCGCAGAAGGGATCGACTGGCAGTCGGAGGTATTCAGGAGGGGTAGCTTTCAGAAAAACAACTTGTCGATAAGAGGGGGAACACGCCAGACCAAGTATTCGTTTTCCGGATCGTTGTTCAAGCAAAACGGGGTTATTAAACATACCGGTATGGACCGGAAAACAGCCAATTTTACCCTCGACCAGGAGATAAACAGCCGTTTAAAAGGGGGACTTTCCTTTTACTACAGCGGGCTGAATTCATTCGGAGAGATTGTTTCCACGCAATCGGCGTCGGCGGTATCCAGCTACCTGATGTTCAGGACCTGGGGCTACCGGCCTGTTAACAGTCCCCGGGGAACCTTAAAGGATTTGGTGGATGCCAGCATTGACCAGGCTTCTGCGACCAACAGTGATTTCAGGTTAAACCCGAGGGTAGACCTTGAAAACAAGTATTCTTTTGACCGGGATCATGTATTCCAGGGAAACAGCTATGTCAGCCTCGATCTGCTGGAAGGGCTTACATTAAAACTGGCGGGCGGGGTCAGAGGAGCTTTCTATAAGCAGGATCAGTTTTTTAACTCCAACACCATGGAGGCGAGCCCTGCCAATATCTACAATGCTAACGGAGTGCATGGCTTCATCCGGCATAATTTTTATCAATCCTGGTCCAACGAAAATACACTAACCTATAAAAAGACTATCCGCAAAGACCATACTATTACGGCGCTGGGTATATTCTCACTTTATAAAAATATTTCTCAATCCGACGGTTTTGGCGGAAGGCTGCTTCCCAACGAACAATTGATCATGGACGGCCTGGACCAGGCTACCGCCTTTTCCCCAAGCTCAAGTACTACGCAGAACTCGCTGGTGTCGTATGCCACCCGCATAGACTATGGTTTCAAATCGAAATACCTGCTGACGCTGAATTTCCGGGCAGATGGTTCGTCCAAATTCATGGATCCATGGGGCTATTTCCCCGGCGCTGCCGTTGCATGGAATATGCATAAAGAGTCTTTCTTTCAGAATGCGCTTCCCTTTGTTTCCAGCTCCAAAATACGGGCAAGCTACGGGGTGAACGGGAATAACTGGGTGGGAGATTTCTCGAGATTTCCATCCCTGTCCCAAGGGGTCAACGGCTACTCATTCGGTAATCAGCCCCCTGGACCCCAGGCCTTTATCTCTAATATCGGGAACCCTCAATTGAGGTGGGAAAAGGTCACAACTTTCGATATCGGCTATGAATTGGGCCTTTTACAGGAAAGGGTTCACCTTGAAGTCGATCTCTATAAGAAAAAAACAAATGATCTGTTGCTCAACGCTCCCCTGCCCCGGTCTACCGGCTATACATCGGCATTTCAGAACGTGGGCAGTATGTCAAACAGAGGGATCGAGATTTCGCTGCGTACCGTGAACGTCGAGAATCGTAACTTCTCCTGGTCAAGCAGCTTCAACATCAGCTTTAATCAAAACAAAATCCTGGCCCTTGCCCAGGATCAGCAGAAAATACTCTCCAACGTGAGTTTTGAGCCAAACTACGGAACCGCTTTATATGTATCGGAAATCGGCCGGCCTGCCGGGATGATGATCGGCTATATATGGGACGGAAACTACCAGTTCGAAGATTTTGATACCCCTGCTCCCGGTACGTATGTATTGAAACCGTCAGTGCCGTCGAACGGCGCTCCCCGGAATGCCATCAGGCCGGGCGATATAAAATACAAGGATATGAACGGAGACGGGATCGTCAATGGCTTCGACAGGACAATTATCGGTCGCGGGCAGCCTATTCACGTTGGGGGCTTCTCCAACAACCTGACTTATAAGGGGTTTTCCCTGAATGCATTCCTTCAATGGTCTTACGGGAACGATCTCTATAATGCCAACCGGCTTTCTTTCGAAGGGAACAGCGAAGGCTACTGGAACCTGAACCAGTTTGCCAGCTATGCCGACAGGTGGACCCCCGAAAACCCTACCAATAAAAATTTCAGGGCAGGGGGGCAAGGTCCTCAGGGGATGCACTCTTCCAGAGTGGTGGAAGACGGTTCGTTTTTAAGGCTGAAAACACTTTCGCTTGCCTATAACCTCTCCGACGCTGTACTGGAAACGTTGAAGGTCAAGCGTTTTGAAGTGAGTGTTGCTGCGCAAAACCTGATCACATTCACTAACTACACAGGCCTGGATCCGGAGGTATCTACGCGCGGTTCTGTACTTACACCCGGGTTTGATTATTCATCCTATCCGCAGGTCCCCACAATAGTGCTGGGGGTAAGCATTGATTTCTGACAGAGACCTTAAAAAAATAAAATTGTTCTATATGAAACAGTTACATAAAGCATTACTTGCGGTTGTCCTGTTGATGACTTCTTCCTGCCGTGATTTCCTGGATCTGACTCCTACCGATTTTGTCAACCCGGGCAACTATTACCAGACCGCAGAGCAACTGAACGCCGCGCGGAACAGCGTCTATGCTATACTGGCCGACGGTTCGCTGTACCAGGCCAATGTACTTTATATGGTGGGATGGGAAGGCGATGAAGGTTATATGAATCGCAACTCTATCGTAACAGGGCCGCACAACTATAATTTTACCAGCAGCGATTCCTATGTAAGCGGGTTTTGGCGAGTGCTGTATAATGGAATAAACCGGGCTAATGTCGTGCTGGAGAACGTCGACCGGAACCCTGAGCTGGACGAAAAACTCCGGAGGGAAATAAGGGGAGAAACTTTATTTTTAAGGGGGTATTACCATTTCTTACTGGTGCAGTATTTTGGCGACGTACCGCTGAAAACAGTGTCTTCGGCCAGTGTGTTGAGTGTGCATCTTGCGCGGACACCTGCCAGGGAGGTATATGACCAGATTGTAAAGGATATGACCGAAGCAGAGGAAATGGTGGCGGATATCACGGAGGTCGGGCATGCGGGGAGAATAACGAAGTCGACCGTAAGGGGCGTACTTGCCAGGGTTTGTCTGAATATGGCCGGTCACCCTATTAATGATTCGTCCAAATGGACTGATGCCCGCATGTGGGCCAAGAAAGTAATGGACGACGGAGCCTCAGGCCATGCGCTCAATCCCAGCTTTCCGCAGGTCTTTATTAACCAGGCAGCCGACTTGTATGATATCAAAGAAAGCATCTGGGAAGTAGAATTCTGGGGTACTTTGGATGGAGTTGTGACCAAGTGGGGGCTGCAGGGTTTTTATAACGGGCCGGTTAATTATTATAATCTGACTACAGGTCGGATGGATGCCTATATTAATATCACCGCCAAGCTATATAATGCCTACCAACCGGGAGATATCCGGAAACATTGGACTATTCAGCATTTCGACTATGAAAGGGAAGGCCCCAACGGTGCTAAAACCTTTAAAAGCGAGCCTGTCACAGAGCTTGATAAGTATGGGATAGCGCCGGCGAAATTCAGGAGGGAATATGAAACCGCTCTTCCTAAAACCGTACTCGGATCTGGGATAAATGTGCCGTTGCTGCGTTATTCGGACGTATTGCTCATGTTTGCGGAGGCAGAAAACGAATTGAACGGCCCCACACAGGCAGCAATAGATGCCATTAACCTGGTACGCAGAAGAGCCTGGTCCACAGGGATCAAGAGTATAAACGTTGTAAACGGAGGCAGCGGGTATACCGAAGCGCCGGAAGTTACCTTTTCCGGGGGAGGGGGAGCCGAGGCCAAAGCGATTATCAAAGACGGAGTGGTAACAGCGATCCAGCTGGAAAATGATGAGCTGACATTCTACAAATACGGGAATTACTCATCGCCCCCGACAATCACGATAACGGGTGGAGGCGGAAACGGAGCCCAGGCGGTGGCAACCATCTTCACCCGCCAGGATGCGGAGGTACCGGCGGCGGTTTCCGCCTCGAAGGAAAGCCTGAGGGCTTTTATAAGGGCCGAAAGAATGAGGGAGCTTGCTTTCGAGGGATTCCGTAAGTCGGATTTGCACAGGTGGGGGGTATTCTTTGAGGTAATGCAGGATATGGCCAATACCATCAACCATGATGCACCGGGAGCATGGTATATTGAAAACTACAGAAGGGTGCAGCAGCCAAAACATCAATACTGGCCTATTCCCCAGGAAGAGCTGATTGTTAACAAAGCGATTGTCCAAAATCCCGGATGGGAGTAAAAATATAAAACTAATGAATAGAAGACTCTTTATATGGGCAGGATGCCTGTTGATATTTGCATCCTGCGATAAGGAAATCGGGCTTGAAGCGCCGGCTGTAAACGTAACGACCGTTTCAAATTCCGTCAAGGTGGGAGAAAATGCGGTGTTTTTGTTTGACGGCAATGCCGATATGATCTCATTTTATTCGGGCGAGCTTTACAATGAATTTGAATTCAGAGACAGGCGGAGTATCGATATAGCGGCTCAGCCACGATATGTCCAGTTTACAAGCAGCGTTCAGGGCGGAAGCCAGCAAAACCAGCTATCGGTATGGGCTTCGATCGATTTCCAGGAGGATTATACTTACGCTGGGGTTAACAAAGCGACCTGGATCGACATTACCGACAGGTTTACATGGGGGACCGACGCCACTTTTCTCAATTCCTCACTACAGGACATCACCGGTATCTCCGATGTAAATAAGCCCCTTTATTTTGCTTTCAGATATATAACCGAGCCTCAGCTTGAGAAGGGTGATTCGCGGCTTTGGTATATTCAGAATTTCCAGGTAATGAGCGGAGCCACATTGGGAGATGCTATGTTGCCCATCGTAAACCAGGAATATGCCGGCTTCAGGATTGTAGAGCAGGATCCTGAAAACGCACAAACCAGGTCGTCTGTTTCCTCGACAAGGGTTTCTTTTCAGGGTTATGCCTATAAGCTGCCTACGGATCCCATCTTTGATCCTGAAAACCCGATTTTCGATCCTAAGAACCCCATTTATGATCCCGAAAGCCCCTTATTCAATATAGACGCCAAGCTGCCGGTGTTCGTTCCGTACGATCCGAATGATCCGTATAATGATCCTCCTACCGAAACGTGGGCTGTCAGCGCACCTATCCAACTGAAGGAGATAGAACTTGGTCCGGATAAATCCATTCCGATAAAAGGAGTCGACGGGGGAATACTGACTCAATTTATGCATGCTTATAAAAATCCCGGGACTTATAAAGCGCATTTTGTGATCTCAAACAATAATATTTATGGAAGTAAAGATGTGGTCAGGGAGGTTCCTGTGGTCGTTACCCCCTGAGAGATTACCAGTATGCCTCTATGGTACGCGCCGGCTTCCATGAACCGTCTGAAATCGTAGGCCGGGACCAGCCAACCGGCCTACGCAGCGCGATTTCAACCGGGAAACCAGGTATATGCAGGATCAAACCGAAGCCTGTATTCGATAGATGGGTTAAAAATTAAGAATTCAAAAAGCCATGAAACAACTCAATACCAAAAATACCCGGCGGAAATTTATCCGGCAGAACCTGCTGAACGGCGCCGGTACCCGTGCGATTCTCCCCGTACATATTGCGGGTATCCCCTGCGATATAGAAGGGATCATGAAGAGAAAATCCATAAAAATGCTGAAGCGATAAAAAAGGCTTCCGGAAAATGAAATAGGGCATTAACCTCAAAAGTAAATTCATGAATTTTCATTATCCGGAACACATAGGGATATCACCTATACCCGGCAATGAGGAAGTATATCATGCGATAAAAGAGACTTATATAAAATGGGATAGGCAGCGTCTGCCATTTTTAGCCGGTGTGAGAAAAGAAGATGTAAAATATGAGAAAGCAAAGTGTGTTTTTTATTGTTCTGGTGGTGGTGCAGGTACTGGGCGCTCCGGCTTTTGCCCAGCATAAAGGGAAGAAAATACTGAAAAAGGGAGACTACCCCGGACCGGTGCAGTTGGATTACGAGGTGGTCGCTGATGTAGTGAGCTCGGGCTATGACGGGTCGATGTGCTGGTTTCATCCGCGTGCGGGGCTTGTCAGGGGCAAAAAGCCCCAGGTAGTGCTGACGATGCAGAAATGGCTCGTCGAGCGGAGTGACGTTTTTTATGCACTTTCCCATATTCGTACCGCCGATACCGGGAAAACCTGGACAGTTCCGGTTGAGAACACGCAGACGCTGGGGAGAAGAACGGAGCCGCAGGGGATGGAAGTCGGGGTTTCCGATTTTACACCCAAATGGCACGAACGTTCGGGAAAGCTCCTTGGAACCGGGCACACGGTACGGTACAAAGACAACCACCTGGCTGCGAATGCGGGCAGGTCTACGATTTGGTCTGTATATGATCCGGCCCGGGACCGGTGGACGGGCTGGAAGGCACTGGTTCTGCCTGCGGATTCGATTTTTCACAGCGAGGGAGCGGGAAGCACACAGCGATATGACCTGCCGGACGGCGATATCCTGCTGCCGACCTATTTCAAGAGTAAGTCAAGCTCCCTGTATGGGATTACGGTATTGAAATGCAGGTTTGATGGCAGGGAGCTGAAGTATGTGGAGCGTGGTAATATACTGACTTACCCGACCGGCAGAGGGTACTTTGAGCCTTCCCTCACCCGTTTCGGAGAGCTGTTTTATATGACGATCCGTAATAATGATTCGGCCTATGTTGCCGTGAGCCGCGACGGGCTTCATTTTGAGGAGCCTAAAAGATGGACATTCGATGATGGAGAAGACCTGGGTTCCTACAATACGCAGCAGCATTGGGTGACACACAGCGACGGGCTCTTTCTCGTCTATACCCGCAGGTCGGAGCTGGGGGAAAACGTGCCCCGGCACCGGGCTCCGCTGTTTATAGCCCAGGTAGACCCGGAGCGTCTCGTTGTGATCAGGAGCACCGAAAAAATACTGGTTCCCAACAAAGGGGCCCAGTTAGGAAACTTCGGGGTAGTCAACGTCAGCGAAAACGAGACCTGGGTCACCACCTCGGAAGGAATGTCGAAAACCGCGGCCAGCTTTGGTGCAGACAACCGATTGTATGCGGTCAGGCTTATATGGACCCGGCCGAACAAGGTCTGGTCGGAATAGGAAACCCCGCAGTCCGTCGAGGGCTCATATTCACTCGTTTACAAAAAATAACCATTTAACCATATTTATTCTAATGAAATTAACTCCAAACTCTTTTCATCAGGCCGCTTTCCTGCTGGCTCTCCTTGCCCTTTCTTCCTGTTCGGTAAAAAACGGCGATAACGGGGATTCACTTTCCGGGCACTGGCCACTTTCTGAAAACGCGGAAGACGTATCGGGGAATCAGTTACCGACCCGGGCGCATGGCGCTTTATCATTTGAAGGGTCGGGAGATAAAGCCGGGGTATTCGACGGCAGGAGTGCCTGGCTGGAAGTTGCTACCGGTAAAGAGCGTCAGATAGGACAGGACGATTTCAGCGTCGCCGCCTGGATCCATACTGAAGCGGCCATGGACGATTTTCCGGGTGATATCATCAGCCAGTACGACCTGTCGAACAGAAAAGGCTTCCACCTGAGCCTGAAAAGCAACGCTTCTCCCACCAGCCAGTCCAGCTACCGTCAGCTGACTTTCGGGATAGACGACGGGAAGGCGGGCTCCTGGACGGATGAAGGACGCCCGGGCACAGCCCTGATGGCTTTTGCAATGGCCGAACATAAAGGCGAGCTTTACGCAGGTGTCTGCCAGCCTGGCGCCAATGAAACAGGTAAGGTTTTCAAATACGCCGGGAAGGACAATTGGACCGACTGCGGAGCGCCTGACAAATCCAACAGCGTAACGGCGCTGGCGGTAATGGACGGGGAATTGTATGCGGCTACCGGACACTACCGGGTAGCAGGCTCTTCGCTTGCCGAATCGGAGAACACGACGCCCGGCGGCCGGGTATTCCGCTATGAAGCCCCGGGCCAATGGACTGAGATCGGGCAGCTTCCGGGGGTGGCCTGTATCGGAGGACTGGTGGTATACAAGGGTAAGCTCTATGCCAGCTCGATGTATGCGCCCAGCGGCTTTTTCCGGTACGACGGCGATAATAAATGGACAAAACTGACGAACCCTGAGAATATAAGGGTAGTCAATATGGCTGTTTACAACGGGTACCTGTATGCAACCAGCTGGGACCATGGGCATGTATACCGCTACGACGGTAATAGCTGGGAAGATTGCGGGCTGGTAGGAGACAACACCCAGAATTATGCTTTTAACATCTATGAAGGCAACCTGTATTCAGCGACCTGGCCCAGCGGGCGGGTGTTCCGGTTTGATGGTATCAATAAATGGACGGACGTGGGGCGCCTGGGCAGTGAGCTGGAAGTAATGGCGATGATGACCTACAACGGGCAGATGCTGGGGGGAACGCTCCCGCTGGCAGAGGTGTATGCCTACGAAGGAGATACCCTCTGGACGCGTATGGATCAGCTTGACCGCACGCCTGATGTGAAGTACCGCCGGGCGTGGACGATGTCAGAACACGACGGCAAGGTGTTCTGCAGCACACTGCCCTCGGGGAAGATCTTTTCTTATGAGTCGGGTAAATCAATCTCAGCGAAAGAAAGCCTTCAGCCGGGCTGGCAGCATGTCGCGGCAGTCAAAACGGGAACAGCCCTCAAGCTTTATATCAATGGGGCCCTGGCAGGCGAAAAGTCGGTCCCGGCATCGATGAAGTTTGACCTGGGCACGGATGCACCGCTCAGGATAGGGTTTGGAGCCAATGACTATTTCAACGGGAAGCTGCGGGATGTGCGCTTTTATAAAAGAGCGCTGAAAACAGAGGAGATCCAAAAGCTGACAGAACAATAGGATGTTCTTTTTTATGGGATGTTCTTATTTCCGGGGTATAAGCGCTTTTGTACTGGTTACGGCTTTTACCGTAAGCTACGCGCAAAAAGTGCCGATTATCATCCCTCCGTTTGTGGCTGTGGCAGAGAAAAAGACGGAATTCCCTCTGAAAAAGGAGAAGCTGATCTTTACCGACCAGGATATCCTTCTGGCAAAAAACAATATCAGGCAATTTGCCGGAGCGCGGCAGGTCAGGGACAGTATCGCAGCTCTGGCCGGAAAATGGATTTCATGGGACGACCAGGATCTCAGGGACCTGATCCCCGATGCCAGGGTACCGAGAGCGTTCGATCTCAACATTCATGGCTGCCCGGTGCATGGCGATACTATTTTCAATATTGGAGGGGTGTATCCCTGGATACTGGACTTTCACAGGCCTCTTACCGTAAAATGTCCGGCAGGAGGAGAAATATACCCCTCCAATGACTTTCATGCTTACGCCAAAGGCGGCTTCGAGAAAAAAAACCAGCCCCCTTCGGAGTTTGAGGACGACGGTTGGGGGTGGGTAGCGCCTGACCAGGAAAGGTACTGGTTTGTTGCCTATGCCAATGAGCATCTGCAGCGTGAGCTGTCACTCGTTCTGCAGCAGCTTTCAAGAGCCTATGTACTAACCGGCGATCCGGGCTTTGCCCACAAAGCCATTGTGATTCTTGGCCGGCTCGCCGAAGTTTACCCTTCAATGGATCATGCCAGTCAGTCGAGATACGGCGCTATGCTCAGGCAACAGGGCGAGGACTTTCCGGGAAAGATCTTTTACCATATCCAGGAAGCCCGGTTTATCAAGATCGTCGCCGAAGCCTACGATTTAGTCTGGGACTATATTGACAAAGACAAGGTCATACAGGCACATTATCAAAAAGACGGCGCCCGGATGCGGGAATTTATCGAAGCCAATGTACTGGAAGAGGCTGTTCGTGCCTATAAAGAAAAGAAAATCCAGGGGAATTACGGAATGCACCAGAATGCCTTGCTGTATACGCTGCTGGCCCGCCAGCATCCGTCCCGTGCGAAGTATATAGGAGAGATGATAGACAGCCCGGGAGAAAATCAACCCAGAATGGGCCTCCGGTACACCCTGTACAACCAGGTGTTCCGTGACGGAATGGCGCTGGAATCGCCTGAGTATAATTTTGACTGGATCAACGAGCTGAGCCGGCAAATGACGCTCGTGAAAAAAGCTACAAGGGAGAACCTGTTTGCTGTTAAAAAAAGCAAAGCGCTGTTTGACAGTCCGTTAAAAAGTATTGTAACAGGCAGGTATACACCCGATATCGGAGATACCGGCCATACGCTGGGCGGAGCAGTCGGGCGCAGCACCGAAGTGTACCAGGCGCTTTATGATGAGTACAAAGACCCGGCTTATCAGTACTGGCTGGCTCCCGACGGCAAAACAGGGCCGGCTACATTTTCGACTTTCGAATCCCTGTTCAGGCCGGTGATCCCGGCCGTTTCCCCACTTCCCGACCAGAGACTTGTCCAGCGGCAAAAAAGCAGGCTTTTTGCGGGTTACGGGGTAGGGATATTGAACAATGTTACGGATAAGACTGCCGTAGCCCTGACCTACGGAAAGTCTGTTTATCATTATCACAATGATTTCCTGAATTTCGAATTGTTTGCGAACGGCCAAAAAATGATGCCCGATTTCGGATATCCCGACGCCATGAACGCTTATGTAAAAGAGCTGTATGCATGGTCGGTTAATACCGTATCGCACAATACGGTAGTAGTGGATGCTCAAAAGCAGAACCGCAATACGCCGGGAGTCCTGCACGATTTTGCTGAAGGTGATTTTGCCAGGACTATCGATGCTTCATCCGGAGCTTACACGCAGGCGTCTGTGTACAGGAGAAACCTGATTATGATAGATGTAGACAGCATACAGAGTTATGTGGTAGATTTTTTCAGGGTAGCCGGAGGCAGGCAGCACGATTACATCCTGCACGGGCCACCCGGTAAAGTGAATATTCCCGCCCATGCGATTTCAGGGAAGGCGGGAGGCGCCCTGACAGGGGGAAAGGAAGTTGATTGGGGGCATATATACGACGACGAGGTTTTGGGCCAGACGGGGTATGCCGGTAGTTTTTCAGGGTACAAGGGGTCGGGCTATCAATACCTGTTCAACGTAGAGCGGCTTGCCGCCGGAGATCATACGCTGGGGTATGAACATGTATCGGATCCCGGTGCACGTGTTCGCATACACCGCCTGCATCAAAGCAATCACAGCTCATTTATAGCAGACGCCTATGACAAGCCGAGGGCTAAAAAGCACCTGGTCAAATTTATCGTGGCCCGGAACGAAGCGACTTCTCAGGATCCTTTGGAGAGTAGTTTTGTGAGTGTACTCGAACCTTACCCGGCAGCTCCGTATATTGTTGCTGTAAAAGAGATCGGAACAGACGGGGCCTCTGCAAAGGCAGTTGAAGTGATTCGCGAAAAGGAAACGGATATTGTGATCAGCGATATCGTCAGATCAGAGAAAAGTGTCAAGGATTATCCGCTCAGCACCGATGCTACGGCGGCAGTTGTAACCCTGGACAGGAACAGCGCAGTAAAAAGAGTATTTTTCAGCAACGGTTCTCACCTGAAATACGGAGACCAGACCTGGGAAAAGGCCCCGGTATCCGGTTTGGTGGAAAGCGTAGATTACGAGAAGGGAGAAATACTCGTAGCAGTAGACGACGGAATCGTTGCAGAGGAGCCTGAAACGGCAGGAGTCGCCTATTTTTCCAATGGGCTGAGAACAACCGCTCATCCCGTCAGCCGGATCAGGAGAGATTATAACGGGCTTGTTATCACCGTAAAAGACGACCTGGTTGTCGGGAAGATATCGGTAAAAATACAAAACGGGCCTGCGATCACTTCTTTAAACAGTCTCCCTTTACATGCACATTACAAAGGGGCCTATCTTCTGGATAATGACTATCGCTCTATCGGATTGGTAGGGGAAGCCCGCGATAAAGAAGTAAAACTTCATAAACCTGACGGGGTCAGCCTTTCGCCTGGTTCGGAGGTATGGATTGGCAATGTAGGGGTGGGTGATCGTATAGAGCTCAAAGCTGTCTTTTCGAAAAGTATCCGTTAATAATCTCCAGTCATATTCATTTCTCCATGCCCGGCTCCTTTTTTATTATTTCCTGCTTATCGGTGGCAATACTTTCGTTCCTCTCTGCCGTTCCGGAGAGCGTTAACTGTGAAAGGGGACATTTTACAGGCCCTGTATATGCGCTGCCGGTTGCCGATACGGCAAAACTGCGTCTTCAATATAAGCCCTTGCTGAAGATGGCTGAAGAAGATTTGCTGAAACTCGTTCCGCCGCAGGGAGGATTCCGGTACAGCGGGAGCCCGGCAACCAACCAGGGAGCGCAGGAAAACAACCTTGCCTGGGATCTGTCGCTCGGAGACAAAATCAAATGCATCTATACCGGCCTGCTGCTGCCCAGCGACCAATACCCTGAAAACGGCTATATCGATGTGCCGACCCCTACCGGGAAGATACAGCGTTTTCGCTACCACGAAACACCCGACGGGAAAAAATACTGGCTGGAAGCCCGGCGCTGGCATGATCAGAGAGGCCTGATGGAACAGGCAGCCTATGACTTTGCCAGGCTTTTCACGGCAGATCCGGTAGCTTACCGGGAATGCGGACGCAGGGCTGCGCTTATCCTGAAGCGTTTTGCAGAAGTGTACCCCGACTATATTGTCAAGCATGAATGGCCCGGACAGGAAAAGGTATTTCTTGATGAAGCTGCCCATAGGAAAGCCGCACAAAAAATTGATCATTATTTTATTGAGCTTACCAGATGGTCATCCTGGGGGTATAGCGATATATCTACCAGCCTGATGCTGGCGTATGACCAGCTGCGGGGAACGGGCGTTTTGCCTGAAGGCGGCATCCCTTCTATCGAAAAGATGTTCGGAGACATGATAGCGTTTACAATCCCGTTTGAGCAGGTCCCGCTTACCAATATGCATCCTTATATGTGGATACAGAAGGTAATTGCCGGGAATGTGTTAAACCGGCAGGATCTGGTCAATATGGCTACTGCCGGAGTGGAAAGGCTATTGAAAGAGCAATTTACTTATGATGGCCTCTACATGGAGGCGACCGTATCGTATCACAACCAGGCTGCAAACGGGCTGGTTTCCGTATTGCAATGGACTTTCCCCGGGTTGGGAAAAGAGCAGCTTACGGAAAAAGTCCGGAGCAGCTACCCTGCGCTGCATCGTGCGCTGCGGGCCGATGAAGCTTACCGCTTTCCCGACGGCCGGTACGCAGCTACCAACGACGCTCACTGGACCGACAGACAAGCCTATCCTATCACCCACTCGGAACCTACCCTGATGCCTGCGGCGGGCCATGCGGTGCTTGGGTCCGGAGCCGGTGAGCGACAGTTCCAGGCACATCTGGGGTATTCGGGCTGGCATGGGCATAACCACTATGGCAGTCTCGGGTTGATTTTGTTCGCACATGGAAAGGAGATGGCAAGCGACATCGGCTACACGCATACCCGTGCCCGTACCTGGACGATGACCACCGCAGCCCACAATACGGTGGTGATAGATGGGGTGAGCCAGCGTCACAAGAGGTCTTCGCCCCGTGCGGGCCTGGGAGACCTTGTGCTGCATAACACCGGAAATCCCCGGTTCCAGGTCGTGGAGGTCAGGGCCAATGACGTTTACCCCGATAAAGCGGAGGATTACAGGAGGACGCTGGTGGCGGTTCAGGCAGATACAGAAACGAACTATGTCGTGGACCTGTTTCAGGTGTCGGGCGGGCAGCGCCACGACTGGGTCCTGCACGGCAGCGCCGATGAGGAGCAGGAATTGAAACTGACCGATGCCCGTGGGAAGAAGCTGCCTTTGGCGCCCCGGGAGTCGCTGCTTCCGGAAGGCATTTTCTTTGAAGAACTGCAGGAGCAGGGCGGGTATGAGCTGATCTGGAGGGACTACTGGGCCTACGGTCACTTTAAGGATATACAAGCCGGTAAGGTATCCCGGCCTCTGAAGGCTACGTTTCGTTTTATGTCAGACCCGGATGTGGGCCTTCAGACCTGGCTCCCGCTTAAAAGTGAACATACCGTATACCAGGTAAAGTCCTGGAGTGTCAGGGGCGCTAATGAAGACCAGGGGATATTGGACGACTATCTCCGGACAGGACTGATGGTCCGGTCAGAGGGAGGAAAAAGCCGTTTTGTCGCGGTGCACGTGCCTTTTAAGCAAGATCCGGGGATTACGGAGGTAAGCGATATTTCGAGCGGGGAAGGGGCTCTGGTGCTAAAAATCTTGCATCGCTCCGGTACGGATTACCTGGTTTACCGGTATGATGGCAGCGAAGGACCGGTCATGATCGACGGGGAAAAAATCGGGTTGAAAGGGAAAATAAGCCTGGTGAAAACCTCTCCGGAAGGTTGTAGCAGGTGGAGTACCGTCAGACTGGCGGCCGGCCTGAAAAGCTTTGGGAGCGATCACCTGGTAGTAGAGGGGAAACTGGATGCGAAGGCCGGACAAACTGCAATCGTGCAGCATGGAGACGGGCATACGACCGCATTCAGGATTGATTCGGTTAGTGCGGGACAGGGGCATACGGCGCTTTTTACACGTGAGCCGGTACCTTTCCGGGAGAAGAGCGACGGCAGCCTGGAAATGACTACGTTCCCGTTTCTGCGTTTCAAAGGACCCCATGAGGTAACGGTGGATACTTTCCAGGCTGAAAACCTGGCAGGAAAAAGGTGAGCAGGGTTCCGGATTATGACCTTCGGCGATAGTATTTTTTAGGTTTTCCCGGGTATACTACTATATAGAACTGATTAACTAACTCTGCCTTTCCATTTTCCTTATCAATGAAAACAGCAGCATTGCGTACGCTATTCTCCCTGGCTTCGGCGATCACCTTCAATATGGCCGGGGCGCAGGTCCGCCTGCCTTCGATTTTTTCAGACAACATGGTATTGCAGCGGGAAACCGCTGTCACGATCTGGGGCTGGTCAGCGCCCGGGCAAAAAATATATGTCACCAACTCGTGGAATAATACCACCGACTCCACCCGGGCCGATGGCGGCGCCCGTTGGACACTGACAGTAAATACCCCGGCCGCCGGCGGTCCTTACACACTCAGTGTAAAGGGCGGTAATACCATTACTTTTAACAACGTAATGATTGGCGAAGTCTGGGTTTGCTCCGGCCAGTCCAATATGCAATGGAACAACCTGAGAGGGCTGGTGAAGGCCGATTCGGCATTGGTGGCAAGTGCGGGGAATCCCAATATCCGCTTTTTGCAGGTTCCCCTTATCACTTCAGAATACCCGCAGGACGATGTACCGGTCAGCTGGAAGGAATGTACGCCTGAAACAGCGAAAGGCTTTAGCGCCGTAGCCTATTTTTTCGGTAGTAAACTGGCGGGCGAGCTGAACGTGCCCGTAGGCCTGATCAATAGCAGTTGGGGCGGCACACCGGCAGAAGTATGGACGCCGGCTGATGAAATTGCCGCTTCTACCGAACTCAGGGCGGCTGCAGATAAACAATCGCCTAACGTCGGGCGTCCCCACCTGGCAGGCTCCACCTACAACGCGATGATCGCTCCCTTTACCCGTTACGCCGTGGCCGGCGCTATCTGGTACCAGGGCGAAAGCAATGTAGCTACTGCCTCAGGCTATGATATGCTGATGCGCACGATGATTAACAGCTGGCGTAAAGCCTGGAATAAAGAGCTCCCGTTTTATTATGTACAGATAGCGCCTTTCAAATATGGCAATAAATATGCCGCGCTTTTAAGGGAAGCACAGACAAAGACACTGGGCCTTCCTAAAACGGGTATGGTAGTCGTATCCGACCTGACGGAAGATGTAAAGGATATCCATCCGCGGCAGAAAAAGGGGGTAGGCGAACGCCTGGCAGGCCTGGCGCTGGCAGAAACCTATCATCAACCGGCAGGCGCGTATAAAAGTCCGCAATACCGGAACCTGGAGATAAAGAAGGATAAGGCAATTGTTTATTTTGACCATGCATCCGACGGTCTGATGCTTAAAGACAACGATAAGAAAGCCAAAGCCGCCGAGTTTTACATCGCCGGTGAAGACCGTAACTTTTTGCCTGCCGATGTGAAAATTGAAGGTGACCACGTGATCGTCTCCAGCAAACAGGTTAAAAACCCGGTAGCGGTCCGGTTCTCTTTCAGCGATACCGGTATCGGGAACATTTTCAGCAAAGCCGGGCTGCCTGTGGCGCCGTTCAGAACGGATAGCTGGGAAGTAGACGCCAAATAGGCGGAAGCGTTGGAGTACGTCATCAAAGAGCGCGAAAGCATCGGGCGGACAGAACTGCTGCTGGTCCGTGACGGTATGATAGAAGCCGTGGGCGACAAGAGTGGCGATGACAGTGTGGCGGGGTATTGAAAAACAACAGGCTTAGCCCAGTTCAAAAGTGGTTACACCGTAAATATTGCCAGCATTGATTTGCGGAGGCCGGCCATAGTACATCCGGGCACATTCAAAAACGTATTTTGCTTCGTACTTTTTTATGATTGCGACAGCGTCGTCATTGATCACCGGGACATCCATATATAATAGTTCACCGGGCACGGAGTTCAGACAGGCTTTATATAGTTCTTCGGCGATAAAAGGGGTGTCGGCAAACAACGGGCCGATTTTGTACCCGCTGGCAGCCTTCCTGACAATCGCATAACCGCATATTCCGTCTTCGTTTTTGTATACGAAAGTCTTGTTGCCCGGAAGCGCTATCCAGGATTTCAGGAAGCTTTCCCGCCGGAAGCCGAAGTGTAGCGTATCGTAGGCCAGGATCCGATCGAAATCAGGGGTCCCGATCGCCTTGATTTGAGGCGAAGTCTCCGTTTTAAACCCCTGTTTTTCGAAACGTTTGGCTGTATATGCGATTTCAAATCCGCCTTTTTGATAGAAGGGCTGCATCGCCACGACACCGTCCATCCCGATTGGGCTGTTTTCCTTGAGACGATTGATGAGCAGGTCGCGCCTCCTGTACCAAAGCTCTTTGCCAATGCCCTGGTTCCTGTATTCGGGCTTCACGATAAAGAGGCCCATGAACCCGAACTCCCCGTTGTAGGAGATGACAGCCCCTCCCGCTATCAATGAATTCCCGAGAAAAAAGCCATAGAAACCCTCCGGGTCAGTGGCCATGAAGGCGTCTGCGTCGTGAGGACCGGGATTCCAGCCTTCTGTCCGCGCCCAGTCTGTCAGTATTTTCAGACCGGGAAGGTCAAGCTTGCGAAATTCGGGTTTTTCGGTAATTATCATCTGGGGCCGGTATGGGTAGGTTAAACATTCTGCAGCTGGACATTAATCGAAACCAGGTTTGCGGCGACTGGCTTTCAGGGCTGCCCGTTTTGTTTTGGATTGTCGTTTTTTCAGGATTGAAGCAAGCGTCGGCCTGGTGGCCTTGCGGGGTGTTTCTTCCGCCAGGGCGCCCTGTACCAGCCGGTAAAACTTCTCTGTGACCAGCTCCTTGTTGGCCAGCTGCGAACGCTCGGTTTGATGGTAAAGGATCAGGATGCCTTCCTGGCTGATCCGGTTATGCAGCTTCTCCCGCAATCGCAATTTCTCCTCTTCTGCCAGGATCTTCGAACCCTGTATGTCAAACCGCAGCTCCACCTTGCTTTCCACTTTATTCACATTCTGGCCTCCTTTTCCACTGCTTCTCGAAGTGTAAAAGGTCAGTTCTGGTAGCAATTCCGCCGGGTCCCTCATTTTGATCGCAGGTAGTCTTGGTCGTTATCCCCGTAATTTTAGTTATTTTATACGTACGATTAACTAATATCATGCGTAGTATAATCCACAGCGGAAATGGATTCTACGAATAGCCGACGCGGTACATCGGAGAAAATAAAATACAGAAATGAGAAAACCGGTATATTTTCCTCTCGCTCTCGCAGCGCTTTTGTTCGTATTTATTCAACCTGCTTCATCGCAGCATAAAACGGATTTTTCGAAAAAAGGTGAAATCCATGACCGGGTCATCCATTTATGGAACACCCACTACCGCGATCATTTTGCTTCGGAAATTGAGCGAAGGCTGTTCCGTGACGGCGATGTTTACGTTTTATATGATGTTCAGATCGGGGGACTGCAGTCGTTTGTCGAAATGACCCGGAGATGCAAGGATACCCAACAAATAGCAGAGCTTGTAGATTTGATAGCGCCCGTTTTTTCCGCATTAAAGCCTGTCCCGGATGCTGGCAATAGTGCGGGGTGGATTTGCACCGGGGGGAATATATGTACGGCCTATGGTTTTATAGGAAAGGAAGTGCCGCTTTGCAGCGTACAGTTTTTGGGCCTCGTAGGGGCGCTTGCCAGCAGTGTATCCGGGAATATTCCTTCGCATCAACGGACGGCAGGGCAGAAGGCTTTTCTGTCCGGTGCTTTCAATACCATGGCTGTCCAGTTGAACCGCTGGCTTACAACAGGTTATTTTGCCTCGGTCGACAGGAGGCTGCAAACGACCGCTGCTGATATCAAAGACGGGAGCTCACGCAATTTTTTTTCAGACAGGGACCTCTGGTACCTGACAGTGCTTTCTGATTTGTCGGAATTACACAGGTTCGGGATACAGCCGGCAGGAGAGGATGGGAAAAATGCATTTGAAGAATTGCGGGATAAAAAGGAGGGTATACAGAAAACATTTGACCTGTTCCTGGCCAGGACTGCCCTTTCCAGCTCTGCCAAAGGGGTAAGGGCCGACCTGGACAAGGGATTCTGGAAATATTATTTTGATAACAGGTATGCCGGTTATACAGGCGACTTAATCCCGGTAGGCTGGGAAAACGGCAGCGACGGGAAGCCGGAAATGAAGGTACAGGTGAAATGGGACAGCGCCTTTATCGCGCAGGATGCGGGCTGGGATATCAGCCACTCGAGAAGGCTGGTGCCTGCTCTCGAGACTTTCGTGAGAAACCGGGAAAACATAAAAGCGCTTTGGGGCTATGACAACCCTGCTTTTGACCCGGTAGCACTCCGTAAGGCCTTTGCAAACCAGATAATTGAAAAGATATGGAACGGTGACATTAAATACCCGCTGTTTTCCAATTTCTGGAGCGGGGATAACGGCTGGTACAGGGTAGCGTATGCGAACCAGACCGGGAGGCAGTTTGCAGGTTATCCTCCTTATGGGCT
The DNA here is from genome assembly GCA_037191015.1 of Spirosomataceae bacterium. GTDB lineage: Bacteria > Bacteroidota > Bacteroidia > Cytophagales > Spirosomataceae > Ravibacter. The sequence goes on from JBBCKD010000010.1 coordinate 127,427, forward strand.
TACCCTGTCTATAGCCAATGGAGGATACCCGGTCTGGGGTGCTTTTAATCCAACCCTGAACGATATTTTCATGAATATTTATCAGCTGTCGCAAGCAGATGACGATGTGGCAAGATCTTTTGTCTCGAAGCATTATCGCGGGTTATTCGGCGGCGGTCCCGATAAAACGTCAATCCGGAATCTTTCTTTTTTATCGGATTTGGTGGAGCTCCCTTTTACCGATTGACGAGTGATTGTCGATTGCCGGCGGGGACGCCCGGACATGTTTGAAAATTTTAATTGCTTTTTTAGCAAAAAAGCCGGTTTACTTCGTTCTTTACAGACAAAAGGATTTGTATGGTATGAAAAAGTACTTTAGCGGACTTTTCGGCATCATGATCGTTGCGGCGATGAGCGCCTGCTCTTCCGGTAAAAAAGCGGAATCGGCACTGAAGGGAATTGCAAAGCCGGGAGAAACTGTGGTTGCTGCAAAAAACGCTGCTGCCGGCAGCGAAGAGTATACGCTTCCTGTTATAGAGTCGAAGTTCCTGGATAACGACGCGCAAAGCGCACGTGTGTACCTGTTCGTTACGATCAATAAGGGACGCAGGCCGGTTACCCCTGACGAATTCAGGAAGAACTTTAACCTCAACTACGTCATATACGGAGACTATGGCAGCCGCGACAGGCTGGGCTACGGGAACGTGCCGCTGGATGAACGTTCGGTAGTAAAGTCGGGAGACCAGATCCTGGTACAGTTTGATATTAAAAAGCCTTCAGGCAAAGATGGCGGGGTGGTGCTGAGCGAAGTAAGCGAGGCGGGCACTATGAAAAAATCCCTGAACGACCTGCCGGTCAGGTTCACAAATTTAAAGATTTCCGACCGGTACGGGGTTTTTGATGCTGCTACGGGAAGCCTGCTGAACAGGAACTACGTGCACAGCGGCGAAAGAGTAGTGATCAGGACGCTCAGCGGCGAAGGAACCTTGCTGCAGGGCGCATATTATAACCACGTGTTTGAGCCTGCCGGGTCCCCTATGAATACCGCGCCGCGCACCGCATCCAGGAACCTGAATATCGACAGCACATTCCAGGTCGGCGCCGGGGAGGCAATGTCTCTTACAAACCGGGGGCTCTATTATTTTACACCCGACACAGCGAAGCACGAGGGGGTCGGGGTGCTGGTTACGAATGACCGTTATCCGAAGATGACATATCCTGAGCAGCTCACCGGTCCGGTACAATACATGAGCACCAACGCAGAGATCAAGATCATGCAGGGAGCGGAGGATCCGAAAAAAGCGCTGGACCGCTATTGGCTTTCCCTGATGAATGGCCACCAGGATCTGGCGAGGAATGTTATCAAAAACTATTATGCCCGCGTGGAGGACGCCAACCGCCTGTTTACGACCTATAAGGAAGGTTGGAAAACCGACAAAGGGATGATCTTCATCATCCTGGGGAACCCGGATAAGGTGCAGCGCAGCAAGGACCGCGAAGTCTGGGTATACAACCAGCGCGGGGGCGCCAATAATATCAATTTTACTTTTAACAAAAGGAACAATCAATTTGTTGATAACCATTATGAACTGGTTCGCTATGTCGAATATCAGCCCATTTGGTATCCGATAGTAGAAGCATGGAGAACCGGCAGTTTCAGGTAAGAAAACCTGTAAGAAAACGTCCTCCCCAGGGTGACATGGCATTCGGCGTACAACCGGTGCTCGAAACATTGAGATCCGGGAAAGAGGTAGAGAGGCTGTTTATCCAGCGGGAAATGGGGATGAACGAAATCGTTAAGCTCGCCGAGAGCAGGCAGATCGCCATCCATCGCGTACCGCTTGAAAAGCTGAACCGGCTTACCAGGAAAAACCACCAGGGAGTGGTTTGCTTTCTTTCGCCTATCAGGTATGCTCCGGTGCACAATGTGCTTACACAGGTGTATGAAGAAGGGAAGGTGCCTTTGTTCCTCCTGCTGGACAGGGTAACGGATGTAAGGAATTTCGGAGCTATTGTGCGCACTGCCGAGTGCGCGGGCGTGCAGGCCGTGATCGTGCCTTCGAAAGGAGGGGCCATGATCAACGCAGATGCGATGAAAACATCTTCAGGAGCGCTTAACTATATGCCCATATGCCGGGAAGAAAGCCTGCTGGAAACTGTCAGGTACCTGGTAGATAGCGGGCTGCAATGCGTTGCGTGTACGGAAAAGTCGTCTGATCAGCTCTACCGGTCAGACTTTACGGTACCGACGGTGGTGATAATGGGCTCAGAAGAAGACGGCATTTCCCAGGATCTGCTCAACCTGGCCCATTCGAGGGTGGCCATACCGCTTATGGGGGAGGTTGAGTCGCTGAATGTGTCGGCAGCCGCGGCAATCATATTGTATGAGGCTGTAAGGCAACGTGCAACCCTCTGATTTCCTGGAAATACGCAATGCCCTATGGATGCCACCGCTTCGTGGTTTTGCTCATATTCGATCGACCTGTTTTCTCCTGCTTCAATTGAGTAAACGGTAACCCGGTAAAGAAGACTATTCGTTAAATTGCGGGATAGTTTTGCTTTTTACTATTAAACCCGGTTATCCAATGTCTGAAATCAAGAAGTTTAACGAAAATGACGGTGAGTTTATTCTGACCTCCCGGGCAGATGAGCTGGTTAAAGAGACAAAAGAGGCTTACAAGGCGGCAGGGGTGAAAACCCTCGACTATACGCATAGTCAGTTTTTCGGAAAAAAGAAGCTCGAGGAACTGCTGAAAAATGCCGGCAGCGACTGCGCAGGTTTTAAATTCAGTTTCATTCTCGAGGAAGGGAAGCTGAATGATCTGAGCCTGGTAGTTCAGGCGGTCGATGAGGATGGAAATGTTTTGGGGGGATCCGGCGACAAATCCGGTGGAGGCGTTGCGCTCTTTGGGGGGCCGAAGTGTCCGAGGACATGTATTCCGCCTCTTGATCCTGACCATTAAGACAGGAAACTTCTGCAAACCAGGTGAGGGAAATTCTGGTATTTCTTGAATATTATCCGTTGTACCTGGGTGTTTTTATTACCCTGGTTCCGATCGGGATATTGATTTACAAGTGGAGGGGGCTCGATACCCCATTCCGCCTGCTATTCCTCTATCTTTCCTGCAGATTCCTGTCGGATATCCTTATGCTTTATTATGCGGCTGTCGGACAGAATAACCTGTGGCTTCATAACCTGATGGTTCCGCTGCGGTATCTCCTGTTGAGCGGGGTATTTTATTATTTCCTCGAATCGGCGAAAATCAGGAACTGGATAAGAATTTCTGTTCCTTTGTTCCTGATTTTCGCCGTTAGCGACATCTATTTTTCCAATCATGAAGCCGGGCAGGCGGACGAATATCTTTATGTGAGATATAGCGGCATTGTCGAATGTCTTTTGATGCTCCTTTGGATCCTGCTATATTTTTATGAAATTTTCAGGCTGCTTAAAGTAGAAAATCTCTTAAAATCAGCCAGGTTTCTTGTTGCGGTCGCCTGGTTGTTGTATTATGCATCATTGGTATTTTTAGTACCGCTCTTTTATTACATATACAGGAGCCGGTCAGCTATAAAGCTGGGCATCCTGGAAAACGTTCCCGATTGTATGGAGATCCTGGCAGTTTTGATAACGACTGTAGCTGTGAGCTTGCCTTCCGTCAGGTATGATTGAACAGACCCATATAGTACTGGGAATGGCGATGGGCCTGATCGCTATGCTCCTGATGGCCGGCTTTATAGTTGTCTTTATAGTAATGTACCAGCGGAGGCAGATCACACAGGAGAAGCATATGAACGAGGTGCAGAGGGATTACCAGAAAAGCCTCCTCGAAACAGCCCTGGATTCGGAGGAAACCGAACGAAGGCGTATGGCGGGAGAGCTGCATGACGATATCGGTGTAATGCTCTCGCTGACCAAAATGAGCGTAAACCAGCTTCGCCAGAAATCGGAGCATTTCGGAGAGGAGGAGAAGCTTTTGATCGACCGGGTAAAAGACCTGCTGGAGGAGACGATGATGAACGTACGCAGGATATCGAAAGCGCTGGTACCCACTACGCTTGAGCAGTTTGGTCTTGAAGCCGCTATCGAAGACCTAGTAGGGAAGCTTTCACCAGCCGGAACTCCGGAGGTACTGTTCATGGAAGCTAAAGAGGTGATACCAAGACAGGCTCCGAAAACGGAACTGGCTCTTTTCAGGATAGCGCAGGAGCTGCTTAACAATGCGATCAAGCATGCCGGGGCAACTGTGGTCAGGATAGAACTATTCAGCTCGTCCGGCTTTGTTCAGCTGACTGTTGAAGACAATGGCGCAGGATTTGATGCCGTTTCCGTGCGGGAAAGTAAAAAAGCCGGCCTGGGGCTTAGGAATATAGAAAGCCGGCTAAGTATTATTAACGGTACGGCGACCTACAGCAACCTGGCGCCGGGTACCCGTGTCAATATAAAAGTTCCGCTCGTCTTGCCGGGACTGCAGGAGTAAGAAGGTCGGAGTTGACCAGTTCAGCATATCAATAAACGGAGCCTATGAAGAAAATTATGCTCAGTATTGCAGACGACCACCGTTTGTTCAGGATGGGTTTCGTCTCTATGTTATCGTCGGTCGGGGATTTCCAGTTCGTATTCGAAGCAGGAAACGGGCAGGAGCTGGTAGATCAGCTGGAGCGGTCGCCCTGCGATATTGTCCTGCTCGATGTGAGCATGCCGGTAATGGATGGCATGAAAGCTACCGCTATTATCCGGGAGCGTTTTCCTGCGGTCAAGATCATTGTGATTTCCATGTATGATGAGGACCGTTTTGTAACGCATATGTTGGAATTGGGCGTAAACGGCTACCTGCTGAAGGATTCCTCTCCCGAGGAGGTCGAGAAGGCTATACGGCAGGTGTACCTGGAAGGAGCCTATTACAGTGATTTTGTAGGGAAAGCGCTTCACAGGAAATTGTTTTCAAAAAAGCAGTCGCCGGCTCCCGTTTCCCTGCACAGTGCTTTTGCCACCGATCTGTCAGGCCGTGAAAAAGATGTGCTCAGGCTGCTTTGTGATGGCATGTCGACCGCCGAAATAGGCGATAAGCTCTGCCTGAGCGCCCGGACGGTGGAAGGGTACCGGCAGCGCATCATAGAAAAGACCGGGGCAAAAAATATTGCCCAGGCCATAGCATTTGCTTATAAAAGAAACCTGATCTGACAGGGATCAGGCAGGAGGTCAGTTCTCACTGCCGCCGACCCGGCGGCCCTTCAGCGTTTCACGCTGGGAGTTTACCTGGTTGAGCAGGTCTTTATTTACAAACAGCCTTGCACCTACCCCGCTCTGGACGTCGTAAAGATATCCTTTATAGTTGATCTTGGAATCTTCGGTAGTAGAGAGGTAGTACTGGTTTCCCGTGATCACGAACGGTATGCCCTCTTCGTCCTGTTGCGAATCATCCCAGGAGGCATTGATGCTTCCCTGCCCTGAATTTAAAGCGACGCCCGGTGTGAAGGGCCTTATTGTAATGGTATGTACGCTCTTCCCGTTCTGAATACTGATCTTACCTTCAGATGTAACCCCGATATCATTGGGATTGACCCCTTCCCGCTTAATGATCAGCATTTTGTCGTTGTAAAACTGAACTTTGTCAAGCGAGATGCCGGCTGCTTCCAGGTCTCTCCGAAGCTCTTCGGTAAAGACCGTATAATTGGTAAAAGGCACTTTATTGGGAGTTGAGCACCCCAGAACCAATCCCGTCAGAGCGGCAAAAAGTAATTTTTTCATTTCGGATTTACGTTAATATATGGCTGATGCTGTCAATCTGGCAGAATTGAAATGATTTTTAAGTACTGGAACGCAATTTTGTGTTTTCATATTGCAATCAGTAAAAAAGTAGTTAAAAAAACTGTACCAAACCTAAAACGATATATGGAGACCATACAGGAGGAAAAAGGTTCGCTTAGCATTCACACCGAGAACATATTCCCCATTATCAAGAAATTTTTATATTCGGATCATGAGATCTTTCTCAGGGAGCTGGTGGCAAACGCTGTAGATGCTACCCAGAAAATCAGGCAGCTTTCTTCTATCGGTGAATACGAAGGCGAGCTGGGCGAGCTCAAAGTGACCGTTAAGCTGGATGAAGCGGCAAAGACGATTACCGTCAGCGACAGCGGGATCGGAATGACCGCCGGCGAGATCAAAAAATATATCAACCAGATCGCATTCTCGGGCGCGGCCGAATTTGTCGAAAAGTACAAAGATAAAGGAGCTGAAAACGGTATAATCGGTCATTTCGGGCTCGGTTTCTATTCGGCCTACATGGTCGCCTCAAAAGTGGAAATATTTACCCGTTCTTACCGCGATGGCGCTCAGCCGGTGAGATGGGAGTGTGACGGTTCTACCGAATTCTCTATCGAACCGACCGAAAAGGAGACGCGCGGTACCGATATCGTGCTGCATATAGCCCCCGATTCCGAGGAATTTCTGCAGGCATACCGGCTGCAGCAGATATTGGAGAAGTATGGTAAGTTTTTGCCCGTTCCCATCGAGTTCCAGGAAAAGGTTATCAATAACCCTACGCCCATCTGGGTTAAAAACCCGGCAGATCTTAAAGACGAAGACTACCTGGCGTTTTACAAGGAGCTTTATCCCTACAGCGAAGACCCGTTGTTCTGGATCCATCTTAACGTAGATTACCCGTTCCACCTGACCGGTGTGCTCTACTTCCCTAAGTTAAAGAATGACTTCCAGCTTCAACGCGAAAAAATACAACTTTACAGCAGGCAGGTCTTTATTACCGACGAGGTGAAAGATATTGTGCCCGACTTCCTTCAGCTCCTGCACGGCGTGATCGACTCTCCCGACATACCACTGAACGTGTCCAGGAGCTACCTCCAGGCCGACGGCAATGTGAAGAAGATCGGGAGCTATATAACCCGTAAGGTAGCTGACAAACTTGCAGAGCTGTTCAGGAATGACAGGGAAGGGTTCGAAAAGAAATTTGAGGATATCGGCCTTTTCGTGAAATACGGCGCCATCAGCGACGAGAAGTTTTATGAAAAAGCCAAAGATTTCTGCCTCCTGAAGAACACCGAAGGAAAGTTCTTTACTTTTGAAGAATACCGTGAAAAGGTCGGGGAAAACCAGACCGAGAAGGAAGACAGGCAGGTATGGTTGTATACGTCGGATACCGGAAAGCAGGATGCATTTGTTTCGGCTGCCCTGAAAAAAGGCTATGACGTGCTTGTGCTCGACAGTCCGATCGATTCGCATTTTATCAACAGCCTGGAGCAGAAGCTGGAAAAGGTCAGCATCAAGCGGGTCGACGCGGATACGATCGATAAGCTGATCGAGAAGGATACCAGGCCGGAAAGCCTTCTGAGCAAGAAAGACGAAGAGAAGGTAAAAGAGGTATTCGAAACAGTGATCGACAATAAATCGGTTACCGTCAATGTGGAAGCTTTATCGGGCGACGAGCTGCCGGTTGTGATTACTTTCCCGGAATTTATCAGGAGGATGATGGATATGCAGGCGACTTCGGGGCAAAAAAGTATGTTTGGCGAGATGCCTGTGATGTATACGGTTTCGGTCAACGCCAATCATCCGCTGGTGGGCAAGATCCTTGCCGACGAAGAAGCCGGCGAGCAGGGTAAGCTGGCCAGGCAGTTGTACGACCTTGCGCTGCTGTCGCAGGGAATGCTTTCAGGCAGCGGCCTGACGGAGTTTATACGACGGACGGTTTCGACGCTGTAAAAGCGGCAGATTTCTTATAGCTCAAAAAAGGGCAATCTGGCTTTGCAGCCGGATTGCCCTTCTAATATTCGCCCGGTTTCTTTTACAATATGGCCTCGGCCAATACCAGTATTTTATTGTTGAGTACTTCCACGACGCCGCCGTCGACGGTGTAGGATTGCCTGCCGGAACCGGTATCGATCAGAACCTCACCTTTACCAAGCGTACTCACGAGCGGCGCATGGTTGTTCAGGACCTGAAACTGCCCTTCCGTTCCCGGGAAAGTAACAGACACAGCATCTCCTGTGAAAACCTTCTTGTCAGGTGTAATGATTTCCAGATTCATTTTTTGATAATTTTTGATGGCGCCGGACATGATCCGGCATTACCTACCTCGCCGCCTCTGCAAGCATTTTCTCACCTTTTCTCACAGCATCCTCGATCGTACCCACCAGGTTGAAGGCCATTTCAGGAAGGTGGTCAAACTCTCCGTCGATGATCTGGTTGAAACCTTTGATGGTATCGTTGATGTCGACAAGCACCCCTTCGAGGCCTGTAAACTGAGATGCAACGAAGAAAGGCTGTGAAAGAAAACGCTCCACGCGGCGTGCACGGGATACCACCAGCTTATCCTCCTCCGAAAGTTCTTCAAGACCAAGGATGGCGATGATGTCCTGTAGTTCTTTATAGCGCTGAAGGATGTTTTTCACACGCTGCGCGCATGAATAGTGGGCGTCGCCCAGCGATTCCGCAGAAAGGATCCGGGAAGTGGAGTCGAGGGGATCCACCGCAGGGTAAATGCCTTTCTCCGCAACCTTACGGCTAAGTACCGTAGTAGCGTCAAGGTGGGCGAAAGTCGTAGCCGGAGCAGGGTCGGTCAAGTCATCGGCAGGTACATAAACAGCCTGAACGGAAGTGATGGAACCGTTTTTGGTAGAGGTGATACGCTCCTGCATGGCGCCCATTTCGGTAGCCAACGTGGGCTGGTAACCTACGGCCGACGGCATACGGCCCAGGAGAGCCGATACTTCGGAACCCGCCTGGGTAAACCTGAATATATTGTCGATGAAGAAAAGTATGTCGCGGCCTTTTCCGTCTCCTTCGCCGTCACGGAAATATTCGGCAACGGTAAGCCCGGAAAGGGCTACACGGGCACGGGCTCCGGGAGGTTCGTTCATCTGGCCGAACACAAAGGTAGCCTGGGAGTCTTTCAGCTCTTCGTAGTCGACGCTGTCGAGGTCCCAGCCCCCGTTTTCCATGCTGTGCTTGAATTTCTCGCCGTATTTGATGATACCGGCTTCGATCATTTCACGCATGAGGTCGTTTCCTTCGCGGGTACGTTCTCCCACCCCGGCGAATACCGAAAGACCTGAATAAGCTTTTGCGATATTGTTGATAAGCTCCTGGATCAAAACCGTCTTTCCTACCCCTGCACCACCGAACAACCCGATCTTACCGCCCTTTACGTACGGGGCAAGCAGGTCGATCACCTTGATACCGGTGTAAAGGATTTCGGTAGCGGTAGCCAGGTCCTCGAATTTGGGAGCAGATCTGTGAATGGATATACCATTGCTGTTATCTACGTCCTTCAGACCGTCAATGGCATCTCCGACAACATTGAATAGACGACCTTTGATTTGCTCACCGACAGGCATTTTGATAGGAGCCCCTTTGGCTATTACATCCATGCCCCGTTGTAAGCCTTCGGTACCTTCCATAGCAATCGCACGCACACGGTCTTCACCTAAGTGTTGCTGGCATTCCAATACCACTTTCTGGCCGTTGGCTTTGACTACCTCAAGGGCATCCAGAATTGAAGGCATCTGGCTGTGATTTTCAAACGATACGTCTACTACCGGTCCGATTACCTGGGTAATTTTCCCTATGTTTGCCGCATTTGACATTGTTTCGCTATATTTTATTGGCGTATATTAATTTTGAGACCGCAAAAGTAGTTTATAAATCAATCATAACAAACGTTTCGGGGGGGCAAATATTGGATATTTTCCAGAAAATGCCTTGCAGATGAGTACGACACGTATTAATCTCTGAAGGAGAATTCGTTTATACGAAATGAAAGAACTTTTTTTTTGGAAATCCTGGACTGCTGCGGAGAGAATAAGCACTCTTGCAGTGCTCGTCCTGCTTGCCTTTTCGCTCCTTTATCTGCTTGTCTCGTCAGGTATTTTTTCAGGGACCGGTAATATAAAATGGGACATCATGTCTCTCGTACATGATACGGCGGTACCCGTTAACCAGCTGAAAATGGGGGATTTCGGGTTTGTCATCCCCGCACCGTCGGTATACGTAACCGAGCAGTATGTCGCCCCTCTGATGCTGCCCGATATTGCAACCGGGATATTTTTTCTCGTGGTCGCCCTTTCCGGGCTTTCGGTCGTACTGGCTGCGTTGACCACCCTTTCCCGGTTCTGGTTTTTGGGAGGGCTTGCCATCCTGGTCCCGCTGCTGGTTTTTTCCAGGACCGAGATGCTGACTTTTCCTGGTCTGCCCGAACGCTCCCTGCTGCTGCTTACACTCGTCCTGTACGGGGGAACCGGGTACTACCTGCAGGCATTCAGGCCGGGCATGGGAATAGCGACCCGCATTTCTCTTTTTGCCGTGATCTCGGCTGTGCTTGCGGTGGTTACGGTTGCCGTGTCTTCCGGGCCCGACCCTGCCTACACCTTCCTGGTATACAGCCTGCCTTTGTGGCTGATCCCGGCTGTTATTTTCCTGCTGATATCGGCCACCGAAATCCTGTACGGGATGGTCTGGCTGGCTACGTCGAAGTCTACCCATATGGGAAGCCGGTCCCTGCTCAACTTTTCCGTAATTGCCGGCATTTACATGCTTATCCTGGTGTTTGCCTATGTCAACAACACGAAAATGGCAGATTGGGGTGTGATACTGGTCCCTGTCTGGCTGCTGGGAGCCGGCAGTGCCCTCATCGGGCTTACCGGGTTCCGGTTGAGATGTGAAAGCACGGAGGGGCATCTTCCCTTCAGGGAATCGGGCTTCTGGCTGTACTCCGGGTTGTTCCTGATTACGGCGGGCACTGCCGGAATGGCGGTGGCAGCCGGCAACGATCCGCTGCTGGAGGTGCTTGAGGACAGCGTCATCAACAGCCAGCTGGGTATGGGGCTGGCGTTCTTGTTTTACATCATAGCCAATTTTCTCCCACTGTTCGGAAAAGGACTGCAGGTGCACAAAGTGCTGTACAAGCCCCTGAATTTCAGCCTGACCCGGACGAGGATCATCGGCGTGGCGATGGTAGCCGGGTTGTTTTCGATGCAGAATCTTTTCCCGGTGAAGCAGGGAATAGCCGCTTATTTTAACGGGCTGGGCGATCTGCATACGCTCACCAATCAGTATGCCCTCGCCGAGCAATATTATAAAATGTCGCTGCAGCAGGAGTTTCAGAACCATAAGGGGAACTACGCGCTGGCTTCCCTGGCAAGGATACAGGGGGACTACAACGCTGCCATTTATTATTTCAGGCAGGCGACGCTCAAGAAACCGTCGCCTCAGGCCTATATCGGCTTAAGTAACCTGCTGGCGCAGGACGACCTGTATTTCGAAGCGATGTTCAGTCTCCGGGAGGGACAACGGATTTTTCCCCGGAATGGGCCTGTTCTCAATAATATCGGGCTGCTTTACGCCCGGACAAACCTCTCCGATTCTGCCTACTACTTTTTGAGCTCGGCTGAAAAGCTGTCTGATGACGGAGTTGCTGCTGCTAATATCCTGGGGGTTCTTTCCGGTATCCTCGATCCGGAAGCGCTGGACTCCCTGGCCGGCAGAGCCCGCTTCGCCGACAACCTGTCGTGGAACGCCAACAGGATGCTGGTCAGTAACCTGGCCCGGAAACATCCGGGGGAAAAAAGCAGGAGTGATGCGCTCCGGCCCGACTCCCTGCTAAGCGCCGCCGGTTTTGCCTACTGGATGAACTATACTTACAACCAGGCGGGAAATGATAGTACGCTGGCCATGAGAACGCGGCGGATAGCGTCAAAAAATGACCTGATGGCCGACAATCTTCTGCTGGCATCGGCGCATGCCGATTTCTATGGCGGAAATAAAACCAGGGCCATAGAAATGCTTCTCGCCCTGGCCGGCAATGGCGGGAAAAATTCAGGTTTATACCATAAAATACTCGGTCACTGGTTCCTGCAGACCGGTCTCTATGATAAGGCGATAGAGCAGTTTTCTGAGGTGAAGGGGCCTGACGCCGTCATCGGGCATGCCGTAGCCCAATCTTTGTCCGGGAATCCCGTAGCGGGAGTAATAGTGCTTGAGCGGCTGAGCGAATCGGGGACGGACAGTCTGGAAATAGCCCGGCTCCAAAACGCGGTAGCTTCTCTCGTCCCGCCGCTGAGCAATGCCGATTCCCTGCTGGCAGTTGCCCGTGGGGCAGGGACCGAAGCGGCGTTCAGGGAGGCGCTGCGGCACAATCCCTACGACCCGGTGCTGGTGACAGGGGTAGCAGGCTACCTGGGGCAACAAAAAGCAGGAGTTTCGAAAGCATATGCCGTCGTGGTTGATGCGCTTCGTTTCAACGAAACCTCTTACCGGCTGTGGGGCGAGTATGCTTTGCTGAGCCTTGATATGGGACTTGCAGACCAGGCGGAGGAAGCCAGGGAAAACGTAAGAAAATTTGCAGACGATGCAGGTTATCACGAATTTTTGACCCGTTATCACGCCAAATGGTCGCTCAAACAAAAAGAGAAGGAAGAGTTTAGATAAATGGGTAACTTCGTTCCGGCGAAAGAGCCAGACCGTTTTTGCAGGTTATGGATATATTAAAATGGAGGCTGAAGGGAATTTCGGGTTCCGAAGCAGTTGTCCTGCAGGGGCGCCTGCTGGTAGGATTGCTGAAGGCCTCTGCATGGAGCAGCTCTGCTTACGGGGAACTGAGAGGAAGGATGCTCCGTTTTGACCGGGAAAGCTTCGGTTCGGCTACTGTTCTGATCAGGAACATAGAAGGTGACACGGAAAGAGGCAGGATCAGGCTGAGCCTGTTTGGAAGCCGGGCCGACATTCTGCTGGACGGCAGGAAATATAGCTGGAAGAAAGCCGGTTGGCTGAATAGCGACAGCCTGCTGAAAGATGAAGAAGGAGTGGTATTGAAGATCACGGACGACCGCTTTCTGGGACGTAGCGGATCCCTTCAGTTCGAATACAGCGATCCTGCCGTTTTCCTGGTAGGCTTGTATCTCGAAGTGCTGGCTAAGAAGTGGAAAGCATACAGGTGAATTTATAACAATTGCTGCATAGATGAAAATCATTGAAATGACCGGTATTTCACGCCGTTATATTATGGGGGCAGAGATAATCGACGCGCTGAAATCGGTAAAGCTCCAGATAGAAAAAGGCGAATATGTGGCTTTTATGGGGCCCTCCGGTTCAGGGAAATCGACTTTGATGAACATCATCGGCTGCCTGGATACCCCGTCGACCGGCCAGTACATACTGAACGGGAAAGATGTGAGCGATATGACCGAAGGAGAGCTGGCCGAGATCAGGAACAGGGAGATCGGCTTTGTTTTCCAGACTTTTAACCTCCTGCCGCGTATGACTTCCCTCGACAACGTGGCGCTTCCCCTGATATATGCCGGGCTTAATAAAGCCGACCGCACGGAAAAGGCCATGACAGCCTTAAGAAATGTCGGCCTTGAAAACAGGGCGCACCACAAGCCAAACGAGCTGTCGGGAGGCCAGAGGCAGAGGGTTGCGGTAGCGCGTGCTTTGGTTAATGATCCCAGCATTTTGCTTGCAGACGAACCCACCGGGAACCTCGATACGAAGACGTCCTATGAGATCATGGATCTTTTCGATCAGCTGTATACCAAAGGAAATACCATCGTAATGGTTACGCACGAGGAGGATATCGCGCATTACGCCCACCGGATCGTACGGCTGCGCGACGGCCTGGTGGAATCCGACACAGTGAACCCTAATCCTTCCAGGGTAGCCGTTCAGGGCCAGCAATCCTGACGACCTATCCTCGCAATGGCCTGCGGCTTATAACCTACTTCAGGGTAAGCAACACTTCCTTATGGGGGCCGGTTTCCCTGTAATCCTGCGAGACGACCTTGCCATGGCCCTGGTATATGACCTTGTAGCCTTTGTTTTCGAGAAGGAACAACGCGTCCCGCAGCGCCATGCCGCTTACATCGGGAAGACGCACTCCGGAGGTATATTTCTTTTCCCAGGAGGTCTTTTCCCGGCCTTTCACACTACCTGTTACCCATTCGTTTTCCACGGCCGGCGCCTGCGGCAGCTTCATTTCGCCCGCTATGGCCGTCAGGTCTTTCGAGTAGCCGGCCAGGTATACCGGGGCCGGTTCCTTTTCCGGCTTTTCCACCGGGACGTTGTGCAGGCTTACATCGTACAGGTAGATCCTGTCGGCGATTTCCTTGAAAACCGGGGCCGAAACACTGCCGCCGTAAAGGCTTGACAGGGAGTATCCCTTCGGATTATTGATAGAGACTATCATGCTGTATTTCGGTTTATCCAGCGGGAAAAAGCCCGCGAAAGAGGCATGATACTTCCCTTCTTCCGGGCCTTTCGGGCCGTTCAACTGAGCGGTTCCCGTTTTCCCGGCTATGCTGTAATAAGGGGAGTTGATCTTATGGGCGGTTCCGTTGGCCACTACGCCCGCCAGCGCTTCTTTCATCTGCCTGATCGTAAATTCTGACGCGATCGGTTCCTTGCTTACCTGGGGTGTGAATTCCTCTACCACCTGCTCATTGCTCCTGATCTGTTTTACCAGCATCGGCTTTACCATATAGCCGTCGTTTGCGACGGCATTGTAGAAGGTAAGCATTTTCAGGGGCGTAACCTTCATTTCGTAGCCGTGGGAGATGAAGGGCAGGGAAATAGATTTGTTCCAGCTCCTGTCGGAAGGCTTTTTGATGACAGACTCCGCTTCGCCTTCCATAGGAATGCCTGTTTGTCCCCGGAGCTGGAACTTGTCAAGATAGTAGCTGTATTTTTCGGGGTTTTTACCAAAGTACCGCTGGGCCAGCATCACCGTTCCCACGTTGCTCGAAACCTCTAGGATCTTCTTGACGGATATTGCGCCATATCCGAAACTCCTCACGTCGGAGACCGTGATGCTTCTCGTAATATTGTGCCGTCCGTTCCCGGTATTGATCATTTCCTGGTTGATATTGAACTTGCCTTCTTCCGTAGCAGCCATCAGTGTGGCCAGCTTGAACGTGGATCCCGGGTCGGACGCGTTCTGGAGGGCGTAGTTGTATACATCTTTCAGTACGCCTTTGTCGTTGGTGAAATTGACCATCGCCTTGATTTCCCCGGTGGCTACTTCCATTACGACCACGCACCCGTTATCGGCATTGAAATTCAGTACGGCTTTCCGAAGCGCGGTCTCGGCAAAGTCCTGGATGTTCATGTCGAGCGTAGTATAGACATCCATGCCCGGCACGGGCCTTTCTATATAGTCGCCTATCGGGATCTTCAT
Organism: Spirosomataceae bacterium; assembly: GCA_037191015.1. Taxonomy (GTDB): domain Bacteria; phylum Bacteroidota; class Bacteroidia; order Cytophagales; family Spirosomataceae; genus Ravibacter. The sequence continues at coordinate 142,588 of JBBCKD010000010.1, forward strand.
GTTGTTTTCCGCTAATTCAACCATCTGGGTGCCGCCTTTCCCTGCCAGGTAGGAATTGAAGCTGGCTTCTATCCCCGCCGGTTTGGATTTATCGGTGCCATGGGTTCCGATGGTCCTGCTGGCCATTTGTCCGAAGGGTTTATAACGGAGCGGAACGGTTTCAAAGACGCCTCCTCCTCCGCCTTTTGCCGGGGAGAAGAAGGGCATTTTCCGGATACGCTCCCTTTCAAAATGGTTTACGGTCCCGGAGATCAGCCGAAGGTACCTGCCCGATCCTTTCGAACGGCGTTTTTGACGGATCTCCTTTTCCAGGGTGGCGGCCGGCTTCCCGGGGAATTGCCCCGCAAATTCCTGGCAGAACGCTTTGATATGTTTTTCGAAATAGGAGCTGTCGGCGGTTTTGGCGTCGAAGCCTACGTGGTAAAACGGAAGCGAGGTAGCCAGTACGCTGGAATCGGAAGAATAGATATTTCCCCTGAGCGGTGCTATTTTAATAGTCCTCTCCCGGTTGGTTTCGGCTCTTTCTTTCCATGTTTTTCCCTCGTAGGTATCGAAATACTGTATGTCAATGAGTTTGAAAAATACGGCGATGCCAAGCAGCAGCATCGCTCCCGCGACGATATAGGCACGTAAGATGAGGATCTGCTTGTTGCTTTTTCCGCTTTTTACCGCTCTGGGCATGGAATATAGTGTTTGAATGTGAAGCTAAAATTACGGGCAGACGGCGTCAGTTTTCCAGTTCCGACCTGTTCACGACGATTTTTACAGGGGGAGCCTTACGCTCCATAATGCTGTCTTTCAGGATCTTGGCCTGTATGACCGACTGCTTTCCGCTTTTCATATTTTCCGCTACCAGGGTAGTGTATTCGGCCCTCATGTTCTCCGCCCGCTGGCTCAGCAATACCGTCTGTCGCGCATTCACTTCATCCCAATACCCGATCCGGCCCTGAACGATAAGAAGGAAGATAATCCACAGCAGATAGTTGAAGTAAGCTACCGGGACGCGCGTATCGTTAGGGTTGGCTTTGTTGGTTTCGGAAAAAAAACGGTCGAGCGGCAACAGCCTGTTCAGCCAGTTGAACAGCTTGTATTGGGGGCGGACTTTTAATGGCTCGGGTTGTTTCTTGGCCATGGTATTCGGTTCAATTTGGTGGATTTGTCAGGCAGATCAGCAGTAGTATGTCTATTCTGCAAGTCGTTCGGCTATTCTGAGCTTCGCGCTTCTTGCACGCGGGTTTCTGGCAATTTCGGCCTCATCGGCTTCAACAGGCTTCCGGGTTACCTGGTTGAACGGTTTTATGACATTCCCGTAAAAGTCTTTCGTCGGCTCCCCGCTGAAATCGCCTTTCTGGATAAAGTTTTTGACCAGGCGGTCTTCCAGGGAATGGTAAGACATGACGACAAGCCGTCCGTGCGGTTTGAGCACTTCGGGAGTTTGCTTAAGAAAATCCTCCAGCGCTTCCAGCTCCTTGTTTACCTCTATCCGGATAGCCTGGAAAACCTGGGCGTAATACTTGAACTCTCTGAATTTCGGGGCAAACCGTTTGAGGATATCCGTCAGCTCGCGGGCGGTATTGATGGGGGCATTGTGCCTGCTTGCATAAATCGCCGTGGCGAGGGTCCGGGCGTTGTGTACTTCTCCGTACCGCCCCAGCACATTCTGGAGCTCGTCGGCAGAGTAGGTATTGACGACGTCCCATGCCGTGGCTTCTCCGTGAGAAGCGTCCATACGCATGTCGAGGGGAGCATCGAACCGTGTGGAAAAGCCTCGCTGAGGGTCGTCGATCTGGTGGGAGGACACGCCCAGGTCGGCCAGGATCCCGTCGACAGGGTCGATCCGGTGGATTTTCAGATAACGCTTCAGGTACCTGAAGTTTGCCTGGATGAAGAGGAAACGCGGGTCGTCCAGGAATTCGCGGGCATTTTCATAAGCGTCGGGGTCCTGGTCGAAAGCGATAAGCCTTCCGTTGCCCAGCTTTTCCAGGATAGCCCTTGAATGCCCTCCTCCTCCGAAAGTGACATCTATGTAAGTCCCGTCCTTTTTGATGTCAAGCCCGGCCAGGCACTGGTCCGGCATCACGGGTACGTGATAGGGCAGCGTGTCCTGTCCGGATGTCATATTGGTGTCGGGGGTGCTCATTTCTACCGGGCGATTTCAGGCAAATTTAGTTAAATTGAAACGTACCTGTCCAGTGAGAAAACACGATTCTTGGAAAAGTAAAAGATTACGGGTGAATTATTGAAACCGGCTCCGGGGGCGGATGATAGTATGCTTGCATAATAAAGATAAGTTTTGTTAAATTTGCGTTTAAAGTTATCGGCAGAAGCATTGTAACCGGACCTCATATGCGTAAAGAAAAAACCGTCGATTTTCATATAAAATGGGCGTGGCACTCGATATCCAAGATGTATAACGGGTTTGCTGCGCGCTTCGATATGACAATGGCGACCAGCTATGTTTTATTGAACATAGATATGGAGAAAGGCACTCCGGCTACCAAAATCGGGCCGTCGCTGGGTATGGAGCCCAGGAGCATGGTGCGGATGCTCAAAACAATGGAAGAGAAAGGGCTGATATACAGGGAAGTCGACGACAACGACAAACGGTTTGTCCGCATTGTGCTTACTTCCAAGGGAAAGGAGAAGCGTGAGCTGGCCCGCGACGGCGTAATCGGCTTTAACAATCTTATCAGGCAGAAGGTACCCCTTGAAAAGCTCGTCATCTTTTTTGATGTTATGCAGAGCATCAAGGCGATTGTGGAAGAGGAAAGCCAGAAGCTGAAGGCAGAAGGGGTGGCGAACGCGGACCTGGCGGACCCGGGTGAATAATAGTAGAAAAGTACAAACCATCTCGTTACAGAGCTAAGAAAACAGATTTTAACTTATGAGCAGGAAAATCCGCAAAGTTGCCGTGCTGGGGTCAGGAATAATGGGTTCCAGGATCGCATGTCATTTTGCCAACATCGGTGTAGAGGTATTGTTGCTGGACATCGTGCCCGCGGAGCCTACACCGGCCGAAGAAGCAAAGGGCCTTACCTTAGAACATCCCGCCGTCCGGAACCGTATTGTAAATGAATCATTTCAGAATACCCTGAAAGCTACGCCGGCGGCGCTCTACTCCCCTGCTCTCGCATCCAATATCAGGCTCGGGAATTTCGACGATAACCTGAAGGATATTAAAGACTACGATTGGGTAATAGAGGCGGTGGTCGAGCGGCTAGACATCAAGAAATCGCTCTACGAAAAAGTGGATTCGCTGCGTAAGCCGGGTACGCTCGTCAGCTCCAACACTTCCGGGATACCTATTCACCTGATGGCGGAGGGAAGAAGCGAGGACTTCAGGAAGCATTTCTGCGGAACCCATTTTTTTAACCCGCCGAGATACCTGCGGCTTCTTGAAATCATTCCCGCACCGGATACCGATCCCGGTATCGTGGATTTTCTTATGTATTACGGGGACTTGTTTCTCGGTAAAACCACCGTTTTATGCAAGGATACCCCCGGGTTTATCGCCAACAGACTGGGTATATACGCGCTGCTTCAGACGATAAGGATTTCGGGTGAGCTGGGCCTTACCATTGAAGAGGTAGACAAGCTCACCGGCCCGGTCAGCGGCAAGCCGAAGTCCGGTACATTCAGGCTGTCGGACGTGGTCGGTCTTGATACTACCGTGAACGTGGCCCGGAACCTCTATGCGTCGGGAGAGGGTACCGACGAGTCGCGGGACGGCTTTTTACTGCCGGATATCGTCGGGAAGCTATATGAGAAAAAATGGCTTGGCGATAAAACCGGCCAGGGATTCTATAAAAAGATAAAGGACGACAAAGGGAAATCGGTCATTCTGGCGCTCGATATGGAAACGCTTGAATACAGGCCTTCGGCAAAAGTGAAGCTGGATACGCTGGATGCCGTCAAATCGATTGAGAGCCTGCCCAAACGGCTCTCGGCGCTGATGGAAGGGAAAGACAAGGCCGGGGAGTTTTACAGGAGGACCTTTGCAGATATTTCGCGTTACGCTTCGCTGAGGATCCCTGAAATAGCCGATGAGCTCTACCGGATCGACCAGGCGATCACTACCGGGTTTGGCTGGCAGCTGGGTATTTTCGAAACCTGGGATGCGATCGGCGTTCAGAAAGGTATCGATGTCATGGAAAGCCTGGGCCTGAGGCCGGCTGACTGGGTCTACGATATGATCAATGCCGGGAATGTGTCTTTCTATAAAACCGAAAAAGGAAAACGGCTGTATTACGATATAGGGGCCAAGGCGTACAAGCCGGTGCCGGGACAGGAAGGATTCCTGATATTGAGCAATCTTTCCGACAATATTGTATGGAAAAATGCCGGGTCGTCGCTGTATGATCTCGGTGACGGGATCCTGAACCTCGAGTTCCATTCCAAAATGAATACGATGGGGGCCGAGGTGATAGAAGGCATCAACAAAGGCATATCGGTAGCCGAAAAGGATTTCAGGGGCCTCGTTATAGGCAATGAAGGCGTAGAGGCTTTCTCGGCCGGAGCCAACCTGGCCATGCTGTTCATGCTGGCGATCGAGCAGGAGTTCGATGAGATCAATATGGTGATAGGGCAGTTCCAGAAGACCATGATGCGGGCGAGGTATTCGTCTATCCCGGTCGTAACCGCCCCTCATTCACTTACCCTCGGAGGAGGATGTGAGCTGAACCTGCACGCCGACAAGATTGTAGCGAGCGCCGAGCTGTATATGGGACTGGTCGAATTGGGAGTGGGACTGATACCGGCAGGCGCCGGGACAAAAGAAATGGCATTACGCTGTTCGGATCTCTATCAGAAGGGAGATCCCGAGCTCAATATTCTCCAGAATGCTTTTATGAACATAGCGCAGGCGAAAGTCTCCACCTCTGCCCGGGAAGCTTTTGAAATGAACTACCTGCAGGAGAAAGACCAGATAGTGCTCAACAGGAGCCGGCTGATAGCCGAGGCCAAGCAGGCTACCGTCGAACTGGCGGAAAACGGGTATACCCAGCCTAAGGAAAGAAATGACATCAAAGTTCAGGGACGCAGCGGGATCGCCCTTTTTATGGCGGGGATTGAGCAGATGAAGATAGCTAACTATATTACCGAATACGACGGTAAGATCGCAGCCAAACTCGCTTATGTAATTTGCGGGGGTGATCTGAGCTATTCCCAGGCTGTGTCGGAACAATACCTGATCGACCTGGAAAGGGAAGCGTTTTTATCACTATGCGGCGAGAAAAAGACGCTGGAAAGAATGCAGGGCCTGCTGAACGGAGGAAAAGTGCCGAGGAATTAGATTTTCCTCTTTCCGGCCTTTAGTGGAATAACATGTATCGGGAACCCTCACTTTATAAGAGGAGATCCGGGAATTCTTAATTTGATATGATTTCAAAAAAAGCAAAATACGCATTAAAAGCGCTTAAGGTGCTTGCAAGGGAATATGGAAAGGGGCCTGTTTTGATTTCATATATTTCTGAAAAAGAGAGAATTCCCAAAAAATTTCTTGAAGCAATCCTGCTCGACTTAAGAAATAACGGTGTTCTTCAGAGCCAGAAAGGTAAGGGAGGGGGATATATGCTGCGTATACCCCCCGAAGAAGTTTCTTTTTCTAAAGTGATCCGGGTGATCGACGGCCCCATCTCACCGACGCTCTGTGTTTCGCTCTATTTTTACGGCAAGTGCGACGACTGCCCGAGCGAGGAGGAGTGCACGCTCCGGAATGTGATGCAAAGATGGCGGGATGCCAACCTGGCCGTACTGGACGGCGCTAACCTGGTCGACCTTATAGGAAACGAGGGTAGCAGCGAGGCCGGCAACGGACCCGTTAACGAAGAGTAAGGCTTTTGCGCAGTGCGCGTCGATCCGCGGCAATTATCACTCGGCTTCTTTGTACAGGCCCAGCTCACTAATGGCGACCGCAGCAGGGCATCGTGTGATGTTCAGCCTGAGTTTCTGTGCGGTAACAGGCTGATCGAACCTGACAAGCCGCCGGGCGCCCACGGATGTGCCTTCATGGATTTTCTTCCATTTGCCGCCCTCTTCCACCTCTATCGTAAATTTCTCTATCCTCTGGCCGAGCCTGATGTTTTCCCGGATGTCGAAGATATCGAAAGTAACCGGCCTGTTTAAGGTGATGGTCAGGTTAGGAGTTTCAAAGTCGTCGTCGGTTGCCCAGTAGGTATCCTTCCGGTTGTCAACCAGGTTTTTGGTGCCGTAGACCGAATTGTAGCCGCGTACATTGGAAGCCTTCAGGTTTGCTCCGCGCAGGAGGTTTTCCCTGAAGGTAAGGGCCAGCTTTTGTCCCAGGGCCTTCAGTACGGCAACGTCGCCATCGTCGAGGAGCCCGCGGGTATCCGGCGCTAAACCGAGATCGAGCCCGGCCCCGCGACCTACGCTCTGCAGGTACAGGGAAAACAGCTCATCCGCTGATTTTGCTTTTTCTTCAGGATGGTAGAACCAGCCTTTTCTCATGGGAACGTCGCATTCGGCAGGCATCCAATACTTGCCGTCCCTGTGCCCGACCGGGCTTTCAGGATAGTTTGCCTGTCCGGGTACGGCATGATTGACGCCGGCCGGCGGCTGGGGTGTAAACGTGGCCCAGTGGGTTTCTGCGGCTACTCCTTTTTCATTGCCTACCCAGCGTACATCCCAGCCCACGTCACTGAAAATATTGGCTTTGGGCTGGAGTTTCCGGGTCAGCTCCGACCAGGTATTGTCCCAGTCGTAGTATACCGTATTATCGATAGCGCGCTTTTCCCTGGCTCCTCCGTAGTAGCCGTCGCCGCCGTTGGCCCCGTCATGCCAGGACATAAAAAGCTCTCCGTAGTTGGTATACAGTTCGCGGAGCTGATCGCGATAGATCTGGAGGTATTGCGGAGTTCCATAGGCAGGGTGATTACGGTCCCACGGAGAACAGTAAACCCCGAATCTGAGACCATGCTTCCTGGCAGCTTCTTCAAACTCTTTTACCATGTCCCCTTTCCCGTCTCTGAAAGGGCTTTTGCTGATATTGTATTCAGTGGTTTTCGTGGGCCAGAGTGCAAACCCGTCGTGGTGCTTGGCTACCAGTACAATACCGCGCATCCCTCCGTCTTTCGCTGCTTTTACTATCTGTTCCGCGCTGAACTGCTGTGGATTGAAAATCTTCGGATCTGCATCGCCATATCCCCATTCCTTGTTTTCGTAAGTAGTAGGGGTAAAATGAACGAGCCCGTAAAACTCTGTATCGTGCCATTCCAGTTGCCGTTGTGTCGGAATCGCACCATATGGCTTGGGTGGTACCTGGGCCCAGGCAGCAGTGGCCAGTCCGAAAATGAAGTAAAAGATTCTTTTCATTTTTTAACAGAGTTGTTTGAAAGCGAATCTAATGAAATGTCACCAGAATAGTGCGAAAATAGTCAATTTAGATTCCGATACCTCCCCGTTCTATCCGCCTTTCGTTTATCAGCGGGCGGTTTGCCCGGCCCGAAAGTTCTTTATCGGCCTCAATGTTGTCTTTTACCGCCGGTGTCCTTAATTTCGCCGTACTAAATTCCTGGCAGATCTAACAAATATACACTATTAAGAGGCTTTCCTGGTCCGATGAACTTTCGCCGCATTTACAGTTTTTGGGAATATCTGCGGGGGGCATCCGGTGAGTTTTCGCTCAATAACCGGATTTACCATGCCATAACGCTCATAGCAATGGCGGTAATGATCTATAACGTACCGTTCTGCATTTTGCTGGGCTTGTACGCGCAGGCAGTCGCTACCGTGATTTTGCTATGTTTTCAGTATATACTTTATTATTTGTCCCGCTTCAGGCGGATGGAGTTTGGGCGTACTATTCAGCTGTTGCTGTTTTATTCGTTCTTTGCCTACAGCTACTTCTCTAATTCGGGAGTAGACGGGTCGGCCCTCATCTCGCTGATCACGGTCCATTTTGTGGCCATCGTCGTTGCTCCCCGGAAGCAGCACCTGATATGGACGGGACTGAGCATCGTGTTGCTGCTCGGACTGTTATACACGGAATATTTATACCCGTCGGAAATACACAATTCATACGGCAGCAAAAAGGAAAGGCTGATCGATATCGCCTCGACCAACCTGATGTATATTTTCCTTACGGTGACCTGCCTTTCCTACATTATTAAGAACTATATCGCCGAAAAGAACGTCGCGGAAGAAAAGGCGGTGCGACTCCGGCGGCTGAACCAGCAGCAGAGCCGGCTTATTTCTATTATTTCGCACGATTTCAATGCGCCCCTGAGCAATATCAACCAGTATTTAAGAGCGCTCCGCCATGCTGATTTTAATGAGAAAGCGAGGAATAGGCTCGAAGAGGAACTCTCCCGCATTACTACCGATACCCAGAACCTGCTGCTGAATTTATTGAGCTGGTCCAAAAACAACATGGAACAGATGGATATCCACATCGGCCCCGTTGCGGTGCAGGACGTGCTCGTCAATACACTCGATGTCTACTATCCGATAGCAAGCGATAAAAATATCATCCTGTATTCGGATGTCAGCGAGGATGCAGTGGTTTTAGGGGATTTTGATATGCTGGAAATTGTCCTCCGGAATTTAATCAGCAATGCTGTTAAGTTCACGGAAGAAGGGGGTGTGGTAAAAATAGGGACGGAAGACCTGGGAAACGGCCATCTGAAAATTAAAGTGACAGACAGCGGGACCGGGATAGATCCTGCCAACCGCGACGTTATATTCAGGGAGGTGGTGACGGCTACTTTTGGTACGAAAAAAGAAAAAGGTGCGGGTATCGGCCTGGCTATCTGCAAGGAATTTGTCGAAAATATGGGCGGGGCGATCGGCTTTGACAGCGAAGAAGGCGAGGGAACTACCTTCTTCGTCATCCTGCCGTCGCCCGACAGGCCGGTGTAGCAACCGCCGGCGACCGGGCTTCCGACGGCTGGCAGCTTACTTCCGGCAGCTGATTGCTCAGATAGCATTCATGGTTTGTTCCTTGATCTTCTCAAGCTCATCCTTCATTTGCACGACCAGCCGCTGGATTGACGAATCATTGGCTTTCGAGCCGATGGTATTGATTTCCCGCCCGATTTCCTGGGCAATGAAGTTCAGCTTTTTCCCGTTGCTGTTTTTATCGTCGAGGGTTTCGAGGAAATATTCCAGGTGGTTTTTCAGGCGTACCTTTTCCTCCGAAATATCATATCGTTCGACATAGTAGATCAATTCCTGCTCGAACCGGTTAGGGTCAAAGCTGTCGTTGCTGACCAGGTCTCTTACGTTCTTTTCGAGCCTTTCGCGTACGGCCGGGATGCGTTTAATATCCTGCTCCTGGATCTGAGTGAGCAGCAGGTCGATCTGCGCGATATATTCCCTGAATTTCGCCGCGGTGAGCGCTCCTTCCTGCAGCCTGAACCCGTCGACCCTGTCCAATGCGCTCAGCAGGCCGCTCCGTAGCAGGGCCCATTCCTCTTCCTTTTGCCGGCTGTCGGCTGGCTGCTCGGCATTGTAGGCATTCGGCATCTGCATGGCCATCCTGAAAAGCTCGGTCTGGCCGGCTTCCATATTCAATTCTTTCGAAGTCTCCTGGAGGTCCCTGAAATAGGCTTTGACGAGCGGGCGGTTGATAAGCGACGCAGAGTTATCGGTAGCTTTGGGCTGAATGGAAAGCGTGCATTCCACTTTTCCTCGCTCAAGCCGCTGTGTCAGGATATTGCGGATTTCCACTTCACGTTCCGAATAATTTTTGGGTATCCGGCAGTACATATCCAGGAATTTGGAATTAAGCGTCTTGACTTCGAAAACAGCTGTAAGAGTAGGGAGTTCAACGGTGGCCGAGCCAAAGCCGGTCATGGATTTAAGCATATAACTTTCGGGTAGATGTAAGATGGAAAATCAAGGATAATGTTGTGAAGGAACAAGCGAGGTTCAGAAAAGATCCTGCTCTTTATCAAACTCTTCTTTCGGAAGGTTTTCTTCTTTGTTGTTTTTATTCTGATTGCTCAGGTGCGGTTTCGGGCGTAGCGCGTTTTTGGCGATCTCCTTGCTTTCAGACCTGATCTGCCACACGTCGATAGCCAGGTAAATGGCCTGAAGCAGCGAAGCCGGATCTGCTGTATTTTTGCCAGCGATATCGTAGGCGGTACCATGGTCGGGGGAGGTCCTTACGACCGGGAGACCGGCTGTGAAATTTACTCCTTCATGAAATGCTATGGTTTTAAACGGGATCAGCCCCTGGTCATGGTACATAGCCAGTACGCCGTCGAATTGCCTGAATGATGAGGATGCGAAGAATCCGTCGGATGGGAATGCCCCGAAAACCAGGTCGCCCTTTGCCCTGAACTCTTCGATTACCGGGTGGATAATCTCTTTTTCCTCAGCCCCTAACAGCCCATTTTCCCCCGCATGGGGATTAAGCCCGAGTACCGCCAGCCGGGGCTTCTGGATGCCGAAGTCGTTTTTTAAGGACCTCAGCATCTGGAGGATCTTATTCCTGAGTGCTTCGGCGGTGATATGCTCCTTTACTTTTTCCAGGGGCATGTGGCCGGTGAGGACGCCTACCCGCAGAAAATCCGATACCATAAACATCAATGCCTCCTTCACTTTAAAAGCGTGGGCAAGATACTCTGTATGTCCCGGGAACCGGAAGTCCGGGCCCTGTATATTATCCTTATTGATAGGAGCCGTTACCAGCGCATCGATCTTCCCTGCTTTCAGGTCTTCGATCGCAGTGCGGAGCGCAGCGAAGGCAGCCTTACCCGCCGCCTCGGTTATTTTTCCCGGCTCGACCTCTGACTGGTGATCATTCCAGCAGTTGATGACATTGAGTTGCTTCCTGTTAACCTGGTCGATATTCTGCGCGCCGAAAAGCTGCAGCTCTTTCATGTTGAGAAGCTGGCGGTACCTGTTGAGAACTCTCGTGGAACCGTATATAACCGGGATACAAAAATTGTTCAGCTGATGCCCCTGTACTGCTTTAAGGATTATTTCCGGACCTATGCCGTTATAATCTCCCAGTGTTATTCCTATAAGGGGTTTTCGTTGTTCTTCAGACATAAATATTTTACTGCGATCGATTTTAAGGAAGCGTTTGATTCCTATTTTTGCCAAATTTGCCCGGAAGTTACAAAAATTAAGCGCTTCGATGAAAATTCTGATTGTTGATGAAATGCACCCGTCCCTGATAGAAATGCTGGACTCCGACGGGTGGAAATATGAATATGCACCCGCTCTGAAGAGAAATGAAATACTGGAAGCAGTAGGACCTTATGAAGGACTGATGATACGCAGCAAGACGGTAGTGGACACGGAATTCCTGGAAAAAGCGCCGAAGCTGAAATTTATCGCCCGTGCGGGCGCAGGCCTGGACCTGATAGATATCCCGGCAGTCGAGGCAAGAGGTATTGCGCTGTTTCACGCAGGAGAAGGGAACAGGGATGCGGTAGGAGAGCATGTGCTCGGGATGCTCCTGGGCCTTTTCAACAATATTGTCAGGGCAGACAGGCAGGTGCGGCAGGGAATATGGGATCGGGAAGGAAACCGTGGAGTAGAATTGATGGGTAAGACGGTGGGGCTGATAGGCTATGGGAACAACGGCAGCGCAACCGGCAAAAGGCTGTCGGGATTCGGCTGCCGGGTGCTGGCTTACGACAAGTACAAAAAGAACTACGGAGATGCCAATGCATCGGAAGCGTCGCTGGAACAAATTTTGGACGAGGCCGATATCATCAGCCTGCATATCCCGCTGACGGAAGCATCTTTCCACCTGGTCGACGGCAGCTTTATTGACCGTATGAAAAAGCCGTTTTACCTGGTCAATGCCGCGCGCGGTGAAGTCGCCGATCTTTCTGCCGTAGTGGCAGGACTGGAATCAGGGAAGGTAAAAGGAGCCTGTCTCGACGTACTTGAAAACGAGAAACTCGGGAAGCTGACGCCTGCGCAGCAGGAAGTTTATGATTACCTGGTGAAGTCCGACAAGGTGGTATTGACGCCTCATGTGGGCGGATGGACGCATGAGAGCTATGTGCGGATCAATGAAGTGTTGTGCCGCCAGATCCGGGACTGGAGAGATCAACAGAACTAGTCGGTTACCCGGAATTGCGAAACCGCCGAAACCGGCACTCCGTTTGCCGACAGCCCCTGTACAACGATTTTGTAGCTGCCGGGTTGATCGGAAGTGTAAAAATCGAGGACGGTCTCTTTCCCGGGAACGATGCTGACCGAAGGCGACCAGTACATCAGGTTCCGGAAATCGGGTAGCCTCCGACCGTTTTTCAGCTCTTTGTCATAAGAAGGCGCGTAAAAATCGCGCTGCCCGAGGGTGCCGTCATAAGCAAGGATCAGCGCCCGCGGATCTACTTCGAATCCGGACAGGTCGTGGGTATAGGTGCTGTAGCTTACTATACCGGGGAAAGCGAGGGGGCCGAGGTAGTACATCCGGTTTACTACGTCGGTTCTCTGAACTTTAAGCGGGTCAAAATGAATAATACGGTCGGTGTCGAAGACCGGTATACCATCCATCAGCAATAGAGGATCTTCGGTAAACAGCTGGGTATGGACGCCGGTTTCTACTACGCGGGTGTAATACCTGCCTCTCCTGAGCCTGATGTTCACAGCAGGTACGTATTCGCTCAGTATTTCCTCCATGGTAGGGAATCTCGTATAGTCGTCGAGGTAGTACCTGAAGTCCGGTGTCCCGTAAAAAGGAATACTGTCGGTCGGGGGAGCGGCCTGCTTATGCGGGAAATAGCTGTTGACCGTCTGCATGTTGATGCTTCTCTTCAGTATATCTTTCCGCATTTCGCTTCCGAGGACAAGAGGGGTAAGCTTTGAGGCAATGTTTTCGACGGGTGCAAAAGGGCTGTCTACCGATATCCTGCAGGTAGAATCCATCCTGTAATTGGTCTGAAATACCAGCTCCCTGGCGCCTGTAAAATTCCGTGCTTCCATGATAAACCGGCCTTCTTCATCACTCATGCCGACCCACGGCGCTATCTTGATGGAAGGATAGGCGGCAAAGACCGGCCGGTAGCCGATCGGCAGGTTAACGTCGGCCGAGGTGACTTTCCCGGTGATGATATGCCCGTTTATTTCGGGCAGGTATTCCGGGTTGAGCTCACCGCTGAGCAGGTGCTCCGTTTTATACCTTCTCCAGCCGTGGGTAAGCATTACGTTGTCCAGCGCTTCCCTGGCAGCGGCGTTTCTTCCTGCAAAGTAGTAGTCCGGATTTTCCACAACTCCTTTCAGCTCGGAGGTAAAGAGGAGATGGACGTCGATATCCGGCTGCTCCGCCTGGGGCAGGCTGTCGGTCAGGAAGACCGAAACGGAGGCTTCAAGGGTATCGCTGAGATGAGAGGTCTTGAAGTTCAGTGAAATTTTCTCTCTTTTGTTAAAAACATCCCTGTTTGCCGAAACTGCCGCGGATGCTTCGGTGCCGGAAAGATGAAAATAGAGGCGTTCGGCTACCGGCTTCAGGTTATGATCGAAGACGACAAGAACGTTTACTCCCTGCTTCAGTGTCGATTTGGGCAGGCTGAAGCGGGCTTTTCCATTCTCCGCCCGGGCCTGGAAGGCAGTACTTTTGCTGCCGTTGTAGTGCAGGAGGTGCAGCGCGCTGCCTGCCGTATTCAGCCCAGGACTAACGTCTATTTTCAGTTCGCTGTCATTTTCCGTCAGGCGCACGGCATATCCTTCCTGCCTGATCACATTAAACGGGAAAGTAGACCGGATCCCTTTTTCGTCAGTTATCTCCGCCCGGTAGGTCCGGCCTTTTTCAGGAATAAACAGGAAATGCCCGATCCCGTGCACGAGGGGTTTGAATTCTGCCGCTGTCTGCCCGTTCTGATCGAGCAGCTTCCCGGTAAAATTCACACCTCTGCCATCCGGCCCCTGCGCCTTAAAAGCAATTTTGTTTTCAATTCCGGGCAATGCGCTGCCGCCTTCCGGGAAAAACTGCAGGTCGGGCCCCGAAGTTTCCGCTGTCCTGCCAGGCAAGGAGGCGGGCAGAGGGGAGAAAGGATTGATCAGGCACAGGGTGGTTTCAAAAAAATGTGCTTCGGAAAAGTTTTTCATCCAGGTGGTGTAGCCGCGCACCAGGTAGTTGCCTGACGGCAGGTCGGTCGGGATAGGCACGGCACCGCTGCCCCTGCCGTTTTTCAACGCTACCTTGGCTTGTATGACCGCCTGGTTTTCAATGCCGATCACTTCCAGGTAGCCGATCTTGCTCAGGTCGGCCGGGATAAGGTTTTCGTCGGTCACCCACATTTTGAACCAGAGGGTTTCCCCGACCATGTAAACAGGCCGGTCGAGATGCAGGTAGGCTTTTTCCGGCTGGTAATCGGCAATCCGGCGGTTTATGCTTTCGGAAACGGGGCCGGCCGCCTGCTGGCACAACGCTTTACCGGGAAAGACAACCGGGAAAAGGGTGGCAGCTACGATCAAAAAAGAGAAATATCCTGGTACTTTCATTGCTCTGTAAAATCAAATGGAGACCCTATGGCCAGAAGGGCGGACGTTTGGTAGTTCCTCCCTGCAGCCGGCAGTCCACGCAGTGCGGAGACGCTACAATGTACACCTGGGTCATAGGGATATTCTCGACGATCACGTAATTGGTTTGAAGTATGTCTGCGAGGCCAAGCGTATCTATTTCGTAGCACTGCGGATATCGCCCGAGGTATTCCCTGACAAATATCCTCTGGGATTGGGTGACCCCGCCCGAGAAAAAGCCGAAAGCCTTTTCTTTCGGATGACTGACAGACCTGATATTGCCCGACAGTTGAGAAGGAAAAGGATCGAAAATACTTCCGTTGGTTTCATTGTTCCGGGCCAGCTCGGTCCAGTAGTCATAGCCTTCACGCGTCAGCGCCTGCTGGCGAACGATTATGCTGTATCCGAGTAGAAGCCTGTTGGTATTGGCCGGTACATAAGTGATCGGGTGGGAGCGCACCAGGTCCTGCGAAAGCGCAGCTGTGGTGAACAGGTTGATATGGGTAGCGTTATTGTGAGACCAGCATTGATTGATGAGCTCTTTCCTTGGGACTACATTGCTGTCGATAATTTCGTAAAGGCTATTGAGGGGAGTCCGGTATTCCCAGGTTTCCTCGAATGTCCATTTATAAAAGCGGGTCTGGCCGGCGGGGTCATGTGTATGAACATAGATCTGTATCCCGTCGCGACCGTTCAGGGTGTAGGTAACGCTGTCGATCGGCGGGGATAGTGAAAACCGCTGCCAGTCCGATTCGTAGGTTTTCCCGTTTGACAGCGATATCGAGAGGCGGTAATTCTGGCTGATGTCCAGGCTGACCGGCGGCAGGTAGTAGAGCCCCGCTTCGTGCGGAGCAGGCAGGAAAATAAATGCATCCCCGTTTTCATTTTCGACCCTTATCCCCGCATTTCTTTCCTTTACCGGGCTGGAGGGGTCATGAACGTTCTGGGTCCTGGAGAGCCTGATCCAGCTGGTATCGGTCCCGTTGGCCTGTACATAACCGTCGAAGACGAGAAAGGTATCTGTATTGTCTATTTCAGGCGGGTTGAACGGATCTATGCAACTGCCGACAGCGCTTATCAATAAGCCTGACAGTAGCAGCCTGATATAAATTGATGCTTCTTGCATAATGCCTGGTGATCTAAAAGCGGAAATTATAAGTAATGGTGGGAACGGGATTTCCGAAAATGGACAGTTTGTAGCCCTCGACACTCCCGCTGGCGGTCTGGAAGTATACCGATGAAGGATTGCGCCTTCCGAGTAAATTGAAGACAGCGACTGTCCAGGAGCTGTGGGCCAGCTTTTTTATCTTGTGATTACCTTCGATATTGAGCGATACATCTACCCGGTAATAATCCGGGATCCGGTACTGGTTTCGTTCTGCATAGAAAATCCGCCAGGAGCCGTCCGCGAAGTACTTCCCGACCGGCGGCGTATAAGGCCTCCCCGTACTGTAGGTCAGGTTGAGTGATATATTGAACCGGTGGGTGAATTTATAATTACCTGCGAAAGTGAAATCATGGGGCTTGTCGTAATTGGCCGGGTAATAATCGCCGTTGTTCGGCGCGTCTTCCGATTCTCTGTCCAGCGCCCTCAGCAAAGTCCTGGAATAGGTATAGGCCACCCAGCCGTTTACTTTACCGGCCAGTTTTTTGGCCATCAGCTCTACGCCGTAGGCTTTCCCGTTTGTATTGATGGTGGCCGTCTCTATGTTATGATTGAGAATGAGCGAATCGCCGCTTTTAAAATCCAGGAAATTACGGATCTGCTTATAATAGGTTTCGGCAGAAATCTCAAGCTTATTGTTCATGAGATTTTTATACCAGCCAACAGAAACCTGGGCTCCTTTCTGAGGTTCCAGGTGCAGGTCGCTTAATTTCCAGACGTCGGTAGGGGCGATGGTCATGGTGTTGGTCAGCAGGTGTATATACTGGCGGGTGGTATTGAAGCTGGCTTTCAGCGATTCGTTGCCGGAAAGCGCGTATCTTAAGGAAGCCCTGTATTCGGGCTGCAGGTAAGTACGGATCGCCTCACCTTTACCATATTGCACTGTTTCGGTTATATACTGCTTTTCCAGGGGTAAACCGGGAGCGTACAGCGAGACATTTTTCGGCCCGAGGTAGTTGAACATGGACAAGCGAAGCCCTGCAGAGACGAGCAGCCTCCGGGAGATGTCATAGTGGTTTTCCAGGTAAACTGCGCTTTCCAATCCCTGTTCGGGTTCAAGCGCATTGTTCCTCACCAGCGATTGTTCGCCCACAGCCGTCATATCGCCCGAACGAAGCTCATATCGTGTGGAAGCAGCCCCGAAATGAAGCTTGTATGTGTCGCTGATATCATATTCGAAATCGAGCCTCGCATTGTACTGCCTGATCCCGAAGCCCAGCGTGAAAGCATTTTCCGGTACCCGGGTACTGTTCATATCATAGCTGTACTGGTTGTGGGAAAGCGAAATGCTGCCGAAGAACTTTTTAGAGAGCATCCGCTTCCATTTGAAGGATATAAGCTTATTCTGGTAAGAATAGGCGGTGTCTCCCACGAGCCTGAACCGGTCATTGCTCAGGTAGCCGCTCAGGTACACGCTGTTCCGCTGGTCGACTTCGTGGCTCAGGTGGACATTTACGTCGTAAAAGGAGGCGCTCCCGTTTCTGAAACTGGGATTCTGTACTTTTTTGAGAAGCCAGTCGGAATAAGTCGACCGTCCCGAAATCAGGAAAGAGCTCTTGTCTTTTACGATAGGACCTTCTATAGAAAGTTTTCCCGTAACCAGCCCTATTCCGCCGGCGCCGACCAGCTTTTTCCGGTTGCCGTCCCTGCTGTTTATTTCCAGCACCGACGATAACCTTCCTCCGTACCGTGACGGAATCGCGCTTTTATACAGCTCGACGTCTTTGAGAATATCCGGGTTGAACGAGGTGAAAAAGCCGAATAAATGAGACGGATTGTAAATCGGGACATCGTTGAAGGTGATCAGGTTCTGGTCTGCGGAGCCTCCTCTTATATTCAGGCCGACGCTGCTTTCTCCCACAGATTTTACGCCGGGAACCGCCATGACGGTCCTGAGCAGGTCTGATTCGCCGAGCGCGGAAGGGATCTGCCGGATGGTCTTCATGCTCAGCTTTACCTGCCCCATCTGGCTTCCGGCAACGTTGGCGTCGGCCCCTGCCACAATCGCGACCTCCCGCAGCGCGATCACGCTTTCTTTCATTTCAATGTCGAGTGTACCATTTCCGTACACATCGACGGTACGGTGAGTTTCTCTCATACCGAAGCTCTTTATCCGGAGGGTATGTTTACCTTTCGGCAAGGTGAGCGAATAATAGCCCAGCGCGTCGGCAATGGTTCCTATGGAAGGCTTTTCCAGAAAAACGGCGGCGCCGATCAGCGGTTCCCCGTTTTTGATGTTTCTTACGTAGCCCGTGATAGTGGCATTGCCCGGTGTTCTCCTGTACGTTTTGGCTCCGATGTCATGAACCTTGCTTTCTTCGGACGAGATCAGCCGGTTGGTTTCCTCGCTGTCGGGAAGCGCATAGGAAATGACGGAACCGGAGGTGGAATCGGGACTTTCGGAAGGAAGCCGGGTGATGATAGGCGCTTTTTGCGTAATAAAAACCCGGTTCGAAGGATCGATCGAAAAATGGAAGTCGGTATCCCTGAAAAGTGCAGATAAGATGGCAGAAAGAGTCTGGTTCTTTGCCTGCATGGTTACCTGCAGGCTGTCGAAACGCTCCGGATCGTAGAAAAATGTATAACCGGTCTGCCGCTCCAGGTCGCCGATGAAGAGATCGAAGCTTATGTTCAGAAAATCGACCGATACCTGCTGTGCCTTTTCCTGGGCATGGACGCTACCTGCAGCAGACAGCAGGATAAAGGTCAGTAAAATACGAATGGGTGGTAGTACTTTTCTCATATCCCTGAGGCAGGCTGATTTATAATTTTAGCTATTTCGAGAAGGTGCTGTTCGATATCTCCCCTGAAGGAAGAAGGAGCGTACCTGAAATAGCTGCGGATTTTTTTCCGGTGTTCCGGGAACAGGCGGTAGATGTCTTTTTTATACCGGATTCGCCTGTATTCACCTCCTGTGTAAAAAAAATAGGGGCTTACATCTACATATATGGGGATCACCTTGAGATCCTCGTATTTTTCCAGTCGTATCTTTTTCCGGAGGCATATTAATTTGATATCGCCTTCGTACAGCGTCTGGTAAATCCCTTTTTTAAGCTGCGGATGATTGGAAACCAGTTCAAAATAACTGTTGTTGAGCGTAAAATGCTCCACCTTGGCGGAGTCTAACCGGACCAGGTAGCCATGGAGCGGCTGCTTAATGACCAGCATGCCCAGGGTGGCGTCATAATGCATCTGGAACGGTCCGTAATCCTGGCCGTCGTACCGGAGCGTACCGGTGAGCAAATCTCTTGTCAGGTAAAACTGGTGGGTTTTTGCGTTCCGGTCGTAGATGTGATAACGCGGACCGTTGAACAGGTATTGGGATAGATAGGTAGCGTCGGCATGCAGCCGTTGCGGAAGACGCAGGGTGTCCGTCCGGGTTGTTTCTGAGACTGTGTATGCAGGCGGAGAATCCGTAAAGGCGGGTGGTGTATTTGAAAAAAAAGCTACCCAATGAAAAACAATATGTAGAATAGTCATAGTACTGATTACTTTTCCTAACACAGTAACTGTTGCAATTCGCGAGAATCCAGGAGTTACAGAGGCTATAGTTTACGAAAATAGTAATTTTTTTATTGAGGAGTATAAAGAAAGTGAGAAGGTTGGAATGGTTGCCTTTAGCTATATAAGGAAGGAAAGAAAAAATCTTGTAATTTTGCAGTTCGGAAAAACATCTTCTCCGGATAAACGCAACTTCCTTGAAAGAGTACGGTAGCAATGTTCAGAAACTGGCCGATCATATCAAAACGATAGGTGATCGGGAGAAACGCACACTTTACGCGCATATCCTGGTGGAGCTCATGAGGCAGATTCATCCTGCAATGAAGGACAACCAGGACTACACCAATAAGCTTTGGGATGATCTTTATATCATTTCGGGCTTTGAGCTGGATGTCGACAGCCCGTTTCCCGCGCCGTCAAAGGAGGCCCTGGGGAAGAAGCCCCTGCCTGTGGGCTATAACCAGCACGGGCTGGTTTACCGGCATTACGGGCGCAATCTCGAATTGCTGGTAGAGCGGGCTATCGATACAGAGGATGTCGATGACCGGCTGGCCTTCGTGTCTTATATTTTCAGGCTGATGAGGTCGTTCTACAGCACGTGGAACAAAGACAATGTCGAGGATTCGGTTCTGCTTGAGCAGCTGGAGCTCATTTCAAAAGGGAGACTGCACAATGAGCTGACCTATATAAAGGAAAAAGGCCCTATCGAGGCTTCGCCTAAAGACCGGAACAGCGGCCTTGAACGCCAGAGAGGCGGCCAGGTGACAGGCTACCAGTCCCAGACAGGCAGCTATAATTTTGTTCCTGATCGTTTTAATTCGACTTCCTACAATGCCGGCGGGACCAGTAATCATAACAGGCACCGGCAGCACAACAAGTTTAACAAGAACCGGAACAGGAAGGGGAAATAGCTGCTGACGGTATTTAAAGGTATAAATTCTATCATTTTTAACTATGGCGTCCTTCAGAATAACAGGGGGCAGGCGCCTGAAGGGAGACATTTATCCCCAGGGAGCCAAAAATGAAGCACTTCAGATATTGTGCGCTGTTTTACTGACTTCCGAGCCGGTTACAGTACATAATATCCCGGATATAAGGGATGTCAATCAGCTTATTGACCTTCTCGGCGATCTGGGGGTCCGGGTCGAAAGGCTTACCGGGTCGTCGGTACGGTTCCAGGCCGACGAAGTTAACCTGGGCTACCTCGAGACGGCCCTTTATAAGGAGAAGGCTACTGCGCTGCGGGGGTCAGTGATGCTGCTGGGGCCTATGCTCGGGAGGTTCGGAAAAGGGAGTATTTCACGGCCGGGAGGCGACAAAATCGGTCGCAGGCGTCTTGATACCCATTTCCTGGGATTTGAAAAACTGGGAGCAGCCTTTCATTACGACGATGAGGACGGAGGATTTTACCGGGTCGAAGCCGAAAAGCTGAAAGGGACCTATATGCTGCTGGATGAAGCCTCGGTAACCGGGACCGCCAACGTGGTGATGGCGGCGGTGCTTGCTGAGGGCGTCACTACCATTTATAACGCCGCCTGTGAACCCTATCTGCAGCAGCTATGCAGGATGCTCAACAGGATGGGCGCGAAGATAGGAGGTGTAGGGTCCAACCTGCTTATCATTGAAGGGGTCGAAAGCCTGGGAGGGACGGAACATACCATGCTCCCGGACATGATAGAAATAGGCAGCTTTATAGGGCTTGCCGCTATGACGCAGTCCGAAATTACCATTAAGAACTGCCGGGTAAAGGAATTGGGGATCATCCCGGATGTTTTCCGGCGACTGGGTATCAACCTCGAAATCCGGGGAGATGACATTCATATCCCGGCCCGGGAGAAATACCGGATAGAGACTTTCCTCGACGGCTCGACCATGACCGTTGCCGACGCTCCATGGCCCGGGTTTACGCCCGACCTGCTGAGTATTGTACTGGTAACGGCCATCCAGGCCCAGGGGACGGTGCTGATTCATCAGAAGATGTTCGAAAGCCGCCTGTTTTTCGTAGATAAGCTGATCGATATGGGAGCCCAGATTATTTTGTGCGATCCCCACCGGGCGACAGTGATCGGTCTTAACAGGGAGTCGCAACTGAAAGGTATCCGGATGACATCGCCCGATATCCGCGCAGGGGTGGCGCTGCTCATCGCTGCATTGTCCGCAAAAGGTACCAGCGTTATAGACAATATCGAGCAGATCGACAGGGGATACCAGAATATTGACGCCCGCCTGAATGCTATCGGGGCGGAGATTGAGAGGGTGTAGTTTTTTAACCGGGATAAACTGACAAAGAGTTGGTCCATCAATTCCAGGCAGTTATTGACATCATCGGGATCAATCCTTTCGTATTTGTTCCCGACTCCATATTGCTGGATATTTTCAGGCAGGCCGGCAGAGGGAAAGGACCGATTGCGATAAAAGGCGCCGTCAACGAAAGACCCTATACTCAGACGCTGGTCAAATACAAGGGGGCGTGGCGGCTGTACATCAATATTGAAATGCTGGAGAATTCTCCCAGGAGGATCGGTGAAGAAATAAGAGTGTCTATTACCTACAATCCGGAACCACCGGAAGTTACAGCTCCGCCAGCCTTTTTACTGGCTCTGGAAAATGATCCGGAAGCCAAAAGAGTTTTCGATAACCTCCCCGCCTATCTGAAAAAAGAAATCAGCCGTTATCTTTATTACCTGAAAACTGAAAAAAGCCTGAACAGGAATATTGCCCGGGCTCTCAACTTTCTAAGGGGCAAAGAGCGTTTTATCGGGAGGGATAAACCCTGACCTTTGCCCCTGTGATCAATTCAGTAGGATGCCCCCGACAGTTCCCGGACAGGGCCGGTAGGGAATTAATACTAAAAGAGCCCCGGTATCGTTTACAAAACATCCACTACGAAAGAAGCTCATCAGCATACGGGGCTTCTGCTGTTCCGGGAACAGCCGTTCCTTTCACCTTTACGCATTTTCAGCTAAGCCGAATAGAGCGGTATTGCGGACAAGTTTCCCAGGTATAATCAACAAATAAAGCCGTAAAATCAGGGAAGCCGAAAACTGAGCAGAGTAGGCATCATTAAAATCAACACTATGACAACTTCAGTAAAGAGCAGCAAGATGGCATGCATCGCTTTTATCTTACTATCTGCAGCAGCCTTCGGACAATCTCCGGAAAACAGGATCGGTATCGGGTTCAACGTAAACCGGTTTCAGGATGATTTCGGCCTCGGGCTGCATCTTGTAAGCCCCTATTTTGCAAACTCGAAAGCCGCAGTAAGAATCGGAGGAAACCTGCAATGGTTCCAGTATATAGATGGAAATGAGGTTACCTGGTCTCCTTACGGGAACATCCAGGTTGGTATAAGGGGAAGACAGCCGGTGGTAGACGACAGGATTTACATCTACGGGGAAGGCGGCGGATTGTTATTGCTTCCTAATACCGCGTTTTCATCTGAAAAGACCCGGACGGGTGGTTACGGATTATTCGGATTTGAATTCTACACCAGTCCCCGCTTCAGCTATTTTGTAGAGCTGGGTGGAATGGGGGCCGGGGCTAAGGCTGATAAATTAATATCCAAGCCTATCTATTCCAACGGATTTGCTACCACCGTAGGATTCCGGATTATTCCCTGATCCGGGCTATTCCTTTTGCTGCGACAGGTATGTGATCAGTGATGCCAGTTCTTCATATGACAGGGAATTGGCGAGCCCGGCCGGCATCATGGAGTTTTCAAGTTCCTGGCGGGAAACAATATCCCTGGTCCTGATAACATAAACCTGCCCGGCGATATCGCGCATGACCACCCTGTCGGCCGATTCTTCGGTGACAAATCCCATATAAGACTGATCACCTTTGGCTGTGATCAGGACGGAGGCGAACCCCTGAGAGATAGAGGCATCGGGTTTTAAAATAGATTCGGCAATTTGCTCCCGGTTCATGATGGATCCGATCTGTCCCATAAAGGGGCCTTTCATGGGTTCGTCTTTCCGTATACTGTGGCAGGCGATACACCCTTGCTGCTCAAAAATCTTTTTTCCCTCCTTAGCGTTTCCCGGGATCCTGGCCATGGCGAGCATGACATCTTCGATGGAAGCTTCGCCGACCTGTCCTTTTTTGTTTTTGATCGCTTCCAGATCCACCTTTACTTCCTCCCTTATCGCCACCGCTTCGTTAGAGCCGAATTCGTTGATCTCAAGGCGGAATTTATCATTCAGGTCTCTGAAAAAATCGGGCTCGGCATCAGGCTCGTTTTTCAGCCGGAGCAAAAAATCCTTAATGGCGGGAGAAGCATCCCAGGTGATACCCTTGTAATACGGACCGTGGGTGTCGGGCCGTGTGCTCCACCACCATGAGCCGTCATAAGGGGCTTCCTTCTTGTATAATCTTGCCAGGGTGTAGATAATTTCCTTTTTTAACCCGTTGTCGCTGGTATTAGAATAGGCGCTCAACAGTCCCCTGACTGCCTTATCTGTGTGCATGTACCGCAAAGCCCATAATGCCAGCCGGTTGTTGCCGGTGCGCAGCTGAGAAAGTACAGCGTCTTCCGCTTCCATGGCGACAAGGGCTTTCACAGCAAGGTGCGGTAAAACTATCGGGCTGTTTGGAGTAGCATGGAGGCCTTCTGTACCTGCGGGAGGTGCGGTAAACGATTCCGGCACTGTTATTTTCAGAAGCTCCGAAGCCGCTTCAGGCGCGTTCAGGCGCCCCAGCCCGATGATAGCAGCCATCTTAACCCTGTCGGACGGATCTTTAAGACCGTTCAGGAAGACAGATGAAGGGACTTTTTTAAGAAATGGCCAACGGTCGGCGAGCGCCCGCAAAGCAAACTCCCGCATTTCCTGTTCCTCCGACAGCTTCAAAAGAAACGGCACTCCCTTTTCTCCGGCGGCCTGGGCGTAGGTATACATTCCGGCGACTCTTGCATACAACGGAAGCTTCCTGTCGGCGGAGATTTTTTCAGCAAGGGCCATCACTTCTTTCTGCGGCCGGCTGAGCAGCTCCTGCTGCGCCGCCAGTCGCGCTGCCCCGCTGCCCGATACGAGGATTTTGCCGAGCGCTTCTGAAGATAGTCGTGCGGGGTTCGGGAAGGCTTCATAATTCCATTCTTTCGGCACGGCTCTTACGACAAAGCCCTTATCGGGGCTGCCCGAATAACCGGCGCCTGCCCAGGCCGAAAGATACATCCGTCCGGATGCATCAACGTCGACATCGGTGACCTGGGAAAGCTTGATAAAGGCTTCTTCCTTCTGCGTAAAGGTAGCGCCGTCGGCCGAAACCCGGTGAATAAAGAGCTCATTCCGTCCCCAGTCGGCCATAAGGGGCGTCTGGTTGTAGCGCGCGGGCCAGCGGGCGTCGTCGAGAAAAATCGATCCTGTACCGGAGCCGCCGCCCAGATCCACGAGCGCAGGGATAATTTCTTCGGTAAAATGTTTGAACAAAACAGGATAACCGTATTCCCCGGTTTGGATCTGATGCGAGAAACGGATGTTCCAACCACCGCCGTCGTTAGTGTTGTCCCGCGTGAAGATGTTCATATACGGGTCGATGGCCACGTCATAGATGTTGCGCAAACCATGTGTATACACTTCCATTTCGGTACCGTCGGGCCTTACACGCAGGATCCCGCCGCCTAGCTGGGTGAGTTTGTTGCCGGCCTGGTCGGTAGCTTCGTGAAACCCGAAGTCTCCCACAGCGATGTATATCCAGCCGTCAATCCCCATGCGGATACCATTTGTGGCGTGGTCTGTGCCCCTGCTTTGCAAAAATCTGGGAGAGCAGATATTCCGGATCAGGGGCCTCGACGGGCCGTCGGCCACGCCATCCCGGTTTTTGTCTTCAAAGACCACCAGATCCATCCCGGATGCTTTCTGTGTTTCAGACGAAAAAGTCGTATACAGCACATACAATCTGTCACCTATGGAAAGGAGCCCCCTCGGGTTGTCGACTTTCGCAAAAACGCTTTCCTGGTCCCATTTCCCGTCGTTGTCGGTATCTGTGAGGCGGACAATACGTCCCTTGCCCATTTCCTTACCGAGCGATCCGATCATGTCGACGCCTACATAAACCTCTCCGGTAGCAGCCACCGCGAGACAGGCCGGGCTCGGAACTACCGACGGACCGGCGAAAGGAGTGACTTCCAGGTCTGACGGCCAGCTTTTTGCATTGAATAGAGAATCAGGAGCGCCCGCGTAGCCGGTCTCGGGTAGCTCAGAAAATGACGGCAGCCGGCTGCTCCACGAAAAAGCCAGCAGTGAGGCAACAAAAAGAGGGAGAGTAATCTTCAGCATGAATGGTAAATAAAGCCAATATCATTTCAAAAGATGGCAATTTAGCGAAATGGATAGCAGTACCAAATCACTTCGACGATTGAACTCCCTGTTTAGCAAGCCCTAAAAACGCTGTAATAGCCAGTACAATCAAAAAGGATAGCCGGACCAGGCTTAATATTTCCCATTGCTTTGCCCGCTTTATCAATGAATGATCTATGTTTTCCGAAAATGAAGTGCCGGTAATAGCGATCAGTTCGGGAACGAAATAGGCAAATGTGATCATCAATACTATCACGTAGCCGGTAGAAGTGGTGAGCAGGTACGGCCTGCTGCCGGTTTTCCAGAAAAAGACGACAGAGGCAGCCAACAGCAATAGGGTAACAGGATGTATTGCTACCCAGAAGGGAGTTGGATTTAATCCGTATTTTCCCTGGAACATGCTGAGAGAAGCGGGCGGCGCTGCGCTCCATCTAGGCACTACCGCAACGTGTTCATAAACGGCGGCCCCTACAACAACAGAGAAAGAAAGGCAGGCAAATGCGTAAATGACATTTTTGAAGTTCATGATTAAAACGGTTGATTGTTTTGAAAATGGTTGTCTGGTATAGAATAAATGCTCTTGAAATACCCGGACGGGTTTATCACTTTTCCGTTACAGACGGGTCGTATTGCTTATAATAGCTCCTGTATCCCAGGAGCCTCGACAATGGAGTAATGAGAAATCCCATCGCTTTCTGAATAAATACCGGAGGGCCTTCGGCTAAATAGGAATCAAAGCCGCTGTCCTGGAACATGGCCATCTGTAAGGCTATCTCCGGTGAATGTTCAAACCCGGGCCGGCTGTCCATTACGCCGTACACCTGTACAAGGTTAAAAGCGAACTTTTCAGGAAAGGCAAAAGCACCTTTTAAGCGGATAGTATCGGCAGTTTCATTGTAAGGTTTATGAGGAATTCCCTTTGGGATATGCAAAACTTCACCGGGGTGCAGTTTCTTTATTTCACCGTTTATCCATACCGTTAATTCCCCGTTTCCGATCCGGAATGTTTCGTCGAAATCTGCATGGATATGTTTGGGCGGACCGGCAGCATATGGTTCCATTTCCAGCGTACAATGTACATACCCTTCTTCGTGTTTGATTACTGTCTGCCGGAACCCTTCAGTCTTACTATATAATACCTGTCCGGGTTTGAACCGTCCGGGAATAGCCGGCTTTTGCTCGGGGAATATGACCCTGTGGAATAAATGGCCTACCGCCAGATACAATACTATAAATGTGAATAACCACATAGCAGCTTTTTTAATGGATCCGGTTCGCATAAGATTTTATATTTTGATAAATGCCGGTACAAACTTGGATATAGCAATACCCCCAGCCGATGAAGCGTGCAATGAAACGGAGAAATAATCGGACGAAGCTTAGATAGTTGAGGATAAAGGCATGTCTCCCTCATACATGGACGTATGGAAAGATATTAAGCAGGCATATGTCCGTATTTCTCCGATCCTGCCTGTGAAGGCAAACTCTTCACTGGAAAATGGCTTTCCGCGCCGGTAAAGAGGTGGTAGAACCGGCAAGAGCCTTTGCCGGGGAGTGGGTGCAGGAAATACAATAATGAGTACAGATATTTCATACCGTTATTTCTACACTTCAGTGCAGGATTAAGCAGCTTAATACACGAGGGCTATCCGTAAAAGTATATTTTTCTGCGATATTTGAACCATGCAGCCTAAGTCTCAGAACACTCTATTGCTGATGGCAATTTTACTCCCGCCGACGCTGGTTGTAACTACCTATTTTGTCCTGGGTGAAGTGTATTTTTCCAGTCTGAAAAATTTCGGCGCCGCCTCCGCAGTTGCATTTCTCATCCTTGCAGGCATCTGGATTGTGCAGAATAAGCTGGCCTGGAAGATGGTGCAGATCTATCCTTCGCACAGGGATACTTTAAAAAGAATGCTGACTTTTTCCTGCCTTAACATGCTGATCGTAACGCTGACCGTTACAATGATAGCCCTGGCGTTCGATCTGCTCAATATATCGGGCTACGAGTTTACCGTCAAAACCTGGCTGAGAGGCCTTCTGGCAGGCGTTATCTGTACTATCGTGAACCAGGCGGTATATGAGACGGATGCATCCTTTAATCGCATCAGGGTCTCGCAATTGGAAGCGGAGCAACTGAAGAAAGCACAACTGCAGACACAGTTTAACTCTCTGAAAGAGCAGGTAAACCCGCATTTTTTATTCAACAGTCTGAATACATTGTCCGCTCTGATTACGACCAATCCCGATAGAGCGGAAGAATTTGTAGACGAAATGAGCCAAGTGTACCGCTATCTGCTGCGCAGTAATGAAGAGCAGCTAACAACCCTGCAGAACGAAATAGACTTTATTGAATCGTATAACATGCTGCTTAAAACCCGCTTTGACAGCGGCTTCCAGCCGGTGATAAGGATAGAAGAACAAATGAAGGAGTGGCTGCTGCCGCCTATGACATTGCAGTTGCTGATAGAAAACGCGGTAAAGCATAATATTGTGGACCCGGACAGTCCCCTGGTAGTGCAATTGTATACACAGGATGAAAAGCTGGTAGTGAGCAATAACCTGCAGAAGAAGAACAAAGCGGTTGTTTCAAGCAAAGTGGGGCTGAGCAATATTATATCCAAATACAAATTGCTGAATTACCCTGACGTAGAAATTAAAGAAACATCAGATGAATTTATGGTGGTATTACCGCTGATCAAAAATATTCATTAGCGCTATGGAAATATTAATTATAGAAGATGAGCAATTAGGCGCTGAAAAGCTGGGCCGGTTGCTTACATCTATTGACGCTTCGATTAAGATAGCAGGCCATACCCGGAGCATTAAATCTTCAGTAGAATGGCTGTTGCAGCATGAGCATCCTGATATCATTTTGATGGATATCGAATTGACAGACGGACAGAGCTTTGAAATATTCAATCATGTCGCCATAAAAAGCATGGTCATCTTTACCACCTCTTACGACGAGTATGCATTGCAGGCTTTTAAAGTCAATAGCGTTGATTATCTCTTAAAGCCCATCAAAAGGCGGGAGCTGAAAAATGCGCTGGATAAATACCAGCAGTGGCAGCAAAAATTTTCTGCTTCTACCCTGAATGTTGAGCAGCTCATCCATGAATTGAGACAACAGCAGCCCAAAGCATGGCGTTCCCGGTTTTTAGTAAAGCAGGGGCAAAAGCTATTGTCTGTCGGGACCGGCGACATCGCTTATTTCTACGCCGACGGGCGGGTGTGCTTTTTCATAACCTGGAATAAACAGAAACATATAGTGGACTACACCATCGAGGAACTGGAACAGATGCTGGATCCCCAGCAATTTTACCGGGCCAACCGTGCTTTCATCCTTCATATTAAAGCTATCGCGCAAATCCACAATTATTTCAATGGGAAGCTGAAACTCCATCTTCAGCCCGACATCGACAGGGAAGTTTTGATCAGCCGGGAAAAAGCTGCCGAGTTTAAGGAATGGATGGGGAAGTAATCCAAGATTATTGCAATTTTGCAAATCGTAGATCCCGACTGTTTCCTTCTCATGACTGCCATCTCTACTTCCGTTAACCGGAATTTACTTTTCAGCGCTCCCGTCATCGTAGCTACCCTGGGTTACTTTATTGATGTATACGATTTATTGCTTTTCAATATTGTCAGAGTGCCGAGCCTGAAAGCCCTGGGACTTTCAGATACGCAGGTTTCTCTTTCAGGGGCGTATATCTATAACTGGCAGCAGGCGGGGCTGCTGATCGGAGGTTTTCTGTGGGGCGTACTGGGCGACAGGTTGGGGAGGAAATCTGTGCTGTTCGCGTCTATTCTTACTTATTCCATTGCGAACATACTCTGTGGCTTTGTGCAGGATGTGGAAACGTACAGCATGCTCAGGTTCGCCGCCGGGATCGGACTGGCGGGAGAGCTTGGCGCGGGGATCACCCTTATTGCGGAGATCCTGCCCAGGGAGATCCGCGGATTGGGTGCGGCCATCGTTGCAGGGGTGGGGCTTGCCGGGGCGATCGCAGCCTATTTTACCGTGTCGCTCACCGACTGGCGGAATGCCTATTTTATCGGCGGAGGCATGGGGATCGTCCTGCTCGCTCTGAGGCTCAGGGTGCTTGAATCCTATTTGTTTACCAGGGCGGCGGGGCAGAATGGTAAGCGCGGACAATGGTGGACGCTCCTGACCAGGAGAGATCGCCTGGTCCGCTATCTCCGCTGTATGGGAATAGCGTTGCCGACCTACCTGGTTATAGGGATATATGCAACATTCGGTAATGAAATCGCGGATGCGCTGGGCATAGCCGGCGTAGCGGCGGCATCCTGTGTGCTGTATACCTATATCGGGATCGTGAGCGGAGACTTGTTCAGCGGAGTCCTGAGTCAATGGCTGCGCTCGCGCAAAATGGCAATCGGGGCTATGATGGCTACCACCCTGCTGGTCACTGCCGTTTTGCTGTCGGGCTGGCTGCAAACTGCCGGGCAATTATATGCATGTTATGCAGTGCTCGGGTTTTCCATCGGCTACATCGCTATGTTTCTGACTACTACTGCCGAGCAGTTCGGTACAGACCTGCGGGCCACGGTTACCACTTCTGTCGCCAACAATGTCAGGGCGACCGTGCTGATCACGCTGCCGGCTTTCCAGTTTCTTAAGCCTTACACCGGGACGGTACAGGCTGCGGCTTTGATCGGGGCGGCCTGTTTTGTAGTAGCATTTGCTTCCCTGCTGAAAATGGAGGAAACTTTCGGCAAGAACCTGGATTTCCGTGAAGGAGAATAGCGCTCTTCCTTTGAGGAGGTCATGCTTATTTTCGTCTACCCTTGTACACACAGGTCGAATTGTCGGAATGCACAAAGTATGACTTGTAGTTGCTCGCTTTCGGGTCTGTGCATCCTTCCAGGTTCAGGATTTCCACTTTCCGGAACTCGACAGGGTGGCTTTCGCTCTGAAGCGATATCGTGCCGCGGGTGAGCGGCTTCCCGTCGACAAAAAGCCCGGGCTGATGCCCGTTTACATTTCCTCCTCCCATCTGGGGCTTGTTGTATTCCAGTACTTTTTCGCCGTTAGCGAAATGCCGGATCAGCGAATCTCCCAATACAAGCACTTCGGCGCGTACCCACTGATCGCCGTGATAGGTCTGGGACGTGGAATTGATGCAGTGGGAAGTGACGAGCTTCCCGTCTATCACGACATTGGTGCCCGGGGTACAAAGGTTGCAGGTGGTCCTGTTCTTGTTCCCGTCGCCGCCCAGGAACTGAACCTCTATGGAGATCGGGAAATCCTGGTCTTTGCCCATCGACGCGGCAGTCTGCCCGTGAAGCATCACCCCGCTGTTCCGCCAGGCCCATCCCTCGCCCTGCGGCGCCTGCTCCCCTACAAAGCGGTATTCTATTACGAGTTTGTAATAGCTGTATTCCTTTTTGTGAAAAATATGACCGTATTGCCTGTCGAAGTCGTTATACTGATCATACCTGACCACCATTTTCCCGTCTTCCACGCGAAATGTATTCAGGTAGTTGTCATTCAGCTCACGCCCGCGGATCTTGATATCCCATCCGTCAAGGTCCTTACCGTTAAACAGCGGCTCCCATATTTCTTTATCGGCTTTTTTCTGAGCGCATAACGTCAGCGGTAAAACGAATAGGAGCGTGTAAATGAGAAATTTGTTCATTGCGTACCGGTAAATTTTACTTTTGAGTTAAGCAGGCCTGTTTTCAGACGAATTGGGTGCCCAGGAATTTAGCTTCCGCCACGAAATCCTTGACGCGCTGTTCGTCGTCCTTTTTACAGATCAGCAGCACATTATCGTATTCGGCGACTATAAAACCTTCGAGACCGTTGATTACGACGAGCTTTTCTTCCGGAGTTTTAATGATGCAATTTTTCGTATCGTGCAAGATCAGATTGCCTGTCATTACATTCTGGTTTTCATCCTTTTCGGAAACTTCATAGAGCGATTTCCATGTTCCCAGGTCCGACCACCCGAAGTCGCTGAGAATTACATATACATTATCGGCCTTCTCCATGATCCCGTTATCGATAGAAACCGACCTGCACTGGGCATACGCCTTGTTGAGAAACGACGATTCGGCATCCGTATAGTAGAAGTCGTTACCCTCCTCGAAAAGCTCGCAGGTATCGGGCATGCTTTTCCGGAGGGCTTCTTTGAATGCCACGGCATTCCAGATAAAGATCCCGGCATTCCATACAAATTCACCGCTTTCGATAAACTGGACTGCCAGGTCGTAATGAGGTTTTTCAGTAAAGGTTTTTACTTTTTTTACCATCTTTTTACCCGGCACATACTGAATGTACCCATAGCCGGTGTCGGGCCGGTTGGGCTGAATACCCAGCGTGACCAGGATATTGTCCATGCGGGTTGCGCCTAGCGCGATCCTGATCGTATCCTGGAAAATACTTTCCTGGAGGATAATGTGATCGGCCGGAGCAACCACTATATTGGCTTCCGGGTTCCTGGATGCTATTTTAAAGCAGGCATACGACACGCACGGCGCGGTGTTGCGCCGGTTGGGTTCGAGGAGTATCTGATCAGGCGTAAGGTAGGGGAGCTGCTCCGCAACAAGGTCTTTGTATTCGGCGCTGGTAACGATATACAGGTTGCTTTCGGGACAGATGTTCCTGAACCTTTCGGCAGTTTGCTGCAGCAGGGTTTTGCCCGTGCCCAGGACATCATGGAACTGCTTGGGGAAATTGGTCCGGCTGAAAGGCCAGAAGCGGGTTCCTACGCCGCCGGCCATTATAATTACATAGGTATCATTCATGACGAAATGACTTCACTGCTTTCTTTTTTGCACAAAGCTATTCGGGTTTGGCTGGTTTACCAAATCGGAACGGAGATGGGTAATGCCTGACGACGCATATCCCTGTTCCGGGCATCAGCCGGGCATTCCCGGCAGAGACTGGCATTGTGCTGTATATGAGGCCTTAATAAAATATAATAAATTGATAATGAGCAAATTAGTTTGCTTGTCAGGTTTATTGATTACTTTTTAGGTGGTTTTTAAGAAAAAATAAAATAAAAACGATAATTTTGTTATGTTTGCATAATAAAAAAATGGTCCAACTATATGATTAGAATTTTTACTTTTTGCTTTTCAATGCTGGCTTGTATGCTGGTTTTTGGGGAGTCGGGAGCCTGGGCACAGGTGACGCTGACAGGCAGAGTCACGGAAGCAGGTTCTATGTCTCCGCTGGTAGGAGTAAGTGTGAAAGTCAAGGACAAGGTAATCGGGACTATTACGGATTCGAAGGGAGAGTTTGAACTCAGGGTCTCGTCGCCGCCTCCGTTCACGCTTGTTTTTTCATCGGTAGGGTTCCAGCCCCAGGAGATAGAGATATCGGCAAGCAGGTCTGATATCTCGGTGGCCCTCCGTGAGGAAGCGATCATGGGAAGGGAAGTGATCATCTCGGCGTCCCGCGTGGAGGAGAGCGTCCTTCAGTCGCCGGTTTCAATAGAGCGGCTGGACATCCGTTCGATCAGGGAAACCCCTGCCCCGTCCTTCTTCGACGCTATCAGGAACCTCAAGGGAGTAGACATGAGCACGCAGTCGCTGACTTTCAGCAACCCCAATACGAGAGGTTTTTCAGGAAACGGCAACCTCCGGATGGTGCAGCTGGTAGACGGTATGGATAACCAGGCGCCGGGCCTTAACTTTTCGGTAGCCAATATCGCCGGCCTTTCGGAGCTGGACGTGGAAAGTGTGGAATTGCTTCCGGGCGCAGCTTCGGCCCTGTACGGGGCCAATGCCATAAATGGTATTTTACTGATGAACAGCAAGAGCCCGTTCCTGTACCAGGGCCTGAGTGCCTATGTCAAAACAGGCATCATGCACGCCGATAACCGCGTAAAACGATATTCGCATGAACCGGAAGCTACAACGCCCTTTTATGATGTAGGGATCCGTTATGCAAAAGCATTTAATAACAAGCTCGCTTTCAAGGTGAATTTTACCTATCTCAAAGCGAAGGACTGGCAGGCTACCGATTACAGGGATCAGAGCCTTTCGAACGGTTACGGGTTCAACGGGACCGAGGAATGGAATCCCGGCTATGACGGTATTAACGTGTACGGCGATCCTTC
The DNA here is from genome assembly GCA_037191015.1 of Spirosomataceae bacterium. Taxonomy (GTDB): domain Bacteria; phylum Bacteroidota; class Bacteroidia; order Cytophagales; family Spirosomataceae; genus Ravibacter. Next base: position 176,085 of record JBBCKD010000010.1, read on the forward strand.
GATCGGGATCGCTTCCTTCCTGGGGCAGAATCTCGGGACGATCGCGGCGATGTTGGCGGCGGGGGGAAATACTCAGCTTCAGCAGTTGAATGCAGGAATACAGCAATTGGGGGGACTATTCGCCCAGGCGCCCGAATTTCCCGATGTTACGACTCCCGCCCAGGGTTACCAGAAAGTGTTCGACGATGTATACGGAAACAGTACTTTTGCAAGAAGGGGCTACAAGGAGCGTGACCTGGTCGATTACAACGCCTATAGTATCAAAACAAACGCTTCCCTGCATTACAGGATCAACGAGAATGTAGAAGCGCTGGTACAGGCCAATTGGGGACTGGGCACGACCGTATATACCGGCGCTGACCGGTACTTTATTAAAAATTTTACGATCGGGCAGTATAAAGCCGAGGTAAAAGGTTCGAACTTCTTCGTGAGAGCCTATACTACCCAGGAAAATTCCGGCGACACCTACGCAGTAGGCCTGGCCGGGCTTGGCATTAACGATATGTGGACGGTACAGAACGGGAATGTAGTGCTCAATCCGACCTACTTCGCAACTTACGGCGCCAACCTGGCCGGTCGTAGCCTGGGGACGATTATCCCGAATACTTTTGCGGCGTTTCAGCAGGCCGGGGCTTCAGCTGCCGTGATGACTTATTTCAACGAGATATCCAAGTACAGGAACGATGCCAATGCAATCGCACAGCAGCTGCGCGCGCAGCCGGGGATCGGCGACGGCAGAGACATGGTACCCGGTTCCCCGGCTTTCTTAGAGAGGCTGAACCGGGTGACCAGCACTGCGATACCGGGAAATTCGTCGGGTGTCGGTGCCAAATTCCTGGAGCGGACAGCCCTCTATCATCTCGAAGGGATGTACAACTTCAATAAGCTTATTGATCCGAAAGACCTGGAAATCATAGCAGGCGCCAGCTACCGGCTGTTCGACCTCAATTCCGGAGGGACCCTTTTCTACCAGGATGAAAGCGGAAAGGAACCTAATATCACCGAGATCGGGGGCTATGTGCAGGCGCAGAAGACAATAGCGGAAATGTTGAAGCTGACCGGCTCGGTAAGATACGATAAGAACAACAATTTCAAGGGACAGTTTTCTCCCCGTATTTCCGGTGTGCTGACACTGGCCAGGAACCACAATATCCGCGCATCTTTCCAGACGGCATTCCGGATACCCGATACCCAGGCGCAGTTTATCGACCTGATCACGCCCAACGCCCACCTGATAGGAGGGCTTCCCCAACTGAGGGAAAAATATTTTGCCGGGGCTTCCGTAATAAATGCAAAAAATGGCCAGCCGTTCCAGTTCAGCGAGTTCAGGCCCGAACGCGTTATATCGACCGAGGTGGGCTATAAAGGATTGATTGGCGATGTGCTTTTTGCAGATGTTTATTATTATAACAGCGTTTATAAGGATTATACGGTCGGCAACAACCTCCAGGTAACTTCCGGGCCTCGTGCAGGGCAGTTTTTCGGGATGCAATCCAATTATGACAAGGATATAAAGACTCATGGTTTTGGGATCGGGCTGGACTACGCCCTGCCTGCCAGCTTTACCTTAGGAGCCAACCTTTCCAATAATACGCTCAGGTCCGGAGGTGTGGGCCTGTTCAGCACCGAAATGAATAAAGTCGTGCTGGAGGACGGAGCGGACATAGGCTTCAATACGCCCAAGTACCGTTACAGCCTATCCTTCGGCAACCGGAATATCGCCCGCACAGGATGGGCGTTCAACCTGGTATGGCGCAGGCAGGATGCTTTTATCTGGAATTCGGCGTTCGTTCCCAATGCCGTGAAGTTTGCGACCGACAGGAGCAAGCAGTCGATCATACCCGCGATCGGAACGCTCGACGCCCAGGTAAGCAGGAAGCTTTCCGGGATCAAGTCAATTCTTAAAGTAGGAGGCACTAATATTCTCAACAAACAATATGTAACAGGCTGGGGTAATCCTACGGTAGGGTCCATGTATTATGTTTCGCTTACGTTCGACCAGCTTTTGAATTAAGGACAGTTTATAGCAGGGGAGTCCCGGTATTCGTGACCCGGGCTCTCCTTTTTTATGTGGTATTTGCCTGACAGTAAACCCAGCGAAGGGACCGTACCTGATGATCTGCTCCAAAATTTTTTATAAACTGTTAAAATAGATACTTTTGCGCCGTTGATTGTCTAAAACCGGCCAGCTTCGAGATAAACATGCGCATACACTGCCGAATTCTTTTGTTACCTCTGATATTCGTTATCCCGGCTCATGTATCTTTATCTCAAAGCACATTCATCCCCCTTAATGACGACTACTATCATTTGATAGAGCGATTCGAACTGAAGACAGGAAAACTTTCCAGTCGTTTTCATACCGGTGTCAAACCGTTTGAAAGAAAGGCGGTTATGGAATTCCTGGATGAGGTGGAACAGGATCCGGTTATCGAATTGAACGATAAAGACCTGGCAAGCTTCCGGTTTATGAGGTGGGGGAACTGGGAGTGGACGAAAGATACGCTGAACCTGGCAGGCGGAGATTTTCAGCGAAAGAATGAAAAAGGCGTGCAACGCCGTTTTTGGGCGCATCCGGCGGATTTTTACAGCCACTGGTCGGAGGACTTCGACGTTCATGTAAATTTTGTCACCGATAATTTTCTCGGGAAGGACAACAACCTCAACCGGGCCGTTTACTATTCGGGCCGGGGTGTAGAGGTAAGGGGAATGATCAATAGGAAACTGGGTTTTTATACTTATATTTCTGACAATCAGGGTCATTTCCCGAAATATGTACAGGGCTATGCCGACCGGCTGGGCTTTCCGGGGGAAGGGCTGACGAAGATTTCCGAAAGAAAGAATGTCGATTTTTTTTCCGCCAGGGGATATATTACTTTTAACCCGATCAAAAGCATCAATCTCCAGTTCGGCCATGACAAGAATTTTATCGGCAACGGCTACAGATCGCTGTTTTTATCGGATAACAGCGCGCCCTACCTCTTCCTGAAGCTGAATACCAGGATAGGCAGGTTCAACTATACCAACCTTTGGTCGTCGATGATCAATGACCAGGATCCTTCCCATCAGCACCTGCTCAGGAGGAAGAAATATGCTGCCATGCATCATCTCAGCGTCAATATCACCGACAGGCTGAATGTAGGCTTTTTTGAGGCTGAGGTTTTCAGCAGGGACAGTACCGGAGGCGGATTTGATCTCAATTATTTGAATCCCGTCATTTTTTACAGGTTTGTCGAGTCCTACCTGGGGAGTTCGGACAACGCGCTGCTAGGGCTGGATTTCAAATGGCTGCCGCCTGTTAAGAATACATCGGTATACGGGCAGGTCATGATCGACGAGTTTTTAAGCCGGGATCTGTTCAACGGTAAGAAATCGTGGACGCGCAAATATGCTTTCCAGCTCGGATCTAAAATGATCGATGCTTTAAATATCCCGAACCTCGATCTGCAGCTGGAATATAACGTGGTTTATCCCTATACTTATAGTCACCGCGACGGCGGCAGGAATTATATGCATTATAAGCAGCCTCTCGCCCACCCGCTGGAAGCCAATTTTCATGAGTTTCTCGGAATTGCGCGGTACCAGCTCAATGAAAGGTTTACCTTATTCGGAACCATGATGTTTGCTAACAAGGGAATAGATATTTACGGCAGGAACTACGGGGGCGATCTGACGCTCGATTACGATACCAGGTATTCTGATAACGGTGTAAGAGTAGGCCAGGGCTTGAAGCAGAAAACGAATCTCTTCGATATACGGCTGTCTTATATGCTCAGGCAGAACCTGTTCATCGACTACCGGATGATGAACAGATGGATTGTTTCGAGGAACGCAGATTTGCCGAAAACAGGTTTGTTTTCTTTCGGAGTCAGGTATAATATGGCTTACAGACAGCAGATTTTTTAAGAATGGAGACGCACGAGATTATCAGGTCGGAACTATCCGAAGCCCGGAGGGTTCTCGATAGCTTTTTAAATGATCCCGCCAATATTTCGAAAATAGAAGAAGCTGCCGATGTGATCACCGCCTCGATCTTATCGGGAGGGAAGATCCTTTCCTGCGGGAACGGGGGGTCTCATTGTGATGCGATGCATTTTGCGGAAGAGCTTACAGGGCGGTTCCGCGACGACAGGAGGGCTTTGCCGGCCATAGCGATCTCGGACGTAAGCCATCTGAGCTGTGTTTCCAACGACTACGGATTCGATCATGTATTTTCGAGGTTTGTCGAAGGCGTAGGAGTGCGGGGAGATGTATTGCTCGGCATCAGCACGAGCGGGAATTCCCCGAATGTAATAAAGGCAGTCGACGCCGCCAGGCAGAAGGGTATGAAGGTAGTTTTGCTGACGGGAAAAGACGGCGGCAGGCTGGCGGGGAAAGCCGATGTGGAAATCAGGGTACCTCATTTCAGGTACTCAGACAGGATACAGGAAGTTCATATTAAAGTAATTCATATCCTGATTCTCCTGATCGAGAAGGCAGTGATATGAGACAGGTATGATGAAAGTAAGACCGGCAGCATTAATTATACGGGAAGGAACCGTACTGACCATGCGCTACAGGTATGGCAACAGGTATGTGCACGTATTACCCGGCGGAAACCCCGATCCGGGGGAATCCCTGTCCGACGCATTGCGCAGGGAGCTGTCCGAAGAGCTGGGCATTGTTGTAACCGTAGGTAATATGGTGCTTGCAGGCGAGGTGCTTCACTTCAACGGCAGGGAAGACACACTCCATTGCGTATTCAGAGCAGATATAACCAGCGGTGATCCCGCGCCTGACGGGGCAAATACTTCGGCGGAGGCGATAGAATGGATCGCCGCCGCACGGCTTGACAGCATTAACCTGTACCCCAACTTCGGCGCCCGGCTGGCCGGGAAGATCGCTGCCGAAGAGTTTTGCTATACGGGACCGCTGCAGCAGCCCTATGTCGGAGACTAGCGCTCTGCCACGTTTTGCGGTATTTTGTTGATAAGCCTGTTGATGGCTCCTTTCTGCTTCTTCAGGTCGAATTCGTCGTAGATATCTCCCGTCGCGGTATAGGTCTTAAAATTAAGCATATCGCCATCGACTTCGACTACATGGAACAGCTGGGTATAAATGGCCTTCCTGTCCATCCAGTCTGATTTTTCGACATGTGAATTGGTCATTTTTGGTCCGCTTACCGAAACGACGTACATCGTGCCTGATTTAGCTTTTCCCTGCATGGGGATTTTATCCATACCGCGCGCATAGGTATGATCGTGGCCCTGGAGTACAAGGTCTACCTTGTATTTGTCGAACATGGGCTTGAATGTATCCCTCATCTTTTTATTATCCCGCGTACGCTTGGGCGAGAAGATCGGGTGGTGGAAAGTCACGATCGTCCACTTATTGGGATTGTCGGCGAGCACACGTTCCATCCAGTCTTTCTGAAGCTGAAGGAATTTGTCTGATTCTTCGGCCTGGTCCGAATTGAGAGAAATGAACCTCACCCCCTGGATATCGGCATAGTAGCATGTTTCCTCCAATCCTTCAGGCCCGTTTAGAGGAAGGTTGAATTGCGCACGCCAGAATTTCGAAACAGTATTTTCTTTCCGGTCGTTATCATAATGATCGTGGTTCCCGGGGGTCGGGAAATTGGGGATCATAGCATGAATGAATCCCCCGGCATCGAAGAATTCGCCCCATTCGACATCCCTGTTGGCACGGTTGATCAGGTCGCCTGCGTAGATGGCCAGTTTTGCGTCGGGCGCTTTTTTGAAAGCTTCGCGCGCTACTCTCGACCAGAGCGAGCGCATATTCACCTGGACATCACCATAGTAAAGAAACTGCAGCTTTTCCCTGTCCTGCCGCGCGGTCGTGAAATGGAACCATTCGCTCCAGTACTGCCCCGCTCCCACCCGGTAGGCATACTTCGTATCCGGCTGCAGGTTTTGGAGCTCATAGGAATGGTAAAAGGCAGAAGGAGTGTCTTCCACGCTCAGAAGCTCGGAGTGTGCCCTGAATCTCTGCGCTTTTTCCACAAAGCGGGGATCCGCGTCGGCCGGGGCTATTTCTATATAGCTGACAGCAGTAGTATCGGTAGTACGCCAGTTGACAGCCGCAGAGGACGATAAGTCTGAAGTGGCGTTGAGAATGATCCGGTCGGGAAAGGGTTTGGGGACGTACAGTGACTCCAGCTGGGCATATAAAGTGCCTTTCGTAAGTATGAACAATATTACAATCAGTAAATTCTTGTTGATAGACGTTGATTTTTTCATTTTGATCTTGCCTTGATGTTAAGAGATAGCGTTAGATAATTGTATTTTCCTCCTACCATAATACTCAAAAGCAGGATGCTAAGACCATTTTGCTTGTTTTAAGTTCTTACGAAGGCTTTATTTTTGAAAGAGTATGAGTTGAACTTTTTTTACAAAGGTATGTAGAAATGATCAATAAAATATACAAATTTGTATATAAATACATAAAATATGGAATTTGTTTTCTTAGATTTGCGTTATGAGGATAATTACAAAAGGAACCCTGAAGTTCTTTTGGGATCAATACCCTGACAGTGAGCAGGAATTAAAATTCTGGTATAGTAAGATTCAAAAGGCAAGCTATCAAAATCCTAACGAGGTAAAAAAAGATACTCCATCAGCAGATAACATGGGGAATAACAGGTTTGTATTTAATATCTGTCATAATAAGTACAGGCTAATTGTAGTATTCAGATATAGGTTGCAGAGAGTATATATCCGGTTTATCGGGACACATAAGGAATATGACAAAATAAGCGACATCAAAAATATTTAATCATAACTCGTCAGATCATGAAAAATCTGGAAGAAATCAGGACCAATCTTACCCCGGTGAAGACCAGAGAGCAGTACCAGGCTTATCTTAAAATTATTGACGATCTTATTGACTGCCAGGAAAATAGCCCTGAAGAGGCCTTATTGGAACATGTGTCTATATTGGTTGAAAATTATGAATCAATACATTATCCTATTGAAGCGCCGGACCCAATTGAAGCTATTAAGCTAAGAGCTGCAGAATTAGGGTTAAAAAGAAAGGAGCTTGCGGAGTACTTCGGGAGTATTAGCAGAGTGTCGGAGGTATTAAACAGGAAGAGACCTTTGTCATTTGAAATGGCAAAAAAACTACACCGCGGATTAGGTATATCAGCAGAGACATTACTGGCGTAGCATCCGTTGCTACTTAATTAAAAGCTCTGCCACGACCGGGAGGTGATCGGACGCGTAAGTTTCGTTCGGAACGGAGGTTTTTACAGCCCGGATATGCTCCGGATGGGTGAACATAATGAAGTCTATTGTTCGCCTCGGGTTGATATTCGGGCTTGTAGGAAGGCAGTCATTGATGCATGTCCGGGTAAATGTCCCGTCGAGCAGCGATATGACCCGGCTGCCCGGAGCTGCATTAAAATCGCCCGCCAGGATAACCGGCTCTTTCAGGCCGCCCAGGCGCCTGATGATGATATCGGATTGAAACAGCCTCGTTTCCTCTTTCAGGTCGAGGTGCGTGGAGGCGAACCAGATCTCTTTTCCGCCGGGAATCCTGACTTTGACCGCAGCCACCGTGCGGGGTTCGCCCTGGACGCCTTCAGGGAGGGGTAGAGGAAGGTGAAGGGAATCGAGCACCGGGAATTTCGACAGTACAGCTACGCCGTAATCACCTCCCTGATGGTCGATCGCCTTGGCGAAGAAAAAGTGCATACCGGTAAGCTGCGCCAGCTCCCTGGCCTGGTTTTTCCCTTTTCCCGAGCGTTCCGTATTGATGTCCACTTCCTGAAGAGCCACCAGGTCGGCCTGCGCATCGTTGATTACCTTCGCAATTGCAGGCACGTCTATCTGTCCCTCAGGCATGGAGGGAGGATTGCAATGGTGAATGTTGTAGGTTATTACCTTTAGTGTACCGCCCGGGCCGCCGTCAACGGGTTGTATTGAAAAAGCCGATTGTATACACAGGCATGCGAGAATGGCGATCTTAAAAAAAACAGGAGTTTTCATTGCTGGCGAATGGAGTGATTATCATGCAAACCTAAACAATTTTGAATTATTTGCTCCTGCTCACCCTTCAACCGGCTCAGAGAAATTGAAACCCGTCAGCTAGTCTTTCAACTTTACGTTCCCGTATGTCGATATCACCCGAATATTAGAGGCGGGCTGATCGTTGCCTATATTCCCTTCGTATTGCCTGGTTTTACTGGTCCCCGATTTGTTGGTAACGGACACTGCCGTTTTGGAAGGGTACTGAAAATTTCCATAAGTAACCGAGACGTCGAATCGGGCAGGTTGCCGGACAGGGATGACTACGGAAGAATAGGTCGCGTGGATGTCGATATTGTCGGCGGTAGATTCGTTAATGGAAAAGTTGTTTGCATAATTGAGCCTGACCGTACCGTCGCCGGTCAGGGTACCGATCCGTGTCCCGCAATAACCGATATCCGCCTTCAGAGAGCCTACCTCGCCTATATTGAGCGAGCCGAATTTATTGACCAGCTCCAGGGATTTGACTTTCTCCAGGTTGATTTCGGAATGATTCGACTGCAGTTTGCCCTGCTTCATCTGGCCGATAACGGCGTTTCCGTACTGGACAACGATATCGTTTGCCACGCTGGCAAGGTTTTCCGCCCGGAAATTGCCGTAACGGGTTTCGACTGCAAGAGGAGCGATAAACCTGGCTATATCCGTGTCGCCGTATGCGTTTTTCAGGTTGAGCGGGTTTTGCTTGGGCATCTGGATAAGGTAGTCGATGCGAAGGGAGTTCTCTCCTTTTTTGCCTCTCCAGTTGTTTCTATGCGGGCCGGGGCCTATCACCGTCTGTACGGTGATGTTTTTGTTGCTCCTTTTTTCCTCGATGTCCACGGCATTGATCGCCTCGCTGACTTTCTGTTCGGAAGCAGCGTTGGCTGTAATGGTGATGTCGATCCTGATCGTCCGCTTATCCCAGAGCAGCACCTTTACGTCTCCGTAGCGGTTGTCGATGCTGAGCATTTCATCGGGCCGGGCATCAAATACCTTTACAATGGTTTTTTTTCGCTCGATAAAAGTGCCCGGAGGGGTGTCCGGGGGACTCGCAACCGCTATAAAAGCCACGCTATATAGTAATACGGTCGCTATTGCTTTCTTCGTTTTCATCTACCTTCTCAATTCTTTCTATGATGATAATCTGCTGATTCAAAAGATCGACCTGCCACTGGAGGTTCCGTACCATTGCGTGCAGGAGCGTTTCGGGGTCGGGCGACTGGGGAAGCTCCGACCGCAACCCGACATAGGCTTTTTCCAGGCGGTCGAGCTCCAACGCGAAGTCGCTGTAAAGCTCCGGCTTATGTGCGGCCAGTTTTTTGATCTGGCTCCGTTTTTCGTTGATAATCTGGGTATACTGGTTTACTTCCTTTGCATAGGCGGGTACCTGAAAAGCCATCTGGGGGTCCCTGGTGAGACCGTATTCGCCATTTACATATACCAGGAAGCCGGCTAAAAACAGGACGAGAACCGCAGCGGCCACCCGCCAGTCGTAGGTGATCTGCCGTTTCCACCGGCTGTTGTTCAATTGCCGTGGTGTTTCCCGCAAAGGAGGAGCGAGCCTGGATTCGATCTTCTCCCACAGGCGGGCATCCGGTTCTTCTGTGTCAAACCCTGAACGGTTGTCCCTGACAAACCTCTCCAGCCTGTCCTTTCTGTCAAAAGACTTTTTCATGTGTATAAAAGGTTATCAACCGGTAAAGTGATCCTTATAGCTTTCAATAGATTTTGTTTTTAATTACTTCGAGCAGTTTTTGCTTGGCACGCATGTATTGCGTTCTCGAAGTGCTTTCCGAAATACCCAGGAGGCCGCTGATTTCCTCATGGTCATAGCCTTCGAACAGGTACAGGCTCAGAACAACCCGGTAACCGCCGGGAAGCAGGTGGATGGCCTGTTTTATGCGTTCGACGTTCAGCTCTGCGTTGTCCGCCTCATGGTAGCAGTCGTCTTCGATTTCATATTCGTTTTCTCCGTTTTGTAAAGATTCCAGTTCAACCCATTTAACTCTCCGGGACCGCAGCTGCGAGATCGCCTTGTTTACTACAATCTGCTTCAGCCAGGCCCCGAAGGTCGATTGCTGCCTGAATTGATGCAGGTGGGTAAAAGCATCCAGGAAGGCATCCTGGAGAACATCCTCCGCTTCCTCCGCCCGGTCGAGCATACGCACGCAGACATTGAACATGGCTTTTGAATAAAGCCTGTACAACTGATACTGAGCGCCACGCTCTCCCATTTTACATCGCTCCACCAGTTCGGTGTGCGGGTCAGGATATAATTTATCGTTCAAAAAGCTATAGCAGGCAATGCGGTGAATGTTTCTTTTACAATGTCTCGATTCGGAATTAAAAGTTGCATATTGCGGTTAAAAAAAATAGAATACATCAATTTTATACATCATCCATATGATCGGTATAAATTTGTAGCATCTTGCCATGAAAGCGTTCAAAATACCCGGTTTTTATAAAAGCAGCATCATTACTCCGATTAAAGAATACAGGCGGAAGAAGGATAAGCTGAAAAAAGACTATTCTCCGTCGGTGCTCGATTTTGGCTCTGTCAGGTTTTTGATTGCAAGGCATTTCGGGTTTTGCTACGGTGTGGAAAACGCGATAGAGATAGCCTACCAGGCGTTGGATGCCAACCCGGGCAGGCGTATTTTCCTGCTGAGCGAGATGATCCATAACCCCGGTGTAAATGCCGATCTCCAGGAAAGAGGGGTCAGGTTCCTGATGGATACCAAAGGGAACCAGGTGCTTGAGTGGGATATTCTGACTTCTGAAGATATTGTGATCGTACCGGCCTTCGGAACCACACTTGAGATACAGGAGGAGCTCGCGGCGAGGGGCGTGGATATACATGCTTATGATACCACGTGCCCTTTCGTGGAAAAGGTATGGAATCGCGCGGCCCAGATAGGTGGTAAAAACTACACGATTGTAATTCACGGCAAACCCCAGCACGAAGAAACGAGAGCAACCTTTTCCCACAGCAAGGAGAATGCGCCGACCGTTATCGTAAGGGACCTGGCACAGACAAAGCGGCTGGCAAAGTACATTACCGGTGAAGCGGCCCGCGAAGATTTTTTTGAGGAATTCAGGGGGCTGTATTCGGAAGGCTTCGATCCGGATCGCGACCTGCAGCGGATCGGGGTGGTCAACCAGACTACGATGCTGGCCTCCGACACCCAGGGTATTGCCGATTACCTCAAAAATGTGATGACGGAGCATTTCGGGCTGACGCCTGAAACCGTTGATGAGCGTTTTGCCAATACCAGGGATACCTTATGCTATGCTACAAACGATAACCAGGACGCTACCTACGCGCTTTTGCAGAGTGAAGCGGATCTTGCGATCGTTGCGGGCGGTTATAACAGCTCCAATACGTCTCACCTGGTAGAGCTTTGCGAAAGCGCGCTTCCCACGTATTTTATTTCTTCGGCAGACAAGATTCAGAGCAGGGACCTGATACAGCACTACAGCCTGAAAGAAAAGAAGGAGATAACGACCCGGGGCTTTCTCCCGGACCATAAAATTCCCGTTATCATGCTGACGAGCGGGGCATCATGCCCCGATGCGACCATTGAGCAGATCCTGCTGCGGCTTGCGTCTTTTTACGGCAATGCAGAGCCTGTAGAGAGGGTGATGGCGGATTTTTTATAACAGCCGGGAATATTATAATTAATTTCTGCACCCGGTCTTGCGATTAATGTATTAAGCATCTATATTTGCACTCCCTTTTTGGATGGGTAATAGTATGCCCGCCCGGATGGATACGTTAAAATCATTAAAATCATATAGTTAATCGTGGATACGTTAAGCTACAAAACTATCTCTGCCAACAAGAGCACTATTACCAAGGAGTGGGTCGTGGTAGATGCAGAAGATGCAGTTTTAGGGCGTTTGGCCAGTAATGTGGCGCGGATCATCCGTGGCAAGCACAAGACAAGCTATACCCCGCATGCCGATTGTGGCGACAATGTGATCATTATCAATGCAGACAAGGTCCGTCTGACTGGTAAGAAGCTGACCGACAAGGTTTATATCCGTCACACAGGCTACCCCGGTGGACAACGCTTCCAGACTCCTAAGGAGGCTCTCGAGAAATATCCTGAGAGAATTCTGGAAAGAGCTGTTAAAGGAATGTTACCTAAAAATCGTCTGGGTCGCCGGTTGTTTACAAACCTGTTTGTTTACGCGGGAAATGAACACCCTCACGCTGCTCAGCAACCTAAAGAATTAAAGTTTAATTATTAACACCCAATGGCATATATTAATACCATAGGTAGAAGGAAAACCGCTGTAGCGCGGATCTATCTCACTCCGGGTAAAGGCGATATTCAGATCAACGGTCGCGAGCTGAAGGAGTATTTTCCATTCGAGGTTCACCAGATTCTGGTCAAGCAGCCTTTCAGTTTATTGGAATCAGGCGATAGCTATGATGTGAAAATAAACGTACAGGGAGGCGGTATCAAAGGTCAGGCTGAAGCTGCCAGGATGGCTATTTCCCGTGCGCTTGTCGAGTATAGCGGAGACAACCGTCCTGCGCTGAAGAAGGAAGGCTTCCTTACGCGTGACTCCCGTATGGTAGAACGCAAGAAAGCGGGCCGGAGGAAAGCCCGTAAGCGTTTCCAGTTCTCGAAACGTTAATTCCGAATGTATTGTCAGGCGCTCATACGCGGCGTCTCTTTATTATATATTCGTCCAGTCGGTGCTTACTGTGTCCGGTGCATCGTGCTGCTTATATCATTTAACAAAAAAAAATGGCACAGTTAGAATACAAACAACTTCTAGATGCGGGGGTGCACTTCGGTCACCTTACACGCAAATGGGACCCCCGTATGGCTCCATACATTTTCATGGAGAAAAACGGGATCCACATCATCGACCTGAACAAGACGCTTGCCTGCCTGGATCAGGCGCAGGAAGTAGTGAAGTCGATCGTACGTTCCGGGCGTAAAATCATGTTCGTCGCTACCAAGAAGCAGGCGCAGGAAATAGTAGCGGAAGAGGCGCGGAGGCTGAAAATGCCTTATGTTACCGAGCGTTGGCTGGGTGGTATGCTGACCAACTTCGCTACCATGAGGAAATCGCTGAAGAAGCTTCAGTACCTGGATAAGACGCTGAAGGATGAAACTACGGTTAAAAATATTGCGAAACGTGAGCGTCTGACGATCTCTCGTGAGAAAGATAAGCTGGAGAAAGTCCTTGGAGGAGTTGTGGAACTGACCAGGCTGCCTGCAGCTTTGTTCATCGTAGACGTAAAGCGCGAGCACATCGCGATTGCCGAAGCAAAACGTCTCGGGATACCTGTTATCGCTATTTGTGATACCAACTCGAACCCGGATCTGGTAGACTACGCTATTCCCAGCAATGACGATGCGTTCAAGTCTATTTCCCTGATCACGTTGGCGATAGGTAAAGCAGTCGAAGAAGGACTCCTGGAAAGAAAGCAGGATAAGGAAGATCAGCGCCTGGCTGAAGAAGAGGAGGCGAAAAGAGCTGTTGATGCGGAAGATGCTGCAGGAAAGGCTGCTGCGGGTGAGAGTGAAGATGACGAAGCTGAAAAGGGCCGCCAGGAGAAGAGGAAAAGACTGAATGTTAAGGCTGAGGCCGATGAAGCGGCTTCGGAAGAGTAGACCAAAGCGCAAAAGCACAAGTAATACAGTCCCTGTTTTTTCCTGTCTGGCAGGGAATTTAGGGTGATATGCATAAAGCCTGTAGCTTGGCAGCTATAGGCTTTATGCGTTTAAGCTTCAACAGGAAAGCTTAGTCAGGATTTTAGAAGCTAATATTTACTATTTAATCATATTCACTTATACTGAGTCATGGCAATTACTGCTCAAGATGTAAACAAACTTCGCCAGCTAACCGGAGCGGGCATGATGGATTGTAAAAAGGCCCTTACGGAAGCCGACGGCGACTTTGATAAAGCGATAGAAATACTGCGGAAGCAGGGTCAGAAAGTAGCGGCCAAACGTGCGGATAATGCCGTATCGGAAGGAGTTGTGCTGGTTAAGATCAGCGATGATGAGACCAATGGAAAGCTTGTAGCCCTGGCTTGCGAGACTGAACCCGTAGCAAACGTAGCCGACTTTAAAAGCCTGGCCCAGGTTATTCTCGATGAAGCCGTCGCAGGCAACCACTCAAGCGTCGAAAGCCTGGCTTCAGCCAGGCTGGCCGACGGTTCTACAGTTTCCGATCGCATCGTCGATCTTACCGGAAAGCTGGGTGAGAAAATAGAGATCGTAGGGTACGAAAACCTGGACGCCGAGAAAGTAGTTCCTTATGTTCACTCCAACGGCAAGCTCGGGGTATTGGTTGCCTTCGAAGGAGCGGGCGACACAGACCTGAGCGCTGTAGGAAAGGATATTGCCATGCAGATTGCCGCGATGCGCCCTGTAGCCCTTGATAAGGACGGCGTAGACGCTGCCCTCGTAGAGCGGGAAATTGAGATCGGGAAAGAGCAGGCCCGCGCGGAAGGCAAGCCCGAGGCCATGCTGGAGCGTATCGCCCAGGGTAAGCTTCAGAAATTCTACAAAGACAATACCCTGCTTAACCAGGAGTTTGTAAAGGATTCGTCCCTGACCATTCGGCAACTGCTCGAACGTACGGCTAAAGGATTGTCAATCAAGACTTTCAAACGTGTTGGTATAGGCGGCTAGATGTTTTTCCAGCCTGTTTTGTAAAACGCTTTGCTTTTTTCGAAAAGTAAAGCGTTTTTTGATGCGGATTATTCTGCTACCCAAAATTCCCGGATTCCGCCGTTACTTTTTTTTATTTTTCAGTCTTTAGGTAAACCAGGTTAAAGTGCATTCAGACGAAGAATTGGTCCGGCTTTTCGTACTTACTCAAAAGAATAGTTTTTTTGAGGAGCTGTATGAGCGTTATGCCGACAAAGTGTACAGGAAGTGTCTTACACTGGTCAAGGACAGTGCCCGCGCTGAGGACTTTACACATGATATATTTCTGAAATTGATTTTTAAGCTGGGGAGCTTTAAAGAAGAGGCCCGCTTTTCGACATGGCTGTATTCGATCACGTATAATTATTGCATGGATCAGCTGAGGGTCAATAAAAAACGTGGGGAGACCAATCTTGAAGAAGAGCTGGAAATCGCTGACGAAGACGTGGACGTTTCGGTTCTGATAGAGGAAAGGGATACGGATGCGAAAAGATTACATCGCGCCATCGACCACCTCACGACCGAAGAAAGAAGCATCCTGATGATGAAATACCTGGATGACCTGAGCATCAGGGATATAGCAGGCGTTTTCAGGATAACCGAAAGCGCAGTAAAAATGCGCCTGCTTAGGTCGCGCGAAAACCTGCGCAGGAAGTACCTGGAAGTGCTGGTACTGCTGATTGCTTTCCTGGCAAAACTCATCTCCGAGATCATTACAAAATTCTGACGGAATGGATAATTCGAATAGTGATATTTTAAAACAGCTTGAGGTGGAAGGGACCGTCCCTGAATACCTTAAAACGAGCCTGGTGTCCGAGATAGACCTGATCAAGGACTCCCTCCAGGTAGTGGCGCTTTTCGGAGGAGGCTTTTTTACGGCGCTGTTAAAGGCGATCTCCTCCATTCCCGACACTTCGCAGGAAAATGAATAGCTTATTTTAAAACCCGGCATCCCGATGGAAAGTTTTTATAATATCACGGATATACTTAAAAATACCTTCAATTCCCTTATTACGCAGTTCATCGATTTTGTTCCCCGGATTATCGGGTGTATCATCGTGCTGCTCATCGGCTATTTTGTAGCTAATTTTATCAGGGCTATTGTAAGAAATATCCTGGGCCGTGTAGGCTTCGACAGGATAGGAGAAAGATTGAACCAGATAGGTTTCATCAAGCAGATAAAGGCCGAAATAAAGCTCAGCAGCCTGGTAGCAACGGCGCTCTATTACTTCATTATCCTGATGTTCCTGACTGCCGCAACCGAAATACTGGGCGTGGAGACCATTACCAGCATGGTCCTTGCGGTGGTGAATTTCATCCCGAAGCTGATTGCAGGCGCTATTATGCTGCAGGTAGGGATCATCATTTCGGACATTATCAAGTCGGGGGTCATAACGCTATGCAAATCGTTTAATATTCCTTCCGCGAAGCTGATCGGCAACCTGGTTTTCGGGTTCTTCCTGGTGATCACGTTTATTTCGGCGCTCGCGCAGATCGGGATCAATACCGAGCTGCTGGAGTCCAGCTTTATCATCATATTCGGAGGCGTAGTGGTTGCATTCGCGATCGGCTACGGTATGGCGTCGAAAGACGTATTGGGTAACATCATCGCCTCGTTTTACAGCAAGAAAAAATATAATGTAGGGCAGATCGTTAAAATTGACGGAGTAAAAGGGGAAATTATCGAGATAGATAATCTTTCCGTGGTTATCAAAACCGACGAAGCCCGTGTTGTGCTTCCTCTCAGGTACTTCCAGTCGCAACGGGTAGAAATATTCAAATCTTAAATAGTTTGTTTTTATCCCACTTATTTAAACCAGTTTCATGAAGTTTTTAAGATTCAGCTTTTTCAGCGCCGGCCTGGCCTTTACCACCTTAGCGGCACAGGCACAGAGTCCGGATATAGCGGCTTTGACCCAGGCAGTAAAAGATACTACCTGGAAAAGTAAAACCGAATTCGGCGCAAATTTCAACCAGGGGTCATTTAATACCGCCTGGACGGGGGGAGGTGTCAATTCAATCTCTTTAGGCGTGTTTTTCAATGCATTGAGGGAATTTAAGAAAGGTAAGCATACCTGGAGAAACGATCTTCAATCACAATATGGGATAGTTAAAAACCAGGGACAGAGTGCCAGAAAGAGCTTTGATCGCCTTTTCTTTGATTCCAAATACGGGTACGGGCTGAGTAAAAACTGGAGCCTGGTAGGGAACGTCAACTTCCAGACCCAATTTGCACCGGGTTATAATTTTGAAACAGACAGTGAGGGGAAGGAGATCCGTAGACGAATTTCGGATTTTCTCGCGCCGGGCTACCTTACGGAGGCAATAGGTATCCAGTATAACCCGGTTCCTTATTTCTATGTGACTTTTTCTCCCGGAGCGTTCAGGCAGACATTTGTTATTGATACCGCATTGTATAAAAATACGCCCGAGGAAGCCAATTACGGCGTGACGATCGGTAAGAAGATTCGTAATGAAGTGGCCCTGGCCCAGCTGATTGCAAATTTTGACAAGGATATAGCAAAAGACATCAATCTGAAATGGAGGTACCAGATGTTTGCCGCTACCAATAAGCACAGAAATACGGCCTTCCATACCGATCACCGCCTCGATGCCAATATAACGGCCAAAATACATAAGTATTTCAATGTCAATCTCGGGGTTATTATGCTGTACGATGATGACCAGGTAGCGAAGGTGCAGTGGGCGCAGGCATTATCGGTAGGGTTTTTATATGCTTTTTAGTGACCATTACCGGATTTCTCAATCTATTAAATAACTATAACCTATAAAGTCTGCGATATGCTTAAAGAATTCAAAACCTTCGTTGCCCAGGGTAACGTGCTTGACCTCGCTGTCGGTGTGATCATCGGTGCCGCATTCGGAAAAATAACCACTTCTCTTGTGGATGATATCATCAATCCCATCCTGGGACTGATTATAGGAGGAGTGGATTTTGATCAGCTGAAACTCGTTTTGAAGGAAGCTGAAGGTGAAACTGCTGAAGTAGCGATCAGGTACGGCAGCTTTCTGAACCAGGTAATCCAGTTCCTCCTTATTGCCTGGGTGGTCTTTCTCATTGTGAAAATGGCGAACAGGGCCAAGCTGACTGAAAGCCTGAAGAAAGAGGAATAGCATACAAAGAATTTTTGGCGGGCCTCTCCAGTTTGCAGCTGGAGAGGCTCCTGCTTTATGCGGCATACGGTATTGCTGCAGGCAGGCGTTTGCCCGCGAGGCTGCGGCGATACAGGATGGTCTCGGAGGGCTTTTTTGAACATGACCGTAAAAAGCTTAATTTTAGGCCGGAAATCGGGTTTTCCGCCTAGTGTCGCCGATATGGAGCCTGTTCGGACGAGTCAGCGATAAGCGCCCATTAAATCATTTTCTGTTTGGAAAATATAAGTCGCAGCCATAGCTCCTTGCACGGGAAACCAGGGCAGAACCTGCCCCTGGCCGTATGCATTTTGCTTATCGGGATCTTCTTTTCCCTGATCATAGCCAATATGGTGAATATCCCCAATGGTGACGATCTCTATTGCCTGATGCTTTTTACACAGCAATTTAAAGATGCTTCGACATTTCAGGAGCGCCTGGTGCTTCTTACCCAGCAATGGGTGGAGCACAGGATCGTATATTCCAGGTTTTCGGCTCTTTTGTCGTACTGGCTGACCGGGAATGTCAACTTCATTACCATCGCGCTTATCGGGAACTTTACGCTGATCGCCTTTACCGTCCTTTTCTGGAAGGCGATCAGGAAACTTGGTCTGTCTCTCTACTTCCTGATCCCGGTCGTTCTGACCTTGTTCAGCCCCGTTACGTATGAAGGAAACCTGTGGGCCGGAGCCAGCACCGTATATATGCCCGTTGCGTTTATGGGGCTCCTGTCCCTCTACTTCCTGGCATGCAAGCGGGAGACAGGTATTGTATCGGGGCTGCTTATAGCCCTGCTGGCTACGTTTTCGTTTGGTAACGGGATGTTTGCGCTCCTGGTCGGTCTGATCCTGTTGATTTACCGGAAGCGATTCAGGGTAGCCGCCATATGGGGATCGGTGAGCATAGCGGCAGTCGGACTGTATTTCATGAATTTCCATTCTTTCAGCAGCACCGATGCTTTTGGATTCAGCGCCCATTTTAAGGAGCCGATGTACCTGTTCTACAATTTTTTTGCATTTGTAGGCGGGATCATGGATTACAGCGAAAACGTCAACTCCCCTTTTATCCCGGCTAATATTCCTGCCATATTACTGGGTATCACGCTGTTTGCCGCTGTTTGCTACGGAGCGCTGGTGTTCCTGAAAGACGTTTCCCGGCCCGGCGAAGACACTACCCGCAGGAACATTCAATATGCCTGGCTGGGAATGACTGCCTTTCTTTTGATCACAGCGGTGGCAATGGCCTACTCCAGGACCGCAGGAGCAGCGATGAACACCTTATCGAGCCGTTACAAGATCTATTCCATGCTGTTCTGGATAATCGTATACTGGGGCTGCCTCATTTATTTTGAAAGGAAGAAGCTTGTAGGGCTGGCTTTCGGGGTTATGAGCCTGCTGATACTGGTTTTCAACTACTACACCCATTACGATAAATTCAGCAATTTTAAATCTAATTTCACTGCCGGCCTTTTTAATTATAAGAACAACGGGGAATGGGTTATCTACCGCCATACGTCCTTTTATGAAGGCGCAAGCAAGATGCTGAGCGATTCCATGGCCGGGAACCCGGATCCGGTCTTTAGATTCCATCAGGTGTTTCCGCAGCTTACCAGGGAAGCCCTGGAAGAAGCCCCGGTACTGGAGCAGGTTGAAATATCGGAGTCGGAAAACTGCCAGGGCTTTTCAGGCAAATGCCTGGACGTCAGGACGGACGAATACCCGGCTGTCGGTAATCATTTTAAAGGGATTTACCTGGTGGTTTACGACGAGGCCAATATTTACCTGTTTGCCGCCCGTCCCCAAAAGAACGGGCGATATAATATGGTGGTCAGCGGAGAATACTTTAAAAAAGGATTTTTACTGCAGGAAAACCTCGGCAATGTCCTGAAAAAAGGGAGCGAATACAGCCTGGCTGTTTTCTGCCCGACAGCGAAAGAGCAGGTCAGGCGGATCCGTTACAGACTGGAAGGCTAGGTCCAGGACCCGGTTATATCAAAGTCGTCAGGGTTTCCAGATAGTAGCCCGCAGGTGGTGGAGCTTTTCTTTGGTAGAGTAATAATACATAGCCACCATTTTGCCGTCTTTGCGACGTACAACGCGCGGGTAGCCCAGGTCGTTGAGCTGCATGTCTTCCGACCAGAAGCCATCCATCAGGATTTGCGGGGTGCTCCATGTTTTACCTTTGTCGGAGCTGTAGATGACGCGGATAGTGCCATGGTCCCGTTCGCCGTATACGACGCACAGGCGCCCGTCTCCGGTAGTTGTAAAAGCCGGAGGGTTGCCGTTTTCTCCGCCAGTATCTGCTATTTTGGACAGGAAGCTCCACGTTTTTCCACCGTCGGCCGAAGAATAGGCGTCTATCCAATGTAATTCGGTACGGTCTTTTGCAATGTACTTCCTGCGTATTACCGAAACAATGGTGCCGTCATCAAGCCTTTCGGACTGCGACATAGCCGCGCGGCATTCGTTCGCATACGGGTTCCGGGCAGGATCGTCAAATAAATTTACCTTGACCGGATTTCCCGGAGCGCCTGCAGGCCCTACTACCCAGCCCAGGAAATGGAAGCTTTTCCCGCCGTCGGTTGTCTTGATGCAGAAAAGCCGGTCGGAGGCAAAGACTTCTTTTTTTCTTATCGAGAAAAACAGCAGGCACTCTTTGTCACCGGTTACGATGTAATCGGTTCTCGGCGTCAGGTCATTCAGTTCCGTGTTTGAGAATTCCGGCCATGCAAGCAGATCTCCGAATGCATACGGGCCCTGCCATGTTTTACCCTTATCGTAGGTATAGAAAAAATGCGCCCTGCCGTCTTCCGCTCCATGGTACGCGGAACCTACTACGCGCATGGCAAATCCCGGATGTTTAAAATTGATCTGGGTATCGGGAGTTTTCAAATCGGGAATATCCCCAAAATCTCCTGCATAGTTGGCAGGATCGCCGGCTGTCCATGTTTTTCCCCCGTCCGTGCTGCGCGCCAGCCAGTTTAAAAAAGGCTTATCGGCATTGTGCCCGTCTCTCTTTTTATATGGCGCTTCAGTAAACCCGACAAGAATTTCATTGCCGTCGAAAATAAAGGCGCCGTTATTCGCCGGCCATCCCGCAAACCGGCCGGGTTGATGATAGATTACGGAATGCCGGGCATTTTTAACGCGTTGCTGTGCTTTTGAAGGGGTAAGGAGGGAGCAGGACAGGATTAATAGTATTACCGGTGTTGTCGGGTTGAATTTTTTTTTCATAAAATGTATGGTTCTGTGCGAGTTCTCAGTTTTTTTCTTTGTTTAAGAAATTACTTGATTACACAGATATAGTACTACGGGCCGTGTAAAAACGTAGGAGAGTCGAAATGGATATTGATTATTCGCCCGAAAGCACGCGTGCGGTACGTTGTCTTGTTGAATTTTCAGATGGGAGACGGGGAGGATGAGAGTGGGTTCCGGGATAGCTAAAGCGTTTGCCGAACGATGAGCCCGAATGGATTTGCGATTTTGGAAAGCCTGCCGGTTTTTACCATCTCGGCAGCTCTCCGGCCCATTTCTTTAAAATCGGTGGACAGTACGGTGAGTCCATCCAGAATAATTTCATTAAGCGGGGATTCATTATAGGAAATGATGCCGATCTCATCACCGATTCTGAGGTTTTGAGTTTTAGCGCTGCGTATAAGCTCGATCAGTTCGATGTCCAGTTGCCCGTTGAGCACAACGTAGACGTCGCCTTTTCTGATTTCTGAAGGAGACACATGCGTCATAAACGCGTATTCCAGGTTATTTGCTTCGCAGAAATGGCGGATTCCCTTTGAAATGAGTTTTCCATATAGGCTGCCGGTCGACGCAACCACCTTCAGGCGTCGGTACTTTTTCAGGAAATGGATAGCCTGCCGGAGCCCTCCGGCCACGTCCGATTCGAAATCCTGGTACACCGAGCCGAAATTCCCCTGCAGCCCCTCTATGTTTCTATCCAGTAATATCAGCTTCCGGTTGGGAATACGCTTCAGGAGTTTTTCCAGCCGCTGTGTGGTTCCTTCTTCCAACGGGAAGTGCGCAGTGATAATATAATAGTCGAACTGCCCCAGGTTTTCTTCAAGAAAGCTTTCAAACAGGTCTATTTCCTGGTTATGAAGGTGAATGGTTACGTTCACATTTTCACCGACATTTTCCACAAATGAGCTATACAGGATAAACTTGTATGTACTTAGCTTATCAAACAGCATCAGGACTTTCGTGCGTTGCCCGTTTTCGTTAGCCAATACGTAAAAACCCTTTCCCTGCGCGGATTCGATAATTCCTTTCTCCCTCAGTATAGCATACGCCTTTTTAACGGTTTCCCTGGAAATGTCGAGCGAAGTACTCAGCTCGTTCATGGAAGGGAGGATGTCGCCGGGTTTTAACGCTCCTTCTGCGATCAATTGCTGGGTGTTTGAGATCAGCTGTTTGTATACCGGGACAGTTGAAGTAGTATCTAAATGAAAGCGTGGCTTCATGGTATCAGATTTTTTGCATGCTGTTGCTCATTTCTTCTCAACGATAGTATGAAAAAAAGCCTATAAATCGATTTCTGTGCAAGATTTTTCGTAAAAGTGGGCCATCAGGATGCAAACGAAAAAACTATTCATAAAATAATCAACTAAAATCCTTGCAAAGAGCTATTTTGTCTTTTATATTTGTACCACACTACACCACACCATACCTTATGAGCTGTGGTGGTATTTTTTACTTAAAAAATATTCTCTAACCTTTCTATTATGGAAAAATCTATCCTATCAGGATTTTTCGTTCCGGCATCCTTCAGGTTACAGTTAAGCCTGCTGATCTTTTTTTGCGGATGTGCCCAGGAACTACTTGCCCAGACGATCTCTGTCTCCGGAAAAGTCGTAGACTCTTTTCAGAACGGGATCCCCGGTGTAACGGTGTTGGTGAAGGGATCTTCAAACGGAACCTCTACCGATGTGGACGGCAGATATCGTCTCTCTGATGTTCCTGCGGATGCTGTTTTGGCCTTTTCTTTCGTCGGGTTAACGGCGCAGGAAATCCGGGTTGACGGACAGTCGGAGGTTAACGCGACGCTGGTGGAAGACAACAGCACGCTCGGTGAAGTAGTGGTGGTAGGTTATGGAACTGTGCAGAAAAAAGACCTTACAGGCGCCATTGCCGCAATTGACGGTAAAAGTCTTGCAGAAAGGAAGACTGTGAGGTTGTCGCAGGCGCTGCAGGGTGCGGTATCCGGCGTAATGGTGACGCGCGGAAGCGGGGCCTCCGATGCCTCGGCTACTATTCGGATCCGTGGTATCACCACGATCGGAGACAGCAACCCCTTGGTTATTATCGATGGGATACCGGGCAATCTCGATTGGGTGAACCCGAATGACGTAGAAAGCATTTCTGTACTGAAAGATGCCGCATCTGCTTCGATCTACGGTTCAAGAGCTGCTTCCGGCGTGATCTTAATTACCACAAAAAGATCTAAATCGACTCAGCTGAACCTGGACTACACCATGGAATTCGGAATGGATCAACCTACCCGTCTCCCGAAATATGCAAACGCGCAGGATTATATGCGCATTCATAATGAATTAAAATGGAACGACAACAACAATACAGGGTCTGAGTATCCTGTATTCGCAAAAGATGTCATTGATAACTATCCCGCGCTTCATCGCGAAGATCCGCACCTGTACCCGAATACAGACTGGTTAGGATTACTGGTAAAAAAATCTGCGCCAAGACAAAGTCATGCGCTTTCGGTCTCCGGGGGATCTGATAAGATCAAAACAAAAGCTTCGCTGGTATACGACAAAACCGATGGGCTTTATAACCGCAGGAGCTACGACAGGGTTACCGTACGTGCCAATACGGACTTCACTATCAATAAGTATCTCTCGCTGGAAGTCGATCTGAACGCCATCTATTCAATTTCTGAAACCCCGACTTTCAATATTTCCCCGTCTATCGGCGTTGCCCCGATTTACGCAGCCCTGTGGTCTGACGGGCGTATAGGAGAAGGAAAAACAGGCGTGAATCCCTATGCCAGGTTAAATTATGGCGGTGATTCACAAACAAATGCCGGCGTAAGCCGCGGGAAGATCGCGCTTCATTTTGCTCCTCTAAAAGGGCTGCGGGTCTCCGGGGTATTCTCTCCTGAGCTCTATAGCTCAAAAACGAAGGCATTTACTAAAAAACTTTCCTATACAACTGCAAACGACCCGAATGTAATTGCAGGCTATATTGAAGGACTTACCCAGACCTCGCTATCCGAATCCCGCTCTGAAAACTACAACATCACTTCCCAGTTGCTGCTGAACTATGATAAATCGTTCGGAAAGCACAACCTGAACCTGATGGCCGGAAATGAGAATTACTCCTTTTTCTCCGAATCGCTGTCGGCCTGGCGGAACCAGTACAACCTGACGTCTTTTCCCTATCTCGACCTTGGAAACCAGAATTTTCAATACAATAGCGGAAGCGCGTATGAGAATGCCTACAGGTCTTTCTTCGGGCGTGTGATGTATAATTTTGCCAATCGATACTATCTGCAGGTCAACGGACGCGCAGACGGGTCCTCCCGGTTTCATAAGGATTACAGATGGGGCTTTTTTCCTTCCCTTTCCGCAGGCTGGGTGATATCCGACGAGCCGTTTGTTAAATCCGGCAATATGCTGTCGTTTCTTAAGCTCAGGGCATCTTACGGAACACTGGGTAATGAACGGATAGGAAACTATCCTTACCAGTCGACCATTGGCTTCGACAATGCATTATTCTTTGTGGGAAGCAACGTCACGTCGACCCAGACCGCCGCTATTCAACGCTACGCTATCAGTAACATTTCGTGGGAAACAACTGCTTCGTACGATATCGGAGTTGATGCCAATTTTTTTGATAACCGGCTGACTTTTACAGGAGATATCTATAAAAAGACAACCCGTGACATGCTGCTTGCGCTGGCAATTCCGGAATACATCGGGCTGCAAAACCCTGACCAGAATACCGGGAAAATGCACACGAAGGGTTGGGAATTCGATTTGGGGTGGAACGACAAGATCGGGCAGGTAGGCTATTCGGTGTCTTTTAATCTTTCCGACTCCAAATCTGTGATGGGTTATCTGGGTGGAACCCAGTTTTTAGGATCCCAGGTAAAGTTTGAAGGCAGCCAGTTCAACGAATGGTATGGCTATCAGGCCGAGGGGATTTACCAGACACAGGAAGAAGTAGACAATTCGGCCAGGTTAAGCGCCCAGGTAAAACCGGGAGACATCCGCTACGCCGATATCAGCGGACCTGACGGAGTTCCTGACGGGAAGATCTCTGCAGAATATGACCGGGTCTTACTCGGCGGATCGCTCCCCCGTTTCCTGTATGGCAGCAATTTACGCTTCAATTACGGCGGATTTGACTTTTCGATGGTTTTCCAGGGGATAGGATACCAGAAATCTCAGCTTACGGATAATATGATCCGGCCATTCAGAGCGGAATACATAGAAGTTCCGGAAGAAATAGTCGGGAAGTACTGGAGTCAGTATAATTCTGAAGAAGGGAACCGCGAGGCGAGATATCCCAGGATTTCCAGCATAGGCAACAGCAATAACTATGCTTTTTCCAACCATTGGTTGTTTAACGGCCGGTACCTGCGTATGAAAAATATCACCGTTGGCTACAACTTCCCGAAAGTCGTAGCGGAAAAGCTAAAGATTCAGAATCTACGCCTGTACGTCGCAGGGTCAGACCTCTTTTCATTTGATAAGTATCCCAAAGGCTGGGATCCCGAAGCTTCTTCATACTGGATACCGCGTTCATTTTTCGGAGGACTAGCTATCAAATTCTAACCATTTCGTTACATGAAAAAAATTGCCATACTCTCATTATCACTGGGACTTTTGACTTCGTCCTGTAACGATCTTGACCTGAATCCTTTGTCGGAAGGTTCCAGCGAAAACTGGTATACCAACGCGGGCGAACTGGATATGTCCGTCGGTTACCTTTACAACATCGACTTCTGGGACGCCGAACTGACCAGGGTTTCGGAAAGCCGGAGCCTTAGCGGTTATGAACTGGAATGGACAGACCGTTTCACTGACGACTGGACCGCACGCGCTACCTTAAGCGACATTACGGGCGCAACGATCAATAGCCAGTCTTCGTTTGTAACCCTCACGTGGCGGTATGCCTACAAATGTATTGCTGCAGCCAATCGCGTTATAGTGAATCTTGAAAAAGCCGCTTCCAATGTTTCGGAAGCAAATCTGAAAGGCTATGAAGCGAAAGCCCGCTTTGCCCGCGCATCGCAGTATGCAAAGCTTATTTTTCTCTATGGGGATGTTCCGTATTACACCAATGTGCTCGATATCGAAGAGGCTTTCAGGCAAAGCCGCACAGACAAGGGAATAATTCTCAAGGCTATATACGAAGACTATGACTTCGCTGCGGCAAATCTTCCGGTCTCATACGGGAGCAATGAGCTCATGTTTCCTACCAAAGGCGCTGCTCTGGCCATGAAAACCAGGATCGCGCTGAATATGGGCGACTGGAGTACTGCGCGCGATGCCGCCAAAGCCTGTATTGACCTGGGTGTTTACAGCCTGTTTCCTGACTTCAGAACCCTTTCCCTCTCAAAAACGAAGAATTCCGTAGAATCGGTTTTCGCCATACCCCGTTCTGTAGAACTCGGACTGTATATACCTTCCGACGGCAGGGCGAAAGAGCCGATCACCCGTATTGCCGGAGGTTTTGGAAACGGAGGCCCTTCCTGGGATTTGTTCTGCTCTTTCCTGTGCAAAGACGGGTTTCCTATAGACAAATCTCCGCTTTTTGATCCGCATAATCCCTTTAAAAACCGCGATCCCCGCTGCAATGCTACGATAGTAGAGTTTGGAACACCGTGGCTTGGATATATTTACGAGCCTCACCCCGATTCACTGGAAGTGCTGAACCTGAATACAGGCAAATACCAAAGCAACGCAGATAGCAGGGGAGTCGGGCAATACGCCTCTTACAACGGATTGACCTGGAAAAAGAAACTGGACGAAGATTGGCTGGACCTTCGTACAGATCCCGACAATACCATCATGCGCTATGCAGATGTACTGCTGATGTATGCTGAGGCTAAAATTGAATTAAACGAAATTGACGACTCCGTACCCGAAGCCATAAACAGTGTAAGAGCCAGAGCCTATGGAGTTTCGCCTGCGGAAACCGGTTCCTATCCTTCCGTCAAAACAACCAGCCAGAAAGAACTCCGGCAGATACTGCGCATAGAAAGACGGATGGAGTTTGCGTTCGAGGGGAGAAGATACACCGACCTGATCCGGTGGAAACTGGCTGAAAAAGCGCTGAACCAACCTTTGTACGGTATGCTGGAAGTAGCAGATCTGAGGGAAAGAGTAATCAAACCCGGGTTATGGTTTTTCCCGCAAACACCGAAAATAGATGAAGACGGAATTGCTGACTTTTCCGAAATGTTTAATGCCGGCCAGATCGGCCTCCTGGTTCAAAGAAAGTTCGATGTATCGAAGCAATACTTGTGGCCCGTTCCTGCGAGCGAACTGATCATTAACAAGAACCTGACCCAGAACGACGGCTATTAAAGTTCCCGGCTTCCGTCAATTGTTATATGAATGCCTGCTATTACATTAAAATAATTCTTTGGAATATGAATTCGCTGAACCTGTTGAAGAAAATCATTGCCCTTTCCGTCGCCTATGCCCTGGCCCTGTATCCTTCAAAATCATTCCCTGTTAAAAATGCTGCGGGGGGTGCCCGGGATACTTCCCGCATAGCCAGGGATATAGATGTTTCCGTTACTACGCGCGACTTCCCTTCCCTGGTCGGCTATCGTAATACTTCCATACAAAAAGCGCCGGCTCCGGTGATAGCGGAGGTCAGTGAAAAGGAACTCGGCCGGCCTGCTATCACCAGGTGCTGGCTCAATCTCGATGAAATGTGGGATTACCGCACACGTACATTTGACTTTAACTTCAGGATCGGTGTGGATAAGTACAAAAATATTGCAGACAAACACCGGGAGACGTGGGATTGGGAAGAGGAAACCAATATCCGCTATTATCAATACCTGAAAGCCTTCAGCACACGCAGCGATGAGATCATGCTTACGATCCGGAGGTATGAAAGGGATGCGCTTGACGGAAAGCTGCCTGTTACGATGTCGGACTGGAAAATGCTTTTCAAAACCGGTCTTAAACACTATAAAATGCTCTGTCCGAACATCAGGTATGTAGAAGTCTGCAATGAACCGCAATTAAAGTCTTTTATGCATGCTACCGATGAAGAGTATTATCAGTTCTACAAGCTGGGATATGAAGCAGTCGCAGAAGTAAATGAGGAGCTTAAACTACAGGGGCGCGAGCGTATCCTTGTAGGCGGGCCGGTTATTACCGGGAACACGATCAAACTGCTCGATTCATTCTTCCGTCTTTACAGCGAAGACAGCGCACCTCACAAAAAACTGGATTTTGTTGCATGGCATGAATATACGATCCCGATGGACCAGACTTCGTACCGGGAAAAAGAGGTCAGGAATCTTATGGGAAAATATAATCTGGACAAAAACCTGCCCTTTTTCATATCAGAGCATAACCCCTATCATTATAGTGAAGATAAGCTCGAGTATCATCATCAGAATGCGGCAGGGCTGGTTAAAACACTGTATTTCTCAAGTTTGTACAGTCCTAATATGATAATTATGCCCTGGGTGCTTTACCACAACAGTAAGATCCAAACCCGTTTTATGTGGTTTGATGGCCCCAATAATCCTGATACGAAATATGAAGAGATAAAGATTTTCCCCAGCGGAGTCTCGATGAAATTCCTTTCGCAGTTTAAAGGCCGGGAGATCCAGATCGACAATTCTCTTTACAATAGCGACCTTGTAATAGGCGCTTTCGACGGAGAAAGGGTGCTTGTCGAAGCTGTCAACTACGGATCTTCCAGGCCTGTCAGTCTGGTGTTGTCGAAGGTTCAGTCGTTGCTTGGCACGGGCAAAATAACGGTCAGCAAGTACATCGTCGATACCAGGCATAACAATTACCTGACCGACAAAAAGCAAACAATGAAGATCGCCCCGGAGGAATCCCGTACCATCGACGCACAGGATAAGCTGGAGCTTAAGCATGAGGCGGTCGAATCCAACGGGATTCTCTTCTGGGAGATAAAGAAAGCGGCGGAATAGCCGGGTGAACACAAATTCCTGATCTCCAAAACCTTTTAGGGCAAGTGAAAAACTTTTCCGCATCACCTGGTTACAAATGGGAAGTCCTGGCTTTGCTGTGGGTTGCTTTCTTTATCAACCAGGCCGACAGGCAGATCTTTAATGTCGTATTACCGTTAATACGGGAAGATCTGCAGCTTACGGACGTGCAAATAGGCACGATTGCAACTATTTTCAACCTGGTCTTTGCCTTTTTAGTCCCGATATCAGGATATGCCGGTGACCGTTTCAGCAGGAAATGGATTGTCGTTTTCAGCATTCTTTTCTGGAGTGCGGCTACGATGGCTACCGGCCTGGCTAACGGGGTTATAATGCTGATCCTGTTCAGAAGTGTTGCTACCGGCGGGGGCGAAGCTTTATTCGGGCCGGCCAACTACGCTCTCCTTGCCAGCTATCACAAAGAGACCCGGGCATTTGCGATGTCCGTTCATCAGACTTCCTACTACGTGGGGATAATTGCGAGCGGTATTTTAGCCGGGTATGTCGGGGAGCGGTGGGGCTGGAAAAATGCTTTTTATTTTTTCGGGGCGGTCGGTGTGCTGCATGGGGTTGTTCTGGTATTCCGGCTGAAAGACCCGGCGCCGACCGGCCCGACGCCCGCTGCAACCGGTCGGGTAGATTTCTGGTCTTCCCTGAAGATCCTCTTTTCAGTTCCGACCGCCGTGTTGCTTACGTTGGCGTTCGGCGGCCTGGTATTCGTACTGGTCGGGTACTTAACCTGGTCGCCAACCTATTTGTATGAAGAATTCGGGATGAGCCTGGCTGAAGCGGGGTTTCATTCCATGCTATACACACATGTATTTGCATTTGCAGGCGTGTTGATAGCTGGCAGATTGTCCGATCGTCTTGCGAGGAAAAGGCCGGCCCGGAGACTTCTCCTTCAGGCCGCCGGGCTGCTTGGGGCTATCCCCTTTATCCTGCTTGTCGGAACTGCTAAGCTGGTTTTGATCTACATCGGCTTTGCAGGCTTCGGGTTTGCCAGGGCCTTTTTTGATGCCAATACGTATTCGGTCCTCTATGACGTAATTCCTCCCGAATATCACTCCTCGGCTTCAGGAGTCATGATGATGACCGGCTTTGCGGTCGGATCGTTATCGCCTGTGGTTTTGGGTTATTTAAAGCCTGTTATCGGACTTTCCACGGGATTTTCTCTCCTGGCGATTGTCTGGTTCATCTGCGGCATTCTCTTACTCATAGCTTATAAAAGCTTCTTCGACAAAGACTATAAAAGAAATCACCAAGTACAATAATGTCTGAAATAGTACCGGAAAATTACAAAGGCTGGAAAGTGTGGCCCATGTCAAATAAAAGTCTTCGGCTTTTTGTGGCCCCCCAGTTAGGCGGGCGTGTCCTGCAGATCATATTTGACCGATATCCGTTCCTTTTTACAAATCCTAATCTGGAAGGCCGGATCCCGGATATCAATATCTCCGGGAATGACCATACCTGGCTTAATTTCGGCGGCGAAAAAATCTGGCCGGCCCCTCAGGGCTGGGGCTCCGAGAATTTATGGCCGGGCCCTCCCGATCCGGTTCTGGACGGCGGGATGTACGACATCACAAGAGTCGGCCCTAAGGCAATGGGAATAGAATTGAAAAGCGCTATTGACCCGTATACGGGAATCCAGGTAACAAGAAAAATCAGGATAGATGAAGCTTCGCCCAAAATCTGGTTTACAGCTTCCTTTACCAATAAAAGCAAGAGTATAAAAGAATGGTCGATCTGGCCGGTCTTTCAATTGGATACCCCTGATCTGTCAATACCGGGCCGCTATCTGGTTTCCTGCCGGAAGAACCCCGATTCCAAATGGAGCCAGGGCTACAAAGTCATGCACGGACTGGTAAACAACCCCCAGTTTGAGACGGACGAGCAGGACAACTTACTTGTAAATTTCTCCTATCTGGCCGGGAAAGTCGGCCTTGACTGTCGCGACAACTGGATCGCGTTCAATGATACGGTCGAGGGCAAGGTATTTGTCCTTACTTTTTCTTTCGACAGGGAAGCGACTTATCCGGAATCAACTTCTGTGCAGATATGGACCCAGGGGAAAGGCTCCATTTACTCGAGGGGAAAAATTATTGATTTTCCGAATGATCCGGAGAAAAATCCGCCTTACCTGGAGCTGGAGCTGCTTTCTCCCCTGACAAGGATAGATCCCGACGCGTCGATTCATTTCGAGTATGAAGTTCAGACCTGTACACTCCCGGCCGGAAGCCATGTAATTGACAGGAATCAATTTGGGGTAATTGCAAAAAAGCTTAGCGTCGTTACCCGGGATCACAAAATACTGCTGACCGGTTTCTATGGCTTTTTCAAAACGGGAAAAGTAACGCTGAGATTTGAAGACAGGCTGGGGTGCCGGCTCGACGCACACCAACTTCATTCATGGCAGGTAGACCCGGTGTATGGGCTGGAAATATGTTTTGAGTTGTCAAAAGAAGAATTTTCCCCGCACAAAGGACTCCGCTGTATTCTTCTTTTCGAAGACAGCGATCTGACGGATTTTTTTGAATTTGAAAGAACTGAACTATGGTTTGCCTAAAGAATAAAATTGCGCTCATTACCGGCTCCACCAGGGGGATCGGGAAAGGCATTGCGCTTACTCTTGCCGGGAGAGGCGCAGAGGTCATTATCAATTGCCCCCCGTTTGATCCTGAAACCGGGGACATACTTGATCAGATCCGTGAAAACGGAGGAAAGGCGCATTTGATAGTCGCTGATGTAAGTAAAAACGAAGAAGTGCACAAAATGTTCGGGGAGGTCAGAAGGCGTTTCGGGCGCCTCGACATCCTCGTTAATAACGCAGGTACTTCAGAGGCGAAAAACATCTTTGAGATCGATGAAGCCGGTTGGCGCCGTATACTGGAAACGAACCTTTCCAGCGGTTTTTTTTGCTCCAAAAACGCTATGGAGATGATGAAAGAACAAGGCTACGGGAAGATCGTTTTTATCAGCTCTGTTGTCGGGCACCGGGGCGCACTTTTCGGGCATGCCCACTATGCAGCGAGTAAAAGCGGACAACTGGGCCTTGTAAAGACGCTCTCTATCACGGGCGCCCCGCTGGGCATTAACGTTAACGCCGTTGCTCCCGGCATTATAGAGACAGAACTGCTTTATAAGACACATGGGCGCGCAGGAGTGGAAGATCTCGCGAAGACGATCCCGCTTGGTCTTGGCAAAACGGAAGATGTAGGTAATGCGGTAGCCTTCCTCTGCAGCGATGAAGCCAGGTATATTACCGGGGTAACACTGGATGTGAACGGCGGAGTCTACCTGAGGTAAATCCGGTCAGAATAATGTCACGAGCCCAATACTATGAAAATCACGGCTATTGAAACCCATATCTGCCATGCCTACCGCACCAATTGGGTGTTTGTCAGGGTCCTTACCAATGTGTCAGGCCTGTATGGTATTGGTGAAGCAACCCTTGAATACAAAGAGCATACCGTTGCACAGGCCTGCCACGACCTGGAAACGATCTTTATCGGGAAAGATCCGCATCGTGTCGAGGAGTTATGGCATGAGGCCTACCGCAATGCTTACTGGAGGGGAGGTCCTGTGCTGATGAGCGCCTTGTCGGCCATTGAAATGGCGCTATGGGATATTAAGGGGAAAGCCCTCGGTGTTCCAGTATATCAGCTGTTAGGCGGAAAGGTCAGGAATGATGTGGCATGCTATGCGAACGGCTGGTTTGCACCGGCTAAAACGCCGGAGGAATTTGTTCAGAAGGCAAAAATCGCCGTTGACCGGGGGTTTAAGGCGCTCAAATGGGACCCGTTCGGGACAGCCTACCTTCACATCGATCGACGGCAGCTCAACGAGGCTATCGCATGTGTTGAAGCCGTGTATGATGCCGTTAAAGACCGGGCCGACATTATCATTGAGGCCCATGGCCGTTTTGACGTCCCTACCGCCGTCAGGATCGGGAACATTCTTGAAGCATTCGATATACTATGGCTGGAAGAGCCGATTCCTCCCCAGAACCTGGAAGGGCTGGCGGAAGTAAAAAGCAGGATTAAAATCCCCGTCTCCGCCGGGGAGCGGCTGTACAACCGCTGGGAATTCAGAACGCTGTTTGAGCTGAAAGCAGCCGACTATATTCAACCCGATGTGAGCCATGCCGGCGGTATTGCCGAAATAAAGAAGATAGCTGCCATGGCCGAGGCTTATCATATCCCGTTATGTCCTCATAATCCGAGCGGCCCGGTCGCCAATGCCGCTACCTTACAACTGGCTGCCTGTATACCCAATTTTTTTCTTTTGGAAACGATGAGCAGCGATGTGCCCTGGAGAGCGGATATTTCAGACGAGCAGGTCGTATTCGAAAACGGCGCCATGTCGATACCGGATAAGCCTGGTTTGGGAATAGACATTAATATTGCGGAAATCAGGAAGCATCCCTATCAGTTAAAAGAGCTGAGGCACTATAAGGGCAGCCTTACGGATATCCGGCCGTCGGGTTCAAAAGAGTATTTTAAGAGACGGTAAGAGGTTGGGGAAAAGGGAATGATATTATTAGTAACTATGTAATCTCCTATTAACTGAACTATTAAATTTTCATATTATAATACCGTTTAATAAGTTTTGTTTTAATTTCTGTATGATAAATATTAAGATGTTTATTCTTAGAGAATAGTTACTATTTTTATGAAATCTGCTACGTTTACGACTACCTATGTCAAAATTACCCCCTTTATGGTTTTGTTCAATGGTTGCAACCCACTCCTTGTAGTTAAAATATGAAATATTATTTTATT
Organism: Spirosomataceae bacterium; assembly: GCA_037191015.1. Lineage (GTDB taxonomy): Bacteria > Bacteroidota > Bacteroidia > Cytophagales > Spirosomataceae > Ravibacter. Next base: position 209,889 of record JBBCKD010000010.1, read on the forward strand.
TTAATATTTTCAGTATTATCCTTAGTTGTTGTCGTATATAATATGGCAAACTGGATTATAATATCTTCAAATGTAAGCTCGTTTGAAGAGGCCAAAAATCTAAGTATTGCCAGATATCCTCAATTTCTTCAAAGTGTGGCCAGAATAACACTTTTAAATATTATTTTGAGCACTTTAGCAGGAGTTGGATTCCTTAAACTTGAAGGAATCAATGGTAATCTAATACCCGGTATTATTAAGTTTTTAGCATGGTTTTCCTTTTTTTTAGCTGCTTGGCAAGCATTTAGTCTGTTATAGTGTGGTGGTGAGTAAAGTTTCCAACCCATTAATCAAAAGGCGTGCATTCAATGACTTCCTTTGTCAAAACTATCAGCGCTTATAAAGAATGGAATAAATTGGTGACAGAAGTTATTGAATCAGATTCGAGTATAGGGCATCCAGAAGAAAGCATCCGAAAACCCTGAAGGAAATTCTTGAAAGCCTGTTGGAAAAATTTGAGAAGATGAAGCAGAATGGAGTCGGCTTCAACTACTCCTTTGAAATATCGTTAGTATCAAGCCAGTCTTTGCCTTCTTTTAGGATATCAGTTAGTAGATTTAAATTCGGAGATAATGTTTGACCCCGATTATACTTTTTTATTAATATTTCAAAATCATACTTGTCTATAAATACTTCTAAATTTCGAATAAGGCTTTTGAAAAATAAAAGCTTAGAGGTTGCCATAGCCTCCTCTAATAAAAGCACAATTAAATAGCTTGATGCCGCTGCCTGCCAAAGCACGATATCTTCATTGTTGGATTCATCCCGCTGGCTTAAAGCAACCAGATCGAAATACAAACGCTCTGAATCTGAAATAGAGGAAGAACCGTAAAAAGTGATCAGGTTAAACGATGCTAGAGCCTGCCTAAGCATGATTTCTTTGTTGGAATTATCCCGGTGGTTCAAAGCAACCAGGTCGGAATACAAACGCTCTAAATTCGAAAAAGAGGAAGAGTCGTAAAAGTTGGTCATGTTAAACGCTGCTTCGGCCTGCCTGAGCACGATTTCTTCATTGGAATTATATCGTCGGCTTAAAGCAACAAGATCAGCATATAGGCGCTCTGCTTCCAAACATAAAGAAGAATCGCAAGAATGGATCAGGTAATACGCTGCTTTTACCTGCCAAAGCACAATTTCTTCATTGGAGTCATATCGCCGGCTTAAAGCAACAAGATCAGCATATAAGCGCTCTGAATCCGAAAAAGAGGAGGAACGGTAGTCAGTGATCAGGATATACGCGACTTTTGCCAGGCGAAGCACGATTTCTTCATTGGAATCATATCGTCGGCTTAAAGCAACAAGGTCGACATACAAGCGCTCTGCTTCCGAAAAAGAGGAAGAGGACCCATAGTAGTCGATCAGGTTAGACGCTGTTTTGCTCCAGTTTCCCCAAACTTCTTCGCCAGCGGTCTCCGGCGGTTTGCTGCTGGTAAGCAATTGAATCACCCGTTGGTTAGAAAATCCATTTAAATCAGTAAACGTACTCCATACGTTCCACCAGGTATTTTCAGAACGCAGCAGCCAGGCCTTATCCAAAATACTTTGAGTTGTTGCGCTGCCCTTGAATCTATCTTTTAAAAGAGAATCTAATCTTGACAATACATAATACTCTCCGACCAGATCGGGCTTCAAACCCTCATACATTACGCCGTAATCCCCGGCATCGCTAACATCCGACATCAGCCTGTAGAGTGATTCGTCCGGCTGATCCATAGGCAGCCAGCCGTTCTTTTCGGAAAACAATGCTATTAAACTATCTACTGTTAATCCTCCGGTAAGCGTGGTCAGAAGCAGCAAGTTTTTATGTCCTTCACGGATCTTTTCATCCTGCCATTTCGGGTGTTTAGACCAGATATCCTTTTCCTCCCGTCTTAGCAGGTCGGCAAGAAGATCATGAACGTCCCACTTCCTGATATCCTGATTTTCGGCTATGGCCATCCCGGCAAAAAAGGCAAATAGCGGCCGCATTTTAGGATCAATACGGAGCAGGTTCGCTAATATTTCATCTTTATTTTTAGGCAAACTCTTATGTTCTTTCCGGTGTACCTCAGCAATGATACTCCAAAGGTGTTCCTGCTCAAAAGGAGGCAGTTCCAATGGCTCTGGAGGATTGTTGGTTGAAAACGCTCCCAGTGCAATAGCCGGATCTGCAGCAAAATTTCTCAACTTATCCTCATCGATTTCCCGCTCCAAAAGCAGCAGCCGCACCGGCATGTCCGAAGGCTTGTTTTGCTCAGCCCTGCTCAGTTCACCGATCAGTTTCTCGACCAGGTCGAGCTGGCTTCCGGCGTTTTCGATCACGATAAGCGTTTTGCGCTGTGGATACCACTGGCTCCAGTTAAAACCTGCTATCTGTCTCTGTTCCAGAACGCCTGCATACCAATTTGCCAGTCGGGCCTGCAGGCAAAGTTCCAGCGCCAGCCTGCTCTTCCCAATTCCACCCGGCCCGGTGACCATCCACCAGGTGAATTTCCTGCCAGACTTCCCGATCAGAAAATCCCACAACCGGTTCATCTCCTCTTCCCGCTGAATAAAGCTGGTATAACGAAGCTCGCATCGGTAGCTGAAGTCTTTTCGTCCGCTCAGGGTGCTATAGTCGGGAACCGTCAGGCTCGGCTCGAGCATTGCCCCTAAACGCGCTTTAAACGCTGCATCTTTGGCTACAAAATCATTGAACTGGTAGGCAAACCCGCGTAATTTATCCGTTATCCATTGCTGGGTGCGAGCAAGGCTTTTCTGTATTTCACCATCTGCTTCTTTCCTCAAAATGACTTTTTCTATAGACTCTGCAAGGAGTCGCAACGCTTCCTGGTTTTCGTGATTGACACGGGCGTTGTACTCCAGCAAATGCACGTAATAAATCGTTTTTGCTTTTTCGTCCCGCTTAAGTTCTTCATTGACATATTTCCGGATGTGTGTTTCCAGATCTTTCACAACACAATCAGCCAGCTTTTGTGCGATATCGTCGTCAATTTCCGGGATAAGCGTTTTTCCGTCCTCTGTCTCTCCATGCGACAACAATATAACCTCCTTTATCAGGGAGCGAATGAAAGCTTCACGATTGACGGCATACTCGGTTATGGCCTCATAGCTGTTGATATGCCCGGACAATTGAACAGCCAGTGATTGGAAAAACAGCTCTGCCTGTCTCTTTTCCGGCCCTTTTAAGTTATAGCCGGCGATAAACTCTGCCCTCAGGGTTTTGCAGCCAACCGAGATCGCTTCGGCAAAAGCTTTTTCCAGGTTCTCGTTTAAGCCATAACTGGCTGTTTCCCACAGCTGATCGTAGTAATCTTTTAATTTATTGCCGGAAAGCCCGGTAACGATTTTCCCGAGGGCTTTTACATGCTGCTCATCCACACCCATTTGGCTTAAGGCTTCCCGTACGTCGGTATTACCGCCCATTCCATCGACAAGAAGGGATAACCCTAAACACGCACCAAACTTACCAAGTATGGGGGCTGCCTTTTTACTTCTTTGCATAAATATAGCCAGTTAAAGGAAGGAATAGGGTTTTTCAGAAATTAGCTATTCAGCCACTCCTAATATAGGCATTGCAGAGAGAAGCACGACGATATTATGCGACGTTTTCGCATAGCATAGGAGAATCCGGAAGATTACAGCTCGCAGTAGAGGAAAGCCGGGTGACGGGTCTTCTGCTTAGGCATAGCCCCTCTTAATCTGTCGAACACAATCTAAAGCGCTTTCAAGTGCTAAAACAGGATGGACCTTCAATAGTTTTAGGTATGTTTTAGGAAACATCAAAAAAGCCAGCTACATTCTCATGTAACTGGCTGATTTTCAGTGTAGCGGGAGCTGGACTCGAACCAGCGACCTTTGGGTTATGAGCCCAACGAGCTACCAACTGCTCCATCCCGCGGTATTGTTATGTAATGGGACTGCAAAGGTAGTAAAGAATTTTTAAAAAACAACTAACTTTGCAGAAGCATTTTCTTCTCAGACAAATTTTTTAGAAAACCAGCATATTTTGGAAGCGAATCATGTCAGTCAGCCGGGCAAGCAGCGTTCGGGTTTTGTGAGCATCATAGGAAAGCCTAATGTAGGCAAATCGACTTTGATGAATGTCCTGGTAGGGGAGTCGCTTTCGATCGTGACCTCCAAGGCGCAGACGACCCGCCACCGGATAATGGGTATCCTGAATGGCGTTAGCGACGGGGCACCCTTTCAACTGGTGTATTCAGATACCCCGGGTATCCTGAGATCTTCCTATAAGCTCCACGATTCCATGATGGCGTTCGTAAAAGGATCGCTGGAAGATGCGGATGTTATCCTGTTTGTAACCGAACCGGGAGAAAAGGCTGCGAGCCACGAGGCGCTGCCCCTGCTGGAAAGGGCCGACGCGCCGGTAGTGCTGGTGCTTAATAAAATGGACCTTTCCGGCCAGGAGGAGATCGAGGCGAAGATCGCCGAATGGAAAGAGGTTATAAATCCTGTTCATGTCGCCGTCATATCGGCGCTTCACCGTCATAATACGGAAGGGATCCTGGACATCCTGGTCAACCTGCTGCCCGAGCATCCCGCTTACTTTCCCGACGATGACCTTACCGACAGGCCTGAAAGGTTTTTTGCGTCTGAGATCATAAGGGAAAAGATCTTCCTCAATTACAAGCAGGAAATACCTTACAGCAGTGAGGTCGTGATCCAGGAATTTAAGGAAAAAGAAGATCTCATCGTGATCCTGGCGGAAATCCTGGTGGAGCGCAACAGCCAGAAAGGCATTGTGATAGGAGAAAAGGGGGCGATGCTGAAAAAGATAGGTATCCAGGCAAGAAAAGACCTCGAGGCTTTTTTTCAAAAAAAGGTGTTCCTGGAAACACGAGTAAAAGTTGATCCCGACTGGCGTAACAATGAGCTTCGTCTGAAGCAGCTGGGGTATAAAGAATAGCATTATGGCAAATATAGTATCGATTGTAGGACGTCCCAACGTAGGGAAATCCACCTTGTTTAACAGGCTTATAGAGCAGCGCAAGGCGATTATGGATAACGAAAGCGGGGTTACCCGCGATCGTCATTACGGGTATGCCGACTGGACGGAGAAGTTTTTTACAGTCATCGACACCGGCGGGTATGTGGTAGGTTCGGAGGATGTTTTCGAGGAGGCGATCCGTGAGCAGGTCGAGCTGGCGATAGAGGAGTCGACCGTGGTGCTTTTCATGGTGGATACGGACAGCGGTCTGACCGAGCTCGACAAGGAGTTTGCCAATGTGCTGCGGCGCTACGATAAGCCGGTGCTGATAGTCGCCAACAAGGCGGAGACCGAAAGCCGCCGGCTTACTGTGCCCGAATTCTATGAGCTGGGCCTTGACTCGGAAATCTTCGCGATTTCATCCCAAACCGGTGAAGGTACAGGCGAACTGCTCGATGCGGTGGTCGCCCATTTTAAGGAGGAAGGTAAGGAAAACCCGGAGGAGGGAATCCCGAGAATTGCCATTATCGGCAGGCCGAATGTAGGCAAGTCGTCGTTCCTCAACGTCCTGACCGGAACGGAACGAAGCATTGTGACCGATATTGCAGGCACGACCCGCGACTCTATCCATACGCACTACAAGGCATTCGGGAAGGAGTTTATCCTGACCGATACCGCCGGTCTGAGAAGAAAGTCGAGGATCGCCGAGAGTATAGAATTTTATTCTACGCTGCGCTCAATCAGGGCCATCGAGGAGTCGGACGTGTGCGTTGTCGTGATCGATGCCGGCAGGGGACTTGAAGGGCAGGATATCAATATTATCGGGCATGCGCAGCGGGCCAAGAAAGGCGTTGTGCTGATGGTCAACAAATGGGACCTCGTCGAAAAAGATTCAAAGACTGCCGATCAATGGACGAAAACGATCAGAGAGAGGCTGGCTCCCCAGAATGACCTGCCTATCATTTTTGTTTCCGTTTTGAACAAGCAGCGGATTTTCCAGGTGATGGAAAAGGCGATGGAGGTTTTCGAGAATAAAACCAAGAAGATATCTACTTCAAAGCTCAACGAGGTGATGCAGGCAGAGATCGAAAAGCACCATCCGCCGGCTTACAGGGGCAAGTACATCAAGATCAAGTATATGATCCAGCTGCCTTCGGCTTCTCCGAGCTTTGTATTTTTCTGCAACCACCCCAAGTACGTTCAGGAGCCGTATAAGCGCTATCTTGAAAACCGGTTGAGGGAAAACTTCGGCTTTACAGGAGTACCGGTGTCGCTGTTTTTCAGAGACAAGTAGGGTTTCTGCGGGCAATTATCCCGTAGTCAAACTTTCGGTCGTAAAATCATGTTTATTATCTGTGGTCTTTACGGGCTGCCTCATTAGCTAACCAGTTCACCGTTTGTGAAAGCGCTTTCTCATCTTAACAAATACCTGGTCAAGTATAAATGGTATCTTGTATTCGGTACGGTTTTTACGATCATCTCCAACCTTTTCGGGATATTTCCAGCACAGATAGTGCGGCAGTCGCTCGATCTGGTTAAAGACACGCTGGATATTTATTTCATTTACAGGGGATCTTCGCTCGAAGCTTCCATCAGGGAGCAGTTTTATACCGCTATCCCCTATTTCGGGCTGCTGATACTGCTCATGGCGATCATGAAAGGCGTATTTCTCTTCATGGTAAGGCAGACCATCATCGTCATGTCGAGGCACATAGAATTCGATCTGAAGAACGAGATTTACGCCAAATACCAGGAGCTGCCCATGCGGTTTTTCAAAAGCCATAACACGGGCGACCTGATGGCAAGGATTTCCGAAGACGTAGGGAAGGTACGCATGTATGTAGGGCCGGCGCTCATGTACGGGATCAACCTGGTCGTACTGATTGTGCTGGTCATTTCCTATATGCTTTCGGTCAGCACTGTTTTGACGTTCTATGTGCTTTTGCCTCTTCCCTTTCTTTCGGTAGCCATTTACTATGTGAACAGCGTCATCATGAAGCGCTCGGAGGCCATCCAGCAGCAGTTGTCGGAGTTGTCGACCGATGCCCAGGAGACCTTTTCCGGCATCAGGGTGATTAAGACGTTCGTTCAGGAGTCCTATTTTGCCGGTAAATTCAGGTCGGGGGCCGGAGAATTTAAAAAGCGGTCATTGTCGATGGTACGGGTCGACTCGCTTTTTTACCCGCTGGTAATGGTACTGGTAGGATTGAGCAATGTACTCGTGATTTATATCGGCGGGCAGGAGATCATTAACGGCAGGCTTACTGCGGGGAATATCGCGGAATTCATCATCTATCTTAACATGATGACCTGGCCGGTAATGGCCATAGGCTGGACCACCAGCCAGGTACAGAGAGCTGCGGCATCGCAAGTGCGTATTAATGAGTTCCTGAACGAAAAAACTGAAATTGTCTCTGAAAAAGGACTGAAGTCGGAGGTAAAGGGGCAGCTTTCTTTCAGGAATGTAAGATTTGTATACCCTGATTCTGGAATAGTAGCCCTCAATAATTTCAATCTCGAAGTGAAAGCCGGCCAGTCTGTAGCCATACTGGGTACGACAGGGTCGGGGAAAAGCACGCTGGCCAATCTCATTGTAAGGATGTATGATCCGGAGGGTGAGATAAGAGTCGACAATATTCCCCTGAAGGACTATGACGTAAGTTATATCAGGCGCCAGATAGGATACGTGCCCCAGGAAGTATTTCTTTTTTCGGATACGATCGAGAATAACGTCCGCTTCGGTGCTGGGGAGCTGTCGATGGAGCAGGTGGTACAGGCTGTGAAAGACGCTGATCTGTACGATAATATAATGGGCTTCCCCGAAGGGTTTCAGACCAGGCTGGGCGAAAGGGGTATCACACTTTCCGGCGGGCAGAAGCAACGTCTCTCGATAGCCCGGGCTATCGTACGGGAGCCCAAAATCCTCGTGCTGGACGACAGCCTTTCTGCCGTCGATACCCACACCGAAAATATTATATTGAATAATCTCAGTAGGATCATGAAAGGAAAAACTTCTGTTATCATATCGCACAGGGTTTCTTCCGCGAAACTTGCCGACGAGATCGTAGTGCTTGATGACGGTGAAATTGTGGAAACCGGGTCTCACGAAAGCCTGATGGCCAGGAATGGCGTATATTTTGAGCTGCACGAAAAGCAGCTTAAGACTGAAGAGATCGGGTAAACCACCCTTGTTTGCCCCAATTGACTTATAAAATAACACGAAGCTCAACTACTTCGGGGTACGCGATCCGCGTGCTTCTGATTTTCCTTTATACCAGCAGATCATATGAAATCAGATTACTTCCGGCAATTCCTGGTACCTGAACTCGTTTTTTCCCCGGGGACTGATGCCAGCCTTTTCTCTAAATTCGTAAAACCTGTTGTCAGCGCTATCTGGGCGATCGTCTTTTTATGGGCGCCTTCTTACCGGGCGGCGGCGCAGATCGTTGTTCCCGACGGGCGGTTCAAGATAGAGACCCATTCGCAGCCGGTTATTATATGCAATGAATTTCCCGCTGATCCGGCCGGGACCTTCACCACGATCACCCTGGGTTCGGGGGTTTATAATTTCCAGAGCCCGGTTACCAATCTGAACCGGGGCACCGAATACAAGGTGATAAAAGACGGGACTACCTATAGCCTGTGGTTTGCGGGAGTTGCAATCGTGGATCTGACCGTCCCGGGTAGCATCAACGCAAACGATGAAATCCCGGGAAACATCGTCGTGATGGATACCGTGGGCGCTACCTATTCTTCAGCCATGGCCATTAAACACAGGGGGGCGACTTCGTTGACCTATCCTAAGAAATCTTACCGGGTACAGCTCAAAGATGGAGCAGGAAAAAACAAAGATGAGTCTATTTTCGGGCTGCGGTCAGACAGGCGATGGCTGATGCTGGCGATGTATAACGAACGGCTCAGGATCAATAATAAAGTGTGCCATGACCTGTGGCTCGATATGCATAAGCTGTATTACCTGGACCAGGAACCGGATGCACTGTCGACGATCCGTTCCAGGTATACACTGGTTTTCGTCAATAATGTTTACCGGGGCGTATATCTCTTTACCGAAGACGTAGACAGAAAACAATATAAGCTGAAATCGGGGGTGAATGATGCGGATGTGGAGGGCGAGCTGTATAAGGGGGAGGACAACGGGCCGCCCAATTTTTTCGGAGGTCCATTTCCCATTCCTGCCTTACCCGCACCGTATTCGTCGGAAACATGGGCGAAAATGGAGCTGAAACATCCTTCTACCTCCACGTGGGAGATTCTCCGGAATTTTTCGCTGTATATCAAAGATACCCCTACCCTGGAACTGCAGCAGGACATATGGACGCAGTTGCATAAGGGTAATTTTATAGATTATTACCTGTATATCAATGCGGTTTACGCGGAAGATAACCTGGGAAAGAACCTGTTTATGGGAAGATACAAGAGGGGAGAACCGTATTTTTACGGGGTCTGGGACCTGGACGGCACTTTGGGCTTTAAATACGATTCGGAACGCAATCCCCGGGGAAGGGACCTGATAGAAAATGGTATCGCGAACAGGGTATTGAACAACAATACCGCATTGAAAGATGAGATCGCCCTCCGATGGTTCCGGTTACGTCAGAACCTGCTGTCGGACCAGAATATCCTCGATCGTATTCAAAGGCAATATGATCATCTCAGGAGCAATGGTGTTTACGCGCTCGAAAAAAAGGTTGAATCAAGGACGCCGCCCGATCCCGTCGACGGAGGCTGGGACCGTACATACCTGAATTTTAGCAGCAGCGAGCTGGCCTATATGAAGCAATTCATGTCGACACGCCTCGCCAGAATGGACTTGCTGATACAACCATGGCTGCTGAGCCCTCTTCCGGTTCGACTTTCCGGGTTTAATGCCGGTATCAAAGAAAAGCAGGTACTCCTGGAATGGACTGTAACGGAAGAGGAGAACTTCGACAGGTTTGAAATAGAACATAGCCGGGACGGCAGGCAATGGGCCAAAGTAGGTGAGGTGAAATCGGCGGGAGGAAATGAAAAACCGGTTGCTTATTCATTCTTTCATAATTTACCGTTTTCCGGCGTGAATTACTACCGGTTGAAAATGATCGATTTGGATCTTTCATCCGATTTGTCGGAGATACGTTCGATTGTCGTAAGAAGTGAGAACGGGCTCAGGGTATATCCCAACCCTGCTTTGGAACATCTGAGCGTTGAAACCGGTGAGGGAGCTGATGTACGGGAAATTGCGCTCTGCGACCTTTCGGGAAGGGTGCGTGCCGCCGGGGTTCCGGTAAAAGGAGAAAGACTGCAGCATCTGAACGTAAGCGGGCTGCAGGGGCTCTATCTTCTGAAGATCCGTTTTGAAAACGGTTCGGAGGAGGTACGCCGGGTGTTGGTCGGGAAGTAGCCGGACGGCCGCCTTCAGCAGGTGTGGCAACGCCCGGTCTCCTAGAGGCTGAGTGTCGTGGTGGACTTTATTTCTCCCATTACAAACTGGCTTTGGGTACTGCCTATGATATTTTCCAATGCCCCCAGCTTTTCCATCAGGAACTTCTGGTATTGGGGCATATCTTCTACTATGACCTTAAGAAGAAAATCATATTCTCCTGATATATTGAGGCATTCCAGCACCTCGGGATAGCCCATTACAGCCTGGACAAAACGTTCGCCCATTGTCCTGGAATGCTCTTTCAGAGCTACGCTGCAAATGACCATGAGCTTTTTGCCCACCTTTTCCCGGTCGACCAATGCGACGTATTTTTTGATAATACCTTCTTTTTCCAGCTTGCGTACCCGCTCGTAAACAGGAGTATACGAAAGATTGACCATCTCCGCCAGCTCCCGGGTCTTAAGCGTAGCATCGTTTTGGAGATGATGTAAAATGGCTTTATCGGCTTCGTCCAGTGAAAACATAAGGCAATAATTGTCGGTTTCCCCTTGATATGGTTGATGTTTAAGATTTTATAGGGGTAAAAATATTGTTTTATAGATAAAATAACTACTTTACGGCGATTATTTGAAAAAATATTTCCTAAGAGGTTAAATTTGTAAGAAAAAAACTCCGGTGCAGAAGCTAAATCCGGATACAGGAATACAATGAGCGTGATTGCCGAAATTCTTAAAGAGAGGATCCTGGTTCTCGACGGAGCCATGGGAACTATGATTCAACGCTATAAACTGGAGGATGAGGATTACAGGGGGGAGCGTTTCAAAGACTGGCCCTATGATGTGAAAGGTAACAACGACCTGCTCTCGCTGACCCGGCCCGACATTATTAAAGAGATTCATGCGGCCTACTTCGAGGCCGGCGCCGATATTGCGGAGACCAATTCTTTTTCCGGGACGACCATAGCGATGGCCGATTACGGGATGGAAGAGCTTGTTTACGAGCTGAATTTCGAGTCGGCCCGGATTGCCCGGGAAGTGGCCGAAGAGTTTACCGCTGGCAACCCTGCGAAGCCCAGGTTTGTCGCCGGTTCGATCGGTCCTACCAACAGGACGGCTTCGCTCTCGCCCGATGTAAATAATCCGGGTTACAGGGCGATCACTTTTGACCAGCTCGTCGAGGCTTATTATGAGCAGGTACATGGCCTGGTCGACGGAGGCGTGGATATACTCCTGGTAGAAACTATTTTCGATACCCTCAACGCGAAAGCGGCGCTGTTCGCCATCGATATTTTCTTTGAAGATGCCAGGAATGGTAAAATCACGCCGCTGCCTTCGTGGCGGTGGAACGGGAGCGAAACGCTGCCCGTCATGGTTTCGGGAACCATCACCGATGCATCGGGGAGGACACTTTCCGGGCAAAATACGGAGGCGTTCCTGATCTCGGTCGCTCATCTGCCGCTTTTATCGGTCGGGCTGAATTGCGCATTAGGCGCCGATCTGATGCGGCCTTATATCCAGATACTGGCTGATAAATCCCCGTTTCATACTTCAGCGCACCCTAACGCCGGGCTGCCCAATGAAATGGGAGAATATGATGAATCGCCGGAGCAGATGGGCGAGGTAATCGAAGGGTTTCTGAAAGAGGGTATGCTGAATATCATCGGAGGATGCTGCGGAACGACACCGGATCATATCAGGGTAATAGCAGACCTTGCCGCCCGGTATAAGGGCCGGCCGGAAAAGGAAAAAGGGCATGTGATGAAGCTGTCGGGGCTTGAGCCTGTTGCGATCAATGAGCTTTCCAACTTTGTGAATATCGGTGAGCGTTGCAATGTGACGGGATCCAAGAAATTTGCCCGGCTGGTCCGCGAAGGAAACTACGACGCTGCCCTGGCCATAGCCCGGGAGCAGGTCGAGAGCGGAGCCCAGGTAATCGATATCAACCTCGATGAAGGAATGATCGACGGGGTAGAGGCCATGAAGACTTTTGTAAACCTTATAGCTTCCGAACCTGATATTTCGAAGGTGCCGCTGATGATCGATTCTTCCAAGTGGGAGGTGATCGAGTCAGGCCTGAAATGCGTACAGGGAAAAGCTATCGTGAACTCGATATCTTTAAAGGAAGGAGAGGAGAAATTTAAGCAATCTGCCCGCGACGTGCTGCGGTATGGTGCTGCAGTGGTGGTAATGGCGTTTGACGAAACCGGCCAGGCCGATAACTATGAGCGAAGAATAGAGATATGTGAAAGAGCCTACAGGATACTGGTCGACGAGGTTGGCTTTCCGCCGGAGGATATCATTTTTGATCCCAACATCCTGACGGTAGCTACCGGGATGGAGGAGCACAATAACTACGCGGTAGACTATATCAATGCGGTGCGCTGGATAAAGCAGCACCTGCCGTATGCGAAAGTGTCGGGCGGTGTTTCCAACGTGTCGTTCAGCTTCAGGGGAAACGAGCCCGTCAGGGAAGCTATCCATACGGTTTTCCTGTACCATGCGATCCGGGCAGGTATGGATATGGGGATTGTGAATGCAGGGCAGATCGGGATTTATGACGAAATCCCCCCGGAGACCCTTGAGCTGGTAGAGGATGTGATCCTCAACAGGAGGCCTGATGCAACGGAGCGTCTCCTGGCATTTGCCGATACGATCAAGGACAAAGGGAAATCCCAGTCAGGGCCTGATCTCAGCTGGCGTGAGCTGCCGGTAAAAGAACGCATTGCCCACGCCCTGGTAAAAGGTATAGCCGATTTTATTGAGGAGGATACGGAAGAGTGCCGCCGGCTTTTTGCAAGGCCGCTTGAAGTGATAGAAGGTCCGCTGATGGACGGGATGAGTATTGTCGGCGACCTGTTTGGCGCCGGTAAGATGTTCCTGCCCCAGGTGGTCAAATCGGCCAGGGTTATGAAAAAGGCCGTCGCTTACCTGCAGCCGTTTATAGAGGCGGAGAAGGAAGAGGGTGCTACCAGCGCTGGAAAAGTGCTGATGGCCACTGTGAAAGGCGATGTTCATGACATAGGCAAGAATATTGTGGGCGTGGTGCTCGGATGCAATAACTATGAAGTGATCGACCTGGGGGTGATGGTACCCGGCGAGAAGATCCTTTCTATTGCCAGGGAAAAAAATGTGGACATAATCGGCCTTTCGGGCCTGATCACCCCTTCGCTCGACGAAATGGTGGGCGTAGCCAAGGAGATGGAGCGGCAGGGTTTTAGTACGCCGCTTCTTATCGGGGGAGCCACTACCTCCAGGATCCATACGGCGGTGAAGATCGATCCTCACTATAGCGGCCCGGTTATTCATGTGCTGGATGCTTCCCGGTCGGTGCCTGTAGCCGGTAAGCTGCTGCAAAGCGAGGACAGCCGCAATAGCATGCGCGAGGAATTCAAGACGGAATATGCGAAGCTGAGGGAAGATCACGCTCGTAGAAGGTCGGAAAAGGCGCAGCTGCCGCTGGAGGCCGCCAGGGCCAACAGGTTCACTACGGACTGGGCGCAGTTTACCCCGTTGAAGCCTTCTTTCCTGGGAGTGAAGCGGTTTGAAGATTATGACCTGGCAGAAATAGTGCGTTATATCGACTGGACGCCGTTTTTCCAGACCTGGCAGCTGGCAGGGAAATACCCGGCGATACTTGATGATGAAATTGTAGGAGGAGAAGCCAGGAAGCTGCTTGCGGATGCAAAGAAATTGCTGGACGAAATAGTGTCGAACAAGCTGCTCAGGGCCAATGCGGCTATAGGTTTCTGGCCGGCCGGGTCAGATATGGACGATATATGCCTGTATAGTTTCGATAAAAAAGAGACAGAAATTGACTGCGACAAGCATGGCAGTCACCGGCATATTTCCTATCACCCCGGAAATGAAGTAACGCATGTGCTCCACCACCTGCGGCAGCAAAATCAGAAAGCCCCGGGGTTGCCTAATTACTGCCTTTCCGATTTTGTCAAGCCTGTCGAGTTACTGGAAGATAAACCCGACTATATCGGGGGATTCGCGGTAACATCGGGTATAGGGATCGAGGTGCTCCTGGAAAAATATGAAGCAGAGCATGACGATTATAACAGCATCATGGTCAAGGCGCTGGCCGACCGCCTGGCCGAAGCTTTTGCCGAGCTGATGCATGAGCGTGTAAGAAAGGAATTCTGGGGGTATAGCCGCGAAGAGAATTTTTCCAACGAAGAGCTGATCAAAGAGGTCTACAAGGGGATTCGCCCGGCGCCGGGATACCCGGCCTGCCCCGAGCATACCGAAAAACGGACCCTGTTCAATCTCCTGGAGGCGGAAGCGATAAAGATCGAGCTTACCGACAGCTTCGCCATGTACCCGGCGAGTTCGGTAAGCGGGTGGTATTTTGCGCACCCTGAAAGCCGTTATTTCCCGGTGGGGAAAATCCAGAAAGACCAGGTCGCGGATTATGCCGGCAGGAAGGGAATGAGTATTGAGGAGGCTGAGCGATGGCTGGCGCCGCAGCTGAGCTATTAAGATTACAACCGGTGCCGGAAGGGGTCCGGTCAGAAAGTCAGCTTACTTTTCTGAACCTTATTGTCCCTCTGGAATTCAACCTCTACGGTCTGTCCTTTTTCATGCTTGCCCAGGGCATCCATGTATTCATAGATATCTTTAATCGGGTAACTGCCTATCCTGGTGACAATATCACCGGCTTTAATCCCTGCCAGCTCCGCCGGACGCCCGGCTGAAACACCGTCGATCTTCACTCCTTTCCCGCTGAAGTTGTAGTCGGGCATTACCCCCAGGGTGACTTTAAAGCTGCTCCTGGTATTGGCCGTATGCGGGTTTGCTGCCTCGATGTAATCGGGGTCACCGGTCTCCTTATCCAACCTGGCGACCAGCCTGGTAATGATGGACAGTACCTTTGCGGCGCCTTCGGCGTTGATTTTGTCTGAGTCGTCGACCGGTTTGTGATAGTCGCCATGAGCCCCCGTAAAGAAGAAGAGCACCGGCATTTTTTTACTGTAAAAGGAAGTATGGTCAGAAGGGCCGATGCCTGAAGAATCAGCATGGTATTTGATCTTTTCCGATGCTACGATGTCGGGAATAAGCCTGCTCCACCACGACGTCGTTCCCCAGCCCCCTATCGTAAGTCCCTTTGCTGCGTCATAGCGCCCGATCATATCCATATTGATCATGAAGGCAACGGATTCAAGGGGAATAGTAGGATTTTCAACGTAATACTTCGAGCCGATCAACCCCAGCTCTTCGGCGGAAAAGGCTATAAAAAGAAAGTTATATCGTTCCCTGACATCGTTGGAAGCCAGGTACCGCGCGAGCTCGATCACTCCTGAAGTCCCCGAGGCATTATCGTCGGCCCCGTTGTGGATCTGTCCTGCCGAGCCCGGGGACAGGGAGCCGCCATGTAGCCCGTAGCCAAGATGATCATAGTGCGCGCCGATAACAATGGTTTTGGAAGCACCGTTGTCGAGGAAGCCGACTACATTCCTGGCAGTTTGCTGATGGGTAAATCCGTCGATTTTGGACGACAGCGTAAATGGCTGGAAAAAGCTGTCGTTTGCCCCTTTGGGCTCGAGCCCCGCCTTCTGGAATTGTCTTGCAATGTAATTGGCAGCCTTTATCTCCCCTATGGAGGCCGTTCCTCTTCCTTCAAGGGAATCGGAAGCAAGAATGTTGATATGCTGCTGCAGCGAATTGGGGGTGATGGATTGCGCCAGGGTCATTGACGCGAGCAGCATGGCCGCCGGAAACAAAGCAATAAAGCGTTTCATGTACAAAGGGAAGTTAATTGTCGGCACAAATATCGATAACATCCCTTTAATTTACAATTAATATAAATAAGAGATCCGTTCATGCTATTCCAGTTTCCCCCGGAGGTCGACCAGGAAATCGCGGAGATGCTGCAGGCGGAGAATGATATTTTCAGCGGTTTCGCGATGATTCAGCTGCACCCTTGTGCCCTTTATGGTCCGGCCCTGAACCTCTTTCTGATACTGTATCTTCCTGATGATTTCTATGTCGGCATCGGTATATTTCCGCCGGTTCCGGTTGTCGCGCCTGGGTTTCAGATGCGGGAATTCCTTTTCCCAGAACCTGAGCGTGGAGGGCTCGCATCCGACTATTTCGGCCGTTTCATTGATGTCGTAATAAAGCTTCGACATGGATCGCGCCTGTGATTTTATGCCGGCTGGTGCGTGCGGATTTCGGTAGCGCTTCTCTGGTACACCTGGGAATAGGGAGGAATGCTATGGGTAACCCAGGCGTTGCCCCCTACTATCGTATCGTGGCCGATCACGGTGTCTCCCCCGAGAATAATTGCATTGGCGTATATGACCACATTGTCTTCTATGGTCGGATGCCGCTTGGTAGCCGCCATCGATTTGGAAACATGAGTAGCCCCCAGCGTTACGCCCTGGTAGATCTTGACGTTGTCGCCGATCTCGGCAGTTTCCCCGATCACGATGCCGGTTCCGTGGTCAATGAAGAAATGGCGGCCGATCTTCGCATGCGGATGGATATCTATACCGGTCTGGCTGTGTGCATATTCGGTAAACATCCGCGGTAAGAAAGGAACCTTCAGGTTGGCCATGGCATGGGCTATACGATAGGTAGCTATGGCCTGGAAGCCAGGATAGATACCAACCACTTCTTCTATGCCATAAGAAGCGGGATCGTTGTCTGCAATCACCTGTGCATCTTCCAGGAGCTTTTGATATACTTCCGGGAGGCAACGGTTAAAATCATTTACGATTTGCGCGATCGGGGCGTCCAGGAGCTGGGCAACCGGTTTCATGAGGCACTCCAGCCTGTAGGATAGCTTTTCAAAAGTAGTGTTAAGCTCCTTGCTGTTTGACGCAAACCGGCATTCACAGTCGGAGCTGCTTGGGAAAAGATAATCGATCAGCGATTGCACATACTGGCCGCTTTCCTTCCTGGAAGGCAGGCTGTATCTGAAATTGCTGTTCCCCTTATTTAACAGGTCAAAAAATGCTGCTTTTTCCTCCGGTGACATATTGCTGGAAATTTCTCGACGATGGCTGAATGAGACAAAGTTAAGATTCATTCATCAATTTACCAGAAATACCAGTACAGCAGCGCAATAATCGTCAATACGGCTGCCGCACCCCATGTAAAAGTGCTATGGGTTTTGAATGCGGCAATATCGACCTCGAGACCTTTTTTCTCGTCGGGAAGGGCGTAGCCCAGTATGACCATGCCGGCAACACAGATAAGAAAGACCCATCCCATGCGGTCGAGGAACGGAACGGTGGTCCAGTCCGCAAACGGGAAATAGTCAAGGTGCATCATCAATGCTACCAGAAATCCACCCACTATCGCAAACAGAGCTCCTGCCGAATTGGTACGCTTCCAGAAGAAACCGAGCACAAACGAGGCAAAAATACCGGGGGAAAGCAGGCCTGTCATTTCCTGTATAAACTGGAAGCCGCCTTTCTTTTCAATCCCCATGTAGGGAGATACCAGGATCGCTATTACCATAGACGCGACCACTACCCAACGGCCTATGCTGACGAGCTGTTTTTCGGAAGCATTTTTCCCGATATAATTTTTAAAGATATCGAGCGTGAATATCGTAGAGATACTGTTGGCTTTGCCTGCCAGCGAAGCAACTACTGCGGCGGTGAGGGCGGCGAAAGAAAGCCCTTTCAGGCCTACGGGCAGCAGGCTTAACAGTACCGGGTAAGCTTTATCCGGGTTGAGCAGGCCATCTTCTCCGAGCATCTCCTGCTGGTATAGGCCTTTGCTGTAGAGCGCAAACGCAGCAATTCCCGGCAGAGTGACGATAACAGGCATGAGCAGTTTCAGGACAGCGGCGAAAAGAATTCCGTTGCGCGCTGTTTTTATATCGGCGCCAAGCGCTCTCTGTGTAATATACTGGTTGCATCCCCAGTAATTGAGGTTTACGATCCACATCCCGCCCAAGAGCACAGTAAGCCCGGGCAGTGACATGTAGTGGGGATCTCCTTTTTTGAAAATCATATGGAAATGGTCGTCGTGGTGCTCCTGCATCAGCCTGAAGCCGGTTGCGAGCCCGTCGACGCCAAAGACCTGGGAAACCAGGTTGACAGCCAGGTAAGTAGTGGCCAGCCCGCCTATGACGAGGAAGAAGACCTGGACAACGTCGGTGTATCCTATTACCTTCATGCCGCCCAGCGTAATGATGATGGCAAAAACGGCAAGGCCCACCATACAGGTCATAAAGCTCAGCCCCGAAATCCCCGACACCGCAAGGGCTCCCAGGTAAAGGATTGAAGTCAGGTTGACGAGTATGTACAGCGCCAGCCAGAATATCGCCATGATCAGGCTCACCGTTTTATTATACCTCTGGTTCAGGAACTGAGGCATGGTATAGATCTTGTTCCTGAGGTAAATGGGCATAAAGAAGACGGCTACGACGATGAGCGTGGCGGCGGCCATCCATTCGTAGGTCGAAATAGCCAGCCCCATTGAAAACCCGTTGCCCGACATCCCTATGAACTGCTCGGCGGAGATATTGGACGCGATCAGGGAAGCGCCGATTGCCCACCAGGTTAGGGAGCCTTCGGCAAGGAAAAAGTCTTTGGTAGATGCCTCGTTGCTTTTCTTTCTCTGGTATATCCAGTAGCCGTAGCCGGCCACAACGATAAAGTAAAACAGGAATACGGTATAATCCAGGGTTTGCAGTTGATTCATGTACCGGTAGTTAAAGTAAGACGGGGTTGATCAGGCGGATCGAACCAACCTTCAGCGGGCCAAAAATACATAACCCGATTGAAAATATAGCAAGGAATTTTTGTAAGTAAACGAGTTGGCCTACTCTGCGGGCCGATGTCTGCCGGGATAACGTATGGGGTTGTCGTGTGCGGGGCCCGGCTGCTGCTGCCGGTAAATCTTCTCAATTTCATGATAGCTTGCGAAATCCCCTTCTCTGCCGAACAGGTCCAGCCACTCCCGGAACCCCTGCCTGCCGACGATCATCAGCCAGTAGGAAACTTCCGATGCGGCAGTAAGATAGGCTAAGGCAACATGCCGGCTATCGCCGTTGAAAAAGCCGTTAAGGCTCGAGATATCTTCAAGCGAAAGCTTTTTTGCAGGCGGGACCGTACGGATCCGCCATTCCCGGAGGTAGCCCCGGAAGCGTTCCAGGCTGTCCCTGGCATTGACAAAGCGGTAATCCAGCATCATAGACAACCCTTCGTTGAACCATTGGGGTACGTCGAAGGTGGTTTTCCTCCAGCCCAACCTGCCGAACAGCTCATTGTGGCTCATTTCATGGCTGATCACATCCGTGTTGATCCCGTGCAGGTTGAGGACGATGAACGAGCTTCCGTAAAGCGTGCCCAGGCTGCACCCGGCCCCTTCCCTGCTATGGCAGTATCGTTCGTATTCGCCGGGGGTAGCACAGACAATAACGACTGCTTTCCCCCTTTTTTCACCCCAGAAGCCGGCGACCCTTTCCCTGGCTCTGGAAAGAGTTTCGCTAATGAAAGCGTGGTTTCCGGCCGGGATCTCTTCGCTTACGAAAACACCCGCTTCGATTTCTTTAAAAGAACTTAACCCGATGGCTTCACAAAAGACTATATGGCTGTACTGCAGGTAGAGCGCAATAAGCAGCAGGAGCAAGAGAAGAAAAGGAATTCCTTTCAGCCGGCCGGATTTTTGATTTTCGGGGTTTTGCACGTTACAACAGGACTTCACGGATCGCCTGGATCAAATATAGCGATCATCTTAATGAAAAACGGTACCAAACAATGTTTTGTGAGTCTCCGCATGCCCCGCCAGGGGTTACCTGTCTATAGAAAAATAGGATCCGATATAAACGCATGCCCCGTTAGGGGCTACCCGTCTATTATGTTGGGTAGCCCCTAACGGGGCAATTGAATGCGGATATGTTCCTCTAGCTATAGATAGGTAGCCCCTGACGGGGCATCTGAAATCAATGCTTGAAGTGCCTGATGCCGGTAGCGACCATGGCTACGCCGTTTTGATTGCAGTATTCAATAGAATCTTTATCACGGATAGAGCCGCCCGGTTGCACTACAGCCGAAATCCCGGCTTTATGGGCTATTTCAACGCAGTCCGGAAACGGGAAGAAAGCGTCGGACGCCATCACCGCCCCTTCCAGGTCGAACCCGAAAGCACCTGCTTTTTCTATGGCCTGCCGCAAGGCGTCTACCCGGGAAGTCTGTCCCGTACCGCTGGCCAGCAGCTGGTTTTCCTTTGCCAGCACGATCGTGTTGGACTTGGTATGCTTGCAGACTTTAAGCGCAAATTCCAGCGCTTTCAGCTCGGCTGCGTCAGGCGACTTTTCCGTTACCACGGTCATTTGAGCCGAAGTTTCGGTCAGTGCGTCTTTATCCTGTACCAGCACGCCGTTCAATACCGTCTTGAACATCTCATGCGATACCGGCGTAGGCTTGCGCTTCAGGATGATCCTGTTTTTCTTTGAGCGGAGCACTTCCAGGGCGTCGGCGTTGTAGCCCGGAGCGATCAGGATTTCCATGAAAAGCTGGGTGAGCTCATTGGCGGTAGCCAGGTCGACGATTGAATTCGTGACGATAACGCCACCGAAGGCGGATACAGGATCGCATGCAAGCGCATTGAGGTAAGCCTCTTTCGGTGTCGCCGCTACCGCTACGCCGCAGGCATTTGTATGCTTGATGATGGCAAAAGCCGGTTGCTCTCCCGCGAATTCATCGATAAGGCTCAGGCAGGCATCTACATCCACCAGGTTATTATAGGAAAGCTCCTTGCCGTTGAGCTTGTCAAAAAGCGCATCCAGGTCGCCAAAGAACGTTGCATTCTGGTGCGGATTTTCTCCGTAGCGGAGCACATGGGCGGGAAGATTTTCGAAGTCCCTTACCGAGACGGAATCATCGCCCAAAAACCAGTTGTTGATGGAGGTATCATAATGAGAGGTGGTCGCGAAAGCCTCCTGTGCAAACTGGCGGCGATCGTCGAGCTTGGTCGAAGCGTGATCTTCCGAGAGTAATGCCAGCACGCGTGCATACTGCTCCCGGGAGGATACGATCAGGGTGTCCTTGAAATTCTTGGCTGCCGCCCTGATAAGCGAAATGCCCCCAATATCTATTTTCTCGATAATTTCCTGCTCTGTAGCACCCGATGCAACCGTTTCTTCAAACGGATAAAGATCGACTATGACCAGGTCGAGCGCGGGGATGTTGAATTCAGTGGCCTGGTCAACGTCCCCCTGGTTGTCGCGGCGGTACAAAATCCCGCCGAAAACTGCCGGGTGAAGTGTTTTTACCCTTCCTCCAAAAATGGACGGATAGCCCGTAAGTGTTTCAACAGGAGTGACAGGGATACCCATGTTTTCAATGAAAGACTGAGTGCCTCCGGTTGAATAAATGCTAACGCCGTTATGATGCAGCAATTCTACAATAGGCGCCAGGCCGTCTTTGTAAAATACTGAAATAAGGGCCGATTTTATCTGTTTAGCCATTTCTGAATGGAATGATATAGGGATTTGTTTTGAAACCGCAAAGGTAACAGTTTTAATATAATTTTCATCCGGGGAGGATAGGTCAAATTTCGCCGTATTTCCTAAGTTTGCAGCGCTTCTTCCGGATTCAAACTTCATTGTATGTCAACCAGGCGAAATGCTGCTCTCGGCTTTATATTCATCACGCTGCTGATCGATGTGATCGGCCTGGGCATTATCATACCCGTAATGCCCAAACTCATTACCGAGCTCACGGGCGATTCGCTCGGGGAAGCTGCCAGGGACGGCGGGTGGCTGATGTTTGTATATGCCTTTTTCCAGTTCATTTGCGCTCCGGTTATAGGGGGACTGAGCGATAAATTCGGCAGGAGGCCGGTGCTGCTGGCCTCGCTTTTCGGTTTCACGATCGATTACCTGTTCCTGACCTTCGCCCCGACGCTGTTCTGGCTCTATATCGGCCGCATTGTGGCGGGGATTTTAGGAGCCAGCTTTACTACAGCCGCCGCCTATATAGCGGATATCAGCACACCTGAGAAGAGGAGCCAGAATTTCGGCCTTATCGGCGCGGCTTTCGGCGCCGGCTTTATCATAGGTCCCGTGATCGGCGGTTTACTGGGACAATACGGGTCCAGAATGCCTTTTATGGTAGCGGCCGGCTTGTCTTTCGTTAATTTCCTGTACGGTTATTTTATCCTGCCCGAATCGCTCAAACCCGAAAACCGCAGGAAGTTTGATATCAGGAGGGCCAATCCTGTAGGGGCTCTTCTTCACCTGAAACGCTACCCTGTTATCGCGGGGCTGGTTTTTTCACTGATATTGCTCTACCTGTCCAGCTACGCGGTACAGGGTAGCTGGTCGTATTTTGTAATGGAAAAATTCGGGTGGCAGGAAAGAGAGATCGGGATTTCGCTGGGAGCTTTCGGGGTATTGTCCATGATCGTGCAGGGCGGGCTGATCAGGATCATCATCCCCAAACTCGGCAACGAACGCAGTATCTATACCGGGCTTATGCTTTACTGTATCGGCTTTACGCTGTTTGCTTTTGCGCAGGAAAGCTGGCAGGTGTATGTCTATATGGTTCCCTATATTCTCGGCGGAATAGCCGGGCCGGCCATACAGGGTGTGATCTCCACCCAGGTAAAGCTGAATGAGCAGGGCGAGCTGCAGGGTGCGCTGACCAGCCTTGCGAGCGCCACTTCCATCATAGGACCTCCCCTTATGACCAACGTGTTTTCATTTTTTACGTCATCTCCTGCACGGCCTTATTTCCCGGGGGCGCCCATGCTGCTGGCCGCATTTTTTTCGCTGACCGGCGCTGTCCTCGCCTGGAGGAACCTGAAAAAGAGCTGATTAAGGAGTAATATACCTATATTGCCAATTATTTCGTTATACCTTACTTGGAAATTCTTCAACGATTTATGGCTAACGAAAGCGGGGAACAGTCTTTTCTCAAATCAGTGAAAGGGAAGGTCATCTTTGGCTTCCTGGTAGGGGTAATTGCGCTCGCATCTTCGTACGTGATCAGCAAGGGCGCCTTCGACGAAATAGAGGAAATGGTTTCCCAGATCTCTACTCCCGATGAAAAGCTCCGGCTGGTAAACGTGGCCTTCGAGGATATTCTAATGCTCAATCAAATGCAGGGCGATATCCAGGGGGCCATCAGCGGGACAGGTCTGCGGCGGGAAATGCGGGAGGGGTACGAGGCGTATTCCGGGCGATTGAAAGCCAGGCTCGATACGCTGTCCGAATGGTTTGCCGACAGTCCCGGGCAACTGGCCAGGCTCGACACCATCAGGCACATGCTCGATAAACGTTCGGAGGCTTTCGATGCCTACGTTCGCGAGCGGAGAGGGCTCGTAACCAATATCGATCTGAAGAGAAAGGTAAATTCCATTTCGGAGATAATCGCCACCTCGGCAGAATCAAAAGGGGATAGCACGGTTATCAAAACAGAGCAGCGTACTACCACGACTACCATCACGAACGCGCCTGATACGCCCGGCAATATGACGCCCGACCAGGAGGTGGACGACGCCAGTAAGAAAGGACTTTGGGGCAAGCTTTTCCGGGGTAAGAAGCCCAGGGAAGAGGAAGTAATTTCCGGGCCCAGGGAGGCGTCTGTGATAAAAAAGGAAGAGGTTAAGGTCCTGATAGACACGCTTACAATTGCCAAAAAGGACAGTACGATCCAGATTGTGGATAAGGAAATCCGGGATATGGCAAGAAACCAGATCACAAGGGCCAACCGTTTCCTGGAAAGAGAGCGGCAACTGCAGCTGGGGGAAACCCTGCTGGTCGGACAGCTCATGGAAGTGATGCGGGAGGTGGAAGCGGACGTGCTCGATAGTATGTACAGGGACAATGCCCAGGTCAGGCAGACCATTGGCAAGAGTATCAGGAACATAGGATTTATCCTGCTGGGCGTGTTGACGCTGACCGCCTTGCTGGGCTTCTGGATCTTTGCCGATATTACCCGGAGCAGCGAGTACAGGAAAGAATTAGAGCTTGCCAAAGAGGAAGCGGACTACCACAGTGAGGCAAAACAGCGGTTCCTGGCCAATATGAGCCACGAGATCAGGACTCCTCTCCAGTCGATCATAGGGTTCAGCGAATTGCTGAAAAACGAGGAGAATCCCGGCAGGGCCCAGCTTGAGATTATTCACAAATCGTCGGAGCACCTGCTGCACCTGGTCAACGAGATACTGGATTACAGCCGCATTATTTCCGATAGCTTCGAGTTTGCCGAAGATAATTTCGATATAGCTAAAGTACTGGAAGAGGTGGTGGAAGCGGCCAGGCTTCAGGCCTCCGATAAAGGCCTCGAGCTGAGGCTTGTGAACGAATTCGGCGCGTCGACCTATGTGTCGGGCGATGCATTCCGCCTGAAGCAGATACTTCTCAACCTGCTGGGTAATGCCATTAAATTCACGAAGGAAGGCAGCGTGGAAATGGCTGCCGGGCTGGTAGAGAGGAATAACGTAAAAGAGATCAGGCTGGTCGTGAAAGATACCGGTATTGGAATGAAGCCTGACCAGGTAAAACGCGTATTTAACCAGTTTGAGCAGGGCCATGCGGGTATAGCTTCGGAATTCGGAGGCTCCGGGCTCGGACTTAGCATCGTGAAAGCGTTGGTGACAGCTCAGGGAGGAAGGATAGAAGTAGACAGCAAATGGGGAGAATATTCATCTTTTACCATTCACCTGCCGTTTAAAGAGGGAAGCTCTCCCATAGCGGAAGACCAGTATGAAGACCTGGTGGATACGCATGATGCTTTCGACGGCGGAAAGGTCTGGATTATAGATGACGACAAGTACATCCTGCAGTGGCTGAAGACGGTCCTTGAGCAGAGCGGGGCGGAAGTCAGGGCATTTTCGTCGCCGATAGACGCCGACGAGGCTTCGTGGGACCCTGAAGTAAGTCTTGTGTTTATCGATATACGAATGCCCGGGATGTCGGGGACGGAGCTGTGCGGAAGGCTGAAGGAAAAAGCGGGTTCGTCGGCGAGGTTCATTGCCTGTACAGCAATGGCCCTGCCTGACGAGCGGGCCCGGATACTGCAGACCGGGTTTGACGATCTGCTGATGAAGCCGTTCAGGAAGTCGTCTGTTTTGCGGATCCTGAATACCTCGCTTCGGACTTCAGGAGGTAATGAGAACGCTCACGATGCAGATATCATTGCTTTAGCCGGGGCAGATCCCGGAGCAAACACTTACGATCCCGGTATGATAGACATTTCCAACCTGGTTTCCATGACGATGGGAGATGAGCAGTTGCTCAGAGACAGCCTGGAGCAGTTTGTCGGGGACACTATAGAAGACCTGGAACTCGTGGAGCGTCATTTGTCGGCAGACGACGGCCGGGATAGCCTCCGGGATCTTTTTCACAGGCTGGCGGGCAGAACTGGGCAGGTCGGAGCCGGAGAGCTGGGCAGCAGGATGCGGCAGCTGGAGGTGGCCCTGGCCGGGGATGAGCCGGTTTCGACTGACGAGATATGGGATATCGTCAGGTCGGGCTACCAGCTGGTGGAGGAGATCCAGGCGAGATACGTCAGCTGATCTGGTACTTTTCGAGCTTATAATAAAGGGTTTTCCGGTCGATCTGCAGTATTTTGGCCGCTTTGCTTTTATTAAAGCGTACCTGGTGCAGGACGCTGGTAATCATCTCCTTTTCATGTTCTTCCTGTAGCTTTTTGAGATTAGCCGGGCTGGCTTTCTGCGGAGATGTTTTAATGATTGAATACCGCATCTCTTCCGGGAGCCCTTCGATGGTCGCCGTGGCTCCGTCGGGAGTCAGCAAAATCAGGCGCTTGATCACATTCCCCAGCTCGCGGAGGTTACCTGGCCAGTCGTACTTGTAAAGCATCGACATGAGCTCCGGGGAGAAATTAGTGACGTTTTTCCCCAGCTCGGCGTTTGTTTTATTGATAAAATACTTGATGAAAGCGTTCAGATCGTCGGTACGTTCCCTGAGAGGGGGGACATAGATCTTGAACTCGTTAAGCCGGTGGTACAGGTCTTCGCGGAATTCCCCGCTTTGAGCCCCACCCAGCAGATCATAATTGGTTGCGGCGATCAGCCTTACATCTATTTTAACCGGGTGCAGCCCGCCTACGGGGGTAAGGACCCTCTCCTGGATTACTCTCAGCAGCTTAATCTGTATTTCATAGCTCAGGTTACCGATCTCGTCGAGGAACAGCGTACCGCCGTGGGCCATTTCAAACTGGCCGATTTTATCCTGGACGGCGCCGGTAAAAGCGCCCTTTTTATACCCGAAAAACTCGCTCGTTGCCAGTTCGTTGGACAATGCACCGCAGTCTATCGCAACAAACGGGTAGTCTTTCCTAGGGCTGAGGTTGTGGATGCTGCGGGCAATATGCTCTTTGCCGCTGCCGCTTTCACCCTGGATGATAACCGAGAGTTCGGTAGGTCCAACCAGTTCGACGTATTTGTAAAGTTTCCGGGCGGCTTCGCTTTGCCCCTGGAACGTGCTGGTGGAATCCTGGACCTGTACTTTTGCAGGCGCGGGGCTCTCTCCCGGCGATTTTTTGGACAGCGCCTCCTTCAGTGTCTGCAGCAGCTCTTCGTGATGGACAGGTTTGGTAATATAGTCAAGCACTCCCGATCTCAAAGCATTGACGGCCGTACGGATATCCTTAAAGCTGGTCATGATGATACTCGGCGGAAACTCCACGCCCGGTTTTCGCTCCAGCTCTGCTCTCGCTGCTTTTATGAAATCCATAGCGTTCCCGTCGGGCAGGTGGTAATCCAGCAGGAGCGCATCAAAAAAAGAATTCTGCAGCAATGATTCACTGAAAGATCTTACAGCATCGCTGACGCTTGCGCACAATACCAGCTCATGTCCGTGCTTTGTCAGAAAGCCGTTTATAATAGTAGAAAAAGTTTTGTCGTCTTCCAGTAATAGTAGCTTCGCCATTTCATTTCGGGGCTGCCCTTAACGCAGCCGGGGATATTTTCGTGTCCGTTGATCAGGTAAATAAACGAAAAAGGTCGGAGGTTTATTCCTCCGACCCGGTTTTTAGTTTGTTGATATGCCTGATTATTGAATAACCTTGCCGTCTTTGTCAAGATTAACGGTCGCGGTATCCTCTCCTTTCGAAAGGCTGATCTCGAAATACGTGGTTTCGTTCTCTCCCGGTACCGAATAGGCTTTTTCTACTTTCCATTCGTTATATGGTGCAGCGGCAAGAGTAGCTTTGACTGCTTCCGGTAAATCCTCGGGCTTCACTTCTACCTTATCCTGCGCGGTACGGATCTCTATTGCCGGAGTAATCATTTTATTTGTGGTAGCATTTGCGAATGAGAACGCAGCCATCATCGCTACTGCCATTGAAATCATCAGCTTTTTCATGATAAGTGTTGTTTAGTTAAGCAAGTTTGTTGTTGGGAAGAATATGGCTGAAGCTGAAAACTTCAGCCATATAAATCAAGTTGAAGGTTTATCGATAACGCTGGTTTATTCGATTACCTTCCCGTCTTTATCCAGTCTGACGGTTTGTGTTTCTTCGCCTTTTACAAGGGCGAGCTCATATACCTGGTCGCCGTTGTCAGTAGGCACAATAAAAGCTTTCTGTACCTGCCATGACTGGTAAGTCTCGTTGCCCAATGTTGTTTTCACTGCATCCGGCAGCTCCTCAGGCTTTATTTCTACTTTTTCCTGCAGGGTAGCCATGATAGCAGGAGAAGATGATTTTTCGGTTATATGATAGGCATTTGCAAATGAAACTGATGCCAAAACTGCAACTGCCATAGAAACCATTAACTTTTTCATAATACACAAATGTTTAATTTTAATAATTGTCGCCTCACTGTCCGGCGTCTTTGTGCTTCTATTGTTATCATAAGCATGCCAAACTGGTAAAAATATATATAACTTATTTGTTTTCAGGTAGTTAATAATTTTATGAAAATTTCTGAAGGTGAGGAATTGTGTTGGGGTTTTCACCACATTGTCCGGGTTTTCGGATATTTACCCGGCAACCTGTCTTTTTTCAAACAGCGCATGTTCCGGATTTTAAGGCTGGGAAATCTTTTACAATTTTGCCGTGTAAATGTTTTTTAAAATGAAGGAGCAACATTCTATCGACTATAACAGGATTGCGGTGGCTATTGATCATATCAGCACCAATTTCCAGTCGCAGCCCAACCTGGAGGAGCTTGCGGAAAAGGTACATTTAAGCCCGGCGCACTTCCAGCGCCTGTTTACCGAATGGGCCGGGACGAGCCCCAAGAAGTTTCTCCAGTATATCAGCATCCAGCATGCCAAGCGTCTTTTGAAGGAAGAGAGCCCGACTTTATTCGACACCGCGCTCGAAACCGGCCTTTCCAGCACCAGCCGGCTTCATGACCTGTTTGTTTCGATTGAAGGGATGACCCCTGCCGAATATAAATCGGGCGGGAACCAGCTCTTTATCTCCTATAGTTTTGCGGACAGTCCTTTCGGGAAGCTTATCGTGGCGTCGACCCCGAAAGGCATCTGTTACATGGCTTTTGAAGAAGATGAGCAGCAGGCGCTTGAAAGCCTCAGGGAGAAATTCCCCAATGCCGGTTTCCGGGCCGGGACCGACGAGAACCAGCAAAATGCGCTTTTAATTTTTCAAAAAGACTGGTCGAGGCTCCCTGAGATCAAGCTTCATTTAAAAGGGACTCACTTTCAGCTGAAAGTCTGGGAAAGCCTTTTGAAAATACCGATGGGCCGCCTGTCTACCTATGGAGAGATAGCCGGCCGGATAGGGAATGCTGCGGCGTCGAGGGCAGTAGGGACTGCAGTAGGCAGCAACCCGGTAGCATTTTTAATCCCATGCCACCGGGTGATCCGGTCATCGGGGACTTTTGGCGGCTACATGTGGGGACCCGTGCGAAAGACGGCGATGATAGGATGGGAGAGCGCAAGGACCTACGCTGATTAATTGCTCAGACCACATGGAACTTTTTGACAGCCCGGTCGACCCGGCTATTAACCTTCTTCCGCGGGACGGTGTCGTGAACTACTATGGCCGGATTTTCGACAGCCCCGCTTCCGACCGGTTCCTTTCCCTGCTCCTTCATCATATAGACTGGCGGAATGACGAGGCAGTTATCTTCGGCAGGAAGATCATAACCAGCCGGAAAGTAGCCTGGTACGGAAGCCGGCCATTTGAATACACCTACTCCAATATTACCAAAACCGCGCTCCCCTGGACCGAAACCCTGCTGGAGCTCAAATCACATGTGGAAGAGCGGACCGGCGAAACCTTTAATTCATGCCTCCTCAACCTATACCACAATGGCGGAGAAGGCATGGCCTGGCACAGCGACGGGGAAGCCGATCTCAGGAAAGACGGAGCTATCGCGTCCTTATCCTTTGGCGCAGAGCGGAAGTTTGCGTTCAAACACAAGCTGACCGGCGCCAAGGTAGCGCTTGTCCTGGCCCATGGCAGCCTTCTGGTCATGAAGGGTACCACGCAGACGCATTGGCTGCACCGGCTGCCCGTTACGAAGAGGATCCATACGCCCAGGGTAAATCTGACATTCCGGACGATTGTGGAAAGGTAAGGAGTTTATCCGGATCACCTTCACGTGATCCGGGCGACTATTAAAAAGAGATTTTTGAATGAAGCTTCACAACGTTGAGCATAACAACAAATTAACAGACGTATGTATCAGGAATGCAAGGTCTTATCGGAGTCATAGCTTGATTTTCTTCAGCGTACCGTCTCCATAGCTGAGCAGGTAGTAGGTATCGTCGTTCTTCCTGACCAGGTCTGTCGGCTGATTGATCCCCGAAAGCAGCGCGACACCGTTTTCGTCCAATATACCGCCGGATTTAGCCTGGAAACCCGTTTCCAGGGAGAAGAGCGCATACTGCAGCACGACAGGCTTGTTGCTTTTGTCGAGCTCTATATGGATCAGGTTGGTAAATGCGCTTTTATATTCTGTCACCTGTCCGGCTGTGGAAACACTGAATATCCTGGCCTTTTCAGGATTAAACGGAGCACCCGACAAGGCGCTGACCAAAAACCGGGAGCCATCAAAGACAAAACCGGTGGGGACGGCATCTTCAGAAACCGGGAAAGGCGCCGGTGTCGGGATTTTGGGGAATTCCGCGAACAGGCTGAAATTACCGTTCGTGTGGTCTCTCCGGATCATAGCGTTTGCCCCTGCATCAAGTATATACAGGTCGCCGTTATCGTGCAGGTAAAGATCTATTACATTCGTGTTGTTGTCGTTGGATGTAGGCAGTCCCCTCGCAAATGAATTAATATCCCAGATTTCAAAATCGGTTGTGCTTAAAGGAAAATCCGCTTCGCTGAGAGAGCCGGCATCCGCTTTGAGCCTATAAATAAGGCCGCCGACACCGTGCGCAAAGAAAAGCGTGTTGTTCCTGATATGCGGCCTGCTGATCCCCTCGACGGCTCCGTTCGAAACGACGGACGGGAGACCGGTCAGCACCTCCGTTTTGTGCCCCGCCGGAGAGATCACTGAAAGGCGGGCGTCGTTCGCGCCTGTACCGCCCTCCGTCACCCATAAGCGTCCTTTTGAATCTTTGGCTATGCCCATCGGGGCATTCAGGTTAGTTATTTCCGACCAGGTTTCTTCTTCGGTAACCTCCTTGTCGCGGCATGAAATGATGAGAACAGATAAAGCGAAGACCAGCGTAGCCGGCATGAATGATGTAAGTTTTTTCATAATTGTGAATGTTTGAAGAAAGCGGCTTGATAACGTTCACGCAAAGCAACCTGCAATGCGGTTAAATTACAACTGCAGGCTGTGGACAGAGCGTGGACAAGCTTCGGTTTTACATACTTTTCAGCCGCTTATTGAGGCGATACCTCGCCTTCCGCACTGATTCGGGGGAGATTCCGAGCATAGAAGCCATTTGCCTGGTCCCCACATCGAGTTGGATCAGGGCATATATTCTTTCTTCGGATTGGGTAATATTAGGGTGTGCTTTTTTCAACTCTTCCAGCGAGTCATTAAAAACGGCATTGAAACGACGACGGAACTTAACCCAATCTTCCTGCGTCAGCAGCCTGGCGTTGGAAAGCTTTTCCAGCGTCTCCTCAAGCAGTTCGGGAGAAGCTTCCTGGTTGGAATGAAGCTCTTCAAGGTCGTTTTTCAACCGTTCGATCAGCCGGTTTTTCTCTTCCACGAGCCCCAGCTGGTACCTTAGCTGGTCTTTGGCCCGTTCGAAAGCAGCCATTGTAAGCTTTTGCTGATTGAGTATCTCCGCCTCTTTAAGTTGCTGGAGGGCCTTCTGCTTCGCCTGCCGGGCGCGGTTGAGAAAGTATAGCAATCCCAGCACGGCGACACAGAACAGAAGCACTGCCAGGATGAGCATCCATCTTATCAGCGCAATCCTGCGCTTTTGTCTTTCGAGCTCTATATCCGATATGTACTGCTGTATTTTCAACTTGTCCTCCGAGACCTTCGCGAGCATCGTATTGTATCTCCGGTCGAGCTCCAGGCTGGTCTTATTCAGGCTGTCCAGGTACAGGTAGGCGAGGGTGTAATCCCCGCGCTGCCGGTAGTACCGGGCCAGTATGTCATAGTAGGACTTCAGGAAGTCTTCATCCCGTTGCTGCCTGCCGAAGCTGTCTTTCAGAGGATCCTTCAGGTGCAGCCTTTCGCTTTCTTCCAGGTAATATATAGTGCTGTCGGGTTTGTTCAGCTGCAGCCAGACATCGGCGATCGCCAGGGCGGCATTGCGGGCCATATCGGGAAACTGTTCGTTCGTCCTGTTGTAGCGATAGTCCAGCAGCAGTAGGGGAAGCGCTTCTTTGTACTGTTTCCGGGTTATATAAATGGTTCCCAAATTCCCTGCGATCAGCGTGATCCAGGTAGAATCCCGGTAAAATTCCGAACGTATGGCCGCTTTTCTGAAATAGGACACGGCGCTGTCGAGGCTGCCGGTCTGGCGGTAAGACAGGGCAAGCGTATTATACCGCTGAATATCGAGGTTAGCGCTATAGGGCCTGTGCTTCAGCGCTTCGTGCATTAAACCGGCTACTTTCTCGTAATCGCGGAAATAATAATAGTTGAGCGCAATGTCGTGCAGATATTTCCCGACTTCTGGGATGTTTTCATAGCCGATGTCTTTCAGGATCTCCTGTGATTGCAGGGATTTGTCAAATGCGATCCCGTAATTTCCCAATACGAAATTTTCCTGTCCGATATAGTGCAGGCATACAGCTTGCAGCCTGTTGTTCCGGCTCTTCCTGAAACGTTCATATGCCGCCTCATAGATCCGGATCCTTTCTTTTCCGTCCTCCTCAAAAAAAACGGGACTGACTTCTCTGAAATAGTCAATATACCGCCTCAGCGCGGGGTCGCGTCCGTTTCCCGACCAGGTTTCCAGGTTTGTGAGGAAATTTCCGAAAGCAGAAGGCGAGCTTCTCAGGGCTGCGCTCGTATCCACCAGGTTAAAAAGGGCAATGACCCTTTCTTCAGCCGTATCGCCCGGTACCAGGCTGCCTGCGGATTGCTCTCCGGGGCAGACCGTCGCAAAGTGCAGAAGGTAGAGGAATAATAAAAAACTGCACTTCTGTTCTTCATACCGACCGGATAAAATTATCTTAATCATACTGTCATAACCCGTCATCACCCGAAAACTACTATACCGTTAACTCAAAAACAGGGGTATTTGCCGAAGTAGGATATACCCGCTCCGGGCCCGGAATATTTCAGGAATTTCCCGTATGTAACAAAAGTAGCTGTGCCCGTCGCGCCGATAGCTGAATTTCGTATAATCAATTTCTAAAACCATTACAGCTATGTTCTTCGAACACATATATGATAAAAGCCTTGCCCAGGGCAGCTACCTGGTAGGCTGCCAGGCAACAGGTGAAGCGATCGTAATAGACGCCAAAAGGGATGTTGATACGTATCTCGAAATAGCCCGCCAAAACAACCTGAATATCACCCACATTACAGAAACGCATATCCATGCCGATTTCCTGAGCGGTTCGAGGGAGTTGGCGGCAATTACCGGCGCCCGGCTGTATTTATCTGACGAAGGAGGCGAAATGTGGCAATATATGTTTCCGCACACCGGCCTGAAAGACGGAGATACTATTAAGGTGGGTAATCTTTCCCTGAAAGTAATGCATACGCCCGGTCATACGCCGGAAAGCATCAGTTTCCTGCTTACCGACCACTCTGCTACCGACGCCCCGGTAATGGTTTTTACGGGAGACTTTGTTTTCGTGGGTGACATAGGACGGCCGGATCTGCTTGAAAAGGCCGCCGGGTTGATCGGGACAAAGGAGATAGGTGCAGGGCAGATGTTCCGGTCGCTGAAAAAATTTGCAGATTTGCCCGACTACGTTCAGGTATGGTCGGCTCATGGCGCAGGCTCTGCGTGCGGCAAGGCACTGGGCGCCGTGCACAGCTCGACGGTAGGCTACGAAAAAATCCGAAACTGGGCGTTCCGGTACGGCGAAGACGAAAAAGCCTTCACAGACTACCTGTTGGCGGATCAGCCGGAAGCGCCGGGATATTTCGCCATGATGAAGCACCTGAACAAAGTAGATCGCCCCCTGCTGATCGAGGTTCTGAAGCATCCGGAACTGACAAAAGAGCAGTTCCTGTCGGCTTATAGCAAAGGCATCAGGCTCATCGATACCCGGGACAAGGCCGTATTTGCGGAAGGCTACATCCCGGGAAGCATCAACATACAGAACAATAACTCCTTTTCGACCTGGATGGGCTGGCTCCTCAACTACCGGGAACAGTTTATGGTAGTGGCCGATGAAGGGCAGATGGACGACATCACCCGCAAGCTGATGCGCATCGGGATGGATAACCTCTACGGGTTTATCAGCGATGTCGCCGGGATGGGAATGCCGCTTGAGAAAGCTGATGTGATCGGCATTGAGGAATTCGCTTCGCTGATCGGGAATGATGATATCCAGATTATCGACGTGCGCGGAGAGACCGAGTACGCAGCCAGGCATATCGATGGCGCCGACCACGTGTTTGTAGGCACACTGCCTGCCAACCTTGATAAAATCAGCCGGGAAAAGCCCGTTGTGATCCATTGCCAGGCCGGCGACCGGTCTACCATTGCTTACTCGCTTCTCAAAAGGAGTGGCTTTGAAAATGTAAAAAACTATTCGGGCGGGATGAAAGAGTGGAGTGACAGGAAATAAAAAGGGACAATACTTATGCAAATTCGGGCAGTATTTTGATACCGTTCCTTTTCATTAATTCGCTTGCATTAAAGTCCCGGCACAGGCCGTGGGTCAGCTTGTAGTCGAAATACAGGACTGAGTCCTTTATCTGGCTGTTGAAACTATATTGCTGCACCGGTACGTGGGCGTCGGCTGTCCTGGCCAGCTCCAGATCGTGCGTAGAGATAAGTCCGAAAGTATTTAGTCCGCTAAGTTGGCTGATCAGGGAAATCCCGCCTTTATAGCGGTCCTGCGAATTGGTACCCTTGAAGATTTCATCGAGAAGAAAAAATACCTGGCTTTGTTCTGCTTCGGCTAATTTCAGCAGTTGCCCGATCCGTCGGAGCTCAGCATAGAAAGAAGAAACCCCTTCTTCAAGATTGTCCTGTGTGCGCATGCTCGTGAAGAGCTGTACCCTGGATACCCTTCCGGCTGTGATGCAGCAAGGTGCTCCCGCAAAAGCAAGTACAAGGTTGACTCCTAAGGTTCTGAGAAAAGTACTCTTTCCGGCCATATTAGACCCTGTCACGATGGCTACTGACCCGGCTTCGTGAAGGTCGAAGTCATTACAAACTCTTTTCCCCGGGTGGATAAGCGGGTGCCCGAGATTTTCAAGATGAATGTCGAACGGCCGGCCTGATAGCACGGGAAATGCATAAGCGGGGTTCGAAAACGTGAATCCGCTCAGGCTGCACAGCGCTTCAAATTCACTGATCGCATCAGCCCATTCCGGGAAGCGGTGGCCGTTTTTGTTTTTCCACGATTCTGTCAGGAGTATCCAGTGGATATCGAGTAGAAAAAACTGGTTAAGGATGGTGTAGAATGCGTTTCCACCCACAGGATCATTCCTGATCTTTCGATGCATCAGCACGTCCAGGATTTTCCTGAGCCTCCGGATCTCCGCTCCTGCAGAGAACCGGTCCTGCTTAAAAACAGATTTTAAGCGGGATAGCAGGTTTGCGTTAAAGGAGGCAGATTCTATCCGGAGAATAAGGGCTTCATAGCCATTCAGTATGGCGGCACTTTGATGAAGTTGTTCGGCAACAGTATGAGTGTGCGCTTCCAGTTTCCTCAAAACAAGGCTGCTAACAGTCAGGGTAATGGCCAGGGGAATAATATATGTGATGGAAAAGGGAGCGGTCAACCGGAGTACATCAAGCAGGTGTTGCGCAAAATACAGCGTGCATGCTATCGATGAAGACGCCAGAATAAAACCGATAGCCAGGTATCTCCTTTTTCGGGGAAGCAACCGTACCGGTTCCTGGCTCCAGTTGAGTAAGGCAGCCCAGTTGCTTTCCGGATTGGTAAACGCCATCCCTGCTGATTGAAAATCCTGACGCCAATCTGCTTTCGGAGCCAGCTCCTTTATCGCTTCCTGTCGTGCTGCGATCACTTCTTCGGCAGCGGGGGCAGCCAGCCACGAGGCCAATCGTTGCTCACCCGACCCGGTGGTGGTACGGTTGATGAGCTGAAACAGAGAATGGCTGCCGAAAATATCGAGATCTGCCAGGTAGGGATGGCTGCGGTCAAGAAACTGTCGCCCGTCAGGAAAAGCGGCCA
Source organism: Spirosomataceae bacterium (assembly GCA_037191015.1). Classification (GTDB taxonomy): domain Bacteria; phylum Bacteroidota; class Bacteroidia; order Cytophagales; family Spirosomataceae; genus Ravibacter. Next base: position 245,898 of record JBBCKD010000010.1, read on the forward strand.
ACTGGTTTTCCAGCCGGAGTATCTCCTGTTCGTTGATTTGCTTCAGCCGGGAAAAATGCGCAGCCAGGTCCTTAAATTTGTTATAACGGGAAAGCGCGAATCCGAAAGCTCCTATGCCAAGCGGTATTACGAGGAGAAGGTAGTGAAGAAGCCTCATGTTTGCCATCATGAATACCAGGGCAGCCGAAGCTATAAAAATAACCAGGCGAACGATAGCAAACCTGTTTTGCTTCACCCGGTACAGGTCGGCTTTGGCCTTGTATGCATTGGATTTTTGATAATAAAACTCCATTCTTCGGACAGTTCTAAGGGAAAACGGTTTTTTGATAACGCGACTTCGACGTAGTTGCAACGCGATGCAGGGCTGAATTTAAGTTATATCGATTTGCCCGGATTACACGATGTCAATGATACCGCTTTAGGTATTGAGAAGCAAATGTAAGAAGCGGGGCTGCTGCCGGCAGCGCTTACCCGGGAATGAGAAGATATTTTTAGAATGCTAGTTGGAGTCCGGGAATATATCTCAGGAAGAGGCTGGTACATTTAACGTTGTCAGGCTGCGAAAGCCTGTAGATGACATATTTAAAAGGGCCTGTGATTTACCTGACTTTTTCCGAAAACTATCTCCTGCCGGCCTGTCATTAAAATTTATTCGATGAATTGCGATAGAATTTCGATGAATACGGCTATTTTTAAGGCTAATGCTATATCAAAGACGATGGGTAAAATTTTGAGATGCTTTGTTGTGGAGGACGAACCGGATGCGCGCATCGTATTAAAAAAGTACATTGAGCGCGTCCCTTTCCTGGAACTGATCGGGGAATCCGGGGATCCGATCAGCGCATTGTTCCAGGTTTCCAACACCCGGCCTGATCTTCTCTTCCTGGATATCGAAATGCCCGATATGACCGGCTTTGAGTTCATCCGGTCTCTGAACGGGCATAAGCCGCAGGTGATCCTGGTTACGGCATATCCTGACTATGCCCTGCAGGGGTATGACTACCAGGTAGTTGACTATTTATTGAAACCGGTACCTTTTGATCGCTTCTTAAAAGGCGTGTATAAGGCGGCAAACCTACCGGCTGCTATTGATAAGAAGGCAGAGACGGAACCTCCCGGGAGCGGCCAGAAGTCGTATTTGCTTATCAAGGAAAATAAAAAGATTCTCAGGATCAGCTTCGATGAGATCGAGCTGGTGGAAGCAACCGGTGATTATGTAAAAATTCACCTGGATCAAAGGATCGTGATCACGCACAGCACGCTGACTAAGATGGAGGAGCAACTCCCCCGGTTGCTTTTTATGAGGATCAACCGCTCTTTCATTATCCGGAAGAACGCGATCTCTCAGATTGACGGCAATGAAATTACCACTCAGAACGGTAGGAAAGTACCGATAGGAGTGACCTACCGGGGCAGTGTGTTTGGAGAGTTGTATGCGCCGGAGACTACAAAGCGGGCCAAAGGATGACAAAGCCGGATTTGTTGGATAGACTCAAACGGAAATGGGCTATGGCCACTCCTAAAAGTAAGGAGGTCTATTTCTTTTTGATGTTGACAGTATTAACGTGGCTGATAGGGCGATATATCCTCGTTGGTCCTTATCTGGACGATAATAGTTTAGTCACTTATGCGATTTGTGGATTGTTTCTCATACAGACGATAGGACTTTACTATTTGCTGGGGAGATGGTTCTTCCCTAAGTATGTTTATACAAAGAAGCTGTTGATAATAGTATTCTTTTTGCCTTTTATCTTTCTTTTTATTTATTGGAGTAACTTACTTGTATTCAATTTATTAGCTCCATTCAGCGACGGGGTTTCAGCTGCCGGAAATAAAGTATGGGTTGTCAGGATATATGAAATTTTGAATGAAGCAGGTTGGCTGGGTTGCTTTACTAATGGTATTGTAGCCTATTGGAATTTTGGATTCAGCTTTGAAGTGGTTTTAATTTACCTTGCTTTTAAGATATTCAATGATATCCTGTTGTTCCGGGAAAATAAGCAGCGGCTCGAAAAAGAGAATATGGCGTTGGAGTTAGGCTTTCTAAAATCGCAGATCAATCCTCATTTTCTGTTTAATACGTTAAACAGCATTTATTCCAGAACAGTTGACGTGAATGAAGAAGCGTCAGAGCTGGTTTTGAAGCTAGCTGAGCTTATGAGGTACAGCCTTTACCGCACGGGAGACGAAAGGGTGTTATTGTCGGACGAACTAAGATATATTCAGAACTATATCGATCTTGAGAGATACCGGTATAATGAAAAGCCGGATATATCCTTTGATACGGACGGGGTGATGCCGGGGTGCAAAATACCTCCGTTGCTTCTTATTCCGTTGGTCGAAAACGCTTTTAAGCATGGAATAAGCAAAAGCAATGATGAATCATCTTTCGTAAAAATATCGGCTGTTATTGAAGACAACGTTTTATACTTTTCGGTAGAAAACAGCCTTTCCTGGGGGACTAAAAAGAATGATATTACCAATAAAGAGAGGAGAGACGGCGGATTGGGAATAGCCACCTTAAAACGACGCCTGGATTTATTGTATCCCGCCTCCTACCATTTTACTGCTGAAGGATCTGATGACCGCTACGAAGTAATGCTGCAAATACCTCTCGGTAGTGACGCTCCCGTAACCTTATTTTGATAAAACTGGATCTATCTCGTAAAATTTATCGGTCAGCGAATAACGCTATAGGTTCACCGAATAAAATTTAATACCTGATACGACGCGGGTAGGTTTGCTGGCAGAATTTGAAATTTTTGCCAACCTGTAAACTTTTATCCTTATGGAAACCCGGATTATTGCCCGTAAAGCGTCTGCTCATCAACTAGTTCTTAAAAAAGAGCGCCTGGTGAATCTCTCCAAAAGCTTAAAAAAGAAATCAAAAGAGATTACAACAACCTTTACAACTATTACTACCAATTCCTTCAACTGATTACCGTGCGCTGAAGTACCTTAATCGCTTCGTTCATTTCATCCGGACAGTAGAAATACCATGTTCTGTCATACAGGTTTTTATATAACCCGAAGACCGGTGCTGCCGGTGGAACAGCTGACCCTGTTTCACCAAAAGACCATGGTATGTTCCTTTGAAGAGGTGTTGCTGCAATGGTACCAGGCGAACGACCAACTGGCCGGAGAAGCACTTTTTCTTGCTTCTCCGGTGCTTTATGAACGATACAGGCTGTGGCTGGAAGGAAAGGAAGTCTCAGAGCGGCAGCAGCTTGCCATGACACTCTACCAGTACCTGGTCCGGATGACTATGCGCAGCACTCCCTTCGGGTTGTTTTCCGGCTGCTCCTTCTCCTTTATGGATAATAACCCGAAAGCGTATATTGGTGTCCGTGAGGAAGTGTTCCGGTATATCCGCCTGGATGCAGAATATCTTGAAGCCCTCCGGAATGTGCTGCTGGCCCGGGAAGAAATCTGGTCTGCGCTCAAAATAGTACCGAATCCTACGCTATACCTGGCCGGAGACAGGTTCCGATACGTTGAGTTGCATCATGAAGACGGCGACGAGCAGTCGTTCGTCACTGCTACCGACGATACGCCGTTTCTCAGGCTCATCCTGGATAGCGTCGGCAAGGGCGTTGCATTTTACGATCTGGTGGAACGGCTGGTTGCCGCGGGAGCGGAAGAAGCGGAGTCAATTGGCTACCTGTCGGAGCTCTTTAATAGCAGGATTCTTTTTTTCGATCTGGGGATTGCGCTCACGAACCCTGCACAACTGGAAGAAATCGTTGGCAGGCTGGCTTCGATCGGAAGGATCGGTCCTGTTGTCGGCAGATTGCGGGAATTGCAGGATCGGATGAGATGCCCGGAAGAAGGGATCGGGAAGTACCGACGTATAGAAGAAAGCCTGGAAGCACTCGGCGTAAAGGCAGCCGGCAGGAACATAGTCCAGGTGGATACTTTCTTCGAAACCCGGAAAGACGAGGTCATAAGACATGTGATCGGCAGCTTGCAGTCCCGGCTGAGCAGGCTGATGGTTCTCAACCGGTTTACTGAAAAGCCGGCCATGCAGCAGTTCAAAGAGCGTTTCAATGCCCGTTACGAGGAAATGGAAGTACCGTTTAACCTGGTTCTTGATCCTGAGACCGGCATAGGGTACGGGAATGAAGATACGGGTTATTCTGACGGCTATACCCCGCTTCTTGACGACCTGGCCGTGCCGGACGCCGATCCGGGTGAGACGACCTGCCGGCAGGGTTGGATTGATTTTTTACTGGATAAATACGCTCGTACGATCCGGCACGCTGAGAATGAAATCGTTCTCAGTGATGAAGACTTATCCTATATAGCTGCCCTCAATGCAGGGAATCCGGAGTCTGTTCCGTACGGAAGCTTTATCCTGGGAAGCCTGCTGGCGGATTCCCAGGCAGCAGCTGAAAAAGGCGATTACCTCTTCCATGTATCGGCCTTCAGCGGGCCTTCGGCTTTACCGCTTTTAGGACGCTTCGCATGTGGGAACAAAGACCTCGAAAGAGCGCTCAGGCAATGCGCCGCCGATGAAGAGGCGTTTCATAAAGATGTGATCCTGGCGGAAGTAATTTACAATCCCGGCGGGAAAGTTTCCAATATCGCGGGGCACCCCGCATTCTATCGATATGAGATCCCTTATCTCGGCCAGGCTTCTGTGAAGAACGCCTTCCGGATACCGTTGGACGACCTCATGATTTCCGTTCGCGGAGGAAAGGTGATACTGCGCTCCCGCAGGCTCAACAAAAGAGTGGTTCCTCGTTTGTCCAATGCCCATCATTACCCTAACGGACTACCTGCGTACCGCTTTTTGTGCGATCTGCAGTACCAGGACAGCTACCTGGACATCCGGTGGGATTGGTCGGTAATGAAAAACAGCAGCAGCCTGCCGAGGGTCCGTTACCAGAACATTATCCTGAGCCGGGCCACCTGGATGCTTCACGAAGAAGAGCTCAAAGGAATGAAAAATGCGGAAGTAGCGGTGGCTCTTGTGCGCAGGGGTATTCCCGGTCAGTTTGTGATTGTTTCCGGCGACAATGAATTGCTTATTGACCGGAACGTGCCTTGCTCGGTCGAGCTGCTAATCCTGCAGTTGCGAAAGCACAAGACGCTGCGACTGACAGAGTTCCTGATGACTTCCGGGCGATGCTGGCTGCAAAAAGAGGGTATGCATTATGCCCATGAGCTCGTGATTCCGCTACGGAATGAAAAGGCTTCTCCGCTAGCAGGATTTTCACAGGCGCAGATCAGCCTGGTTCCCCGGAGATTTCCGATAGGAAGCGAATGGCTGTATCTTAAAATCTACTGCGGCGTAAAGTCGGCCAATACGATACTGACAGGGCGATTGTACCCGGCTATCCGGAAAATGCTGGAAGACGGCATTATAAAGAAATTCTTTTTTATCAATTTCAGCGACCCTGAATTTCACCTGCGGTTGCGTTTCCAGGGCGATCCATCGTCGGGCTTCCACCATTATATCATATCGACGGTAAAAGAGCTGATGCAGCCGCTGCCCGGCGAGGGTCTGGTCAGCAGGATCCAGATTGATACTTACCAGCGCGAACTGGAGCGCTATGGCGCTGCCCGTATCGAATGCTGCGAAACTTTCTTTCATTTTGACAGCCTGGCTACCCTTCATTTTTTTGATCACTGCGAAGAATTGCCGGACGAACAGGAACTGATCCTGTATGCAGCCGCCCGGATCCATTACCTGCTGATTGCCGCCGGCTTGTCAGAGACAGATTGTGCCCGGTTCACGGAGCAGTTGAAGGAGTCGTTTTTCAGGGAGTTCCGCGGCGATACGCTGCTCCGCAAGCAGTTGGGCAGCAGGTACAGGCAGTTCAGGGCACTGATCAGCGAGTCGCTGGAAGACGGGATCAGCCTTACCTTTAAAACTTCCCTCGAAGGCTGTCTCTCGGAGCTGAGAACAGGTTGTACAGGAAAAAACGACATGCAGACCTTGCTGGTATCGTTGGTTCACATGACGATCAATCGCATATTCCCGGTTAAGCCGCGTATATACGAATTGGTTCTATACTATTTTCTTTCGAAGCATTATTCCGGGAAAATAGCCAGGAGTTCTGAGCGGACAGAAGTTTATCAAGATGTATCTGCTGCCCGCATTGGCGGGAGATAGCATGCCGGTTACTGGTCAGATGGAGTAAACAGTCAGTTAAAAGATTGCCTGAACTCCAACGGCGAAAGGGATGTACGGTTCCTGAACAGCCTGTGAAAGGACTGTGAATGTTCAAATCCTAAATGATACGCAATTTCGGAAACAGACATTTCTGTAGTAGAGAGCAATTCTTTTGCTTTTTCTATCACCCTGTTCTGAATGTGCTGCTGCGTGGTCTGTCCTGTTTGTATCCGAAGCATATCACTCAGGTAATTGGGGCTTAAATGAAGCTCGCCCGCCACATACTGAACGGTGGGAATACCTTCTTCAGCCAATTTTTCGTGTTTGAAATAATCGTCCAATAAGGCTTCTAACCTGGTCAGTAAATCGGTATTGGCCTTCTTCCTTGTGAGGAACTGACGATTGTAATACCGGTCGCAATATTTCAACAGCAATTCTATATTCGAAATCAGCAAGTCCTGCGTGAAAGCGTCCATGTTGGCGTCGATCTCCCGGCTGACATTCTCTATAATGTCCGTGATCGATTTTTCTTCCTTTTCCGAAAGGTGAAGCGCTTCATTGCTGGCATAGGAAAAATAGCCGTAGTCTTTGATTTGTGATGCCAGGGAATACCCTTGCAAAAAATCGGGATGCACCACGAGAACAAAACCTTTCACGCCGTTGAGCAGGACATCTTCAAACTGCAAAACCTGGTGCGGAGCGATAAAGTATATGATCCCTTCCTCAAAATCATAATACTGCTGCCCGTATCTGCATTTACCGCCGGCGCAGTCCTTCTTCAGGGCAACCACATAAAAATCCGTGGTGACGGCGCTCAGTATCGTTTCCGGTTCCAGCTTTACCTGGTCAAAATTAAACACGCTGATAAGCGGATTGGAAGGTTTGTTCAACCCCAGAAACTGATGCAATGCACTGATAGACGACACTTTCGACGGAGTCCGCATAGGTTGATTTCCCGGTTTGTACATTGCTAAATTACTATTTTTATTCCCGTACTGAAAGCTGTTCTTCCCTGATCAGCTCCATTCCCTGCCTGTAAGTCGTTACCTGGAAACCCTGGAAACGTTGTCTGAATTTTGTATCGTCAAACACATTATGGTGTTCATACCTCGGTAGCAGTTCCTGCAGTTCTTTCAATTGTTTATTGAACAGTGAACCAAATTTAAACGCCAGCCCGGGTATCACGGCGTATGGTAATTTCCTGCTGTAAACTTCAGCAGCCAGGGCAATAAATTCGCTGTATGTGGGGCGGCTTTCATCAACCGGCAAATGCCAAATCTGACCAAACGCTTCCGGTGTATTCCCGATCAGTGCTGTGGCCCGGCTGGCATCAGGCGTCCAGATCAGGCTTCGTTTTTTAGCGGCGCTTAAGGGGACTCTCAATTTCTTCCCTTCTTTGATCCTGTCAAAAATCAGGTTGTTGGTAATGCTCTGTGTTTTGCCCGGACCATAAAATTCAGGAGCCCGGCAAATCACCGCTTCCAATGCTCCCGACTGCATTTCCTTCAGCACCATTTCAGCCATTTCTTTCCTTACCCGTCATTTTCTTCCTACAGGAGCGAAGGGCGTTTGTTCTGTGAGCACCCGGTCGTCCTGCGGATACATATAGGTATTGTCAAAAAAAACCAGTTTGGTTCCGTTGATCTTGCAGGCCTCGATCACGTTCCTTGTAATCAGGGGGAATTGCGTTTCCCATAATGCCGAGTTCATCGGAAGCCCTAATGTGAAATAGGCGATCTCACTGCCTTCCACGGCTTCGATTGCTTTTTCCCTGATGGATAGATCGGCGGAGAATACCGTATCCGTGTCGTTTATTTTCTTCGCTTTCCTGCTGACGACCCGGATGTCGGAAGTAAAGCTCCGCTTCAGCTCTCTGGCAAGTTCCCCGCCAATCTGCCCGTTGGCTCCCAATATCGTTTGCATACTATGGATTGCTTTTTTGCTTTTTCAGCTCCCGCATCACCACTTTCGCCGTTTCTTTGGAGCTGAACGGGTTTTGCCCGGTGATCAGATTGCCGTCCACCACCACTTTCGACGTCATCGGGATGAAGGCCTTTTTATAATCGGCGCCTCTTTCCTTTAGTCCTGCTTCGAGGTTGAAGGGTACTTCCTTTTTCCTGTTGGCAAGGCTCTCTTCAAACCAGCTAAAACCGGTGATCGTTTTGTTCTTGATCAGGTATTCGCCGTTGGATAGTCTCACATTCAGCAGTCCGCCTACACCATGACAAATCGCCGCAACCATTTTCCCGTCTTCATACTGACTCCGGATAATGGCCTGCATGGCGGCATCATCCGGGAAATCGTACATCGTGCCATGTCCACCGGCCAGGTACACCAGATCAAATCTCTCTTTGGAAAGATCGGACAAACGTTTGCTGTTTTCGAGCAATGCTTTAAAGGAAGCATCCTGCCAGTATTCCTTCGAAATTTTGTCGAGGGTCAAAGGCCTTAAGCTCTCGGGATCGACAGGCACATGGCCGCCAGCAGGGCTTGCAATGGTTATTTCATAGCCTTCGGCCTGTGCTGCATGATAGAGATGCGTCAATTCACTCAGCCACAAACCTGTTTCCCGCCTGCTGCCGGCATACGCGTCGACATTGGTTACGATAATTAAGATTTTTATGATACTCATAGCGCCTTTTTTTAGTATAGCAAAGTTCCGGGTAAAATCCGTGAGATATGTAGCCCGATTAAAGGAAGTTGTAACATAATCTCTGATAGTATTGCTACGATAAAAGCCGGCCCTATTCCTTCACTATCTTCAAGGAATGACCTGACGCCGGGAAAAATATCCGCTTATAGCTAAGGGAAAGGTAACCCTGCCCGATTTCCGGGAAGTATGGTACGCTGTGTTCGGGCTACATTTTCGCGACAACTTTCCAGAAATCCTGGTCATTGTCGTACCTGAGACGCCAGGTCTTTTCCGGGATGTTGCTGCCGCGCGTAGTTATGTAGCCATCAATACGAACGAATACCTCTTCGGGGCTAACTTGCCCGACCTCCGCGGCAGCCGTCGATCCATCGCTGAATTCCGCTAAGGCTGACAGGGTTGTGCCGGCCGGGGTAATCCTGAAATAAAATATTGCCAGGCACCCAGGATATACATGCGTGTCATGGAAACTGATCCTGTTCATTTTTTACAGATAAATTTTCCGGTAACGGTGTCATTTTCATGTAATTCACTCCTCTTGTTCCAATATCTCATTGTACTTTCTCCTGATACGGTTCCAGTCCCCGGTATTTTCGCTATTGCTGATCAGCTGATATAATTCAGCGTCCTCGACCTGCTTTCCCAAATGCTTTTGTATGTCCGCCAGCACCAACAGGTATTTGGCCTTATCAAGACCCTGCAAGCTGTCGCCGATTGCGGAATACTTCGGAAGCATGTTTTCGGCGAGCTCCGGTGCTTCTTTCGAATACAAGACATCGTACAGGACTGTAAATAGCTTTGCATATTCGGGGTCGTCCAGCTTCCTGAAAAATCTATCCTCTTCTATAGCAGGAGTACCAATGAAAAGCGTATTTCCCCCTGTATCAGTTAAGGTAAAACGACGGTCGTCAACCAGGTTCCGGACCTTCGTAATCTTCGGGAATCCGGTTCTTGGGATTTTACCGTAATAATTCTTCAACCCACTAGTGAATGCCTGATTTACTTCGTCAACGTCCCGTATCCGGATAAAACACATCGTCGGGTTTTCTGACGGAATAAATTTCCGGCTGCCCCAGAAATGCAATTCGATATCTCTCCACTTTAGCGAGGCATAGGGATTGGGGGAAGTGTACGTGGCTAATACATCAAATCCCAGCGCCTTGTAAAATTCAACCTGCGCCCGAATGTCCGGGCATCCCATAATGGGAATAACTTTTTCCTGATTTTCTTCTGCTATCATTATGCTTGCCTGTTTGACTATGGAAGGCAAAATTAACCTGATGAGTCAAGGGGAAATTGGAAAAAACAGACATTTTATGTCTACTATGAAATCGGGACGTAGTTAGTTGGACTAAAGCTGGAAAATTGCTTGAAATCGTTGATGAAATGGGCCTGGTCGTAGTATCCGAGGTCGAGAGCCTTATTTGCGAAATTGGTATCATCGTAATAAAGCGGTAAAGAGCTTTCAAAACGAAATATGCGGGAGTATAGCTTAGGATTAAACCCTGAGAAATTTTTGAATCTTCTTTCAAATTGCTTTTGAGACAGAAAGCTCTCTTTTGCCAGGTCTCCGATATTTACTTGTCCATTAAGCTTTCTTATTTTTTTTATGGCATTTATGATAGAAATGTCTGTTTTCCGGGTTGGATCAAGCTTACTTTTAAGGTATTGAGACATTATTTCTACTCTTTTACCGAAGCTGTTGGCATTAGCTAAACGATGGGTAATTACATCAGTATCCGAATGTATTATATCTCGAAGCTCTACTAACTGGTTAACCAGTTCGCCTGCCGAAGCTTTAAAAAAATAGGGTAGGGCATACGAGTATAACGATACACCGAACATTTCGGAAAGCCCGCCCGTTTCTATGCAGCTGTAATTTGCCGTATGACCTTGTAAGACAGAAAATACGGATTCTTTCTCCGGTTTAAAAGCGAAAACGAGTTCGGTGTTGGTACTGGCTGGGGAGTGGTAGCTGATGCTTCCCTGAATACCCGTGTTCCATCTGCTAGCCCAGAAGTGGTTCACAAAATGATCCAGCCCTTTTTCGGGAAGAATAACTTGAGATGTAATTGCTTCCAAATGCTTCATAGCTGACCAGGGAATATTTCAACCAGGCCTGGAAAGTTACTAAATTTTTGCGTTTGAAGCGTATACCGGCTTCCCATCCGGATTTTCTCTCCAGCGTCGGCCAGACAATCCTACTCACTATTCTGATTTTGAAATTTCAATTACCTCACAGTCAATATATTGCGGGCAGTTTTTATTCTTTCCGATTTCTCTGAATTTTATATTTATCTTGTCCCCGGAGCGTAATGAAATTACATCTTCCAGGGATACGACCAGCGTGTCACCATTGTCAAGCCGGATTTGTTGAGCACAATAGTACAAACCGCCGCTCAGCCACACTTCTCCGTTTTCCTGCTTAACCGGAATTTCATCGTAGTCTTTTTTACAGGATAAAGCAACCAGTAACATAAAACCAAACAGTGGCGTGTTTTTCAGGATCTTCATAGCTTTCTGGCGTTTACACAAATCGTTTATAAATCTAACTAAAAAAACCGAAGCGTCTCACTTGGATTTCGTAATTGCAGTAGCAGGTATTACAATGATTAGCCGCTGCTGTTTACAGTTCTGCCAGCCGATAGCTCGTGCTTCTTCCGCCCCGTCTTCTTTAACCAGTATCCCTTGCTCTAGGAGGCTCTGTATATCCCTTAAAGCAGTATCGTGCGATACTTCGGTAATTTTTGCCCATTTGGAGGTGTTGAGCTTTCCGAGTTGCACGTAGTCGAGTTGCACGTAGTCTCCAGACTACGTGCAGGCGTCATAGGTCTGCAGACCGATTTTAAATAGACCGCTTTAAGCTGATCTGGTCTGGAGGCCGTTGACATTCAGGCGTAGTCTGGAGACTACGCCCAACTTGGGATACTTCGGTAATTTTTGCCCATTTGGAGGTGTTGAGCTTTCCGAGTTGCACGTAGTCGAGTTGCACGTAGTCTCCAGACTACGTGCAGGCGTCATAGGTCTGCTGACCGATTTTAAATAGACTGCTTTAAGCTGATCTGGTCTGGTGACCGTTGACACTCAGGCGTAGTCTCAGACTACGCCCAACTTGGAATCACCAAAATAACAGACGGCTCAGGCAATACGTCTGGCACCAGTCCCAGTTTTTGTGTACGACGACGGAATACGCAGGAGGATACTTGAGTTGGTCGTAGTCTGGAGACTACGACCAACCGGGACAAAGCTAAGTTTGTTTTGAGGCATTCCCTGGTTTTCAAAAGTCTAAAATTAGCGTTTTCGGCGTCTCTGAGTTGAGAACAGGGAGTATCCGGGCATGTCTTTTTTCTTTTATATGATAGTTAAAAACTAATATATAAGATAGTTATGATCCAAGCCCAAACCCAAAACCAAATCAGAATCAAACTTGCTGCCTTTATGTTTCTCCAGTATTTCATATGGGGTTCATGGTATGTAAGTATGGGGACGTACCTCAGCAAGACACTAGCGTTCGATGGCTCACAAATTGGCCTGTCCTATGGAGCTTTCGCTATTGGTGCCATGATCTCACCGTTCTTTGTAGGCCTGCTCGCGGACCGGTACTTCGCATCCGAAAAAATTCTCGCCCTTCTCGGGATCCTGGGCGGCGTATTGTTATGTCTTCTTCCGAACATGACAACGTTCGGATCGTTTTATCCCACGTTAATTGTGTACTGTACTACTTTTTTACCCACATTGGCGCTGGGGAATTCTCTTTCATTACACCACCTTACAGACCAAAAGCGTGATTTCCCGCGTGTCAAAGCGCTGTCCTCTGTGGGATGGATCGCCGGGGGGCTAACACTTAGCATTCTTTTCAAAGGTGAGCAATCGGCGGTGCAATTTTACCTGGCCGGAGCCGTTTCGGTTTTATTCGGCCTTTTCTCCCTTACTTTACCGCATACACCTCCAAAGAAGACCGGCAAGGACGTTAGCCTGGGCAATATCCTCGGTCTCGACGCGCTTGCTCTTATGAAGAGACCGTCGTTCGCTATTTTTATTTTGTGCATGTTCCTGATCTGTATTCCGCTGTATTTCTACTTTGTAAACATGAATTTATATGTTACCGAGCTACAGTGGACTTATTCGGCTGCAAAAATGTCCCTGGCCCAGGTTTCGGATGTTATATGCCTGATTTTACTACCGTTCATACTGAGACGCCTGGGCTATAAGAAGACGATATTTCTAGGTATCCTGTTTTGGGCGATCCGGTATTTTCTTTTGGCAGGAAGCGTGGATTCGGTCTCTTTCCAAACCGTTTTTGTTTTCACAGCCATTCTGCTGCACGGGGTCTGCTATGATTTCCTGTTTATTGCAGGACAACTTTATGTAGACGAGGAGGCGAATGAAACCATACGGGGAGCAGCGCAGGGACTTATCGCCTTTATTCTTTGGGGTGTGGGTTCATTTGTAGGCACTCATTTAGCAGGACTTTCCCAGGCTTATCATACTCTAGAACAACCGATAGGCAGTATAGCGCATGATTGGCAGGGTATATGGATTTACCCGGCTATCGGGTCGTTGGTTGTGCTGGTAATTTTCGCTATCTTCTTTCCCGGTGTATCAAAGAAAAAGCTCCAAAGCTAAAGAAGGAGGGCGAAAATAAGCTTATTGAAAATTAACAGGCTTTAGGGAGCGTACCTGGACAAGTAAAATAGCTGAGTGGAGCGCTACCCGGTCATCATCAGCAGGTGGCTGCGGTCCGGTCGTCACCGGTTCGGTCCCGGGTGGGCCGGCAGATGAGTTTAAAACCGCTTTGAAAGCCCTTTCACCACCGGTACAAGCCGGAACTTTGATGAATTTTCATCGGAAGTTCCGGCTTTTTTAGGGTAGAGAGGTGTCTAGGAGGTAGATAAGCGTGTTTGCGGGAATTGGGCTCGTTGAAACCCATGGGTAGATTCACCACCGATTAAGAAGAAGCGAAATGAATCAAAAAAGAGAGTAAATTTCTTCTTTCCTGATTTTCAGAACGATACAAGTAAAAAAGTGGCTTTTGCACACCTCTCATGGTCCCGCTGGGATCAAAATTATTACCTAACTACCTGGTAAAAAGCAATCTTTCTGCTTTTCAAATCACAAGTTACAGGATAGGTTACCAGGGGAAATAATTGAGTTTGAGCTGGATTGACCAGGTTCTCTTAGCAGTGAGTCCTCTATTTGTCCCAAGGATAAAAAGCTTGTTCCTTAGTCTTCCGCTAGCCTGATAGTTAGCGCATAGGTCTCCATATAACCTCCGGTCGTCAGCTTGGGCCTCTTTTTAAAGGTCATCTTCAGGCCATTCTTTGTCCATGTGATTGGCTCACCGGTGTAGCGGTAGGGCGGCTCCTGCTCAAACGGTAGTTTTTCGCTACCCAGCCAGTCGAAGGTTTTCCTTAACGACTCAAATTGTTCTTTATTTTTGATGTCCTGCGCTTCAGGATGTACGATATTATGATAAATCATGAGTTATAGAAAGTCTTTCTATGACTCATGATCATTTTTGTGTGTCTGAACCTTATTAGCGTAAACCCCCACCCCCCCCTAATTATTCTTCAGATTAAATACCCCGGTCAACGTATGCTCTTCGGGCTGCAGGCATTCCGTGGAAGAAACATAATAGACCTTGGCGGAGAAGCTGCCTTCGTAGTAAGTGTATTTGTCCCTCGTGGTTTTGCGAAGGGTCAGCTCCACCGGGATGGGGATCGCGCTCTGAAAGCAGCCGGCATTGGGGTCGTTGGTTACCTTGGCCGATTCATTTACATAAATGGGCTGCGCGCGATCGACAGGGGTAAATGTCAGCGTAGTGTAAGGGGTACGGGTCTTGTCACGCTGGTACACCTTCTTTCCCTCCTCAATCTTGTCGTTAATATGCAGCCCGATGATGCTCGTATATTCGGGTTGGGTATCATACCGGCCGTTAAGATGCAATTCGTTGTCTCGCACCTGGATAGATGCCCAACCCAACCCCTGTTCGATCGCTTTCTGAGATTGTATGTACTCGATCTTTTTCCCATCCAGGTAAAGGGTCAGAAAATACTCATCCTTTACGATGCGGATGGGCGTAATGATGCTCATAGCACTAGTTGCGCCGTTTTTGTCTTTTGCCTGTACATATACGGATACCGAAACCTCATCCGGTGCGGGCACCTGGTCCGGTGCGGTATAGGCCGCTACGGAGCCTGCCGCTTCCAGCTTTCCTTTGCTACCGGATGCAGGCGCTTTCTGCTCATCCAGCCGCCATTCCTGAAAGGTCAGGTGGCTGTACTTATTCAGCTTTACCAGCGTTTGGCCTACGGCGGATAAATCAGGGAGAGCCGCCAGCTCCTCATCATCCGGTCTATGTATAGGCACGAGGGGCATCAGGTCGTCGTCGCCGGGCGAATAAAAACCGGTTATGCCTAATTTCAGGGTTTCTTTAACCTTTACGGAAGCGCGCTGCGGGGCCAGCTGCAGGTCAACCAGCCTGCCGACGCCCCAGTCGCTGAAATGGGTGGTCTGTACCGAAACCGTTTTGGTGGCCTCATCGGGCTCCGAGTTACGGTCGCCCAGCCAGGTACCGTTGCTTTGCTGCGTAACGATCCATGCAAACGGAGCCGGTACGTCATTGCCGTATTTCATCGTGATTCTGACCGGTTTGGCAAACACGGTTCCTTCAGGGGTGAGGCGATAGCCGCTGCCGACGCCCAGCGGCGCCTGGTTGGTGATCGGCTGGATACCGATGGAGGTATTGGCGCTGAGCGCACCGGCGGGAATATCAATAGTGATCTGTCCGTCGGGCGACTGCACGCGGCCTCCGCCTGCACCTACCTGTTGCGTATAGACGCCGCCTGTGGGGGTACCTTTGGCGGTAACAGCAGGAGTGAGCTTCGAAAAATCGATTTCCTTTCCGAGGGGGGCCGGGTCGTCTTTTGTGCACGAAAAAACGATAGCGATCAGGAATATTATCAGGGACGTATAATGTAAAAGATATTTTGAAGCGCTCATGATATTTCGTTTTAAAATAAAGTTTTTCATAACGGAATGTGGAAAGCGAAAGCCGTTATTTTTATCGTAAAATTGAAATGGTTTCCCGCTTCCTGCAATCCCCGGAAAAGTGGAATTCCGGGTACGGAAAAAATCCCCTGAACAGGGGATGGATTTTCAATTCCGGGGAGTCGTAATTTGTAGGATGATGAAATACAGGGTCTTGCTTTTATTCCTTTTTTGGGTGTCGGGCGCTTATGCTCAGGCTTTTGACAAGCTGCCCGATACGGCAAAGGTAAATCGCATGATCATGCTGGCTATGGAACTAAAGCAGACCAACCTGGCAAAAAGCGATTCGATAATAAATGAGGTTTTAAAGATATCCAAAGCTATTCATTATCGCTTTGGCATCGCGTCTTACTACGGACACCTGGCTTCACGACAGACCAACGAAATACAACTGGACAGCGCCAAACTTTCGATCAGGAAGGCAAAGGAATATCTGGAGGGCGATAATTCTGTCTTGGCGAAAAAACAGTTGGCCAACCTGTACAATACCTATGGAGTGATATACCAACAGCAACAGCTATACGATTCTGCAGTAATGATGTATCATCAGGTAATACGTATTAGTGATGAAACAGGTAACCGTTTTCGAAAAGCATACACCTTATATAACCTCACTTCACTGTACTCGTTCCTCAATGATACGGCAAAAACAGAACAGTACGCCCGCCTTGCGCTTGCCGAAGCCAATAAAACAAACGATACGGCGCTGATACTGAACAACATGGTTGCGATGGCAAATTATTTTGCCATGTACAGGCTTTACGATAGCCTGCCTCCTTACACCAAACCTGCATTGGCATTGGCTGATAAGATCGATGATATGTACAGCAAAGCAACTTTATTGCACATCATGAGCGATTATTACGCAAGTAAGAACAATTTTGATGATAGTACCGTTGCATGCCTGGAAGAGGCTCTTCGTTTGTTTCAAACCATTAAAAGACCTTACGAAGAAGGTGAAGTGCTATATTCTTTGGGTAACCTGTATTTGTCCCGGAAAAACAATTCCAAAGCTATCGAATACCTCGATCGTGCTTTGCAAATCCAAAACGACAATGACTTGTTACATACAAAAATAACAACCCTTTTGGCTTTGTCCGCAGCCGAAGCGAATAGTGGCAATATATCCCACGCCTATACTTTACTCAAAGAATATGTGTCGCTAAAAGACTCGCTGGATAAGAAAACCAACGAAGAAATGGTGCAAACGTTGGAAGCAAGGTTTCAGTTGCGTAATAAAGAAGACACTATCGCTTTGCAGCAATCCCAGATCAGCCGGAAAAACCTGCTCAACGCTATTTTAGCAGGCAGCGCCATTGCCCTCGCAATCATATTGGTATTGGGCTATCGCAATTATACCCACCGCCGGAGGCTGCAGCAACAGCGTATCGCAGACCTGGAAACCGAAAAGCAACTGCTGGCCACGCAGTCTTTGCTGAAAGGTCAGGAAGATGAGCGCAATCGTTTGGCCAAAGATCTGCACGACGGCCTTGGCGGAATGTTAAGCGGTGTAAAACTACAATTGGGAGCCATGAAAGGAAACCTTATATTGACAGAAGAAAACGGTGCCCTGTTCAATAGCGCACTGAACAAACTGGATGAATCCATTTCCGAAATGCGCAGGGTAGCGCACAACATGATGCCGGAGGCGTTGATAAGGCTCGGCCTGAAACAGGCCCTGCAGGACTATTGCGACGGGATCAGCGCATCGCGTTCCCTGACTGTAAACACAGAGTTTTATGGCCTGGAGCTGCGGATGGAGGCTACCACCGAAGTAACCGTTTACCGCATTGTGCAGGAGCTGATCAATAACGCGGTAAAACACGCTGAAGCATCCGGTATACTGGTACAGGTAATGAGGCAAAACCAGTCGCTGAATATCACGGTGGAGGACAACGGCAAAGGCTTCGACGCAACCGCGTGGCAGGAAATGAATACCGCAGGCCTGCAAAACATACGCTCGAGGGTCGATTACCTGCAAGGCCGCATAGATATCAAGTCCCGGCCCGGCAACGGTACTTCAGTATACGTGGAATGCACAATAGAAGATCATGGATAAAATACGGGTACTGGTAGTAGACGATCATCCGATGGTGCTGGAAGGGATGCAGGCCATGCTTGCCCAGATAGACTTTTTGTCCGTAACAGGTCTTGCCCGGAATGCTTACGAAGCCATAGAACTGATCCGATCACAAAATCCCGACATCGTGATCACCGACATCAGCATGCCGGAGATCAGCGGCATAGAGCTTACCGCCAGGATCAGGAAAGAATATCCAGCCATCCGGGTTATCGCCATGAGCACTTTTAACGAACGGAGCCTGATCTCGCAGATGATACAGCAGGGTGCATCAGGCTACCTGCTCAAAAGCGCTTCCCGGGAAGAGATTGAGGAAGCCATCCTGACGGTAAACGCCAACAAGCTGTACATGAGCTTAAACCTTGCCCTGAACGAAAAGGAACAGAGCGAAATCAGCAAATCTCCGGTGCTCACCAGCCGGGAGAAAGATGTACTGTCACTGATAGCCGAAGGCCTTACCAATCCGCAAATTGCCGAAAAGTTATTTATCAGTACCTATACTGTCGACAGCCATCGCAAAAACCTGCTTACGAAGTTCAATGTGAATAACACCGCCGGTTTGATCAAGCTGGCGGCGAAGTACGGGTTGGTGTAAGACGGGGATGAAATTTTCTCCTTTGTCCAAATTTTGTTTCTTTGCAAGAAAAAATTGGCTAAAAAGCTTGCGCATCCCGACGCATGAAAGATTTAATTTGGCAACAGGTACAGGCCGGTGATAGCGAGGCATTTCAGCAACTGCACAACGAGCATGTCCGGCATCTTCTCAACTATGGCCTGAGACTTTGCGGATCAATATCGTCTGTTGAAGACTGTATCCAGGATGTTTTTACTGAGCTTTGGATATACCGGCAAAGCATTGCACAGCCCACGTCGATGCGCTTTTATTTGTTGAAAGCAGTCAGAAACAAGTTGAGAGCCCAGTACCGGCGCGAGCAGCCGTTTATTGCGGGGTGGGATGACAACAGCGACACACTTATCCTGCCCGATTTCAACCTTGAACCGTCCGCAGAACAACAATTGATCGAGCTTGAAATTGACCTGGAGCGCCGGCGTCAGATCAAGACGGCGATGAGCTTGTTATCACCGCGACAGCGTGAAATCATCTACCTGCGTTATTTCAATGAACTGACCTACGACCAGATTTGTGAACTGATGGGCATTAACTACCAGACCGCCCGTTCGCAGGTTTATAGCGGTCTGAAAATATTGCGTAATGAGTTGAAAGACAGTTCATTGTCTCTACTGCTGCCCCTTTTATTCTTTTCTTAAGAAAATTTTTTCAAAATTTTATACTACAAAATCGCTCCCCGGCTTCACTGTATAGTTGAAAACCACATGGTATGAAACCGTACAGTGACTATATCTCCTACGACGCAGAGGCTTTTTTAGCAGACCCGTCATTTCGTGCCTGGATAGCCGGTCCGACGCCTGAAATGACCGCTTATTGGCAGGGCTTGTTGAAAAACCATTCTCACCTGCGTCAACCGTTTGAGCAGGCCCGCTTGCTTGCACAGGGGCTGGAGTCCACCTGGATCTCGTTTTCGCAAACCTACGTGGACGAATTATATCAGAAAACACTGGGCAATTTACCGGTTGAGCCGGTCGATTCTCCCGTTGCCCGCCGGCCGCTCCGGTTCCGGCTTTCCTGGGCGTATGCTGCCGCCGTGTTGCTCCCTCTATTGACAGGTCTGGCGACATACGACTATTTTTTCCGGGAGAAGCTGATTCACACCGGCAATGCGGAGCTCAGGACGCTGACGCTCTATGATGGCTCGGAAATTAAGCTCAACGCCAACAGTCAATTGCGGATCCCGTCCCGGTTCAAATGGCGATCAAGCCGGGAGGTTTGGCTTACGGGCGAAGGTTTCTTCGCAGTTCAAAAGCAGCTGGACGACCAGACCGGTAGCAAACGTAAATTTACGGTCCATACAGAACGCGCCGAGGTGGCCGTACTCGGAACCCGTTTTACGATTTATAACCGATCCCGGCAAACCCGCGTACTTCTCGAGGAAGGTCGGATCGCATTGACCGACCCGGTAGCCGGGAAGATGTTTTTGATGAAGCCTGGCCAGGTAGCTTCTTATAAAAAGGGGGATAAGACTTATAGGGTGGAGAAAGCTGACACGGAGCAGCAGCGACCTCTGACCGCCTGGCGCTCACACCTTTTGGTGTTTGAAAACGCCCCGATAGCCGAACTGAAGCAACGATTTCAGGAGGTTTACGGCATAGAACTGGTAATGGAAGGCGAGGAGTTTAAGGAACAGCAGTTTACCGGCGAGCTGCCCCTCAGTGATACCCGGAAAGCACTGAATATCCTTTCTGAAACCTTTGGCCTTGAAGCGGTGCCTTATCAGGACCGGATCTACTTCCTATCGAATCCATAGCGCGAGTACGGCAAATACCCTCTTTTAGCGTGTCAATTCAAAAGCAAGTGCTTTACTCTGACCGTATGTGTCAATTTTTTTTAGAAACCCAATCAAAAACACCAAAATGCCTAGACCTCTTTACTTTTTGTGCCTGAATCTGGTACTACTGTTGGCTACGGGGATCCCGGCTTCCGCTCAGACGCTTGCCTCGGTGCAACTGCAATCGCCGCCTGCAAACGTTACGACCGAACCCAATCAAGTAAGCTTAAAATCGCTGCTTGACCAGCTGGAATCAAATTTTGCGGTTCGGTTCAACTACCGGGCTGCCGTGGTTCGTTCCGCCATGGTTTCTGCGCGTCCACTGGCGTACTTCAATGAGGGAATGACCGAACAGCTGAATCAGCTGTTAGCGCCATTGCAATTGCTCTGCGTGGAAATTGACGCCCGGACGTTTGTAATCCGGGAAAAGGGTCCCTTGCGAAAGCACCAATCTCACCGGATGGAATCTCCTGGTGCGGGCGGCACCGGTGCTGAAGGATCTATTCTACCTCCGGCCAACAAAGCAAAAATTCCAGACCCGGAGGCTGTTCCGGATCGTTCCATTACCGGGAGGGTAACTGAAGCTGTATCCGGGGAGGGCCTGCCGGGCGTGAATGTGCTTCTTAAAGGTACGCAACTGGGGACAATCAGCGATTCGGATGGGCGTTTCAGCCTGACTGTACCGGATGAGCAGGCAGTACTGGTATTTTCTTTCGTAGGGTATGTGAGTCAGGAAGTGACGGTGGGGAGTAAAACCTCTATGATGATTTCTCTGAAGGAAGATGAGAAAAGTTTGGAAGAAGTGGTAGTAGTAGGCTATGGTACACAGAAAAAAGTCAATGTTACAGGTGCGATTTCCACGGTGAACCTGGACCGGATCGAAAATGCACCGCTGACCAATGCCGCCCAGATGCTGCAGGGGGTAGAAGGTGTGTATGTCAACCAGGCCGGCGGGCAGCCGGGCCGGGATGTACCGACCATCCGTATCAGGGGACAGGGAACGTTGAACAACAATGAGCCTTTGGTACTGGTCAACGGCATCGAATACCCCCTTCAAAACGTCAACCCCAATGATATCGAGAGTATTTCTGTACTAAAGGACGCCGCCTCAGCCGCTATTTACGGCTCGCGCGCAGCAAACGGCGTCATCCTGGTCACTACGAAATCAGGCAGTAAGAGCCAGTTTCAGGTAGACTATAACTACTATATCGGCGCTCAGCAGGTAAATTATCTTCCTGATGTGGTCAAAGACCCGGTTTCATACATGCAGCTACGAAACCAGGCCCAATTGAATGAAGGGAAGCAGGTAATAGACTACGCTCCTGCAATGATCGATGAATACAGGCAGGGCATGCTGACCGATCCTTACACCTATCCCAATAACGATTGGTTTGACATCATGTTTAAGAGTGGAACTATCCAAAATCACAACCTGCGGTTTTCCGGCGGCGCCGAACGGCTTACCTATTCCCTTTCGCTGGATTATCTTGATCAGAAAGGCGTGCTGATGGGTACCGGTTCAGACCGTGTCGCCATCGATTTCAATACAACGGCCCAGGTAAGCAACAGGCTGAAAGTGGGTAGCAGCATCAACGGCACCTACCGCAGGATCGATGAGCCGGCTGGCGGCGCTTCCAAATTGATGGAGATGACATTGCGCGCCCAGGCATACCATCCGCTTTTCCTGCCCGATGGCCGCTATGCGAATACGTTTATACGCACACCTGGCCACAATATTTACCGCCACCCCATCGCCCTGGCCACCGAAGGGATGAACAACACACTACAGCAACAGTTTTTAATTAATCTCTTCGCGGAATATGACTTACCGTTTGACATCAAATACCGGATCACTTACGGTGTCAACAAGTCTGATGTGACCGTCGACAGGTTTATTCCCCAGATATTCACTTACCAGGTAAAGACCAATGCGGCCGAACTGGTGCCTTACGATACGGATATGGCCAACCGCGGGATGCGAAACCGGTTCAATGCGGTGCTCAACTCCACGCTGTTCAATACCCTCTCCTGGTCCCGGTCCTTTGACGGCCGGCACAACCTTTCCCTATTGGCCGGCACAAGCTATGAAAAATTCTCCGATCGCTTTTTTTGGGCCCAGCGCGAAGGTTATCTGGACAATAATCTGCATGAGCTTAATGCCGGCTCAACCAATCCGGCTGTCGCCGGAACCTCCACTCGTTCGACATTGAATTCTGTTTTCGGCAGGTTGGGCTATAATTTCGGGGAGAAATATCTTTTTGAGGCCAACTTCCGTTATGACGGCTCGTCACGCTTTGCCAAAGGCAACCGGTGGGGTTTATTCCCTTCCTTTTCTGCCGGATGGCGGATCGACAGAGAGGCGATGCTCGAAAATGTAACGTGGATTGACGAACTGAAGCTACGTACCTCCTGGGGACGGTTGGGAAATGAACGCATCGGGTTGTTCAGGTATGTCGATCTGGTGACCCTCGGATTGGATTATCCCTTTGGAAGCACTATTACGTCCGGCGCTGCGATCAACGCCTACAATGATCCTTCCATCACCTGGGAAACCACCGCCATTACCAATATCGGCCTGGACGCCAACCTGTTTGGTAATAGGCTAAACGTCGTCTTCGATGCATTCAGAAAACGCACGTACGATATACTCAGAGAGGTCAATTTACCGGCGCAGGTAGGTAATCTTGCGGGCCCCATCCGCAATGTGGGTACGGTCGACAATAAAGGCTTTGAGCTCGGGCTTAACTACCGGGGAAATGCGGGAGCGTTCACCTATAACGTCGGCGGAAGCGTGACGCGTATTCAAAATAAAGTGGTCGATCTGAAAGGACAGGTCATTTACAACGGCCGCTATATTATCAAAGAGGGATATCCCATCAACTCTTATTATATGCTTCAGACGGCCGGCATCTTCCAGTCGGAAAATGAAATTGCAAACAGCCCTTTTCAAAACAGCAACACCAAGCCCGGATACCTCAGATATGCCGATATAAACAACGACAATGCCATCACGGAAGATGACAGGGTCATTACGGGGGGCGTCATCCCGGAATATACTTACCAGCTCTCGTTGGCAGCAGGTTATAAGGGATTTCACCTCAACGCCTTCTTCCAGGGGGTACAAAACGTGAATACCTACGCAGAATTCATCGGTGCCATGCCCTTCTGGTTCGGTGGTCCGGTGACAAAAGAATGGCTGACCGATGCCTGGACTCC
Source organism: Spirosomataceae bacterium (assembly GCA_037191015.1). Taxonomy (GTDB): domain Bacteria; phylum Bacteroidota; class Bacteroidia; order Cytophagales; family Spirosomataceae; genus Ravibacter. The sequence goes on from JBBCKD010000010.1 coordinate 269,417, forward strand.
TGAGAACCCCAACGCACGGCTGCCTATACTGACGACTTTTGAGGGCAGCAGGGACGAAAATTTCAGAAGCTCCGATTTCTGGCTCCGGGATGCGTCCTACCTCCGGCTGAAAAATATCCAGCTAAGCTATAGCCTCCCGCAAACACTGGTCAGCAGGCTTGGGATAAAACAGTTGAAATTGTTTGCAAACGGACAAAACCTGCTGACGTTAAGCAAGATGAAAGATTTCGATCCCGAAAAAAACATCAATGGTTCAACGTTTTACGAATATCCTACGGTAAAAATGTACACTGCAGGCATCAATGTGATGTTTTAATTCCAGATCACTAAAAACTACTGAAAATGAAAGCCATTCATATTAATTACTGCTTTCTGTACTGCTGCCTGTTCCTGCTGACCACTTTCACGGGCTGCGACAGCGAACTTAATATCAACCCCACTGACCAGTACAGCCAGGCCACCTTCTGGCAGACGCGGGAGCATGCAGATGCCGGCTTGACCGGTTGTTATAAAGTGCTCCACGATGGCTATGGAGGGAGCGCCTCATGGCATTTTGAAACCGACATGATCACCCCCAACGGGATGGCCTACAATGCTGCAAACGGTACCAACACGATTGCACGTGGTATCCATACGCCCATCACAGGCCTTATCACCTCCCGGTGGGGCGCCGCCTACCGGGGCATAGGCCGTACCAACACTTTTTTGGACAAAATAGACAACGTAACAATGGACGACGCGCTGAAAGCGCGGATGATCGGTGAAGCAAAGTTTTTACGGGCATTCTATTATTTTATCCTGGTGGACGTATATGGAGGCGTGCCACTTATTCTGGAAACACCCGATGCCGGTAAACATGCCGGCCTGCCGCGTAACAGTAAAGACGAAGTAGTAACCCAGATCCTCCGTGACCTGGAAGATGCCGCACCGGCGCTTCCCCAGACATACGGAGCGGCAGACCTGGGGCGTGTTACCAGGGGCGCTGCGCTTGCCCTGGCGGCGCGTGTAGCCCTCTACAATGATCAATGGAGCCTTGCGGCACAAAAGGCAAAGGAAGTCATGGAATCGGGAGCATACTCGCTTTTTCCCCAGTATCGCGAGCTTTTTTTACTGGAAAATGAAAACAACCGGGAGGTGATTTTCGACGTGCAGTTTCTCGCTCCCAGGTTTACCAATGATTATGACCAGGTCATTTATAACCTCAACCGTCCCGCCCCTTTGAAGGGCCTGGTAGATGCTTACCTGATGACTGACGGAAAGCCTATCGCGGAGTCTGCCCTTTATGACCCTGAGCGCCCCTACGAAAACAGAGACCCCCGTCTTCTCCAGACCATTGTGTGTATAGGATATCCGTTCAACGGGCGAAACACTACGGCCGCAAACGTGGTCACTACCGGCTTCGGGTTAAAAAAATATACCTATCATACAGACAACGTGTTCACCCCGGTAATGCCTGCGAATGGCAGTGAGATCAACCCGATCATCATCCGCTACGCGGAGGTATTGCTTACCTATGCCGAGGCCAGGAACGAAGCAGGCGGTCCCGATGAATCCGTATACAGCGCCATCAACCAATTGAGGAAAAGAGCCAGTGTAAATATGCCGGATGTAACACCCGGCCTGACGAAGGAAGCGATGCGGGAAGTGATCCGGCGGGAACGCCGGATCGAGCTGGCCTTTGAGGGAACTTATTATTCGGACATCCGCAGATGGAAGACCGCAGAGGTTGTGAACAATAAGCCTGCGGTAAACCATGAAGGGAAAGTTATTGAAACCCGTGCATTCAATAAGGACCGGGATTACCTATGGCCTGTTCCTCATGTACAGATCCAGGAAAACCCTAACCTCGAACAAAACCCCAATTGGAACTGAAGATGATTAAACCACATTTTCGCTGTTTAGCGGCGCAGATTGGGTTTCTTCTCGGAAGCCTTCCCTTGAGTATCTATGCGCAGGAAGCGACGGTACGACAGCCCGGCGGTTCACTCAGGTTAGAACAGCTTGCCGGCCGCAAACCGATGAACATTGTCTTTATACTCACCGACGACCACCGGTATGACGCATTGGGATTCCTGAACTCGCAGACATTTATCCAGACTCCTCACCTCGACCGCATGGCACGAGAGGGGGTATACCTGCCCAATGCGTTTGTTACCACCTCATTGTGTTCACCATCGAGAGCTTCTATCCTCACCGGGCTGTACACCCACAAGCACCGGGTGGTAGACAACAATAATCCCGTACCGGAGCAACTGGTATTTTTCGCCCAATACTTGCAGCAAACGGGATATCAGACAGCCATGATCGGTAAGTGGCATATGGGCGGGCACTCGGATGAGCCGCAGCGGGGATTTGACCATTGGGTTTCCTTCAAAGGACAGGGTAACTACCTTCCTGATGAACACGGGTTGAATGTGGATGGCAAACGGGTGAAACAGCGCGGGTATATTACCGATGAGCTTACCGGCTACGCGATAGACTGGCTGAAATCGAGAGATAAAAACCGGCCGTTTATGGTTTATCTGGCACACAAAGGGGTGCACGATAATTTTTTGCCGGCAGAGCGGCATCAGGGCCAAAGCGACGGGCATACGTTTGTTCAGCCTTCCACCATGATGCCCGGCAACCACAAAGGCGCCCCGATGTGGGTATTCAACCAACGCAATTCGTGGCACGGTATCGAGTATCCTTATCATAGCAACCTGGATATCGGCACCTACTATAAACGCTATGCCGAGACACTCATGGCGGTGGACGAATCCGTGGGCAGCGTCCTGGAATACCTTGGCAATGATGGATTGCTTGACAATACCCTGGTGATCTACATGGGTGACAATGGTTTCCAGTTTGGCGAGCATGGGCTGATTGACAAACGAAATGCCTATGAGGCATCCATGCGCGTACCGCTGTTGGTATACCACACCGGGCTGGCAAAATCCGGTAGTCGTGTAGACGAAGTTGTCGCCAATATTGATATCGCGCCTACATTGCTGGACGCAGCGGGCTTAAAAGCGCCGGATTACATGGACGGCAAAAGTTTTTTTCCGCTACTGGAAGGCAAGAGCATTCCCTGGCGCACCGGGCTGCTTTATGAATACTACTGGGAACGCAATTTTCCTCAAACACCCACGGTACACGCTCTACGGAATGACCATTATAAGTACATCCACTACCACGGAATATGGGATACCGATGAGCTGTATGACCTGAAGGAAGATCCAGAGGAGGCCACCAACCTGATCCGCAGCACGGCGCACCAGGATATTGTCAGAACGATGAACAGGCAGTTGTTTGAAACGCTGAGGCAATCCGGAGGAATGTACATCCCGCTTTATGAAGACAGGGGCCGGCAGGAGAACCTGCGTAATGAAGCCGGAAGCCCCGCTGCAGACTTTCCATCGCATATCAGGCGTGCCGGCGATGCGCGCAATGCACAATAAATCCTGATCATATAGTGAAAAGCCAAACAATAGCCCTGCTGCTCATATGGATGCTGATAGGTATAGGGCAAACAGGCATGGCACGGCAAAACGCCGGTAAGCCGAATGTCGTATTGATTTATACGGACGACCAGGGGACGTTGGATGTCAATGTCTACGGTGCCAGGGATCTACACACACCGAACATGGATGAGCTGGCGCGACAAGGCGTGATGTTTACCCGGTTTTATGCCGCCTCGCCGATTTGTTCTCCCTCCCGCGCCTCTTTGATGACAGGAAATTATCCGCAACGCGCCGGTCTGGCGGGTAATGCATCGTCATTGAAGGGCATAGCGGGAATGCCCGGGGAACAATTCACCATCGGCGAACTCTTTAAGTCAGCGGGATATGCCACCGGGCATATCGGTAAATGGCACATAGGATTCAGCCCGGAGACCATGCCAAATGCCCAAGGCTTTGATTACTCCTTCGGGCATATGGGCGGATGTATCGATAACTACTCCCACTACTTTTACTGGAACGGCCCAAATCGTCATGACCTTTGGCGAAATGGCCGGGAAGTCTGGGCTGACGGACAATATTTCCCGGACCTGATGGTGGCAGAGTCGAAACAGTTCTTTGCAACACACCGCAATGAGCCTTTTTTTCTTTACCTGGCATTTAATATACCCCACTATCCTCTTCAGGGAGAAGAAAAATGGCGGCAGCACTACGCAGACATGCCGGCGCCAAGGCAGCTATATGCCGCTGCCGTTTCTACGCTTGACGAGAAAATCGGCAACATCGTTCAGGAGCTCAAAGACCTGGGGTTATATGACAATACGATCATCGTCTTCCAGTCAGACCACGGCCATTCCGAAGAAGAACGTACCTTCGGCGGTGGCGGTTACGCCGGGAAATACAGGGGCTCGAAGTTCAGCCTTTTTGAAGGAGGAATAAGGGTGCCGGCTATGATCAGCTGGCCAAAAGGTCTTCCTAAAAACGAGGTAAGGCACCAATTTGCCGCAAACATCGATTGGATGCCCACATTAGCTGAGCTATGTGGAATCGAGCTGCCTGCAGCGGTAGACGGAAAGAGCCTGGTCCCTGTTATCCGGCAGGCGGATGCAGATAGCAGCCACGAGATATTCTTTTGGCAAACGGAGCTGAACGGAAAGCGGCAATGGTGCGTCCGGCAGGGCCCCTGGAAGTTGCTGTACAATCCGGTAGGAGCCGATCCGGCTCAATTAACCAACGATGGTCTCTTCCTGTCAAACGTAGAGCAAAACCCGGAAGAGGATCGGAATTTTGCCGGTGAGCACCCGAAAGTAGTTAATGAGCTCATCGCATTACACGGCCGTTGGAGCGATGAAATATTTCGGTAATTGTATTCGGTGATAGTATATCGTACTGTTACAACCAGGAATACCATATCGATCCATGCTGAGCAAACCTGAAGAGGCTGTTCCGGAATCATAATCCGGAATAGCTTCTTCAGGTTTCTTATTTTGTATCTGGCAGATTTCGTTAGAATAACTTTTGATATCTTTAAGGTCTTGGTAACGAGATGCTCTCAGGTTAGACTCATCAAAACAGGGTACCAATCCGTTCTTCGCGATAAAGCTCTTTGTTATGGCGGATACAGGAGATTAAGGGATAACAATAGGTAAGAATACCGGCCGATTTGTACTATCATTAGCAGAAACCCACAAGTAATTTTACAGTTTTATAACAGTATATTTTAGTTCCAACCGTGCATTTTTTGCTACCTTGGTAAGAAAAGTTTCTTTCTATGTCGCTGGTTTAGCCAGGAGTCGGGTAGGTATTCCAAGATATGATTGAAGAATCTCTCATATGGCAGCAGTTTAAGGACGGTAGCGAAGCCGCCCTGGAGATCCTGATTTATGTCCATAGCAAACCGCTGGCACAATATGGCAGAAAACTGGTAAAAGACGATGATCTGATTAAGGACTGTATTCAGGACACCTATATCCAGTTATGGCAATACCGTAAAAACCTGCGCCAGTTAGAGGAGATCAGGCCCTATCTGTTTACCTGTCTGCGTCGGAAAATAATCAATGAACTCAAAACCCGGAATCGTTTCGCTCCAGGTGTTGACGAGGACACGCCGTTTCTCGCTGAGTTTTCAATTGAAGACAAATTAATAGAAAGCGAAACCGAGGCGCATCAAATCAACCTCCTCAATCGTTACATCAATCTCCTGCCGAAAAGACAGAAGGAAGCTATTTACCTGCGTTTTTTTGAAAATATGGGAAATGACGAAGTGGCTTCTATTATGGGCATCAAATATCAGACAGCTACTAATCTTATTCACGAAGGTCTGACTCATTTAAGACAATCCCTGACACCAGAATCATTCACACTTTTTTTATTTCTCAGTACGGCGTCCGGCCTTTGACGGCATCCTGACATCGAATCATCAGGATTTTTTTACTATACGCTGTGCCTTCAGGCGTCGCCATTCTTCGAAGAAAAAACATTTTACAAAAAACCAGTATAATTCAATTAAGTCTTCACTACTGACAATGCATGGGCTTATTAAACCCAGTCAAATGAAGCATGTAGCTAATTATCAGCTTGAAGACTTTCTCCGGGACGCCAGTTTTAAAAAATGGGTATCAGAGGGCGCATTCCAGAATGCCGATACTCAATGGAGCAGATGGTTGGAACAATTTCCGGAGAAAAAAAAGCTTGCGCTGAGCGCCCGCGAAATCTTAATGGCATCTAAATTGGAGGAACCTCCCTTCCCGGAAGATTACTTTGTTAAAATTGAAAAGTATGTACTTGACCAGGTCTCAAGACGTAAGAACCGCCATGCTTATTTAAGATACGGAATCGCAGCGTCGGTCTTATTTTTTATTCTCTTGAACGGATGGTTTTGGATAAATAAAGGCGATTCGGATGCATCGCAAACAAAGCTCGCCGATAGGGTTTCTGCTTTACAGGAGAATGACACTTTTCTGACCGCCGACAATACAACCGGTTCGATCATCCCTGTTGCATTACCCGACGGCAGCAGCGTGCTCCTTCATCCGGAAAGTCATCTGCATTACGAGAGAAAGCCGGATGGTATAAGGACAGTGGAATTGAAAGGAAAAGCTTTCTTCGAAGTAGCTCCCAAAGGGCCGGAAGAAGCATTTAAAGTGATTGCAGGAGAAATGGTAACCCATGTTCTCGGAACGAGCTTTACTATAACCGCATTTCAGAATGAAAAGAACTTTTCCGTGATAGTGAAAACGGGTGAAGTGGCTGTCAATACGGTTTCCGGGGAATCTGATCAATCGGGCACCATCACGCTGAAACCAAATGAGCAGGTTTCTTTCAACAGGAAAGATGCCAGTTTTATCCAGGAATCTATTTCTCAGAGAGAAATCAGGATTCACACTCCCGCTACTTCAAGCATCTATGTTTTCGAAGATACTCCGGCTACAGAGGTGTTTAAGCGTATCGGAAGAGAATATGGCCTCGATATCGTTATGGATGAAAAGCTTCTTGCCGATTGCGGGCTGACCACCAATCTTACCGACGAACCCCTCTTCCAAAAGCTGAAGATTATCTGCAGATCGATCGGCCCTGCCACCGGCTTTTCTATCGATGGTAATCAGATCCAGATTTTCTCAGGAGGCTGTAATCAATAGATCTTATCGAACCTATAACCCTATATCGCCTATGACAATTTAATATTCCTAACAAAAGGCCGGACATGTTCGCACCATATCCGGCCTGAAATCCCTGCAAATGACGTAACGCAAGATCCCTGACGGGATCCGGGGACTGTTTTCGCTTTTTCAAAACAAAAACATTTAAATGTATGCAAAAAAAATTAACCCTGGCCCATTTCTGGCGAACGATTATGAGAATAACGGTTATTCAGATCGGGATTATTATTCTGCTTACCGGGATTACCCGGGCAGGAGAAGCCCAGGAGCTTCTTAACAGGCGTATCTCTATTACCGAAAAGAAAGTTGAGGCGCGTTTAGCCATCAACGAAATTTCCCGGTTAGCGAATGTAAAAATATCCTATAACTCAAAGCTTATACCAAAAGAGAGTATCATAACGGTATATGCCAGCAACGAAACCGTAAACCAGGTGCTGCTGCGTACGCTCTCTCCTTTAAACGTCTCCTTTGTACTGGTAGACCGGCAGATCATTCTCCTTAAGGCTGAAAAATTATCCTCTTCCCGGGAAGACAAACCGATCGAAATACCCGAGGGCAGGCTGCAATCCGCTGCTGACAGAACCCTGAAAGGAACTGTAAAAGACGAGAAAGGGGAACCACTGCCTGGTGTCAGTGTGATGGTGAAAGGGACAGGAAAGGGAACGACTACTGACGTGGAAGGAAGGTATAGCATCGATATGCCCGATAATAACAACACGCTAACCTTTTCCTTTGTAGGCTACCTGTCCCGGGAGATAGAAGTCAGTGATAGCCGGTCTGTATTGGACGTAGATCTTGAAGTAGATAACAAAGCGTTGGAAGAGGTGGTAGTGGTAGGGTATGGGACGCAGAAAAGACGCGATGTGACGGGAGCGATCGCGTCTGTTCCTATGGAGCGTTTGGATATGGTACCCAGTATCAATGTGGCCCAGGTCCTGCAAGGATCAGTACCAGGTGTCGTCGTCCAGCAATCGGTAGGAGGTGCCAACCCTGAAAGCACGATCATGATACGCGGCAGGAATTCTATTCTGGCCAGTAATGATCCCTTAATCATATTGGATGGTATTCCGTACAGCGGCAATCTTAGCGATATCAATGTGAATGAGATCAGTAGTATAGAAGTGCTGAAAGATGCATCATCTACGGCGATCTATGGTTCACGGGGAGCAAATGGAGTTATCATCATTACCTTGAAAACAGGAGGTGATTCCAAAGCGCCCAAGTTTTCATACGATGGGAAGTATTCCATTCAACGGGCCAACAATATGCCCCGTTTTATGAGCCCGGAAGAGTTTTATAATTTTAAAGAGATACGGGAGCCAGGCAACATCACGCCAACAGAACAGAATAACTATGACAATAAATCCTGGACAGACTGGACAGACGGCGCGTTAAGAGACGGTAAAGCGATGCATCATAACCTTTCTTTGCATGGCGGCGCTAACAAAACCAAATATTATCTGTCAGGGAATTTCCTGAACGTTGAGGGGCAAACCCTGAACGATGAATATACCCGTTTCAACGGGCGACTGGGGTTAGCAACTACCGTTTTAGGTATTGTCAAGATTGGCGCCAATATGCAGGTCGCGTCTACGGACTATGGAGGGGCGCCTATCAGTTGGGAAGATATATTGAAAACGAATCCGCTTCTTTCGGGTTATGATGCATCCGGGAATCGCCTGCTATTCCCCTGGCCGGAATTCATCGATATACTACACCCGCTGGATCCGCTCAGCTATGAATACTCCAGGAAATCGTTTCAATTGTTCAGCAATAATTATGCTGAAATTCAGATCCCAAAGGTGGAAGGGCTATCCTACAGGGTGAATTTCGGGTTTCAAAAGACATGGTCCGGGATGAGTAACTATGCGGACAGGAACACAGGGCTTGGTTTTACCAACCAGGGATATTATCAGTCTGCAGATCAGCAAAACCAGTATGTGTCTCTTGAAAATATTGTTAATTATAACAAAAAATTTGGCAATCATTCACTGGGCCTGACCGGGGTCTACGGTTATGAACAGGGCAATCGTACCTCATCCACTATGGAGGCAAGAGGTTTTCCCCATGATTTTATCACCAGGTATTCAATAGCGCAGGCTAACTTTAGACTACCCGGATTTGATTATTACAAAACAGTCCTTATCGGCCAGATGCTGCGCCTGAATTACAATTATGACAGCCGCTATCTTCTGACTGTTACCGGCAGGCGCGACGGCTATTCCGGATTTGGGGCTAACAGGAAATGGGGGATTTTCCCGTCGGTTGCCGTGGGCTGGAACATAGCAGAAGAACAGTTTGGGATTCAGGACTTGTTCCAGGAGCTCAAGCTTCGCGCCTCTTATGGCATAAACGGCAATCAGGCTGTCAGTGCTTATGAAACCATTTCCAGGTTAGGGGAGAACAATATGGTAACGGGAGCAACGTCCCTGCCGGGTTACATTCCGGTGAAGCTTGGTCAGGACGAATTAGGATGGGAAAGTAGCAAAACCTATAACATCGGGTTGGATTTCAGTCTCTTGAAGGGCAAATTGTCCGGAACTGTCAACTATTACAATACCGATACGTATGACCTGCTGCTCAACCGGACGATTTCTCCCGTTCATGGCATAGCCAATATTACCCAGAATATAGGAAAGACCAATAACAGAGGTTTAGAGGCGGCGCTGAAAACATTTTTTATTACCAGCTCAGGCTTTCGGTGGAATCTTGAAGGCAACATGGCTGTGAACAGGAACAAAATTGTATCTCTTTATGGATTACTGGATGAAGAGGGCAATGAAATCGATGACCTGGCCAACTCCTGGTTCATCGGCCAGCCGATCAATGTCAACTATGATCTGAAGGCTATTGGCGTATGGCAGACTCATGAGGCTGAAGAAGCTCAGAAATATGGCAACAGACCTGGTGGTGGGAAAGCCCTGGACGTAAATGGGGACTTTATGGTTACGACGGCGGATGACCGGGTATTTATTGGTCAGCGGGACCCGACCTTTACCTGGGGTCTCACCAATACGTTCAACTATAAGTCTTTCGGGTTGTCTGTTTTTTCCCACGGTATACATGGGATTACCAGGCTCAACCAGCTTTTGCAGGATGCTTCCGCAAGCGCCGGTATCAGGCGTAACGTCATCAAAAAGGATTGGTGGACACCGGATAATCCAAGCAATACGTTCCCGGAAAATTCTCTGACAGCAGCAGTTTATCCTATTTACGAGGATGCTTCGTTTGTGCGTCTGAAAGATGTGACCTTGTCCTACCAATTGAAGTCCAAGGCGTCTGCCAAATTGGGACTTGATCAGCTCAGGTTCTATATCAACCTACGCAATATGCTTACCTGGACAGATTGGAGCACCAATGACCCTGAACTTACATTCGGGCGTGGCGGAGCGCCGTTGGCCAAGGAATTTGTTTTGGGTTTGAATTTCAATTTTTAGCTATTTCAAGGACATGATCATGAAATCGACTTTTTATTATTGCATCGCTTTGCTGGTTTTGATTTCAGGAGGCTGTTCCGAGGATATACTTGTGGAAACCCCTCCCAATTTCATTGCTTCCGAAACCTTATACACAAATTTCTCAGGATTTGAGGCAGGTGTCAACGGACTGTATGCACTTGTAAGACACAGAGATCAGGGATTGGCGGGAAGCTCCGCGCTGACCAGTGATCTTTTTATGCTGGGAACCGACAATCTGACATCCAACCACAGTGTGGGAGGTTTCAACTCTATGAGCACCGGTTGGGGGCTCGGCAATATACCGACGGCCGGCTTCTATAGCGATGCTTTCATCTGGCTATATCGGATCATCAATGCAGCCAATACCTTAATTGACTCCGCCGAACAAGAACAAGCCAATTGGTCCGGAGGTCCGGGTTCGGAAGAGGAAAACAAGCAATTTATCCTGGCCAATGCCAGGGCAGTGCGCGCCTGGGCGTACAGGCACCTGACCTTTCTCTGGGGAGATGTTCCGTTGAATCTCAATGTTTCCAAAGGATCCAATATCGTCACCGATTGGGAACGTACGCCGATTGCAGACGTACGTCGCGTGATGATCGCAGATTGGAGGTTTGCTTTTCAGCATATTCCGGTTGAACCACTGCCGGGGCGCATATCTAAAGGCGCTGTAGGGCATTATCTAACAGAAACTTATCTGGTAACCAATCGTTTGGATTCGGCGTTGTATTTTGCTGACCAGGTGATCAACCAGGGAGCATACCGCCTGGTTACCGAGCGATATGGCGTGGACAGGGATAAGCCCGGAGTTCCTTTCATGGATATGTTTAAGGAAGGCAATACAAACAGGGCGGATGGAAATACAGAGGCATTATGGGTTTTCCAGTTTGAGAAGCAGGTAGTCGGGGGTGGGGAAAACAGTATCGTAAAGCGGCATCATCTCAGCCGGTATAATGCTATCCGGGTCAACGGAGTCAATCCCTTTCAGTTCACCGTGGAGCGCGGAGGGCGTGGGCTTGGCCGGAATTCATTGACAAAATTTGCCATAGATCTTTATGAAGACGGAGACGATCGGGGAAGTCATTATGCCTTGCGTAAGTTTTTCACATTGAGGTCTGCTGAAGAGAACGCGCCTGCTCCGGCAGATGTGCTGCCTGGTGGCTATGCCTACGGTGATACGATCCATCTCAACTGGGCGCAGGATATATCCAGCAGTAGGCGCGGAGTGGTAGATTGGCCATTTTCCCGTAAGGTGGAATACGTAGATCCCGTTAACATCAGTGGGGACGATGACTTTAAGGACCAGGTTCATCTGCGCCTGGCGGATACCTATCTTTTGAAGGCCGAGATCCTGTTCCGGCAAAACAGGATGGGAGAAGCGGCCGAGACCATCAATGTTCTCAGAAGACGGTCAAACGCAAGGCTTATTTCCGATAGCGAGCTAAGCATAGATTTCATATTGGATGAGCGTTCCCGTGAGCTGATTTTAGAGGAAGATCGCAGGTATACCCTTTTGCGTACAGGAAAATGGGTGGAACGTACCCAGAAATATAATCGTAACGGAGGACAGTTTGTTACGGATCGGGATACCTTGTTCCCGATCCCCCAGGTCGTGATCGATGCAAATCTTACCCGTAAGATGGATCAGAATAAAGGGTATTGATTAAAAACCGGGATCGATTGTATATTTTTTTGTACCCGCATCATGTTACGATTTCCTGGGAGGCAGATCCTACGTGTAGTCAGGCGGTCACATGGCGGACCGCTGACACCGTACGGAACAGCTATGTAGAGTATTGTGAGGCTGCACCTACTCCCTTTTTCCGGGAGCGGGTGCAGCGCCTCCGTGCGCAGACTGAATATGCGACAGCCCGTTCGCCGGATTCCCTTACCCGGCATTGGCGTCTCAATTTTACTTTCCCGCAAAATGGTCCGCCGGGGCAGGAAGAAGAAACGTACTATGCAGATTATAACAATGTACGTATTATCTCACTAAACCTATGCCGGTATCCCATTGACAAAAAAGGCACAAAAGATATGCTGGAATGGTTGGAAGCCAGATTAAAGCAAGGCGTGCATCGCTGGTCAGATCATGAATAACTTTATAAAAATAGAAGGCACTTTGATGAAATTTGATCAGAGTGGATTTTTACTAAGAAGTAAGATAATTATGTCAAAGTATGTTTTAATATTTTTTGCCACTATTTTGTTCCTGTGCTGGGATAGTGATATCAGCATGGCGCAGGATATAGAGTTGCGGTCTTTTCCGGGCACGGAGAGACTTAATATTGCCTCTAATGGTACAAATGCTGTGGAAATTAAAGGTGCGAAAAACGAAATTGAATCATTTCAGGTCCGTGTCCGTACGTTCGGTAGAAATATATCGGTAATTCATGCAGAGGTAACCGATCTGATTAGCAAAAATGGGCGTTTGAACGGGAAGGATATTCAGGTCTATAGAGAAGAGTTTGTAATGGTAAGACAGTCTACTCCGAGGTCGGAACTACCTAACGGCTTGTACGCTGACCCTCTTATCCCTATTGTTGCCGCCAAAGAAAGCAATAACCCTTTTTCGGGGGAGCCGTTATACTCTTTTTCAAAGCAAGAGAAAGATAAACCTGTTATTAGCGCAATTCCAGTCGAAATAAGGGCGGGAAAAGAGCAGGTCTTCTGGGTTGATGTTATTATTCCAAAAGGTATTCCCGCTGGTGAGTATACAGGTTTTTTCGAAGTAAGCACCTACGACAAACCCTTTGGAGCGATTCCCAAAAACGACGGGAAAGTTTCTCTGTCAGACAACAGGAATATTAAAATGAGCTTGGTGAAAAAATATCAGATTCCAGTTACCCTGACAGTATGGGATTTTGAATTACCTGATAAGTTGTCACTACGTACCAGCCTGGAGACAGGCAGTGGCAGAATACAACAGGCTGTAAAGGCTTACGGAGTTGCCGATAATACGCCGGAGTTCAGGGAAATCGAAAAAGGCTACTACAGGCTGCTGTCTTCTAACCGGATTAGTTCTCCGGTACCTTCCTGGCTATTGCCTGAACGTGGCCCGGACGGATCCCTGCAAGCAGACCCGCAACGGACAAAGCTTCTGGCCGGGTTCATTAAAGAATATAATGTTGCGGATTTTCAGATATTAAGCAGCGTCTCGCATGCTCCCGGAAACGAAGCGAATTTCATACGATATCATAAAGAGCTGTATGCCTATCTCAAAGAAAATGGATGGGCAGACAGAGCTTTCCTCTACATTTTTGACGAACCCAATACCAGTGAAGAATATGGAGAGATTGTGCGAATAGGGAAATTGCTAAGGAAATCAATTCCGGAACTAAAACACATGGTGGTAGAGCAAACGTATACTCAAGATGCTGATTTTCCTGATATCAGTCATTATGTTGATATCTGGTGTCCTCTTTTCTCTTTTATCGATTCAGCATCGGTTCAGAACAGGTTAAACAAAGGGCAGGAAGTCTGGTCATATACAGCCCTGGCCCAGCGCTCTCCTGATTACCATCCCCAATACCAGAAAGTGAAGGAACTGGACCCTTACTATTGGTCAATTGACCAGCCGCTGATCAGTTACCGGGCGCCTGCCTGGATGAACTGGAAATACGGGATTACAGGGTTACTATATTGGACAATGGTTTATCAATCCGGCCAGTCTGTAACAGGAATTATGGATCCCTGGTATAATCCTGTTTTTCATTCATCCGGCAGACATTTTAACGGCGAGGGCTATATGATATATCCTGGTACCCCTTGCGGTATAAACGGACCAGTTCCCTCTGTAAGACTGAAAAATATTCGTGACTCGATTGAGGATTATGAATATTTCTCAATCCTGGAATCATTATCTGACCGGGAAACGGTACTTAAGTTTGTAGATTCGGTTATGCCGAACTGGTGGGCTAAACCTGATCTAAAGACTCTACTGAAAGTCAGGGAAGCGATTGCTGTTGAGATTGTACGTCTGAAAGCGAGGATTAATTAAGAGGATCGGCGGATTTTATTTACTATGGGCTATTTTGTAAGGTTTCTTATCCGGAGACATACTACGCTCCTCTGTAACCTATCTTTCTGGAAATTCTACCTTTTACGCCAATCATACGTCCGGCAGGTATCTGAGTAGAACGACCATCCCGGTATGCCTGTTCCGATTTCGTAAGGAAGGTTTGCACTTTCAAGTGATCCAAAACCTCTTTGCCTTGCTTAGGGAGCGTAGTGGGACTAGCTGGCAAAATAACAGGCTGAATTACCGGCCACGCTCCGGACCCTCGTCATAACTAAAAAAACTGTCCGTCCCATATTTCCGGGGTTTTATCACATTTTATTGTCGATAGGCTGGCTAATCGCTAAGATTGCCTCATCAAAATCAAGTCGATATGAGACTGAAACGCATCGAATTCATACTAATTACGGGGATTTTTGTTTTTACCCTGATTTTCATATGGGGGAACCGTACTTTTCTTTCAGATAAAAACGCTTCTGTTCTTTTTTTGATGACCTATAGTGCGGTCATCTATGTCTCTGTACTTATTTCGCATTTTTGGATTCTTCCTTCCTTTATCTTAAAACGGAAGATGGAAGCCGGGCTTGTATTCTCGCTACTGCTATTCCTTTCTACGTGGATAGGTCTGGGATGGTGTGTATCGAAGCTGGAATATAGTTTGCTGCAGGGTAACGATTGGAGCCGGTTTTTACTGCACGAGTCATCGCTGGGAGTAACGATCCTGGTTTTTCTTCTCCTGTATGTTTATGAAGGAACAAAACGCTGCATCAGATATGCTAAGGAGAAGAACAGGGTACTCTTTGCCCATATAGTGACGGAGTCCCTATTTGTCTCAGGCAGTATCTTTTTCGTGCTTTTGTTCTTGCTTTCGAGTGGGTCGATTTTTTTTGCCCTCTGGATTGTTGCCAGCCCTTATGCCTACCTGCTTTATGCTTTAAATACCTACTGGCTGATTCCGCTCAGCCACAAAAAGCGGTTTATACTTGCCGGGTATTTTTCGCGGGCTTTATTATTGTCTGTCATTTTGTTTATACCATTTGGGATTCTTTTATTAACCGGGCTGAATGCAAAAATTGTCTTTCCTGTCTGGCTTTTTACCACCGCGGTTGTTTTGCCTATATCCTGGTTGGGCTATAACCTGCAGAAAAAGCGGATTGAGGAGCTGGTTAACCTTAAATCCGAACTCGGGCAAGCCTCTGCTGATTTAAAATTTTTGCGTTCGCAAATCAACCCGCATTTCTTGTTCAATATTCTCAACACCCTGTACGGAACCGCATTGCAGGAAAAAGGACAGCGCACGGCGTCGGGGATACAGATGTTAGGAGATATGATGCGTTTTATGCTTCATGAAAATAACCAGGACAGCATTCTGCTTATCCGGGAAATGGAATACCTGCGAAACTACATAGAGCTGCAATGCCTGCGCATTGTTTCTTCACCGGAAATCAGCGTGGAATACGATATCAGGGATGCAAAAAATGAAACCTATATTGCCCCGATGCTGCTAATCCCTTTCGTGGAGAACGCTTTCAAGCATGGCATTAGTTTACAGGGAAAATCCTGGATCAAAATCACCTTGTATGAAGAAGACGGCGAACTGTATTTTGATGTTCACAATAGCATTCACCGCAAAGTTGCCGATGATCCGGAGCACGCTAATTCTGGTATTGGTTTGGAAAACGTCAGGCAACGTATATCCTTGCTATACCCTGACAAACATGAACTGGTGATACGCGAGACTCCCCATGAGTTTTTTATTCATCTTACTATTCAATTGAGAGAAATATGAAATACTTCGTTACAGTTGCCTTTGTTCTGCAAAGCTTTTTGTCAAACGGTCAATTCAGATTGAATGGAGCGATCGACAATCCTGGAGGTCCGGGTAAGCTGACAGTGAATATCCCGCTCATTTACGGGCGATTCGAGGATGCGAACCGGGAAGTGATCATCGGGAAAGATGGTCGGTTCGAGTGCGTTTTTCCACTTCGGGAGGAAAAAATCGGTTATCTGCGTTTGGGAAACGGTAATATCTTCCTTTGGATGAAGCCGGGGGAGGATTTGACAATAGATTCGGACAGCTTGGGCGGGCCGATCCGTTTTAGCGGCACAAGTGCGGCTGCAAACTCTTTGCTGCTGGAATTGGAACTGCATCGACCGCCAGTTTTCTATTCTGAAAAGAAGCGGGTAGAAGCCGGTATGATGATGGATAGCGTGGTTGTCCCAGGCAAACGGGAGCTAGTGGAAAAAATCGCCAGGGTGGATGCAAGCCCGTTGCGTGATAGTGAGAAGGAGTTTCTGAAAGCAGAACTTTATTATCATTTTATTGTCTACGTTGATTTCTATGTGCGAACCGCCCGTTGGCCTGGCGAAGTGTGGTCGGCATTTGTACTGGATTTTATGAAAGAAGAAACCACTGCTTCCAGGTCTGCCTTAAAGGGCCCGATGTATGATGCATTTATCAATACCTATCTTGAGTTTCTGGAAACGCAGGCTTTTTTAAAACGGGACGATCCGGGGAAATTTGCCGAAGAACTCGATCTTACCTATGGGGTGAATAATCTTGACACTTTAACAAGCTTGCACAATCAATATGGCCGGGCATATCTCAACTGGATCGTTGCGAAACGCATCCTTGACTTCGCTTCGGCTGAGTATTATTTGGCTGGGCAGGTAAAAGCAAAATATGCAGCAGGAGAGCTTTCTGAGGGGAATCACCTGCTTGATGAGCTAGATTCTTTCAACAGCGGCAATATTTATATCGACACTCTTTCCGCCATCAGGAGCGAGTTAGCTTCGAAAATGAAAAAGAAGCGCGATGATATCGTAATCCCGGATGACTACAGGACGTTTGCCGATATTAAGACCATTGTAGAACGATACCGCGGGAAGGTGATTTACCTGGATATATGGGGTACTTGGTGCGGCCCCTGCAAAGTCGAAATGCGCTATCTGCCTGAGCTTAAAAGGCGACTTGAAGGGAAAGATATTGTGTTTATTTACCTGGATATGGACGAGGACAGCAAGGATGGCCGGTGGAGAGAATACATTCGGGTCAGCGAGCTAACCGGGATTCATCTTCGAAAGAATAATACAGAAATACAACCACTATGGTCCGAATTGCTACCAGAGAATAAAAGCCTGCACGGTCGTTATCCTTCTTATTTTATCTTTGATAAAAATGGGGAGCTGATAGATGAGCAAGCCAAAAGGCCGAGCGACGGCGAGGCACTTGTGAGACAACTGGAAGAATATTTTTAGCGGATGATTGCGATTGCCCTTGATGATGAACCGATAGCGTTGGAAGTAATCCGAAGCCATGCGGATAAAGTTCCTTCTCTTAATTTAAGGGCTACTTTTACAAACGCTTTTGAAGCTATGGATTACCTGCTTCATCATCCGGTCGATTTGGTTTTCCTGGATATTAAGATGCCCGATATCTCTGGAGTTGAATTTTTCAGAAGCCTAAACAAAAAACCGTTGGTCATCTTTACCACGGCATATTCTGAGCACGCGGTTTCCGGTTTTGAACTCGACGCAGTAGACTACCTGCTGAAGCCGTTCTCTCTGGCACGCTTTCTCAAAGCTTGCAACAAGGCCCGCGAATGGCTCGAAATGCGTAAAGAAAGTAACGGGAAGCACGATTACCTCTTTGTAAAGACAGGTTATGAACAGCTAAGGATATTGTTTGAGGAAATTGACTACCTGGAAGCAAAAGGAAACTACGTCAGCTTTGTGTGTGGCGATCGGCAGATTCTGAGCAGGATGACCATCAGTGAGTGTAGCGAGCTATTGCCTGAACGACAGTTTATTCGTATCCATCGCTCGTTTATCGTAGCGGTAGATAAAATCCGGAAAATTGAGCGTCACCAGGTGACAGTGAATGGTATTATTCTTCCTGTGGGAGCGTCTTATATATCATCTGTTCGCGTGCTCTCCTCGCGGTAAGTGGCGCTTCCTAGTTATGTTTTGAATGTCGCTTGATTAATTGCTTGCGTTTTCTACTTCAACATATTTTCGCCCATTTATTCTAATAGTAGGTTGTACTTGGGGAAGATAACTTGCTTTTTCCTATTCACCTCTGTTTTAATGATTGATACTCCAAACAAAATATGCATCAAATCCTGATAAAACTAACCGGGAATGACTTCAAATACTGAGATAAAGGAAAAGAGCACAAGACGAATTATCAGGGAAAGCACGCTGCATACCTCTGAAGAGTTCACTAAAAAACTAATGCATAGGATAGAGCTCAAAAATGCAGTCAGGCGCCAGTTTGTCTTGGAGTTGGCGTCCCAGGATTTCGGGGAAGCCTTTTTGGCGGTCGAGAGCTCGGTGTATTTGCCGTCGATAGTAATCCTGGCGTAAATGGGGGCTTTGCCGTCGGCTTTTACTTTTGTCTGCACAGAGAATGATGTGCTTATTTTCGAAAACGGCCTGTAAACGACCTATATAAAACAAAAAAGCGCCCTTTGAGGCGCTTTAAGTGATCCCGCTGGGACTTTCTGTGATCCGGCTGGGATTAAAAAATGTGCGATAATTAACTAAAAATCAATCTATTGATTTCTTTTCTCGCTTCTGATCCGGCAATCCGCTATTACAGCCACCGAAAAAGATGTATTTGAATGAACTGTTTTGACTCGGAAGTCAAATCGGAATCAATTTAGCACTTTAGTTCCTAAAGGGAAAGCGTTAATCAAAATTTTAGGAGTGGCTTTCGTTCGCTACAAATGAAGATTAGCAGATTGTCCATGATACCGTTCCTACCACTGCGGAGTACGAACTGACTCGGTACTTTTAATCTTCTTTAAAGCTCCTGTCATACAGTGAACCTGGTTAAATACACATCGATTGTATTTAACCTCCCTCGACTAAAGGTTTCCAGAACTACTTTCTTTAAAAAGAATACAAAATGTAATCTTTTTGTTTACAAAATGGATTGTTTTTAATGTATTATTTACGATTTGAATCAGCTTCCTCATTCCCCACCCTCTGATCAAAAAGCCAATCCAGCACACCAGGCGTATCTTTAACCCTCTCCCCTATATCGTGCGCCGCATCTGGATACTCTGTGTACAGCGGAGCGCTTCCTGCTTCTCTCATAGCGTCGATCATCTGGCGTGAGCCCTTTGCCGGAACGTTCCGGTCTTTTGCGCCATGAAAAGCCCATACCGGGACATCCATACTATTTTGGGCAAGCGCGGGGTCTCCCGCTCCTGAAATGGGGATGGCAGCAGCAAACATACCGGGCCTCGTCGTGATAAAATGCCATACGCCATAGCCTCCCAGCGAATTTCCGGTAAGGTAACATCTATCCTGATCAATGGGTAGTTTCTGCTCTAAGTCATGGATAGTCTCGAATACCAGTGAGTCTATGGCAGGAAGATCGGGTAAACCACCCCAGGTTTTTCCATAAGGACATTGAGGTACAAAAATAAAAGCAGGATATTGAACCCTGTTGTCATACTCGGAGAGCCATTGGGCGGTTAAAGATGCCTCAACTTGTTTGATATTATCGTTTCCGCAACCCGAGCTTCCGTGAAGACAAACGACCAGCGGATATTTTTTTGTCGAGTCATAATTCAGCGGCTCTAACAACCGATACGGCAGTCTTTCACCACGGCTGTTAGAGAAAATATAAGCTTCAAAGGGCTGATCTGGTTCTTCCAGGTTCCCGTCTGTCCGCGTGGTACCATTGACTATGGCTATACTTTCCGTCACTACCCGGACACCTAAAAAGGCACCGAAGAATAACGCCGCAAAGGCCACCAGCCCTATCATCGTGGTGAAAGACCCTCCGCCGGCTTCATTCGAATCTTTTGCTGACGCCTTTTCATGAGCGAAATTAAGGACGAAAAAAGCATGGGCGAGAATTGCCGGCAAGGCAGCCCATTGTTCCACCTTCGCCAGGCTTCCTCCCGGCATGAAAGTCGTCGAATTTAAGGCTAATATGATGGAGGGAAGAAGGATCAATCCTTGCAGGAGCAACATGATCCCTGCTACTCTCAACCAGGGCCTTTCACTCGCCCTGGAAACAATCAGGCTCCCTGCATACACAATACCCGAGATCAATGAAGCCAATATGGCCACTATATAAG
Organism: Spirosomataceae bacterium; assembly: GCA_037191015.1. Lineage (GTDB taxonomy): Bacteria > Bacteroidota > Bacteroidia > Cytophagales > Spirosomataceae > Ravibacter. The sequence goes on from JBBCKD010000010.1 coordinate 290,084, forward strand.
GGTCTGAAAATTGTTTGGTCGAGAGGACGTTTCTCTGCAAAAACAAAACAATGATTGACAGTATGATGGCGACTGTCATGGTTCCGGTAGTGAAGCGGTACCCTTTATAGTGAAAATACTTCAGCAGAATCAGCGACCATACCAGTGAAACCAGGAAATCAAAAGCCAAAAACCCGCCCAGTAAGCTTAGCTCTCCTGCCCGTAGTCCGAGTATGAAAAAGAGGATACTTTTCAGGATAGCTACCCCGATGTGGAGAACGGCAAAAAACAGGGCGAATGAATAAAAGCTTCGGGTCATGCAGGGTTTATTGGCTTGAAAAATAGCGAATCCGCAATAAATGGAACCGGGTTGATTGACATGCGCCCGCAACGGCTCGAGGGTATTTCGCGAGCCGTTGCGATAGCACACAAGTGCAATATATAATATATCTAGGAAAATATTACACCTATTAATGTGGAAAGGTTTGTTTTATCTATAAGCGGGAAGTCTGTAAATTGAGCGTAATTATATCCTTCACTATCAGTTATTTATAGAGCTAGTGTGTCAAGTTTTTTGATCAAAAAACTTGACACACTAGCTAATTCTACGATACTTTTACAAAATGGCAAGTCTGTCAGCCAAAATACTGGAGCAGATTCGCAGTTTACCGGAGGACGTCAGTTTCGGTTATGGTGAGTTCGCCATAACTGGAGAGGAGTATCAATCGACTGCGAAAGTTTTGGAGCGGTTGCAAAAGAAGGGATTGATTAAAAGGCTCGCCCGAGGGCTTTTTTATAAACCAAAGAAAACAGTCTTTGGGGAGAAAAGACCGGATGAGCAGCAGATCCTCAAATCGTATCTTTAATCAGGATGAGAAGAGGGTAGCTTACATTACTGGGGCCTACCTCTACGACCGGAAAACCTGTTTTGAAATGTATCAAATATTCCCGGTGTTTATATTACTCTTTATTTAGCCGTTGCTTCAGTGCCAGTTTCTCCCGTTCTATTTCTTCAACAAGCTCTTTCTCAGTAGGCAGATAGGGCATATACTTCGTGGCAAAGAGTTGTTTGTGCTCTTTGAGTATAGAATATTTGACTACAGTTTCGTCCTTTTCGGCACATAGTATTATCCCGATAGTCGGATTGTCTTCAGATTGCTTCTTCAGGTCGTCAAACATTCTGATATACATATCCATCTGTCCGGTGTCCTGGTGAGTGAGTTTGGAAGTTTTGAGGTCGAACAGTACAAAACACTTTAGTATGTAATTGTAGAAAACAAGGTCAATATAAAAGTGAGATGTTTCAGTACTTATGCGAAACTGTCGCCCCACAAAGGAAAAGCCCTTACCCAGTTCCAGCAGAAAGTGTTGTAGGTTTTCTATCAACGCGATTTCAATCTCGGATTCAGAGATGTTTGTAGGTTGCGGGATGTTTAAAAACTCAAATACATAAGGGTCTTTGATGAAATCATTCGCTGTGCTTTTTTCTTGTGTGAGCCTATGCAGCAGAGCTTCCTCCTTATTTCGGGAAGAAAGCAGGCGTTGATAGTAAAAAGTATTGATGTTACGTTCGAGTTGTCGGGAACTCCAGTTCTGTTCGACGGCTTCTTTTATATAGTAATCCCTGGCCTCTGGATTTTCCACCCGCATTATCAGGCGGTGGTGTGTCCAGGTCAATTTGCTACGCAGTGCGTAGCAAATCTCCGGATCGGGATAAGTAAGATAGAACTGCCTGAAATTGCGCAGGTTAGCATAGGAAAACCCTTTACCAAATTCTTCTGTAAGGGCAATAGATAAGTTTTTAAGTATGGCTTCGCCATATTCCGCCCGCTCTTTTCCCTCTTGTTCTTCTTCTACAATACGTTTGCCAATAAGCCAGTATGCTTCCACCATGGCTGAGTTTACAGCCTGATAAGCTTTTTGCCTTGCAAGGGCCAGAATAGCTTTGATCTCAGCAATATATGCTTCGGACTTGCTTAATGCCATTGTTTACAGATTACCGGATTTCAAAAGTAAACAAATATATGCAGGTCTGCTATTTACAGAAGGGTAACAGACTTTTACGGTTGTAGTCTACTCTTGTACCATATCCAATTCCAGGCTAGCCGTTTCCAATTAGCAATTTTTATTCCGGTCGGACTTATCCACCCGCCATCCTCGTACCGGCTGTAAAATTCCTTTGCGTATGACGCCGGTCTGTTTTGCTGGGCAAAATAGATCGATACCTGCTCCCAGGTCGGGGGAACACCTTGCATATGATCGCTTATCCGCTGCTTTCTGACCCGGGCATAGCGTTGGGTAGTCCGGATATTTTTATGGCCCAGCATTTTACTGACGTCCTCCAGGGGAATCCCATTGTTCAGCATCATGTCTGCAAAAGTATGACGGGCCAGGTGGGTATTCAGCTCCCTTTTAATTCCGCAGATGTCTGCCAGCTCTTTTAGGTAGACATTATAGCGGTAGTTGCTATTGACGGGTATCAAGCTAGACCGGGATTGAGCCGTCTTTGCTTGCTTTGGCTCTGAACAGCCAGAATAAAACCGAGAGTTTTTGCGTGTTTCTCATTCCTCCTCTTTTTTAGTGATCAGATGTGATTGTTCCGGCCTGGCCGGAGACGAAACATTGACTTCCTAAAACCCTGTCTCACAAGTGGTTTCCAAAAATCGGTTACCTAATTTAGGGAACTTCAACAGGTAACCGAATCCTTTGATTTCCTTTGATTCAGAATGATGCGCTTATTTGTTTAAATAGCTGATATTCAGTATGGTTTAAACAAAAAAGCGCCCTTTCGAGGCGCTTTCTGTGATCCGGCTGGGATTAAAAAATGTGCGATAATTGACTGAAAATCAATCAATTAGTTTCTTTTCTCGCTTCTTATCCGGCAATCCGCTATTACAGCCACCGAAAAAGATGTATTTGAATGAACTGTTTTGACTCGGGAGTCAAATCGGAATCAATTTAGCATTTTTAATCTTAAGGAAAAAGCGTTGATCGAAATTTTAGGAATGACTGTTATTCGCTGCAAATGAAGATTAGCAGATTGTCTATGATACCGGTCCTGCTGCTGTGGAGAACGAATTGACCCGGTACTTTTTATCTCTTTAAAGCTCCTGTCATACAGTGAATCTGGTTAAGTACACATCGGTTGTATTTAACCTCCCTTGACTAAAGGTTTCCAGGGCTACTTTCTTTAAAAAGAATACAGAATGCAATCTATTTGTTTACAAAATGGATTATTTTTAATGTATTTGCTTACGTTTGTATCCAAAATGGTTACGATTAGTATCCATTTTGGATACTAATCGTATTGCTTTTCATTACAACTAGTCCTTTAAGTAAACCATGAGTTTACAAAATAACATAAAAATAAAGAATCTTCTGGAAGCCTGGCGACCGGGCTATGTTGCTACGTCGGCGTGGCTCAAAGAGATGGGTATATCCAGGCAGCTAACCCGACGATATCAACAAAGTGGCTGGATAGAAGCTATAGGGACAGGTGCTTACAAACGACCGAAAGAACTCCTGCAATGGTATGGAGCTGTCGCTAGTCTTCAGAGTCAGCTTTCATTAGACATACATGTGGGCGGTCCAACCGCATTTTCGCTCAGAGGAGCCTCCCACTATCTTCGTTTGGGGAAGGAACGCATATTCCTGTTTTCTTCTCTGAATGAAAAGCTTCCCAAATGGTTCTCCGAATTTGACTGGGACCATCCGGTACGCCACGTTAAAACGTCTATATTGCCAAAGGATCTGGGTGTGGGAACCTATGAGGATAGCGGCATAGTTTTAAAAGTCTCTTCCCTTGAAAGGGCGATCCTGGAGTGCCTGTATATAAGCCCGAAAGAGTTTGATTTGCTGGAGTGCTACCAGATGTTGGAAGGGCGGCAGACACTACGGCCCGATATAATGCAACACCTTCTGGTTGCGTGCAGCTCGGTGCGTGTGAAAAGATTGTTTTTGTATATGGCAGATAAAGCCAATTTACCCGTTATGCAATATCTCGATATGGAAAAAATAGACCTGGGTTCAGGAGACAGGAGTATCGTAAAAAATGGGGTTTATAATACTAAGTTTAAGATCAGCATCCCCAAAGAACTGGCAGACTATGTTTGAAACATACCGGAGAAAAGTTAACCTTCTGATAAAAGTTATCCCTTTTATTAAGGAAGCAGGGTGCTTTGCATTACACGGGGGAACAGCTATTAACCTGTTCGTCAGGGATATGCCTCGCCTGTCTGTTGATATTGATCTTACTTACATTCCAATAGAAGACAGGGAAACATCTCTGCGTAAAATCGGCGAAGCGCTTGAAGCAATCAAGGCCAGAATAGAGGCACTGATTCCTGGTATACGCGTTCAACACAGACAGAACGCAGGCAAGCTCCTGATCTTATCTCAGGGGTTGGATGTTAAACTTGAAGTCAACCTGGTAGGACGGGGAATAATTGCAGAGACCCGGGAACGGACGTTGTGCGGGAAAGCGCAATCGGATTTTGAAGCCTTTGTCACGGTACCGGTCGTTCCACTGGCACAACTCTACGGAGGGAAGATTTGTGCAGCGTTAGATCGGCAACATCCCCGCGATCTCTTCGATGTAAAGCATCTTTTGGAAAACGAGGGTTTTTCTGACAAAATCCGAAAAGGTTTTATCTACTGTCTATTAGGAAGTGACCGGCCTATTCACGAATTAATCATGCCGCATTTTCAGGATCAGCGTTCCGCATTAACGGCGCAGTTTTCCGGGATGAGTGATGAAGAGTTCACCTACGAGGAATATGAAGCCGTTAGAGAGCGCCTTGTTAGCGTCGTCAATAAGCATCTGACCGACAGTGATAAAACTTTCCTTCTTAGTTTTAAAAATACAGAACCGGATTGGGCGATTTACGATTTTGAGAAATTCCCTTCTATTCAGTGGAAGCTCCGGAATCTGAATACTCTTAAAAAGGCAAATCCTTCAAAGCATCAGCAGCAATATGATCTGCTAAGAGAAAAACTGGAAACGTAAATTAGAGAGGAAAATAGACTGGTCGCAAAAAATACGGCATGAAGAATGGCACGGATTTTTACTCGTCAAGAACTTTATAACCTCGTATGGGCTACGCCGGTGTGGGAGCTGGCAAAGGGCTTTGACATTTCTGATCGTGGTTTAGCTAAGATATGTGCCCGAGCCGATATTCCTGTTCCACAGCGGGGGTATTGGGCTAAGAAAGACGCCGGAAAAAAAGTAGAACAAAAGGCACTACCACCTCGGGGTTTAGGAAAGGATGATGAAGTGTCAATAGGGGGGCACCGGGTATATAGTTCCTATTGGTGGAATAGTCAGCTACCCGATAACCTGTCCGATGAGGAGATCCGTACCAAGACGATTCCTGCCAGGCCGGTATTTAATGAGGATTTACAAACGGTACGCGAAAAGATTGCCAGGATTATTGCCAAAGCTCAATTTCCCAAGAAATTAATTAAACCACATCGCTTTGTAGAAAAACTGTTGGCTGAGGACGAAGAACGCCTTCGAAAAAACCAGGCATCCGGTATATTATCTTATTCCGATAAACCCCGGTTTGACTCTCCCATTGAGCACCGTCGATTAAAAATTATCAATACACTCTATACTGCTCTTGAAACCTCTGGTTTTCAGCCCTTAACCCCCCCTTCGTATAGCAGGACTCTGGGCGTTAAGATAGGTGATCAGGAAGTTCACTTTACTCTGGAAGAAACTACGATTAAAAAGGGGCAATTCTATCAGGAGACATCGGATAATAAAAGATCTGTAAAGACACACATCAGGTTTCAGATTTCTGGTCACAGAATTTCTGATGATATTCAAACGGTATGGGAAGACAAGGAGAACGATAAACTTGAAAAACAGGCCTCTGCGATAGTTACCGAACTAATTGCTGCAGGTGAGGTGTTTTCTCGAATCGCTCAGATTGAGCGCTATGAGAGAGGTGTCAAACGTAAAGCTGAACTCGAAAAAAAGGAGCAGGAACGGATCCTGGAGGAAGCGCGCAAGGCAGAGGAGCGTCGAAGGCGGCAAGAGCAGGCAAGAGTGGACGGTTTACTAAGCCAGGCAGCAGCTTTCCGACAAGCGACCGAGATCCGGGCCTACGTAGAGGCAGTACAATTGGCAAATAAGACCGATCCTAATCCAAAAACAGATGAAGAGTTGACGATTTGGGTCAAGTGGGCCCTGATGCGTGCAGATAATATTGATCCGGTAAAATCTGGCATCTATAAAACGCTAGATGAAGACGATAAGTAATTCTGTTCAGCGGCTTCTCTCAAATAGCAACCCTGTGTGTTTTTGGATTTTGCTCTCTTTATCAGTCTGTTATGATTCTGTGTCAATTTGCTACGCAGTGTGTAGCAAATCGCCAGATTGGGATAGGTAAGGCGTAACTAATTGAAATTTACGATTGTGGCTTACTCTTGTACCATATCCAATTCCAGGCCAAACGTTTCCAATTGGCAATTTTTACTCCGGCCGGACTTATCCACCCACCATCCTCGTACCGCCTGTAAAATTCCTTTGCATCTGACGCCGGTCTGTTTTGCTGGGCAAAATAGATCGATACCTCCTCCCAGGTCGGAGGGACATCACGGCCACTACCCTTAAAGTACTCCCTTTTCATCTGGATTTATTCTTTTCAAACAAACGATTGACATCCTCCCGGTCATAATAAATATTACCACCCAACCGGACAAAAGGCAACTGCTTGCTTATCCTGAGCGCATTGAGTTTGCCCGGAGAAATCCCCAGCATCTTTCTAACCTCCCTGCTTTTGAGCCATGTTTTGTTTGGATCTTTCCCGTTCGGGGTAATGAGCTTTTTCAGCTCAGAAAGCAACTCTGCTTTGAATTCCTGTAAATCTTCTTTCGTTACCAACTCCACGTTCATCTCCACAACTATTTAAGAAATCTACATTCACTATAACATCCCCTCTCTGTTAACAGGCAGAGTCACCTATCTCAATTTTCTGCCAACAAAGTACGATCAGCAAATAAGCCCTCACAAGTACGACTTTTCACTCGTACCCTATTTGTACCCCTCGTACCCACTCCATCGTTTTACGATTCCAGAAGGTTGATCAACTGAATACGATTACTGATCTCGAGCTTTTCGAAAATATTCTGGACATGTTTATTTACAGTTCTTTCGGATATAAACAATTTGTCTGCGATAGCTTTATAACTAAGGCCCTGACGGATTAAGCGGACAACCTCCCGCTCTCTTGCGGTAAGGTTCAATCTGGCCAGGTTATTTTCAAACTGCTGTTGGCGGTCTATTTTGGCCTGTTGCTGCAATACGTCTATGGTTTCGTCCAGTAGCTCCAACTTTGAGAGGCTTGCCAAATCTTTGGACGGACTCGCCAGCTCCTGCAAACGCTGATACTCCTTCCGAGAATCATAAATAGATTTGCGGACAAACAAAATGGTGATTACTACAAATCCGACGTTGGTTAGCAGCACTTCCGTCACTTGGTCAATTCTATAAAAGGCGAAGAATGCCAGCGATGCCCAGGGAGTAACGGCGATATACACCGCTATAATCTCGAAGAACTGCTTTCGTTGGACGCTTTCCCTATATTTTCCCCGGATGGAGCTTAAGATCACATAAAGTAGTATAAGGCCATATACTGCGGGAATGATTAGTCCATGATTGATAGCATCATCAATATTACCCGTCAAAAATACTTCTACCGAGAAGATCACCGAAAAAGGGATAAGCAAAAAGATGACTACTCCGTATAAGGCATGCCACCTCAACTTTCCAAGATCGAATGCCTTATAAAAATAGTAAGGGAAATAGGAGGCCATCAGAAATCCGGCCCCGTAGGCAAAGGCATATTGGACAACCTGCGGGATAGCGGTTAAATTGGGATCGGGAAAAAGCCCGCTTGCCGTGTTTTTAAGGATCAGCAAAAATAAGAGTATCAGGTAGTACCATCTCTTTTTATCTCGGGGGTAGGATAGATAATAAATCAACTGATACACAAACATAACCAGTTCAAACACAATGAACAGCAATGTCACTATGTGCATATCAGTTCCCGCGATACGCATAACTAGGAGGGTAAATCTCTTTTCATTAAAAACAGTTTGTATCCAAAATCCAACTCGCTATACACCTCAAATCCAAACTTATCATACCAGGGGATATTTTATAGTTTGGGCGTTTCCAGCTAAACCGCCTACCTAATTGGCCTCAGCGGTGTGTCACGCATTAACTTTTCACCAATACCCTGACCTCTTAGATCTACACCTTACTTTTTAACCGACCGGCTACGCAGCATACTCAAAAACTCCGGAGTAATGCCAAGATACGATGCGATATGCTTTTGCGGAATACGCCGTTCCAAATCCGGCCGGTTTTGAATGAAGTTCTGGTAACGTTGTTCAGCACTAAGTGATATGTTTTGGCTGATACGCTCCATTGCCACTAACAAAGCGTCTTGATAAAAGACACGAAAGAACCGTTCAAAGGCAGGAACAGTCTCATACAAGAGTTCAAGATTCGCTTTTGAAATACCCAGTAGTTCCGAATTTTCCAACGCTTCAACAAAAGTTTGCGACGGACTTTGCGATAAAAAACTGAGTAACCCCGAAATCCATTGACCTTCAATAGCAAGATAGCTTACACGTTCAATCCCGTCTTTATCTATTTGATATGCCCTAAAACAGCCTTTAGTGATATAGTACTGATGTTGCGAAATTTCTCCTTCAAAAACAAGTAATTCCTTACGTCTTATCTTTTTGGATTCAAGTTTAGAAATAAAAAAATCCTTTTCCTTTGAAGTAAGAATAATATATCTACCGATAGTATCTAACAACGTATCTATGCTCACAGGAAAATGTGTATTTACTGAAGTCATTTCGTGTTTATGTCATTTTAGTCACTACTTATAATTATCCCTTGATTTTGTATAACAATCGCTAAGTTAATAATTTGCCGCTATAGTGTTTGATAACTTGTTTTCAAAATTTACTATAAGATTTTTGAATTTGGTACTAATACTCTTGTTAACAATATAGAATCCACCGGTAGCTGTTTTTGTGTTTTGATAAAAACTAGGTAATGAAAACTTGTCAATAACATTCCCATTCAATTGCGCAATAGTTCCTGCTGCATTTTCAATTGCTACAGTGCCCCCCTTTGGGCCGGGTGATGTACTAAGTAGCAAAACCGGTTTACCTTTAAAAACATCTGTATCTGCCGGATCGTTGGTTTTTACGGATTTGGAGAGCCAGTCAATGGCATTTTTGAAAACTGCCGTAACAGAGCGATTATTTTCTGCAATTGAAATAATAAAGGCATCGTGGTTCTGAATTTCATCAAATAATAAAGTGGCATTTTTGGGAACGCCGTCTTTGCCTAATATTTCTATTGAAAATAGCGGCATCGGATAATCTCGTAGATTGATCAGTGTAGAACCGTGTTCCGAAAGTAGACCGGTGGCATAAGCTACTAGCTGCTGATTAATAGATTGTGGATTGTTGCTACCTGCAAAAGCTGCTATTTTCATTTCATTATTTGATTACAGATTAAATTACAAAACAGTTATAATAGGGAGTGATAAAAACTATATTGCTCAAGAAATAGTATAACTTATTTATTAATAAAAATCTTTCGCGCAAATATTCCTACCGTAGTTTTGATAATAGGCTTTTTACCATACTCATCAAAATCTGTAGCCATACCAAATTGATAGTGATTTTTAGATACTCCGATTCGTACTTGTTGAAAACTGCGTTGATGAATAGAAAACTTTTCCCACGCGGAAAGCATTTGCGTATAAATCAAAAAACACCAATCCTTTTCCATTGGTTGCATAAATTGAAGTTGAATGAATAAATCACCATTAATTGACTTAGTTTGCTCCGAGTATAAAACTGCTGGAACGGCAATAAATGTAATCTTCTTGCCGGGATTTAGAAAAAGAAAAGAAACTTTTTCGGAAAAGCCGGCAACGCTGTTATAGTATAGGGTTGGTCCAACAGCAAACGATTTTGAGATATTCCAAAATACGGTTGACTGGACACCAGCTTCATCAAATAACTTATTTTCCAGCTTATGGTATTTGTGAAAGAATGCAAGGGTTCCAAAGCTGAACTGCTGCTTTTTGTCCAATGGCTTTATTGAGAATGTTTGGAACACTGTTTTATTAAAGCCTGATGCTAATTCTATTTGTGTAACCTGCGCCGATAATTTAGTAGTAAGAACAAAAAAAGCCGCAGCAGAAACTAAAATGTTTTTCATACAACAAATGTACTGCCTGCTAAGACGGTGAAAAATAAGATAATTTAAGAAATGAAAACTTTTCATCCGGGCGGCAAAGGAAATCGACATCGTGGATTCCTGTCCGCACTTGGTTTTGAACCGGCCAAAATTGGGGAATATTTTTGGTGCCTATCCCCGCTATGGCAAGAAAGGTCACCTTTTTTTAAGATCAACCAAGCACTTAGCCGGTGATACAATCACGGCTTAGACTGGGACGGAGCCTGATCGATTTCGGTCTACTATTTCTTATAGCTGTACGGTTAGAGAATTTTCTAAGGGTTTGGATAGTCATTTTTCCCTTCATTAGCCTCCACCAGCACAACACTCAAACACTACGTTCAAATAGTATTATTCCAATGTCTCTATAACATGGCAGAGGCTGTTAGATTGCACCCTCTTCGCAATCGGCCAGATGAACGGTTGTTAAACAACCGCTATCTGGCTGCCCTTACTCGGAACTCGTGGGCAGGGGCGTCTTTTATGAATTTTTGAGTTTGACAACGTGAGAAAGAGCTGTGATGTTCTTTTTGCCCGCTTACACTTCACTACCTAATTCAGCCAATGATTGCTTAGATTTCGACAGACTGCTATCAACCATACAGAAGATTTTTCCCAAAGAGAAACCGGGGAAAAGGCAGCTAAGTTAGGGCGGGCCCAGCCGCGCAGGCCTGGCCAAAAGACTACGGCATAATGGCTTTGCTCGTTCCTCGCAAATCCACCCTGGCGGGACTTATTCCGTTTCCTTTTGGCTTCCGCGCATGCGCCCGCCCTGTTTATCTGCCGTCTTTTCCCCTGCCTTTTCTTTCGGGAAGAAAAATATGATGAGCAGGTAGACAGTAAATACAGGTAAACTTATCTATAATCAATGGCGCGTACTAAGCCTTACAGGGGCAAACCGGTAGGCTTAAGCAAACAAGCTTAAGACAAAGCCGTTAAGGGCATGTTTAAGAAACAAGTTCGAAACTGAAACAAAACTTGGCCTTAGTCAAACTGCCAGCCAGAGATTTGAATACGCTTTCTTAATTTTCGTATTTTTGGGATTATTGCCTGTAGTAATCCCACAGCCATAAAGTGACTTCAAGTATTAAGCAATCTATATGCAGTTCAACATAGCTAATCCTGGAATAATTGTTTCTTTGTTAAATGACTCAGTTAAACCTATATTTTTACTAGGAGCAGGTGCATCTAAGCAATCTGGTGTTAAATTAGTAAATGAGATAGTAGAAGAAGCTGCAAAATGGGCTTATTGCAGAGAAAACGGCTATAAAGTGGATGATCCCAGGATCACGATGAGTGACTGGAAAAAATGGCTTACGCAGTTTCCTTGGTATACAGAAGATTACGGGACTCTATATCCAGTAATTGTTGAAGAACTACTGAATCCCAGACAAGCAAGAAAAGATTTCTTCCTAAAAATAATCAGGCCGCAAATACCCGTTAGTAGAGGTTACGAAGTATTAGCAGAGCTAATGCATATTGGCTTAATTGATACTGTGTTAACTACAAATTTCGACAACTGTCTATATGATGCCAGTGTACAAGTTAGAAAACAACTTACACATATTATCAAAACTCCATCTGATCTATCCCAGCTTTCCTATACCCCAAGGTATTCTCAATTAATATATCTACATGGATCCGTCGAGCACTATACAGATCAAAATCTAAATGAAGAGACGAAAAATCTAAATACGGAGTTAGTTTTGAAACTTGCCCCGCTTTTAAAAGACCGACCAGTAGTTATAATAGGATATAGAGGGTTTGAAACTTCAGTAATGCAAGATTTATTTTTGAATAATATCGAATATACAAATAGCTTCCATCAAGGAATATATTGGTGCCTATTGAAGAGAGATGTTGATAAAATTAATACTGATACTACTATCACTACGAGCTATGTTAGAGAATTATCTAGTAAAATAAAAGGTAATTTTAAAGTAATTTCCATTGATGGGTTTGATGAACTAATGGAAAGAGAAATACTCGGAAAACTAAAAGCTAGTGAAATAGATTTAAAAAAGAATCAGATTTATTTAGAAGAAAACCAACCATCTACTTTTGATACAAGTATAATAGCTACTAATACAATTGGTCCACTAGAAATTGCTTTATTAAGAGAACGAATAAATAATTACTCTGCACGTTTAAGAATTAAAGTTTGGGATGATATTGATTGGCTACACCAGCAAATGTATCAGCTAAAATTGGCTAGCCCTAATTCAAACAATAAGCCTGAGCTTACTTTTTCTGGTTTATTGTTATTTTCGTCACATACACAAAATTATATACCTAGCTCTAAAGTAATACTAAAATTTATTGGCAAACCTCAATGGATAAAAAAAATCATAACACTACCTTCTGAAAATGAGAATTTATCCGAAGACTTCGCTAGCGGACTAGTAGAGAGAACAATAGAAGGGAATTTGTGGAATCAACTAAATGAAATAACAGATTCACTAACTTTAGTAAATAAGCCATTTAGATTAAAAGGAGAAATTTCTGACAGTGCTTATCCTTACCCTAATTTAGCTTTAAAAGAAGTGATAGTTAATTCATTAGTCCATAGAGATTATTCAAAATCAGATCCTATTATTATAGAAATCTATTCCACTCACATAGTATTTCGAAGCCCGGGAGGGCTAATCGAAGAAGTTAAACGTCAAATAGAATCAGAATCTCTTGAAAACGAGATAAAGAAAGGTAGAAGGGGTATTAAAGGCTATAGAAATCCTGTACTTGCAGACTTATTTTATGGATCCGGCGCGATGGATAAGGAAGGGTCAGGTTTATCAGACGTATATAAAACAGTTCAAGATAACTCTGGTACTGTTTCATTTGGCCCTACTTCTGATGAAAAATACTTCGAAGTTAAGATATATTGTCGGCCCGAAGCCGTCGATGAATTAACTCAAACAGCTTCACCACTTATCGTTAGCCCAACTAAATTTGCTTGTAATCTATTTGAAGTATTAAGTCTTCCAGATAAAGTATATCACGCCGATACCGAAGCTAGAAGATCGTCTGACATTTTCACCAAAATAAGCTCAAAATGGCTTCCACCTTTTGTCCTAAAAGATAAAAAAATATGGTCTTTTTACGATTTGTCTGAGCGCCAAAATCCGTTAAATAATTTTATTGACAGAGGCACAATCGAGTTTTTATCATTAGAAGAGTTTATAGATATAAAAGGCGGAGCAAAAGAATTATTATGGCTACTTAATGACTCAATTTTGCAACATCTTTTTTCTATTGGCTTGAGAGTAGATAAAGCTAGGAAGCGTGCGTACTTTACTAAGACTTATGAAGATAATTCCAAAGAAATCACATATCAGGGCAGGTTGAAAAAAGCTACTCGTACAGTTGCAAAAGCTAAAGTTAACCCAAACTCCGGCAAAATATCATATTGGGAGCATAAATCAATTTGGTATCATTTTGAAAATATTGGGAGCTCTTGGTTTTTAGTTATTAGTCCAGCTTATGTATTCACAACAGACGGAATAAAAAGCTTGCTAAAGTCCGAACGAGTGAATATTCTGTCCACAAAAAAAGCTTCAAGAGATTACAATATGGCTGTTCATAATGATTTCACATTTTGGGCTAAGTTTCTTGCTGGTGGAGCAGATGGAGCTTTTCAACTTAAGCCAAACATGAGATTAGCGGAAGGAGAAGAAGTACGAGTTACTCACCCACAGATTATTATTTCGTCAACTTTACCCACAATAGTTATAAATGATATTACTGTTTCTGAGGAGTTTGTAGAACCTACAGAACTTGAAGATATTGAGGAGTTAGAAAGAGAATTAGCACTATTAGCTGAAGAAGAGAAGCATACTATCAACAACGAGAGTAAAAGTTCAAATAATTAAATATATGGCTGTAAAAATTGAAATATTGGAGCTTCCTGAACCACAACTCGAATTTGGTGGCGTAGGTGAATTTTCTGACCCTAAAGTTGGTCTTAAAAACGGTGGACCCTATGATTTGAGATTTGGTACGGCGCGACGTTCCAAAATTGATATCGGATTTATTGGAAATGAAGAAATGGTAAAGCGCGGAATTAAATGGTTAGAGACATGCCAAAAACCTATTGATTCTGCTATGGCTAATAAAGTTCAATACCCAAATTATCCTGGATTTGAAGAGATATATAGAGCGAGTTTTAATTTTAATGACAAGTGGAATCATATTATAAATTCTGAGGAATTCGATAAGGCTTTTTTAGATAAAGACGACAGAATAGTGTTTAAGAAAGTCTTAGATATGTATTCGGAAGGTATAGAAAAAATTTCAAAACTCGAAACATTTAAACCAAGTGTTATATTCTGTTGTCTTCCAAATATTGTAATTGATAGGTGTTGGAGTATTGAAAATGAAAAAATAAAAAGAGAGGACAAAAAGAAGGCAAAAATAATATCTTCCGGAGCTCAATTAGTTATTCAATTTGGCAATGAACTTTTAGAGGAAATTGAGGAACAAGCAGAAGATTTGTTAAAACGTGATTTTAGGAGAGCTTTAAAAGCAAGAGCTATGAGATTTGGAATTCCTATACAAATAGGTACAGATAACCTTTTTTCAGATCTCCCAAAAAATCAAGACACTTCAATAAGAGCTTGGAATAGTAGTATTGCTTTATACTACAAAGCTGGGGGAATTCCGTGGAGATTAAGAAAGGATGGACCAGATACCTGTTATGTTGGTATTAGTTTCTACCACCTCTACACAACACATAACAGACATTTGGTGAGATCTTGTATAGCGCAAGCTTTCTCCTCAGATGGCGAGGGTTTTGCAATTAGAGGTGTTAATATTCCTTGGACTGAAGATCAGGGTAGGAATGTTCATCTTACAGAGGAGCAATCGTTTCAATTGGGTGAGAAAATCTTGCAGGAATATGTTTATAGAACTGGCGGAACGCCATTGAGGATTGTACTTCATAAGTCTACCGAGTTTAATGAGAGTGAAAAAGAGGGGTTATATGCAGCGTTACATAATGTGCCTATTGTAGAGTTAGTTTATTTAGCTCCTACTGATTTCAGGCTAGTCCGATTTGGTGATTATCCTCCAAAACGGGGAACTCTATGTGTTGTCAATGATGAGGCTGCCTTTCTTTTTACAACTGGATTTATGCCTGATTTGAAAACTTATCCCGGCCCTCATATACCTGTCCCGATAAGAATCAATGTAGATAGTAACGTTGACGTAATGCGCACAGCAGCAGATGTGCTTGCTCTATCTAGAATGAACTGGAACACAGCTAGTATAACAGGGGGAACACCGGTTACGTTGTTTTTCTCGAGGAAAGTAGGAGGAATTATGTCTGAATTTGGAGAAGAACAACCTCCTTCATCATTTAGGTTCTACATATAATATTCAGCCATTTGGTATTATTTTATAGATTTTTATATTTTATCTATCCTAATAAAAGTTCACCAGATAAAACTTGGAGTAAGTAGATGTAATACTCTCTCTGATTATTCTATAAAACCTTTCTGAGGTTAACTTCTTCGTATCACGAAATCATAGAAAGATTGGCTGGTGCAAAAGAAAAAGCTAGACTAAATACTGTCTGCAAAAGGGTACTTACACCATCCCTACAGAAAAGCGCTATTTTCCCCAAGTACCTACCCCACCATCTCCAACTCCCCCATATTATTGAACAAGGCATGACTCACGAATTGCTTCATGTTCCGGCTTATCCTTTCCTTATTAACGCGACAGTAACGTTGGGTTGTCCGAATGCTCTTGTGGCCCAACATTTTAGACACATCTTCGAGAGGAACCCCCAGGTTTAGCATGATGTCCGCAAAAGTGTGGCGCGCAAGGTGCGTTTTCAGATCACGGTTGATCTTGCAGATCACGGCAATTTCTTTCAGATAGCCATTATAATTGGCATTGGAATCAACCGGTACGAGTTGGTTATTGACTACTCTTTTCGGATGGTTTCGGTATTTTTCAATCAGTTCTTCTACAACTGGTAGGATGGGAACCATCTCTGAAACACCCGTTTTTCCCCGATCTTTGATCAACCATCTTTCTTTGGCCGAACCGACAAGGATGATATTTTCAGGAGTCAGGTTGTAAAGGTCCTGGTAGGCAAAGCCGGTGAAGCATTGAAAAATATACGCATCAGCTACTTCGTTGAGCCTCTCGATGCCGAAGTCTTTTTTATATATGGTGCAGACCTCATCCAGTTCCAGGGGCAGGACTTCTTTTTGGTCGCCTCCGCATACAAAATCAGCGATAGGATTAACAGTGATGATGCGTTTCTTTAAGCCGATCTTTAAAATCTGCTTCGTCTTTTTGATGTGCTTTTTCGCTGTAGCGTCGTCGAGAGGTCTGTCGACCTCCAGGGTAAAATAGTCGTATAAAATGTCCCCGAAGTCGGGCATTACGTCCGTGTAAAGGATATCTGATGTATGATATTTGTCTTCCAGGAACTTTTTGATCTTTCTTTTCGTAGATTTCCATTGGCGTAAGGTGCCATATGATCGCGATCCTTTCTCAACAAGCTTTTCAAAGCGGGTTATAAATTCAGCGAAGCCGTCCATCAGCGAAAAATTACTATTCTCGAGTCTACCCACTTGCGAAGCAGTATTTATCTGATCCCGTGAAACAACAAGCTGGTTAAATTGAATCAGGAGGTTGTTGTAGTTCTGTTGTAGCTCCGTTATCGGATTGATTGGAGCAAACGGTGTTGCCTGTAATCCGAAAGCTGTCATCTGTTGCATCACGGCAGTCAATTGGGCTTGTATGGTGGCAAACATTACCTGCATTTCCTGTACTGACGTTGATACGATTGATTGCGAAGGAGCAAATGATGGCGAATGGCTTGATAGATAGGGGTTGGGAAGCAATTCAGTTGTTACCGGTGCCAGTGGTACGGGATACACAAAAGACTGTCCGCCGTTTGATACCTGGCTGGTAGGCTGCGTTTGATCTGCTAGTGGTGATGCAATATCAGACGGAAAAGCAGGCTTTGCTTTATTATGAATACTCTCGTAAACCTCCTTTACCATCAAAGGTGTGACATCCTCTTCAGGATATTGAATGCATAGTTTTTTGTAAATACTGATCAGCTCTCCGGAAATTTCAGTTACTCGGTTGTTGATATCCCGATATTCCGGCTCGGCTTTAAGAACGGTCTTCGTTACGACATCCCAGCTCTTAGGGGCGATGCTGCCAACAGAGACTTCCTTTGAAGGATTACCCAAAATGGTAATTCGGATGTACAGAGGAGCCTTTCCGTTTGCCTTTACCTTGCTCTTGTGAACCCAGGGAAGGAGTTCTAGGGTTTGTTTGATCTTCATTTTACCACACTTTTTTAAAGGTTGTCAAAGCTTTTGGCCTGACTCCCAAGTCTCACAGCACATCAAACACATGTTCGGTAATCAAAAATAGGGCGTGGATCCTATCAAAAGACCCCGGTCGGCATCATTTGGGACGTATTGTAGCGGTTTGATTTAAAAATTTCCCCCTACCTGGAAATACTGTGATCCCTGCCGGAGATGTCCACCATTTATCGGGATGATGTCCGCCATTTTTACCACCGATTAAGAAGAAGCGAAAAGAATCAAAAAAGAGAAGAAATTTATTTCTGCCTGATTTTCAGCACGATATAAATAAAAAAGGTGTGCTTTCGCACACCTCCTGTGATCCCGCTGGGACTCGAACCCAGGACCCATACATTAAAAGTGTATTGCTCTACCAACTGAGCTACGGAATCGTTGACTCGTTCGTCAAACGTGGGTGCAAAATTAGGAGAGGAAATTTATTAATCAAATAGCCTTCAGAAAAAAAATGAATATTCATGCGATTTCTTTACAAAAGACAAATTAGCATAAAATTTATTCACAAAAATCGTGCAGAACAAAGCCTTTCCTGGAAATGGTCTGAAAATAGCCGGCGCGGGCAAGACCCCTTTTCCACCGTAATGTAAGCCTGTTTTTATTGGGGATTCCGCCATTCTACCCTAAATTTACCCCGCAAACAAGGAAAGGAGAGTGCTCTCTTCCCGCTATTTTAACTTCTTAAAATCAGACCATGTCGTTCCGTATAGAAAAAGACACAATGGGCGAGGTACAGGTACCTTCCGATGTCTATTGGGGAGCCCAGACCCAACGCTCCATTCAGAATTTCCCGATTGCCCAGGACATCAACAAGATGCCTAAGGAAATTATCAAAGCATTTGCCTACCTGAAAAAGGCGGCAGCCATTACCAATTACGAAGCAGGCGTGCTGGCCAGGGAGAAAAGCGAGCTGATAGGGAAAGTGTGCGATGAGATCCTGGAAGGAAAGCTGGACGATCAGTTCCCGCTAGTAGTCTGGCAAACCGGTTCAGGCACGCAGTCTAACATGAATTCTAACGAGGTGATTGCCTACAGGGGTCATGTATTGAGCGGGGGACAGCTTTCGGATAAGGAAAAAGCGCTTCATCCCAACGACGATGTTAACAAGTCGCAGTCGTCGAATGATACATTTCCTACGGCAATGCATATTGCTGCGTATAAGATCTTACTGGAGGTGACTATCCCGGGAATAGAAAAATTGAGGGATACACTTAGAGCTAAAGCCGTTGAATTTAAAGACGTGGTGAAGATCGGCCGTACACATTTTATGGACGCGACTCCGCTTACGCTCGGACAGGAGTTTTCGGGATACGTGTCGCAACTGGATCACGGGTTGAAAGCCATCAGGAATTCATTACCTCATCTTTCCGAGCTGGCGCTGGGAGGTACCGCCGTAGGAACGGGGATCAATACCCCTCCCGGCTATTCTGAAAATGTAGCCAGGCATATTGCCGCCCTGACGGGGATCCCTTTTGTAACTGCCGAAAATAAATTCGAAGCCCTGGCGGCCCATGATGCTATCGTGGAGGCGCATGGCGCCCTGAAAACGGTAGCGGTAAGCCTTATGAAAATCGGTAACGATATCAGGATGCTTTCTTCCGGGCCGCGATCGGGCATTGGCGAAATATTTATTCCTGACAACGAACCGGGAAGCTCTATCATGCCGGGGAAAGTGAACCCTACGCAATGCGAAGCGATGACAATGGTTGCTGCACAGGTACTGGGAAATGATGTGGCTATCAACATAGGAGGCGCCAGCGGACATTTTGAGCTGAATGTGTTCAAGCCTATGATGGCCTACAACTTCCTGCATTCTGCCCGCCTGATCGGCGATGTGGCGGTGTCTTTCAACGATAAATGTGCTGTAGGTATAAAGCCGCTTTACGAAAATATCGAAAAGCACGTTAACAACTCGCTGATGCTTGTCACCGCGTTGAACACAAAGATCGGCTATTATAAAGCCGCTGAAATTGCACAGACGGCCCACAAAAACGGATCTACTCTGAAAGAAACGGCGGTTGCACTGGGCTACCTGACGCCAGAGGAATTTGATGAGTGGGTCAGGCCCGGAGATATGGTAGGCCAGATCAATATATAAGCGAAACAACCGCTAAAAATTGACTTCATGGAGCTTTATCCTGCCCAACGGCTATCCCGTTTCACACAAGACGTCTTTCTGGCGATCGGCTGTTCCGAAAAAAACGCCGCACTTGCTGCAGAAGTGCTGATCAGCGCCGATTTGAGAGGCGTCGATTCGCATGGTATTGCGCGGCTTCCCGGTTATGTGCGCCTGTATGACCACGGCCGCCTTAATCCCAACCCGGATATAAAAATCGTGCATGAGACGCCCAGTACCGGCGTAATTGACGGGGACAAAGGGCTTGGACTCGTAGTAGCTC
The DNA here is from genome assembly GCA_037191015.1 of Spirosomataceae bacterium. GTDB lineage: Bacteria > Bacteroidota > Bacteroidia > Cytophagales > Spirosomataceae > Ravibacter. Next base: position 310,087 of record JBBCKD010000010.1, read on the forward strand.
CGTATGCCATGGAAGTCGCTATGGAAAAAGCGGAGAAGGTGGGCTCCGGCTGGATCTCGGTCAGGAATTCCAATCATTTCGGCATCGCCGGCTACCACGCCATGATGGCGCTGCAGAAGGATATGATCGGCTGGACCATGACCCACGCCGCCCCGCTCGTTACCCCTACCTTCTCACTGGAGAAAATGCTGGGAACAAACCCGCTTGCGGTGGCCGTGCCGGCTATGGAGGAACCGCCTTTCGTAGCCGACTTTGCCTCGACGGCGGTAGCTTACGGGAAGTTTGAGATACTGCAACGTAAAGGATTGCCTGCGCCCCTGGGGTGGGCTCAGGATGCCGGAGGTAATCCTACTACCGATTCAAATGCAGTCAGGAATGGCGGAGGACTGCTGCCCCTGGGAACGGACCGGGAGCATGGCAGCCACAAGGGCTATGGACTGGGCGCTATCGTAGATATTTTTTCGGGGGTGCTTTCAGGTGCAAACTACGGCCCGTGGGTGCCTCCCTTTGCGACCGCCGGCTTTATGAGCGCGCAGGAGGGTGTGGGCATCGGGACCGGGCATTTCCTGGGCGCCATGCGGATCGACGGCTTCCGGCCGGCAGATGAATTCAAAAGGCATATGGATAATTGGATCAGGAGGTTCCGGTCGGCACAATCCGTCCCGGGTGAAAAAGTGCTGATCCCGGGAGACCCCGAGCGCGAAGCGGAAGCTACCCGTCGTATAGAAGGTATTCCGGTTATTGACGCGGTTGCGGAACAACTAAGTGAGCTCGGCGACAGGTTTTCCATCCGGTTTTAGACTGCATATGAAAAAGCTGGTCCTGGAAGAACTGAACAGGCTGTCGGTGGATGAATTCAAAGAAGCCGAAAAATTCCCGCTTACCGTTATTCTTGACAATATCCGAAGCATGAACAACGTGGGTTCCTTCTTTCGTACGTGCGATGCTTTCCGGGCTGATAAATTATATCTCTGCGGCTACACTCCCTGTCCTCCCCACCGCGAAATTACCAGGAGTGCTCTTGGCGCAGAACAGGCGGTTGAATGGGAACATGCAGAAAGTACCTTTCAACTGGCCGGACGGCTGAAACAGGACGGATATAAAGTTTTGGCAATTGAGCAGGCGGAACAGAGCGTGGCGCTCGAAACGTTTACCTGGGATGGGCAGGCCCCTTTAGCCATCGTATTCGGTAATGAGGTAGACGGTGTGGGTGAGGAAGTGATGAAGGTTGCTGACGGATGTATTGAAATAGCGCAATACGGTACAAAACATTCCCTCAACGTAGCCGTGACGGGAGGAATAGTAATCTGGCAGCTGATTAATGCATATTTAACAAAAAGATAATAGTGTTTTTTTTGTTAATTAATTTTAAAATATGTTATTGTGTGGATTTATTTTCACTAAACGCGACAAGAAATCCATTACAAGCATATGGGCTCAGAAAAAAAGAATCTGGCTAAGGAAATCAGCGACGTATTATCCGCCAAGGTCGACGAAATCGGAGTTGCGTCGAAGAAGCTGAAAAAGAACATCTCGAAGGCTTCGGAGAAGCTGGCCACCAAGGTCCAGAAGCTGGCTAAACGGCTGGAAAAGGAAAAAGCAAAACTGGAAAAAGCGGGAGATAAGAAAAAGAAGAAGGAAGGGAAGGTAAAAAAGGATAAAAAAGCAGCTGTTAAAGAAGCAGCTTTGACAAAACAGGAGGCGCCGGTGGTAAAAGCCGAGCCATCCGTTGCCCCTAAGCCGGTTCCGCAGGTATCACGTGTGCGTGCAAAAGCCGCTGCTCCTGTAAAACCAGCATCGACACCCGAAAAGGCGGTGTCCTCTAAAACTGTAGCTCTTTCGCCCAGGTCGCGGAAACCGCGGACCGCAGCCGCGAAACCAACAACCGGCAATCCTGCCCCTAAAACAGAAGATCAACCTTCAAAATAAGGTAGAAGCCGATTCTGAAAATGAACGCCTAAACGAAGGGCCACGAGCTTTATACGCTCCGTGGCCCTCTTTTTTCTCCGTAGCTTTCTGTGTCTACCGGAAAACGGCTTCCAAATAAAAACTCTGTGCCCTAGGTACCTCCGTAGTGAAACAACCACAAAGTCACAAAGAACACAGAGCTAAAAGCTGCCCGGGAGGGACCAACTACTAGTTGGTTACCTCCTCGGCTTTATTTTTTACATTGATCGTCAGGTTTTCACTGCTCCCGTCATGATCGGCAAGCAGGATGTCGCCATCCTTGAGCTCTCCTTTCAGGATCTCTTCCGCGATAGGATCTTCCAAGTATTTCTGGATAGCCCTGTTCAGCGGCCTGGCGCCATACTGGGGATCGTAGCCTTTTTCCGACAGGAAATCCTTGGCGGCTTCGGTAAGCTCTATCTCGTAGCCAAGTCCTTTGACGCGGCCGAAAAGCTTGCCAAGCGAAAGGTCGATGATCTCGTGCAGGTGACTGCGTTCCAGCGAATTGAAGACGATTACGTCATCAAGCCGGTTAAGGAACTCGGGAGAAAACGCCTTTCTCAGGGCATTCTGTATCGTCGACTTCATTGCCTCGTCCTGGCTTTCCGCCTTCGCCTTTGTCGTAAAGCCGATCCCCGCTCCGAAGTCCTTCAGGTCGCGCGCCCCGATATTGGAAGTCATGATAATGATCGTATTCCGGAAATCTACGCGACGGCCCAACCCATCGGTCAGGATGCCGTCGTCAAGCACCTGCAGCAGGATGTTGAATACATCCGGGTGGGCCTTTTCTATTTCATCCAAAAGGACCACGCTGTATGGCTTGCGGCGTATCTTTTCGGTAAGCTGCCCGCCTTCTTCATACCCTACATAGCCCGGAGGGGCTCCCACCAGCCGCGAGATGCTGAATTTCTCCATATACTCGCTCATGTCGATACGGACCAGCGCATCGTCCTTGTCGAAAAGGTAGTGGGCCAGCACTTTTGCCAGCTCCGTCTTACCGACACCGGTAGGACCCAGGAAGATAAATGAGCCTATCGGCTTTTTCGGATCCTTGAGCCCGACACGGGTTCTCTGGATAGCTTTTACCAGCTTGGCTATAGCGGCGTCCTGCCCGATTACCTTACCCTTAAGATTCTCAGCCATGTGAAGCAGCTTCACGCTCTCGTCCGTCGAGACATTGGTCACCGGGATGCCGGTCATCATGGCGACAACCTCCGCAACATTGTGTTCCGTAACGGTATAGCGCTTCTTCTTGGTTTCCTCTTCCCAGGCCTGCTTGGCTCTTTCAAGCTGATCGATCAGCTTTTTCTCGCGGTCGCGCAGCTGGGCAGCCTCTTCATATTTCTGGCTTTTCACCACCTTGTTTTTCTCCTGCTTGATGCTTTCGATCTGATCTTCAAGCAGCAGGATATCTTCCGGAACGGTGATATTGCTGATATGCACTCTCGCGCCTACCTCATCCAGCACGTCTATCGCTTTATCGGGAAGGAAGCGATCGGTAATGTAACGCTCCGACAGTTTTACCGCAGAGTGAACCGCTTCCGTAGTATAATTGACATGATGGTGGTCCTCATACTTGTCCTTGATATTTTCCAGGATCTGTATCGTCTCCTCTACCGAAGTAGCATCCACCATTACCATCTGGAAGCGCCTTGCAAGCGCGCCGTCTTTCTCGATATACTGGCGGTATTCATCAAGGGTCGTAGCGCCGATGCATTGAATTTCACCGCGTGCCAGCGCCGGCTTGAACATATTGGATGCATCGAGCGAACCGGAAGCGCCTCCCGCTCCCACAATCGTATGAAGCTCATCTATAAAGAGGATCACATCCTGTGACTTCTCCAGCTCGTTCATCACGGCCTTCATGCGCTCCTCGAACTGGCCGCGGTATTTCGTGCCTGCTACCAGAGAAGCAAGATCCAGCGTAACCACCCTTTTGCCGAAAAGAACACGGGAAACTTTCTTCTGCACAATGCGGAGGGCCAATCCCTCGGCAATCGCAGTCTTACCGACCCCCGGCTCTCCTATCAGTATAGGGTTGTTTTTCTTCCGGCGGCTCAGGATCTGGGCCACTCTTTCTATTTCTTTCTCCCGGCCGACGATCGGGTCAAGCTTCCCTATTTCGGCAAGCTTGGTAAGGTCGCGGCCGAAATTATCGAGAACGGGCGTCCGGGACTTCTCAGACCCTTTCGATTCCTTGCCCGCAGAGCTGCCGAAGAAGCTTCCTCTCGCCTCGTCATCGCCGTCTTCCGTCTCCGAGCCCATATGAGGACGGGAGCCCGAAGACTGGTATTCGAGCATTTCCTTGATCACCTCGTAATTCACATTGTGCTTATGGAGGATCTGGGTAGCGACATTATCGGTATCACGCAATATGGACAGCAGGAGATGTTCCGTTCCGATGAGGGGGCTTTTGAATATTTTGGCCTCCAGATAGGTGATTTTCAGTACTTTTTCCGACTGTCGGGTAAGAGGAATGCTGTTCAGGTTCTTCACGTTGGTCGTTGCCGATCCCTTGGTCACCTGCTCGATATTCACCCGGATGTCTTCCGGGGCCACGCCCAGCTTTTTCAATAAAGCTATCGCAACACCTTCCCCTTCCCTTATAATGCCCAGCAACAGATGCTCGGCACCAATATAATCATGACCGAGACGCATAGCCTCCTCCCGGCTCATGGAGATAACCTCCTTAACTCTATTTGAAAATTTAACTTCCATTATGGAATGTATTAAAGTTCATTACTACTTATCTACCCGGCTGCCTTGTAATATATAGATTAAACCAATATTTTTTACAGTTCGTTCAACAGGGTCACCGGGTTGTCTATTGCACTCTTCTTCAGCACTTCCAGCGCCTGCGGACCGGTATTAAAAAGCAGGTCCACAATGCTTAGGTTGTCACTAAAATCGTTCCCGAAGGTTTGATAGTAAGGATGAGGATGGTAAAACTGGTACCTATTTACATTCTTTTTGGCATTTATGCAACTTCTCGCGTCAAAAACAGGATATTTTGGTTCGGCTTCATATGACAAGGTGTAAGACAAAGGCACCTTCGCCCGGAGTAAATGCAGACATAATGTCAGCATTTGCTGGTTCAGATCGAAAAGGAAAATAGGGTGGCTTTCATATATTTTCTGGAAATCAGGCGCGTAATACTCGAAAAAAGGAGAATTGGCGTATGCCGAAACCAGGCATCGCCAGTGCTTCTTCTCCCATAGCTGGCCATAGTCGATCCGGACGTCGCGGATTGGTACTTTACCGGCAGGCTTCACCACGGGCACCGTCAGCATTTCTACGCCGTTCGCGGTCTGTACATAGCAGCGATTCCTGAGCGTCTGCTTCTGGAAATTCTCGTGACTTTCGATCACTGCGCTGCCGGCCTGTATCATACAGGCGAAATACTCGAGGCAGGGGAGGTAATGCGACGGCATCAGCACCCGGTGCTCACCGGAAGGATACATCTCAGGTAAAGGCTTCATACTTCTCAAAGATAAAGGGAAATATCGCCGAGGCCTTCCCTCACTACGGTAAAGTCATCGGTGGTGGCGTCGATAATGGTAGAAGCTACGTTACCGCCGTACCCGCCGTCTATCACGATATCAACCTGGTGCTCGAACTTCTCAAAAATCAGCTCAGGATCTGTCGAGTACTCGATGATCTCGTCCTGGTCGCGTACCGAGCTTGTGATGATCGGATTGCCCAGTTCCTTAACGATAAAACGGGGTATGTTATGATCCGGGACCCGGATCCCCACCGTCTTTTTCTTACTGTTAAGAATTTTGGGGACGTGGTTATTCCCGTTCACGATAAAGGTAAACGGCCCGGGCAATGCCTTCTTCATCAGCTTAAAGCAGGAATTGCTCACCCTGCTGTAGTCTGCAATGTGGCTCAGGTCGTAGCAGATGAAGGAAAAATCGTTTTTCTGTACCTTGATCCCCTTGATGCGGGCGATCCTTTCGACTGCGCGAGCGTTATGGATATCGCAACCGATGCCGTATACCGTATCCGTTGGGTAGATCACCACCCCGCCGTTACGCAGGCAGTCGACCACATGAAAGATTTTCCGCTCCTCGGGATTGTCTGGATTGATGGAAAGAAACTCAGCTGGCATAGCGGAATAATTTTAATGGTACCGGGAAAATACGGAAAACTGAAGACGGGCGCCGGAAATTTCGGGACGTGGCATCCAACATTGTCCGGAATCCGCTTTATTTGCAATATCAGGTGTAAAATTGCAAACTTGTATAAATAATTCCCTAAATTCACCTGTCCAAAAACAACTAACAAAAGTAGCAAATATGTCCTATACAAAGAGCGTGCTGATAGCTGAAGATAGCTCGGTTATCCAAAATCTTGCCCGTAAAATACTGGAATTTCAGCACTACGAAATTACGGCGGTAAAAAATGGGGAGCAGGTATTGCATCTGTTGGAGAAAGAGAATTTCGACATCATCCTGCTTGATATAAACATGCCTGTTTTGGACGGAATGGAGACTGCGCGCCGTATCCGTGCCATGGCCGACGAAACGAAATCCAAAACCCCGATCGTAGCCATTACCGGAAATGCAAAGAATTATACCGACGAAGATTTCAAGGAAGCGGGGTTTGACGACGCTCTGATGAAGCCGCTGAATTTCGACCGGCTGGTGGAAGTGGTGGCGCAACTCACTCAATAGTAACTAATGAAAGTGACCTTCCTGGGCACCGGAACCTCGCAGGGGGTTCCTGTTATCGGTTGCCGTTGCGAGGTATGTATGTCTTTGGACTTTAGGGATAAGCGCCTGAGAACCTCCGTATGGGTGGAGATCGGGGACGTAACCCTTGTAATTGACACCGGGCCCGATTTCAGACAGCAGATGCTGCGGCTGGGGGCACGGAAGCTGGATGCGGTCTTATTCACTCACGCGCATAAAGATCATATAGCAGGCCTGGACGATGTTCGGGCCTTCAATTTTTTACAAATGCGCGATATGCCTGTCTACGGCAGCCGCGCCACGCTCGACAGGATTTCAGAGGAGTTCTACTATTCCTTTATCAAAGACCCTTACCCGGGTGTGCCCAGGCTTACCAAGATCCCTTTTGAAAACGCCAGCTTCGAAATAGCCGGCCTTACAGTTACCCCTATCCTGGTGATGCATCACAAAATGCCTGTTTACGGTTTTCGCATAGGGGATTTTACCTATATTACAGATGCCAATTATATCGCCGGGGAGGAAAGGGAAAAGATAGCCGGATCCAAAGTGCTCGTTATCAACGCACTGCAAAAGGAAAGTCATCTCTCGCATTTTACATTGCCCCAGGCCCTGGAAGTTATCGGCGAGCTCGGCGTTCCCCGGGCCTACCTGACGCATATCAGTCATAAGCTGGGGCTGCACGCATCGGTGGAAGCGGAGCTGCCCGTCAATGTGTCGTTGGCCTATGACGGGCTGGAGGTTGAGATTATTTAGCGCCGGTCATGCATCTTAACTACTATTTCCTGAAAAAGTTAGCGCCGCGCCTTGCCGAAAGGCTGACGGGAACCAGGTTGTCTGCTGCGTTCAGCCAGGATAAGGATGAAATAGTCCTGGAATTCGAATCGGAAGGCATGATAAGGCTGACCATAAGGGCCATTTTGAAAACCGGATTTACATGCCTCTTTTTCCCCGACAGGTTTGAGCGCGCGCGGGCAAACAGCATCGACCTCTTTAAAGACCTTCAAGGATTAAGGGTGGATCGCGTCTCTGTTTATGAAAATGAAAGAGCTTTTGCCCTGGAGTTCGGGGGAGGGGACAAGCTGGTTTTTAAATTGTTCGGGAACAGGTCAAACCTCCTTCACTTCGCTCCGGACGGCAGCCTGAAAAACATTTTTAACCGCAGGCTTCTCGCCGATCTCACGCTGGAAGAAGCTTCCTTGCACAAACCGGCCATACATACCTTCGATCGGTTCGCTTCGGTAAACGGCGACTACCGGAAAATGTTCCCCACCTTCGGGAAGCTGGTTGATCAATACCTTGCCGGCCTGATCTCCGGTCAATCGTCGCTGGAAGAAAAGTGGACTGCAGTACAAAACGTGCTGTCGGAGCTGGATAGCGGCCGCTACTATCTTTCTGAGGTTGAAGGGCGGCTTGTGCTGAGCCTTCTGCCTGCCGGCGATATCAGGCAAACCTATACCGATCCTATTGAAGCGGTAAATAGCTTCTGCATTTCCCACTTCAGGACCGGCAATCTTCAGTATGAGAAAGATCAGGCAACAAAACGCCTGCTGAAGCGCATACAGCAAACCGGAAGCTACCTGGCGTCAGCCTACGAAAAGCTGGCGGAAATATCGGATACCGGGAAAAATGAACAATACGCCAACCTGATCATGGCGAACCTGCATCAGGTGGAACCGAGAGCGGATTTCCTGGAAGTGACCAGCTTTTATACCGATAAGCCTGTCAGGATCAAGCTGAAGCCGGACCTTTCGCCGGCCAGAAATGCGGAGAATTATTTCCGGAAGGCCAAAAATGAAAAACAGGAGCTGGCCCGTCTGCAGGAAAACATCGAAGCCCGCGAAGCTGCCCTGGACCAGATGAAAATATGGCTCTCCGAAATCGAAAAGCTGTCTACGGTAAAAGATCTGCGCTCCTTTTTAAAGCAGCATGGACTGTCGGGACAGGAAAGAGGCCCCGCTTCCGGGAAGGTCGGCAGGTTCAGGGAGGAGACTTTCCTCGGCTACCGGATTTTTATCGGTAAAAATGCTAAAAACAACGATGAGCTCACGCTGAAGCTCGCGGGAAAGGAAGACCTGTGGCTGCATGCAAAAGACGTTTCCGGCTCGCACGTCGTGATACGGCATATTCCCGGCAGGAATTTCCCGGCGGTGGTGATCGAACGGGCGGCCGAGCTGGCGGCCTGGCACTCAAAACGCCGCAACGACAGCCTTTGCCCGGTGATCGTAACGCCCCGGAAGTTTGTCCGGAAAGGAAAGGGGATGCCGGCGGGAGCCGTAATGGTCGAAAAGGAATCAGTTGTAATGGTGGTCCCGCGGGAGTAAGAAGGTATTTATGACTTGTCTCCGGGTTTATGACCTGTATCCGGATCATGACCTGCATCCGGATTTATCCTGAGGACTTTGGCATCCAACTCTTTGTAGTCTGTCAGGCTGTCCAGCATCTTCCGGTTTTCTTCCGAAAGCTGCATATCCATTTTCCAGTTCAGCCCGGCGGCGAGCTGGATCATCATAAACTGGAGCTGGTTGTTCGCTATGCGCGGCAGGTCGCTCTGCAGGGCTTTTTCCTGCATGGCCTGCTTCGCTTCGGTAAGGATATTGGTATAATCCTCGCTCTGGAAGCGGTTGATCCAGCCCTGCTCGATGTCATAAAATTTATAATCGGTGTCCATCGACAGGATCTCCGGCTCGGGGAAGTACTCGATGACCAGCTTGCGCTCGCTTTCGTCTACCCTGAAGCGAAGCTTTCCGAAATCATACCCGACCAGGACTTTGGCTTTCGAGATCACAAGCGCTTTCTTTTTGTCGTTAAAGAGCTGCCAGAAATTTTTATCGTGCTGGTAATTATATATTTCGGTGAAGTATCCTTCGGACATCACCACCTTGAACACTTTTTCTATACGCTCGAGGAGTACTGAAACGTCCCGGGCGGGAGGGGTAGCCGTGTTTTTCCGCAGCAGGCGATACAGGCCGACGCCGCCTCCGGCGCCTATCGCCAATGTCAGAAGGTATATGAAGAATGAATCCATGTGCACAGGTGTAGATGAACCTGTAAATTTATAACGAATTTCTCCTGATCATGGTAAAAGGATTTTTCACCTTGATCTGCTTCCCGTCGAGCAGCAGCGCCGCTGCCGTACGCCCCATCGTCTCAAAATCGGTGGTAATGACCGTTATCCCGTCGGCCAGCACTTCCTTGAGCGTGGTATCGTTAAAAGACAGTAACCCGACCTGCTTTCCCAGCGCCAGGTTAGAGTTCCTGACTTTTTTGATCAGCTCGGCCAGGTCTGTTTCCTCGACCATGATATAGGCTGTGCCTTCGGAAATATTCTCATTCATTGCGTTGTCGATAATCCTGAAGTCCTTCTTATAGCTGATACACCAGGATTTGAACCCGCGTATGATTTCAGGCGGGTATTGGCCGTCTACCGGGAAGACCAGCACAAGCTCACGGTATTTTTCCAGCAGGTCTTCGCCGCTTTCGAGCGCCCGGAAGATGTCCTTTTCGAAGTCCTGGTAGATGGCCAGGTAAGAACCCGGCAGCTCGGGATAATCCCTGTCGAGCAGCACCAGCTTATGACTGGGGATCTTCTCCAGCAGTTCCCTGATATTCACCTTGTTAATACCTTCATAAAAATGAGGCATGATGACAATGTAGTTGTATTTCGCCAGGTTCTCTTCCAGTATTTCCTTGAATATCAGTGCATTGTAATGATGGATAAAGAGGTCTACAACTGCGGCGTCGCCGAGCGCTTTCAAAAATGCGTAGTAGATGATCTTTTTATATGAGCTCATCTTATTCATAATGAGCATCACCTTGATCTTGTTGGACGCGGCCGATTGGGCGAAATACCCTTTCCCTCTCACGGATTTGATGATCCCGCGCTCCTTCAGCTCGTTGTAGGCCTTTTCTACCGTATCCCTTGCCAGGTAGTTCGACTCCGACATTTCGTTGATGGAAGGCAGCTGCTCGTCCTGCTTAAGTATCCCGGTTTTAACTGCCTGGGTCACCGTATTAATGATCTGTTTGTACTTGGGAACCGGTGATTCGGGATCTATTGTAATGATCATAAGCGGATAAATGACATATACGAAATTGACATAAGGGTCTTCTTTCCAAAAGTACGAATAAAACGGCCTAAATAGGAATGGGCCTGTTAAGGCTCTCTTCCAGCGAGATAATCGTCTCGGTCCTTTGTATTCCCTGCACTTTCTGGATCTTGTCGTGGAGCACCTCGCGCAGGTGACTGGTATCGCGGCACTGGATCTTGGCAAAAATGCCGTATTGCCCGGTGGTATAATGAAGGTTGATCACTTCCGGTATTTCGGCGAGCTGCTTCGACACCGAGTCATACAGCGAGCTCTTGTCAAGGTATATGCCCAGGTAAGAAGTGATGTCCCAGCCCAGCTTCGAAGCGTCTATGTCGAGTTTGGTACCCCTGATAATCCCCATCTGCTTCATTTTGGAAACACGCACATGTACGGTTCCGCCGGAAACGAACACGCGCTTTCCTATCTCGGCGTAAGAAAGATCCGCGTTTTCGACCATTATCCTCAGAATAGCCAGATCGGTTTGATCAATTTCTAATGCTTTGTCCATTATGAGCGGCAAAAATTGAAAATATCTATAAATATAAGCTTTTTGTTGAAAATTTTCTAAATTTTAATATTTTTGTGTGGAAATATTTTAATAAATCAGAGCTATCCTCTACCTTTGTATTGTCAATGTCAGAGAAAACGTCTCTCAGCGGCAATGACAACGTTCTTTTCTCATACTGTAGGGTGATGAAATCTGGCAGCCATGCCCTCCTGTCTCGGGGGTGGTGATAAGGGATAAACGCGATATAATGCCGGCACTTGTGCCGACTGGGGTGGACCACCAAAGTTTTAAGTAATTGTATCGTGGCTAACTGCACCGTGGGCGGTTCGAATCCCCCTCCTACAGCAATAAAAGTACAATGTAAGGAAGTATTTTCTTTGCGTTTCAGACTTTGGTTTTTAGTTTGTTGATGAAGTTTAATCTTACACGCAGATTCAGTATGTAATCTGCGTGTTTTTTTTCGCGGAATAAATTCCGGTGAAAAAAACAGCCGTACCTCCGGTACTACCACTTCCGGGCGCCCCGGGGTTTATTGGCCGCCGCGGGCGCTCAGCCTCAGAGCCGACAGGTAAAACAACCCGTATTCATTGCTGTTTCCGGGGCCTGCCGTTAATGTAACTGCTATGGTACCGTCGGCTGCCGGCCTGATGCCGCTAAAGCTGCAAAGCTTTGACACGTTGTCAGTTGCATCCAGGATCCCTTCCTGCCGCGTCGCCCCCTCGCAGACGATCCTGGTATCCTGCCTGCCGAGCGTGTCGCCCATCCGCGAGGCAAAGAATGCAATATCGTAGCTTTCCTTCTTATCAAGCCCGGTCAGGCGTAACTTCGCTTCCGGCCGGAGCACGTCATTAAATGCTTTTTTCCCGTTTCCGAAATACGAGCTTTCGGTCACCTCTTTCGGAAAATGATACGGCACTTCAGGTTGTGTGGTGCCGTTCATATTTTTTGCATTGAAACCCTCTGTGACCTCCAGTTTTACCCGGGTGGTATTACGGAGGCTGTCCTTCAGCGCATAAGCCTTGCCGGAAAGCGGCGAAACAACCGGGTTCCAGGCGCCTTCATGCGAGACCCCGCCGAAATCTACCAGTATGGGCACGGTCAGCTTCTTTATGTCCTTCGGCGCCTTCCTGAACTTTTTCAGCGGCGTTACCTCGTAAGGGTTTTTCACCGCAAAATGCGCCGCATACTGGGCTACTTCTTTTTCCCTTTCGCTCACATCCGCAGGCTTGTAATTCATGCCGACAACCGAAACCCCGAACAGCTTTTCAAACCAGGTACAGGCGGCTACATATCGCCCGAGGGAAAAACGGAGATGGTAGCCGTCGCGGTCGAAATTGTCGCCGATGTAGGAGGTTCTGGCATTTTGAATGGCAGTACCGGCCGGCACCACGATGTCTATGGGAACTATGCTGCTTACCTTCTCCGAAACATCGGCGATGGCGCGGTACATTCGCTGCTGGTCTCTTCCGTAGTTGGCAAATCCCGTATGCACTGCATGCTGGGAATAGGCCCAGGTCTGGTGGTACACGTATTTTACGTCCTTGTTTTTTGCGCGGGCTTTCACATACTCATAGAGCTCCGGTAAGGAAGCTTCGACCGTGCCGGGCTGCCCGGACAGCGGGCTTGCCTGCTGAAAGCTGATGAAATCCCAGTCTTCGTCGGCAATGGCCTGCTCCAGGGAGATGTTCGGCGTCGTCGTTTTACGCCCGTCGACCGCAGTCTTCCGGTAGGAATAGGCATTCTTATTCTCTCTCGCATTCGTTACATGCAGCGTGAGCGGTGCACCGCCTATATAAAGGTTGGCTACAACGGCTTGTATGTTTTTCTCCCGGGCAAGGTCAAAAAGACTATTTTCGATCGCATCCGCAGAAAAGCTGTTGCCGATAGCGAGGATTTTAATCACCCCGTCCGATGTCCCGCCCGCCTGCATAACGCGGGGTAGCTGAAGAACAATCAGAAGGAGCAGGAAACAGGTCGCTTTACGCATTTTCAATAAGGTATGATGTTACTCCTGCTATTTAAGGATTTTACAGTTCTTTTGATAATTTTACACGGACAATCTGCCCGCAGGGCGCCGGCCTGCGCTCTTCATCATGACGACAATGACAAATGAAATTCCTGCTTCCGGACCCTTCGGCACACCGGCTTCCGCAAACGGGCGCCGCTGGTGGCTGGCGGTGGTACTGGTACTTTGCATCGGCGCTGCCCGGGCGGGAAAACCTGCCGAAAGACCTAATATTCTTTTCATTATGTCTGACGATCATACTTCGCAGGCATGGGGGATTTACGGGGGCATACTGGGCAGCTACGTAAAAAATGACCATATCAGGTGGCTGGCTGAAAGGGGAGCGGTCCTTCAGAATGCGTTCTGCACCAACTCTATCTGCGTACCCAGCAGGGCGGCTATTATGACCGGGCAGTATAGTCACCGCAACGGCGTGTTCGACCTCGATGGGGGGCTGAGTCCCGACAGCCTTAATTTTGCGAAGCTGCTTCAGCAGGGCGGCTACCAGACTGCGCTTGTAGGCAAATGGCATTTGAAAGGCCGTCCGGAGGGTTTCGATCATTTCCTGGTCCTGCCGGGCCAGGGCCGTTATCGTGATCCCGTGCTGATCTCCGAAGAGAACTGGCGGGAAGGAGAGTCAGGCGGGAAAGTATATCCCGGCTTTTCGACCGATGTCATTACGGACCAGTCGATAGAGTGGCTGAAAAACCGCCGGCAAGGAGCGCCTTTTTATCTTTCGGTACATTTCAAGGCAACTCACGAACCTTTTGATTATCCCGACCGGTACGGCAGCTTCCTGGAAGATGTAGAAATTCCCTATCCCGGTAATTTTAACGAATGGGGAGGCTCCGTGTCAGGCCGCAGGCACGACGGCTGGCCCCTTGAGATACTGGGCAAACGGTATGAAGCGCAGACGGGCTCATTCTATCCCGGCAGCTCATTCTCGCTGGCGGGCCTTGATTCCGTGGCGGCCAGGAAAAAGACATACCAGAAATTTGTCAGGGACTATCTCCGTTCCGGGGCCGGTATCGACGATAATATCGGCAGGCTGATAGACTATCTGCGTCAAAGCGGGGAGCTCGAAAACACGGTCATTATCTATACTTCCGACCAGGGGTATTTTTTAGGAGAGCACGGTTTTTTCGATAAGCGGTTTATGTACGAGGAATCGTTGCGAATGCCGTTCGTGATCTGTTATCCGAAGGAAATAAAAGGCGGCAGCAGGCTAAAGGATATCGTTCTCAATATAGATTTTCCTTCACTTTTCTTAGATTACGCCGGAATTGCCCGTCCTGAGCAGATGCAGGGCAGGAGCTTCCGGGAAAATCTTGCGGGCAGGACGCCCCGGAACTGGAGAAAAGACATGTATTACCGGTACTGGGCTAACGAGCCCAGGCGCCCGGCCCATCTGGGGATCAGGACGGACCGCTACAAACTTGCGCTGTTTTACGGCCAGTCGCGGACGAATGCAGAAAGAGACCGGATGCCCCATGCGCCGGGTTGGGAGTTTTATGACCTGCTGAAAGATCCCGGGGAAAACCGCAACGCCATCGCTGACCCGGCCTATAGCCGTGTAGTCGCAAAGCTGAAAAAACGTCTTAAAGAAATGAAAAAGCAACTTGGCGACGGGCATGAAGCCAACAAAGCGATCGAAACCATACTAGGGCAGTACTGGTAAGGCCCGTTCTTTTAATGTAAACACCGTAAAGCATCTCCCAACCATGCAAAAAATCTACGCGTTATTGTTATCCCTGCTTCTTCTTGCCGTTTCGGGAACCGCATTCCGTACCGCTACTGCCCCCGAACGCGCTCCCAATATAGTGCTGATCCATATGGATGATATGGGCTACGGCGACCTCGGGATTACGGGAGCAACCGGATATTCTACTCCGAATTTTGACGCCATGGCCAGGAACGGCATGTTCCTGTCTCAATACTATTCGCCGCAGGCGGTGTGCACGGCGTCGCGCGCCGGGTTGCTGACGGGCTGCTATCCGAACCGGGTGGGATTTGCCGGAGCGATCGATCACACTGCGAAAACAGGCATCAACCCGGAAGAAGAAACCATTGCGGAGCTCCTGAAAGCAAAAGGCTATGCTACGGCCGCCTTCGGCAAGTGGCACCTCGGCTACCAGGAGAAGTTTTTACCGCTGCAGCATGGATTTGATACCTACCTGGGTATCCCTTACTCCAATGATATGTGGCCGAATCATCCCGTCAATAAAAACTACTATCCCCCGCTACCGCTGATAGAAGGAAACCGGGTAGTAGAAACCAACCCGGATCAGAGCCGGTTTACCACGATGTTTACCGAGAGGGCCGCCGGCTTTATAAAGGAAAACCGGAGCAAGCCTTTCTTTGTATACCTGGCTCACCCCATGCCCCATGTACCCCTGTTTGTTTCCGAAAAATTCAAAGGTAAATCGGCCCAGGGACTTTACGGCGACGTGATCATGGAGCTCGACTGGAGTATCGGCCAGATCCGTGAGACGCTTCGCAGCCTGAACCTGGAGAAGAACACGATCCTGATCGTGACTTCGGATAACGGCCCCTGGCTTCCCTATGGCAACCACGCGGGTAGCGCGGGTGCGTTCCGTGAAGGCAAAGGCACCACATTTGAGGGCGGACAACGTGTCCCGTGCCTGGTTGAATGGCCCGGCGTGGTTCCTGCCGGCACTGTTTGCAACAACCTGGCTTCGGGTCTGGATATACTTCCCACTATCGCAGAAGCCGCCGGAGCTTCCCTGCCGGTCAGGAAAATCGACGGTAAAAGCCTTCTTAAGAACTGGAAAGGCGATTTCAGCGTCAAGCCACGGGAAACATTCCTGTTTTACTACCGGAAGAATAACCTGGAAGCGATCCGGCACGGCGACTGGAAGCTGGTATTCCCCCATCCCGGCCGCACTCATGAAGGGTTCAGCCCGGGGAAAGACGGAAACCCGGGCCCGGTCACCGAAAATTATAGCCACCAGGGAGCGCTCTACGACCTGAGAAGAGATCCAGGCGAGCGCTACAATGTTCAGTTCGATTTCCCGGAAGTAGCTGCAAAACTGATGCGGATTGCAGACGAAGCCCGCGACGACCTGGGTGATGACCTTACCGGAAACCCAGGAAAAAACCGGAGGCCGATTGGTACGGTAGCGGAATAGCGGCTAATCAACCGGTGTGACCACGTAGTCGCCCTTTCCTGCTTCAAAATACAGCGTATTGCTGCCTTCCTCAACGGTATTTTGGATGTCGATACGCGGCGAGCCGCCCGATACGCTCCATTTACCGGCTTTCAGCGCAGTCAGCACAACTTGCTTTTTGCCGGGACCTGTTATTTTCAGCCTGAACCTGCCGGCGATAAGCGCTTCGCTGTTGCTCAGGCTTACGACGCGATCCGCGATGTTCACCACGTAGCTTACCGGGGTTTCGTACCACGTAACAGGAAGAGGCCTGGTTTCGTCTGCGGTTACCTGCATTACGGTCAGGAAGCGGTCACGTGTAGCAGCCCTGGCCGGCGATACGACAACGCGGTACCCGTTTACCTCGGGCTGATCGACAGATGGCGGGACCGTAAGCTGTGTTCCGAACACATTGGTAGCTTCTTCTCCGCCCGCCACTTCAAGCCTGCGGTCCGGCGGTTTGGGCAGGAGCATTTCCACGTGGGTTTTACCGGTGAGGTCTTCCCTCCGGTTGTGAAGTACAAAGCCTTTATCCATCAGCTCCGGCTTATTGAGCGTGTTGATCTGCCAGTATTTCCTGAATCCGGGCGATGCCGTCTGCATATGATCCGTGAGGATGATGGCAGCCGGGATATCCTCCCTGTTAAGGTTCAGGAAGCAAAAGCTCCTGTTATACTTTTCTATCTTGTCGGTGTAGGCGCTGGCCAGGTCTGCCGAAAAGTAGCTGAAGGCCGGTTTCAGCTCCGAAGGCCCGAAGCTGGACGAGACTACCTCGCCGTTTCTGAACCACGGGTCGGAAGTGACTTCCTCCACCGTTTTCGGCGCACGCTGGTTGAGCCTTGTTCCGCCGTCGTTGGCGGCATTTCTGAGAATAGTTTCCGACGGGTCGACGGCCAGCATCATGCTGTGCGCTATCGAACGCTTGTTGAAGCCCATGTCGTAGGGTGTCCCGTAAAATTTGTACACGCCGATGTCGCCGAACTGAAGTCCGCGATAGTACAGCTGAACGGATCCTGCGTCGCTGTGCTGATGGTTTCCGAAATGATAGCCCCCTCCTTTGATTTCAGCTACTACGTCGTTGCTGTTCGTCCCGATATTCCACCCGGTCCGGGCTACCATCGAACCGAGCACGGGGCCGAAATCTTTCGTGAGGGGTAATGATTCCCTGCCTGGTTCTGCCTTCAGGGCCGGGTCATCCAGCAGCAGATAGGGGATCGGGTCTCCCGGTAGGCCGCCCTGCCTGACAAAATCCCCTTTCAGCACAGGATCGCTTGCGTAGGCATAGCACAAAAGCATTGTCAGCGGAGATTTCCAGTAAAAAAACTGTCCAGGGGCGCCTGCGGTAAAGCCGTCGCCGTCGCGCAGCATTTGCCCGTCGGGCATGCGCATGTACAGCCAGTACTGGCGTACCCCCTTTATGTTATCATCGAAAACGGGGGTGCCCGTCATCCGGTAAAAAAGCCAGGCGGCATGCATTTCCCAGCCAAACCGGTAGGCCCCGTAATTTACACCCTGGTTATGCCTGGGCGACTGGTATTCGAACTTCCGCAGCGGCGCCAGCTGCTCCAGCACATGGTATGAGCAATACTGGTAGGGCAGGGGATCTTCGTCGTAAATGGCTATGCTCATCGAAAGCAGGTCCCTGTTGACCTGCGCTTCGTTCCCATGGCCGTTGACGATGCCGGTCAGGAAAGGAGGCCACCCGATCTCCATGTCGCCGGCCAGGCGCATCAGGTGCTTGTACAGCAGGTTTTTCTCTTCTGCCGACAGCAGGTCATAACACCAGTCGTAAACCTCCGAACCCGTATAGATCGCGCGGCCTATCTCCCGGGTAATATCCAGGAGGTTGCCGAATTCCACGAGGGAAAGATAATCCTTCATCAGGCTCACAGCTTCCCGGCCCACTTCCCGGTCACCGGTCATCAAGTAATAAAAGGCTTTTGCCTCAGCCGCCTTTTCCAGCGGGGCGTTAAACGGGATTTCCTGACCGGGTGTGAATTTAAATTCGAAAGGCGCCGCAGCCAGCTTACTGACCTTGTCCCAGGCTTCCCGGTGATCGCCCTTCTCCAGGTTGGCTTTCACTACCGGGAGTGTCTCGCTGTTCACCCAAAGCCTCGGCCTGGAAGCGGGAGGCGTTACCCGCGGCTTGTACTGCTGCGCCGCGGCGGGTACTTTGGGCGGGCTATAAGGTTTCAGCTCGAGATATTCCAGCCTGACACCCCGGGGCAGCCATATTTTCAGCTGCTGCTTTGCTCCCGAAAATTCGAATCTGCCGGAGTGCTGCTTCGGGCGGTCCCAGGGCACATATACCACTCTTTTGGTCGGCCGGCCTTCGTCGATCTGGATCTTAATATAAAGGGATTCGAACTTCGTTTTCGCATTTTTCATCAGCACGGCGCCTTCGGAGTCGGTAAAGGCATTGGTGCTCATGATGTAGCGCCCGGCTTCCTGAACCTGCACGTCGAAGATAAGATCAGGTTCCGTGCGTTCGCCATCCAGCGCTGCCGGTACTCCGGGTTTCAAGGCAACGCCTTTTTTATTTTCCAGCCGGTCGTCGTCGACGATTTCCGCAGATGCGGAATTGATTTTAGCAGATGCGGCATCAAACCGGTAGTCTTTCTGACTGCTCCCGGCCTTTTGCCCTTCTTTGTCTGCCGCATACGCGGAGGCAAAGGGCATGGCCAGGCAGATCATCGTGTAGAGCAAGTAGCAGTGAAAATGCCTCGTCATGATCGAAACAGGTTATGGTCACAGCAAAAATGCTTAACCTTACCGGTTTTAGAAAGAAAATCTTCATCTAAGTCTGCACTGTCTACAGGCCGGTGATGAGCGTGCCGAGATCCGTCTCGTCGGAGAGCCCCAGCTTTCTCCTGATACGGCTGCGATGCTGGCGTATCGTATCGGTTCCCACTCCCAGTATGCCGGCCATTTCGCGGGTGCTGAGGTTGAGACGGGCGAGCGCCAGGACGCGGAGGTAGTAGCTGGTGCCGATATTGCCGTTGGCTATTCTTTCCCAAACTACTTTTGAGTGCGGAAACGGTGTTTTTGATACCTCACGAAAATAAAAGTCCGCCTCGTCGAGCCGGTTCTCTTTCTGGTAGCAAAGCCCCAGCGTATTCCTGGCCGAGTTGACAAACCGGGTATTGAATTCCGTTTCCGGCAGGATTATGATCTTCTCCAGGAATTTCTTCGCTTCTCCGTAATCCTGGAAAAAATAATACGCATCTGCTATCCTGAGCAAATCATGGGTCATATCCGGGTATTCTTCCGGTGTCAGGGAGGACAGTTCCTTGTTTATCTTTAAATACTGTTCAAAAGCCAGCTCATAGTCTTTCAGGTTATGCAGGAAGTTTACTCTGTTACGGCGGCTCCCTATCCCTGCAAATATAAGAATGTTTTACTCTTTCACCATCCTCACTACCTTCCCGTCAGCGGTATGCAGCAGGTACATACCTGCCGGGTAGCCGTCAAGCGGGATAGAGAAAACCGGCTCCTTTACGGTGATCTCCTGTAATACGACGCCTGCAATACTGACCAGCCTGACCCGGCTGCCTGCGTACGCGGGATCGAGCTCGACAGTAACGGCCTCACGGGTAGGGTTAGGATAGGCCCGCAGCGCTATCCCGCCGGCTGCACGGACACTAACGATGCTGCTGTAGCTGAAGGCGCCATCCAGGTCTACCTGCCGGATGCGGTAGTAGGCAATACCGTTTACCGGCAGCGGGTCGGGGAATTGGTAGGCCGTTATTCCCCGACCCGCTGCCGGAACCTCCGCCAGATGATAAAATAACCGGGCGTCGGCGCTCCTTTCCAGTTCATAACGTTGGGTATTGGTTTCTTCCGCCTTCCAGCGAAGGGTGGTAAGCCGGCCTTCGCCGATATGGCCTTCGAAGGATATCCACCTCACCGGCAGGGAGGAGGCGTCAAACTCATAAGCGCCCATATCGATCGCAGTTCCGTACAGGCGCGGGCTGCCAGCCAGGTCTACCGCCCCTGTAAGCGGCAGGCCGCCGTTTACGGCATCCCAGTAGACCTGGTTATTTCCTGCTTCAACGGCAGGGCTGCTGCTACCGGAGAGGCTGTAATCGCTGCCTGCGGCATTGGTGAACTGCGGGTCAGCATTTTTGTTGCCTGTCCCTGTATACACACCGTCCGGCTGCTGCACATCGCTGTAGCTGATATTGAGCGTGGCATTGTTATAGATATTCTTCGACGCATCGGCGCTCCATAAAATGCTGTTGGCGACGGTTACGGTTGAGCTGCCGGCCACATACAAACTATTGCCATTTGTACCTGCCGTATTACCGCTGAAGGTACTGTTGATGATGTTGGGCTTTGAGGTAGCATGGGTACTACATACCGCCGCCGTTTGCCGCGCTGTTGCTGGCTACCACGCTGTTTATCAGCTTCAAACCCGGCGCTTCGTACAAAAAGAAGCCGCCGCCATTGTTTATAGCGGTATTGTTTGTAATCATGCAATGGGTTATTGTCGGCGATGAATGCCACAGGTAAACACCTGATGCGGATATAGCGTTATTGCCTGTAACCGTACAATTACGAACGGCTAATTTATCGCTTATATTATTATTGAGACGCATCAGCAGTCCGCCGCCCTCGTTCTGATTGGTAACGATACCGTTATATGTATGTTGAACTCCGCCTCCGCCGTTGGCATTTCCTCCGGTAATGGTTAGTCCGTCTATTACTATGCTATCGGCGGCAGCGGAAGTATTGGTTATGACCAATACATGGTAGCTGTTGTCACCGTT
Organism: Spirosomataceae bacterium; assembly: GCA_037191015.1. Lineage (GTDB taxonomy): Bacteria > Bacteroidota > Bacteroidia > Cytophagales > Spirosomataceae > Ravibacter. The sequence goes on from JBBCKD010000010.1 coordinate 331,265, forward strand.
GCTGCCGGGCGTACCTATATCGCCACTAAGGATAGCCGGGTTTACTGTAATATTTTTTGCTCCGCCGCCGGAGGGATAACCGCCATATATTTTTATGCCTCCACGCTGCGGGATGAGGAAAGTGGCGTTGCGGTCTGTGCTGTTTTGCGCTCCTGTGGGATAGTATGTGCCTTTGGCTACATAAATATTTTTAATATCATCATTCAGAGCAGCAAGATCCAGGGCTTCTTTTAATGTTTTGAATGCCGTTTCCCAACAAGTACCCGTACCTGAACCCTCGACGCTTTCGTCCACATAAATATTTTCCAGAATCATTCTTTGTGTTTGGGTGGAAGTATTCCCGTTGCCGTCATCGTACGTCCACGTTATGGTTGTTGTTCCCGGTGCTGTAACCGGAAGTGTAATATTATGCGTTGCCGTTACCGTTCCTGCACAGTTGTCCGTTGCAGTCGGTGCGGTCAGTGCCGTAACTTCACATTCTGCTGTGATGTCAGCCAGTGTTGCAACGTCCGGAACAGGAGCCATTACATCTCCGATTGTCAAATTCAAGGTTACAATACTGTCGCAGCCGTTGACAGCTCCGTTGGGAATGGTATGGGTGGCTGTATTGTTGCTGCTCATGTATGTTATTCCGTCTATCCAGGTGTAGGAGGATGTACAGGCTGTGATGACATCTGTTCCTTTGGCCGGAGCCGTACAGTTGAGCAGGCGGGCAATTCTGTTTCCTGACGTTCCGTTAAAGGTAACGAACTGGCCTCCTGTAACAATTTTCCCGTCGGATTGGAGGCTGATTGAATAGACCGCATTATTAAATCCTGTTCCGGAGGGATTAAATGAAGCATCGGGCGTACCGTCTGCGTTCAGGCGTGCAATCCTGTTTCTCGATGTCCCGTCAAGGGCTTCAAAATCTCCTCCTACAATGATTTTCCCGTCGGGTTGAAGACAGGTTGAATGAACAGCATTGTCAAATCCTGTGCCGGGGTTAAAATCAGTATCGAACGAGCCGTCTGTATTCAAGCGTCCGATCCTGTTTCTTCGTATTCCGTTAAAGAAGGAAAATTCTCCTCCTGCAATGATTTTTCCATCGGGCTGGAGGCTGATCGACCGGACAGAACCACCAAACCCCGTTCCTGTGGGAACAAAGGATGCATCGAGTGTGCCGTCTGCATTCAGGCGGGCGATCCTGCCTATTGACGTTTCGTTAAAGGAGGTGAAATGCCCTCCTACAAGGATTTTCCCATCGGATTGGAGACAGATTGACCGGATAGTACCACTGAATCCTGTTCCGGGAGGAGCAAAAGAAATATCGAGCGTACCATCTGCATTCAGGCGGGCAATTCTGCCTATTGAAGTTCCGTTAAAGGAGGTAAATTCTCCCGCCACTATGATTTTTCCGTCGGGTTGAATGAGGGTTGCATAGACGACATTATTAAATCCCGTTCCGGTAGGATTAAAGTCGGTATCAAGTGTTCCGTTTGTATTGAGGCGGGCAACGTAGCTTCTTGACGCGCCATTAATGGTGTTATAGGAGCTGCCCAAAATGATTTTTCCGTCGGGTTGGAGGCTGACCGACCAGATTGTATTTTCAAACATTGTTCCGGCATTAAAGGAAGCGTCCAGCGTGCCGTCTGTATTCATACGGGCAATTCTGTATCTCAGTGTTCCGGTGTTAAGAGTGTTAAATTGCCCTCCCGCAATGATTTTCCCATCGGGTTGGATACAGGTCGACCGGACAATACCATCAAACCCTGTGCCGGGATTAAAGGTATGATCCCGCTTTCCGACTTGCGGGAAAGCAACAGAAGAAAACAGTGAAGAAAAGACCAGCAACAGCTTAAATACTTTATTACAGCACTTTGATAGTATTTTACACATAAACAGAGGAGGGTTTAACTCCCCAAAGGTAGCAGCCCTTCGCCTTGTCCTGTAATATTAAAGGGGCAACTTTGTCCTGTTTTATAAAACAGGACAAAGTTTTTATTAGAAAGGCTTGCCAGGTTTATTGACAAGTACGCAGTTAAACTCTGTAAGTCTGCATACAATTACAACGAGCTGCGATATTCGGCGGGCGTCATGCCCGCTATTTTTTTAAATGCATTGTAAAATGCGCTCCGGGCCGAAAACCCCGAGCTTTTAGCCAACGTTTCAATGGTGTAGCTGTGCATCAGTTCGCTGTCGGCTATGTGCTTTTGTACGTTTCCTATACGATGACGATTTACAAAATCTGTAAATGTCAGCTGGTAGGTATTGTTGAATATCGACGATAGCTTATGTGCAGCGATGGATAAATCCTCTGCCATTTTTTTCAGGCTTAGATCAGGCATTTTATACATTTCCTGCCGAACGATATAATCCTCGATCTTTCGGCACCACGCTTCGGTTTCCCTGTCCCTTTGCAAAGAAAGCTGGTGCTGTTTCTGTACCTTCTGCAGGGTTGGCAGTTTCATATCCAGCATCGAAGCCACCAAATGGAGGGGTAGCCTTTCTATGTAGCCAGGCTTGGTTTCTACAAAGTACAGATAGCGCTCTTTGGCATTGCCCACCCTTATGATATGGGTACGCTCCTGCGCATCCGAATAGTATTTCTCCACCATCACCCTAAAGAGGAAGTTCATGTCGAAATGCCTGAGGAATAGCTTCTGCAGGGTGTCATTGTGCATGGCTATCAGTTCCGAATCCTCTACGGCAATAATTGCCTCTTTGGATGGCACCGCTCCATGCAGACCCGAAATAGAGCTTACAAACTCGTTATCGATGGAAATATAGGTAACAATCTTCTTCTTCTGGTAGATGGTTTGCCCCATGAGGGCGCCCCGCTTTATGAAGTACATATATTGACAATGTTCCCCCTCGTTCAAGAGCACATCACCCTTTTTTACCTTCAAACCCACCGCTTTTTCGTAGAAAGCCTCGCTTAGCTCATTACTAACGGGGTAGATAGAACCTAAAATCCCTAAAATATACGATACATCTTCTTTGGGCGCCTTCTGATTGTTCATAAAAGTGGGGATAGAACAGATAGAGGGTAAAAATAGGGAATAAACTTCTATTCCTTAACCAGCTTCACTACCTTCCCGTCGTGCATCTGCAGGAGATAAACCCCCGGAGCATACCTGCTTATATCCAGGATCAACACTTCTTCTTTTACTTCCGCCTGCTGCAGGACAATACCTGCAGTGCTGACCAGCTTTACTTTGCTCCCGATATATTCAGTGCCTAATCCGATGATGACGTTGTCTTTTGCCGGGTTAGGATAAGCGAACAGCTTGCTGCGCCCGGTATAGTTCAGCGAAATCATCCGGCTGTGGGAGAAACTGCCGTCGAGGTCAACCTGCCGGATGCGATAGTAAACCGTACCGGAAACCGGGGCCGGGTCGGTAAGGCTATAATTTCCCGACCCGGTACTCCCGGCTATCACGGTGCCCACTATATGAAAATCTTTTGCATTGATGCTCCGCTCCACTTCGTAGTGCGACACATTGGTTTCTTCCGTCTTCCAGGTCAGCACGGCCTGACGCTGGTCGCTGAGGCGGCCTTCGAAGGAGATCCAGCGAACGGGCAATGCTCCGTCGGGATTTTCGTAGGCTCCCATGTCGATAGAGCTGCCGATGAGCCGCGGGTTGCCGGCAAGGTCTCTGGTATTTGCGTCCAGGCCGGGGAACAGATCGTTGCTGCCCGCATTAATAGCGGGCGATCCGGTCTTCAGTGTATAATCTCCACCTTCAGGGTCGGTGAAAATATCGGTAAGGATATGGGCTGAGGCCCCTGTCCTGGCGTTGGAAGTATTGTCCTCTATCAGGGAAGATTGTGGTATATAGCTTCCCCCAACCGTTCCGAAAACAATGGAATTGTTCAGTTGAGGCGTGCCACCGGCAATATCCATAGCGGTAGTAGCCGCATTGTTTACAGTCGTATTGCTGGCTATCGTCACATTGGTCAGTACCGGGTTGCCCGACAGGTTGCGGAAACCTCCTCCCTGGAAATTGGTGGAGTTATCGGCGATCAGTACGTTGGTCAGCTCAAGGGCCGAAGCCTGGTTGAAAATACCGCCCCCACCGGCTCCTTCTGTTGCCATCGTTGCCGAGTTGCCGGTGATGATCACATTGGTCAGTCTGGAGGCCGAATTATTGTTTCTTATTCCTCCTCCGTACTGTGCGGTATTGTCTTTGATAATGGAATTATTCAGTGTTACCGGAGCAGCGTTATTATACATCCCGCCGCCCCCGATCGTGGCCTTATTATTCCGGATGACCAGGTTGCTGAATGCCGGAGAAACATTGTAGTTATAGATGGCCCCTGCCAGGGCTCCTTCCCCGTTCATCAGCGTAAAACTATCCAGCAGGGAAGTATTGGTAAGCCCGTTGTCGTGGTTCCAGATAAGGGGGCTCTCATTTTTGCCGTTCAGCACGGAGCCCTCGTCGGTTCCTTCATCCGGGAGCGTACGGGTAGCCCAGTCGGTCGTATTGTTTACCGGATTAAAACCGCCGTAAATCTTCACCCCCTCTTTCATGATAAAGCTGTGGGGAGTGGGGATATCGTAATTCCCGGATGCCACCAATACCTGCTCCGCTCCCTCAGCGTCGATCGCTCCCTGAAGATCTGCTGTGGCGTTTTCCCAACTGCTGCCGTCTTTGGTACCACTGCCGGTTTGTTTTACATATACGATCTTATTGACGTCGGGTACGACCGTTACTCCTTCGATAGTCATCGTCGCCGTTAGCCACAGGTCATTATAACTCTCCTTCCGGACCATGGCGCTTACCGTATAAGTCCCTGGTCGCGTTTTTCCATTCCCGGTATAGGCGACGATGGCCCCTTCCGGCAGGGTACCGGTTATAGCCAGAGATTTTGGAGTAGCGTCAAACTCGATCACCGCGTCCTGGAGCGTAATACCTGTGAAGTCCGCGTTCTCAATAGCCAGCGTTATATTTTCCGTTGCGGCTGTATAATTCGCTGTGGCCGGCACCGATACCGTAACCTGGTAAACCCCTGCCGCGGTATAACCAAGCTCAGGAGAGTACGTCAGTATAACGTCTGTATGGTTTAAGGAGGCTGTTACGTTTTTGACCGTGCCGTCGTAAACAAACTCCTGAATTTCGTCGGCAGTGATGATCGACGGTGCTTTTTGGATCGTCAGGGTAGCTGTCCGTACATAAGGCTCACAATCCCCCGCCGAGCCTATGGGCAGCATGGTGGCCGTAATGGTGTAGATACCGGCATTGGTAGCAGTAAGCTCCTCCACAATCTCCCAATCCGGATCCCGCATTTCGTAGGTGACCGATACCTGTTGAGGTAAGTTTTGAACCTCTATGCTATGCGGGCTGCCGTCGTAGGTAACGGTCTTGCTTGCAAACGTCATCCCGCTGTAATCCACCGGTAGGCATTGGAACTCATAAGCCCCCAGATCGACAGGCTTGTTGTTTGCAAAATCATACACACGTGACTTGCCTGCCAGATCTTTGGTGTCGCCGTTCAAGCCGCTGTAGAGCGCATTGCTCCCCGCATCGATAGCCGGGGAAACGGCCAATAACCGGAAATTACGGGCTCCGATATCTTCAAATTCAGGATTGATATTGACCAGGTTGTGATCGGCCGGGTTCCCGGTATTGTATTCTTGTGTGATGCTGTGCTGTATCGTCACCGTACCGCCGTTTTCATTGGCTATATCCGAACCCGGCATCGTTATATTAAACCCGTTGCGGTTACTCCACAGTATGCTGTTTTTGATGATGGGCGATGAATTGTCATTATAAATCCCCGCCCCCGTCATGACCGTGCTTTCGTCCGGTGTGCGCAGGTAATTCCCTGCCAGGGTCACATTGGTCAGCACCGGGACAGACGATCCCGTATTATACATCCCTCCGCCATAGATGTTCTGGCCGCCGTTAGGCTCGAAAAGGGCGTCGATACCATTATTACAGATGATCACATTGGTGAGCTTTGGGCTGGAATGGTCATTATACATACCGGCGCCCATAAGCGTGGCCCGGTTTTGATTGATCACTACATTCCGCAAGGTAGGCGAAGCATGGATATTGCGTACCCCACCCCCGGTAGGGTGCTTGCCGTACATGAGCATAAAGCCGTCCAATACCGCGGAGCTGTTCATGGCAGTGCCTTCCGTAAAGACGTTCCAGATCACGGGCCGGGTTTGCTGCCCGTCCAGTACCGTACCCTTGATGGCGTTGTTGGCCGGGTCAGGCATGATACGGCTGTGCGACAGGTCGGTAATACTGTTAACCGGGTCGAAACCGCCGTAGATCTCCACGCCGTTTTTCATGATAAAGCTGTGAGCCCCTACCTTGTAAGTCCCGACGGCAACGAATACTTTCTCTGCATTAAAAGCATGTATGGCATTGTGCAGATCGCCGGTGGCATTATCCCAGTCCTGACCGGTACCCTCGCCGGTTGCTACCGGTTTCACATAGATAACCTTATTGCCATCGGCGATAAGCGGGGCGTTGTGCGGGCTTTCATAGGCTCCGGCGTCGACCTTGTTTACGATACGCGGATTGCCTGCTATATCTTTATTAACACTACTGTACAGCAGGGCCTCGTCACCGAAGCTTATGGCAGGACTGGAGACATTCAGCCGGATACCATCGTCGGCGGTCATGATCTTGCCGTCGGCGCCTGCGATACCCGACACATTAGCAAACACACCTTCGCCCGAAGCAGAAGTATAGGTATGATCGAGCAGGATATTCCCCGGATTGCCGGCGTCATTGTAGTTCTCGGGGGCATTCCCTGCCAGTAAAGAATTATAGAAGTTGAGCTTTGCCGGGTTGCTGCTATTTTCTTGTGCTGCTTCAAAAGCCCCTGCACCGGCTGTTGAAGAGATATTGTTAAAAGCCGTTATGTTGTAAAAATTCACCTCTCCCGAGGAATTATGCTCGTGGGATGTCCTCATAAATAACGCCGCTGACCGGGAGGCAGTATTGCCATAAAATACAGACTGCACAAAATCAGTATGGCCCGTATTGTGGGCATTTGCGTACCAGGCGCCACCTCTGTCTGTCGCATGGTTGTTGCGGAACACGCAGTTGGAGACGACATTGTCGATTCCGTTGTATTGGAAAACCCCACCGCCAATTTGTTTATTGACATCCTGAAAATCATCGGCATTGCCCCCCTCTACGATCAGACCGTCAAGCCGGACGCCGTTTGTCATCAGTGTAAGCACGTGGTAGGTATTATCCGAGGCATTGTTGGGGGTGCCGATATCCCCGCTAAGTATGGTCGGGTTTTGCCCGGTATTCCGCTCCATCGTGCCGGTTTCGGTTCCGGCAAAGCCGCCATAGATATCAATAGGTTGATTGATGTAAAAACTATTGTCCCTGTTGCCGGGTGTTGCGGTGTTGTATCCTGGTCGGCGATCGGGGCGGTAGGTACCTGCCTTTACCCAGACATCTTTTGTATTTACTCCTGTTCCGGCAGCAGCAATACCGTCGTGCAGGTTGTTGAATGCCGTTCCCCAACTGGCGCCGTCTCCTCCTCCCGGGGCATCCGCAGCCACAAATATCACAAAGTTTTCCGCTTCAAAAACACCCATATCTATGGTGTTCATAATGATACGCCGGTTACCGTAGAAGTCGTAAGGTTCGGTGTTATAGGTATTCATCCCGGCGTTGACGCAGGGGCTTTCTTTCAGAATGCCCCATTCGGGACTGCCGGCAAACAGCGGGTCGGCATCGATGTTGTGGCCCAGGTTCTGTATACCTGTAAGACTCCAGTTGCTACTGCCGCCGCTACCTTGTATGTTGCAGTAATCTACCTGCGCTGTCCCCTCATTGTCGATTTCGCTGGAAACACCGTCTCCCAGGTTGAAATACAGGATACTGTTGCGTAGCCTGACCGTACCCCGGTTCATCACCGCGCCGCCTCCGTCGGCTGCCGATTTGTTATCAACGAAAGTACAGTTGACCACATCGGCCCCGGCATTTTGCGATACATTGATTCCGCCGCCAAACAATACAGCGGTATTGTCGCTGAAGACACAATTGATCAATTCGTGCTTCATATTAGGCGGTGAGGTCAGGCCACCCAGGCAAACCGCTCCGCCAAGGCGTGCCTTATTCTTTTCAAACCAGCAATTCCTCACAGAGAGGCGGTTATAATTTGCGGTATTTTTGTAGTCCGCATAAATACCCCCTCCATCTCCCAAAGTGGTCATGTTATTCAGGAATTTACAGTTACGGATGACCGTGTTGTGATCAGTTGTCAGCTCCGTTTCCGACTGGTCTATCCAAAGACCGGGCCCCATATCATACTGGGAATAGCCGTCGCGAATGGTAAAGCCTTCCAGGTGGGTATTGTTGCCGCTAATGACGACCACATGGTAGCTGTTGTCGGTTCCGACGGCAGGGTTGCCTATTTCTCCCGAAAGCACGGTGGGATAGGCTTCGGGATTACGATCGGCAAAGCCGGCGCCGCCGGTGGGAAAGCCGCCATATATCTTCAGGTTGTCGCCCAGCTCAAAGCGGGCATCGCGGTCGTTGCCTGTAGTGGGGCGATACGTACCCTGAGCTACATAGATCGCTGTTGTCCGGCCGACGCTGAGGGCGTCCTGCAGGGATTTAAACGCGTTTGCCCAGGATGAGCCATCGTTAGCGCCCGTTGCAGCCTGATCGACATACAGGTAACGCAGGTTGTCGGGAGTGGGGGTATTGCACCGTACTTTAAATGTTTTGGTGTACACCGGACTGGTGTTTCCGTCGTAGTCCTCATAATAATACTGTACCGGCCGGTCGCCGGCATCATTGCAATAAAAAGTAGTAGGCGGGAAATGGGTAGTTACATAGTCGCTTCCATTACAACCGTCCCAGGCCTTCGGGAAATTGGCCGCGGTAAGCTTCACCGGGCCGTTGCTTACATCGATGCGCCACGGCAGATCCGGGTCCAGGGGATTGGGAGACACCTCACTTAATCCCCAAAAAAACGGTTTCACCGGATCGGTTACCTGTATCATGACCAAACGCTGTGCGGTATTGCCTGCGCCGTCGGTCACGGTAAGCTCTACCGGGACAGGCCCTGCTCCCGGCCTGGCCATAAAGCATTCGAAATGCGTCAGTGGATGCCCGTTTACTGTACCGGAGACAGAGGCTATCCCGTCGTTGTCCCAGATACCGTCAGGCTGCATGATATAGGGCTGCAGGGCTTCGGCAAGGCTTACAGTAGCATCGTAGCTGAAACCACCGGTGTAGTCTTTCAGGCTCACAGTCGCGTTGTCGAAACGGATTTGCGGCGGTTCCGTATCCATAATGGTGCGGTACATGAAATAGCCGCTCTGCGGGTTGTCGGTTATAGCACGTGCGCTGACGCTTATATTACTGATCAGGTGGTCGTTATAGTTATTCCAACCCCCTTCGCCTGTATTAGGATACACTTCTGGAACTGATGAACGGTTCAATGCCCCGGTCCCACCGGCTCCTCCCGTCGGGATACCACTGGCATTCGTAGAAGCCTCTGTGATGGTTGTGGTAGAAGACCCCGCACCGCCTCCTCCGTAGCCGGCGCCGCCTTTGCCACCCAATTGCACCAAGGTATAACTTGCGGAAACACCGAACCCTGTAATATTGGTTGTCCCGTCTTCGGATATAAAAATAGTGGTGGGTTTTCCTCCTTTTTGCCCGTGTGTAACAGACATCAAAGATTGCCCGCTAGTGCTCAGGTCATACCCCAGCTGGTATTCGAGTACACTATAGGGCGTGCTCATTGCCGCTCTCTGCTTCAATACATTTGTACAGCAGGATTGGGGGACCTGGTCTCTCATTAACGAACTGCCTCCCGATACCAACCACAATAGCTCATTCCCGTACATATCATTATAAAATTGGGGCTGATAGTTGTTGACTACATAGTAGCCGCTCACGGTTGTGGCGTTTCCCGTTGCGGAATTCCCGTTCAGAATGCCGAAAACAAAGGAAAAGCCGCCGCTGCCTCCACCGGCACCCGCAATAAAATGTGCATCGCTCAATTCGATCGAACGTGCGCCGGGTACCGCCCAGGTCATCCCGGTGGAGCCGCCTCCGCCTGCGCTGCAATAAAAGGCCCTATCTATGGTTTTGCTTTCGCCCTTCTTGCCAAAGGTTACCAGGAAGGGCCGGTCATACGTGTTGGTGCCTTCCAGGTCCAGCGAAAACTGTACCTGTCCGCCACCGCCGCCTTTGGAAAATTTGTCATTCAAACCCCATTGGAATCTGGCCGTACCGCCATCGGCCCCGACCAATCTGAACTCTATGCTTTTAATGCCGGACCCCTTCTTCGGCATTTTAAAAATACGGGTTTCGACCAGGTCGATATTATTGGGCTGTGCCGGGTTTACCGTTACCCACTGCCCGTTGGTCGGTGTAAGCGTAGTCCCCGAAACATCATCGAAGCCGGGCAGGTGCTGTGCTGTGGCCGATGGAGCGCATAAAGCGCACAACATTCCTGCCAGGGCAGCCAGACGGAAGAGGGATGAAAGTTTTTTCATAGGGATAAAGCTATTCTTTGATCAATTTTACCACTTTGCCATCATATAGCTTCAGGAGGTAAACTCCTGAAACGTAGTTGCTTACGTCCAGGATCAGTGTATCTTCTTTCACTTCGGTCTGCTGCAGCACGATACCTGAAGTGCTGATCAGGTTGACCATGGTGCCTTTGTATTCCGGGCTTAATTCGACAGTAATACGATTTTGTGCAGGATTGGGATAGGCAAATAGCCTGCGGCTTCCTTCCGAAGACAGCGAAATGATCCGGCTGTAGCTGAATGTCCCATCGAGATCCACCTGCCGGATGCGGTAGTAGACCGTTCCGGAAACCGGTGCCGGATCGGTAAGGCTATAACTACCCGACCCTGAACTCCCGGCAGTTACGGTGTTAACTATACGAAATTCTTTTGCGTTGACGCTCCGCTCCACTTCGTAGTGCGACACATTGGTTTCTTCCGTCTTCCAGGTCAGCGTGGCCTGGCGCTGGTCGCTGAGGCGGCCTTCGAAGGAGATCCAGCGGACGGGCAACACCCTTTCATCCGTTTTGACAAAAAAACCACTGAACCCTTCTGTGAAAAAAGTCACTTCCCAGCGTTCCCGCGCCCGGTTCCACCAGATATTCCAGCTGAGGGGATAGATGTTTGTGGTTTCACCCGGGTACGTGTGAGGCAGGCCTGTACCGTCCGTGCTCTTTCCTCCCCGTTTTTCTATAATAATATTTTCGATCCCTTCTTCATCATCCGGCCCGGTCGGGAGCTTGATGCCATTCTCTTTATTATAGTCATCGAACTCTTCCTGGGTGAAGTAAATTGTCACTTCCCCGGTAAGAAGGTCAGGGTCACCGTTTTCCGGGAAGATTTCATAGTGGCGTCTCACATACCTTTCCGGCTGGTCCTCTTCTATCCAGACCCTGGCGGTAGTTTCTCCGGTGATGGGGACTTCGCCAATGCTCATGATCGTCGCGATCAGCGTCGAGCAGTCGTTGGTAAAGACCGTAGGGTCGTCAAGGTCCAGCGGCAGTGTAATCGACTGATATTGGGCTGCCATGGCGGCGCTCTCATCGGGTGTGTCGGATTCTGCTTCGTAAGCGCCCATATCGACGACGCCCAGCTGGATGCGGGCTGCGCCGGCGATGTCCGTAGTTGTGCCCGCCGGCAGGAGGCTGTTATCCCCTGCGTTGATGGCCGGGCTGCATGCCGACAGCATAGCTGAAAATTCGTTGACAAACAAGTCTTTCAACGTAATGCCCGAAGCGTCCAGGTTGCCGTTGGCAGTACTGCTGCTGCCTTCTATGATGGAATTGCGGGAGGCGCATGTACCATCTCCCGGGATACCGCCGTAAATGATAGAATTATGGACAACTGCGGTGGCAGCGCTGCCCAGGTAGAGCGCAGAGGCGCCGCTGTTGCTGGCGATGGTCACATTGGTTGCGGTAAGAGCGCCGGTTTCCAGGAGGATACCACCGATCGGGGATTCGCTCCCGACATTATTTCCAGTAATGGCCACATTCGTTAAAGTCAGGGATTGAGCGTCGTGGGCGTCGTTATATATACCGGCGCAGTGATCGCTGGTATTATCGGTTATATCTACGTTGATCAAGGCCGGTGAAGAAGCATAATTATACATCCCTGCTCCATGGTAAGACGTATTTCTCATGAGAAGGAGATTCTTCAGGGCAGGGGAGGCAAAATAATTGTGAATTCCGCCGCCGTAGCTGCCTGATCCTCCCACAATGGCAAAGCCGTCCAGGATAGCGGTATCGTCGAGCGGGTCGTCCGAAGCAAAATGGTTATAAATGACAGGTCTTTCATTGGATCCGTCGAGCACCGAAGCCAGGAAATAAAAAGTAGCATCGGGCATGACCCTGTCGTGGCTGAGATCGGTAATACCCGCACCGGGATCAAAGCCGCCGTAAACGGCTACCCCTTTTTTCATGACAAAGCCCCCGGCAGGCGCCTCATAGGAGCCTGTCGCTACGAATACTTTACCGGCACCCGCAGCATTGATAGCGCCCTGCAGGTCGCCGGTGGCATTATCCCAGTCCGAGCCGTCGCCGTTAGCGCCTTCCCTTACATATATAATCCGACCGCCATCGGGCGTACCGGCAAATTCATATGCCCCCAGGTCAATGGCGGAACCGCTGAGTCTAAGGTTGCCTGCCATATCCCTGGTATTGGCATCGAGGAGTGGATATAAATCATTATTGCCCGCATTGATAGCCGGAGAACCTGCCTTCAACGTGTAATTGCCCGTAGATGCATCGTTAAATACCTGCGCGGAGGTAATGGCCGTACCATCGAGATTACCGTCAGTACCGCCGGCATTGTTTTGTATGAGGGAATGCTGTGCGGTGTAATTGCCTAGAATACCTCCGTAAATAATGGAGTTATGGATGGTGGAGATGTTTCCCCCGCTCCAGTTGACAAGCCCTTGAAGCTCATTGCCTGCAATGGTTACATTGTTGAATACCGGGATCCCGCTGTAGTTAAAAATTCCGCCGGCATAATGATTAGCCTCGTTTCCGGTTATCAGGACATTGGTTAAAACCGGGTAGCCCGACTCGTTGTACATACCGCCTCCTCCGCCGACGCTCGCCGTATAGGAGTAATTGTCGGAGATGATCACGTTCGTAATCACCGGTGCAGACGAGCTGACATAAATGCCGCCGCCTGAGCTGGCTGTATTGTTTCTTACGACCAGGTTCCTGTATACCGGTGAAGCATTTGTATTGTATATCCCGCCGCCAAAGAAGCCGCCTCTGCCATTCATAATGGTAAAGCCGTCCAGCACGGCGGTATTGTTTATCGGGTTGGCCGCTTCAAACGCGTTCCAGATAACAGGCCTTATATTTTGCCCGTTTAAAACGGAACCGTCGCCCATACCCCTGTTGGGTAAAATACGGTTGTGCGTCAAATCGGTGACACCGGCTCCCGGATCGAAGCCTCCGTATATTGCTACATTGTTCGCCATTACAAAACTGTTGTCTCCAACTTTGTATTCGCCAACCGCTACAAATACTTTTTGTACATCGGCAGCATGTATGGCATTGTGCAGATCGGCGGTGGCGTTATCCCAGTCAGAGCCGTCCTCCTTACCGGCTGCTGCATCTTTTACGAATACGGTCCCGTTGCCGTCAGGAACGAAAGGCGTATAGGAGCTTTCATAAGCGCCGATATCGATAACGCCCGAATTGGCATGATTGTAAATCCTTGCATTGCCTGCGAGGTCCCTGGTGTCCGGGTTCCAGCCCGTATATAAGGCATTGCTTCCTTTGTTGACGGCCGGGGAGCCATTCTTCAAGGTATAATTACCTGCTGAAGGATTGGTGAATACACCAGCGGGTGTAATGCCTGCTGCATTCACATTGCCATTTGAAAAGTCGGTATTGTCCTCTACCAGGGAATGCCTGGCGGTATAACCCCCTGCGATCGTTCCAAATACAACGGAATTGTTTAGCTGGGGTGCTCCGCCTGAGATGTCCATTGCAGCAGTTGCCGTATTGTTTACCGCGGTATTATTGGCGAAAGTAACATTGGTAAATACAGGGTTTCCCGACAGGTTGCGGAAACCGCCGCCCTGGAAACCGGTGCTGTTGCTGGTAATGGCGACATTAGTTAAAAGAAGCGCCGAATTTTCGTTAAAGATCCCGCCGCCGCCAGCTCCGGCGGTAGCCATCGTTGCCGAGTTGCCCGTAACGTTCACATTGGTAAGCACCGAAGCCGAACCGTTATTTCGCATTCCTCCGCCATATAGTGCGGTATTGTCTTTTATAACGGTGTTGCTCAGCATGACCGGAGCGTTCACATTGTAAATGCCACCGCCGGAAGTTTCCGCTTCGTTGTTTTTGATGACCAGGTTATTAAAAACCGGGGCGGTATTTCTATTGAAAATACCGCCTCCGCTGGTTAGGCTTTTTCCGTTCGTCAGGGTAAAGCCGTCCAGGACAGCGGTATTGTTTAGGCCGTTGTCCACATTATAGATCACAGGGCGTTCGTTTTTACCGTTCAGCACGGAGCCGTCGCCCATTCCTTTGTTCGGCAAAATACGGCTGTCCCAATCGGTCGTATTGTTCACAGGATTAAAACCGCCGTATATCGCCACGTTGTTTTTCATTACAAAGCTGCTGCCGCCTACGTCATAATTTCCTGTTGCTACAAACACCTTTGTTGTCCCGCCGGCATCGATGGCCCCCTGCAAATCGGCCGTGGCATTTTCCCAGTTCAACCCTGTACCATTGCCCGTAGCGGCCTGCTTTACATACACAATGCCATTCTCGTCGGTTACGATGGCTTTCGTAAATTCATAAGCGCCCATATCTATGGCTGCCCCGGCCAGTCTCGCGTTGCCTGCCAGGTCTTTAGACTGGGAGCTGAGTCCCGGAAACAGGCCGTTATTTCCTGCATTTACTGCCGGTGAAGTATTGCGCAGCGCGTAATTCCCTTCACTGATATCCACGAATACACTTGTTGCAGGAAATCCTGTGGCGTCGGCATTGCCGACACCCGGAACAGGGTTGCCCTCTATCAAACAATGCTGCGCCGTGATATTGCCGTTCGTGTATCCGGCAACCGTACCATATATGACTGAATTATTCAACTCAATGCTGCCCGGATTGGACATATCATAAGCTATAATGACTACTTCGTGTCCTTCATTGCCCGCTATGGTTACATTGTTCAGTACCGAATTACCACCGGTCTGGTACAAACCCCTGGCGCCGCCTGCAGTATTGTGGGTAATGGCAGTATTGGTTACAACAGGCGATGACATCATATTGTAGATACCCGTAACAGCATTACCCGTAATGAGCAGGTTGTTTAATGTGGGTGAAGCATTTTTATTATAGATACAGCCATTGCCCGACGAACCTGCAGCATTGGTTAGGGTAAATCCGTCCAGTACAGCCGTACTGTTCAGGGGTGTTCCTGCTGCAAAATCATTCCAGATAACAGGCCTTGCGTTGCTGCCGTCCAGTACAGAACCGCTTAGTCCTGTTCCCGACGAGGGGGAAATCCTGTTGTGCGTCAGGTCGGTAATGTCATTGAGAGGGTCAAAACCACCGTATATCGCCACGCCGTTTTTCATGATGAAGCTATGGTCTCCTGCAGGGTAATTCCCCGCGGCGACAAAGACCTTACCTGCATTTTCGGCGTGGATAGCATTATGCAGATCGGCCGTGGCATCGTTCCAGCTATTTCCATTACCCATACCGGAAAAGGCAGGTTTTACATATACGATCCCGTTGCCGTCGGGGATAATGGCCGGATTGTATGAGCTTTCGTAAGCACCCAGGTCGATTGTGCCGCCGAGGCTATAGTAATATACTCTCGGGTTGCCGGCAAGGTCCCTGGTGTCTGCGCCCAAACCTGTATATAAAGCGTTGTTGCCCGAATTAACAGCGGGAGAGCTCTGCTTTAAGGTGTAATTTCCCCCGGTATGATTAGTGAAGATATCCGTCAGCGTAACTCCTGCGGCGCTTATATTGTAATGGGTCACATTGGTATTGCCTTCTATCAGCGAATAATGCGGGTCGTAGTGCCCGTTAGTGAGAATCTGCCCGCGAATCCCGCCGTATACTATGGAGTTATATATGGTATAGGAGCTCTCATGGGCCGAAAACAGCGCATTGGGGGTGTTGTCGGCAATGGTTACATTTCTTAGCGTGGTAGTTCCGTAATGCCAGTATTCAATGGCGCCGCCGGTGGTCCCTGCGCTGTTGCCGGTTATTTTTACATTGGTCAATACGGGATTGCAATCGGTGCCGTTGGATATGCCGCCTCCGCCGGCTGCCGCCACATTGTTAATGATCTCAACATTGACTAAAACGGGCGATGAGGACGCCGCATTAAGCATTCCTGCGCCATTGCCAAGGGATGGCGATGAATTGGGAGCAGTGTTATTCGCAATGATCACATTGGTGAAAGAAGGGCTGGAGGCCTGGGAGTTAAAAACCCCTCCGCCGCTCTTTTGGGTGGTATTCCCTTTGATCACCAGGTTGCGGCAGGTAGGAGAACTGTAGCTATTGTACATACCCCCGCCTCCGGCATTGGCCGTAGAGGAACCCCCCGTTATGGTAAAGCCGTCGAGGACGGCAGAACCGGTTATCCTGGCGGAATAATTTGGCTTATCGTTCAGGATTACGGTACTTGTATTCTGCCCGTTGAGAACTGAACCTCCGGTGGTTAAAGTGGGCAGAATACGACCGTGCGACAAGTCTGTAATACCGCCGGCAGGGTCAAAACCACCGTAGATTTCTACGTTGTTTTTCATTTCAAGACCGCCGGAAGGCACATTGTAATTTCCTGTGGCTACATATACTTTTTGTACGCCTGCGGCATTGACAGCTCCCTGCAGATCGGCGGTGGCATGTGTCCAGCTACTGCCGTTACCGCTTCCGGTAGCTGCGGGTTTTACATATACGATGCCATTTCCGTCAGGGATTTGCGCCACGGCAACAAAATTAACGGCGATGTTGACCGTGGCGGCTATCCATAGCAAGGCAATCAGACGGAGGGAGGGGTAAGTTTTCTTCATTTTATTTCGGTTTGTAAGATTATTCCCGGATCAGCACTTCCTCTTTCACCTCCACCTGCTGCAGCACTATACCTGCCGTATTTTCACTGCCGGCAATCCTGTAGCAGAATGTGGGTGCTCAAAAAAGGTAGAGGAGGGTTTCATCTCTATTCGGCATTTAGCATTAGTTCATTCCTTTGTTCTTCTAATCTCCGGAGCTGAATGTCGTAATACCGCCATATCAACCCCATGACGAATACAAGAAGGAGGAGAAAAGCTAACAGCAAAAGGAGCTTCCTATCACGAACATCAGGGCGGCGCATATACATTTGCTTGAGATGCTCAAACTTAGGCCGGTTCTGTGGAGAATGCCGAAAATGCGGCCTTACAAAAACCTTACATTTGATTACACCTGTGTAAGGTATTGATTACAGGACAGATAGGATCGAAGACGAATCATATGCCCCGGATCACCTCTTCCAGGGAGACGGTATCGGAGAGATTAAGCTTCTTGCGGATGCGGTGCCGCATGACCTGGATGGCATTGGGCGAAACGCCCAGCATGGCCGCCATTTCTTTGGTTGAAAGGTTCAGACGGGAGAGTACGAAATACCGCAGCTCACCGATGGAAAGCTCCGGGTACTTTTCTTTAACACGGGGAATGAAACCTGGGTAGGCTTTATCGAATAGCAGCTGGAACGACTGCCAGTCGTCTTCTGTAAGGATGGTGCTTTGCTGCAGCTCGTGGAAAATTCCGGCTTTGTCTTCTTCGGAGCTGCGGCCCTGCAGCTGTTCTATCAGTTTGTTTTTTTCCAGGATGCTCTCTGTAAACCTGTTGAGGTTAAGGGCCGCTATTTCCAGCTCCTGCGTGGCTGCCTGCAGCTTTATATCCTTGGCGAGCTGCCTTTTCTTTTGTACAAAATAGGTAAGCACCGTAATAACGCAAAGGATCAATACCAGCAGGATAAGCAAATTCCGCTCGGCTATTTTCCGCTGTCTTTCTAAAGTAAATGCTGCGGCTTGCAATTCCGCTTTCTGGAGGTCTACTTTCTGCTGCGCCCTCAGCACTTTCAACGCGCTGAATCTTTCATTGTACCGGTTGAACGCCGTTACCGACGAGTCTACGTATTGCTTGGAACGTTCCGTATCGCCCGCTGCGGCATACCACTTGCTCATTACGGGGTAGAGCAGCCGCAGCCGGTCGGGCTGCTCAGCTTTTTTGATATTATCCTGCGCATGTGCTATAAATGCCGCAGCCAGCTCCATCTTTCCCCTGTCACGGAAAATATCGGCCAGTATAATAGAAGCCCCGGCTGCACAGCCGTAGTCGTTTTCCGCAATGGCGCCGTTAAAATCGATTTCCAGCAACGGGATGGCTTTGTCATATTGCTTTCGCAGGTACATATTGGCGCCGAGGTTGCCAGTCGCGATCCTTTTCCAGACCGTAGCTTCAAGGAAGGTCGTTTTCAGCACTTCGTTAAAATAATAGTCGGAGCTGTCGAGATCGTTGAGCTGCTGGTAGCACAGGCCCAGCGTATTTCTCGCATCGTTCATTACCATTGTATTAAATGGCGTTTCCGGCAATACGATCGCTTTTTTAAAGTATTTCCCGGCCAGCGCATAATCCTGGAAAAAATAGTACGATTTGCCAATCTGCATCAGGTCCCTTGCCATCTCCGGGTAGTCTTCCGACCTGGCAGACGCCAGCTCTTTGTCCAGCAACAGGTACTGCTCAAAAGCCAGCTCGTAATTTTTTTCGACTTTCCAGTAAAACTCCGCCAATGCCCGTAAAGACCGGGCTCTCAGGAAATCTACATTTTCTTCGGTGTAAAGCTCCAGTTGCTCATTCAACTTTCTGTGGGATATTTCTTTCGGCTGACGCTGATAGAATGCATTCCAGAAAACCATGAAGAAATCCACGTTCAGCTCCAGGCTCCTGTCTTTGTGCTTACGGGCAAAAACTTTTATCTCGTCGGCCCTTTCGGCCCTCATTACGGAATCCGGTATGTCTATCAGGTCCTTGTACATGGCATGAACCCCGGTTACCTTTTCGGCATACGACTTGTGCAGCAGGTGCTCATACTGGGCCGACACCACCGCCGGAGAAAAAAAGATCAGTAAGAGGAGAGGTTTAAGGTACTGCATAAACGTTTTGTCAAAGACCGGTACGGATATCCCGGTCTTGATCTTCCAGCTACAAATATAGTATTTAGAGGCGTAGTCCCGGTCCCCGGTTTTAACCAGGCGGAGCAAAAGAGATCATTGATACATCCCGGAACTCCGAAGGAACGACACATAAGACAAGGTATGTACCGGTCATTCATTGCCTGTTTCATTCTTATTATTAACTTTAAATATAAGGCAGCTTATTTCAGGCAATGACATATATACCGGTATCAGAACTTTTAAACAATCGTGACAGCGCATAGTAAACTTGTTTTGAAATCCTCAAACAAGCTTTTTGATTTTCTCAGCGACCTGGAAGAAGTTCCGTGCGGCCTGCCGTCGTCGGCGGCCCTGTCGACCACATTGGGCGTGAGCCGTACCATCGTGCAGAAACTTATCGGCATATTAATGGAAAAAGGCCTGGTACGACAGGATGGCGCCAGCAGGATAGTGCTGCGAAGGCCAGGGCCGGAAGATTATTTTTCCGAGGAAGACGGCAGCGTGTCCAAATCCGACCAGGTTGAGAAGCTGGTGCTCAGGAAGCTTTCTTCTTATGAGCTGAAGCCGGGCGACCGGTTCTCGGAGCTTGAGCTTGCCCGGGAAGCGGGTACGAGCACGATCATCATGAGGGAAGTCCTCTTCAGGATCAGCCGGAGCGGCATCATCAGGAAACACCCGCATCAGAAGTGGGAGGTAATAGAGTTTTCACCGGCCCTCATAAGCGAAATGACTGATGTCCGCCGGATTTCGGAAGATTACGCTGTTCAGGCGATCCAGGGGCTGGAAGATTCCGATCCTTTCTGGAATAAGCTCCGGGAACTTGGTGCAAGACACCGCAAGCTGCTGAAACAAAAGCAAATAGATCATTCGGAAGTCCGCCAGATCGACCTCGATTTTCACATGGCTTTGACAGAGGCCGCCCATAACCGCTTTATACGGGACCTGTATCACGCCGTCTTTATGCTCATCAATTTCCATATCTGGCAGGTCGGATACGACAGGAGCAAGATTGAATACGTGCTCGAACATCATTTGCTGATACTTGAACTGCTGCTTGCCCGGGATTTCGAGAAGGCAGGGCTTGAAATGCAGGTGCATCGCGAGTATGCCCGGACGAGTATGGAATATGTGAGCAGGATCCTAAATGGCGAAGAAATTAAGGATAGTTAAGTTGGTGTTTAATGCCCTTAATACCTTAATGGTTTAATCTTTTCTGAACCATTAAGGCATTAAGGTTTCCCGGAGGCCCGGGATAAATTCCTTCAGTGCTTTGTTGCGCTGCTGGCGCTGCCAGATGACAGGGGGGAAGGAGCGTTCATGACAGGCTTCCAGGCGGCACCGTTCGCAGGTCTGGTTGACCCCTTTCCGTACCAGCCGGGGATCGTCGAGGAAACGGATCAGTGTTTTCACGCGCTCGTTCAGGGGGAAGCCAAGGCTTACACTACTGTTGTATCCCTGCCTGGGAGGGGAATCTTTGGCCAGGCTTATCATCAGGTAGCTGCTGGAGGTGTCAATGAAGTCGGCGATCTGTGCCTGGCACAGCGCAGCTCCGTCCCATTTTTTATCTTCCTGCAGTCGTGCGAGCTCGTCCAGGATCGTAAGCGATACCCAGCGCCGGCAGTAATGCTCGTTGGCCGAGCTGTGTATGAAAGGGAGCTTCGCCGTATGCATTTCTTTGGTAAGCCTGAATACCTGGCTGTGTGTCTCCTTGTCGAAGCGGAGAAAGAAAATTTCATGGACACCGAAATGCCGGCTCATGATGTTGCTGATGCGGTGCATGAAGATCTCGGGCGTAGCATCAAAGGTATTCATCAGGTCCAGGAATTTCTCCGGTTTCCAGCTTGCACGGGCAAAAAAGCCTGCCAGTCCCATTACCAGGGGCTCGCGCGGAACCAGTATCGCCCCGGCAAAATAGGAAGCCTTGAAGTTGTTCAGTACCTGGTCGAAAGATTCGGCCTCGGTCTGGGAGGATATATAAGGCCTGGGAGAAAGCTCCATCAGCCGGAACCCGATCTCACGACCGAATGTAAAGGCCCGTTGCTTGGTGCCCAGGTGCTTATTGATCAGCATGATGGCAGGCGAGCCGGGCAGCACAACCGACCGTATGCCCCTGAGCTCGGGCTTTTCGGTCTCATCAAATTCTACAACGCGGTAATCGTACGATTTTTCGAGATGCTCTTTCAGCCATTCTTCCCGGAAGGTCACTTCGTTTTCGGGCAGGTAGGCATGAATGAACGTCCCGGCGATTTCCTCGATTTCCTCGAAGTAGTTGTCATGCAGCTCCTGGAAGGACCGTAATGCGGAGAAGTAAAACTGCTCGACGTTCAGCCCGTGATTCCTGCTGATCTCTATGACGGTGCTGACGAAAGCGCCCAGCTTGACGGGAGCCTCGGAAAGCATCCGCAGCAGGTCGGCCGCCTCCAGCCCGAAAAGCTCGAGCGGGAGTTCCTGGAGAATATTGGAATTCAGAAGCTCCTCGATCGGCTCCAGCCGTTTTCCCAGCGAAACCGAGACCAGGTTGTCATAATGCGTATCCAGGACCTTCGCCAACGCAAAGATCTTCTCGGATTTGGGGTACTTCTTTCCTTTCTCGATTTCATTCAGATAGGAGGGCGAAATCCCCGCCAGGTCGGCCAGCTCATTGATCTGGAGGCCTTTGTCCTGCCGGAGCTGCCGCAATTTTAAACCGAAAATCAGGCGTACCCGGTCCGAAGCAGATATCATAGCGATTGATGTAATGCCTGCAAAATTACTAAAATCTCCCAGGCAATTCCATATTTTCCAGCTTGAAAATTAATTTTAGCGACGATTCGCTAAAATTAATTAAGTCGCTTATTGACTATTTATAAATAAAAAATCAATATTGCACATCGCAAATTTTTAACTCATAATCCTGATTATGCAAACAGCCACCATTATCAGATCCCGGGAGGAGATTACCGTCGGACCGTTACTCGGGCATGGCCTGATGAGCTGCAAAACGATTTTTCTACATCTCCCGCCGGAACGCCTGACAGAGCTTGCCGTGACGAGAGGCGAAGGAGTGCTGACCGACAGCGGCACCCTGATGTGCGGGACCGGGAAGTTTACCGGCAGGTCTCCCAAAGACAAATTCATCGTCTGCGACGCCGTTACGAAGGACAGAGTGAACTGGGGGAACGTCAATATCCGGTTCGATCCGGGTGCTTTTGAGAAGCTGCGCATCAAAATGATGGAATTTCTGAAGGACAGGCAGGTATTTGTAAGGTATGCATACGCCGGGGCCGAAAAGAAATACCGCAGGCCGGTCATGATGGTAACGACCAAAGCCTGGCACAACCTTTTCTGCTATAACCTTTTTATAAGACCGGAGCCATCCGAGCTGGCTGACTTTTCCCCGGAGTGGACCGTGATCTGCGTCCCGGAATTTTCTGCCGATCCCCTTGCCGACGGCACCCGCCAGGAAAACTTCACGATCATCGACTTCAGCCGAAAGATCATTCTCGTCGGCGGAACCGGCTACGCGGGAGAGATCAAGAAAGGGATGTTTACCGTGCTTAATTTTCTTCTGCCGGTAGAGCACGACGTTTTGCCGATGCATTGTTCGGCCAATACCGGACTTGAAGGAGAGGGGCCGGATACTGCCTTGTTCTTCGGGTTGTCGGGTACGGGAAAAACCACGTTGTCGGCGGATGCCGGGCGGCAGCTCATCGGCGACGACGAGCACGGATGGGCTCCCGAAGGCATCTTTAACCTGGAAGGAGGATGCTACGCGAAAGTAGTAAACCTGAGCGCGGAGAGCGAGCCGCAGATATATAAGGCTATCAGGCCGGGCGCCGTACTGGAGAATACGCGCTTTCATCCGGGTACTGCCCGCGTGGATTTTACCGATATCACCTTAACCGAAAATACGCGTACGGCTTATCCCCTTGATTACATACCGAATGCCTGCCGGGTACGTGTAAGCGCCCCTCCCCGGCATATCTTCTTCCTCACGGCAGACGCATTCGGCGTGCTTCCCCCGCTTGCGCGGCTCAGCCGGGAGCAGGCCATGTTCTATTTCCTGGCCGGCTACACGTCCAAGCTGGCCGGAACGGAAGTAGGGATTAACGAACCGGTAGCGACTTTTTCCTCCTGTTTCGGGGAAGCGTTCCTGCCATTGGCGCCGGAGGTATATGCGCGGATGCTCGGCAGGAAGCTGGCGGCCGGAGGAGCGCAGGTATGGCTCGTCAATACCGGCTGGATCGGCGGCCCTTACGGAACGGGTACCCGTATTCCGCTGCCTTATACGCGGGCGCTGCTGAAGGCGGTGCTGGATAACTCTCTGAGCGAAGCCGGCTTTATCCCGCACCCGGTTTTCGGAGTGGAAGTGCCCGAAAGCTGCGGGGATATCCCCAGCAAAATACTGCATAGCGAGAAAGCCTGGGCAGATCCGGCCGGATACCAGCGCCAGGCAATGAAGCTGCTCGACAGCTTCCTGGCAAATGCCTCGAAATTTTCCGGGATACCCGGCCTTATTAAAGAAAAGCCAACATTTGCCGTTATATGAACTTACTGAAAGAAGAAGCCATTGCCACACCGGTTGGGATCACACTCGATCGTTTTATCAAATCAAAGCAGAGCGCTGTTTCCAATGCATCCGGCGAGTTTTCGCAATTGCTGAGAGATATAGCGCTGGCGTCGAAAATTGTACACCGTGAAATAAACCGTGCAGGCCTTACCAACATCCTGGGTATGTACGGCGCAGAAAATCTTCATGGGGAAGCACAGCAAAGACTGGATATCAGCGCACATATCCGCTTCGTGCGGGCGCTTCGCAACGGAGGCGAGGTGGCGGCGGTAGTATCGGAGGAAGAGGAGGAGTTGATCTATACGGGAAATCACCACGGCAAATATGTAGTCGCGCTGGATCCGCTTGACGGCTCGTCGAATATCGACGTAAACGTATCGATCGGAACCATCTTTTCCATTTATAAGCGCGTAACTCCCATCGGGACGCCGCCCGGGGAAACCGATTTCCTGCAGGGCGGCCGACAGCAGGTATGTGCCGGATATGTGCTTTACGGTTCTTCGACCATGCTCGTCTATACTACCGGCGAAGGCGTAAATGGTTTTACCTACGACATTTCGCTCGGCGAGTATTTTTTGTCGCATCCGGGGATGACCATCAGGCCGGGCGGATCGGTTTACTCCTGCAATGAGGGTAACCTGACCGATTTTGACGATCAGATCCAGCGCTATATCGCGATGTGCAGGAACCGCCGCATGACTGCGCGCTATATCGGCTCCCTGGTCGGCGACTTTCATCGCAACCTGATCAAAGGCGGCATCTACCTGTATCCTTCCCTGCCGCAGGCGCCTTCGGGGAAGCTTCGCCTCCTGTACGAGTGCTATCCGCTGGCGTACGTGATCGAGCAGGCGGGCGGAGCAGCTACAAATTGCAAGCAAGCTATCCTGGATTTACCCATCAGCAGTATTCACCAGCGCAGCCCGCTCGTCATAGGGTCCAGGGAATTAGTAGAAGAAGTTAACCAGATATGAGAATGAATACCGACCATGTAAGGCCCATCAGCCGGTTGCTCATTGCCAATCGCGGCGAGATCGCCATCCGCATCATGCGCGCGGCCACAGAGCTTAATATCACGACCGTAGCCATCTATACTTATGAAGACCGCTATTCGCTTCACAGGTATAAGGCAGACGAGTCTTACCAGATCGGCCGGAGCGACGATCCGCTGAAACCTTACCTGGACGTCGAGGAGATCATCCTGCTTGCAAAGTATAAAAATATAGACGCTATACACCCGGGCTACGGTTTTCTCTCGGAAAATGTAACTCTGGCGAGACGTTGCCGTGAAGAGGGTATGATCTTTGTCGGGCCGTCGCCGGAATCGATGGAGGCCCTGGGCGATAAGGTGAAGGCGAAGAACCTGGCTTCCAGAGCCGGGATACCGATGATCCCCGACAGCCGGGCTGCGCTGGACGATTATGCCTTTGCCTTGTCGGAGGCCGACCGGATCGGCTTCCCCGTGATGATCAAGGCGGTTGCAGGCGGGGGAGGACGGGGCATGCGTGTCGTAAAGGAGCGGTCGCAATTTGAAATGGCGTTTTATGACGCCCGCAACGAGGCGAAGAATGCCTTCGGTGACGATACTGTTTTTCTCGAAAAATTCATTGCCGGTCCTAAGCATGTAGAGGTTCAGCTACTGGGCGACCAATACGGCAACCTGGTCCACCTGTACGAAAGAGACTGCTCGGTGCAGCGCCGCTTCCAGAAGGTAATTGAAATTGCGCCTTCTGTCGGTCTGTCGCAGGAAGTCAGGGATAAACTTTATGAATATGCTCTCAGGATAGGGAGGGAGGCCGGCTATTACAATGCCGGGACGGTGGAGTTCCTGGTCGGAAGCGGGGAAAACATCTATTTCATAGAAGTGAACCCACGGATACAGGTTGAGCATACCATTACCGAAGAGGTAACCGGGATAGACCTGGTCAGGTCGCAGATACTCATTGCAATGGGCTGCCGGCTGTCGGACAGCTGTATCGATATCGGCGACCAGGACAGCATTCCCCGGAACGGGTTTGCCATCCAATGCCGCATTACGACCGAGGACCCGGGCAATAGCTTCAAGCCCGATTTCGGGACGATCATTGCCTACCGCAATGCCGCCGGCTTCGGGATAAGGATCGATGAAGGAAGCAGCTATCCCGGGGCAAAGATCTCGCCCTTTTTTGACTCT
Organism: Spirosomataceae bacterium; assembly: GCA_037191015.1. Taxonomy (GTDB): domain Bacteria; phylum Bacteroidota; class Bacteroidia; order Cytophagales; family Spirosomataceae; genus Ravibacter. The sequence goes on from JBBCKD010000010.1 coordinate 357,135, forward strand.
ATGATCGTAAAGGTGTCGGCACGAAGCCGTACACTGAACGGGGCTATCCAAAACCTCAAAAGAGCCCTGGCGGAGTTCAGGGTCCGCGGGGTAAAAACCAATATCCCTTTCCTGCTGAATGTGATCAGCCACCCGGTTTTTGAGAGCGGCCGGGCCGATGTATCCTTTATAGAAAACCACCCGGAGCTTTTTAAGCTTCATAAGCCGCGCGACAGGTCTACCAAAGTGCTCAACTACCTGGCGGATGTGATCGTCAACGGGAACCCGGAAGTCCGCGTGAACGATCGGCGGCCTTTCCGTACGCCGGTTGTTCCTGAGCGTAATCCTTATGCGGCATGGCCGGAAGGAAACCGGGACAAGCTGAAGGCGATGGGCAGGGACAAGTTCGTGGAGCACATCCGTGACTTTAAACCGGTATTGTTCACCGATACGACCTTCCGCGACGCACACCAGTCGCTGCTTGCCACCCGTGTGCGCACACGCGACATGCTGGTGGTGGCGGAAGGATTTGCCAGGAGTCACCCGGAGCTTTTCTCAATGGAAGTGTGGGGCGGAGCTACCTTCGACGTAGCGATGCGGTTTTTATACGAGAATCCCTGGAAACGTCTCAGGGCATTCCGGGAGGCAATGCCCAACATGCTGCTCCAGATGCTTTTCAGGGGCTCCAATGCGGTGGGTTACTCGGCCTATCCCGATAACGTCATTGAAAAATTTGTGGAAGAGGCCTGGAAAACCGGGATCGACGTGTTCCGGATATTCGATTCGCTCAACTGGCTGGAAGGAATGAAGGTGAGCCTCAGGGCAGTGAGGGACCGGACCGACGCGCTTGCAGAGGCTTGCATATGCTACAGCGGGAACATGCTATCGCCCGGTGAGCATAAATACACGCTACAATATTATCTCGATCTTGCCCGGCGGCTCGAGGATGAAGGGGCCCATATGATCGCCATCAAAGATATGGCCGGGCTGCTTACTCCCCCATCGGCCGAAGTTCTGGTTGGAGCGCTCAGGAAAACGGTCGCATTGCCCATCCACCTGCATACGCATGATACGGCGTCGATCCAGTCAGCGACCTATCTGAAGGCGGTAGACGTGGGCGTCGATATAATAGACTGTGCCCTGGGGGCGCTTTCAGGCCTTACTTCACAGCCTAACCTCAATTCGGTGCTGGCCATGCTGCGCGGGCATGAGCGCGAAAACCCGATGAACCTGGAGTCGCTCAATGCCTACTCGGCTTATTGGGAAGATGTAAGGGAATGGTACTACCCCTTTGAATCGGGCATGAAGGCGGGCAGCGCGGAAGTTTATACAAATGAAATACCGGGCGGACAGTATTCAAACCTTAAACCGCAGGCCATCGCACTGGGGCTGGGGGACAAATTCGAGCAACTGAAAAGAAATTACACGGAGGTTAATGAGCTTTTCGGCAATATTGTAAAGGTGACTCCCTCTTCCAAGGTAGTCGGCGATATGGCGCTTTTTATGACTTCCAACAACCTTACTGCCGCCGATGTGCTGGCGAAAGGAGCTACCCTGGCCTTCCCGGAATCGGTGAGGGGCTTCTTCAGGGGAGAACTGGGACAACCCGCCGGAGGCTTCCCGGGAGAGCTGCAGGCGCTTGTGCTCAAAGGTGAGGCGCCTCTGAAAGGCAGGCCCAACGAGCACCTTCCGCCGGTGTGCTTTGAAGAGGAGTGGAAACATTTTGAGCAGAAATTCCCGCATCACGAAGGGTTTACCGATTATCTCTCCTTTAAAATGTACCCCAAAGTGTATGAAGATTTTTACGCGTCGGCAGAAAAGTACGGGGATGTAAGCATCATTCCGACGCCTGCCTTTCTTTTCGGGTTGAAGCCTGACGAGGAAATTATCATCAGCATCTCCGAAGGGAAAAACATACTGGTCAGGCTTCTTTTCGTTTCCGAGCCCGATGCGCGCGGGATGAGGCTGGTCACTTTCGAGCTGAACGGACAAAGCCGCCAGGTGCAGGTGCGCGACAAGTCGGTGAAGGCAGATAAGGCACCCAATGCCAAAGCAGGCGGGCGGGGCGAAATAGGAGCGCCGCTGCAGGGGCGGATCACCAGGATCCTGGTAAAAGCCGGAGATAGCATAGCGATGAATACGCCGCTCTTTGTAATTGAGGCAATGAAGATGGAAAGCACCGTCACTGCGGGGCAGGAAGGATTGGTAAAGGCCGTCATGCTGGCAGAAGGCGCGCTGGTAGAGCAGGATGACTGTGTGATGGTGGTGGGGTGAGGACGTTACCGGCTTACCCAGATAGGGCTTGACCACGCGATATGTTCGTCCGCCAGCGAAACCCTTACATAATACCAGGTGGGTTGATCCGGCGCCTCTTCCTTTGCGTTCCAGATGGTGTGCAGTGCTCCCGGCCCGGCAGATTGCACACTTTTTCCTTCTTTGATGAGATCAATGCGCTGGATTTCAAGATTGCCGGCTACCTCGACCTGTACGGAAAGGGGAGAGGTACTTTTGAATTCTGAGCCCATCGGCTGCCCGTTGATCGTAAACTTCAGGAAAGTCCTGTTGTTGGTCGTGCCGAAAACACGGCGATCCCAAAGCGCTTTGAAGACAGATTCCCGGGTGAGCTCTTCGGCCCAGACCCCCATTAATCCGGGGCCACGTGTAAATTTATAGCTCTCAGGTTTTTCCTGGAGGTGATGGAGCGCATCTCCGGGCCTGCCGTCGTGGTCGTCTCCCGTTCCGATCATGCCGAGCCGGAAACCCCTTTTCAGGCCGTCTACTACGTGGCTTCCCGCCACCTCCTGGTCTTTGGACCGGCTTTTTGAAAGATTTCCCATACCAAACATCATTTCATTCACCCCGCCTATGGAGTAAACTTCGACGAGGCGCTCGACTTCCGGGTCGTGGCCGTTGTCCCAGTTGGTGGTATGCCCGAAGCTCGCGGTATGGTTCGCTATGATCAACGCGCCTGTTTTCCTGGCGATAGCATATATTTTAGCAAGAGTGTCTTGCTGCGGATCCGTACAGCGCAGGATAGGCCCGTCTTTTCCCGGATAGATAAAATTCCTATGACCCAGTTTCGGGCTGGTCCATTCTCCGCCTACGAAGGTGACAAACCGGCCGGGCTGGTTGAAACTATTGGTGACCTCCTTGAAATAGGTCCACTGCCCGTTTGTGATGGCTTCGGTGTGATCGGTGAGGGCGAAGATGTCCAGGAAAGATTCATCCCTGGCAAAGGCATATATCTCCTCAGGCAGGCGGATACCGTCCCCGAAAATGCTATGGCAGTGCAGGTTCCCCCAGAATAACCGCTCTTCGGGCTTTTTCTCCTCTACATAGATGGCGTTGCTTACACCGGTTATGCCGGTGAGAGGATCTGTAATACGGATGTATTTGATGCCCGGGCTGGTAAAACGAAAACCTTCCAGTTGCCTGACCGGGCGATGATCTCCTTCATAAGGGCCGCTTCCTTCTTTGAAAGAATAGGTCGAAGCTCCTTCAAATCCATCATCTCCTGATATTTTGACCTCATTCTTCCAGGAAGGCAGCACATTCTCCATATAGCGGATCCCCCGGGAGGAATGGTTAAAGGGGCCATTTACGGTTGCCCGGCTTCGCTGCCATACCGGGATCCATTCGGCGTAGAAAGGTTCTGTGAGTAGTCTTATGCCGAGCCGGAAAGGTTCGTTCAAGCCTACGACAGATGGTGCTGTAACCCGGATTTCGGTCAGTTCTCTTTCCTTTTTGACGGGCGTCTGCTTCAGACCTGATGCGTGGCCGGGCGATCCTGTCAGCAATGAAGCGCCGCCTGTGAAGACTGATAAATTTCCCAGAAATTTCCTCCTTTTCACGGGGTAGTAGGGTTTTTCCCGGGTTAAAAGCGCCCGGGCTTCGGCGCAAGTTAGTAAAACTTGGGCATAGAGGAGGTACTCCTACATATCGCCCGGGTGAAGGATTACACTTTAAGAAGTATATACTATAAATTTTCAGATCATTCTTGTTATCCCTTTTATGTATAGAGATGAGCCATTAACCCCATAGCATATTGGGATATTACGCGAAAATCACTTCTCTGTAGTTCTTCCCCTCCTCGATTCACCTGACAATTTTCTTTTAAAAAGCCATCGGGGGTCAGACTTCTTTCCAAGCATTTTATCACCAGCTTCCTGTCTTGTTCACCGAAGTCTACGTTCCAGCCGAAGCGAGACGCATATAGAAGCGCTGAAGCGATTCCAGCTGTTCCGGAGGCATCAAAAGGAGTATCCGGACTATCTAAGTAAGCCCCCCAGCTCCCGTCATTTCTCAGGGTTTTCATGGCTATGTTTGCATAGTGTTCGAAAGCCTCCCGCATCATCTTTAAACGATGGTCGTTTTTGAATGTATTTTCATTTTTGATTACGCCAAAGCAGCGAACAAGGCCCAGAAGAAGCCACGCATATCCCCTGCTCCAGTTTGTGAACTGTGTACTTGATTTGTCTTTTGACGCTCCTTGATGAATTCTTTCCTCCTCTCCCAGGAGATTGATCCGTTCAATAATTTCGATTAGCGCTATGTCGTAACCAAGGCGATATTTTTTTGCTTCCGCTACCACCATTAAAGGGTATGCCAGGTGATAAACCCCCTCCGTCGTAAGAGATTTGGCAGTGGTGCTTCCATTTTCTATCCTGGACTCACAGAAGTCGGTGAACAGCTCCAGAGCGGAATGTGTACTGTTTTTCTTCGCCAGCGCAGCAAAAGGCAGCCCCCCTTCGTGATTATTAAAAATATTATCCCTTACCGAGGAGTCGTACCATTCATATTTTAATTGTTTATTATCAGGAAAAAAAAGCTTTAAGTGTCGATCTAAAGTCTTATCGGCCGTAGGAAATTTCCCTGTTGCTGCCAAAGCATATAACCCGTCTGTCACACATCCTTCCATCCACCCGAATGGCTGAACCGACCATAAAGAAAAAAGTTTATCGAAATAAGAATCACGCACCGCGGATGTATCATTTTCCTGATACAAATGAGAACCGGGACGCTGCTTATCGAAAGTATAGCAATAAACGGGGATATCACCTTTTGTTACTTTAAGCCGCAATCCTTCTCTTTTCAACTCTTCTGCGTTGACTGTCAGTTCTATTTCAAATATCTGGAAACAACTTGCGTACCATATTGGGAAACTTTTCCAAATTGCCTTTCCGGACCCTCCCAACGAAACTGATATTTCTCGTTTGTCCCTGATTTCAAGCGCAGTTAAAAGCCTGAGAATTAACCTGCCACCCCGGCCTGGCGATAAATCCGGAAACTTAATGAGTGTGCCATCGCCGTCAGGCAGTATAGCGAAATAATTCCAGTCCAAAGAAGTTCTTTTTCCCGCTTCTACGGGATAGTTAATCAGGTTTTTATTGTCGACAAGCAATGCGGAGTAATTGTCGTCTGAACTACTTTTTTTAATTCTACCTTCTGCAAAATGGGGAAGATTCATCATGCCGATTGCGAGCGAACTATGCTGTATAAAAGATCGTCTGTTCATTATCTGTCTTGTTTAACCAAAAAATAGTTTTTTAGCGGCGTTATTCTTTACTGCGATCAGGAAATCACCATCCGGGGTTTTGTTTCAGGGCGGGATTTAAAGTAAGCTCCTCTATGGGTATGGGATCCAGGTAATCCCTGTTTTCCCTAAACTGATACCCATCCGGTAGTAGGTGCTGAAAGTAGTCGATAAGCCCGTTTTCATCCAGTGGAGGATTATAGTTGGGAAACTCTGTTCTGTCAAAGGGATAACCCTTCGGCCTTTTGTTCTTAAAAACGTAGTGAGCAGCCCATCTTTTCAGATCCTCTGTCCGATATCCTTCCAAGGCTAATTCCACACGTCTTTCTCTTCGTATTTCATAAAGGGCGTCTGATAGCTCATAACCGTAATCAATTGGATTTGGATCAGATAATCGTGGGACGGCTTTAAATTCCGGCATTCCCACGCGTACCCTCAGAAGATTAAGCTCTTGCTGCGCAATCTGCCCATCCAGCTCATATCTGGCCTCAGCATAATTCAACAGCACTTCACCATAGCGGAACAGTATATATCCCGTTTCACTGTTTCCCCCTGCGGCATTAGTTCCGCTTGCATAGGGATTGGAGCATTTTTTTAATTGAAACCCTGTGGGATTCAGCCCTATACCAACCTGGTCCAGGGAAGGTTTATCAAAATGGAATTCCGGGCTGCTCCAGCGAAGATCTCCCGGCATCCATACGGTAGCGTGCAAACGGGGATCTATATCTTCAGCCAGTTTATCAAGATATTCACTACCCTTCAAAGAGCCTGCCATTGCGAGGTAGTCGTAGGGTTTTCCATCTTTTCCAAGATAAGAAGAAACCAACTCCCACGTCACGCCTCTGCCTCCGGTTAGATTGGTAGTAAGAGTTTGGACATTATTCCGGAGACCATCGCTAGCATTGTAGGCCCTATAGAACAGAATCTCGTTGGTACCCGACATATTCTCCATACCGAAGAGCTGATAGTAGTCACCGGTAGGCTGCCCGGTACTATAAATTCCCCTGGTATAGTCATTCCCGTTTATAAGCTCCCCGGCAGCATCCACACAAACCTGCAAGTACTTACGATAGTCGGCGCCTTCGGTGGCATAGGGGGTTCCGGCATGATATTTCTGCCATGTACCTTCATAAAGGGCAACGCGTGCTCTAAAAGCCAACGCTACTTCTTTGTTTAACCTACTGTTGCTTACGGTTCTCCTCAAATCCAGAAAAGTGGTCGCATTGCCCAGATCTGCCAATATTGAATCCACTACGACTGTTCTTGATATTCTAGGCTGGGTAAGCTCTTCCGACCCCGTATTCAGTTCGCTTGAAATCCAGGGAATATCCCCGTATTTCTGAATGAGCTTAAAGTAAAACCATGCCCTGAAAAAATAAGCCTCTCCCAGGAAGTGCCGATAGCTGGCAAAATCATCCTGGCATTTGTGATAATTATCAAAAAAGATATTTACTGCCCTTATATCCCTCCAATCAGCTATCCACCTGCCGGGGGTTATTCCCCTGACTCCGTTCAGGTATTCCGAAGGACTACCGAGAATTACTTCGTCCGAATCGTCTACAGGGTATCCGTATCCATCGACATTGCCTGCACCATGGCCCGGAAATCCGGGATAAAACTGAAAGATATAGCTTTCCAGATCCCTCGCGGTTTTCCAGTAGTCATCTATTCTTATGCGGTCGAGCGGCGGACGCTCCAGGAAATCACTGCAGGAGACAAACACATTCATAAGAAGAATGGCGATGGTATTTTTTAAAACTTTCATGATTATCTGCATGATGCTAATTAAAAAGTTACATTCAATCCCAATGAATACATTTTATCCGAGCCGTAGATCATGCCTATCCGACCATTCGTTTCCAACGCGAGCGGGTCGATTCCTCTAAGCAGTTTTGTGAGTGTGAGCAGGTTTTCTCCCGACAAATAGATCCTGGCTTTTTGAATCTTAAAACTTGGGGAGATTTCGATTGGAAAGCTGTATCCGAGCTGTACATTCTGAAGCCGGAGATAAGCTGCATTGAGCAGGTATCTCGTAGAAGTCTGCCGGTTTTTTGCATTTAAAGCCGCATTCATATACGGTTTTGGCCAGTACGCGTCTGTATTGATATTAGTATCTCCTGTATACAAGCCGCTGGTTCTGTCACCCGGCCGGTCTCTGAAGTAGTCCAGGTGCTGCTCGGTTAACGCCGTTGCATATAGCTGATTAACTCCCCAGAACACCGTTTGGCTGGCATTTTCCCGGACCGCAAAATCCCGCTTTGCCGTACCTCTGATTAAAAATGAGAAATCCAGCTTCTTCAGGTTAAAGCCTCCGTTCAGGCCAAACTGGAACCTGGGAGTGTTGTTGCCTATTATTTTCAGATCTCCGTGGTCTTCGAGCGAATTAGCTCCCCTGTCTACTCTACCGTCTCCGGTGATATCCTCGTATTTGACATCTCCCACATTCCAGGACCTGTGGATACTTGACAAATCTGTCTTTTCGAGATAAGCATCCAGCTCTTCTTGCGACTGATAGAGCTTGTTTACTGTGAATCCCCATATTTCCCCTACATTTTTCCCGGTATACCAATCAGTAACGATCCCGGAAGGATTCAGGTAACTGAGTACTTTCGATGTAGCATCCTGTATGTTGATTTTTAACATGAAAGACATGTCCTTTGAAGGGAATACCTGGTTCCAGCTGACAGCTGCCTCCCATCCTCTTGTCTGTAGCGTTGCATTATTTGACTGCGGTACGGTTGTACCGAGTACACCCGGGACGGGTTCTGCCGGCCCTATCATATTGGTAGTGGTTCGGTCGAACCAATCAAAATCCAATATCATTTTCCGGTTAAAGAAACTCGCGTTCAAGCCCAGGTTCAGGGTTGTGGCAGTTTCCCAGGTTAAATTCGGACTTACCATATTCGGGCTTGTCGTATAGCCGACTGGTCGGGTTTGTCCGTGAGAGAATATCCAGTCGAGCCGTCCCGTCTGCAAAGGTATTAGCGGTAAATCAAGATACGGAGTTACCTGCTGATTCCCCAACCGGCCCCATGACCCTCTGATTTTGAAAGTGCTGATATAGGGTTCAACCTGCTTCCAGAAGTTTTCCCTGTCTATGTTCCATCCGGCGGAAAATGATGGGAAAAACCCCCATCTTCTCCCCGTTTGAAACCGTGAGGTCCCGTCATATCTCGCGTTTGCCTCAAAAAGATATTTTTCGTAGAAGTTATATGAAAACCTGCCGAAATACCCGAGTGTAGTCCATTGACCGAGTGTTTCTGTACTGGTAATCTCGCCATTGGCTGTCCGGAGAGAAATGACATTATCCACCATCAGGTTCGTTCTTGTCGAATTAAGCCGGTTAGACTTATCGCTTTCGAGCTGTGATCCGGCGAGAACTCCGAAATGATGTTTACTGTTGAATGCAAAGTCATAGGTGGTAAAGATATTGGCGCTCCAATAGGAGTCGTTCCCCTGGATTTTTTCAATCTGGCTGGGAATCGTTTCACCTCTGGCCAGCAAGCTTCCGTCTACCAGGGGTTCGTATAGGGTAAGAGATGTGCTGGATGACTCAAGACCGAACGACTTAAAACCAAAATCGCCATTTAGGTTCCAGCCCTTCAGTAGGCCGACTTTTGTCCGGAGAATCTGCCAGTTTTCGTTTTGCAAGTATTTATCATTTCCCGAATTCCTTAGCATTGGGATCCTGGAATCCATCGAATATTCTCCGAACCCGAAATATTTATTGTAAGTAGGATTCATACTAAAAACAGCCGAAAAAAAATTTGAATAGTCTCCACTTATTCCTGTTCCGGTAAAGTGTTCTCTGACTTGCCTGCTAAAACGTGTTTCGTAATTGAGCTCCCACCATTTCGTAATCTGGGTACTTATTTTCGCGGTGAGATTGAATCTTTTGAAATAATCGGTTCCGTAGTTCACAACTCCGTTTTGTCCTACGTAGCCGCCAGATATAAAGTATGAGGACTTTTCCGATCCTCCGCTGAGCGAAATATTATGATTCTGATTAAAGCTATGTCCGTAGAGCTCATCATACCAGTCATAATTAGCATTTCCGAACAAGGAGTTCCCCCATCGGTTTGGATTCTCCGGTCTTGGAATAACTTCAAAATGAGTGACCCCTGGTGGCATGAACTGGGCAAGATAGTCCCAATCCTGGTTTTGATAGGCTACAATCCGGTCTATAGCTGAATTATCGTATGTCCTTCCTCCACCATTATCTCCCATTTCATTCACTACCCTGGCATATGTATAGGAATCGAGCATAGCGGGCAACCTGTCCGGCTTGTTAAAAGAGACGTTTCCAGAGTAGGTAACTGAGAACATTTCATTTTTTCGGCCCCCTTTGGTCGTGATGAGGATTACACCATATGGCGCACGCGCCCCGTAAATTGCCGACGCGGCTGCGTCTTTCAGTATTGATATGGATTCAATGTCATTTGGGTTGAGATGGTCTATAGTCCCCGGGAACCCATCGATTATGATTAAAGGACTTCCACCGTTTAAGGAACCTATTCCCCGAATATTGACCCCTAGGGATGCGCCGGGGCCTAACCCCTGATCCCCGGCGGAGAAATTCAGTGCGGGGGATAGCCCCTGTAGTATTTGGGTAACATTAGAAAGTTGCCTGTTCGTAATCTGTTCGCTCGTAATAACATCCACTGCACCTGTCAGGTTTACCTTTTTCTGTGTCCCATACCCAACTACAACGATCTCTTCCAGGCTTTTCTCGTCCACTTCCAGCGAGACCTCAACCAGGCTCCTGTTTCCTACCGCTACCTCCTGGCTCACATACCCCACAAACGAAAATACCAGCACTGCATTCTCATCGGGAACATTCAAGGAGAATCTACCCTCTCCATCGGTTGTGGTCCCCTGCTGCGTCCCTTTCAGCAGAATACTTACACCAGGCAACAGCTCTCCTTTTTCATCCGCAACCCTTCCTGCCACGGTTCGGTCTGTTACTTTCTGTCTCAAGAGCTCTGTAACCGGCAAAACCTGTCGCTCAAGATTGATTTCCCTACTTTCCGGGAACCTGTTGATATTCTTTTCACTACGCTGCGCGGGAACGGCTTCCACTCTCTTTTTCCCGGCTACGATCACATAACTACCGTTTTTCCCTTTTTTATAGGTCAGTCCCGAACTCTGGAGGAGACTGCGCAGGCTCTTCTCGGGATTCTCTTCCAACCGGACGTCTTTATCCGGTATTACAACGCCTTCCACCATAGAATTAAAGAAGAGGATGTCTACTCTATAATGATCCTTAAACTCCTGCAGTACCTCCTTTAATTGCCTGACCCCGGAATCAGTACCCGTACTCCCTTTCTGCACTTTTTGCAGGAACGGAGATGCACTTGCGACGGCCTGTCCGGGAGCCGACAAGGGACCCATTGCCATACAAGCGCACAATGCTACTAATAGCAAAGATGTTTTCATATTTTAGTTCGTTAGTTTAGGTTAATAAGGTTAGAAACTCAGGTTTTGAGGGCTTTCCAATCATAATCAGGTAGTGTCAGGGAACATTTTTCCCGGATATGACTCTTAACTGATCTCCCTTCCTGATATAGGAAAACCCTTTAGCTTCCTTCAATACGTCCAATAATTCCTCGGCATCAAGCGCAGGAAAGGAACCTGTAATCGACTCGGCGGCAAGTTCTTTATCCTCAATTATGATCCTGGTGCCGAAGACCTCTTCCAGCTTTTGCCCGACTTCGCTGAAGGGCAGGTCATCAAAAATAAAGCGATGGTATTTCCAGGCGGTATACTGACCCGGCTGTTCCGTATGCGTCATCCGGAAGCTCCCGTCAGGGTCGACGGTCGCCAGGTCTCCGGGTTTCATGACGACCGACCCGCGCTGGCTTCCTTCTTTGTAATTCAGCTGGACTTTCCCCTCTTCCAGCACTATTTTCGTTCCCAACGATCTGGTATATACGTTAAAAGTGGTGCCGAGTACTTCTATTTCCACCCCGTCATTGGCGTGTACAAGAAAACGGCGGTGGTCGCTCGTATGGATCACGTCAAAGCTGGCTTCCCCGGAGAGGTATACTTCGCGACTGTCTTTAAAAGCCATCCGGGGTACCTTCAGGGTGGAGTTTGCATTCAATACCACCTTGCTTCCGTCGTTGAGCGTCATTTTTTTTATCTCTCCGTATTGCGTGCTGAACTCGCGGAACAGGATCCTTTCTTTTGTCACCCATCCCAGGGCAATACAAAAGAGGATAACGGAAGCGGCTATCCACCACCGGCGAAGCCCGGGAATATGTTCTTCCCGTGGTTTTAAAGCGGGCTCATCATGGTTTTTCAGGGACGATAGCCATTCCCGGTGCCGCTTTATCCCTGCGTCTACGCTTACATGATACTGGATGTTCTTTTGCTCCCACTCGAAAAGCCATTGGAAAAAGAGCTCGCGGTTATCTCCTTCCTTCACCCATGTCTCTATCAGCTTCTTTTGCAGAGCGGTACTTGTTCCTGCAAAATAGCTGAATAATATTTCTTTGGTTATAGCCGGCTTCATAGTAACCCGATATTGATTAAAAAAAGAGGAACAAGCATCGACCATTTGCCCTTTAGTACGTTCCTGATCTGCCGAAGCGCCTGGCTCATATGCTCTTTCACGGTGTTGACGGAAATTCCGAGCTCGAGCGCGATTTCTTCATGCTTTTTTCCTTCCATCCTGCTCATTATATAAATACTTCTCCTGCGGGTCGGCAGTGTATTGACCGCATTTTGCATATCGTGATACAACTCTTCATATTCTGTTATCTCGTCCGGCAGCTGGTCCGGAGCCTCCATCCGTTCGGCGCTGTCGATCGGCGAGTTTCTCCGCAGTTCGAGCCTGACGTAATTGAATGCTTTGTTCCTGACGCAGGTAAACAGCCAGGCTCTGAAAGAAGATTTCTGCTTATACAGGGGCTTTTGAAGATATAATGCAGAAAAAACCTCCGAAACAATGTCCTCCGCTACTTCCTTTGAAGACACAAAACGTATGGCATGATTACACAACGCCGCATAATACCACCGGAAAAGCAACTCTATCCCCGCATCATAGTCTTTTTCGAAAGTCTTATGGATCAACAGCTCGGAATCAGGCATTGATGCACTGCCGGCAGTATCCCCGCTTTCTTTTACCATACGGTTTCCCTTGCTTATATTCCGCTCGTTTTTGTCTTCTTTTTCCATTCCAGAGCAAGTGAAACCATTTAATACCGGATCTTAATCTATTCGTTATTGCGATATAGACAACTTTCTACGCTTTTTAGTACTAGTCCGGTTTTAAAAAAACAAACAGGGCTGTTGATAATGATCTTATAATCAGTGATTTAAAATCTGAAATTGGTTGTAGTTTATGATTATCAGAAGAGGGACTGTCACTGTGGTTGTGAGTTTTGCAGAGGCAGTTGCGGCAGGTCATGCCCGTTCAGGCAGGCCTGGATCGTAAGACCGGACCCCAATACACTGATCCCGGTTTTATTGACGGTAGTATCGCCGGTTTTTGAACAAAAGGCAGGCGCTGCCCGCTATCCCAATCCCTTTTGTACTAAATTGCTGCAATAATACAATCTGCCGGTTGCCGCAGGAAGCCCTGCGCGATAAAAATAGATATTACTATGTGGAAAATTAAAACAGTCCTTTACCTTTTTTTATTTACTTCTTTTGGAAGCGTATACGGGCAAAAGCAGTCGCAACCGCCCAATGTTATTATGATCCTTGCCGACGATATGGGCTGGGCCGATATGTCGCAGGATGGCTCCGGGATTGAAACGCCCCATCTCGACCGCCTCGCTGCGGAGGGGACAAAGCTTACCAATTTTTATGCTTCGGCGCCCATCTGTTCCCCGACACGCGCGGCATTGCTTACCGGGCGGTATCCGCATAGCGTAGGAGTGCCCGAGCTGGTCAGTAACGTTCAGAGAGAGAATGTGCCGGTCCTTGCGCTCGACCACAAAGCGGTGACGATCCCGGAAGCCCTGAAATCAAAAGGTTACAGGTCGATGATCGCCGGGAAGTGGCATCTTGGCCATCACCCGCCTAACTGGCCCCGGACCCACGGGTTTGACGAATTCTGGGGTTCTTTAATCGGTACGCCGGGGTTCTACGCCGTGAGGGATGCCTATCATAATGAAATGCCCGCTAAGGTAGAAGGATATTTTACCGATCGGATCACGGACAAGGCGATCGGGTTTATCCGGCAGGAGAAAGACCGGCCTTTCTTCCTTTATGTAGCCTACAACGCGCCTCATTATCCCCTGGAAGCGCCGACGGATTTGGTTTACAAATACAGGAGGCTTTTCCGCGACAGGGGGCTGTTTGCGATCTATGCCGCCATGATCGAGCAGATGGATTGCGGTATAGGCCGTATACTGGACCAGCTCGACGAGCTGGGAATCGCCGATAACACGCTCGTGGTTTTCTGCTCCGATAACGGGCCTTCCGCCGAGATCACTTCGTATGGACTGCCAGGGGCGAGAATATCTGCAGGCCCCCTGAAAGAGCATAAATTTTCTACTCATGAGGGCGGTATCAGGGTGCCTTTTCTTGCCCGTTGGCCCGGGAAGATCCCGGCCGGTAAGGTGGGTCACCAACCCGCTATCACGATGGACCTGATGCCCACCTTCCTGCAGGCCTGCGGTGTTGCCCCGCCGGCAGGATACGAAATGCACGGCGTTTCCATATTGCCGATGCTGACCGGCCGGCCGTTTGAACGAAAGGAGCCGCTGCATTGGGAAACCCAGCATAATATGGCCGTAAGAAAGGGGGATTGGAAGCTGGTGCACCAATTCTGGATGGAGAAACCGTATCTCTACAACCTTGCTAAAGACATCGGTGAGCAGAATGATCTTGCGAATGAGCGCCCGGATATTGTGGCAGAGCTTATGGCCGCGCATAAGGACTGGCTCGCCCGCTGCTATCCCGCCCCTGTTCCGCACCAGAAGAAAAAATCCGGCTATAATTTCCCGGAGGAATGAGTTTCACTTTACTGACACACATGAAATATCTCTTTGCGATATTACTTTTTTCAGGGGTGGCTTTACCTTCCTTCGCCCAGAAAAAGCCAAAGCAGAAGCCGGCAGCCGGGAAGGCGGCCATCACCGATAAAAAGGTGCTGCATCATAGTGTGTATGATTTTTGGAAGGAGATTCCGGAGCAGGCTGTTTCAAACGACGGCAAATACCTGGCTCATGTCGTCAATCCCGGGGAAGGCGACGGCTTCCTTTATATTTCCAAAGCGGAAGACGGAGCACCCCTTGCAAAGATCCCGAGAGGCAGGAATGTCAGGTTTACCAATGATTCCGAATATGCGGTATTCAGGATAAACCCCGAATACGAAAAAGTAAAAGAAGCCCGTCGCGCCAAAAAGAAAAAAGAAGAGCTCCCTAAAGATTCCCTGGGCGTATTTTCACTTGCCACAGGTGAGTTGAAGAAGTGGCCTTCGCTGGTTTCGTTTCAGATACCTGAAAAAGGAAGCGGCTGGCTGGCTTATCAGTCGGAAGCGGCGGATGCACCCGATTCGACAGCAGGGAAAACAGCAAAGACTAAAAAACCGAATGACGAAAACGGCTACAGGTTGTTTGTGCGCAAATTGCCGGGAGGAGAGGAAAGCTCCTATCCTTTCGTGAAGGAATATGTTTTTTCGAAAGACGGCGCCAGCCTGGCCTTTACCTCGACCGGTAATGACCCTGCTCATCCTGCAGGGGTATTCATCTGGGAGCGGGAAGCCGATGCGCCCAAATCCATCTACAAAGGTCATAGCAGGCATTCATTCAGGAAACCGGTATTTGACGAGCAGGGCGGACAGCTTGCTTTTATTGCCGATACCAATTCCAAAACACAAATAAGAAACCCCGGGCTGTTTTACTGGAAGAAGAACGATGCGGAAGCGACGCTGCAGGCAGGTGAGCATTCGCATTCCGGTAGCACAAGATGGCTGGTGAATGCCGAATATCCCCCGAAATTCTCAAAAAACGGGTCAATGCTGTTCTACGGCATTAATCCCGAACCGGTGGTAGCGGATACTACGCTCCTGCCCGAGGAAATCGTAAATGTGGAAGTATGGCATTGGCAGGACAGCCGGCTTCAGCCCCAACAAAAAGTATCGGTCGAGGCAGACCGGAAAAAAGCTTACCTGTCGGCGCTCGGCCTGACCGGCGGCCGGTCGGTGCAGCTGGCAGGCAAAGACCTGGAGGCAGTAGCCCTTGTTAATGAAGGAGATGCTGGCTTTGTGCTGCTTTCCGATCCTTCGGAGTACGCGCATGAGCATTGGGACTGGCATCCGAAATCGGATTTATACCTGGTCGACCTGCAAAACGGGAGCAAAAAGCTGGTCATGAAAAAGCTGGAGGGGAGAGCAAATGCTTCTCCCCTCGGGAAATATATTTATTGGTTTTCCAATCCCGATACAGCATGGTTTGCATATTCGGTCGACAAAGGCACCATCTCCAGGCTGACCCATAACCGGATAGTCAGGTTTGCGGAGGAAGAAGACGATCACCCCGATTACCCCGCGCCATACGGTGTGGCAGGTTGGACGGCCAATGATGAGCATATCCTCATTTACGATCGCTACGATATATGGCTGGTCGATCCGGCGTCTCCCGCAACGGCTGCCAGGCTGACGACAGGCAGGGATAAAAAGCAGCGATATCGCTATGTCAGGACCGACCCGGAAGAACGGTATATAGATACCGCCAGGCCGCTGCTGCTAAGATCGTTTGACGAGGTATCAAAGCAGGAAGGCTTTTACAGCTATACGCAGCAGGATAAATCGCTGAAGAAACTTTACGAAGGGGATTTCCGGATCGGGGCGTCGGTAACCAAAGCCCGGTCGGCAGACAGGATCATATTTACAAAGGAGACATTCAGGGATTTCCCTGACTGGTATACGGCCGATCTGTCTTTCCGGTCAGTGACCCGTTTCACGCAGGCCAACCCGCAGCAGGAAGAGTACCTCTGGGGGGCGGTCGGGCTGGTGAGCTGGACGGCGGCCGACGGCACTCCGTTGAAGGGGCTGCTGTATAAGCCGGAAAATTTCGATCCGGCAAAGCAATACCCGATGATGACCTACTTCTATGAAAAGAACTCGGATAACATTCACGCGCATTTTGCTCCGAAGCCCATCCGGTCCTTTATCAACTATTCGTATTTTACGAGCAACGGGTATCTCGTTTTTGTCCCGGATATCGTCTACCAGGTGGGCTACCCGGGAGAAAGCGCTTATAACTGTATCGTGTCGGGCGTGCTGAGCCTCGTCGACAAAGGTTTTGTCGACAAGGAACGGCTGGGTATCTCGGGGCATAGCTGGGGAGGGTACCAGACGGCCTATGTGGTTACGCGTACCAATCTTTTCAAAGCGGCAGAAGCGGGTGCGCCGGTATCCAATATGACAAGCGCCTATGGCGGTATACGCTGGCAAACCGGGATGGTGCGCCAGGCTCAGTACGAAAGAAACCAGAGCCGGATAGGCGGGACCCTCTGGGAAAAGCCTCTGCGGTTTATCGAAAATTCTCCGCTCTTTTTTGCCGACAAAGTGCAGACGCCTCTCCTTATGATGCATAACGACGATGACGGCGCAGTACCCTGGTACCAGGGAATCGAGTATTACCTGGCGTTGAAAAGGCTGGGCAAACCCGTCTGGATGCTTAACTACACAGGTGAAAAGCACGGCCTTACCAAACGCCAGAACATGACGGATTTTGCGATCCGGCTCTACCAGTTTTTTGATCACTACCTGAAGGATGAGCCTATGCCCCGTTGGATGGCTACCGGTCTTCCCTATATTGAAAAAGGGATCAGGCAGGGACTGGAGCCCATGGGGAATTAAAAAGGCAGCATGTACGACGGGAATCGTTTTCGCAGTATTTTTACCGGTCCGGACGCTGTTTCCCGGCGACGGACACTACCGAATGGAGCAAGAACAACAAATATGGTCCCTTTTCCGTGCGGGTGACAGAGATGCCCTTGCCAGGGTAGCAGATTTGCATTACCGTTCATTGCTTCGTTACGGCATGAAATTCGGGCTGGACGAAGCCGAAGTGCAGGATTGCATCCAGGATCTGTTCCTCGATCTCTGGCAGAATCGCAGCAGGGTCGGGGATACCGCTTCGGTTAAAAATTACCTGCTGAAGTCCGTCCGGAACAGGATCATAGACTGTATCCGCCACAGGCAGCGCTTCGACACCGGGAATGATCCTTCCTGGCAGATCAATTTTTCCGATTTTCATACGGTCGAAAAAGAATGGATAGAAAAAGAGCATCTGTCGGCAGTGGGCAGACAATTGCATCAGTATATGGAACAACTGCCGAAGCGTGAAAAAGAAGCGTTATACCTGCGTTACTACGAAAATCTCAGCCTGCCCGAAATAGCGGAAGTAATGGGTGTCAACCGCCAGTCGGTAGCCAATTTCCTGCAGAAAGCCCTTCATAAGCTCAGGAGCAGATGGGCGTTCCCGCTCATTGCTTTGTTCAATTTTTTATCTTTTTTTTCCGGTAATAGGGTATAGCACCCTTGGTTTTTCGTAATAACCCTGACGACCGCTTGCGGAAGTACTTTTAACTTTTCAGGGTAACGGGAACCGATGAATTTCGAAACAATACAGGATTTTTTGGAGTATGAACGCTTCAGCGAATGGCTGCAGGCTTCCAACCCTGAGCTGGACCGGTTCTGGAAAGACTGGCTGGAAGCGAATGAAGAAAAAAAGGAGCTCTTTTACAATGCGGTATCTGCCTGGCTGCTGATCCGCGAAGCTCCCCGCAACTGGTCGGAGGAAGGGGTTGCCGCGAAGCTGTCGGCTTTGAAAGCAGCGATCAGGGAGGAGCCGGAACCACGTTCTTTGAGGCGGTACTGGTACTATGCCGCAGCAGCTGTGGCTTTCCTTGTCATATTATCGGGTGTTATCAGGCTCGGAACCCAATCCCTTCCCTCCGGGGAGCGTTATGCTGCCCGCGAGCTGTTCCCGGAAGAATGGAAAAGCATTGAAAATAATACCGGTCAGCCTATGCTGATCAACCTTCCCGACGGCTCGTCAGCGCTGCTCTCCGAAAAGAGCAGGTTATCGTTTCACCCGGATTTCCTCAGGCATCACCGTATAGTCAACCTGTATGGAGAAGCTTTTTTCGAAGTAGTTAAAAATGCATCCGACCCCTTCCTGGTCCACACGCCTACGCTGACCACGAAGGTATTGGGAACAAGCTTCCGGGTCAGTTCCTTCGGAGAGGAAGACGATTCGAAGGTTACCGTCATGAGCGGTAAAGTAGAGGTGAGCGTGTCGCCTTCTGCGGGCGGGGGACTTTCCAGGCAGCGGGTTGTCCTGGCCGGGAACGAGGAGGTAATTTTGCCCAGGCACAAGGATCAGCTGCTTAAGTCGGCGCCGGAGGTGGGAAAACATCCGCTTCCCAACCTGCCTGATTCCTATTCATTCAACCTGAAGTTCGTACCGGCGCCCGAAATATTCGCAACGCTGGAAAAGATGTACGGCGTCAGCATTATCTACGATGCCGACCATTTCCGCTACTGTACCCTGACGGCCAATCTCGAAGATGTCCCGTTTCTGAAGAAGCTGGAGCTGGTTTGCGCGGGGATAGATGCGGATTATACAATAGACGGAACAGTGATCCGGATCTCGGGCGCAGGCTGCCCGCCATAAGTAATACCTAATCATTAACCTCTGACGATGCCTATGAAATACCCTTAACCTTTCTGTGGAAAAGGCGATGATGCCGCAAACATCATCGCCCGTACCCCTTTTCTGATCCAGGTAACCAGGCGCTTCCGTAGCGGAAGTCAAAGGGGATCATTTTGCCGATTTCTTTCATCATTATCAACAAAACATAACAAAGTTATGAACTTAGCCTTATTTAACCGTGAGGTTATACTCAGAATTATGAGAATCACCTTCGTTCAAACCCTGCTGATCCTTCTGCTGCTCAATATCAGCTGGGCAGCGCCGGGTTTGGCTCAAAACCAGCTTAACCGGACCGTTTCCGTTATGTTCAGAGACGAGCCTCTTGAGCAGGTAATGGAGAAACTGGAGAAGATGACCGGGGTGAGCTTTATCTACAGCCGCGAGATTATCAATTCTTTCCGTACAGTATCGTTCACGGCCCAGAAAAAGAAGCTGAGCGATGTTCTCGAAGAAATTCTGGAGCCGCTGTCCCTTCAGTACCGGGTAGAAGATAACAGGATCATCATCAGGAAAGCCCGGAACGAACACCCGGAGCCGCTCACCGGCGGCCGGCCGGCAGACATGATACCCGAAGTCATTGAGAAAGTAACCGGTACGGTAACCGATGAGAAAGGGGAGCCGCTGCCCGGTGTCAATATTGTCGTGAAAGGTAGCACCAGGGGTACCACTACCGATGCCCGTGGCGGGTTTGAGATCGAAGTACCCGACAAAAATGCTGTGCTGATGTTCTCGTTTGTCGGTTTCGTCAGCCAGGAGATCTCCGCCGGGAATCAGAACATTATCAACGTCAGGCTCGAAGAAGATAATAAATCGCTCAGGGAAGTAGTGGTGACTGCATTGGGGATGAAAAGAGAGAAGCGGTCGCTCGGTTATTCGGTAGGCGAAATCGGTTCTGCCGAGCTCAACAGGGTGCCGCAGGAAAACGTGCTGGGTGGTTTGCAGGGGAAAATAACGGGCTTGCAGATCAATAACTCTTCACCGGAACTGAATGCGGAAACGCATGTCTACATCCGTGGTACCAATTCCCTTACCAATAATGACGACCCGCTTGTTATCGTAGACGGGGTTCCGTCAGGAAATCCAAACGTACTGCAGGATATCAGCTCCAGCAATATCGCCGGCATTTCGGTGCTGAAAGGACCGAGCGCCGCGGCCCTCTACGGGTCGCGTGCGGGTAACGGCGTAATCCTGATCACGACCAAAAACGGCCATTCGGAGACGAAGGGGCTCGGCGTATCCTTCAGCTCGGGGTATACTTCTACCGTCCCCTACCAGTTTATTGACATGCAAAACCGGTTTACCACCGGGAAAAGGGGGATATTCGATGAGACTGCCTACCAGCACTGGTACGGACCGGAGGAAGGAACGGAAGTAGCCCACTGGAATACCGGCGGCGTAGCCAAACCGCTTAAATTCTATCCCGATAACCGCCAGAATTTTTTCCGGAACGGTTTCAGCCTGATCAGCGACGTAAGTGTGGGAGGAAACTATGATAAGGGGAACTTCAGGGTGTCGTTCAACCACCTGAAGGGAAACGGCAATACTCCCGGGATGGAGCTCAACCGTGTGGGAGTCAATCTGGCGGCCCGGTATAATCTTGCCAAAACGGTATCGGTTTCCACCAACCTGAATATTCTCAACTCATTTTCGGATAACCTTTTCTCGCAACTGAGCAACCAGTATGCTTATATCGACATCAATACGCTTCCGCCTCATGTCGACATCAACGAGCTCAGGGACTACTGGGAGGTTCCGGGTGAGCTGCAGCGGAATGTCAGCAGGAGTTATAACAACCCCTGGTTTGAAGCGCTGGAGCACCGCATGCCTTTCAAAAGAGACCGGAGGATCGGAAATGTAGCGCTCAACTGGGATATTCTTCCCGAGCTTAGCCTGACCTCCCGTATCTCGGAATCGTTCTCTTACGAAAAGAGGGAGGAGCTTAGCCCCTGGAGCCTGTACGGCGGTAAGACGCGTCCCCGCGGCGGGTACAACGCCACGACGGAAGCCATCCGCGAAATCAACGCCGAGCTGCTGCTTTCTTACAAGAAAACACTGGGCGATTTTTACTTCGCCCCGTCCGTCGGCGGCAACCTGATGACCCACTCGACGGAACTCAGCACGGTAGGAGGAGACAACCTGGTTTTACCCGGTCTGTATACGGCTTCCAATGTGGAAAGGGCGGGCCTGGTATACCTGACGGAGGTATACAAAAAAGCGATCAACAGTGTATACGGAATGCTCTCGACCAGCTACAAAGACCTGCTTTATATAGACCTCACGGCACGCAACGACTGGTCGAGCACTTTGCCGGCCGATCTGAGATCGTATTTCTACCCGTCGGTATCTGCCAGCCTTATGCTCAGCGATATCGTCAGCCTGCCGGGTTGGGTAAACCTGCTGAAGCTTCGCAGCGGCTGGGCGCAGGTAGGTAAGGATACAAGCCCGTATTCCATTCATAACGTGCTTTCGAGAGGCACCTGGGGCGATCTTACCTATTATACCAATCCGGCCAGCCTGCCCAATACCCGCCTGAAGCCCGAGATCGCCACGTCTTACGAAGCGGGATTCGATTTCTCTTTTCTTTCCAACCGGGCAAAGCTTGATTTTACAGTGTATAAAATGCGCAACAGGAACCAGATACTCGATGTCAACGTGTCACAGATGAGCGGGTACAGCGCAGCTAAGATCAACGCCGGTGTGGTAGAGAACTGGGGTACCGAGATAGGATTGCATCTTGTGCCGGTCAAAAGCGGGAAATGGCAGTGGAATTCCACAATCAATTTTACCCGTGACCGTAATAAGCTGACCGAGCTGACCGACGGGGTAGACCGGGTAGTCTTCTGGCAGGAAAACGGGGCGAGCGCGATCACTCGCGTAGGAGAGCGCCTGGGCGATATCTACGGGTATGATGCCCTGAGAGTGAAGGACGGCCCCTACAAAGGGTGGGCGCTTCTCAACTCCAACGGGAAGCTCCAGCAGGATAACTCCGAGATTGTCAGGATCGGCAATTATATGCATAAGTTCATGATGGGCTTTCAGAATAGTGTGAGCTACAGGTCCTTTACCCTTTCGGCAAGCATCGACTGGCGCCAGGGCGGGCAGTTCTATTCGAATACCATGCAGCGGTTTGCAAGGTCCGGAATCGTCGAGGATTATAAGAACGGGGTTCACTCCAGCACCTTTTCCGGGATACTGGGATCCAATTCCTTTGGGGGAGACGCCGGTATGCTGGCCGATGAAATCAAATCTCACCCGGAAATTTACCGGGACGGCAATGTCTGGATAGGCGGACGCACGCAGGATCTGGGCGGGTTCCTCTATAACGGCGTACACAACGGAGCGTTTTTCCCCGGCGTCATTGCCAACGGGACCGACGGCTATACGGAGAACTTCGGCGGTCCGGGTACAAGGTATATCAATACCTGGGAGGTACATGAGCCCGGCGGGGGCTACTGGGACATTGCAATAGCCGACAGGTTTGTTTACGACGCTTCGTTTGTCAAGCTGAGAGAGTTGTCTTTTACCTACGACCTCCCCGGCGGCTGGATTGAAAAGGCCAGGATCAGGAAGGCTTCACTTTCCCTTTTTGCCAGGAATATCATCCTGTGGACGGGTGCGGGGATAGGGATTGATCCTGAGCTGGCTTACATGCGCCGGCAGTTCGAGTTCCAGAGCAGAGGAATAGAACGTTTCGGGGGAGCAGGCCCATGGATTGCTTCCGGTGGTGTAACGCTTAAACTGGATTTTTAAAATTTCCCTAAGTATATGAAATCGATATTAAAGCATACGCTCTTGGGTGCGGCGCTGTTCCTGTTTGCCGCCTGTAATGACCTGACAGAAATCAACGTCAACCCGAATCAGCTGGGTGCCGACCAGATCAATTCCAAATATGTGCTGACGTCTGCGCTCGCCCAGACTGCCAATTATTATATCCGCGATTATACTTACGGCTATACTTCCGAGCATGGGATCTCGGAAGCGATGCAGTATTTCCAGCGGGACTATATTGGCTACGAAATCAACAGCTTTGTCTGGAAGCCGACAGACTATACAAGCTTTAAAGCGCTGACAGACAGTCAGACACTGCTTGAGAATAGCGAAAAGGCCGCCACCGAAGAAGAAAGGAAGTTCTATAAAGGGGTGGCATCTGTTTTGCGGGCTTTCTGGTTCGGATTTTATTCCTCGGCATGGGGGGATATACCTTACAAACAGGCGCTGCAAGGTAATACCCAGCTTTTCAAACCGGAATATGATGCTCAAAAAGATGTTTTCAAAGGGATTACCGAAGAGCTGAAATCTGCAAATGAGGCGCTCACCGGCCTTGGGACTTTATCTTCCATCGCCGGCGCCGATCTTTTATTCGGGGGGAATGCCCTCAAATGGAGAAAGTTTGCCAACTCTTTAAGGATCAGGTACTACGTGAGGCTGGCGGCTAAAAAAGACGAGTTGAAAAGCGATAACCTGGATATAGAGGCCGATTTAAAGCAGATCCTGGCGAATCCTACACAATATCCCGTATTCGAGAGCAATGCGGATAATGCTGCGGTGGCGCATCCGGGGACCGACGCTTTCAATTCGTGGATCGGTGGTCCGCTTGCCAACAGCAACCGGTCGCAGTTTTACCGGAGAAAGCCTTGTTCTTCGATTATCGATTATCTGAAGCAGAGCTCGGATCCGCGTCTTGCCACCTGGTTCCGGCCTGTGGATGTTCAGCTGAAGGTGGGTGCAGGTAGCGCAGAATATGTTAAAAGCGCTTCCGGCCAGATCATCCGCTATGTTTCCCAATACAACGAAAGCCTGGATACCTCCCTCTATGTAGGCCTTAAGCCTGCCCTGGGCGACCCGAATATCTACAATCTCGGCTCTACCGCCAACCTCACCCAGATAAAGGCGCTGAACGGATCCCTATACCTCGATCAGGGCGCTAATCCGCACGTTTCCTACCTTGCCGATATATATGCCCAGGATACCAATCCGCTTGTAAAAGCTGTTTTGATGAGCTATGCGGAATTGAATTTCCTGCTGGCTGAAGCCGCCTTAAAAGGATGGATAGGGGAAAATGCCTCGGTATATTTCAAAAAAGGGGTGGAAAGCAGCCTGGATCAATATCAGCTGACCGACGGGGTTCAGAAAGTGTACGACCGTAAAACGCACCAGCTGACTGCTTTTAACCGTACAGCATTTGTCGGCGACCTGGAAAGCCGGTTCAAAAACAATTCCGAAGAACAGCTGGAGCTGCTGATGGCCCAGAAATGGGTCTCTTTGTGGATGACGCCCGAATTCTGGTTTGACTGGCGCCGGACCGGGCTGCCCGATCTGTCTGTAAACGTCGTGGAGGGGTCTAACGGAAATAAAATTCCGGTACGACTGGTATATGGTACTAAAGAATACGTAGTAAATGAGAATAATACCCGGGCGGCAGTAAGCAAGCTTCAACCTGCTGAGGATAATCAGTGGTCGAAGATGTGGCTGCTGCAGGGAACCTCCAAACCCTGGTAAAACAGCGCGTATATGTTATCGACCCTGATCAAAAAACAAGCGATCATCCTTTATCTGCTGGGCATATTTTGCACAGGCCATGCGGCCCGGGCAGAGCGTTACAACAAAATAGTACTGGTAGTCCGGGATTCGCCGTCGCCGATAGAAAGTAATATTTTAAACCTGCTTCAGGCCAGGATTTCTGAGAAGTCGTCGGTGCGGGTGGCTATGTTAAATGCTTCCCTATACCCGTCTTCCGGCGAAGACGTTCCCGGGACGCTGTTCCTTTTTGCAGGAGTGGCTTCCGGAAACCCGGCGTTGAATTCGCTTCTGGCCGACCGGAGGATCACCCCGCTCAATGACCTGAACCCGGGCCCGGAAGGATTTTTGCTCAAAACAGAGGCGGGAGCTCCCGGGAAGGCAGGTAAAGGGATGCTGGCAGGGGTCGATAACCGCGGGCTCCTCTATGCTGTGGGGGCTTTTCTGAGGAACTGTCATTTCAGTGCGGATGCAATCGGGCTGGATGCGTTCCTGTTCCGTACTGCGCCGGCTTTCGAGGTGCGGGGTACCCAGTATGGTCAAAGCCATGTGGCGCTGAATAAGGCAAAGGTCCGACCGTGGACAAAGGAAGATAAGGAGAGGGCAATTCTTGACCTGGCGCTGGCAGGAGCCAATACATTTTTCATTGAGAAAGCGCCCGACAGGGAAGCCGAAGATTTTGCTTTCCTGAAATCCTATGACCTGATGACCTGCGGGACATTCAATCCCAATACGGCGCCGACAACTGATTTCCCGGCAGCGTGGCAGGCATCGGAATCTATAGGGCGGCTCAACTATCTCTGTCCTTCCGTGCCCGAAGCACATCAGTATATCCTGGATGAATGTGAAAAGCGGTTTAAAAACAGCCCCTCTTTCGATTTTATCCAGCTCAAAGGCGGCGACGGAGGCGGGTGCGAATGCGACCGCTGCCGTCCCTACGGAAATGTCTTCATTCATCTCAGCGAAAAAGTAGCGGAAATTATCCACCGGTATCATCCTCAGACCAGGCTCTATTTCACAAACCAGAAATTTGATAACGAGAGCGATATCTCGATATTGAATTACCTCAATGAAAAGCCCAGGGAGTGGCTGTGGGCCTGGGGGTATGGCCCGGGGTCGGACGCTACAAGCTGGCAGCCGGGGCACCGTCAGAACCATCGCATGGACCTGTTCCGCTACCCGGGGTTCGGTCCTTACGGCCTGTATCCGAAAGAGCTTCTTCACCAGCTGCCGGCAAGGCATAAAATTCTCTATTTCAACGAGGTGACACACTGGAAATATGCCCAGCACGCGTATATCCAGATGTATCCCCGGGCCGACAAAAATGGCGACCTGCCTCCTCACTGGAGTCATGAAATTTATGAGCGTCGCCCCGACCAGGCATTGACCATGGTATACGACCGGCTTACCTTTTTTGCATGGCCCAGGTATTACCACCGGGTGTTTAACGACCTGATGCGGTACGGAGCCGGCGATATCACCCATTCGAGCGGTAATCATGATCATTTCAACCAGTGGATGTGGCAGCGGCTTCTCTGGAATCCGCGTATGGAGGCCGGTGAAGTAGTGGAAGAATATGCGCGTAACTGGTTTGGAAAAGAGGCGGCGCCGTTAATGGCTTCGGCTATTCTCCAGCTTGAGTCCAACATGGAGGAGCTGAAGGATGAACCGCTGCAGCTGAAGAAAGGGATAGAGCGCTATTACCGGGACGTAAGTGAAGCCGGAAAGAAAATCCCGGCTAGTCTCCTTAAGAATAACTGGCTCTGGAGAATGTATAAGCAAAAGGGCGCCCTGGATCTTTATATCAAGCTGGACCTGCAGCAGCAGCTCCATGCCCGGAGCCAGGTTGAGCAGTATATACTAAGCCGGAAGCAGGCCGTTAACTGGGCCTATCTTTACGGCCTGATCGACAAGGCCCTGGCGGGTGAAACACCCGAAATGATACGTCTAAAGTCAGAGGCTACGAAGCTCGGAGAAGAGAGCGACCGGCTTTTTGGTACCCGTAGCGAGGCTATTTTCGACCTTGATCACGATTATATCGGGCTGGGCTGGCTTAAGAGGCAACTGGAACGTGCGCAGGCGGCCACCGATGAAAAAGAGCGTCTCGAACTGCTGACAATGATCACTGATTATGAAGGAAAGGCATCAGGCGCGCTGTATGACAACCTGGGAACGGCCAACGATGCGCCCAACGTGGTAGCAGGCTATCCATACGATCACGGACAACCCTATGTGTCTACCATGCTTTCGGAAGCCAACAGGCCCAGCCAGCGGTCCATGCATTTTACCCAGGATGAAGACCAGGGCGTTACACTGCATTACAGGAACCTCGCCTCCGGCCAGGACTACAGGCTGAGGCTCACACTGGTGCGGCCTGTTTTCCAGGAACGGTATCTGGAGAGGATGAAGCAGAAATCGCAGTCGGTGTATGCAAACGGGGAGCTGTTGGCGCGTGACCTGGAATTGCCCGAGCATATGAGCGACTTTTTTACTTTCGATATACCGGCCTCGCTGATACGTGACGGCGTGCTGGAGATCAGGCTGGCAAGAGACCCATCTGTTTTGTCCGGCGATCGCGTCACAACCGAGCAATGGCGCAATACCGGTGGATGGGGCACATTACTGTCGGAGGCATGGCTGATACCACAAAAACGATAATGCGCTTTCCACAGCCGTTTTTTTGACCGGTGTCCGGGGGCTGCCGCGGACGAAATAGCCCGGATCTGCACGCCGATTGATTATTTGTAAGATATTTGCAGATAATTAATCGGCGTCTGCCCGGGATAATATTTTGCCACGAATTCACGAATAAAAGCCGCTTGCTACGGGTACCTTCCGATATCAGCTCGTCCGAATTTGAGTCCCTCAAGATTCAGGATATGACCTTTGTGGCCTATCGCAACGAGGTCTACCCGTCGAAATACGATGTTTTTTTCGAAGAGCATGCCGTTATTGTGGTATTGGAGGGAGATAAGAAATTCACCAGCCCGACACAGGAAGTTCATGTGAGCAAGGGTGATATCCTGTTTGTTCAGAGAGGCTTTTACCTGATGTCGGAATCGATCAATGAGGCCTATAAGAGCCTGGTTTTCTTTTTTGACGAAAAGCTGCTCAAAGAGTTCGTAGGCCTGCATCCCGAACTTTTCACTACCGAAGAGCCGGCTGCCGTGCTGGAGCACCCGATCCTTTTGCTCCGGGCAGATGATAACTTTGAAAAATTCATCCAATCCGTTTTTCCCTATTTCCGTTCCCGGACAAAGCTCAAGAACCACTTTTTACGCCTCAAATTCCAGGAGCTGCTGCTGCACCTGCTCGAGCTGAACACCTCCGGGCAGCTTACCAGGATATTGTACAGCCTTTATAAGGGGGAGAAAGCGGATCTCAAGTTCCTGATGAACAGCTATTATCTCAAGCCCCTGACGCTGAACGAGCTGGCGCGGCTGTCGGGCCGGAGCCTTTCCGCTTTCAAACGCGATTTCCAGGAGGAATTCGGGGCATCGCCGGCGCTGTGGATCAAGAACAAACGGCTTGATTACGCAGATTTTCTGTTGAGAAACAGCGCCAAAAATGTTTCGGAGATCAGCACTGAGATCGGTTATGAAAGTGTTTCCCACTTTATAAAAACCTATAAGGAGAAATTCGGGGTAACACCTAAGCGGCAGGGGTGATGAGAGGCAAAATGCCACTTCCCGACCAAACTGCTTCTTAAAACTAAAATCGCTATTTTTTGGTCGTTTCCCGTTATGCCGGTTTACACAATTATGAGGTAATTTGTATACTCATTTTTTCCCTCAGGCATGCCAGGTGCTCAATAAGAGATTTCTTTTTAAAAATTGTTAACTAATTACCAGCCGAAATAATACTGCAGAATATGAGCAATCAGCCAAGTACGTTGTTCGACAAGGTGTGGGATGCGCACGTTGTAAGGAAAATCGAAGACGGGCCGGACGTGTTTTTTATCGACCGGCATTTTATCCATGAGGTGACCAGCCCCGTAGCATTCCTTGGACTGGAAAGCCGCAAGATCGGTGTGATGTACCCTGAGCGCACTTTTGCGACAGCCGATCATAACACGCCTACCATCAATCAGCACCTGCCGGTACAGGACCCTCTTTCTGCCAACCAGCTGAAAGCGCTTGAGGAAAATACCGCGAAGTACGGGATTTCACACTGGGGCCTGGGCAATGCACGTAACGGGATTGTTCACGTAGTAGGACCTGAAAACGGGATCACACTTCCGGGGATGACCATTGTTTGTGGTGATTCGCACACCTCCACTCATGGGGCGTTCGGCGCTATTGCATTTGGTATAGGTACATCGGAAGTTGAAATGGTGCTTTCTTCCCAATGTATCATGCAGCCCAAGCCGAAGAAAATGAGGGTAAATGTAAACGGGACGCTGGGTAAAGGAGTCACTCCGAAAGACGTGACGCTGTATATCATCTCGAAGCTGACTACCGCAGGCGCTACCGGGTACTTTGTGGAGTATGCCGGAGATGTGTTCCGGAATATGAGCATGGAGGGTCGTATGACGGTCTGTAACATGAGTATCGAGATGGGAGCCCGCGGAGGAATGATAGCTCCCGACCAGACCACCTTCGATTATATCCAGGGACGTGAACAGGCACCTAAAGGAGAGAAGTGGGACGAAGCGCTTGCATACTGGAAGACGCTCAAGACAGATGAGGGTGCGGTTTTTGATAAGGAATATAACTTTGATGCAGCCGACATCGAGCCTATGATCACCTACGGGACCAACCCGGGTATGGGACAGGGTATATCGAAGGCGATCCCGACTTCCGAACAGGTCGAAGGAGGTAAGGCATCTTTTGAGAAATCACTGAACTACATGGGATTCCATGAAAATGAATCCATGCTGGGCAAGAAAATAGACTATGTATTCATAGGAAGCTGCACCAACGGGCGGATCGAGGATTTCCGTGCGTTTGCATCTGTAGTGAAGGGGCGTAAAAAGGCAGATCACGTAACCGCCTGGATTGTTCCGGGCTCACATATCGTGGAGTCGCAGATCAGGGAAGAAGGGATCCTGGATATTCTTACCGAAGCAGGCTTTGAGCTGCGCCAGCCGGGCTGCTCGGCATGCCTGGCTATGAATGACGACAAGATCCCGGCCGGGAAATATGCGGTCAGCACTTCCAACCGGAACTTCGAAGGAAGGCAGGGGCCCGGCGCAAGGACATTGCTTGCAAGTCCGTTGGTAGCTGCCGCTGCTGCTGTAACCGGGGTAGTTACGGATCCGAGAGAGTTGTTGTGAAGTTAGGTTCGCAGTCTGATCTATTATATTTAAATCAAAAGAAATGGCTTACGATAAATTCACCATATTACAAAGTACCGCAGTCCCTTTGCCGATCGAAAACGTCGATACGGACCAGATCATTCCTGCGCGTTTCCTGAAAGCTACCAAACGGGAGGGCTTCGGCGATAACCTTTTCAGGGACTGGCGTTACAACGCTGACGATACTCCCAAGCAGGATTTTGTTCTTAACAACCCGATCTATTCAGGGAAGATCCTGGTAGGAGGCCATAACTTCGGAAGCGGTTCCAGCCGTGAACACGCCGCGTGGGCTATCTATGATTACGGTTTCCGCTGTGTGGTTTCCAGCTTTTTTGCAGACATCTTCAAAGGAAATTCACTCAACGTCGGCATTCTGCCCGTACAGGTGAGCCCGGAGTTCCTTGATAAGATCTTTCTCGCCATAGAAGCCAATCCTGAAACGGAGCTTGAAGTCAACCTGCCCGAGCAGAAAATCACTATTCTGAGCACCGGCGAAAGCGAGTCTTTCGATATCAACGGCTACAAAAAGCACAACCTGATGAACGGCTTCGATGATATCGATTACCTTCAGGCGATGAAGGATGAAATTAGGGAATTTGAAGCGGCAAGGATATATTAAGGGGGCTTAAAGCTGAAAGCTTACAGCCTATTCCAGACATGAGTGACCGCTATATAGAAATAATGGATACGACGCTTCGCGACGGTGAGCAGACCAGCGGAGTGTCGTTTTCTGCATCTGAAAAGCTGACTATTGCACAGCTCTTGCTGCAGGAAGTAAAAGTAGACCGCATAGAAGTTGCCTCCGCCCGTGTTTCCGAAGGTGAATTCCAGGCGGTCAGGAAGATTACGGACTGGGCCGGCGCCAATGGACTGCTGGATAAAATCGAGATTCTTACGTTTGTAGACGGGAAAGCCTCGATCGACTGGATGCTGGAGGCCGGGGCAAGGGTGATGAACCTGCTGACCAAAGGCTCGCTGAATCACCTTACCTATCAGCTCAGAAAGACACCGGAAGAGCACTTCGAAGATATACGTCAGGTAATAGAGCTTGCCGGTGCCTCAGGAATCACCTGCAACGTATACCTGGAAGACTGGAGCAACGGGATGCGGAATTCCCCCGGGTATGTATTTCAATCGCTGGATTTCCTCACTACGCTGCCGGTCAGAAGGATACTGCTCCCTGATACGCTGGGGATACTGACGCCTTCGGAGTCGTACTCCTTCGTCAAATCCATAGTAGACCGTTACCCGGGGCACCATTTCGAATTTCATGCGCATAACGATTATGATCTGAGCGTAGCCAATGTAATGGAAGCGCTCAGGGCCGGTGCGAAGGGTTTGCACCTGACGGTTAACGGGATGGGAGAACGAACAGGAAATGCGCCTCTGGCAAGCACAATTGCCGTGATGAGGGATTTCCTGCCCGAGTACAGAACTTCGGCCAACGAAAAGTCGCTCTACTCGGTCAGCAAGCTGGTGGAGACTTTTTCAGGTGTAAGGGTTCCTTCCAATAAACCCATAGTGGGGGAGCATGTCTTTACCCAGACAGCGGGGATACACGCCGACGGGGACAAAAAAAATAACCTGTATTTCAGCCGGCTGATGCCTGAGCGTTTCGGACGGCAGCGTATATATGCGCTGGGCAAGACGTCAGGAAAAGCCAATATCGAAAACAACCTCCGGGAACTGGGGATTACTCTTTCGGAGCCGGATCTGAAAAAAGTCACACAGAGGATTATTGAGCTGGGCGATCGCAAGGAGGCGGTCACTCCCGAAGATCTGCCTTACATTATTTCGGATATCCTGGACAGCGATACGATCGAGGAGAACGTGTCGATCGTCAATTATGTGCTGACTCATTCCAAGAATCTCAAGCCGTCTGCTACTTTGCAGATCAGGTTCGGGGAAGAACTCTTTGAGGAAAATGCACAGGGCGACGGCCAGTATGATGCATTTATGAATGCGTTAAAAAAGATATATATCAAAAAAGGCCTAACCTTGCCTATGCTGACCGACTATGCGGTCAGGATTCCGCCGGGAGGGAAAACAGATGCGCTTTGCGAAACCATCATCACCTGGGAGATTAACGGGAAGGATGTGAAAACAAGGGGCCTGGATTCTGACCAGACGGTGTCGGCGATCATGGCTACTCAGAAAATGCTGAATCTGATCGGTATCCAGGAGGATTCAAAAACTCCTGCTTTGCCGCTGGTTAGTGATGAATGAACTATATTTGTACATACTGCCACGTGCATCATGGAAAAGCAGCAACTATATCAAAACCTGAAAAGGCATCTCCTGAAGAATAATATTAAAAGAGCTGCTGTTTTTGGTTCTTTTGCCCGTAATGAAGAGACGGACAAGAGCGATATAGATGTGCTGATAGAAGCCGGGGACCTGACTATGTTTGATATACTTCGTCTCGAAGATGAGCTACGGGATATTTGCCGGAGGGAGATTGATCTCGTCGAATACAAGGCCGTTAAGCCTTCTATCAGGAAATATGTTTTTTCAGACATAGTAGAATTGATATGAAGCGCGACGATAATGTTTACATAGAGGACATTATTGATTCGATAGAGATCATAGCAGGTTATATCAGCGGGAAATCTGAAGCAGATTTTGAAACGGATATAATGCTTCAGGATGCAGTTTACCGGAGATTTGAAATAATTGGCGAGGCATCCACTAAGATTTCAGACTCCTTTAAGGAACAGCATCCGGAAATTGAATGGAGATTGATGAAACTGATGCGAAATAAATTAATTCATGAATATTTCGGGATCTCTCCTGGTACTGTATATGCTACAATTGCTGCAGATCTTCCCCCCTTACTTTCAAAATTGAAATCTATATAATTCGTTTGAGTGTAATCATAATCTAATTAATGAAAAAACATATCTTAATTGTACCCGGTGACGGCATCGGGCAGGAAGTAACAGAGGTAGGTAAGAAGGTGCTGGAAAAAATAGCGGCAAAATTCGGGCATGAGTTCACTTATGATGAAGCCCTGATCGGTCATGCTGCGATCGAAGCAACAGGTAACCCGCTTCCCGAGGAAACACTTCAGAAAATGAGAGCTTCCGACGCAGTGCTTTTCGGTGCTGTCGGCCACCCTAAATATGACAACGACCCTTCCGCTAAAGTACGTCCGGAACAAGGCCTGCTTAAGATGCGTAAGGAGCTGGGACTATATGCCAACCTGCGGCCTATTAAATTGTTCGATGAGCTGCTGGGAGCCTCATCGATCAAACCGGAAATATTGAAAGGTTCCGATATCCTGTTCTTCCGTGAGCTTACCGGAGATATCTATTTCGGAGAGAAAGGCAGGAAGAATGATGGTGATACGGCTTATGACCTGGCGGAATACAGCCGCTTTGAGGTGGAAAGAATTGCCCGTAAGGCATTTGAAGCGGCCCGTACGCGTCGTAAAAAGCTGTGCTCGGTCGATAAGGCCAACGTGCTTGAAACCAGTCGTCTGTGGCGGGAAGTCGTTCAGAAAATTGCACCCGAATATCCTGATGTGGAAGTAGAGCACCAGTTTGTCGATGCGGCTGCCATGATGCTGATCAAAGATCCGCGCCGCTTTGATGTGGTCGTGACCGCTAACCTGTTTGGCGATATCCTCACAGATGAAGCGAGCCAGATAGCCGGTTCTATGGGAATGCTGGCCTCAGCCTCCGTAGGTGACAGCACCGGTGTGTACGAGCCTATCCACGGATCTGCTCACGATATTACAGGTAAGGGAATAGCCAATCCTTTGGCTTCGGTCCTGTCGGCGGCTTTGCTGCTTGATATTTCTTTTGGACTGAAAGAGGAATCGCAGACTATTATAGATGCTGTCGACAGCCTGCTCAAGGACGGTTTCCGTACGAGAGATATCGCTGACGGGTCGACGCCCGCAGATAAGATTCTCAACACTGAAGCAGCCGGAAATGAACTGTTGAAGAGAATATAAATAATAAAAAAAAACCGCCTTTTCAGGCGGTTTTTTTTATTTCGTATTTACCGTCCGAATAGTCCTGCCAGCGAATCAAGTACGTTGCCTCTCTGGCCGGCATTATTTTGCTGATTAAAGAATTCTCCGGCAAGATCGGCCAATGCACCCAGGCCGTCGCCTCCTGAAGGAGCTGCCTGCTGCCCGCCACCCAGGACACTGCCGAGCAGACCGCCGATCAATCCGCCTGCACCGCTGCTTTGTCCGCCGCCCAGGAGTCCGCCTATCAGGTCAGTCATGCCGCCACCCGATTGGGCCTGCTGCTTCTCCTGTCCGAGGTATCCCATTACTACCGGCGCCAGCACAGCCAATACACTCCCTACCTGTCCTGCCGAAAGGCCTGTTTTCTGGGAGAGGTTCTCGGTCACGTAGCCGGTATTGTTGCCAAAGATATGGCCGACTATTTTGTTGCCGTCGTTTGTAGGTCCTCCTGACAGCAACCCGGAGAGGTTTCCTAAGATGCTGCCGTTGTGCTGATCAAGAGCTCTGTTGATACTGGCACCCTGATTTTTGTTTTTTGCATTGTAGTTTAATGCTGCAATCATCAGCGGAACCGCCGCCGAAACGATCCATTTGGCTTTGCTTTCTTCGATATTAAGCATTCTTGCTACTGCTGAGGTAACGGTTGATCCGATACCCCCGGTTACTAGGTCTGTAAGATTCATTTTTCTGTTTTTTTTGATTTGCTATACTAGATACGTATATAAGTTGTAAAAGTCACTGGTTATTTTCTCCGGTTCGTGCCTCAATATAAATATTTCCGTTCTCACTTTTCATTTTCGTCCCGCAGGACTTTGATTTGCCTCAGTATTTCATTTACTGTTGCTGAAATATGCTGTACATCCGATGAGGGAGAAGGGATCTCACGCGATTGGTAGCTGTGGTATTTCCATATTTCCAGCACCTCATCCAGGGGAACCTCGTAAGGTTCATACACCGGGTTCAGCGATTCGAGCAGAAGCACCCTACCGGCTGTTTTTACAGTTACTTTTTTGAAAACGAAATCCTGTTCTCCTTTCAGGATCACAATACATAAAGCGCCCGGCCTGATGGTCGTCCAATCGGTGATATAGCGGCAGATAATATCGGATCCTTCCGGCAAAGGCAACATTGAGTCTCCGGTAGTGGGAAACATCCGGAAGCTGCCGTCGGAAGGTAAATTCGGCATGGAAAACCGGGGCAAACTGGCGATGTAATCCGGGTCGGAATAGCCGCTGCGGTAACCGGCTTTGGCTTTTACAGGTACGTATTCCACGTTTTCCCGGTTGTCGGCATCTACCGTAACGGCCAATATCCGGATATTACTGCCTGTGATATAGACGTCGTTCCCGGCCTGTAAATCCCGGAGCTTTAATTCTCCCAACTTTGAAAGATCGACCTTCAGCAACGTATCGATGCTCAGCTTGAAGAAATCCGAAAGCTTCAGGAAATCCTCCGGCCTGGGAGCAGCGGTCTGTCCAGACTCCAGCGCATTGAGCTTGCTGCGGGTGATTTCCAGCTTGTTGGCGAGCTCCTGTTGCGTCAGCTTCACCCTTTCCCGAAGGAATTTGAGATTTGGAGCAAAAAAAATTTTGTGATTCTCCATTTGTTTGATATTATTAGTGTCAAAATATTGACATTATTAGTGTCAAATGTAAATAGTTTTTGTGTCCGGTCAAAATAAATAATGAAAAATAATACCCCGGTAGATCCGCGTAGATCCGCAAGGCATTGCGGATCCGTTAAACGGAATTGTCTTGATAAACAGTCATTTACGAATTTTATCCAGGTGATGATACAATAATTACCAATGGAAAATGAAATTGTCAGACAACTGAAAAAGGATATCCTGGCCATGCAGGGAATGCAGCAGGTGGCCCATGGCCGTGCTTTGAATGCCGGTTTGGGGCCGGTTACAGAAGCCTTTCCCTGCGGAATATTCCCCGTAGGTATCCATGAATTTGTCAGCGCTTCGCCGGAATGTGCTGCGGCAACCTCGGGCTTTATGGCCGGTCTGCTGGGCAGTACCGTACGGCCGTATGATACCTGTCTATGGATCAGCAACGGGCGGACGCTGTTTCCCCCAGCATTAAGCTTTTTTGGAGTAAGCCCCGACCGTATCCTTTTCGTCGACAACAGGAAGCCGGCGGACTTATCATGGATGATCGAGCAGGCGCTGAAATGTGAGGCGCTAGGGGCGGTGGTGGGAGAGGTGACCGACCTGGACCTTGCACAGTCGCGCCGCCTGCAGCTGGCTGTAGAGCAAAGCCGGGTAAATTGCTTCCTGCACCGTTACCGGCCGAGGATTGCATCTGCTATGGCCTCCGTTTGCCGGTGGAGAATACAACCGGCTCCCAGCATTCCGTACGAAGGTTTGCCCGGAGTAGGCTTCCCTGCCTGGGACGTTACCTTGGAAAAAGTCCGTAACGGACAGCCAGGAAGCTGGCAGATACAATGGGTGGAAGATCATTTTGAAGTATTTGATTATGAAAAGATACGTATCCATATGGCTTTGTCATTTGATGACCGACCGGCACCTCAGGCGGTATCCTGATCTGAAGGGCGTTCCTTTCGTCATAGCGACGCCCCAGCGCGGCCGTATGGTCGTGACAGCCTCGAGCGTTGCGGCAGAAGCTTTGGGTATTGAAACGGGTATGGTCGTGGCTGATGCAAGAGCGGCATTTCCCGGGTTGCACGTAGTAGAAGACAGCGGTACGTTACCCGAAAAAATACTGCTTGCTTTGGCGGAGTGGGCGATCCGGTTTACCCCGGTGGTAGCGATCGATCCTCCTGACGGGCTTATACTCGACGCTACCGGCTGTACGCACCTCTGGAAAGGTGAGCGCCCTTACCTGGAAGACATTGTAGCTAGGCTGGCAGAACCGGGATACGATGTCCGGGTGGGGATGGCCGGTACACCCGGCATGGCATGGGCAGTAGCCCGGTATGGAGGAGAGAAATTCATTGTACCTTCCGGGGAAGACAGGCAGGCAATATTACCTCTTCCGCCGGCAGCGTTGCGCCTGCCTGCCGAAATAGTCGAAAAGCTGCATAAGCTGGGGTTGACACGGATAGGGAAGTTTATCGATATGCCCCGCAGCGTGTTGCGCCGAAGGTTCGGACAAAGCCTGCCGGATCGTATCGACCAGGTAACAGGAGTGGCGGCTGAAGTGATCTATCCGGTAGTGCCGGTACCACCTTACCAGGAGCGTCTGCCCTGCCTGGAACCTGTCTGTACGGCCACTGCCATCCGCATCGCGATCGAGCGGCTGCTGGAAGCCTTGTGCACGCGCCTGGCAGAAGAGAACAAAGGTCTTCAGAAAGCGATCCTGAGAACCTTCCGGGTAGACGGGAAAACGCAGGAAATAACGATATGGACCTACAGCCCGTCCTGTAACATACGGCACTTGTTCAGGCTGTTTGAGCTGAAGATCACGACGATTGAGCCTGATCTCGGGATTGAGCTTTTTATCCTGGAAGCGCCGGTAGTAGCCGGTATCCCGCCTGTGCAGGAAAGCCTGTGGAGCCTCACGGGCAGTCGTGATCATACGGCGATCGCCGGGCTGCTCGATCGTATTGCAGGGCGTGGTGGGCCGGGCATTATCCACCGCTACCTGCCGGCAGAGCATCATTGGCCCGAAAGGTCGGTGAAGGAAGCGCGCTCATTGGAAGAAAAGCCGCAGACGGGTTGGCGTACCGATCGTCCCAGGCCCGCTCATCTGGTGCCGGAACCCGAGCCGATCGAGGTTACCGCGCCGGTCCCGGATTACCCGCCGGTACTTTTCCGCTATAAAGGAGAAGTACATAACATCCGGAAAGCCGACGGTCCCGAGCGTATCGAGCAGGAATGGTGGATCGGCGACGGACTGCACCGGGATTACTACGTAGTGGAAGACGACCAGGGCGTCCGTTATTGGATCTTCCGGTCGGGGCATTATGAGGGAGGATTATCTAAATGGTTTATACATGGGTTTTTTGCGTGAAATCTAAATAACTATCAAAATGAAAAGTAAAATTTTAGGACTGAGAACAACGATCTACAAGGTGGGTGACCTTACCGCAGCCAAAGAGTGGTATTCGAAAGCTTTTGATACGCAACCCTACTTTGACGAGCCGTTCTATGTAGGGTTTGACATTGGCGGATATGAGCTGGGACTGCAACCGGAGGAAAATATCCCGACTGAAAAAGCAGAGAGTGTCCTTACCTATTGGGGGGTAGAGGATACTGAAGGGGAATATGCCCGCTTTATTTCACTGGGCGCCAAAGAACATGAGCAACCTCAGAACGTCGGCGAAGACATCGTTGTGGGGTCTGTCAAAGATCCCTGGGGAAATATTATCGGGTTGATTTATAATCCGCATTTCAAGGTGGCACCATGACGCCGGTCTACACCGAACTCCAGGTCACTACCAACTTTACCTTCCTACGCGGCGCCTCCCATCCGGAAGAGCTTGTTGGCCGGGCTGTTGATCTGGGCTATAAAAAGATCGCGATTACCGACCGGAATACCTTTGCCGGTATCGTCCGCGGCCATGTAGCCGCTAAAAAAGCAGGGATTAAGATCATCCCCGCCTGCCGCCTCGACCTGGTGGATGGTCCCTCCCTGCTGGCGTACCCGACCGACCAGGAAGCGTATTCGCGTCTTTCAGGCCTGCTTTCCACCGGGAATCTGCGTACCGAAAAAGGGAAATGCGAGCTTTATAGAGAGGACGTCTATACCTATGCAAAAGGGATGAAATTTGCAGTAGTACCTCCATCTTCTCTCAACAGGCGGTTTGAGCTCGAGCCGTCTTTTGAAAAAAGCCTTGATCAATACCGGGAGGCATTGGGAAGAGACTTGTACCTGGCAGTTAGCAGGCCTTATATGGGTGATGATCAGAAGCTGGTGTACCGGCTCGGTCAGCTCGCCGGCAGGCTGGATATCCCGCTAGTGGCGACCAACGACGTCCACTACCATGTCCCGGAGCGAAGGCAGCTGCAGGACGTGATCACCTGCGTCCGGGAAAAATGCACGATTTACGATGCCGGGTTCCGGCTGCACCAGAATGCGGAGCGGTACCTGAAGCCCGCGGAAGAGATGGTTCGACTGTTCCGGCAATATCCCGACGCGATACGGCGTACGCAGGAGATAGCGGAAGCCTGTACGTTCTCTCTCGACAGCCTGAAGTATGTGTATCCTCACGAGCTGACCAGCGACGGGCGTACCCCGCAGCAGGAACTGGAATTCCTCACCTGGAAAGGGGCCCGGCGACGCTTTGGAGAAAATATCCCGGAGAAATATGCCCGTTTGATCTGTAAGGAGCTGGCATTTATGGAGAGGAAAAACTATGCTTCCTATTTCCTGACCGTTCATGACCTGGTCCGTTATGCAGAAGATCACAACATATTGTGCCAGGGTCGTGGGTCTGCGGCCAATTCCATCGTGTGCTATTGCCTCGGGATCACTTCGGTGGATCCTGAGAAAACGAGGCTCCTCTTTGCCCGGTTTATGTCGGATGCCCGCGACGAGCCGCCGGACATCGATGTGGATTTTGAGCATGAGCGGCGGGAGGAGGTGATGCAGTATGTCTATCAAAAATACGGCCGGGACCGTGCTGGTATCGTGGCGACGGTGACCCGGTTGCGCAGGAAAGGTGCTATCCGTGATATCGGGAAGGCGATGGGGATGTCGGTCGATGCCATTAACCGGCTCTCTAAATCGATGTACGAGTTTACCGATGAATGGCGGAAAGGAGACCAGCTTTCTGTGGAAGGGTTTGACCCGAAGGACCCGCATTTACGGAAAGTGATGGAGCTGATGGACCAGTATGTGGGTTTTCCCCGGCAGTTGGGGCAGCATACCGGCGGATTTGTCATTACCGAGGGCAGGCTTTCCGACCTGTGCCCGATCCTGAATGCACGTATGGAAAACCGTACCTGTATTGAGTGGGACAAGGACGATATAGAAGCGTTGGGCTTTCTCAAGGTCGATGTGCTGGCGTTGGGGATGCTGACCTGTATCCGCAAGGCATTCGACCTGATTAATAACCATTACGGGGTTAAATATACGCTTGCTACAGTTCCGGAAGAAGATGGGAAAGTATATGAAATGATAAGCAACGCAGACACAATCGGCGTGTTCCAGATCGAAAGCCGGGGACAGATGTCAATGCTGCCAAGGTTACGGCCTAAAGAATTTTATGATCTAGTGATAGAAGTAGCCATAGTGCGTCCGGGGCCGATACAGGGAGATATGGTGCATCCCTATCTCCGGCGAAGAAACGGAGAAGAGCCGGTAGAATACCCTAGTGAAGATTTAAGGGAGATTCTTGGCCGCACGCTCGGCGTACCCCTGTTCCAGGAGCAGGCCATGGAGATAGCCATTGTCGCAGCAGGATTTACTGATGCGGACGCCGATGGGTTGAGGAGGAGTATGGCCACTTTTAAGTCTAATGGCCAGGTAGCCTATTACAAAAAAAAGCTGGTGGAGGGTATGGTCAGTAAAGGTTATACCGAAGAATTTGCCCAGCGGGTGTTTAAGCAGATAGAGGGTTTCGGAAGCTACGGTTTCCCGGAAAGCCATGCCGCCAGTTTTGCATTGCTGGTCTATATATCGAGTTGGATTAAATATTATTATCCTGAAGTATTTGCTGCGGCCATACTCAATAGTATGCCAATGGGATTTTACCAACCGGCTCAGATCATAGCGGATGCACAAAAAGAGCGTAAACTACCCGAACAAGGTAAGAAAGTGGAAGTTCGCCCCGTGGATGTCAATCATTCCGAATGGGACAATACCCTTGAAGAGAAGGTAGAGGGACGCTGTGCATTGAGGTTGGGTTTCCGGCAGGTGAAAGGGTTGGATGAAGAAGATATGGAAATAGTATGCAAAGGAAGGGCAAAGCCTTACGTCCGCGTGCACCATCTCCTGGAAGCAGGAGTTCCGTTATCAGCGCTGGAGCGGCTGGCTGATGGGGATGCTTTCCGTTCGATGGGGCTCGACAGAAGGCAGGCGCTATGGGAGATTGCTGCGTTGGCCGATACACCGGCCGGACTATTTGCCGGGCAACCATCAGAAAATGAATTTGAGGAGCCGGTAACCCTCCCGAAAATGAGGCGCGGGGAGCATGTCATAGAGGATTACAAGTATTTATCACTTTCATTAAAGGCGCACCCGGTCAGCTTTGTACGTCGTGAGCTTTATCAGCAGCAGGTGCTGACTACGGCAGAGCTGGAAAAATGCTCTGACGGCACGTGGGTGCGCGTAGCCGGGCTGGTGCTGGTACGCCAGCGACCGTCTACGGCTACCGGGGTCTGCTTTATCACGATCGAAGATGAAACCGGCACTGCCAACCTGGTAGTTTTTGAAAAGCTTTTCCAACAATACCGCAGCCAGATCGTACGTGCACGCCTGCTGATGGCAGAGGGTAAGCTACAGCGGGAAGGGAAGGTGATCCATGTATCGATACGCCGGTGCTACGACCAGAGCGGACTTTTGCAGAAGCTGGGGGTTACGGAAGATGAGAAGGAGGAGAGCAGGAAGAAGTTAGTTGAAAGTGGAAAGTTGAGAATTGAAAGTGGAAACCGGGCCGCCGGAGCGGTGAAAGTGGATAGTGGGGTGCAGATGGAGATTTTTCCGAAAGGGAGGAATTTTCATTGAGGGGAGGAACGGGAAGAGGGCGTAACCGTGGGCTGTGTCTTCACAATCCACTTTATGGCACATGGTCCGGTATTACTTAACCTATGACTCCTTATTGCTCACCGTGGCTCTTTATTACTTGATTGCTTACCGAGACTCTTTTATTACTTGATTGAATATTTCGTAGCTGACACGGTAACTTAGGAAAGAAG
This sequence comes from Spirosomataceae bacterium, assembly GCA_037191015.1. Classification (GTDB taxonomy): domain Bacteria; phylum Bacteroidota; class Bacteroidia; order Cytophagales; family Spirosomataceae; genus Ravibacter. The sequence continues at coordinate 398,946 of JBBCKD010000010.1, forward strand.
CCCCGCAGGGGCGATACTCTCCATAACCGCGGGTGAAGCGTAGTGTAACCTGCGGCCACAGGTGCTGTCTCAGAGTACGTAAGCCCCGCAGGGGCGACACACCGTACTCGCAGAAGTGTCGTCCCTGCGGGACTAGGCGTCCCCGACTCACGTCCGATGCACGCTTCATGGCCGCCGGTTCTCAGTTACTTGAAGTCGCAATTTGCGACTTCAAGTAATCATGGGAATATATGTAGATCGCCTCGGTTGCTATATGACTACAAACTGTCCGCTCTTCCCCGTCTTGGGACCGGGTCGCGCAGACGGTGGAAGCGCGATAGCGGGTTTTCGACCCGTCTCTGACTGACAAATCATCTGATCTCCGGTCCGGAGACCGGATGTCGCCCTCCCTTCGTCAGGAGACGAGGGAGAGCTGATTTTCAAAAAAAAATGATTATTTGTTTGAAATTCACACAAGTTGTGATACCTTTAAGCCCATGAAGAAATTCACCTCCGTAGCAGAGGCTTTTGATTGGTGGCTAAAAAATATCTACCCGACGTTGCCGGCAGAACAAAAAAAAGGAAAGTTGACGAATGCGTGGAGGAATTACACGTTTAAAAGAGGTATATCAGAGGCTAAGATGATTGAGATTCTGAAAGAGTTTGGTGAGGTATACGTTAAAACGGAGGTTTTGTTCAAACCTAACTAAAATTTTTTTTGTCTTGAATTTGTGTGAATTTCAAACAAATCAATAAATAAAAAAACACCCCGCAATGCCTACGAAACAAAACCGGGGTGCATGTTCAACCGGGCTTACGCCCACTAAACTTTATAAAGTTATGCAAAATCTGCCAGAAGATTCCGATCGCAATCGGTTAAATCCGGAAAGTTCTTCTTCTCCATTCGCATCGGAAAAGACGATGCCTACCGAAAGCAACCAAACCACTGAAGTACTAAAGGAAGCCAGCAAAAGCTTCCACAACCTCGTCGGGCATCCGGAAATGCTGGAATCCTACGGTGAAAACCTGTGGGAGATGTTTGAAGACAGCCTTTCCGGCCGGGAAGAATTCGATCGTGACACCCTCTACGACCGGTGTATGCTGTACGACGCTCTCAGAAGGACTTTCAGAAGCCTGGCAAAAGTAAAGTGGCACCCAGGTTATGTCTTTTCAATTTCTTACGGTCCGGAATCTTAGGGATAAGGACATGGCAGTGATCCGCAGTCAGTGAAGAAGCCCGAAGGCGATAGGATTATAGAATATGATCACATAACCGGATAGCAACCCCAAAGAGGTGGCACTTGCCATTTCTTTTTGCTATATTTACCTTGTACATACTAAACTTAGGTAAACATGAAAACCGAGGAAATAAAACAACTCTTCAGCCAGTTTGAAGGCGCGTCCGCGGAACTGGAAGGTGTCGAATGCTGGAGCGCCAGGGATCTGCAGAAGCTGTTGGGCTATAGCAAATGGGAGAATTTTGAAAAAGTGGTCCAGAAGGCTAAGGATTCCTGCGGCAACGCTGGCGAGGAAATAGCGTATCATTTTCCTGACGTCAGGAAAACGATACCCATGCCGAAAGGCGCTGAAAAAGAAATAGATGACATTTTACTTACCCGGTATGCCTGCTATCTTATTGCCCAGAACGGCGACAGCCGCAAGCCCGAAATTGCCTTTGCCCAGAATTACTTCGCGGTGCAGACCCGCCGGGCTGAGGTCGTCGAACAGCGGTTTCTCGAATACGAACGCGTAAAGGCCCGGGAAAAGCTGAGCCAGACTGAAAAGCAGCTTTCAGGCATACTGTTTGAAAGAGGCATTGATCAGCAGGGGTTTGCCACGATCAGGAGCAAAGGAGACCAGGCCCTGTTCCGCCTGAGCACCAGGGTGTTGAAAAAGAAAATGGGTATTCCCGACAGTCGCGCTGTTGCCGATTTTTTACCGACCATCAGTATTAAGGCTAAAGACCTGGCCGCTGAGATGACCGGTCTCAATGTGCAGATCAAAGATCTGGAAGGTCAGACCAAAATTGAAAAGGAGCATATCGACAATAACCAGGCGGTGCGAGATATGCTGACCCAACGGGGTATTATCCCCGAAAACCTTCCACCGGCGGAGGACGTCAAAAAACTGCAGCGGAAGCTGGAAGGCGAAGAGAAAAAGATATTGAAAGAGGCAAAGAAAGGAGGGAAGTAGGTTGTCATACCATTCCCTACGCAATAAGATCCCCTATTGACTTTTAATGATCCGTATGGTTTTTGACTCTTCACCCGCTACGGCCCGAAGCAGGTAAATACCTTCAGCCTGCGACCCGACATCGAAGACCTGCCGCTCCGTGGCCTGGGCGGCCGTCAGGGTACGCGTCTGGAGTTGTTTACCTTGCAGGTCGGTTAAGTAAAGCCAGACCGGCTGGTCGCCGTTTCCGTGGATCTCGACGACAATCGACTGCCGGACCGGGTTTCCCATTACGTTCAGCCGGAGGCCCTCCGATCCGCTGTTTTCCGCTGAGGTTAGGGAGACCGGAAACGAGCCGCCACACATCTGATACGCAAACAATTCACGACCGTGCGTGCCGTCGTCGGCCTTGAACAGAAGCTTATTCCCTACTACGGTTAACCATCGGGGGTTGGCGTCGCTATCCGGATTGACTTCTTTAACAAGTTTGGTGCCTGCCGCTGTGCCGTCGGTGACCCACAATTCCCGGCCATGAACAAAGTCATTTGCCGAAAAATAAAGTTTACCGTCTTTTGCAGCAAAGCTTGCGGGCCGGGACCCACGGTCGAGGGAATTGCCTCCGTCCAGGACCGTGCTGATATTTTTGACCATTACAGTGCCTGCCGCAGTTCCGTCTGATCGCCAGAGCTCTAGTCCATGCACCCCGTCATCCGCGCCAAAAAACAGCATCTTGTTCAGCGTGCCATACTCGATCATCGCATAATTGTTCGGATTGGCTTTCAGTAAAATCGTCCCGGCTGCCGTGCCGTCCGATTTCCATAAGTCCAAACCGGGCCCATGGAAGTATACCGTGGAACCTATTGCATACATCGTGGTAGGCGCTCCAATTGACGTTGTCGAAGGATGTAAGTCTTTCACCATCGACGTTCCTGCGGGTGTCCCATCGGACTTCCAGAGCGCGGAACCGTGCACGCCGTCGTTGGCGGAGAAAAAGATCGACGTTGACGCGACCGTAAGCCTGCACACTTCATCAACCCCGTTTGGATTAATGTCTTTCAAACGGTGGGTCCCCCAGGGGGTGCCATCAGATCGCAGCAACTCACCTCTATAAATAAAATAATAAACGCCATTCAGCACGACGGGCTTATCGTTTACCGGACCCACCCATATCGAAACGGGAGTACCGTCCAGGTATTTAACGGGAACGGTGCCGGCGCTTGTACCGTCCGACTTGTGGAGCACATAATTCTTGATCCCGTCATCGGTAATGTCGGCAGCCAGAAAAAGAGTTCCGTTTACATTTCGAAGACAGGTCGGTGGGTTGCTGATCGTATTTCCGGGCATCAGATCCTTCACCATGTAGGTGCTGGCCTGTGTTCCGTCTGATCGCCAGAGCGCCGGCCCCGTAGCGGGGGCGGTCGCCACAAAAAAGAGGATATTGCCCACTTGGGTGAATCCTGTCGGGTTTGAATCCCCACCCTGGAAAATAGTCTTGAACAGTTTGGTATTGGCCGGGGTACCATCGGTTTTCCAGAGTTGTACACCGCTGCCCGGCCCGGCCGTCGCCCCGAAATACAACGCTCCGTTAAACTCCCCCATATAGGCGTTGTCGTCGTAGTCGGCATGCAATGCAAATTGATCATTTAAAGCATGGCCATTGGGATTAATGTCTTTGACCAGCTTTACGCAGGGATACGGATCAGGCGCGGAGACTACCGGCAGGTTTGGAGACGAGCCCGCTATTAAGAGCAAGACTGTCAACAGTATAAGAGATTTCATAGCGGTGATGGGTTTGTTTTTTTGCCCGGGTTTAGAACGTGGTTATGAAGGTGCAAGTTAGGCAGGGCGCCTGCTTCCCGTCAATAACCGTTAAGGGTATTCGGAGAAGTATTGAGTGAACGGCGGTGGTATTGGTATTTTCAGTATAATCGGCTGAAATTCAGAAAGTAGGAAAGAATTAGCATGATTTTCTCCGTTTGCTAAAAATGAAATCCATGAATTTGTCCGTTTCGGATTTGTCTTTATATTTGATCACTATCAAACGTCGGATTTCCGTGGAGACAAGCGAATCGTCGGGCCAGGTCGGCATCGGTTTTCACGCCAGGCTTGTGGAAATGTGGCGTGAGTACACACGCGAGGCGGAGTTTCCGGGGATGGCTGACAAATATGCTGAAATCTCCCGATTGCTGGGCCGGTATGCAGAGATCAATCATCATACCGTATCGATCTACAACACGAAAAGCCAGGAAGTTTATTACATGAGCGACAACTACCTGAAGATGACCGGCTACAGCTGCTCTGAAAAGGATTATAAGCGCTGGGCGACGTTGTACTGGATGCGCGATCTGCCTGTTGCACAGAGCTTGTTTTTTTTGCAGATGTCCTGGTTTTACCGAACGGTTGTTAAATCAAAGCTCAGCGAGAGCCAGGGGGGCTTTACGTTTTACCTGCATAACCTGATGCTGCATCCGCCGGGATCTTATCGTCATCATTTCAGCATCACCGGCGATTCGCTGGAGATTACGCGCGACGGGAGCGTATTGGTGATGCTTACCATCAAAAAAGATATCGCGGGTTTAATCAAGCCGGATAGCTGCTGGTGGGCAGAGTATCACATCAATAGTCAGCATACGTACCATTTTCATGAAAATGAGCGAAAATTTCAGAGAGGCAGCATACTTTCGGTGCGCGAAAGAGAAATCCTCCTAATGATACGGGAGGGAATGTCCACGAAGCAGATCTCCGAAAAGCTGTTTATAAGCCCTCATACGGTAGACAAGCATCGTAAAAATATGTTGGAAAAGACAGGAGCCAGGAATCTAAGCGCGCTGATACAGATCTGTGAAGCGGCGGAGATTATTTTTATCAATTAATGAGGGATTTACCTGTGGCTGTAAGGCGTTATCAGGGAAAGGGATTCTTTCAACAGTTTTTGGGAAGACCCAAAGGGGATTATCCCCGAAAACCAGCCAAGAGAATATTTTTCACCTTTTCTCGTAATTACTTTGGAATATACTATCAACTGAATATATTTTTGCCTGCACTATCAACAACGGAGCTTAAGCCGGGACAAACTTGCGGAGTGACCCACAGAAAACCGGATTTGCCCGTCCATTTTTAGTTATCAACGTTATTGGAAATCGATTCTCAGGGATCGGAACTTAAATCATGTGTTCAGCACGCGCTAAAAAAAATCTTCTGATCATGGACGATGAGCAGGGGATTCGGAAAATACTGGAACACTTTCTGAAGGATGAATTCCAGGTGGTCATCAAAGACGATGGACTGGAAGGAATGCAATGGCTGGAAGATGGAAATGTCGCAGACCTGGTCATTGCAGATCTGAATATGCCGAACCTGGATGGGAAAGAATTCCTGAAACAGCTCAGGGCTAGTAATATGTATTCGGATATCCCGGTTATTATCTTGTCCGGTTCGGACGACAGCAAAGAAAGAATTCAATGCCTGAATGCCGGAGCGGACGACTTTATGATCAAGCCTTTTAATCCTATGGAGGTATTGGCGAAAATCAATGCCATACTCAGAAGGACCCAACGCTGACCGGAAAATATGGAAGAGGTCAACATGCTGGCAACATCTTCTCCCGGAGCGCATTCGCCGAAAGGAGTGGGTATCACTTTCCTGTATCATGATTATGAACAGTGCCTGCTGGTGTCCGCAAAGCTGGATGACGCTCTGGAGATCAATTATTGTTACGGCATGCAGGAAACGCTGGAGGTTATCTATTCAGGCGGCAACGTAGACGTGATCCTGGCCGATGAAAGGAACGGAGGCTGGGATTTGCTGGTTAATCTGCGCCAAAGCAGCCATTTCAGCGATATCCCGTTTATTATCCTGGTTGAACAGCTCACTCCCGGCAATATCAGGCGTGCACGGGAGTTGAAAGCAAGCGACATCTTTCAGACTGATATGAGTAAAGGAGATCTCGGTCTGAGGGTAAATTATTTAGCCGGACAGAAGAGGAGACTGGCGGGAAGCGTTGCCCGAAAGCTGGAACATCTGCGCTTTAAAACTCCTTTGTGGAAGCGGGTATTCGATATAACAATTGTCGGGGCGGCCATGATCGGGCTTATCCCCATTTACCTGATCGTCGGGCTCGTCATACGGCTAGATTCTCAGGGGCCTGTTTTTTATAAATCCCGGCGGGTAGGCAGCGGATACCGGATTTTCGATCTTTATAAATTTCGGACGATGCGGGTGGATGCAGACAAGCTCATTAAGGATATGAGCGCGTTCAATACCTATAATAAAAAAAATGGTGATCCCGAAAGCGGCGACCTGGTTTCGCTATGCGCCGACTGCAGGGCTCTGGGGTTGTCCCAATGTGAGCAAATGCTGTTCCTGGATGGCAGGCAGATTTGTGAAAGGGTATACCACCGGCAGAAGGAGAATGAAGTAGCTTTTATGAAATTCCAGAATGATCCGCGGATAACCAGGGTGGGAACATTCCTGAGGAATACCAGTCTTGACGAAATTCCGCAGTTCATTAACATTCTGAAAGGCGATATGTCGCTGGTGGGCAATCGTCCGCTGCCCCTTTACGAAGCGGAAAAGCTGACAACAGATGACAAGATTATGCGCTTCGCCGGGCCGGCGGGTCTGACGGGGCTGTGGCAGGTAACCAAGCGCGGAAAAAAAGAAATGTCGGAGGAAGAACGGATTCGGCTGGATGTGGAGTACGCCAGGAATTGTTCTTTCTGGATGGACTTAAAGATCATATTCAAAACATTCCCGGCTTTATTTCAATCGGAGAACGTATGAGAAAAACGACGAAACGCTATATGCGGATCCAGGTACCCGATCCGGTATCGTACCGCTTCACCAGCCGGGCCGGGTTGCCGGCTACCACCGAAAAGGGAGGTACATCTTTCGTGACCACCGACCCGGCGGCGACTACGGCATGTTTCCCGACGGTGACTCCGCTGGTAATCACCGCATTGGCGCCGATCCAGCAGTCGTCTTCGATCACAACGGGCTTCACCGATACGCCCTGGCGGCTGACGGGTAACTCCGGATCGGTATAATTGTGATTTAAACCGCTGATCACCACATGCTGAGCCATAATAACATTATTGCCGATTGTAACCGGGCCGATTACGACGTTGCTCATACCGATGAGGCTGTGCTCGCCTATTGCCACATTCCCTACTCCGTTATTGATGGTGCAGAAATCTTCTATAACCGAATAGGCGCCTATCCTGAAATCGTTGAAGGGCAGGATGTCCATCCGGGTACGGCGGCGGATAATGGCATGGCGGCCCTTATGGTGAAAAAAGGGATTGAGAAACCACGTTACCCACAACCTGGGGCGGGCTTCATTCCTCGGGATCAATAAAAAATGTATCCACTTTTTGAGCGTAGGCTTGCTTTTGATCAGGTCAGAAAAAGACATAAACGTTGAGAAAATAAACTAAGATAAGCAACCTGTAGATTTACAAAGATAATACTGCGGCTTATGAAAAAAATATTACTTCTGTTGTGCTGGCTGATGCAGGCGGGGATGTCAGGCGCCCAGGACGGGATCTCGGTCCGGGATGAGCTTTCGGAAGCGTACCTGGAGCGGCTGATAGAGACTGCCCGGGCGAACTATCCGAAGACGAAAGTATTGGATGCCCGGATCGAGGGAGCGGGATATGCCGTAAAAAGGGCCAGGCTCTCTTATTTTGATATTTTTTCTTTCTCTTATCTTTTCATGCCCGGCTGGCAGGCTACGGTAAATCCTTTGATGCAGACCAGCTACCAGTTCGGCTTTTTTGCCAATGTGGGAAGCCTGATCCAGAAACCGGCGCAGGTACGTCAGGCTAAGAGCGAGCTGAATGCGATCGGGCACGAAAAAGCGGCTTTTGAGCTCAACCTGGAGTCGGAAGTACGCCAGCGGTACTATACCTATATCCAGAAAAAAACGTTGCTCCGCGTAGTGGCCGAATCGCTCCTCGACCTTGAAAGCATACGTAAGTCGGTGAGATACAGGTTTGAGAAAGGAGAGGAAACCCTGGAAAATTATAACAAGGCCCTGTTGGCCTACTCAAACCAGATGCAGGCTAAAGTAACCATAGAGGGCGAAATACTGATTGCTAAAAGCACACTTGAGGAACTGCTCGGACAAAAACTGGAGGACATAAAATGAGAGAACTGATAAGGTTTGGGTTATATCTCAGACAACGGTGGTTAATTTGGGTGCTGGTTCCCCTGGCTACCCTGGTGCTGTGCTATTTCCTGGCCTCCCGGTTACCTGACGTATATCGTTCAAAGGGTAGCATCGCGACCGGACTGGTAGACAAAACCGGGCAGATCCTGTCATTAAATGAGAACGTCGAGCAGGACTCGGAGCTGAACCGGAAATTCGAAAATCTCATCCAGTTGATCAAGCTGAAGAAGGTACTGGACCAGGTTTCCTACAACCTGGTTATCCACGATCTTACCGCACAGCCCGGGCAGGCTTTCAGGGAGGTGCCGGATGATGCCGATCCGGGTTTCCGCGAAAAGGCAGTAGCGCTTCTGCGCCGGAAACTGTCTGCTTCGGAAGAGTTTTATCCGTCGGGAAAAGATGAGCTGAGGATAGCGGAGCTGATCGAAGATATGGGGTATGATGCCGGTTCAATTCTCAAAAAGCTCAGGATAGGCCGTATCTCGAACAGCGATTATATAGAAGTGGAATTTGAGGCCGAGCATCCCGGGCTTTCCGCCTATGTGGTGAATACGCTCATCTCCGAATTTTTGAAGATATATGCAGAGCGGATAAAGAGCAGCAGCGAAAAGTCATTGGACTTCCTGGAAAAATTTATGCTGCAAAAGCTTGCCGCCCTTAACCAGAAGATGGAGGAGCTGAAAGATTTTAAGATACGCAACCGCGTGCTTAACCTGAACGAGCAGGCCAGGAGCCTGTACGGCCACATCATCGACTTCGAAACACGCAGGGAGATAACGAAAAAAGACATCATCGCTTATGGGGCCGCGCTGAAGAACATTGATAACCGGTTTAATCCGGCCGACAGGCAATATCTCGAGAGCTCCATGGCGGTGATCAACCAGCATATTGCGGAAACCAGGGAGGAACTAAAGGCCGTCAATGACCTTTATATCCGGAGCAACTTTAATCCTGCTTATAAAACCAGGGTAGACTCGATACAGAAAGTGTTGAGCACCAGGATTATGGAATCGTCGGATAAGTATATCTACAACCCGCTGAATGCCAAGGAAAACCTGGTTAATCATAAGCTGGAACTTGAGATTTCGCTCGAGCTTGCCCGGAACAGCATCAAGACTATTGAAGATGAGATCAGGCGGCTAAACGGGAAATTCGACGGGATGGTTCCGAGCGAAGCCAGTATTCAGCAGTATGAGACGAGCATAGACATAGCCGGGAAAGAATACATGGAAGCGCTCCAACGGTATAATTCTGCCAGGCTGGAGTCGTTTAACCCGATCGCGCTCAAGCAGGTGGAAAAGGCCTCGAACGGTATAAAGCTCCCTTCCAAGAAAACGATCCTGGTCCTTTTATCAGGACTTGTGAGTCTTGCCGTTTGCCTGCTTGTATTGTTCGTGCTGTATTATCTCGACAACGCTATCCGTATGCCGCAGCAACTGGCAGACCAGACAGGAGCGCCGGTTCTGGGGTACCTGAATAAGATAAGAGACCTTACCGATCCGGCACAGCTCGATAGCGCGAAGCCCGACGGTCCGATTGCCCGGTTCCGCAGCCTGGTACGGTCGGTCAGGTTTGAAATAGACAACGAAGGGTATGGGTCTAAAATAATTGCCATAACCTCGCTGGCGGAGGGAAGCGGAAAGACCATTGTGGTAAACGGCCTGGCGTGGGCCTACCGGCGGATCAACCAGCGTGTGCTGGTAATCGACGGCAATTTCGGGAATCCGGATATCACAAGGGAAATCGCAAAAACGGGCTACCTGGAGGATTTCCTGGCAGGGAAGGAACTGGATGCCGGCGGCAGCAACCCGGTGATCCTCGGTACGCGCGGAGGGGATGTTTCTTTGCTTGAGCTGATCGGTGAGAAACAGCTTCAGAGCAAGCTTGCAGCGCTCAGGACGCAGTTTGACGTGGTTATTATCGAGACAGGGTCCCTGAGAAGCCTTCATAAAGCCAAAGAATGGATTACCTATGCCGACAGGGTAATAGGCGTGTTCCCGGCCGGACGCTCGCTAGGTGAGCGTGACGAAGAGAATATCAGGTACCTGCGTAACCGCGGCGCCATATTCGCGGGCTGGGTGCTGACCAATGCCGACGCAGCGGCGTGGGGCGGCAGTGCCAATGACGAAAAATGAAAAAATGAGCTTCCTTTTAGTCATATATGTGATTTTCCAGGCCGTGATAGGCTTTAACCTTGTCTTCCCGCTGGGTTTGCTGGGGTTATCTGCCTTTTCGAAAACAGGTGGAAACAAAAAGGATAGCAGTGAGCAGGAAGACCAACAGGCCGAGCCGGATTATGCTATTATCATTACTGCTTACGGGCAGGCAGACCATATACCGGCCGTGCTGGATTCGGTGAAGCTGCTGCGATACAGCAATTATCTGGTTTACATAGTGGCCGATCATTGCGATGTTCCGGAGCTTGTCATAAAAGACGACCGTGTGATTGTCCTGCGCCCGGAAAAAGTGCTTGCAAGCAACGTCAAATCTCATTTTTATGCTATCGACCGTTTCCGGAGGGCTCATGACCGTCTGGTGATCATAGACAGCGATAACCTCCTGCATCCCTGTCTGCTTAGCGGGCTCAACAAGTGGTTTGACAAGGGGTACCGGGCCGTTCAGGGGGTAAGGGAAGCTAAGAACCTGGATACGGTTTATGCGTGCCTCGATGCCGCCCGGGATATTTACTATCATTTTTATGACGGAAAGATCCTGTTTACAGCAGGCTCGTCTGCGACCTTAAGCGGGTCGGGAATGGCTTTTGAGGTTGATTTATATAAAGAATGTCTTGGAGGAAGGGATGTCCCCGGAGCAGGTTTCGATAAAGTGCTGCAGGCGGAGATCGTTTCCAGGAATCTCCGTATAGCCTTTGCCTCTGAAGCTATTGTATACGACGAAAAAACTGCGGCAAGCTCGCAGTTGGTAAAGCAAAGGGCCAGGTGGATCCACACCTGGTTCCGGTATTTTAAGCTGGGATTCAGCCTGGCCGGCAGGGGGATCAGGAATGCTTCGGCTAACCAGCTCCTGTTCGGGCTGGTGCTGCTGAGGCCGCCGCTTTTTATTTTCCTGATACTTTCCCTGGTGTTTACGATCATCAATCTGTTGTTTTTCCCTCCCGCGGGCTATATCTGGCTGGCTGGCTTGTCTTGTTTTGCCGGCGGATTTGCAATAGCAATGGTACGATCGTCAGCCGACCCCAGGATCATAAAGTCCTTGTACGCCATACCCCGGTTTGTTTACTACCAGGTTTGCGCGCTGCTCAAAACAGGCAGAGCCGGCAAGTTGTCTGTAGCCACAAGAGAAAATAATGAAAACATACCCTAAACCACCCCTCAAGCGGGAAGAAATACGGGGTTTCAGTCATCTGAGCCCGCTGCAGCGCCTGATGCGCTTTCTCTCCATTTTGCTGGTTGGCGGGATATTGGTATTCATTTTCCTTAAAATCCTCTTTTTCTGATGACGGAGAAGCCCGGACATATTGAGCGCGAGCTGCATACGGAAAATAGCCGTACTGTCTTGTCCGGAAAAATCAGGCAGTGGTTTTGGGACGAGAAGCTGAATAATCTTCCCGGCGCTTTATTCCTGGTGCTGCTAACCGGGCTGCTCGGCTGGCTTACCATAGAAAACGGGGCGGTAGCAGGCGTCCTTATTATTGCCGCCTGCGTGGCCATACCGGTTGTATATGCTATCGTGGCCTACCCGCGTTTTGGTATCGCTTTGCTGATCGGGGTTGTATACCTGTTGTTCTACATCATGCGTATCGGGATCGACTTCCCGCTGGGTATTCTTGTCGACGGTATGCTGGCCTTGCTCGTTCTCGGGTTTTTCATCAGCCAGAAAAAGCGCCCTGACTGGGCAATTTACAGGAATCCGGTAAGTATCATGATACTGGCCTGGCTGCTGTACAACCTGTTGCAGGTCGCCAATCCGTGGGCCGAATCGCGGATGGCCTGGCTGTATACCGTCCGCACTACGGGAACCATTGTGCTGATTTACTTCATTTTCCTGTACCAGGTCGATTCCTTCCGATATCTCAGGTTTTTAATCGGTTACTGGCTGGTGCTGGCCCTGATCGGGGCTCTTTATGCATACAGGCAGGAGTACTTCGGTTTCGCGGGTACCGAATTTGAAAACATGGCCGCCGATCCGCTTATGACCAGCCTGCTCTTTATCGACGGCCATTGGCGCAAGTACTCTGTTTTTGCCGATCCGGTAGCCTTTTCCTACAACATGGTGATGGCCTTTTTTATCTGTCTCAGCCTCCTGACGGCAAGAGGGCCTTTTTTCAGGAAGGTTATGTGGCTGATCGTTGCGTTGCTATGTATAACAAGCATGCTTTTTGCCGGCACGCGGGGAGCGTATGTGCTCATACCTGCCGGGCTTGTGCTGTTTATGCTGCTCCGGTTTCAGATAAAACTTATCCCTTTTGCGATTGCGGCAGGTTTTGTGCTCGGCGTGCTGATATTTATTCCTACCTCCAATCCCACCCTTTACAGGTTCCAAACTGCGTTTAAGCCGTCGATCGATGCTTCTTATAATGTGAGGGCGGAGAATCAGAAACGTATCCAGCCATATATACAAAGCCATCCTCTCGGAGGCGGGCTGGGCGCAACGGGTGCCTGGGGAGTCCGTTTTGCGCCGGATTCCTACCTGGCGACCTTCCCGCCCGACAGCGGGTTTATGCGTACAGCGGCAGAGCTGGGCTGGGTCGGACTGATGCTCCAGTGCCTGATGATTTTCCTGATATTAAAAACGGGCATCGATAACTATTACAGGATCAGGAACAGCGAGTTGAAGGCGTACTGTCTCGCCATGACATTGGTTGTGTTTGTATTATGCGTAGGTAATTTCCCCCAGGAAGCCTTTGTGCAGTTTCCGGCCAATATACTGTTCTACCTGGCTGCCGCTATCATCCAGGTAGCCTACCGGCTGGATAACCGTGCGGATCTGGCAGGGAATCATTCCGTCAAAAGTAAAACCCCCGGAAAATGACCGAAACCGACCTCAGGAAAATATTTGAGAACCGCAGAATTCTGATGATCGGAGTGAAATTCTATCATTACAATGACGAGATCATTCGTAAAATGGAATCTTACGGAGCCAGCGTTTCCTTCTTTTATGAAAGAGATACGTCTCCCCTGTTCGGGTTGGTCAAGTTCCTCAAAAAAGGGAATACGGAAGCGATCCAACGAAAGCACTACCAGGGGATTCTGAAAAAAATAGAGGGCAGACAATTTGATTACCTGCTGGTAATCAGGGGGTACAAGCTCGAAGGGGCTTTCGTTGAAGCGGTCAGGAAGATTAGTCCCGGTATTAGGACCATTATGTACCAGTGGGATTCCTATGCGATCTGGGATTGCGACTACCGCCCGCTCATTCCTTTTTTTGATTCGGTTACAACTTTCGATTATAACGATTCCGGGGAGCTTAACCTGCAGTATGTACCGACCTTCAGTACCGACGAGTTCGGAAACCTGGTGCAGAAACAGCCTGATTATGACCTGTTTTTCTGCGGGAACTACACATATCCCAGGTATCTTTTCCAGGAAAAGCTGATAAAATTTGCAGAAGAAAGAGGCTACAGGCTCAAGACGAAGCTTGTCATGACCTGGAAATACTATCTCCAGGAAAGATGGCACGGCGTCCGGCTTAATCCTTCGCTCATTTCATTCCGCAAGCTCAGCAAGGAAGAATACGTCGATCTTTTCAGCAGGTCGCTGGTTATCGTGGATTTTACAAGCGACGGCCAGGCGGGGCTGACCATGCGCTCGCTCGATGCGCTCAGCGCGGGGAAAAAGCTGCTTACGAATAACCTTAATATTTTCAGGGAGCCGGGAGTAGGGGAAGGCCAGGTAGCGGTTTATGATCCTGAAGCGCTTGATATAGACCCGGACTTTATGACACAGCAGCGGTTTGAAGGCCGCGACTATTCGGTAGACAGGTGGCTGTTCTCGGTATTTGATAACAAGGACGGTTAAGGAAAGCAACTGAAGAATATCTCAACGTTTTGAAAGAAATTTATGCTGAATTTTTTGTCAGGAAAACTCCTGGGGTTGTTTATCAGGATCAGGTACCGGAAGGTACCTCCCGAGCTCCGGAGCTTTTATAAAGACACTTACCGCTGCCGGATCAGGCAGCTCAGGTATTTTGTGCAGGATTATATTATCCGTAAACCCTATAAAGAATTGAGCTTCCAGGGAGAATTCGCCCCCGAACTGCTGTTTGTGCTGCCCTTTGCATATTGGCATCATCGTAACGGAACACTAAAATCGACCGTTGCTTCCAGGTATACCGCGCAGTTGTACTTTTTTTCACCGGATCATACCGAAGTATTCGATACCCGCAGCAACGAGGGCAATTACAACTTCGAGATGCCGCGGATCCTGTACAGCCACGATTATGACATGGCCAAATGGATGCCGGTACCGCTGAAAGCCGTTTACAGCAATCCTTTTTATTTATACGAGAAGCCGATATTGGTCATTGCCAACCGGTTTAATATGGAATGGGACGGTCCGCCGGTCAGCTATTTCAGCATACCTGTCCTGGATTTCCTGATCGAAACGCTCAGGTCTTCCTATACCATCATCTACAACCGGCCCGGGCCGGGGCATATCACGATGGACAACAGCGATATTTATGAGCTTAACGATTATGAATGGCTGAGGGAAAAACATCCCGATGTCCTCCTGCTTGAAGATTTGTACCGGGAGAACAAAGCCGGGGCTTTAAATTACAATCATATGCAGATGCTGGTTTATGCAAATGCAAGCCATTTCATATCCATCCACGGCGGGACCGCCACCCTGGCCAGCTATTTCGGCGGGCAAAACCTGATTTTATCCAAGAAGGGACCGGAACACTATTTTCATTGCTTCAGTAAGCTCTATCCCAGGCTCTCAGGTGCGAAAATTTACCATGCCCGCCACGACGACGAGCTTAAAGAAATGGCGGTCAGACATTATCTTAACCCGGTAGCAGGATCATAATGACCGCGAAAAGACACTACTGGATCGAGTCGGGTTTCCTGAGCATACTCCAGAATTTTTCCGGGGTATTCTTCGGGTTTGCGAGTTTTTTTCTACTCGTACGGTCGTTAGACAACCACAGTTTCGGAGCATGGGTACTGTTTATGTCTGCTACCACCATCGTGGAGGCGATCCGGAACGGGTTGATACAAACCGCGCTGATCCGGTATGTCTCGTCTGTTAAAAAGGAGGAACACCCCCGTATTGTAGCGGCTTCGCTTTTGCTCGGAGGGGTCGTTACGCTCCTGGTGATCGGAGCCGGCTACCTGGGAGCGCCTTATCTCGGGGAGCTGTGGAAAACGCCCGAACTGACCACATTATTCCGGGTCTATAACCTGGGATTTGCCGTATCGTTGTTCCTGTCATTATTCAATTGCGTCGAGCAGGCCAATCTGCGTTTCAGGGGAGTGTTTGTGACCGCACTCATCCGCCAGTTTCTCTTTTTCGCCTTCGTTGCCATAAGCTTTTTCCTCCATCGCCGGATCGGGCTGGTAGAGCTGGTGTGGGTACAGGTTGTAAGCGTTTCCATCAGCACTGTTTTTGCCTATCTCTACACCCGCAGCCACTTCCGGCTGAGTTTTGAGAACACGGGATACTGGGTCAAAAGGCTGTTCGGATACGGGAAATACGGGTTTGGAACGTCCGTGAGCTCGCTCTTATCCGGTACGATAGACCAGATGATGCTGGGCGCCATGCTGTCGCCGGCTGCTTCCGGTGCCTTTAATATCGCGGTACGGATCACCAACCTGATCGATATTCCCACAAATGCGATGGCGGCGATCGTCTTCCCCCAGAGTGCGAAAAGAATGGAAGAGGAGGGGAGTGAAGCCGTGAAGTATCTTTATGAAAAATCAGTAGGTACCACGCTGGCCATATTGCTGCCAGGCGTGTTGTTCCTCTATTTTTTTGCCGACTGGGTGATCTGGGCCGTCGCAGGTCAGAAATATGCCGATTCCATACCGCTCCTCAAAGTAACGCTGCTGTATTGCCTGCTCATTCCTTTCGGCAGGCAATTCGGGACTATACTCGATTCGGTGGGAAAAACCCGGACCACGTTCCTGGTCGTATTGTTCACTACCGTGATTAACCTGGGGCTTAATTTTATCCTGATCCGGCAGATAGGCGTAATGGGTGCTGCTTATGCTACCCTTTGTTCCAACATTGTCGGTTTTACAGTAGCGCAATATATCCTCAGGCGGGAGATAGGGGTGGAGCTGAAAAATACCCTGATCTATATGTACCGGTTTTACCCGGAATTCTATAACGAGCACGTCCTGCCTGTATTGAACAGGAAACCGAATATCGATAACCACTAAAAATGACAGGAGTAAAATTTATCGGCAGATTGGGAAACCAGTTATTCCAGTACCATTTCCTGATGTACCTGAAGTCGCGTAACCCGGGCAGGTTGTATTTTTTCCCGAACCCGCATCATGCCTACCTGACACGGTATTTCGACCTGGGATGGTACCATAACCTGACGCTGGGGTCTAAGTTATATTCGTTATTAATGAGAAGTATCCCCAGGATATTGCGTTTCCGCGAAATGCAGGTTCATAATTTTGTGTCTCCGCAAGAGATTACACCCGGGAACCGGTGCATCTATGAAGGCTACTTTCAATCGGATTTTTACCTGAACAGGATCGACGTCCCGGTGAAGATCCGAATCCGGCCGCAGTATGTAGAGCAGTTCAGGGCGCTGTACGGCGATTTGTTCGATCGGCACAAGGTAGTGGTAGTGCATATACGCAGAACCGATTACCTCAGCTACGGCAAACGGGACATTTCATTACCGATGTCGTACTTCAAACGGGAGCTATCCAATATCCCTGACCTGGATCAATACAAGGTGGTGCTGGTAAGCGACGACATCGCGTTTGTAAAACACGCTTTCGACAACAATCCCGAGTACCTGTTTGTATCCAACTCCGAGATCGTCGATTTCCAGCTGATCAGCAATGCCGATATCGCCATTATTTCGAACAGCACCTTCAGCTGGTGGGCGGCATACCTGTCGACGCGGAACAAAAGGGTGATCGCACCCGAGAACTGGCTGGGTTTCAGGATTGGACGGGAGCACCCGAAAGGCATCATGACCAGTCGTTTTGAATGGGCGAAGGTGTTTTAGCCCGTCAGGCCAGTGACCGGTACAGCTCGAAGGTTTTCCTTATACAAGCTTCGATCGGGAAATCCTGGAGCCGCCTCTTGCCGGCTTGTATGAGCTTCCTGCGGGTGTCTTCCGAACCGATAATACCGTATATTCCGGCGATCAGGGCTTCTGTGGAAGTGGCTTCAAAGTAGTGGACAGCGTCGGCGCCGACCTCCCTGAAACAGCGGGTATCGCTCAGCAATACCGGGCACCCTGCCTTAAATGCCTCCAGAATCGGCAGTCCGAATCCCTCGTACAGGGACGGGTAGACAAATACCAGGGCCCGGGAAAAAAGATAATTCAGTTGGGCGTCGGAAGCGTTGATATGACGGACCCTACCTGCCAGGCGGTTTCTGTGCAAATATTCTTTTTCGGCTATTCCGATAGCTCCCCCTCCGGTAAGCACGACAGAAATGGACGGCTGTGCGCGCAGGACCTCCCGGCACGCATCCATGAACAGGAAGAAGTTCTTGTACCCGCTGCGGTCCCCGACGTAAAGGATATAGTTTTCGGGTAATGGTGAAACGGGCTGGTACCTCGCTTCAGACAAGGTGTCAATCCCATGATAAATGACTTTTATTTTGCCCGGGTCCGACACATTCCCATACTCGAGCAGGTCCGATTTGGTGGTTTCGGAAATGGCGATGATCGCATCCGCACGTTCGATGTTCATCCGTTTGAATTCAGTCAGCGGATCGTGAGCCCAGAAATATTGGGGAAGTATTTCATAGGTCATGTCGTGAATGGTGGTAACAAACGGCTTTTTGATGTATGGAAGAAAATAAGGGTCGTAGTAGGTGGGATGAAAAATGTCGAAGCGGTTTTTCCGGACGAGCTTTCCGGAGTAATATTTGTTCAGTTTATACAGGCTGCCTTTCCCGGTTTGTGTCTTGAAAAACGGCCGGCACAGGCGGTTGTTAAGCCGTTGGGAGGTGTTTGGGAGGTATTGGTTTTCAGTATATAATACGCCTGTCTCTGAAGAGAACGCACCGCCCGAATCTTCAATTGCGTTGATCAGTGTGGCAAAATACCGGCTGATTCCGCCGTAATGCTGAGTGGTGAACTTCTGATGGTCAAATAAAATTTTAATCATGCTATCGGTTGCCGCGTAGACGCTGAGTAGTATATTCGTTGAGTAGATCAATAATCGGCTAAAAAGCTTCCGGCTCTGGTTTGGATGGATTTAAGGGGTCAAAATATTGTCGTTTTCAGTTTGTTCCGTTTTGATGCCGATATTGAGTCAACAGCTTTTATTGTAGCCTCCAAACTGGCTGAAAACAACAGGGTTTTTTACATAGACAATCCTTATACCCTCAGAGATTGCTGGATAAACAAAAATAGCACGTCTTTTAAAAAAAGGCGGCGTTTTTTTTCATTGTTTTCCGATGAAGTTATCGATACCGGAAACCCGGATTTCAAGGTAGTGATCCCGCCCGTTCTACTGTCATTGCACTTTTTGCCCGAAGGGTTCCTGTACCGGTTCCTGTTGGGTCTGAACGAATCTTTGATCCGCTTCAGGATCAGGCGTGTACTCCGGAAATTCGGGGTGGCCGACTATATATTTATCAATGCATTTAATTTCCACTATCCCACCGTCGCGCGAAAGCTGTCGCCAAAGCTGAAGGTATATTATTGCCTGGACCCGGTGGCCGGAAATTTCGACGGGCGGCACGGCGTTAAGTCCGAGATGATGCTTATCCGTGATTCCGACCTGGTGATCTGCAGTGCCAGGAGTCTTTATGAAAGCAAGCGGCAGGTTAATCCGAACAGTTACCTGGTTCCGAATGCTGCGGATATCCGTCACAGCAGCAAGGCTCTCCTGCCTGAAACAGCTATTCCGGAATCCCTCGCGGAAATCCCCCGGCCGGTTATCGGGTATTTCGGCAGTATAGAGCACAGGTTTGATTTCAGGTTGATGTATAAAGTGGCATCGGCCCGTCCTGAATGGAGCTTTGTACTGGCGGGCCCTGTTTTCGCAGAAGATCTGGCGGGGCTTGAAAAGCTCGGGAATGTTCATTTTATCGGAAGGGTGCCCTATTCCGGAATGCCTTCGGTAATCAAAGCTTTTGATGTGGCGGTTATCCCGTTCAGGAAAGACGACCGGAGCGCCGCGGTTTTCCCGCTGAAGCTCTTTGAATACCTGGGGGCGGGAAAGCCGGTTGTGGCTACCGATTTCAACCCGGACCTGGAGGAGTATACGGAGGGAGCTGTAGCCTACTGTACCGACGCAAATTCGTTTGAAGAGGCGATATGCCGGGAAATGGAAAACGACAGCCCTGAGCGCATAGCGCGGCGTACCCGCCTGGCTGCGCTCCACACCTGGGAAAAACGGGTGGAAGCCATCTCATCCCTGCTCTCAGGCGCGATTACCAGGATAACGTAACCCGTTTTCAGGAAGGATACAGTCGTTCGAATTCCCCGAAGCCCTGGTTTACTTCGTTTTCCAGTTCCGAAAGTCTTTCAGCCGTATCGGTGGTAATGGTGCCGGCCGCAAGTTCGCTTTCGATTTTCTGGTAGGCAGCGGCCGTTTGAATAAGCCCGATGGTGATCAGGGACGAACGGAATTTGTGTATAGACTTTTTTAACCCGATGTGTTCACCCTCCGCTGCCGCTTTACCGATACCTTCAAGGTGCTCCCGGTAGTCCTGCCTGAAAATAGATTTGAGCTCGTTTATAAGATCGGGATCTCCGTTGGTGATTTCAGCAAGATATTTCTGATCGACATACATCAGCCCCGGTATCTCGTCGATGGTCACAGTTTCCTTTTCCTGCTCCGGCATTTCATTATTGCCTGTAAGCCTGACTATTTCAGAAACCAGCTCGCATTCCTTAAACGGCTTTGAAATATAGCTGTTGGCCCCTATCCTGAGACATTCTTCTTTTTCTCCGATCATGGCGTGCGCCGTCATCGTGATAATCGGAGTAGTGAGCTGCAACTTGTTCCTGATATCTCTGATAGCAGTGTAGCCGTCCATTACGGGCATCTGGACATCCATCAGTATCAGGTCGAAGCTTTCTTTTTCCAGGGCATCCAGCGCTTCCTGCCCGTTGTTGACAATGGTAACCGGCAGGTTGATCCTCTTAAGAACAGCCGATATTAGTTTCTGGTTGAGCAGGTTGTCTTCGGCTGCCAGGATTTTAAGTGAGTGCGGCCTGATATGGACCGGCGGGCTTTGTTCGGGGATTTCCTTTTGAACCGGCACTTCTACTATTTCAAAAGGAAACTCGAGGATAAATTGCGTTCCCTCTCCGACGGTACTCTCCAGGCTGAGCGAACCGTTCAGGAGATTGACGAGCGACCGGGCTATGCTAAGGCCCAGCCCGGTCCCGCCAAACTCCCGCGTAGTGCTTTCTGAAGCCTGCACAAAGCGGTCGAATATTTTGGTGGTTTTTTCTTTCGGAATACCGATACCCGTATCTGTGATGGTGAACCTGATGCTCTGCGTGGAGCCGGTTACCGGTGAGACAGGCTCTACCCGCATCGTGACGCTCCCTTTTTCGGTAAACTTCACGGCATTGCCGCAGATATTCAGCAGAATTTGCGTAAGGCGCAGCTTGTCGGTCAATACCTGGACCGGCAGATCTTCTGAAAGGATTTGTTGATAAACAATCCCTTTTTCGGATGCCTTCTGACCCAGCAGGATCGCCACGGAGTGTACCAGTTCGGGAAGAGACGTAGGCTGCATATCGAGATGCACCTCTCCGACTTCTATTTTCGAGATATCGAGCAGGTCGTTGATGAGGCTTAGCAGGCTTCTCCCGGCTACCTGGATATGGTTGACGTATTCGCCTGCCGGAGTGGGCAGTTGTTCGTTTTCCAGCAAATAGGTAAAACCTAGAATTGCGTTGAGCGGTGTACGGATTTCATGGCTGATATTGGCCAGGAAGACATCTTTGATCACTGCCGATCTCTCTGCGTTGTCACGTTCCGTTTCAAGGGCTTTTGAATAGAACTCACTATCGGTTACGTCCCGGAAAACCGAGATCGCCCCTATGATCTCCCCGTTGTAATCGAGAATGGGCCTGATATTGCTCTCGAAAACCACCACTTCGTCGTGCATGACGAGATGCGTCTTCTTGCCCACAAGCTCGACCCCCTGCAGGGCAGCAGAAAGGCTCAGATTCTGAGAATTATAACGATGGTTGTCGTTTACGTCAGTTAGGGTTACCTGTGTGGTGAGGGTTTCCAGGTCGGGTGGGGTGCTTCCCGATACACCCAGCATCTTTTTGCCGCTGCCGTTGAGCATCAGGATTTCCTTTTGGTTATTGATAGCCAGGACCCCGTCGGGAATTGCTTCGAGATACTGGTTCAGCATACGTTCTTTCCGGTAGATTTCGCGCTTCAGAGCGCGCTGTCTTCGTTGGTCTCTCGACAGGAATACGATCGACAGTATCGTTATGAAAAAGCCGGTGACGCCGGTCCCGATCATAAACAATATGGTCTGGCTCCGGCTTTTTAACGAGAGCAGCTTATGATGTCCCATTTGCCTGCTCTCGATATCCTGGATCTCGCTGATCTTGGCTTCGAGCCGTTTAAACAGCGCGATTCCTTTTCCTTCTTTAATGAGTATGGCAGCGCTGTCGAGACCGTAGCGGCGGTATACTTCTGTGGTAAAATTCGAAAAGAAAATAAATTCCGAAGAGATTCTCAGCGCTTCATCTACCCTGGCAGTCTGGTCAGGAGCATAGCTTACGAGGTTGTACAGCGTGTCGCCAATGGCCGATATCTGGTTTTCCAGGGATTGATTGGAAGTCAGCAATTCCGTGTTGCCTGTTACGATATATCCTCTCATATTGGATTGCAGCTCTCTGGTCTTCAGCGCGAAGTTGGCGGTTTGATTGAGAACGCTGATCGTATTGTTTACACGGTCGTTCTGAGAGGCAAGCTCCTCGAGACTGGTGTAGGAGAAATAGAGCGATATGAAGACGAGAATCATCCCGACCGTGATACATATCACAGAAAACCACTTTCTGAATGACTTGGAGAAGCTTGGCATTTGAGTAAATCAAGGGGGCTAAAAAGATTTCAACCGCAAAGGTACGCAGAGAACCGCGTATAGTTTGCAAAGTACGCTACGCCCTTTGCGGTTAATTATTTCTCTTTTTTTACATCCTGTAGGGAAGTCCTGATTACTCTTGTATGTCCCTGCAGGCTATCAGTTGGCTGATTTTACAATTTTACGGTATGTAATTGCATTACCCTGTTTCAGTTCAACCACGTAAATTCCGGCAGGCATATCCGCAACATCGATACGATGCCCCTTTATCCTGGAGCTCGGGAGCGTTGCCGACTTATGCAGGCGGCCTACCGAGGCATCGAAGATGCGGATATGCAAATCGCCGGACGATTCGCTTTCAAGCCCGATTGTGATATGGCTCGTCGCTATATTCGGGTATACCACGGGTTCGCTGCTAAATTCCCGGCGGGCATTTTTGTTTGCCGGGTCTTCAACCAGCAGCGTTGCGTTCCGCTCCTCCTGGATGGCTGCCGGGGCATCGGAGTAAGAAGGCACTACAAAAACAGGGGTTTCTCCAACCGCGACGGTAAGCTGGCCGTTCTCAACATCCGCTTCCTGCATCGCCATGTCTTCCTGCCCGGCGGTGGGCGTGTAAATCCTGGCTTTGGGATAGCCGTTCAGGGAAAGGGTATAGCTGCCTGTCAGCCCGCTTTCGGTCGGCATGACCAGCACGTACATATTATCTCCGTTGTGTTCATAGCGGTCGACCAGCGGGTATTGCGACATTGTTTCTTCGAAATGATATTCTCCGAACAGCTTTTTGGTCTGGTACAGGAAGTCGGCGGAAGGGCGGCGGGTAAGGTTGGATGCTTCAATCAGTCCGGAGGTGCCGAAGATACCCCCTGAAGAATTGTCGTCAAACATCTGGTAGTAGAACACCTTGCCTATGCCGTGCCTTGCAGAAAACAGCGACATACGGAGTATCCAGTCGGCCTGGGTATCGAGCGCGGTCTTGTTCCCGATAGGAACTGCTTTCAGCGGGCTGTCCTGGTGGGTATCGAACCCGGTTTCTGTTATCCAGACCGGCATACCATAGCAAAGCTCGTTCGCAACCTTTACGAATGCTTCTGTTTTGACATTTGCATTGGTCACCTCTACGGCGGCTCCCCTGTCTGAAGTGCCGCTTTGCGAAGAGGAAGTGTTATCTGTGTAGATGTGGTAGTTGATCACATCCCAGCACAGGTCTACTTCGCCGTTAGATTTATAACCACGGAATTCCTTACACCAGTCGACCATAGCACGGATATACTCCGGTCCTGAAACCAGCCCGGCCACCACTACTTTCATAGCGGGGTCGGCATTTTTTACCCCGACACCCTGTCCCATGGTATTTTTATGCCCGTCGTAGAAGGCGGAGAGGTTGGCGGCATATTCCCGGGCTGTCTGGTAGGCGGGGCGGCCTTTCCACCATTTATCGCGCTCGTTATCGCATTCCATGTATTTGACCAGCCCCGTCCCGATTTTAATGGTATTGGGATTGTCGCCAGGCCACCTGGGTATGTCGTAAACACTCAGCAGGGTAGAGTCTACCTGGGTGTTGCTGCCGTAACGCGCCGCATACTGGAATGCTATCCGCGCCTGCTGCACGTAAGATTGGGGTAATGTAATATCGCTTCCGTACAATGCCGGTATATTTTCATGATCTCTTATATGCTGCGGGTACGAGCTGAGCATCCACCCGGGAAGGGTCTTGATACAGGCCAGCACCTCGATGCCTTCCTGCTGGCATCTTTCATAGATCTGGTCGTAATGCCAGCCCCCGCTAAGGGTCGGGTTGAAGCTGTATACGCCTTCCGACGATTCGAGCTTTTCCCAGTCTATGTAATGACGGATGCCGGAGAAACTTTTCACCATCTCCATTTTGTCCTCGTTGATCTGCCAGGGCGTATTGCCATCCTGGAAGTTCCATTCGTAAGCGTTGATACCCAGCATATCTTTCAGCTTGACCGGTGTACTGTTGGGAACAGGAACCGGGGGCGTTCCGGGAGTATGCGTCCCGTAGAACTCAAGTTCGGTAGGGAGACCGCTCCTGATATTGAGCACCAGGTAACGGATATTGGTAATGGCTGAATCCAGGTTGAAGCGCGCTTCGCCGCTGGTATTGCGGTCAGGATAGGGGCCTGTCCAGGAGCCGTAGCTTTCTCCCGTAAAAGTGGCGATCGGGATACGCTGCCACTGGTCATTGATTACCGAAATAGTCATCGGCTTATCCGTAAATATACCTTCGAAATCAAACATCCTGATCCGTTCGAGGGTTATCGTTTCGTCGTCATAGAGCGGATACCAGGCGTCGTACTCTTCCATCACCATTCCCCATCCTATGTTTACATTTTCATTTATAACCCCGTCGAACAGGTCGTGCAGCCCGTTTTCTGCGTTGTTCAGGATATACCACCTTGCGGGATCCAGCGTGATTTTCTGAGCATTGGAGTTGCTGGACGGCAGAACGGTAACGGTCCTGGTGACTGTGTCTGCTGCCAGGTAATGGGTGCTTTCCTCCTGCGAAGCGGTAAGGGTGGCGGTTCCTGCCGCTACCGGCGTGGCATACCACGTTCCGCCGGAGAAATGAACTGCTATTATGGACGTGTCGGATGAAATGACCTGTACAGGGCTTTCGGTGTTGTTGCTTGAAATGCCGAGGTCAACAGCGGCGGTTCCCGCTTCCAGGCTTGCCGGCGCAGGGAATCCGATCACCGAAGCTGTTTGCGGAATACTTCCGTAGGTCACTTCAAACCAGTTAAAGTTGAAAGCCCCCCTTTTGGCATGAAGGCGTAAAAGCTGGTTCCCGGCAGGCAATATCGCGGTCGTGCTGATGTTGCTCCAGCTTTGCCATCCGCCGGTTTGCGGGATATTCACTTCTCCCAGGACAGTACCATTGCTGTTCCTGATTTCGATGATGCCGTAACCGTACGCATTGGCGATACGGAAATTGAAAACGTGACTTCCCGCCTGGGCTACCGATACATTATATTCCATCCAGTCGTCATCGTCGATGGAATGAACGTTTATCCCGTTGTCCTGGTCGCCGTTATTTTCGGTGCCTATATCCGAGGCCAGGTCGAATGATTCCGCCTCTATGCGGCCGGGGATGGTTTTGACGTTCTGCTGCGCCTCAAACCAGTTGAGGCTGAAGAGTCCCTTGGGTATGGAAATCCTGAGTACCTGGTTGCCTGAAGAAAGCCAAACCATCGTCGGGACGGTCTTCCAGTTGTTCATACCGCCCGTCCGGGGAACCGCCAACTGGCCCAGCACGGTGCTGTCGGCAGACAGTACCCGGAGCATGGCATCATCGCTGAAGCCGTTGGCTACCCTGAAATTAAAGGTATAGTACCCCGATGCCGGGACATAGACCGGGTAATCCAGCCAGTTGTTGTCGCCTATCCAGCCTATTTCCTGGTTCCCGTTGTCGTCGGAGGTATTACCGGCCGAAAGGCCGCTCGAAGCAGAAAAGTCTTCAGCCTGGATCCGGCCGGGCAGCGACAGGTAGGAAGGCGGAGTGAGGACCTGGAGCGTCTGCGAAGCTGTGGCTCCCTGGAAATGTGCGCTCTGGGCCTGGGAGGCCGTAATGGTGACGCTTCCCGCCTGGAGGGGAGTGGCTGTCCAGGAGCCGTTTTCGAAAGCGACCGAAACTACGGTTGTATCGGAAGAAGAGAAGATGACAGGACTTTCCGTATTGTTGCTGGAGGCATTGAGCATAAACGGGCCGTCGGTCAGGAACCTTGTTGCCAAGGGCGGAAAGGTAATGGTAGTGGCGGCAAGCAGGCGTTCTGTTTCGAACCAGTTAAGGTTGAATGCACCTCTCTGAGCAAAAATCCTGAATACCTGCTGGCCGGCGGCCAGGGAAGCGGTCGTTTCGATCGAACTCCAGCTCTGCCAACCGCCCGTCTGGGGCACGTTGACGGTCGCAAGCGTATCTCCCTGGAGATTGATCACCTTGATGATGCCGTAGCCATATGCATTGGCGACACGGAAACGAAAAGTGTAATCGCCCGTTTCTGTTATATTGACCAGGTAGTCCATCCATTCGCCGTCATCAATGTTATTGACGTTGAGCCCCCCGCCGGTATCGGAAGTGTTTTCCGTATTTACCTGGAATGAAAGATCAAAATCTTCCGCTTCCGTTCTGCCGGGCACGGGCTTCAAAGGCTGGCTCACCTCAAACCAGTTGAGGCTGAAAACGCCCTTATAGGTAAAAAGACGCAGGGTCTGACTGCCTGCGGGTAGCCAGGTAAGCAGCGCCGTGGTTTTCCACTCGTTCATACCGCCGGTGCGCGGCACAATGGTCTGCGCCATTACCGAGCCTGTCGTATCGCGGATTTGCAGTGTGGCATCGTCGCTGAAGCCGTTAGCTACGCGGACTTCGAATTTGTAGTATCCCGCCGAAGGTACCGAAACAGCATATTCCATCCAGGTGCTGTCGCTCATCCAGCCTATCTGCATGCTGCCTTCCTCGCTAGAGCCGGAAGGCGTTACCCCGCTGCTGGCGGTAAAGCTTTCGGCCTCGATGCGGCCCGGAACAAGTACTGCCGATTGGGAAAACCCCTCCATAGTAATCAGAAGGGATAAAAAAAACAGGGTAAAATTTTTCATAAAACGTTGAGATTGATAATTGAATAATCAGGATTCAAAGCCTCCTGGTAAACAGGTAATCCAGGTTAAACCGGGTGTAACGGTATAAATCCCTGATGACGGATATCAGCGGATTCCCGGATTCGCGCCAGAAGTTGCGTTTGACGGTACTTGGTTCTGAAGTGGAGTTGATCTGTTCAAAAACGGTAGTATAGTTGTCGTAAAAAAGCGCTTTCCCCCTGTTGGCCAGGAAAGACATCATCATCCGGTATTCGGTCGCTTCGACTTTGATGCCTTCGCGATACCTGCCGAATCTCGAAAAAAACGTGCTTCTTCTCAGGTGCGGGTGGTCGCTGTAGTAATAGAATTTCCTGTAGCCGGGCAGGGACCATCTGAAGATCATTTCGGAAAATCCATTCCGGCAGGGCTTCAGGTAAGGATAAACAAAATAAGCATAGAACCTGATAACATCGAGGTCAGGCTTTTCCCGGATCAGTTCCATCGCATCTGAAAACACGCGCGGGAATATGTCCTGCGGAACGAAATCTTCCTGGACATACAGGGTATAGGGCGTCGTGACGGCATCCTGGCCTTTGTTGATATTGTTCCCGAGCCCCTTATTGACCGGTGTGGTCACCAGGTTGAAGGCGTATTGAGCCTGCAGGGACCTGAGGTGCTCCAGGTGCCCGGGCCGGCTGCCGTCGTCAGATACCACGATGTTTTCAAACCGGCAGTCCAGCTGCTCAAAAGCGGCGAGGAGCCGTTCGAGCGAGGCGCTCCGGTTGTAATGGGTTACAAGTAGGGTAACATCCGGGAAATACATGGTGCAGAGGCTATT
Organism: Spirosomataceae bacterium; assembly: GCA_037191015.1. Classification (GTDB taxonomy): domain Bacteria; phylum Bacteroidota; class Bacteroidia; order Cytophagales; family Spirosomataceae; genus Ravibacter. The sequence goes on from JBBCKD010000010.1 coordinate 426,868, forward strand.
TCAGAAGTCCTAGTACGTTTTTTCTGAGCTTGTTATAGGCTTTCCTGGCAAGCCGGTGGTAATCGCTTATGGGTTGGAAATCCTTCCATGGCGTAAGGCGGAGGTACTTGTAAAATTCTTCCCGGTAGGCGGGATTCGAGCGATAGGTTTTGAAAATAGGTTTGATATCCAGGAAATGGATCAGGTAGGGGTCCTTGATATCCAGCGCGGAGAATGCATTCCATCTTTCGTCCAGCGGGAGCCATTGGTTGTTGAGGACCACGTTAAGCCCGTACTGGTCCGCCAGGTTTACCTCTTGCAGGTTATCCGAGATGGCCCTGATCACCCTGTTTGAGATATCTTCTTTCCGCCACCTGACGGGATCGCCTACAATCAGGCCGGCATTGAAGTACAGGTCGTCGGCTTTGAACCCGAATTTCTGGTAGTGCGGAATTCCCCCCCAATCCGATCCGACTGTTTTGGACAGATCCTGTACGGCTCCCAGCAGCCTGCCCTGCAGGTCGGTATGCCAGAGCTTCGAAACATCTTCCAGCATGATCATGTCTACATCCAGGTAAATAAACCGGCGGACTTCCGCAGGGATGATATGGGGAGCAAACAGTCTCAGGTAGGTAGTGATAGGAAAAGCGGACTTGTCGACCGGGATCCGGATGCCGGGAGGCAGCACTTCATGGGTTTTGAACCAGTAAAGCGTGGTGACAGCGGGTGTGGCCGACTGGCTGATTTTCTTCCGGTTAGACTCCGAAATGCCATCATCCATGATGTAGAGATCGATCTTTTCGGAAGTCTTATGGTTTTCTTCAATCGACTTAATGAGCGCGCCGAGCAGAATTGCATAATGGTTGTCGGTTGCAACTATGAGCGTGATATTGTCTTTATGACTCATACCGGGGAAAGCAATTTATTAAGCTGTCGTATTTATTTGTTTCGGAGTTGTCTTCTGAACCTGTTCATAAAAGCTTTCCAGATACTCCCGTCGTCCATCAGCCGGCGCGAAGAAGTGAATACAGTTGCTTTTTTTGATGTTACCCTGTGAAGCCGGCCGAAGGACATCAGGTTGAGCGCCATTCGTCCGTCCTCACTTTCATTTACAAAATCACTTCCTTTGATGTTGTCGTATTTCCGGCTTCCGCTTATCAGGAACCCCCCGCTCAGGAGGCCTTTCTGAGTTTCAAAGCCCATGTTGAAGCCGTAAGCGTTTATATACTCTTTCCCCTGCTGACGCAGCCTGATGACCACTTCCCCCGCCAGCTCATAAAGGGCGAGGCCCAGCCGGTTCCGGCCCCCAGGAGGGAGAAAAGAGTAATTTCCGTACACACAGGAAACGCGTTTGTCGTTCATCAAAGGTTCAACCATACAGTTAATCCATTCTGGCGGGTAAATAGTATCAGAGTCCGCGCATAAATGATATTTTCCCCTTGCTTTTTCCAATCCCATCTGGCGTGCATGCTGTGTACCCTGAAGCGTCTGGACATAAGATTTTACGCCCAGGGAGTCCAGTACCTGCTGGGTATTGTCGGTCGAATTATTATTGATCACAATAATCTCGGCAGGGAGGTGCGGGCGGTTGCCGGCAAGCGAGGAGAGGGTCCGGTAAATATTGTTTTCTTCGTTCCAGGCCGGAATGACTACCGAAATTTCGGGGTCGGGCCGGTTGAACGGTTTTAGTTTCTGCCTGAGCGCTTCGATCTCGTGAGGCGTAAAGTCGGAGAACCGCTTGTTACTGTAAAGGATCGGTTCGACCCAGCGGGGAAGTCGGAAAAAGTTCATTCAGTTGAAAAGAACAGAATTAAAAGTGATTGAGTAAGTTCGGGAGGGGTATTATGACCCTGCGGCAATGTTATAAAGACGACAATGCCGGTAGAGCCCTGGAAAGCTGTTAAACGGAAATTCCGGGTAGACGCGGCTCCGGGTTGGAAGCATGGCTGTATTTTTCATGAATGTAACGTTGAGTACCTGTTTTTAAACAAAGCCTGGCTATCGCAGGATAGCCGTTTTAGTTTAAAACAGCTTAAAATTATATATAAATGGTTATTTTTGAAAATGGTAGAAAACGGTTTTCCCGGCCATCCGGGCGCTCCCTGCTCAACGTTTTGAAGAATTGAATGAAGCTTGTCTCCATTATTACGGTTAATTTTAACCAGCACCTGGTCACGGAAGCGTTGCTGGAGTCCGTTATCAGCCTCAATCTGTATGAAAATATCGAACTTATCGTGGTCGATAACGGCAGCAGGCATAACCCCGTCCCGGCGTGGAAGCTGAAGTACCCGCAGTTCAGGTTCATCCGGTCTGATACCAATCTGGGCTTTGCCGGCGGCAATAACCTGGCGATCAGGGAGGCTAGGGGAGCCTGCGTATTCCTGGTCAATAACGATACTGTTGTGACGGCTGAGCTGGTATCGAAGCTGGTGCGGGTGCTGGATACGCGGAAGGGGGCAGGTGTGGTCTCACCCCTCATTCATTATTATGATCAGCCGGGCATCATACAATATGCGGGGTATACCCCTATGAATTTCTATACGGGCAGGAATTCCTGTATCGGTCAGTTTGAAGAAGATAAAGGGCAATACGACGGTCCCGCCCGTGAAACAGCCTATGCGCACGGGGCGGCCATGATGGTGAGCCGGGAAGTACTGGAAAAGGCCGGACTGATGGACGAACGCTACTTTTTATATTATGAAGAGCTGGATTGGTGTGAACGGATCAGGCGGGCCGGTTATAAGATATTTGTAGAGCCGTCGGCGCTGATCTACCATAAGGAATCGGTTTCGGTCGGGAAAACCAACGGGTTGAAGGAATTCTTTATGCATCGTAACAGAGTTTTGTTCGTACGGAAAAATGCCGGCGCTGTGACTTTTACGATATTTTGTATTTACTATGCAACCGTGGTAGTTCCTACATGCATGATCCATTATGTCCTTGACGGGCACCGCAAATTTATACCCGTTATGTTCAGGGCTATCGGCTGGCATTTTACCCATTCTTCGGATAGCGCCGATCCCGGGTATCCCATTCCTGTTTCCTGACTTTGCAAAAAATCATATTCTGTATAAAAAAGAATGAAGTTTTTATTCTGGTTCTCTCTCGGTTTGGTATTCTACACCTTTTTAGGGTATGGTATGTTGCTGTTCGTTCTCGTAAAGCTCAGGCGGTTGCTCAGGCCTCGCCGGCAGTTGTTTTACCGGGAAGACGATCAGCTGCCCTCGATGTCGCTTATTATTGCGGCGTATAACGAGGAAAATATCATAGAGAGGAAAATTCAGAACACCCTGGCGCTTCGTTACCCTGCAGATCGCCTTCGTATTATATTCGTGACCGACGGCTCTTCCGACCTTACGCCCCAGATTGTTTCTTCATACCCGGCGCTGGAGCTGATGCACTCTCCTGAGCGTAAAGGCAAGATCCACGCCATTCACCGGGTTATGGAAACTGTCAGCTCCGAAATTGCAGTGTTTACCGACGCCAATACATTTCTCAATCAATCGGCGCTGGTCCTGATGGCGCGGCATTATGCCGATCCGCTCGTCGGAGCAGTTTCCGGGGAAAAGCGGGTCAGCATGGATAGCTCAGCTGATGCTACGGCAGGGGAAGGGTTTTACTGGAAATATGAATCGCAGCTGAAAAAGTGGGATTCCGGGCTTTATTCGGTCGTAGGCGCCGCCGGAGAGCTGTTCAGCGTGCGGCGCCCGCTTTACAGGCCCGTTCCGGCAGATACCATCCTTGACGACTTTATGATCTCAATGCTTATCGCCGGACAGGGATACCGCATTGTATATGAGCCGGATGCCTATGCCGTGGAAGAAGCTTCCGAAAGTATAACGGAGGAGCTCAAGCGTAAAGTGAGGATAGCTGCCGGGGGGATACAATCTGTTTTGCGCCTGCTGCCCTTGCTGAATCCTCTGCGGTTCCCGGTGTTATCGTTCCAGTATATAAGCCACCGGGTATTAAGATGGACGGTCACCCCGCTGGCATTGATCCTGGCGTTTGTACTGAACGTCCGGATCTGCCTGGAGAGCCCTGAGTTGGTCTACCGGTTGCTGCTGGCGGGTCAGGGTCTGTTTTACCTGATGGCGCTGCTCGGGTGGTGGTTGGAGCGGAGATCGGTTAAAATCAGGGCATTTTTTATCCCTTATTACTTTTGCATGATGAATTACGCCGTATTGGCAGGAATTTTTCGTTTTTTTTCAGGAAAACAAAGTGCGGTATGGGAGAAAGCGAAGCGGAAGCAGTAAGAGGCAGCCGGTAAACAAACGCTGGTACCTGAAAGCTGATGGCTAAAACATTTTATACATATGAGAATATTATTGAGCTTGTTATCTGTCGCAGGCGTATTTGCAGCCTGCAGCGATACGACGGAGAGAAAGGACGAGGCGCCGGAGGAAGTAAGGGTTATTGTAAACGACACCATTTCGCGGGAGCGTGATAAGGTGAGCGCCGCTCCGGCAGCGGTTTATACCGTCAAAGTTCCCGACGAATTGAACGAGTTCGAATTTGCCGTGAAACTGTACGAAACCCCGCTGAGGTTTCGCTACCGGGTCGCTGTCAGGTACAAGATGATGGAGGTCAGGGATAGTGTGGATATTCCGAATTTTGGTTATCAGCCGCGGGTAGATGTTAAAAAGGCCGGGGGTGATCTTGCCTGTATGATAGGTTTTTACGACGCCGATGGCAGTTTCCGGGATTTAAAAAGAGTAGAGGTGGTCGACAACCAGCTCAGGATACGTCAGGTGAAAAGATACGGGGTGAGAACAGTGAAGAAAAGTGCATCTAAAGCTCCGTAACCAGCAGAATTGTTTAGAAGCTCAGACTTTGCCAACTTCCGGTTTTAACCCGGTTAGGTATGAGATTCTATTCTGAAGACGACGAGGGTGGCAGGCCGGTATGGATGTCGCCGGAGGAAGTAGCTGATCCCGGCAGCGTGCTGCAGGAGTTTTGCGAAGAGTATTCGCTGAGCAACTGCCGGTTTTACCTGTGGAAGATGTTAACTGCATCGGTATCGGCAGGGGATCACCCGGTAGGCGCCTCAGCCGGGGCCCAGCTTTATTTCTTCGAAAACCTGATGCCTGCATTGGAAGCCCTATACCTTATTTACCGGGCGCCTGCGGAAGAGGAAGATTTGTAAGCGCATTAGCGACGGCGGCTCCCTGAGCGGCCGGTCGGTTTTGGAAGCTGACAGCTGATTTGAGATAGCTGTCAGCTGACTTCCGAAATCCGCCGGCTATCTCAAATCAAGCAGCTTCTGAAGCATTTGCACCTTTTCCTGTTCGGATTTAAGGAGGCGTTCGTAGAGCTTTTCATTTTCTTCCATCGCGGCTACCCATTTTTCCAGCGGATTGAAAGAGGCCGGAAACGCCGGGATATGTTGCGCCTGCGCCCGGATTTCCGGTTCCGGGCGGGGTGCCACGGACGGCTGTACCGCGTCTTCGGGAGATGCCGGGATATTTTCGTAATGATTCCGGAGATTCTGAATAGCAGTTTCTTCGTCAAAATCCAGGATGGCTTTAGAAGGTACCTGGAGTACCCCGGCGATATATTCCAGGGTCTCGCTAGGGATTATTTCTTTTTGTTCAAGCAGCGATACGCGCTTTTGAGACCATGTATCGCCCAACTCATAGGCGAGGGCCTCCTGCTTAATGCCCAGCATTTCCCTGAAACGCTTGAGATTCCGGCCGTGATGCGATGGTTTGGTGCATGAAGAAACGATCATAAGGCGATTTTTTTGTATAGTATCTGGAACTGTGCACTTTGTGTTTGTCACTAAAATGCTTCACCTTTGTTAAGGACGAATACAGCTATACAGCAAATATCGAATGAAAATTTTCGATATCAAAGTAGATTTGAGGAAAATTTTATATGACTATGTTTTCTGAAAGATTAAGCCAGTTCATTGCAAGTGTTGGCGAAACCCCTACCTCATTTGAAGCTAAAATCGGAGTATCAAAAGGAGCTATCTACAAGCCGATCAGGAACGGGAAGACAGTAGGTTTGGAAATATTGGTGAAAATTTTCTCCAATTACCCGGAGCTGGATGTCGAGTGGCTTATAACCGGGTCAGGGACGATGTTCCGGCAGGAAGCCCATTCGCGCAGCGGGAGCTCTTTCGTAACCGAGGATATGCCGGTCGGATACAGTATTATGAAAGGGCCTAAATCCGTTGTCCGCGTGATTGCCTCCCGCCAGGCGGCCGGCTGGGACGGGATTTTCGAAGGGTGCGAGCACCTGGTCGAATCCTTTTTCTACCTGCCGGCGCGGATGTTGCCGGGAGGCCGCGATTATGCCGGTTTTACGGTAATAGAAAACAGCATGGAGCCGACGCTCTCGATCAAATCCATGCTGATAGCGGAGCTGGTCGCGCCGGAAGATTATCGGCGGATACAAACCGGCCATGTGTATGTCGTGATCACAGGGCAGGGTGTTATCATCAGGAGGATTACGAACAGGCTGAAGGAAAGAGGCACTCTTCAGGCTTTTGCCGACAACAGCGATTATGGTCCTGTCGACATATCTGCAGCCGAAATTTCCTCGGTTTGGAAAGCCAGGGCGCTTTTCTCTTTTGGCTTCTCCGGTGAGCGCCACCAGTTGTACCAGCTTTACCAGGACCTGGAGGAGCGTATCAGGTCCCTGGAGAACCGGGGAGATAATCCCGCCTGATCCTGCAGCCCGGGATATTTATCCCGATGTAAACGTTTAAATAATTTCTTCGGGATAATGAACGTCTCCGCAGGTGTGGAACAGAAATAATGATCGTCGGAAATTCGCTGGCAGAACGTCACCAGAATTTCACCATTATGAAGCCTGCACCTGATTATTCGCGACGAGATGAGACCGGTTCCGTTTCCCGCGAGCTCATGGAAGAAATCCGCGCTTTTTTTGACGCGACAGATTCGGGCTCTTTTAAAACAACGCTTTTTAATATTCTGCTTGCCTACGGCGGGCGCTATTATTATAACGCGGGCGAGCCGGTCGAAGTGGTCGAAACACTCGACCGGCTGGGTCGGCTTCTTGCCGGGGTCAAAAGCTGGGCCGGTGTTCCTGCAGCTCCACCGGCCGGTGGCAGTAACGAAAGCCCGGCAACTGAATCCTGCCCGGGGGCACTTCCCGGTCATGCTCAAATCAACCCTGTTGATGTGCTGGTGCGCTTTTTTGAAGACGACCGATACCTGAATATAGAAGGTACCCTCCGTTCGCTTCGTTTCTTTTCCCTGTGCAGCCAGTCCGGGATGGAAGACGGCGCCGGAATCGATACCCTGAAATTTTATCACGATATGACCTGCCTGGTAGAAGCCTGCGACCGCATCCGGAACGAGGCAGCCGGCGGCTGATTGTACTTTTCGGTGCAGGTATTTGAGCGGTACAATGCGGTGGAGATAAGTGATTGAAAGGGGGAGTCTGACAGCCTGAAATTAAAAAAGTTATAAAATATCAAAAGATCAAGCAATTTTAATTCTTGTAAACCTTGTTTATTCAAAATTATTGACCTGTTTTATTTGAGCAAAAAGAATTTTTTCACATAATTTGTGGCAAATACAGAATAGGCTAATAGAAATCTTTTATTTTTGTTTCTATAATAGTGCGGCTGATCGGGGTGAGTGTATACGCAGTCAGGCTTCAGGCGGGTTACAGAATATTCCTGGTTTTTTTTACCAAAAAATATAACTTAATGAAGGTGTTGGAGAAATACATATTCTTATCAGTGCTTCTTTTCCTGGCAGGAATTGCAGCCCCTGCTGAGAGAGTATCCGACACTGAAAATGATACCGCGATCGCGGCTTGCCTGCCTGGCAGAACCTTCAGAGTTTGTCAGGACATCCCCGAGGTCGGGCAGACGTTAGCAATATTAAAACATGCTTTTCATGAAGCGATCTTCGCGGAGGAAAGCGAGGTAGACCACCAGGAAACCGAATTCCAGGGTAAAGAGCAGAAACACGGCTTTCTCTACCTTGCTCCCGGTTTTCTGTCGCTGGCTTATTCTTCCGGGAAAATTAACATACCCTTTAAAGGAAAAAACTACCTACCCTACCAGTTTTCACACAAATACATTCTCTTCGAGTCTCTCCTGATCTGATTCACGGTATTTACCAGCCATCAGGTGTTACGGATTCCATGTCGTATAGTATGACAGGCCGGTTTCGAAATGAAACCACGGGTCTGGTATGTACCCTGATGTACCGTTAATCCAAGTACTTTTTTAACCAATACCAGTTGTCATGAAGAGTGTTTTCGTGGCAGTGGCATCATTTGCCCTGCTCTTTAATATCGGTTGTGAATCAAAAAACGAGGAGGAAGAATCAGCTATAAAATTACTGGTGACAAGCCCCCTGGAAAAGGACACTATTGTTACCAGGGAATATGTCAGCCAGATAAGGTCTGTCAGCCATATCGAGCTGCGGACGCTGGAGAGAGGATACCTGCATAAGATCTTTGTAGACGAAGGACAGTTCGTGAGAAAAGGACAGCTCATGTTCCAGATCATGCCTATGATACTGGAGGCGGAGCAGCAGAAGGCAAAAGCAGAAGCCGGCTTTGCGGAAATCGAATACCTGAATACCAAATCGCTTGCCGACAGCAACGTCGTTTCCCGGAATGAGCTGGCGCTCGCCAAAGCCAGGCTGGATAAAGCAAAGGCCGAGCTGGCGCTTGCCGACGTACATCTCGCATTTACTGAAATAAAGGCTCCTTTCGACGGGATAATGGACCAGTTCCAGGTCCGGCTGGGCAGCCTGGTAGACGAAGGGGACCTGCTGACTACCTTGTCGGACAACAGCAGGATGTGGGTGTACTTCAATGTGCCGGAAGCAGAATACCTTGATTACAAAATGCGCTCGGGCCAGAGCGGGGGGGAGAAGGTGAAGCTAATGATGGCCAATCATAAGCTGTTTGAATACCCCGGCATCGTGGAGACAATAGAGGCAGATTTCAATAACGAAACCGGCAACATCGCTTTCAGAGCCACTTTTCCGAATCCGAAAGGACTGCTCCGCCATGGACAGACCGGTAACGTGCTGGTAGAGGCGCCGCTGAAAAAAGCCCTGATCATACCTCAGAAAGCTACATTCGAAGTGCTTGAGAAAAAATTTGTATTCGTGGTTGACAAGGACAACGTAGTCCATACGCGTGAGATCAGCATCGGAGCTGAAATGCCCGACTTGTACGTCATTACCGAGGGGCTTTCTACAGAGGATAAAATTCTGCTGGAGGGTATACGGAAAGTGAAGGAGAATGAAAAAATTCACTTCGACTATGAGAAACCGGAGACCGTAATCGCCGGGCTGAAAGTATACTCCGAATAATGTGGTGAACCCCAATCCAGGTAAAAGATGTTTAGTAATTTCATACAGAGACCGGTATTCGCAATCCTGATCTCGTTCGCAATTGTTTTTGTGGGACTGCTGGCAATGAGAAACCTGCCCACGTCCCAATTCCCTGAAATATCGCCCCCGATGGTCATCGTCAGGGCCTCGTACCCGGGCGCAAGCGCCGAGGTATTGACCGAATCGGTCCTTATCCCGCTCGAGCAGGCGGTCAACGGCGTACCGGGTATGAAGTATATGACTTCCGATGCCACCAGCGCCGGCGAGTCCAATATCCAGATCGTTTTTGACCTGGGCACCGACCCCGACCAGGCCGTGGTCAACGTCAACACGCGCATAGCCCAGGTATTGAACAGGCTCCCCCTGCTCGTGCAACGCGAGGGCGTCATCGTCAACAGGGTGATCCCGAGCATGCTGATGTACGTCAACCTGTACAGCACCGACCCGAAATCGGATATGAAGTTCCTCTTCAATTATGCGGGGGTCAATATGCTGCCTGAATTGCAGCGGATCAGCGGGATCGGGCAGGCCAGCATGCTGGGAAGCCGCCAGTATGCCATGCGTATCTGGCTGAAGCCCGACCGGATGCGTGCCTACAACATTTCGGTCGATGAGATCATGGAAGCCCTCGACGACCAGAGCGTGATCGGCTCGCCGGGACGGATAGGGCGCAGCGACGGCAAAAGGGCCGAGGCGCTCGAATATGTGCTGACCTATGAAGGCCGGTTCAGCAATGTGGAGCAGTACAATAACGTGATCCTGAGGTCGAATTCCAACGGGGAGAACCTGCGCCTCCGGGATGTCGCCAACATCGAGCTGGGGAGCGAGTACTACGATATATACTCCAACCTGAATGACCTGCCCTCGGCGGCGATCGTGCTGAAGCAGACCTACGGAAGCAACGCGACTGAGGTGATCGAAAACGTCAAAAGTAAGCTGACAGAGCTCAAAAAGGACTTCCCGCAGGGTATGGACTACAAGATCAGCTACGATGTTTCGAGCTTTTTGAATGCCTCTACCGACAATGTGATCCATACGCTCCGCGACGCATTTATCCTCGTGGCGCTGGTGGTGTTTGTCTTCCTCGGCGACTGGCGCTCTACGCTGATCCCGATCCTGGCAGTCCCCGTCTCACTGGTAGGATCATTTGCCTGCATGCAGCTATTCGGCCTTACGATCAATATGATCACGCTTTTTGCGCTGGTATTGGCGATAGGGATCGTGGTAGACAATGCGATCGTGGTGGTGGAGGCGGTCCATACCAAAATGGAGGAGGAAAACGTATCGCCGTACGTCGCGGTCCGGAAAGTGCTGGGCGAGATCAGCGGCGCCGTAATCGCCATCACCCTCATGATGACGGCAGTGTTTATTCCCGTCGCGTTCATGACCGGCCCGGTAGGGATCTTCTACCGCCAGTTTTCCATTACGATGGCCAGCTCGATCATCATCTCCGGGGTGGTGGCCCTTACGCTTACGCCGGTGCTCTGCGCCATGATCCTGAAAAATACGCATGGTCAGCCAAGGAAGAAAACCTGGATGAACCGTGCCCTCGACAGCTTCAACAGGTGGTTTGAAAAGCTCACCGGGAAATATGTAGGGTTGCTCCGCCTCATTGTCAACCGCAGGGTTCTGACGTTTGGTATGCTGCTGGCTTTCAGCTTCGGGATATTCGGTATCAACCTCCGGCTCCCGTCGGGGTTTATCCCCAGCGAAGACCAGGGGATGATCTATGCGGTGGTCCAGACCCCGCCCGGGTCTACCCTCGAGCGTACGAACGATATTTCGCGGAAGCTCCAGGCTATCGCCGAAAAGGTCGACGGGATCGAGTCGGTGACGGCCCTTGCCGGCTATGAGGTGCTTACCGAGGGGCGCGGTTCCAACGCCGGTACCTGCCTGATCAACCTGAAGCCCTGGGACGAGCGCCATCATACAGTGACGGAAATTATCCATGAGCTCGAAGAAAAATCAAGGGTGATACCGGGGGCTACGATCGAGTTTTTTGATCCTCCGGCGGTTCCGGGCTATGGCGCGGCAGGAGGTTTCGCGCTTCAACTGCTGGATAAGACCAATAGCGGGGACTACCATGAGCTCGAGAGAGTAAACGACGAGTTTATGGAAGAGCTGCGCAAGCGGAAGGAGCTTTCGGGGCTGTTTACCTTTTTCAGCGCCAAGTACCCGCAGTACGAGCTGCGGATCGACAATGAGCTGGCTATGCAGAAAGGCGTCTCTATCGGGAATGCCATGAATACCCTATCTATCCTCATCGGGAGCAGCTATGAGCTGGGGTTCATCAAATTCCAGCGGTTTTTCAAAGTATTCGTACAGGCTTCGCCCGAATTCAGGGCGCTGCCGGAGGACATCCTGAAGCTGTACGTAAAGAATAACCGCGATGAAATGGTCCCGTTTTCTTCTTTTATGAAAATTGTCAAATCGCAGGGAGCCAACGAGATCAACCGCTACAACATGTATAATACCGCGTCGATACGGGGCCAGCCGGCCCAGGGTTACAGCAGTGGGGAAGCGATCGCGGCGGTACAGGAAGTAGCGGCCAAAACGCTCCCGAGAGGATATGACATCGACTGGGCAGGCCTTTCGAAAGACGAGGTAGTGCGGGGCAACGAGGCGATCTACATTTTCATAGTGGTCCTCATATTCGTCTATATCGTCCTTGCGTCGCAGTATGAGAGCTTTATTATCCCGCTCGCCGTTATCCTATCCCTGCCCGCCGGTATTTTCGGCTCCTTCTTCCTGATCAAGGTCATGGGGCTCGCCAACGACATCTATGCGCAGGTGGGGCTGGTGATGCTGGTAGGATTGCTGGGCAAGAACGCGGTGCTTATCGTCGAATTTGCCATGCAGAAGCATCATGAAGGGGCTACCGTGCTTGAAGCCGCCATAGAAGGCGCTAAAGTACGTTTTCGTCCTATCCTGATGACCTCCTTCGCTTTCATAGCCGGGTTGATACCGCTGGTACTTTCCCACGGCGCCGGTGCGATCGGGAACCGTACAATCGGTGCCAGCGCTCTGGGAGGGATGCTCTTCGGGACGGTTTTCGGGGTGATCGTGATCCCGGGACTGTACTACTTCTTCGGCAAGCTGGCCGAAGGGCGCAGCCTGATCCGGAACGAAGGCGATACCTCGCTTACCGAAGAATTTGTTCATACGATCGATAAGTTTCCATATACCGAAGAGAGCACCGACAATGAATAGTAAGAAAATAATAACCGGGGTGAGCCTGGTATGTACGGCGCTTTACCTCTTTGCCTGCAGCACGCCCATACTGGTACAAAAAGCTCAAAAACAGGAGCTGCCTGCTGCTTTTAACAGCAAAAGCGATTCAACGAGCACGGCGACCGCAGGCTGGCGGGAGTTTTTCAATGATGCAAACCTCGCAGCTTTGATAGATTCCGCCCTTGCCAATAACCAGGAGCTGAACATCATCCTGCAGGAAATCGGGATGTCGGAAAATGAAATTGAAGCCCGGAAAGGGGAGTATCTTCCTTTTGTGACCCTCGGCGGAGGAATGGGCGTGGAAAAAGCGGCCCGTTATACGCAGCTCGGCGCCAGCGAGGCAACTACCGACATCAAGCCCGGAAAGGAAATGCCGGAGCCCCTGGGCGATTTTAAGCTGGGCGCCTATGCCCGCTGGGAAGCAGACATATGGCATAAGCTGAGGAATGCAAGGAAGGCTGCCATGTATCGCTACCTGGCGTCGGTAGAGGGGAGGAACTTTATGGTTACCAACCTGGTCGGCGAGATCGCTACCTCCTATTACGAGCTGCTGGCGCTTGACAACCAGTTGTTGATAGTGGAGCAGAATATCGGGATCCAGCAAAATGCGCTGAGAATGGTAAGGCTTCAGAAGGAAGCTACCCGGGTGACCGAGCTGGCTGTGAAAAGATTTGAGGCGCAGCTGCTGAATACGCAGAGCATGCAGTTTGAGATCCGTCAGCGTATTGTCGAGACCGAGAACCGCATCAACCTCCTGGTCGGGCGGTTCCCCCGGCCGGTCGAGCGGGATCACCGCAGCTTTTCAGAGCTTACGCCCGCAAAAGTCCATATCGGGACCCCGGCGGAGCTCCTTGGCAACCGGGCGGATATCCGCCGGGCGGAACAGGAGCTGGCTGCCGCAAAGCTTGATATCCAGGTAGCCCGCGCGGCCTTTTACCCATCCCTGGGCTTGTCGGCCAACTTCGGCATACAGGCGTTTGACCCGGTTTACCTGGCTAAGCTGCCGGCCTCCCTTTTCTCGACCCTGGTAGGCGATATGGTAGGCCCTATCGTAAACAAAAAGGCGATACGGGCTGAATACCTCAATGCGAATGCACGCCAGATCCAGGCGATCTACCAATACGAGCAAACGGTGCTGAATGCATTTACGGAAGTTGCCAACCAGGTATCGAAGATCGATAACCTGGAAAAGAGCTACGACATGAAGTCGAAAGAAGTGGATACGCTCAACGAGTCTGTTGCCATTTCAAACCGGCTTTTCGGGTCGGCCCGCGCCGATTATACCGAAGTACTGCTCACGCAGCGCGACGCCATAGAATCGAGATTTGAGCTGGTCGAAACCAAAATGCAGCAGTTGAGCGCTATGGTGGGTGCTTACCGGGCGCTGGGAGGAGGTTGGAAGTAAAGTCCTTGCTCTCCCTCGTCTCCTGACGACGGGAGAGCGATTTCAGGTCTTCGACCTGATAAAAGCTGATCTTCTTTCCGGTCTCTGACCGGAAAGAGCGGTTATACTCATGGAAGGAACTTTACTACGACCGGGTAGTGGTCGGAAAGATAGTCCGTATAACGATCGTGGATAATATCCGCGGAAATGATCTTCCCGGCGAGGTTCCGGGAAGTGAACACGAAGTCGATCCGGCGTCCGGATTCGGAAGCATACTGTTTCGTCGGGATGCTATGCTTGAATGTCTTGTGAATTTTGTAAAAGGCGTCCGTATACCCGGCTTTTGTCATCTGACCGATGACACCGTAGTCGATCTGTCCGTTTTTGAGATTGCGGATATGGGCCTCTTTCGTTTCGCGCTCCTGCATCGACCTGACCAGCGCGTCGGTGTATCGGGCCTTATCAGTTTCGGATACCGCGTTGAAATCGCCGGAGAAGATGATCTTTGCATCAGGCGGCAGGAGTTTGGCGTGGGCGATGATCTGGGCGATTTCCCTGTTGCGCTTTTCCTGGTTATGAGGTGAGAGGTGCAATACAAAGACATGGTAGTCCAGCACGTTGGCATAAATATAGCCATGCCACATATTGTCGAGCACTTTCTGGACATTCACAATCGGGTATTTGGACGTGAGCGCCACCGGGTAACCCGGCTCTTTGGCCAGGATCGCGTAGTGATGGTCATACCGAGCCGCGAATTCTTCCAGGGTTTTCTGGGTAAATTTGTTGGTTTCCTGGAAGGCGACGATATCCGGACCGATATCTTTTACCCAGCTTACAAAGTCAGCCTTTAATGTCGAATCATTTTTTAAGCCTTCGAGGATGTTGTAGCTGAGATACGTGATCGGTTTTTGTGAAATGCCCGTCAGCGGAGCAGCGAAAAAGATCAGGAAAAAAAGCAGGAGTTGTTTCATGAGAATCAGATAATGAGACGATGTGATGATGTGTTAATGTGATGATGTGTCCCGATAGCTATCGGGATAGCTAGTACGCTGATTTTTTTATTTAACATTAACACATTAACACATTAACACATTAACAACAATCTTTATATCCAGTCCAGCGACTTGGTGATCGCCTTTTTCCATCCTTTGTAGAGCTTTATCCTGGTAGCATTGTCCATGTCGGCTTTATAGACCGCCCCGGCTTCCCAGTTTGCTTTCAGGTCGTCGATGCTGTTCCAGAAGCCGACCGCGAGGCCTGCGGCATAAGCGGCTCCGAGCGCGGTGGTCTCCGTTACTTTCGGGGCGATCACCTGCACATCGAGCATATCGGCCTGGAATTGCATCAGGAGCTCATTGGCGACCATCCCCCCGTCGACCCGCAGGTTGGTAAGCGGGATACCGGAATCCTGTTCCATGGCCCTCACCACATCCAGTGTCTGGTAGGCGGTTGCTTCGAGCACGGCCCGTGCAATATGTCCTTTATTGACAAAACGGGTGAGCCCTGCAATGACTCCGCGCGCATCACTTCGCCAGTAAGGGGCGTAAAGGCCGGAAAACGCCGGGACAAAGTAGGCGCCGCCATTGTCTTCGACCGTTCTTGCCAGGGCCTCGATTTCCTTGCTGTCTTTGATCAGCCCGAGGTTATCCCTCAGCCACTGGACCAGGGCTCCGCCTATCGCGATACTTCCCTCCAGCGCATATTGTGCAGGCTGGTCGCCGAATTGATAGGAAACCGTTGTAAGAAGGCCGTTTTTGGAGATCTTCAGGTCATTGCCTGTATTCAGCACCATAAAGCAGCCGGTCCCGTAGGTATTTTTGGCCATGCCGGGGTTAAAGCATACCTGTCCGACCAACGCGGCATGCTGGTCTCCGAGATCTCCGGCAATAGGAACGTCGGGCAGCACTTCGGATTTCATGTAGCCGTAAACCTCGCTGCTGCTTCTGATGACCGGGAGCATTGCTTCCGGAATTCCGAATTGCTCCAGCATTGCATTATCCCACTGCAGCGTATGAAGGTTCATAAGCTGCGTTCTGCTCGCGTTTGTAACGTCGGTCACATGGATCCCTCCTTTGGATCCGCCCGTAAAATGCCAGATGAGGAAGGTGTCTATATTGCCGAAAAGCGCCTCGCCTTTTTCAGCATCCGCTCTCAGCCCTTCGACATTTTCCAGCAGCCATTTGATTTTCAACCCGCTGAAATAGGTAGCGACCGGCAGGCCGGTAACTGCCCTGAACTGGTCGGGCCCGCCTTCTTTTTCGAGCGCAGTCACGTAGTCTTCGGTCCTGGTGTCCTGCCATACCAGGGCGTTGTAGTAGGGTTTGCCGGTGCGTTTATTCCAGACAACCGTAGTTTCCCGCTGGTTAGTGATCCCTATGGCTGCAATATCGTGCGCGGAGGCAGACGCCTTTATACGGGCTATAGCTACTACTTCAAACGAATTTTCGAGTATTTCTTCCGGGTTGTGCTCAACCCAGCCCGGCCGGGGATATATCTGCTCGTGTTCTTTCTGGCTCGTTGAAACAATATTCCCTTTCCTGTCAAAAAGAATACAGCGTGTGCTGGTAGTACCCTGGTCAATAGCGGCGATATATCTCGACATGTTTTTATTTTTTTGTGTCAGTTTGGAAAATTAAAAAGACACGCAGAGGCTAATTCTCACTATCGGCATCCACTTTAATGCCCATCATCCGCATCAGCTCAGACGCATTAAAGCTGGAGCAGGTGCCCTCGTTAAGCTTGTAGTCGAAAGTGATCTGACCATTTGAAAGATCCGAGCGGAAGTTGAAATTACGGACATACGGCTGGCTGTCGCCCCAGCTGCCGAGTTCGAGGTCATGCGTGGATACCAGCCCGGAAGCATTGAGAGGATGCAGCTGCCTGATCAGCGCTGCGGCGCCGCGGTGCCGGTCTGCCGAGTTGGTGCCTTTCAGGATTTCATCCAGGAGATAGAAAACCGGTATCCTGTTTTCCTGCTCGGCCAGCCCGATCAGTTGTTTGAGGCGCTTCAGCTCCGCATAAAAGGAAGAAGTGTTTTCTTCCAGCGAATCCTGGGTACGCATACTGGTAAATACCTGCATCAGCGTGCAGGACATGCTTTCTGCCTGTACTACGCCGCCGGCCTGCGCCAATACCAGGTTGATCCCTATTGTCCTCAGGAAAGTACTCTTGCCTGACATATTGGAGCCTGTGATCAGTATAGTCTGACCATAGCCGGAGATTACGAAGTCATTGCAAACCCTTTTCCCGGCCGGGATCAGCGGGTGGCCGACCGCTTTACAGGTAATTTCCAGCTCTTTTCCCCAGTGAACTTCAGGAACTACCTGCTCCGGGTTGGCAAAGGCATGGCCCGCAAGGCTGTTAAGCGCTTCGATATTTGCCAGTGAGTCCAGCCACTCCGGGAAACGGTCCCTGTACTTCTCTTTCCATTTTTCGAGCGCGTCGAGACAGATCAGGTCCCACATGGAAGGGATACCGACAAATAGTGAAAAGTAGGCATTGGCTCTGAAGTCGAGCCGGCTGAACCAGCTTCCGAGCTGCCGGAATGCGCCTTCGGCTTCGTGGGCGCTATGCAGCTGCTGCGACCACCATTTACCTTTAAAAGACTGGCTGCCCGCCAGCGCCATCAGGTCGGCATAGGCCACGAGCGTAGACCCGATATTGAGCGTCTGGTCTGTAAGCTGCCGGATATGGTTTGCGTACCGTCTCAATATAAGGATGTGTACGCCAAGGCTGAAGCCCAGGGGCCACAAAGGGAGAAGGCCCGACGCCCAGCCTGTTAAAAGCAGGCCTGTAATAACTGCCCACCATTTCCACTTAAGCCCTTTTAAAAGTGTAGGGTCGACCGGCGTTTTGACCCAGGTGTCGAGCGCCCCGATATGCTGGGTCGCATTTTTATGCAGCAGGGCGGTAGCCTGCCAGTTTTGCCGCCATTCGTAATGCCCGCGGCTTTCGGCCAATGCCTGCTGCCTTTCCAGGATGGTTTCCAGGGGAGCCGGGTTAGCAAGCCAGTGTGCGAGCCTTGCGCTGCCGAGAGCAGTTTGAGTACGGTTCAGCAGCCTGTAAAGAGAATGTTTGCCGAATATGTCCAGGTCTCCCGAATAGAAGTGCAGGCTGTCTTTGTAAATGTCTCCTGTGTCGTCCCGTATAAACTCGTAATCCAGTCTTTTCTCTTCATCGAGGTTGACCGACAGGATATTCTGATAAAACCGCAGCCGTCGCTGGGCCGATTGCTGGATGCGCATCAGGGCCATGAAAACAACTACTGCAGTCAGGCTGACAAGGGGCCATATATTCCCGCCCTGGTTGGTCCAGAGCCATATTGAAACGACTACCGCCGCAAAACCGGACAGCCTTAGCAAGGAATAGAAATTGACTTTTTTCTGTGCATCGGCCTTTTTATCCGCTGCTGTTTTCTGCTGGGTTATAAAGTGATTTTTCAAAGGGAATCGGTACTTAATAAATCTTCGTTTTCACGGCCTTCGGTTACGGCTTCGAATTGCAGCCTGATCAGGTTGGCGTAGAGGCCGTTTTCTATTGCAGTAAGCTGTGTATGGGTTCCGCTCTCCGCGATAACGCCGTCGCGTATGACATATATCTTATCTACTTTGTTGATGGTGGCGAGCCGGTGGGCTATGACCAGGGTGGTCCTGTCTTTCATCAGCTCGTTCAGCGCCTCCTGGACGAGTTTTTCCGATTCGGCATCTAGCGAGCTGGTTGCTTCGTCGAGGATCAGGATCTTGGGGTCCTTCAGGATTGCCCTGGCAATGGCGATGCGCTGCCGTTGTCCGCCCGAAAGCTTGATACCCCTCTCGCCCACAACCGTATCGAACTTTTCGGGGAAGGATTCGATGAATTGCAGCGCATTGGCTTTCCGGGCTGCCGAATAGATCTCTTCGAAGGAAGCTCCCGGTTTTCCGTACGAGATGTTTTCGAGGATGGTGCCGCCGAAAAGTATGACTTCCTGGGGGACAATAGCAATGTTTTTTCTCAGCTCGTGCAGGTTGAAGTCCGATACCGGTTTACCGTCGATCCGTATAGCGCCGCTGTCTGTTTCATAGAAACGCATGAGCAACTGGATGATCGTAGATTTTCCCGCGCCGCTATGGCCGACCAGGGCGATCCGTTCGCCGGGGCGGATTGTCATATTGATCCCCTTCAGCACTCTCACATCTTTACGCGAAGGGTAGGAAAAGCACACGTTATCATAAACGATGCTGCCCGTTACGGGTTGGCGGAGATCGCCCCGGTTTGCACCCGGGTCAAGCTCGGGCTCTTCTTCCAGTATTTCCAGGACCCTTTCTGATGCGCCGATTGTACGGTTGATCTGCGCATATATATCGCCGAGGCTGTTGAGCGCGCCGCCTATATAGGCTGTATAAATCACAAAAGTAAACAGGGCGGATATGCTAAGCTCGCCGGCCTGGATGAGGTTAGCTCCGAACCACACAATACACACTATCCCGCCGAACATGACCAGGATAAGGAACGATACGAAAAAACCGCGGTAGGTTGCAGCTTCGAGCAGAAGCGAAACTACGCGGTCGAGAGATGATCCGTACCGTTTGATCTCCAGCGATTCGTTGGTAAACGCCTTGACGGTGTGCACATTCTGGAAGGTTTCCTCAACGACTACATTGGCCTTCGCAAGCTCGGTCTGCGCATGCCTGGAAAGACGCCTGATATAACGTCCAAAAAAAACAGCGGCAAATACCAGGAAAGGGAAAGTAGCCAGCATGAAAAGCGTAAGCTTGGCCGAGGTATAGAGCAGGAACGCGGTACCGATAATGAGCGTGGCGCCCTGGCGGAAAAACTCTGCAAGGGTAAACGAAAGCACACTGTCGAGGTAAGACACGTCGGAAGTGACGCGACTGGTCAGCTCGCCTACCCGGTTGGTTTCAAAGAATGTGATGGGAAGGCAGATGATCTTTGAATAGAGGTCTTTGCGGACATCCGCCATCGCTCTCTCGCTCACCCTGGTAAAAAGGAAGATCCTGAAAAAAGAAAAGACAGCCTGAAGCACCAGGATGCCGAAAAGAAACCCGATGATTTGGTTCAGAGTATATTTGCTGCTGTCCTGCAATACCTCCACTATCTCTCCGACGGCTTTCGGGAACACAAGCGAAGTGCCTGTAGCCAGTATCAGGAAAACAAAACCCAGCAGGAAGATATTTCTATAGGGCAGTGTATAGCGAAAGATTTTTAACGTCTTTTTCAGCCCGTCGCTTCGGATGGGCTTTGTCGCGAAAAAAGATACTTCGCTGTCGTCAGGCGTATCTTCTTTAAATTCTCTTTTTTTAGCCATAGTGATTTTTTGTCTCGGGCGACGGCCGTACTACCGGTCGTCCCGCTGCCCTTTGTACCCCGATTCGGTGAGGATCGCCCGCGCGTTGTCGTTAGCCATTACCTGCTGGAGCGTCTGGTCGGGATGCTCTGTGAAGAACCTGCTTACAATACGCCATCCTACCCAGCGTCCGATACCGCCGGGCACGTCTTCGCCGATTTCAAAAGTGACGGGACGCTCACCTACGTATTTCTGCTTTTTCAGCTCAAGGTTTTCGTACAGGAGCTTGTTTGTCGTCAGGTGTGCCCAGATCTCCTTCTGCGAGACATTGGCTTTTGAGAGATCCTCCTGCGAAAAGCCCAGTATGAGGCTGTCGGGGGTTGCCGGCATCATGTGCCTTACAAATTCGAAATTCTTGCCGTACCAGACCATATCGCCAAGGAGGGTCCTGTCTTCCGGGTTTAGCCGGTTGTACTTCTGCGCTTCAAAAAACATGATCGAAGGGGCAATGTATTCCTTCTGGTAACGGGGCAGCTGGTAGTTGTGTACATCCGGGCGGAACCTGACGCCGGGCCCCCCGAAATAGTCCAGGCCGATAATGATCAGTGAATCCGAAATGAAAAGATCGCTTCCCAGGAAGCCTGTTACCATTGTCTGTATCCTTGGCACCTGAGCCTCGGGATAGTAATACTTCAGGTGCCGGAAAGCATTTTCAAGAGGGAGAGCCACGGATTTGTCGAACCCTGCGAAAACCGAATCGAGCTGGCTTTTGAAACTTCTCAAAGCAGGATTGGAGATATTCTGGTAGAGTTTGGCGGCAAGCAGCGGTTTTTCCACGGACAGATCCGGGAAATAAAGCATTGCGAGCGAGGGATATTTATTGAGAAAGTCCAAAACTTCGGCCTCAGTGCTACAGGCAAAAAGCTGTTCCTCCAGTCGCTCTACAGGCATCGACACCGTGATGCCTGATACGTCGACCTCTTTTTTGTCATTTTTCCCGCACCCGGCCAGGACCAGCATCGAAACCAGCAATAGTATTACGTTCTCCTTACACATCATCTTTGCAAAAACTAAAGGTTTTCGAGCGGCAAAATTAGGTAAATTTTACATAGCTTTGCGGCAATGAAACATAGAGTTCCATATCATCATGAAACCGACCATCTGTCCGGCCCGGGGCTCGGACTGCAGGTTTTATGATTTTGTATCCGGCAGAGAGATAAAGATCATAATCATTCCTGGAGCCCGGTTCTGAGAAGAGTCGGGTTCCTTCGTTTTTATTGTAATAATGAATACGGTAATCATAAAGTACAACGCGGGTAATGTCCGGTCGGTGATGTACGCGCTCGACCGGCTGGGGGTCTCTTACTCCTATACAGACTCGGAAGAAGAGATCAGGGGAGCCGATAAGGTGATCTTCCCGGGAGTGGGAGAGGCAAGCTCCGCCATGGCCTACCTGAAAGAAAAAGGGCTGGACCGTCTTATCCCGTCGCTCCGGCAGCCTGTGCTCGGTACTTGCGTCGGCATGCAGCTGATGTGCAGGTATTCCGAAGAGGGCGATACTTCCTGTATGGGGATTTTTGATGCGGACGTGAAACGTTTTCCGCAGCAGGAAGGCTTTAAGGTCCCTCATATGGGGTGGAATAGCATTTTTGACTACAAGACACCGCTTACCGGGGGGTTGCCTGAGAACGCCTATGTTTATTTTGTACACAGCTATATGGCCCCGGTATGTGAGCACACGGTAGCTACCTGCGACTATATCGTGCCTTTCAGCGCCCTGCTTCAGAAAGATAATTTCTACGCTGCCCAGTTTCACTGCGAGATCAGCGGGGATGCGGGTCAGAAAATACTGGAACGCTTCCTGAAACTGTGAGTCTAATCAAAGAATTTACAATGCCATGTTTATTATACCTGCTATAGATCTGATCGACGGGAAATGTGTAAGGCTTACACAGGGAGACTACGCCCGGAAGAAAATTTACAACGAAAACCCGCTGGAAGTTGCGCAGCAATTCGAGGATGCGGGATTGAAAAGGCTCCATCTTGTAGATCTTGACGGCGCCAAAGCCGGGAAAGTGGTCAACTGGAAAGTGCTCGAGACATTAGCCGGAAAAACCGGCCTTCACATCGATTTCGGGGGCGGCGTGCAGTCGGACAAAGACCTCGGCATAGCCTGGGACTGCGGTGCAAAGCAGGTGACCGGGGGGAGCATTGCTGTAAAGAATCCCGGGTTATTTGAAAGCTGGCTGGCGCAATACGGCGGAGACCGCATTATCCTGGGAGCCGACGCCCGGAATGAAAAGGTGGCGGTAGGCGGATGGGAAGAAGGAACTTCGCTGTGGGTTTACGATTTTGTGGAAGAATATGTAGCCAAAGGAGTGAAGTATACCATCAGCACCGATGTTGCAAAGGACGGACTGCTGCAGGGACCATCCCTGGAGCTTTACAGGAATCTTCAGGAAAAATGTCCCGGCCTGAATATCATTGCCAGCGGGGGAGTGAGCGGTATGGCGGACATAGAAGCGCTGGCAGAACAGCAGGTATTCGGGATCATAGTGGGAAAGGCGATATACGAAGGACGAGTGACTTTAAAAGAGCTCGGGCTGTTTGAAGTACAAAATACATAACGGATATGCTTACCAAGCGGATTATTCCCTGTCTGGATGTAAAAGACGGACGCACGGTGAAAGGAGTCAATTTTGTCAACCTGAGGGATGCCGGCGATGCGGTAGAGCTCGGCCGGCTGTACGCCGACCAGGGCGCCGATGAGCTGGTCTACCTCGACATCACCGCAACGGTAGAAAGGCGCGGAACCTTCCTGGAGCTGGTTACCAAAGTGGCTCAAAGTGTTAATATTCCTTTTACCGTGGGAGGCGGAATTTCGTCGGTAAGGGATGTTTCGGCCTTGCTGCATGCCGGGGCAGACAAGATATCCGTCAATTCTGCCGCTGTGCGCGAGCCGGGACTGATCGATGAGCTGAGCAGGGAATTCGGCAGCCAGTGCATCGTGGTGGCCATCGATACGCGCTTCATCGAAACAGCGCCGGGGAAATACGAGCACATTGTCCATACGCACGGCGGGCGCAGGCCGACTTCTGCAGGCACGCTCGATTGGGCCCGGGAGGTAGAGGACAGGGGTGCCGGCGAAATACTGCTCACGTCTATGGATACGGACGGTACGAAGGCCGGGTTTGCGCTTGAGCTGACAGCTGCCGTATCGGGGAGCGCGGGTATTCCCGTTATCGCTTCGGGAGGGGCCGGCACCATGCAGCATTTCTGCGAAGTATTTACGGAAGGGAAGGCCGATGCCGCCCTGGCAGCCAGTATTTTTCATTTTGGTGAAATCGCGATCCCGGAGCTGAAAGACTATCTTACAGAACGAAATATTCCCATGCGCCGCACGCGCTGAACGTTAACCCAATTGGATTATGAACCTGAATTTTTCAAAATCGCCTGACGGGCTGCTGCCGGTCGTCATACAGGACAGCCTGACCGGGAAGGTGCTTATGCTGGGCTATATGAATGCCGAGGCATTAAAACAGACCCTGGAGTCGGGGAAGGTTACTTTTTTCAGCCGGAGCAAGCAGCGGTTGTGGGTGAAGGGCGAGACTTCGGGTAACTTCCTCTTTGTAAAGGAGGCCCTGGTAGACTGCGACCAGGATACCCTGCTCATCAAAGCCGAGCCCGCAGGTCCGGTATGCCATACCGGCGCCGCTACCTGTTTTGAAAGCACAAATGACGGGAAGTCATTGTTTCTCAGCTATCTCCAGAAGGACATTATCCGGAAGAGGAAAAATGAACCTTCCGAAGCTTCCTATACCAGCAAGCTCTTTGCCAGGGGGATCAATAAGGTGGCGCAGAAGGTAGGAGAGGAGGCCGTGGAGGTTGTCATAGAGGCGAAAGATAACAATGACGAGCTGTTCAAAAACGAAGTGGCCGACCTGCTTTTTCACCTGTTGGTGTTGCTGGAACATAAAAATATTGACTTAGATGAAGTAATTGACGTACTTCGTAGCAGGCATAAGTCCTGATCCCGGCTATCGGCCGCCGGATCGCCACTCCCGATGGCCGGTAGCTATCGGGGGGACTGACCATCACATTAATCCTTAGCCCGATGAGATTACTGATAAGACTACTGATTATAACTTTAGGCGTGCTGGTTGCGGTCAATATTATAGACGGGGTAAATGTACCTGGTACCCAGCAGGCTATAGTAGTAGCCGTGGTATTCGGGCTCCTGAATGCATTTCTGAAACCGGTGCTGCAGATACTCGCCTTACCGGTCACGATTATAACGTTGGGGATCTTTTATTTTGTCATCAACGTGTTTATCGTTTATCTCACCTCTTATATCGTACCCAGTTTCACGGTGGCCGGCTTCTTTCCGGCGCTGTTATTCAGCATTGTGGTCTCCCTGGTCTCCTGGCTCCTGGGGATCTTTATAGACTGAGCTGTTTTCCGGAGGCGGTCCGGCTCGAGACAAAGAATATAACGATGGCTATGCTAAACCAGTTCGAAGACTTAAGAGACACACTTTACAAGTTTATTGAAACCCGCATTAACCTGCTGGAAGTCGAGACGCGCAGCTATATCGAAAGGATAATACTCAAGCTGGTATATGCGGCGCTCATTTTGATAGCGGTCGCTATCCTGATCACTTTTCTGCTGCTGCTGCTGGCCATTTATTTAAATACATTACTGCAGAGCGTATTTGCGGGATACCTGATCATAGCTGGTTTTTTTGCCCTGGTGCTTATCCTGCTTCTGGGCTTCCGCGAGGCCTGCCTGAAATTTATCCGCTGGATACTGGAAAAAATATTTTAGCATGATGAACCAGACGAGGCTGCATAACTCCGGAACCCCGTCATTTTAGAAGCGAAAGCCGGGTTTACTGATTGAGATTTCGCAGGATTCGTTATTTTTGAGAAATATTGAGGAAAAAGAATCCGGAGCATACACGCATGAACCTGAGAGCACCAAAAATTTCGCCCCCTTTCGCCTCCAGTACTGAAGAGGAAAAGGAAGTCTTGAGTGAGAGGCTGAACCTTTATAAGGATAAGCTGGACGACCAATGGTCCGGTATCAAGAATGACCTGTCGGAATACGGAAAGCGCGCAGCCATAATCGGCGGTGTGGTCCTGGGCGTTTACGGGCTCCTTAATCTTGTCCTGCCGGATGCCGACGACGAGGAGTTGCATAGCGCGGTGGATGTGAGCCCGGTAAGAAAAGCCGGGATAGGAATTCCGTTGGCGGGCGCAATACAGAGCATTTTGTGGACTGTGGCTATGAGCTGGGCCAAAGAAAAGGTCAAAGATTTTGTGGTAGCAGATAAATCAGCGAATATCGAAAGTGAAGAATAATTTGGTCGCCCGGCTCCTGGAAAGAAAGAGGAGTAAAATAAAATCGCTGGCAGTGTTGCTCGACCCGGATAAGGTTGAAATGGAAACCCTGCCTTCTTTTGTTCAAAAGGCTGTTTTATGCGGAGTCGACTTCTTTTTTATCGGCGGAAGCCTGATTACCAACTACCGTCTTGATCGTCTTGTAAAGACAATAAAAGAGAGCTGCAGCGTTCCGGTCGTTCTTTTCCCGGGCAATAGCCTTCATATTGAACCCGGCGCCGATGCTATCCTGTTGCTGAGCCTTATTTCCGGAAGGAATCCCGAATTGCTGATCGGGCAGCATGTAACCGCGGCGCCGCTTTTAAAAAGGAGCAGGCTGGAAATTATTCCTACCGGTTATATGCTGGTTGAAAGCGGCAGGACAACGACCGTTTCCTATATAAGCAATACGCTGCCGATCCCGGCAGATAAGCCGGACATAGCAGTGTGTACGGCTATGGCCGGCGAAATGCTCGGTTTACAAACCATATTCCTCGATGCAGGCAGCGGTGCGCTGCGGCCTGTCCCGGCAGACATGATCCGGGCTGTGAGCAAGGGTGTCGATATACCCCTGATCGTAGGCGGCGGTATCGATACGATCGAAAAGGCATCGGCGGCTTTGAATGCCGGCGCGGACCTGATTGTGGTTGGCAATGCCATAGAGCGGGACCCGCTTTTCCTGGAAGGGCTTTCACTCCTCGAGAAACAGGAGAAGGTGCTTCAGTAAGATAGTTAGACAATGAGGTGATTAGGCAATGTGATAATGTGTTATTCATAATTCATATTTATAACTCCATTGGAATTAACCGATTTCAGAACAGCTATCGACCGGTACAAGGTACTCTTTTTCGATGCTTTCGGGGTATTGAAGACATACAATGCGCTTATTCCCGGAATTGAGAAGACGTTTGAGTACCTCAGAGAAACCGGCAAGGAGTTTTACATCCTCACTAATGATGCTTCGCGCAGCCCGGAGCAGCTTGCTGAATCATACCACAGGTTAGGCCTCTACGACATAGGCCCCGACGCTATCGTTTCATCAGGCATGCTGGCCAGGGAGTACCTGCAGTATAAGGTCGAAAATGGTACTGTGGCTTATCTCGGTACCCGGAACTCTGCGCACTACCTGGAAACGGCCGGTCTTAACGCATTGTCGATAGCCGATCTCGATCCGGATAATATGGATGATATCCGCGCCCTGGTTTTTATGGACGACGAGGGCTTCGACTGGAATACGGATCTGAACAAAACGCTCAACCTGATCCGGAGGCGGACGATCCCGGTTATAGTGGCCAATACTGACAAGACCTACCCGATGGGCAGGAAGACAGTGGCCATAGCTATCGGGGCGGTCGCGAAAATGATCGAGGATATCGTGGGAAAGCAGTTCATGCGTTTCGGTAAACCCGATGCACAGATGTTTATTTTTGCCTATCAGCATATTCAGAACAATCCCGGAGTAAGCCGTAGCGATATCCTGATGGTAGGCGATACGCTGCATACCGACATATTGGGAGGGAATAAGTTCGGGCTCGATACCGCGTTGGTGCTTACCGGTAATACCCGCCTGGAAGAGGTGGATATGCGGATCAAAAGCACCGGAATCATACCTACTTATATTTGCGAGTCGGCGGTAGTTAAATGAGCCGGCTCCTGTTATAAAGTGCATACTAACTTTTTTGAATTCTTATGCTATCAAAAACTTACGGCAGCGCGGTTTATGGGGTAAATGCTACCATGATTACCCTGGAAGTGACCGTCGCGCAGGGACTCGGTTTTTTTATGGTAGGGCTTGCCGACAGCGCTGTGAAGGAAAGCCAGCAGCGGGTAGAGGCTTCGCTGAAGTTTTCGGGCTATAAGATGCCCCGTCAGAAAATCGTTGTAAATATGGCTCCGGCCGATCTGCGAAAGGAGGGCTCTGCCTATGACCTGCCGATAGCGCTGTGCGTGCTCGAATCCTCCGCCCAGATCACCCCGGCCAGGAACCTCAGGGACTATGTGGTTATGGGGGAGCTGTCTCTCGACGGTTCGCTGAGGCCGATAAAGGGAGTACTGCCTATTGCTGTCGAGGCGAGAAAGCAGGGGTTTAAGGGTTTTATTCTTCCTTCGGAGAATGCGCATGAAGCAGCCATTGTCAATCAGCTGGATGTTATCCCGGTACAGTCCGTCAGGGAAGCGATAGATTTCCTGGAGGGGAAAAAGGAGATCCCGCCGTTGCAGGTCGATACTAGAGACCTGTTTTACAGCAGTCAGAACGATTATGATGCTGATTTTGCCCATGTCCAGGGACAGGAGAACATCAAACGGGCGCTGGAAATTGCGGCCGCCGGAGGGCATAACGTGATCATGATAGGGCCTCCCGGCTCCGGGAAAACGATGCTTGCCAAAAGGATCCCCGGTATCTTGCCGCCCCTTACGCTTCACGAGGCGCTAGAGGCTACCAAAATACATTCAGTAGCCGGGAAGCTGGCTGTCCATTCGTCCCTGATTTCGAGAAGGCCTTTCCGGTCTCCTCATCATTCGATCTCTGATGCGGCGCTGGTGGGAGGCGGCAGCTTTCCGCAGCCGGGTGAAATTTCCCTGGCGCACAACGGCGTACTTTTCCTCGATGAGCTTCCCGAATTCAAGCGCACAGTGCTGGAAGTGATGAGGCAGCCTCTCGAAGAGCGGAAAGTAAGTATTTCGCGGGCCCGGATGGCGGTTGAATTTCCGTCGAATTTTATGCTTATTGCCAGCATGAATCCCTGTCCGTGCGGGTACTACAACCATCCCGATAAGGAATGTGTCTGCGGGCCTGGGATCGTACAAAAATACCTTAATAAGGTCAGCGGGCCGCTTCTCGACCGGATTGACCTGCATGTAGAGGTAACGCCCGTTTCTTTCGACCAGATCTCGTCTGTAAGGAAGTCGGAGAGCAGCAGCGAGATAAGGGAAAGGGTGATCCGGGCCAGGGAAAGACAGACCGAACGCTATAAGGCGAATCCCGGGATATATTCAAATGCGATGATGTCGTCCGAAATGGTAAAGGAAGTATGCGGGATAGGCGAGCCGGGGAGGATTCTGCTGAGAACGGCTATGAACCGCCTGGGGTTGTCGGCACGCGCATACGATCGTATCCTGAAGGTATCCAGGACCATAGCCGACCTGGCAGAGAGCGCTGAGATCAAAATCGAGCACCTGGCGGAGGCTATTCATTACCGGAGTCTGGACCGGGAAAACTGGGCCGGATGACCGTCGGTTGCGGATAAGCAGAGCCCGGGCCGGCTTTAATTCTACTGTGTAACCAATGTCACAGACATTGCCATTTTTTTACCCCACTTTTGTCGGGAGTTTTTGAATAAGGCAATAAGAATCGGCATAAATGGAATTTGCAGGCTACCTCGCATCTTTTATAGTAGGAATTTTTCTGGGACTGGTAGGCGGAGGTGGTTCCATCCTGATGGTTCCCGTCCTGGTATACCTTTTCGGAATAGCGCCGGTCAATGCAACTGCTTATTCGTTGTTTATTGTAGGCCTTACGAGCCTTATCGGGGCTTTTCCTAAAATCAGGCAAAACCTGGTCAGTTTCAGAACAGCCGTAGTATTCGGGATTCCTTCCATTTTTTCAGTATTCCTGACCAGGAAATACCTGGTTCCTGCCATCCCGGAAACAATATGGCGCAGCGGTGAGATGGAGATTACACGTTCGCTCACCCTGATGGTGCTTTTCGGGATCATTATGATAGTCGCTTCCGTGTCCATGATAAAGGGAAAGGAGTGTGTTGATTGCAGTGACGACGAAAGCCAGCATTTCAATTATCCGCTCATATTGCTGGAAGGGATCCTGGTAGGCTTGCTGACCGGCCTGGTAGGAGCCGGAGGAGGATTTTTGATTATCCCTGCACTGGTTGCGCTGAGTAAACTGACTATGAAAAAGGCAGTAGGTACTTCTCTGCTCATCATAGCGGCCAAGTCTCTGATAGGTTTTGCAGGCGACCTGAACGCCGGCGTAGTGCACATCGATTACCGGATCCTGCTGCTGGTCACTGCGCTGGCCGTAGGAGGTATATTTGCAGGAAACGCCCTCTCCGGGAAGATAGACGGCGAAAAGCTGAAAAAGCTTTTTGGCTGGATGGTGCTTGTCATGGGTGTATATGTCATCATTTCGGAGATGGCAGGAATACTGCCGTAAGGCTTATCCACTCGCTAAAAAATTGTATTTTAGAATTTGTAAATCAAAGAGATCTCAATCATGAAAGTTGAACAGATCTATACAGGGTGTCTCGCTCAGGGCGCTTACTACATAGCCAGCAACGGAGAGGCGGCCATCATAGACCCGCTGAGAGAGGTAGGTCCATACCTGAAAAGAGCGGAGAAGGACGGGGTGAAGATCAGGTATGTCCTGGAAACACATTTTCATGCCGATTTTGTAAGCGGTCATCTCGACCTGGCGCGACAAACCGGTGCAACGATCGTATACGGCCCTACCGCCCGGCCGGGCTTTGACGCGTATATTGCCGAAGATGGTGAAATACTCAGGATCGGAGATGTATCCGTCAAGGTGCTGCATACGCCCGGCCACACGATGGAGAGCACCTGCTTCCTGCTTCGCGATGAGAAAGGGAAGGACGTAGGTATTTTTACGGGCGATACACTGTTTATCGGGGATGTAGGCCGCCCCGACCTGGCACAAAAGGTAGTGGCTGACCTGACTCAGGATAAGCTCGCCGGGCATTTGTATGATTCCCTGCACTCCAAAATTATGCCGCTTGCAGATGACATCATCGTATATCCTGCGCATGGGGCGGGGTCGGCCTGCGGCAAGAATATGAGCAAGGAGACTACTGACACGCTCGGCCATCAGAAAGCCACGAATTATGCATTGCAGCCTATGGGTAAGGAGGAGTTTGTCGCGAAGGTAACGGAAGGGCTGATGCCTCCTCCGGCTTATTTCCCGGAAAATGTCAGGATGAATATACATGGGTATGAAAGCATAGACCAGGTGCTCGACAGGGGATTGCGGGGGTTGTCGCCGGAAGCGTTTGAAGAAGCTGCCAACCAGTTATCGGCTTTGATACTGGATACCCGTCCTGCTGAGAGATTTGCGCAGGGTTTTATCCCGAACTCCATTAATATCGGTGTGGACGGCAGCTTTGCGCCCTGGGTGGGAGCGCTGATCCCCGATGTGAAGCAGTCGCTTTTACTGGTCACTGATCCGGGGAGGGAAGAAGAGGTGGTAACAAGGCTGGCGAGGGTAGGATACGATCACACGATCGGTTATCTTGACGGAGGCTTCGAAACCTGGAAAAAGGAGGGGCGTGAAGTAGATATGATCGCTTCCATTACGGCGGAAGAACTGGCCGGGTATTTCCATTCCGGGGAAGGGACCGCTCTGTTGGATGTGCGGAAAAACAGCGAATACAGCTCGGAGCATGTGATCGGCGCCGGTAATGTACCGCTGGATTACATCAATGAGGAGATCGGGA
Organism: Spirosomataceae bacterium; assembly: GCA_037191015.1. Taxonomy (GTDB): domain Bacteria; phylum Bacteroidota; class Bacteroidia; order Cytophagales; family Spirosomataceae; genus Ravibacter. The sequence goes on from JBBCKD010000010.1 coordinate 457,920, forward strand.
AAGTAGATAAGGACAAAGTCTACTACGTCCATTGCGCAGGCGGATACCGTTCCATGATTTTTGCGTCTATTTTAAAGGCCAGGGGCTATGACAAGCTGGTAGACGTTAAAGGCGGCTTCAAGGCGATCAAGGAATCGGGTAAGTTTCCTTTAAGCGATTATGTATGTCCCACTACACTTTTGTAGAAAAATGAAACATAGATTTCCCTCCGCCCTTGTGCAGGCTTTTTTGATCATAATGACCGGTTTGGCTTTCTCTTCCTGTAGTTCGTCAGAAAAACAGGCTGCGGAAACGGTCGACAACGACAAGGAAGCGTTTATAGCATTGGGCGACAGTCTTTCGTTGCTGGCGCAAAAAACGTTGTTGCAAAACGTATCGGGCGCTATTGCAAAAGGAGGCGCGGCGCATGCCGTTGCTTTTTGCAATCTCCGGGCGATGCCGCTAACGGATTCCATTGCGTATAAAAATGCTGTTACCATTCAGCGTGTAACCGATAAAGCGAGGAACAGTGCCAATGCGCTTTCGGGAGAGCGTGAGATAGCCCTTTTCCGGAAGATACAGGACAGTCTGCAAAGCGGCAGCGTTCAGCCTCACTACCTGCTGGAAGATGAAAGCGGCCGGGCCGTATATTACAAGCCCATTTTACTTGCAATGCCCACCTGTCTGCAATGCCATGGCGCCCCCGGGAAAGACATAGAGGCTGCTACGCTTGCGGAAATCAAAGAGAAATACCCGGACGACGAAGCAACAGGCTATATACCCGGCCAGCTCCGGGGTCTCTGGAAAATTACGGCTACGCCCTGAATTACCCCTCCCGGGTAAATTGCTCCGGGTTTCAACCCGGAGGACCAGAAATTCAAAACTTCGGACAGGATAATTCCTTCATCTTCCTTTTGATGGGCTTTTTCCTTGGCGGGAAGTTTTCAAACAGGTAGCTGAGCGAGATCTCATGAGCTCCGCCGCTGCTGAACCCCAGGGTAGAAATGGTGGCATCGTAGCTGTAGCCTATCGAAAATTTATCCTGACGGTAGCCCAGCAGCAGGATAAGCGCCTCGTGGTTATTGATATTGATATTATAGCGTTTGATAGGCAGGCCGCGGTACCATGCCCCGAAAGTCAATGGCGCATAAGTGACGTACATACCTACGTCGAGCTGGTCATATTTCCCCTGTTTCTTATACATGATGGCAGGAGAAATGGTTTTTTCTATGTCAATTTCATTCCCCAGGAACGTATATCCGGCGAACGGGATGCGCAGCCCGGCATGGAAGCTGGTTTTCATCGGAAGCCGGGCAATTTCCAGGTTGGAAAATGCCTGGTCGGGCCTGTTCATATGATGGACGGACACCCCGGCCCAATACCAGTCCGAATAAGCCATCAATCCCGATGAAAAGTCGGCATAGAATATGGAAGGCGTTCCCTGGGCGACAGGATCGCCGGTCGCAGGGTTCTGCAGGTAGCCGTCCGGGGAAAACTGGTCTCCGAAGGTAAGGCCGAAATAATCGAGCTTACGGGTTGCCATGGTGCCCTGGAGCCCCATTCTCAGGAAATTTTCTTCATCTAGCTGAACCTGGTAGGAATACTGCAGCCCAAGCTCGGTAGATTTGATATTGCCTGCTCCCTGACTGTCGGTCGTGACCAGGAAACCGAGACCGCTGTTGAGGCTGGGCAGGAACATGTCCAGCCCGAAGGTCGTCGTAATGAAGTTCGCCGAAAGGGAAGGCCATTGATTCCGGTAGTTGAGCGTTGCCCTGGTTTCAAGGGCACCGCCCGCCATGGCAGGGTTTAGATACAGGGGATTTGCGTAAAACTGGGAAAATTGCGGATCCTGCGTCCAACTTTTCTGGCTAAAAAGAATCAATATAAAAAATGAAAGCCAAATTTTTTTCATAAATGTCCTATCTGATGTTCTGTCCAGTCATCTCTTCAAGCCTGAATACTTCTCTTATTGATAGGGGTGCATTGCCACAATTTGTATACAATCAACGTAATATGATTCAAAATTAAGGTATTTTAGCAGATAAAAATATCTAAAATTTCAAGAGCCGTTTTTCGTTTAGATATATGGCCAACTACCCGGCTTAAACCCGGAATTAATTCAAGAGGAGGAGAAGCACCTGATGAGCGGTACCCATAGAAGCAGTTTCCTGGTAATAGTAGTCCTGATTTCCTTCCTGTCAGGTTGGGGGAGCAGGCTGCACGCCCAGAACGGCTTCGTGGTGAAGAACCCCTGTATGGGGAATCCTGCATGCGACGGCGACGGGGTGACGTTTGCCGATACGGTAGTGAGCGCTACCGGCTGGCAGTGGAGTTTCGGCGACGGGCAAACAGGGGATGCGCGGAATGAGGTCCATTCATACATGTCGCCCGGGAATTATACCGTAATGCTTACCAGGACACTCCAGGGGGGCGGTTCCGAAACCGTTAGCCAGCTCGTGGAAGTTGGGGAGCTTCCGCAGGATTTTCAGAACTGGCGGACGGACACCACTATTTGTCCCGGCCAGACCATAGAGCTGGATCCCTATCCCGGCGGCGCACCTTCCGGCGCCAGGTTCATCTGGTACCCGAAAGGAGATACGACGCAGGTGCTGCAGGTAGACAGCTCAGGGTGTTATTCTGTGGAAGCTATCATGCCCAATGGTTGCCGGATCCAGAATATGATCAATGTGAAGCTTTGTATGGAGCCCTCCGGCAACGAGGGGGCCAAGTGGTATTTCGGGAACGGCGCCGGGCTGGACTTCCAGGGCGGGGATCCGGCTCCTCTTACCGACGGGAAACTGGATACAAAAGAAGGTACGTCCGTCATATCTAATTCTAAAGGTGAGCTGCTGTTTTATTCCGACGGGATTACTATTTACAATGCCGACGGCGATAAAATGCCCTGTTTTGAGGGGACTTGCGACGATTTGCGGGGAAGCCAGGATGCGACCCAGTCGGTGCTGATTGTACCCCAGCCTACCTGCCGGGGCTGCGAATACCTCTACAACGTGTTTACGACTACTTCGATCAGCGCAACCGAAAAGGTCCTGACCGTGAGTGTGGTGGATATGCGGCGTGAGAACGGCAAAGGGGCTATCATAGAGCAGAACCGGGTTTTGCACGGAAATGCCACCGAACGGCTGGTTTCTTCCCGCAACGACCAGGATACCACTTACTGGACGATCAGTCATGATTATGGCAGCAATACTTTCCGGATCTTCCATGCTACAACAGCGGGGCTTGTCGAGGTCGCGACCTTCGACGGAGGCTTAAGTCACGATACTGAAAACCGGGGAGAAGGGCAGATGAAGTTTTCAGCAGCCGATTCCACCGGTCAGCGACAGCTGGCAGTAGTAGTGCCGGGCCCCGACCGCAACTATGTAGACCTGTTCGGTTTCAATGACCAGGACGGGAGCATGTCGCATACCCGGACCCTTGACCTCGGCCCTTCGCCGCCTACGGCCTACGGTGTTGAATTTTCTACCGATAATACAAAGCTGTATGTCACCTTTATGGGAGGCAGCGGCACGGATTCGAAGCTGGTCCAATATGATCTTAATGCGGCCGACGACAGTCTCATCGTGGCTTCGGCCATGACCATAGACAGCTCGCGGACCCTTATTTTCGGATCGCTGCAGGCTGCTCCCAATGGTAAAATCTATATGGCCATCCAGGGATCGGAATACCTGGCAGTAATCGGCGAGCCCAACGATACGACGAGGATACTGAGCAGGCTGGAATACGAGCGGGAAGGAGTCAGGCTGGGCGGGAAGCACAGCCAGCTAGGGCTGCCCAACTTCGTACAGAATTTTACGAACCCGAGCGACGGTCCCGGTTTCAGTGCCGAGGGGTTTTGCGTCAACGAACCTACTAATTTTACGGCATCGCCGCTTTGCGATCCGATAGAAGATAACTATACCTGGGATTTCGGGGATGGTACTGGCATGACCGGGAAAGAAACCGAAGTAACGCATACTTATACCGCGCCCGGGATTTATAAGGTTACCTTATTGGCCTCCAACAAATGTCTCGATACGCTTTTTACCCAGGAAATCGAGATTTTTGACGTGCCGGAGGAATCCGGCCTGGAGCGGTACATCGAAATATGCGCCAACGAATATAAGCTCAACCCCACCGTCGATGCAAAAAACTATGTTTGGGTCGATACGAGGCTTAACCGGATCGTAAGCCGTGATCGGGTGCATACGGTCTACCCGCCCGGAGGCGACTTTCTGCTCTTTATGTGGAATGACCCGCTTGCAGAGTGTTTATTTATTGATACGGTGAGTGTTGTGATGAGACGTCCGCCGCCTCTCGATCTGGGCCCGGACCTGGCCATGTGCCGCGACAGCTCCATTACGGTAAGCACTCCCGGGCAGTCGTGGAGAGAGTTTTTGTGGAGCAACGGGGAAACTTCCCGCGATCTGACCGTAACTCAGCCCGGTACCTATTGGGTGGAGGCAAAAGACGCGAATGAGTGTGTCAACAGGGATACCATCCAGGTGGTTGAGAGACCCAAGCCCAGGATTACCGCCGAATTGACGGGGCCCACCGGCTGCACTACCAGCGATGGCGTCATTACGATCAGAAATATTACTCCGGGCACAATTCCGGATTACATATTTGCCTGGAGCGATGTCTCAGGGGCTTCCCTGGGAACGGGAAGCGTGCTGCTCGACAGGAGAGAGGGGGCCTATACGCTGCGGATGTCCGGTTATGACGATGCCTGTGTCGCCGATACTACGCTGCACCTGAGGTCGCCCGCCAATAACCTGAACCTGAGACCGGTCGTGACGGACGCCTCGTGTACCGATCCTGAAGGCGGCCAGATCGCATTCCAGGTCGTGAGCGGTAACCCGAGCGAATACGTATGGTATAATGAAGCGGGGGCCGAGCTGGGGCGTGCCGATACGGTGGCCGGTCTGCCGCGCGGTGTATACAGTATGCTGGCGCGGGACGCAGGGGGGTGTACGTTTACGATGAAGCCGATAGTAGTCGGTATGATCATGAACAACCTGGCAGATCTCGGTCCTGACGTAGCGAAGTGCGAGGATGACGCGGTCGAGCTGGCCCCGCTGGCGGTAGACTTTCCGCATAACAGTTACCTGTGGAGCACAGGTGAAACTACCCATACTATCACCGTTACCGAAGCAGGAACTTATAAGCTGACGGCATTCAATACCGAAAACGGCTGTAAAGGAGAGGACGAGATCGTGGTCAGACAGGCGCCTAAGCCGGCTGTCGGTCTGCCTGAAGAATACGGGCTTTGCATGGACGAACCCGATCCTTCGGTTACCCTTAAGCCCACGGGCAGGCCGGGTTACCTCTATTATTGGCCGCAGGTCGCAGATTCATCGCAGCAGATAACCGTCACCCAATTGGGAGCCTATACCGTTATGGTAACAAATGCCGAAGGCTGTACCATAGAAAAAACTACCGAGGTGCTGGATAAGTGCGAGCCGCGACTGGTGATCCCGTCGGCTTTCTCTCCCGATGGAAACGGCATTAATGATGTGCTGGACATTATAGGGCTTTACCTTACGGACTTCGACCTCAAGATATACAACAGGTGGGGCGAAGTGATCTTCGCGTCTTCCAACCTGGATCACAAATGGGACGGGCGCTATAAAGATGTAAAAGTACAGCCGGGGGTATATGCTTACGTGGCAACTTACCGGAGCTCGGATTACCCGCAACGGCCGAAGTATAAAGTGAGGGGATCGGTAACGGTAGTGAGGTAGTTGCTTTTTCCTTAACTTTGGCCTATGAGAAAGGATTATCTAACGGGTGAGAAGAATACTTCCGGTGGTACTGCGGAAGGAGAAATAGAACGGGCGTTGCGTCCGTTGTCTTTTTCTGATTTTACCGGCCAGGACAAGGTGCTGGAGAATCTCAAGGTGTTTGTAGAAGCCGCCAGGCGGCGCGGCGACGCCCTCGATCACGTATTGCTGCACGGCCCTCCCGGATTAGGAAAAACAACCCTGTCTTATATCATCGCCAACGAGCTGTCGGCCAATATAAAAATATCTTCGGGGCCGGTGCTCGACAAGCCGAGCGATCTTGCCGGGCTGCTCACCAATTTACAGGAATTTGATGTTCTTTTTATAGACGAGATACACCGGCTGAACCCCGTTGTAGAGGAATACCTGTACTCTGCGATGGAAGACTATAAAATCGATATTGTGCTGGATACGGGTCCGAACGCCCGCAGCATACAGATCGGGTTAAACCCGTTTACGCTGATCGGCGCCACTACCCGGGCCGGGATGCTGACGTCGCCCCTTCGCGCGAGGTTTGGGATCAACGCCCGGCTGGAATACTACGACGCCCGGCTGCTGGCGTCTATCGTGAAGCGTTCTGCCCGCATTTTAAAGACCGGGATAGACGACGAAGCGGCGTTCGAGCTGGCGCGGCGAAGCAGGGGGACTCCCCGTATTGCCAATAACCTGCTCCGGCGGACACGTGATTTTGCCGAAGTGAAAGGGACAGGCGTTATTACCATGGAGATCGCCCAGATGGCGCTGAACGCTCTGGACGTTGATCAGAACGGGCTGGATGAAATGGACAACCGTATTTTGTCGACCATTGTCGAAAAATTCAAAGGCGGTCCTGTAGGGTTATCTACTATCGCTACTGCCTGCGGTGAAGAGGCTGAAACGATAGAAGAAGTATACGAGCCGTTCCTGATCCAGGAAGGCTTTCTGAAACGTACATCGAGGGGGCGCGAGGCTACCGAAAAGACTTACCGGCACCTGGGTATCATGCCCCGGCCGCGGACGGGAGAGCTGTTTTGAGAAGTGCCCTATATATATTAGCCCACTGCTATATTACTAAAAATTAAATCCGAAATGCAGCCCTGGTTCAGGCGTAAATTTTGGCCATTTGTCATCTTACCCCCTTCGTGCGAGCGGCAATTATCAACTGATAGAAAAGGTGTTCTTAGACGGTAACGCACCCTGAGCCTATACGGCAACCTGTACTTCCGTTGGCTGTACCAGCAGGATTTCCAATACGTCGATGTGACCCAAACTTCCGGGTGCGGAGATTCTTCCGGCAGCTGTTACACGCTGTCGTTTAAAGATAAGAATCCTAAGTATCCTATCTTATCCCGATATGTCAGATCCCCTTCAGCCACTCCTGGTATTTGTCTCCCAGGATAGGTACTACTTTTTCCTTGCCATTGATGGCATAGAGAAGGCCTGAAATCCATAGGTAAACCAAAACAAAAAAAGCCGCGAAGCCCAGCAGCCATCCCAGGAAAGGTATCCAGCTGACCAGCCCGACAGCGAGGCCCGTCAGCATGATGCCCAGCGACTGCCTGATGTGAAAAGAGGCAAAGCTGTTCTTTTTATCGTTGTTGAGAACGAGCGCTATCACCAGGCCGATAATGGTGAGGTAAGCGATGAGAGCGGTGGTTTTCCCTTCTTCTACTACCGTGTTGGAAGAGCTTGGTACGGGGGCATCGAATTCTGTCATAGTGTTTTGCAGGAAAATAGAATAATAAGGTTAAGGTTTTTAGCCTTCATTGCCGGCTTCCTCAAATATAATCACTAAACAGGGAGAATGTCAATTTATTGAGTAACAGGTTCTTCTGATTTAGTAAACGTTCACACTCCGAACCCGCCCAGTATTTCCAGCTCCTGGCCCTTTTCCGGCATCCCGGAGAGAAGCGGCATTGCTTCCCGGATCAGGGTAAGCACTTCATCTCCTTTCAGGGAGTCGTCGTGGTGTTCCCGGCTTTCCCATATTTCAGTTACATACACGCTGTCGGGGGTTTTTTCATCTTTGCCGATAGCATACAGCCTGCAGCCGGGAGCCTTGGAAACAGCTTCAGATGCCCGGATCAGGATTTCCGCAAGTTTGTCGTGATGCCCGCTTTTGGCGGTCAGTTTTCCGTGAAGCAGATACATAGTTATTTTTTTGAAGTGCGCATTGCTTTTACTTTCCTGATTTCCGGGTTGTTTATGAAATCCCTGTACTTTGAGGATTCGACGCCGTAGATAGCAATTTTCCCGTTTTGATCTGCATGTACGCCGAACCCGTGGGTTTTGGTGAGGGGAGAAGCGCGGAAGCAGGGTTGTCCTTTGGAAAAGAACTTCTTCCGGGTATTTTCGTAGTCCGGTTTTTTTATCCCGTTCCGGTCGGCGAATACCCGGAACAGCACATCGTCTGATGTGAATTCGTAGGGATGGCCTGCGATCAGCTCGTACTGCTGCTGCGCAACGCTCTTTTTTTCTCCTTTCTGCACCGGTATTTTACTTTCGGCAGCCGAATAATCTTCAGCAACCTCGATGAAAGTATCTGTATAATTGGTTGTGTGGATTTTGTCTTTACTATCCATAACCGTATGGTTTGCCATTTCTTCTGGTCAAAAAGTTTTAGGTATACAAATATCCGATTTTTAGCCCGGTTTGCCTTGCTTTGCAACAGGATTTCCTATTTTTATACAATCAATAAGCAGGAATTTAAATGGCATTTCATTCTTTTTCCAGAAGGGAATGGCTCAGGATCTGGGGAGCCCTCTCTATCACATCGCTGAGCGTCAGGCACGGTGTCAAAGCCGGAAGTATGGCTCCCCTTCAAAAAAGAAAGCTCAAGGTCAGCATCAATGCCTATTCCTTCCACAAGCCCCTGTCAGACGGCCGTATGACGCTGACAGACCTCCTGGAGTTCTGCGCCGATCACGATATCGACGGTGTCGACCTGACAGGCTACTACTTTCCCGGGTATCCGGAAGTACCGCCTGATGAATATCTTTACGAGCTCAAACGCAAGGCTTTCAGGTTGGGGGTCGATATCAGCGGGACCGGTGTCAGGAATGATTTTACCCATCCTGACGGCGCGAGAAGGGAAGAGGATATCAGGAGGATCAGGAAGTGGATAGTGGCTGCTTCCAAAATCGGGGCGCCGGTGATCCGTATTTTTTCAGGGAATGATAAACACCAGGGTGCGGGCAGAGAGGCTGTGCTCGACCGTATGGCAGGCGAGATACTTCAATGCGTCGAATTCGGGAAAAAGAACGGTGTTATAGTAGCGGTTCAGAATCATAACGATTTCCTGCTCAACGCTGACCAGACTATTGAAATACTTAAAAAGGTAAACTCTCCCTGGTTTGGGCTGATCCTGGATATCGGGAGCTTCCACGGACCGGACCCCTATGAAGAAATAGCCCGCTGTATACCTTATGCAGTCAACTGGCAGATAAAGGAAAATGTTTATCCCGGCGGGAAAGAGGAAAAAACAGATCTTAAAAGGCTGTTCAGTCTTATATATGCATCGGGGTACCGCGGCTATCTCCCGGTTGAAACGCTGGGTCCGGGAGATCCGTTCGGGAAAGTGCCGGTGTTTCTGAAGGAAGTAAAAGAAGCGCTTTACAACGGTGCGGCCGATCGGTAGTATAAAGCGGAGCACCATGAGTATTAATAGTATTTAGTTTGCAGTAACAGAACTTGTTTTATGAGAAATTTATTAATTCTGCTCGCTCTTGTCTTAAGCGTGCCGGGATATTCCCAGGATTTGTCCATGACCTACGCCGAGAGGCTGGGATTTCCCAAAGGAAAGAAGGTAGTCATTCTTCATATTGACGATGCCGGTATGTCGTATGACTCTAACCTGGGAACGGAGCGCGCACTGAAGGAGGGTGTGGCCAATTCGGTGAGCGTGATGATGCCCTGCGGGTGGGTACCGGGATTTGTACATTTCCTGAAAGAAAACAAAGATATCGACGCGGGGCTTCATCTCACCCTGACTTCGGAGTGGGCGCAATACAGGTGGGGGCCACTCGCGGGAAAGCCGATGGTAAGAAGTCTTGTAGACCTGGAAGGTGCGCTCTGGCCTTCGGTGAAGGACGTGGTGAAAAACGGCTCTGCCGGGCATGTGGAGACGGAGATCAGGGCGCAACTGGAAAGAGCGCGGACTATGGGGTTTGAACCTACGCACATGGACTCCCACATGGGGACATTGTTTGCAACCCCGGAATTTTTGCAGCGCTACATAAAGGTAGGTATAGAGGAAAAAATACCGGTGATGCTTCCCGGCGGTCATAATACCCTGATAAAGGTGGATGAGCGGCTTGAAGGCGAGGCGCTGGATATGATCAGGAAGTTGGGGAAGACCTTATGGGATGCAGGCCTGCCGGTTCTGGACGACCTTCATAATACGAGCTATGGATGGGTGCCGGAAAATGCCGACAGGATAAGCAAGACTAAGCTCCAGAGGTATAAAGCCGACAAATACATCAGGGCGATGAAGGAAGAGATACAACCCGGTCTTACGATGGTCATTATGCATTGTACCCATCCTACCGAAGTTTTCAGGCATATTTCCAGCTCCGGTATTACGCGCGAAGGAGATTTGCTGGCCATGCTCGATCCACGCCTGAAGAAAACAATCGAAGAAGAGGGGATTATCCTTACTACCTGGAGGGAAGTAATGGAGCGGCGGGGAAAAGTGAAGTGATCGTTGATGTCTGACCTGCACTTCTTTGATTTTACTGATTTCGATCTCTCCCGCTGGTCTTACGGCCAGCTGCTGAGATTCCTCCCGCCGGAATTATCGTCGCTTACAAGACGCAGCCATAAAACGGAAATAGCAGAGGCGCGTGTAAATGAAGCGCTTCTCTCGATTGCTTCTGCGGTCAGTTCGGCGCTTGTTACAATTCACCAGGAAGAAAAGCGGCTTCATATCGGCTGCAGTTGCGGCGGCCCTTCAAAAAAGCTTTGCGTCTTCCAGGTGCAGGCGGTTCTCAACCTGCTTGAAAACCAGGAGCTGAGAGTTTTTTTTGACAGTGAAAAAAGAGAGCAGCAGTTTAAAATCACCGGCGAAAAGTACGGGTTTCAGGACGTGGCCGAGCTGGAAAAGGAGTTTGAGCTGGTCTGGGACAACCGGCCCGTCGTGAAGCCCAGGAATGAGCATCTCCAGGCCTGCGACGAAGAAAACCTGCACCTTCTGGCTTCCGAGCTTACACCGGCAAAGCCTGTTCTGCCCGAATGGAACGAAGACGCCATCAAAATCCTGGTCTGGACGCAGAGCCGGTTCCAGGATAATTTCCAGCTCGGTATTTTCGAAGCTTTTTCAACCGCCGGCGGGAACCTGAGAGGCCCGGTACGTCCGGTTCATGCCGTCGATCTCCTGCTGGAGGCGGAAACGACCGACCACCTGAAATTTTACGGGGCCGTAGCGAAATTCCAGGATCAGCACCGCTCCGCCGGCCAGGTTACAGACCGGCAGGCTTTTTACTGGCTGCTGAAAAACCCTGACCGGCTGCCTGTATACATCCATAATTTCAGTATCAGCGAATCGATCGTGCCGCAGGCATTGAGGCTGGTGGAGATGGTTTCGAGAGAGATGGAAATGTCGCTGACTGTGCACGAAGCCGGGGAGTTTTTTGAAATAAAGGGTGTGCTGACGATAGAGGGAAAGTCGTTCGATTTGCTGGAAACCAGGCTGCGCTGCGGGAATTTCCTGCTGGCGGGCAACAGGCTTCATCTCATTGAGCGCGACGGGTTTAAAGAGCTCCTGGAGTACCTGCAAAGGCACAGGAATAAAATCGTGCTCCACCGGAGCAGGTATGAAGTCTTCCGTAAGGAAGTCCTTGAACGCGTAGAAAATTATACCCGGGTGACCTACACCTATTTAAAAACGGCGGGTAAAAAGCAGAAGAAAGAACTGGGACTTGATTATCCGCCGCGGAAAATTCTCTATCTCGACGACGCGGGACAGTACGTCCACCTGACGCCGGTTGTGCAGTACGGCCACGTGGAGCTGCCGGTATTGTCGCCCAGGGTACTCTATATGGTAGACCATGAAGGAAGGCCCTTCAAGGTGGAAAGGGAGAACAGGACGGAATTGGAATTTGCTACCTCCCTCATGCTGGCGCACCCGGGATTCGCAGAGCAGGCGGGGCAGGACTATGTCTACCTTCACAAATTAAAGTTCCTTGATGAAGACTGGTTCCTGAGAACATTTGAAGAGTGGCGGAAACAGGGGATCAGGATCCTCGGTTTTAATAAGATCCGGAATAACAGGCTGAATGAATACCAGGCAAAAGTCACGGTGACGGTTGTCAGCGGGATCGACTGGTTTGAGACGAAGGCTGAGGTGCGTTTCGGTGAAGAAGTTGTACCGCTTCGGCAGCTTTTCACTTCGGTAAGGAACAAAAGCCGTTATATCCCGCTGGCCGATGGTACTACGGGTATCCTTCCGCAGGAATGGCTGGAAAAGCTGGCCGGTTATTTCCGTATAGGGGCTGTTCATGGTGAAACGGTCAGGACACTCCGTCAGCACTTTGGCGAGATCCGCGACATATACCCGGAAGCCTATCTTTCCCCTTCTGCCAGGGCCGATATCCTGCTGCTTGCCGACACACTGGGCAACCTGGATGAAATCCCGGCCGTTCAGCTCCCCGCCGGCTTCAGGGGAGAGCTTCGCGATTACCAGTATGAAGGCGTCAAATGGCTGACTTTTATGGCTGATCTCGGCTTCGGCGCTTGTCTTGCCGACGATATGGGGCTTGGAAAAACCATCCAGGTGATCGCTTATTTACTCATCCGGAAAGAAAGGGTCCCGGGTTCTACCAGCCTGGTCGTAGTGCCGGCTTCCCTGCTTTTCAACTGGCAGACGGAGATCGCCAGGTACGCCCCGAACCTGAGTTTCACGGCTTATTACGGTGAAGGCCGCAAAATGGATTTCCCCGGACAGCAGGAATTTGATGTAATTTTGACGACTTATTCGGTGATGACGGCGGAGATACACCGGCTTCGTTCGAATGAGTATCACTGCGTAGTGCTTGACGAATCGCAGAATATTAAAAATCCTTCCTCCCAGCGCTACAGGGCCGCCTGCCAGCTGCGCGCCAGGCACCGGATCATTTTGACCGGCACCCCGGTAGAAAACAACACCTATGATCTCTACGGGCAATTTTCTTTTGCATGTCCGGGACTGCTGGGATCGAGAAGGTATTTCAAGGATCACTATTTTATGCCTGTGGACAAGTTTCACGAATCCGGAAAGATAGAAGAATTACAGGCGCGAATCCGTCCTTTCATGCTCCGGAGGACCAAGGAGCAGGTGGCAAAGCAATTGCCGGAAAAGACAGAAATGGTCATTTACTGCGAAATGGGACCGGAGCAGCGCCGCGTATACGATGCCTATGCAGAGGAATTCCGCCATTACCTGGCCGGGAAATCAGATGGTGATATTGCCCGCGAAAAATTACATGTCCTGCAGGGGCTGACCAAGCTGAGGCAGATCTGTATCAGTCCCTCGATACTCAATGATGAGGAATACTACGGCGGAGAGTCTGCCAAGATTGCGGTGCTGATGGAGCAGTTGGAGAACCTGGTCGCTCATCACAAAATCCTTGTTTTCTCACAGTTTGTAACGGTGCTGGATCTTATCCGCAAGGAGCTTGATACGAAGAACATAGGCTACAGCTACCTGGTCGGAGCTACTGTCAACAGGGGAGAAGTCGTAAGGGATTTCCAGGAAAGCGACGAAAAACGGGTATTCCTGATCAGCCTGAAGGCCGGGGGAACGGGATTGAACCTCACTGCCGCCAGCTACGTATTCCTGACGGATCCGTGGTGGAACCCGGCGGTGGAAAGCCAGGCGGTCGACCGTGTACATCGCATCGGGCAGGATAAAACCGTGATAGCGGTCAGGTTAGTGTGCCCCGGTACTATTGAGGAACGGGTTATCCAGCTTCAGCAGAACAAGAAAGAACTGACCGGCGAGCTTATCCGCTCCGAGGAATCCATCGGGAAGGAGCTGGACAGGAAGGCGCTTTTGCAGCTGGTTTGACCTCATGCCGTCGTTTTCGCCTGGTTTTGCCTTATTATATTTTTCCATCTGAAGTAGCCCTGTACGGCTACGATAAACAGGAAAATAGTCAGCAGCGCATACAGGGGCAGCTCCTTTTTGATAAGCAGGGGAATGGCAAAAGCATTGCTGATATTGAGAAAGATCCAGTTTTCTATTTTCCTCCTGGCCAGCAGCCACATCCCGGCCCAGGCAGTCGCGCTCACCCAGGCGTCCCACAGAGGTACGCTCGACGGTGTATAGAATTTTAAGACTACGTAGAGTATCCCAAGCGAGACCAGCGTAATAGCCAGGGCAGTCTGCCAGTCATTCCGGGATGAAAAGGCTACTACCACCGGCCGGCCACTTTGTTTCCCCCAGTTCCACCACCCATAGACCGTCATGACAAAGTAGTAAGCGTTTAACAGGCTTTCGGCATATAATTCCGCATGAAAAAGTACATAGGTAGTAATGGTGGTGGTAATAATTCCTGCCGGGTATAGCCAGATTTTGTTGGATCGCGCGAAGAGGACTTCCGCGACTGCGGCAGCTACGCCTATCCACTGCAAGAGGGGAGTTTCCTTCAGCTGCGCACCCAGTAACTGCAACCATTCGCTAACGGTCATCTATCGAGGTTAATTTTAAAGTACCCAGGGAAATGCAGCTGCACAAGCAGGTCATATTTCGGTCCCTACGCCGGCATTATCCGGATCAGGTGCTTGACGTAACCGCCCGGAGGCGAACGTCAACGGGTATATTCTCAGCCTGTTTTTCAACCGGAACTCCGGTAAGGCACCCCTGTGCTGGCAAAAGTAGTATTTTTTCTAGCTCAATTCCCCTATCAGCGGAAATCTCTCAAATACTTTTTCGGTATGAGGGGCATCCGCAAGCTCCTCCGTCAAATCCTGCCCTGCCCAATGTTCATAGTGTTTTCCGCTATGCCAGAGCCTCGATTTGCTGACGTCGTAAATCATTCCTTTATAAGCGCACCAGATCTCTTCTTTGTCCTGGCCGTTTCTGAGGGCCAGCTGCGCTTTGGTGTATCTGGGAAGCATAGTAAGCCGGCAAATAGTTGTTTAATAGCGGGTTAGTTGGTTTTTGCTAAATATGTATTCAAAACTTATCAAAAATTAAGAATATTTCGTTGTTTTGTCAATGTAATATCATAGCTACCTTGATAAATGATGAAGCAACTACAGTTGGTATTAGGTCTTACCTTTTCTTTTTTGATCCTTGTAGCCGGTTGTAAAGGCAAGAAGCCGCCGCTTTCGGAGCGGATTGCTAAAGCATGGATTGCAGAAGCAGTAAAGCATGACAATACGCTGGTATACGAAAAAGGGAATAGCGGCAGTTCGGCTCCGGGTTACAGCGGTTACCTGCTGATACTGGGCTCGGATAATTCCGCAACCCTGACCGAACTGGAAGGTACCACCTTCACCGGTACATGGGAGCTGCAGGGAGAAACGAGGCTCATTCTCAGGAATCTCGGGCCGGAAGAACCTACAGGTAGCGGCGGGGTGCTTGAATATACCATCAGATCTATAGAAGACAACAAGCTGGTGCTTCTGAGTGTAAAGCCGAGCATCAAGACGGGAAATACAGTGAATGAATACAGCCTCACTGTGAGATAGGGGCCACCGGGCAAGACCATAAAAAAGGGGCGGCGATCGCAGATCGCCGCCCCTTTTTTATGGGTAACGGTCTCAGATGACCACCACTGTTTCCGGGTCCCTGGTCGTTTTGCCGCTGCCTGAATCTTCCAGAATAAATTCCAGCGGGTTGGAAACCTTCTCAGGCAACAGGGCTATATCGAGGACTTCTTCAACCGAATCCACATAGTGGAATACCATATTCTCTATATAGCTGGCTTTGACCTCCTCGACATCCTTCCGGTTGCGGCTGCACAGGATGATCTCCCTGATGCCCATTCTGTGGGCTGCCAGGATTTTCTCCTTGATCCCCCCGACAGGCAGTACTTTGCCTCTCAACGTGATTTCGCCCGTCATGGCCAGGTAGGGCTTCACTTTGCGCTGTGTGAAAATGGAGGCGATGGAAGTAAGCATCGTAATCCCCGCCGAAGGCCCGTCTTTCGGGACTGCCCCCGCAGGAACATGTATGTGGAGATCATACTGGCTGAATATGCGGTAATCTATGTCCAGCTTGTCAGAATGCGCCTTCAGGTAGGAAAGCGCCGCTACGGCCGATTCTTTCATCACGTCTCCCAACTGACCGGAAAGCGTAAGCGTACCGCGTCCCCGGTGAAGGCTGGATTCGATAGACAGGATCTCACCGCCTACAGAGGTCCAGGCGAGGCCTGTAACCACCCCGGCCACATCTTCATTCTGATAAATGTCTTTATCGAAGATCTCAGGGCCCAGGTGTTTTTCAATATCGGCGGCTTTGATCGATTTGTTGTATGGCTCCTCCATAGCGACCGACCTGGCAATTTTACGCACCACGCCGCCGATTTTGCGCTCGAGCGTCCGGACGCCCGACTCCCTCGTATAGCCTTCTATGATCCGGAGCAGCCCGCTGTCGTCGATCCTGACATCGGATGTTTTAAGGCCATGGTCTTTTCGCTGCTTCGGCAACAGGTACTTTTTGGCGATCTGGAGCTTCTCTTCAATAGTATAACCGGTAATCTCGATGATTTCCATCCGGTCCCGAAGTGCATAATTGATGGTGTCCAGGGAGTTGGCCGTAGCAATAAACAGGACTCTGGAGAGATCGTACTCTACTTCAAGGTAATTGTCGGTAAACGCCGCATTCTGTTCAGGATCCAGGACTTCCAGCAACGCCGAAGAAGGATCTCCCCGGAAATCCGATGAAACCTTGTCGATCTCATCCAGGATGAATACAGGGTTGGAAGAGCCGGCTTTCTTGATATTCGTGATGATCTTACCCGGCATGGCGCCGATATAGGTCTTCCGGTGCCCTCTTATTTCCGCTTCATCGTGAAGCCCTCCAAGAGCCATACGTACGTACTGGCGGTTTAAAGCCTTCGCTACGGATTTCCCGAGTGAAGTTTTCCCAACGCCGGGAGGTCCGTAAAGACACAGGATAGGCGCCTTGAGGTTATTCTTCAGCTTAAGCACAGCGAGATACTCAATGATGCGCTCCTTTACTTTTTCGAGCCCGAAATGATCGGCGTCCAAAATTTTCTGAGCCCGCACCAGGTCAAAGTTATCCTTGGTGTAATGTTCCCAGGGCAGGTCGATCAGTGTTTCGAGATAAGTGAGCGTAACAGGATACTCCGGAGCCATCGGGTTGACCCTGAGCAGCTTCGACAGCTCTTTTTCGAAATGCTGCATCACCTGAACAGGCCATTTTTTGGCAAGTGCTTTTGCTCTGAGGTCGTCTATTTCCCGTTCGGGACTGTCTATACCGAGCTCGTCATGCAGCACCTTTATCTGCTGACGAAGGAAATAGTCCCGCTGCTGGGCGTCTATGTCGGAGCTGGCTTTTGTCTGTATCTCTCTTTTCAGCTCCAGCATTTCAATCTCCCTCAGCAACAGCTGGAGCAGGAGGTTGGCCTGCTTCTGGCCGTTTTCCTCTTCCAGTAGGCCTTGTTTTTCCTTAACATCGACATTCAGGTTGGACGAGAGAAAATGGATGAGAAAGACGGGGCTCTCTATATTATCCAGCGCAATGCGTGCCTCCTGCGGAATTTCGGGGTTCAGTCTGAAAATCCGATGTGCGCTGTCGCGGAGCGACTGGATAAGGGCCTTTGACTCCTTCCGGTTGCTGTAAGAAAACTTATCGAGTATAGGAGTGATCCGGGCCGTGATGTTCGGCTCTTCCCTGATGATCTGCTCAATTCTGAACCGCTGACGCCCCTGTACGATAATGGTTACATTGCCGTCAGGGAGGGAGATCATTTTTAGAATATGCGCTACCGTTCCGACTTTAAAAATATCCTCGGAGGAGGGGTCCTCCTTCTGCGGCCTGGCCTGTGTCACGACCCCCAGGATCCGCTGGTTGAAGTCTGCATTCCGGTAAATTCTTTTGACCAGTCGTATGGCTTTCTGCCTTACCACCGTAACAGGAATTACCATCCCTGGAAAAAGGACGGTTTGCCTGATAGGAAGTATGGCAAGCTCGTCGGGGAGGTTGAGAGGTTCTTCTTTTCCGTCGAGCCCCCCTATCGGAATAATTTCCAGGCTGTCGAGGTCTCCTTCCGGAAGTAGTAACCTGCTGTATATTTCAGAATTTTCAAATTTCATATATCATGGTGCCAAAAAGACACAGTTGCAGTTCTGTTTTCAGAATAATAGGTGTATGCGGTAAGGAGCAATAGTTATGCCAGTCTCAACAGTATGTCAGACTGGCGCAAAAACGTGAAACACGCTCCCTGCACTGAAAAAAGCGTAGGACGTTCCGCTAAAAAACTACTTTCCAGACATCATTGAATATCGCGAAGGCCATCAGTCCCAGCAACAGTACCATTCCTACCACCTGTGCTTTCTCAAGGAACTTATCGGAGGGCTTGTGACCTGAAATCATTTCAAACAGAAGGATCACTGAGTGCCCGCCATCCAATGCCGGTATGGGCAGGGCATTCATAAATGCGAGAATCATGGAAAGCAGCCCGGTGAGAAACCAGAAATGGCCCCAGTCCCAGGTACCGCCGAACATCTGTGCAATACCGATGGGGCCGCTCAGCGATTTCGTGGCGGACACCTCTCCGCGGAATATCTTTCCGAAAGCTTTCACCTGGCTGAAAACCGCATTAAAGGCAGTCTGGGTCCCTACGGCAACCGCCTGGGGGAAAGTATAGTCGACTTTGATATAGTTTAAGAGAAACCTTGCCGCGAAGCCGATGGTACCTTCTTCGCTGACCGGTACGGAAACGGTCAAAGTGTCATGGCTTCGGATAACAGAAAGCGCCGCTGTTTCTCCCTTATGTTCCTCAAGCTTCTTTTTGAAGATCTGGAAATAAGGAGTCGGCTCATTGTTGATGGCAATGATCTGATCATCTTTCTTCAGGCCGGCTTTTTCGGCGGGCTGGCCTGGTGTAAGCTCTCCAATCACAAAAGGGGCTCCCGGCTGGATAAAGCTGCTCCTGCTGCCGGGCTCGGAAAGCCTTTCAATGAAGTTATTCGGAACGTCTATCCTGATCTCCTTCCCGTCGCGAAGCACAGTATAATAGCTGTTGCTGCCCAGGAAGATCTCGGAAGAGGTTACGGCTTCTTCAAAGCTCTCAAAATCCTTACCGTTTATTTTGATAATGCGGTCGCCGGTCCGAAGCCCGATTTCTTCCGCCAGCTCGCTGGCGAATATCCCGTATTTGTTTACCTCGTCCTTTGTAATATACTCTTTACCGTTGGTATAGGAAATGCCGATAAAGATGACGACTCCTACTATGATGTTGACGATGATGCCTCCGAGCATCACGATAAGGCGTTGCCAGGCCGGTTTGGAACGGAATTCCCAGGGCTGAGGCGGCCTGTTCATCTGCTCCTTGTCCATCGATTCGTCTATCATTCCCGATATTTTTACGAATCCGCCCAGCGGAATGGCCCCGATCCCGTATTCGGTTCCTCCTTTGGTAATGCTCCAGACTTTAGGAGGGAAGCCTATAAAGTATTTTTCAACCCGCATTCCAAACATCTTGGCGGCAAGCAAATGCCCCAATTCATGCAACCCCACAATTATGGACAAGCCCAGAAGAAGCTGCCCTACCATTACCAAAATTTCCATCGAAAGTTGTTAAATCCTGACTAAAATATGCTAAACAAACGTAAACTATAACAAATCCGTGCCAACAGCAAACAATACTGCCTTTTTTGCAGGTTCCCCTTCCAAATGCTATTTTCCGGGGATATCGCGCTTCTGTTCCGGATCATTGAACGGAGGTTTCCTCTAGGGAGGAAAAGATAATCCCGCAAAGTTAGCGAAAAAACAAGTGTAGAGATATAACGCCTTTTTACTGTACCTGGTTCTGAGCCTCTAATTTCTCCCTCAGGAAATCGGCAGTATGGTTGCCGCTTAATTTTGCCATCTCCTCCGGCGTGCCTTCGAAAGTGATATTCCCGCCCTTTTCTCCTCCTTCGGGACCCAGATCGATAATCCAGTCAGCCGATTTGATGATTTCCATATTATGCTCGATCACGATCACCGTATCGCCCTGATCGACCAGGGCATTGATGGAGGCGAGCAGCTTCCTGATATCGTGAAAATGAAGACCGGTTGTGGGTTCGTCAAAAATAAACAGCGTTTTTCCTCTCGATGCATTGCCCTTTCCCAGGAAGGACGCCAGCTTTACACGCTGGGCTTCTCCTCCCGATAAGGTATTAGACGACTGCCCCAACTGTACATAGCCCAGCCCGACATCCTGGAGGGGTTTCAGCCTCTCGGTGAGCTTTTTGTCGGAATCGCGGAAATAGGCAATCGCATCATCGACGGTCATACCGAGAATATCGGTGATATCCTTGTCCCGGTATTTCACATCCAGGATCTCCTGCTTGAATCTTTTCCCGCCGCAGCCTTCGCACGTAAGATAAAGATCAGCCATGAACTGCATTTCGACTTTTACCTGTCCTTCTCCCTGGCAAACCTCGCAGCGCCCGCCTTCTACGTTAAATGAGAAATGGCTCGGCTTGTAGCCGCGCGATTTTGAAAGCGGCTGCTCGGCCATGACCTGCCTGAGGTAATCATAAGCCTTGATGTAGGTGACGGGGTTAGACCTGGAAGATTTCCCGATAGGGTTCTGATCTACCATTTCTATTGCGTCTATCCTGTGCAGGCTGCCCGACAATTCCGAGAATTTTCCCAGGTCGTCGTTGAATTCGCCTTTTGAACGCATCAGGGCAGGATACAGCACTTTCCTGATAAGAGTAGATTTACCGGAGCCGCTTACACCAGTGACGACCGTAAGCAGTCCCAGAGGGAACCTGACGTCCACATCCCGGAGGTTGTTTTCCGAAGCCCCCCGGAGCTCGATGAAATCCCGCATTTTTCGCCTTACCGGCGGCACATCGACCGAATCCAGCCCGAGGAGGAAAGCGATGGTATGACTTCTGCTGAAAGGCGGGGAGCCCGGGTCGATAGATTTGATTTTCTCCCAATCGCCCTGGAAAACAAGCTCGCCGCCGTGACTGCCCGCTTCCGGGCCTATGTCTATGATCTGGTCGGCGGCACGCATGATCTCTTCCTCGTGCTCGACCACGATCACCGTATTGCCCAGGTCGCGGAGCGATTCCAGGACGCTGATCAGCTGCCGGGTATCGCGGGGGTGCAGGCCGATGCTCGGCTCGTCGAGAATATACATGGATCCGACCAGCGCGCTGCCGAGCGAAGTAGCCAGTTTGATGCGCTGAAATTCTCCGCCGGATAGGGTACTCGTAAGCCGGTTAAGCGTGAGATACCCGAGTCCTACCCGCTCCATATACCCGAGTCTCTTCTGTATTTCGGTCAATATACGCTTGCCTACCTCAGCTTTGTACTCGCTCAGGCTTACATCCCTGAAGAAGCCGGCTGCATCTCCGATGGGCATCAGCACAAGGTCTGTAATGGAATGGCCGTTGATCTTGACATACGAAGCGTCCTTGCGCAGCCGCGACCCCCTGCAGTCGGGGCAAACCGTGCGGCCGCGGTAGCGGGATAGCAGCACCCGGTACTGAATTTTATGAGTCTGTTTTTCCAGTTCCTCGAAAAAGTCGTTCAAGCCTGTAAAATACCGGTTACCGGTCCAGAGCAGCTCTTTTTCGGAATCCGATAAGTCTTTGTACGGCCGGTGTATAGGGAAGTCGAACCTGATCCCGTTGGCAAGAAGGGGCTTGAGCCACTCCGACATTTTGTCGGTACGCCACGGAGCGATCGCTCCTTCATAGACCGAAAGCGTTTTGTCGGGGATCACCAGGTCAGGGTCTATACCCAGCACTTTACCGAATCCCTCGCAGCGTTTACAGGCTCCGTAGGGATTGTTAAAGCTGAAGAGATTGACGCTGGGTTCTTCGAAGCTGATGCCGTCCAGCTCGAATTTATCAGAAAATGGTTTCCTTGCTCCCCCCATCACTTCAATGACGCAGGTCGACTCTCCTTCGAAGAAGGCGGTCTGTACCGAATCAGAAATGCGGTATTGGGTCGCTTCATCGTCGTGCCTGACGGCCACCCGGTCTATCAGGATGAGATATTCTGCTTCGGGAGCTGCCTGTCCCTCGGCCAGGAGATCTTCTATCTCCCTGGTTTCGCCGTCAGCAACGACGCGGTTGTAGCCTTTGGAAAGGAGTATGTTCAGCTCGCCGGCGAGGGTGCGGCCTTCGCGTACGTGCAGGGGCGCCAGGATGAGGATCCTGGTTTTCTCTTCAAATCCCAGTATGTAATCGACAACATCGGTTACCGTATCCTTTTTTACTTCCTGCCCCGATACCGGAGAATAGGTTACGCCGACCCGGGCGAAAAGGAGCTTGAGATAGTCGTAGATTTCCGTAGTTGTGCCGACTGTAGAGCGGGGGTTCCTGGTGTTTACCTTCTGCTCGATAGCGATGGCTGGCGAGATACCCCTGATGTATTCGACTTCCGGTTTTTCCATCCTGCCCAGGAACTGCCGCGCGTAGCTGCTCAGGCTTTCGACGTACATCCGCTGCCCTTCGGCAAAAAGGGTATCGAAAGCCAGGGAGGATTTCCCCGAGCCCGAAAGCCCGGTAATCACCACAAGTTTATTCCTGGGAATGGCAACGTCGACGTTTTTAAGGTTGTTAACCTTTGCTCCTTTGATAATGATGTATTTCCTGGCGTCCAGTGTTTCTATTGACGCTTCACCCGTTTCCAAGAGAGATTGAACTGGCATGTATTATTGTTAATTGCCGGGGTTTCCTTATACCCCATTTGTATGTAACCACTTTTCGGGTAAATTAGTTTGGTTTGGCGAAATTTCCATATATCGGCAGTCAGACAAATTAATTAGCGTTCAGGCTTTTGTTTGTAATCTAATCCGCCTATCTTTGCAAGCCCAAATTTAAGATGGATCAGGGATTTAGAGATATAATTTTGATTATCAGATGAAACGTACGTATCAACCATCGAACCGCAAAAGGAGAAACAAGCACGGGTTCCGTTCAAGGATGGAAACACCAGGCGGTCGCAAGGTATTGGCTTCCCGTCGCAGGAAGGGTCGCTGGAAGTTATCTGTGTCAGACGAAAAGCGTCATAAACAGTAATATTGAAACAAACGTTTGGCAAGTCCGAAAGGCTCTGCAGCCGTCGGATTATTGACAGGCTATTTTCAAGAGGTAGTACGGAAGTAAAAACGTTCTACCTCTTTCCGTTTCGTGTGCTTTACTTAAGCGATGAAACGAATACTTCCCTATTACCCCAGGTATTGTTCTCTGTTTCACGGAGAAACTTCAAGCGCGCAGTAGACCGGAACCTGATCCGGCGCCGTTG
This sequence comes from Spirosomataceae bacterium, assembly GCA_037191015.1. Lineage (GTDB taxonomy): Bacteria > Bacteroidota > Bacteroidia > Cytophagales > Spirosomataceae > Ravibacter. The sequence continues at coordinate 481,083 of JBBCKD010000010.1, forward strand.
CCGGGAGGCCTATCGTAAAAATAAATTCCTGATTACCGACCTTCCCTCCGGAACGCGCCCGGCGTATATCGCTTTTTTATATATTGCAAAAGAAAAGCTGGATTTCGGCGTTATTGAAAACGGGATAACAGGGCTTTTTAAAAAAATGAGTGCCGGCCAGCCGGTTTCCGGCAAACGGAAAGGGGAACCCGGCAATTCCTGAATGCCCTGCTGTATGTTCCGGGGAGGAGACTTCAAATTTTTTTCAGAAATGGGATCATCAATTAAAAAAGGCTGGTGGGTAGCAGTAGCGCTGCTCGGCATTGCTGCGTGGTCGTTTAAAAATGACGACCGGCTTTTTGAAATAGCCAGGAACCTGGATATTTATGCGTCATTGTATAAAGAGCTCAATACCTATTATGTCGACGATGTAAACCCGAATACGGTCATTAAAACCAGTATAGACGCTATGCTGGAGTCGCTGGACCCTTATACCGTTTACTATGCTGAAGACGATATCGAGGATTTTATGACCCTTACCACGGGAAAGTACAACGGTATCGGGGCGCTGGTCAACTCTGCTAACGGCAGGTATATCGTCATGATGGTCTACGAAGGCACCCCGGCGGAGAAGGCGGGTATAAGGATCGGAGACGAAATATTGAAAATCGACGATGTGGATGTTTCGGTAAGAAGGGAAACCGATTCGGGGAAGCTGTTAAAAGGCCAGACAGGAACGAATGTGAAGCTTACGGTCAAGCGCTTCGGACAACCTACCCCTATCGATATAATGGTCGGGCGGGATGTGGTAAAAATGACCAATGTCCCTTATTACGGCATGCTGAACGAGGAGGTAGGCTACATCGATCTGAAAGACTTTACCGCTACGGCTGCCAAAGAGGTGCAGCATGCTTTTCATGAGCTGAAAGGAAAGGGAATGAAAAAGCTTATCCTCGATGTTCGCGATAACCCGGGCGGATTGCTCGATATGGCTATTAACATATCGAATTTTTTTATTCCTAAAGGAAAGGAAATAGTTTCTACCAAAGGGAAGATCACCGACTGGAACAAGAAGTACACAGCCAATAGCGCCGCCATAGACACCGAAATTCCGCTCGTGGTACTCACCAGCAACCGGAGCGCGTCCGCTGCCGAAATTGTATCGGGCGTTATGCAGGATTATGACAGGGGCGTGCTCGTTGGGCAGAGGACCTACGGAAAAGGGCTCGTGCAAACTACGCGGGATCTTTCCTACAACACAAAAATGAAGATCACAACCGCCAAATATTACATTCCGAGCGGCAGGTGTATCCAGGCGATAGATTATAGCCTGAGAAATGATGACGGCAGCGTCGCTAAAATCCCGGACTCCCTGATGACCGAGTTTAAGACCGCAAACGGCCGTAAGGTGTATGACGGCGGAGGTGTGCTGCCTGATATCGAAGTGGAAAGGGAGAGTTTTTCTCCTATCGCCAACGCACTGGGAAGCAACCGCCTGTTCTTTGACTACGCGGTAAAGTACCATTCGGAACATGCCAGCATAAAGCCGGCGGCGGAATTTGAGCTTACGGATGCCGAATACCGGGAATTCGAAAAATGGCTTGACACCAAGGAATACGATTATACCACCCAGGTTGAGAGTGATCTGGCTGAGCTGGAAGTTTCAGCAAAAAAGGAAAAATCGTTTGCTTTGATAGAGGGGCAGTTTAAGGCGTTGAAAGCCAAGCTGACGCACAGCAGGGAGAATGATCTGCAGCTGCATAAAAAAGAGATCAAAGCATTGCTGGAGGAAGAAATCGTAAAGCATTACTACCTGGAAAAGGGATACAAGGAAGCTTCGTTCAGGAATGACCAGGAGTTGAAAACAGCCCTGGAGCTTTTGAAGGATATGACCCGCTATCAGCGTATTCTCAAGGGAGGCTCCTGATCATACGCCCGTAAGCTTAAAATATAGCAGCTCTTGTATATTCTCAGTGTCGATTCGTCAACCAGGTTCTGTTCGGTGGCTATACATCGCGACGGAACAGAAATATTTTCTACACGCTCCCGGGTGGAGAAGTCTGCTTCTTCAATGCTGACCGTGCTTATTCAGACAGCCGCTGATGCTGCCGGTATCGGGCTGGAAGCGGTAGATGCTTTTGCCGTTGCCGCGGGGCCAGGGTCCTACACCGGGTTGAGGGTAGCAACGTCTGTTGTAAAAGGCCTTTGTTTTGCGCTCGACAAGCCTTTGGTAGCGGTAAACACGCTGGAGGCCATGGCGCTGCAGGTCAGGAAGTCGGTATCGGCTGCAGCCGGCCTGACAGATGACCCGGCTGGCTTATTGTTTGTTCCGATGATAGACGCGCGGCGTATGGAGGTATACTGCGCCGTTTATAACTATGCGGGGGAGACGGTCGGAGATACCAGGGCGGTTATCGTTGAAAACACCTCTTTCGATACCTGGCTGGAAAACAGGAAGGTCGTTTTTTTCGGAGATGGGGCCGCCAAGTGCCGTCCGGTGCTCGGGCATTCCGGCAATGCCGTTTTCTGGGGTTCTGAAATTCATCCTGAAGCCTCTTTTGTGGGAGAACTTGCCTATGCGCATTTCCTGAGAGGCGATCTGGAAAACGCTGCTACTTTCGAGCCTTTCTACCTGAAGGAATTTATGTCAAAGCCTGCGTCTGCGGTTTGAAGTTTGTGTTCGGCCGGGTTCCCGGATTTCATTCCGGGGAACAGGGTACAAATTTAATAATCCGGGAGTGTCATAAGCACGACACATCACCTCAGATCCACGACCTCCGCGCCGGGAAAATTCTTACTGGCAAAGGCAAATTCACCCTCATTTACAGCAGGATTGATCCTGAAATCGGTGACCTCGAAGCTGGTGGTTTCATTCCCTTTGGCGAAAATTTTCCACCCCTTGATGGATTTGTCATCCTTATCTATCGTGAGCTCTATGCTGCTGACCGGCGAGCTGGAATTAACCGGGGTCAGACGGACGATCTCGTAGGTGCGCCCGTTTGCCTTTGTTTCACCTATGAATGTATTTTTGTACCCCTTTTTATAGGCGAGATAAATCCTGGTAGGACTGAGGTCCCCGATTTCTTCGGGATCATAATCCTGGAGGGTAACCTCGTTGCTTTCTTTCAGGAATGTCGCCATTATCTTGCCGTCATTCAGGATCTCCTGGTCGGCCATTTTAAGCCGGAACTTTTCCCCTTTTACAGTCGCCTCTCCTTTAGCGGGCCTTCCTCCCGAAGCAGTGTAGGTAAAGCTGACTTTGTAGGAAGAAAGCGCCTGGTAGCGTTTGCTCATGGCATCGAGTGTGGCCGCGGCCTTTTTGTCGTCCTGTGCTGAGGCCGGGCAAATGCCAAAAGGCAGTATTAAAAGCAGAAGCGAAAAAATAATTTTTACTGACGGCATTATCATAAAGTGTTTTTCATTTTAGACAGCGGGGACCGGGCGGGGTTTAAGCAAGCCCCATTGCGCCCAGGTGCTGTTCCAGGCTTTCCAGGTCATGAAACAGTACTTCCCTGGCTTTACTGCCGGTGAATGGCCCCGTAACGCCGAGCGTTTCAAGCTGGTCCATGATTCTCCCCGCACGGTTGTAGCCCAGCTTCATTTTACGCTGGATCAGTGATGTGCTTCCCTGCTGATGGGTGACCACGAGCCGGGCTGCTTCCGGCAGCAGGGGATCGAAGCTGTTGATATCCAGGTCCTCGCGCAATTCGCCGGCGTCATCCCCCTCGTATTCGGGAAGGGCATATGCCTCATTGTACCCGCGCTGGTTGCCTACGTAGTTACAGATGGCCTCAACTTCCCGGGTGTCGATGAACGGGCACTGGAGCCTGAGCACTTCCGAGTTCAGGGACAGGAGCATATCCCCGTGTCCGACCAGCTGTTCGGCCCCGCCGGAATCCAGGATGGTACGTGAATCGATGCTGGAGGTAACTTTAAACGAAAGCCTTGCCGGGAAGTTAGCCTTGATAAGGCCGGTGATCACTTTTACCGATGGCCGCTGCGTCGCTACCACCAGGTGGATCCCGACCGCGCGCGCCAGTTGCGCAAGACGGGCGATCGGCGTTTCAACTTCCTTGCCGGCAGTCATCATGAGGTCTGCGAGCTCATCGATAACGAGGACAATGAAGGGTAAAAACCGGTGCCCTTTCTGAGGATTCAGCCTGCGCTCCACAAATTTGGCGTTGTATTCCTTCAGGTTCCTTACCGCCGCTTCCTTCAGCAGGTCATAGCGGCTATCCATCTCGATACAGAGCGAATTCAGCGTATAAATTACTTTCTTGGTGTCTGTAATAATAGCTTCCTCGCTGTTAGGCAGCTTGGCGAGATAGTGGCGCTCCAGGTGATTGAAGAGCGTTAGCTCAACTTTTTTAGGATCGACCAGCACAAACTTGAGCTGCGACGGATGCTTCCTGTAAATGAGAGATGCCAGCAATACGTTAAGCCCGACTGATTTCCCCTGACCTGTCGCACCGGCGATCAGGAGGTGGGGCATTTTGGCAAGGTCTGCTACATGGATTTCATTTGAAATGGTTTTCCCCAGCACTATCGGGAGGTCATAGGTCGACTTCTGGAAGCGCTCATGGCTGAAAACCGTACGGATATAAACAGTTTCCCGGCGTTTGTTCGGGACCTCGATCCCGATGGTCCCGCGCCCGGGCATTGGCGCTATGATCCTGATACCCAATGCAGAAAGGCTCAGGGCGATATCTTTTTCGAGGCTTTGTATTTTGGAAATACGCACACCTGCCTCGGGAATGATCTCATAGAGCGTAACAGTAGGACCTATGGTAGCTTTTATCTTGGCTATCCGGATCCCGTAGCTTCCGAGGGTTTCCACGATCCGGTTTTTATTGCTTTCAAGCTCTTCATGGGAAACTTTTTCCTGCGGGTTGTCGTCTGGCATGGAAAGCAGGTCGACACCCGGATTGCGGAAGGTGGGAAGGTCGAGCGTGGAATCATATTCTCCGAACTCTTCTACCAGCTCCCGGCTCAGGTCCTGCTCGCGGTTTTCAGGCTGCGGCGGGGCAAGATTATCCTCTTCCTCTATCTCCAGCTTAAGCTGGGTTTTCGTATCGGCGGCCGTGGGCTTTATTTCCGGCTCATCCTGGAATATCTCAAAGGACGGTTCCTTTTTTGGTTCCGGGAAAGGAGCTTCATGAGCCGGTGTACTATCCATGTAAGGAATGCGAACCGGCTGTGGTTCTTCCCTGGTATCTTTTGTACGCCGGAAAAGGTTGGGGAAAAGCCCGCCGTTTTTTTCGCGTTCAACCCCGGGCTCATCTTCCTCCTCATCTTCTTCCGCCAGGTCTTCCTGCGGCAATTTCTTCGGGCCTGAATTTTTAAGAAAGTCGAGGGAAGTCACGTTGTATGCCGCGATGATAAAAAAGAAAAGGGCCAGGACGATAACCAGAAAGCTTCCCCATTTCAGCAGGTTGAAAAGGATGACATTGGCTTCATATCCGAAGCCGCCGGCAAGGTAACCGTGGGTAGCTTGCGTGCCGCTCATGAGTACGATGTATCCCATCAGGAGGCTAAGCCACAGGGTGTAAAAAATGATGTGCCTGGAGATGCTTGCAAGGGGAAAACGCTGTTCCTGGGTCAGGAGGGTCCAGCCGGCCAGAACAGGGATAACCGGGATGAGAAGGGCGCCAAGGCCAAACCAGCGGTATATGAATACATGCGAAATCACGGCGCCCCAGATACCCAGGGCATTATCGACGTTTTTGCCGACCTGCTGAATGGAGCCTGACCATATGCTGTCGAGAGCGCTCTGGTCCCTGCTGCCTGTAAAAATGTGAGACAGGAAGGCAATGAACATCAGGATACCTAATGTCAGCAGGATAGCTCCCCAGAACAGCGCTCTGTTTTCTCCATAAAATATCCCTTTGATAGAAAGCCCTCCGGACCGGTTGTTGGGGGCGTTTCTGGTCCTGGAGCCATTTCCTCGTTCTCGTCTCTCAGACATATTGGTAGTGGATGTTTGATTACTGGCGTATCAGTCCCCTGCATAGCCTGCCCGCCAACGCAGGGCCTTCATAAATAAAGCCGGTATAGACCTGCAGGAGGGAAGCGCCGGCTTCCAGCTTGGATTTGGCGGAAGCGACTGAAGAAATCCCGCCTACCCCGATTACAGGGAAAGCGTGCCCAGACTTCTCACAAATATAACGAATTACCTCAGTACTGGTCTTTTCCAATGGTGCGCCGCTGAGTCCGCCGGCTCCTATTCCGGATACCACTGCTTCAGAAGTTGCAAGGCCGGTTCTTGAGATAGTGGTGTTAGTGGCAATAACGCCGGCGATACCGGTTTCTGTGACAATTTCAATAATGTCGTCAAGCTGGGCGGTTGTCAGGTCCGGCGCTATTTTCAGGAATACGGGCCGGCTCACCACTTTTTCAGAGTTCAGCTTCTGGATTGCCGAAAGCAGCTCTTTCAGTGGCGCCTTTTCCTGCAGTTCGCGGAGTCCGGGGGTATTGGGGGAGCTTACGTTAACCACGAAATAGTCGACAAAGTCGTAGAGCTCCCTGAAGCAGGCCAGGTAGTCATCCAGCGCTTTTTCGTTAGGCGTATCTTTATTCTTGCCGATGTTCCCCCCTACGAGGATGGAAGATTTTCTGTACCTGAGTCTTCCCGCGGCAACTCCTGCTCCGCGGTTATTGAAGCCCATGCGGTTAATGAGGGCCTTGTCCTTTTTCAGCCGGAAAAGCCTGGGCTTTTCATTGCCCGGCTGGGGACGGGGCGTAACCGTACCGATTTCCACGTATCCGAAACCGAGCGTTTCCATCATATCGACCAGCTCGGCATTTTTATCGAATCCCGCAGCAAGGCCGATGGGGTTTTTAAAAGTGAGCCCCGCCACTTTAACTTCCAGCGACGGATGTTCGAAGGTGTAAGCTTTCCTGAATAAAGCTTTTACGAAAGGTAACCGAAATAAAAAATGCAGGAGCCCGGTCACGAAACCATGCGCTTTTTCTGCATTCATTCTGAATAATACGGGGAGAACCAGCAATTTATACATAAAAGCAAAATTAGGAATATCGGAAGGGAGGGGGAAGAAACCTGCTGAATTTATTTTTGAATTTCCGCCTGTGCTGCGACTTCCTGCCAACCCGTTCCCTGGCCTGATCTTTCTGACGAGTTTGATGAATGAAATATTGTTATTTATTTATTTTGTATAGTTTTTTCTTGTTATATTTAATTTAAACTTTCCTCTAATCTGAACAATGACCGTTTATGAAGAGAATATGACCGATACGCTTCTCACGGGAGATCTCTTTGACAACCCGTCGCCGGTAGCTTCGGGGAAGCCGCAATAGAAATTCTGAAATGATATGTTTATGTACTATTATACGAAAAAACATCTGGGATTATTTGTAATCGCAATGATCCTGGCCGGGTGCGATAAGAACGAGCTGGATTGCTGCAAATGCCCGGAATCGGAAGGGAGAAGTGATGTCTATGAGTATCCGCTGAAGCCAGGGATGCCGGAATGGGCAGATCTTGAAACAAATGAAGAAATGTTTAAAGCCGTTCAGATACCGGAAAAGCGGCTTCGACGTATGTGTACTATTGGGGTGGTTGACTCCTGGCTTATATTTCCGCTAAGAACGCATATTATACTGTGGCATCCCTTTCAAATTCAAAAAGGCTTCGACCGGCTGACAAACAGTTTCAACGGGCTTCAGGAGCTGCTTAGACGACCGGAAGCAGGAGAAATGCTTTTCAGAAAATATAAATTATATGATCCCGGCGGTTACGGCCAGAATGCATCTCCAGCCGGAAAGGGAATGTACATGATAGATCTAAGCATTCTGGAATTTACCCTGGCGCAAACCGCCATACTTGACAGGTTCTCCTCCCTTCAGAAAAAGGAGCTCGTGCGCGAAGCATTGGTTAAAAGGCGTCAAAAAACAGCCGATCCGGTATACGGAGGGCCTCTAACGCATTTAAGCGATGCCTATATTATGGCCAGGGTGATGAAGCAGGATAAATACGAACCTTTCCTGGACGAACTGGACAATGATGAGCTTATTTTTTTCACTGAAACTGCCACTTACATTTATAGGGAGTCTGCCCAAACCCCTGATGAAGACCTTCTGAAGATACTCCATCACGCAGAGAATTATGTGAAAAGATAAGAATCTTAAATTCGCCGATCTTTGCTATCTGTGTAGCTACAATCAGGTTGTTCACTATGCTCTTCAGCTTGCAGGAAACTGATCCTGCAAGCTGAAGAGCATAACCTTACGACAAACTGAAAGCTCTTAATACCGGTAGGTATCGGGCTTGAACGGCCCTTCAACGCTGACTCCGATGTATTCGGCCTGGTCAGGCTCCAGTACTTCCAGCCTGGCTCCTACGTGCGGGAGGTGCAGGGCTGCGACCTTTTCGTCCAGGAGCTTGGGAAGAACATAAACTTTCTTTTCATATTTCTCCGTGTGGTTCCAGAGCTCGATCTGGGCCAGCGTCTGGTTGGAGAAAGAGCAGGACATCACAAACGAGGGGTGCCCCATTGCGCAGCCCAGGTTGACAAGACGGCCTTCCGCCAGTATGATAATTTCTTTGCCTTCTATATTATACAGGTCGACCTGGGGCTTCACCTGGTCTTTGGTGTGACCGTAGTTGGCATTGAGCCAGGCTATATCGATTTCGTTATCAAAATGGCCGATGTTGCAGACCACGGCTTTATCACGCATCTTCCTGAAATGACGCTCCGTGATGATGCGTTTGTTGCCGGTAGCGGTCACGAAGATATTGGCGCGGGAAGCCGCTTCGTCCAGCGTAACGACTTCATAGCCGTCCATAGCAGCCTGAAGCGCGCAGATAGGATCGATTTCAGTGATCAGCACCCTGCAGCCCGCGCCCCGCAGCGATTCAGCCGAGCCTTTTCCTACGTCGCCATAACCTGCCACTACCGCTACTTTACCGGCCAGCATCAGGTCGGTCGCTCTCCTGATCGCGTCTACAAGCGATTCCCGGCAACCGTATTTGTTGTCAAATTTGGATTTGGTGACAGAATCATTGACGTTGATAGCAGGGAGGAATAAAGTTCCCTTTTTCTGGCGCTCGTAAAGACGGTGGACGCCGGTTGTGGTTTCTTCTGAAAGCCCTTTGATTTCAGGGATCAGCTCGGGATATACATCAAAGACCATATTGGTCAGGTCGCCACCATCGTCCAGGATCATGTTAAGCGGCTTGCGGTCCTCGCCAAACCAGAGCGTCTGTTCGATGCACCAGTCGAATTCTTCGGCGTTCATACCTTTCCAGGCATAAACGGGTATACCTGCTGCGGCGATGGCAGCGGCAGCATGGTCTTGCGTGGAGAATATGTTACAGGACGACCAGGTTACTTCTGCTCCCAGGGCCGTAAGGGTTTCGATCAGTACGGCTGTCTGTATGGTCATATGGAGGCATCCTGCGATCCGGGCTCCCCTGAGCAGCTGGGAGGGGCCGTATTCGGCGCGGATCGCCATCAGGCCGGGCATTTCAGCTTCGGCCAGCGTGATTTCCTTGCGCCCCCACGCGGCGAGCGAAATATCTTTAACCTTGTAAGGCAGGTATTCGGTGGCAACTGGCATATTGATTTTTGTTTGTATATGACTGATAACTATATGGTTGCAAAAATAGCTATTCCGGACCTAAAAAATGATTATTCCAGATGATTAATTTGCAAACCGGCTGCTTTTTGGATGAATTGTCTACTTTTGTTGGTTTTTTGTCTTTTTTGCTTCCGTCTTGCCCTGCGGAGTAGAAAACAGCAGATAAATTGTCTTGGTTCTTTCCTGTCAGCGCCGGCCCTGCGGAACCTCGAATCTTTTTACGTTAATGCCCGGTTGCACGCTCAGCTTATAGCATATCGCCGGTAACTTTTTGGATTGTCCGGGTGAATACGGGCCGGCCGAAACATTCCTTTGGTTTATAACAATTCTTTACTTTCAATATTCGTAACTTTATAGTCTCGTTAACGAACTAAATGAAAACATAACAGGTTCTTCATTTATTCGTTACATATGTGACGGATTAAATCTGTCACACTAAAAATAGCAGTACAAACTAGTACGCGTTAACCATGAGCGATGCTATTAAGCATGAATGCGGAATCGCACTGATCCGATTACGCAAACCTTATCAATACTTCATTGATAAGTACCAAACGCCACTCTATGCGGCATACAAGCTTTCCCTGATGATGGAAAAGCAGGTAAACCGGGGGCAGGACGGAGCTGGTGTGGCCAACATCAAAATAGAAGTGCCCCCAGGCAAACGCTACATAAGCCGGTACCGCTCGGTCGGTCCGCAACCTACTAACGATATTTTCAAGAAAGTCCATAAGAAGTTCCGCAAGGCGCTTAAAGGAAACAAAGGGAAGATTTTTGACGCCCGCTGGCTTCAGGAGAACGTTGCGTTCACCGGAGAGGTATGGCTGGGGCATCTGCGATATGGTACTCACGGCGCCAACGAAATCGAGAACTGCCACCCCATGTTGCGGCAAAGCAACTGGAGAAGCAGAAACCTCGTTATGGCCGGTAACTTCAATATGACCAATGTCGATCAGCTCTTCAATAAGCTGGTCTCCCTTGGGCAGCATCCGAAAGATACAGTCGATACGGTAACGGTGATGGAGAAGATAGGGCATTTCCTGGATGAAGAAAACCAGCGTGTTTTCGACCGTTTCAAGGGGATTTTCGAAAATCCTTCCCTGTCGGATGTCATTGAGGACAATATCGATATCCAGCGTGTTCTGCACCGTTCCTGCCGCGATTTCGACGGTGGGTATGTAATGTCGGGTTTATTGGGGCATGGCGCTTCATTCGTGATCAGGGACCCGTCGGGGATACGCCCGGCGTTCTATCATGCTGATGATGAGGTAGTGGTCGTGGCTTCTGAAAAGCAGGCTATTAAAGCTGCATTTAACGTTGATTTCGATGAAATCCGTGAGCTGACGCCAGGTAGCGCGCTCATTATAGATAAGTACGGCGGGTACTCTGAAGTACCTGTTTTACCACAGCGGGAAAAGCGCCCCTGTTCTTTCGAGCGGATCTATTTTTCCAGGGCTACCGATCCGGATATTTACAACGAACGGAAGATGCTCGGGAAATTGCTGATCCCCAAGATCCTGGAGGAGATCAACTACGACCTGGAAAATACTATTTTTTCCTATATCCCGAATACGGCGGAAACAGCCTTCTTCGGGATGATAGAAGGTTTGGAAGAATATCTTTACCAGAAGAGAAAGCAGGCTATTGTGCAGGGCATCCTCTTCGAGGAGGAGCTGGACAGGGTCCTTTCATTCAGGCCCAGGATCGAGAAGCTGGTTGCGAAGGACGTGAAATCGAGGACCTTTATTACCGCGGACGAATTCAGGGATGAAATGGTATCGAACGTGTACGACACCACTTACGAGGTGGTCAGGAAAGGTATCGATACCGTTGTGATCATCGACGATTCGATTGTAAGAGGAACCACGCTGGAAAAGAAAATTCTGAAGATGCTGGACAGGCTGGGGCCCAAGAAAATCGTGATCGTTTCCTCGGCTCCCCAGATTCGTTTCCCGGACTGCTACGGGATCGATATGTCGAAAATGCAGGAGTTCGTTGCGTTCCGGGCAATCCTAAAGCTGCTGGAAGAAAACGATATGAATTATCTCAAGGAAGAGGTATATACGCAATGCGTGTCTGCTCTGGCTTCTAAGAATGCAGGTCCTGTGAACTTTACCAAGGCATTATACGAGCCTTTCACCTACGAGGAAATCTCGGATAAGATAGCGGAAATTGTGAAGCCCGACGATCTGAAGGCCGAGCTGTCGGTTGTCTATCAGACGGTCGATAACCTCCATATAGCCTGCCCGGATCACAAAGGTGACTGGTATTTCACAGGCGATTACCCGACGGAAGGAGGGAACCGTACCGTTAACCGGGCCTTTGTCAATTTCTATGAAGGGAGGAAGGTAAGGGCTTATTAGTAGTAGGACCAGCCGGCCGGATCAGTGCAGCAGCAGGCGATATATGAAGTTAAGGTGGAACCGTTTCTCCAGGTGGATCCCGGCAGGGAGATCACTGCGGAAATAACCTACTTTTCAAATCTGAAGAAGGCCGTCGATACGATCCGGGTTGTGCTTGAAGCAAACGGATGGCCTGTTCCCGTCAATTATTCTGCAGTTTACAGGCAGCTCCCCGAAAAAGGATTTTACACGCAGGTTTTTGTAGTCGAGAATGTCCGCTATTTCAGGCTGACCATATCCAGGCGTATCATCAACCCTGCGCTCAGCAGCCTGGGAATAGAAGAAATGCCCCGCAGGAAGCGGGGCATCTGACTGATTTTCGAAAAATCAAATAGCTTATTTGTCGTGGTGGAGCTTGCTGTGGTTTTTGCCGTATACAAAGTAAACCGCCAAACCCAGCGCCAGCCATATGCCTAAGCGAAACCAGCTTTCATTGGGCAGGGAGTACATGAGATAGAGGCAAACGGCGATGCCCATCAGCGGTACGAAAGGCACCCAGGGAGTCTTAAAGCCTCTCGGGATTTCCGGGCTTTTTACCCGCATGATCCACACTCCGATACAGACTAGGCAGAACGCGAAAAGTGTCCCGATGCTCACCATATGACCCAGGTCGCTTACGGGTACGAAGCCTGCAAAAACACTCACAAAAAGCATAAAGAACAGGTTGGTTTTCCAGGGAGTGCGGTATTTAGGGTGCACGGCGCCGAAAAATTTGGGCAGCAGGCCGTCGCGGCTCATGGAATAAAATACCCTGCTTTGCCCAAGCAGCATGACGAGCATGACGGAAGTATACCCCGCAAGTATGGCAACGATGAGCCCGTTCTGGAGGAAATCATACCCGGTTACGGCAAAGGCAGTAGCGGCCGGTTTGGCATCGCCTGCGAAATCCTTATAGTTCACAAGACCTGTCATAACGTGTGCAAACAGTACATACAGGATGGTACAGACTACCAGTGAGCCCAGGATCCCGATAGGCATGTCCCGCTGGGGATTTTTTGCTTCCTGCGCAGCGGTAGAGACCGCATCGAAGCCGATAAAAGCGAAGAAAACCACTCCCGCACCCGCCGCAATGCCGGTCCACCCGAAATTCAGGTAATTGCCGGTATTTTCCGGGATATAGGGAACGTAATTGGCCGGATCGATGTGGCTCCATCCGAGTGTAATAAAAACCAGGACGACCAGCACCTTCACGACCACCAGGAAGTTGTTGATGAATGAGCTTCCCTCTGTCCCTCTTATCAGCAGGAGCGAGAGGAGGCACACGATCAGGATGGCGGGCAGGTTGATGATTCCTCCTTCAAGGATCTCACCATTGCTGAGCTTGATGGTTTCGAACGGAGAGCAAACCAGGTGGGCCGGCAAATGAATATTGAAATTCGCCAGGAATTCCAGGAGGTAGCGCGACCAGCTGACAGCGACGGTGGCAGCTCCGAGGGCATATTCCAATACCAGATCCCAGCCGATAATCCAGGCAAGAAACTCACCCAGCGTAGCATACGAATAAGTATAGGCGCTACCGGCAACAGGGATCATCGAAGCAAACTCAGCATAACACAACCCGGCAAATGCACACCCGATACCAGCTAAAACAAACGACAGCGTAACAGCAGGCCCTGCGTGTTCCGCAGCAGCTATACCTGTCAGGGAAAACAAACCGGCGCCGATTATCGCACCGATCCCCAGCGCTACAAGGCTGGTGGCGCTCAATGTCCTTTTTAACTGATTCCCTTCTGCAGAAGATTCAGCAAGAAGAGTTTTAATCGGCTTCTTGGCCCATAGTTGATTTGCCATGCTTACTTATTTTAGTGATACGGAGTGTATTAACAGCGTATAAAACTACTGGAAAAAAAGTGTATTCAGTCAAATTTGTAAAATAAAAAAGGGGAAAGTGCGAGCTTTCCCCTTTTTTATTTTACAAATTAAGACCTGGCCTTTTTCCCCTCTCTTGTTTTGACAGATACCTCCGCTACGACAGCAGGCTCCGGGTTTCTGGCATGCTGCCTTTGCAGCGCGTCGACTACTATCGGCGCAGCGATAAACAGCGAGGAATAGGTTCCTACGATCACACCGATCAGCATAGCGAAAGTAAACCCGCGGAGTACTTCACCACCGAATATCATCAGTACGATCAGTACCATCATAGTGGTAATACCCGTCACGGCCGTCCGGCTCAGGGTTTTGTTCAATGCATTGTTGATAATGACAGGAATACTTTCCTTCCTGGATTTCGGGTCGTTCAGGTAGGTACGTATACGGTCAAATATAACGATGGTATCGTTCATGGAATAACCCATTATGGTCAGCACAGAACCAATGAAGGCCTGGTCGATATCGAGTGATATGAAGGGGATCCACCCGTTGAACAGGGAGAAGATCACCAGGAGGACCAGGACGTCGTGGGCGAGGGAAATCAACGCCGCATATCCGAACGCAAGATTTCGGAAACGGATGAATATATAGACAAAGTTGACTATGATGGCAAGGAGTACCGCCCAGAATGCGGAATAGATCATGTCGTTTGCGATCGTCGGTCCTACTTTTGAAGAGCTGACAATGGTACCTTTATTGCCCGGCACGTTGGCGGCCGTTTCGGCGATCAGATCCTGCGCTTTCCGGTCAGCATCTACGGAAGTATCTTCGATAAGGTAGTCGGTCGTTACCTTCACCTGGTCGAATCCGTCGAAAGTCTTCACCTCGGGAGCCTGTCCCAGGGCATCTGTAAATACCTGCCTTACATCGTCGGTATTGACATTTTGCTCAAACCGGATGGTATAGGTCCTTCCACCCTTAAAGTCGACACCCAGACCGAAGCCTTTGAATATGAAAGAGAGGACACCGATTACCAGCACAATACCGGAAACAATATAGAATTTACGCCTCTGGCTTACGAAATCAAAGCTTGTATCTTTAAACCAGTTTTTAGTAAGCCCCGAGGCGAAAGCCAGCCTGTTGCCTTTTTTTACCTGGTAATCGAGCAGCAGCTTGGTAATAAAGATCGCGGTAAATAAGGAAGTGATAAGACCGATAACGAGCGTGGTAGCAAATCCAAGCACGAGCCCGGTACCGAATACAAACAGAATGGAGCCTGTCAGAAGGGTTGTGATGTTGGAGTCAATAATGGCAGACAACGCTCCTTTAAACCCGTCCTGCACCGCCTGGGCAAAGGGTTTGCCTTCCTCCAGTTCAGCTTTGATACCTTCGTAGATAAGCACGTTGGCATCGACAGACATACCGATCGTGAGCACGATACCCGCTATCCCGGCGAGTGTGAGCACTGCACCCAGCGAAGCCATGATCCCCATCAGGAAGAACAGGTTGATGAAAAGCACGATATCTGCAATCCATCCTGCCTTGCTGTAATATACGATCATGAAGGCAAGTACCACGACAAGACCAACGAGCGATGAGATAAGCCCTTTTGTAACAGCTTCGGAACCAAGGGTGGAACCGACTACGGCTTCCTCGACGATATGGGTCGGTGCGGGCAATTTCCCTGCTTTCAGCACGTTCGCCATGTCTTTTGTTTCGTCGATAGTAAAGTTGCCGGAGATGCTCGAGTTCCCGGTCGGTATTTCACCGGTTACATTAGGAGCTGTATAGACGAGGTCGTCCAGAATAATGGCGACCGGGCGGTTGATGTTGGCGGCAGTCAGGGCTCTCCATTTGCGGGCTCCTTCCCCGTTCATTCTCATCGTCACTTCCGGCTTGCCGTATTGGTCAAAATCGCCGACGGCATCTACAATAACATCTCCTTCAAGGGGTGCGACGCCGCCCGGTTTCTTGATGAAGTACAACGGGAGGATAGCCTGGCCCGGCATTCCGGACATCTCTTTCCTGTCCCACATGAAGACCAGGTCGTTGGGGAACATAGCCTTTACTTCGGGGTTCCTCAGGATCTCGTTGGCTCGTACGGTATCTTTGATCTGTACACCCAATGCACTATTGGAAATAGGCATAAAGAGGTTGGTAAGCGCTGCATTCTGCCTGTTGATGGCGCTGGTATCGGTAGCGGAAGAGTCGGTAGCGCTTTGGGCAAGCTGAGAAGCCAGATCGGTGCCGGCTGCAGAGGTCGTAGTGTCCTGAGACGCGGCCGGGGCTGTCAATGCGGCCTTCGCCCTGTTGGCTTCGTCTTCCCTGACTAAAAACGAACCAAGCTGATCAAGGCCGAAGCCGATTTCGTTCAGCGTATAAACTTCTGCAAATTCCAGTTTGGCAGCTCCGGACAGCAACCGGCGGACCCTTTCCGGGTTATCGATCCCGGGAAGCTCGATCAGGATGCGGTTTGAGCCGGGTAAGCGCTGGATATTGGGGTTGGCTACACCAAACTTGTCGACACGGGACTGTAAAATCTTAAAGGCACGATCGACCGAGCCGTCCAGTTCTTTTTTGAGGAGTGCTATTACTTCGCCGTCACCCGAGCTGATATTGATCTGGGCGCGGTTGGCGCTGTTGGAAAAAAGAGATGCCAGCCGCGCATCCGGTACAAGGTCCCTGTAGGCCTTTACAAAAAGATCGATATAGTTCGACTGGCTGGTGACCGAGGCGGCGGTCGCATTTTTAAGCGCCTGCTGGAAGGCGGAACTTTTGGAATTGTTCCCTGCCATTCCTTTGACGATGTCGGCAGGAGAAACCTCCATTACCACGTGCATACCGCCCTGCAGGTCAAGGCCCAGTCCGAGCTCCCTTTCCGTAACCTGCTGGAGAGTTTGACCGAGATATACTTTTTCTCTCCAAAGGGAGTCTATGTAACGTTGTTTCTTTGCGAAATCAATTTTGCCTTCGGCATCCGTAGCGAACGCCTCTGCTTTTTCCTTATAGCTCCTTGACACAAACGTGAAGGAAAGGTAGTAGATACTGATCAGCCCAAGCAATATGGTGAAAAACAGTACACCTGAACGGTTACTCATTGGTAGATTCTTTTATTTATAACAGATTGATGATTGGAGAATAAAAATAGCCTACTTCCGCAGCCGGAAGGCAGAGCAATATGATAATAGCCCTCTTTTGTCAGGGCGCATTAGCGGCAATTTGTTTGCCGAAGACTTTGTGAAAGTAGCAGAAGAAAAACAGGGGCTCCGAAAAACGCGCAGGCAGGCAATGACCCGAGCGGCCGGAAAACCTGACAGCAGGCTGGAGGGCCGGGAGGATATACTGGGAAAGATGAAAACTGAAGAGTGAAATAACGACCGCATCAAGGCTCAGTGCCCTGATCGTGGTCTGCCCGCCCTGGGCTTCCTGCCCGGCAGCTGATTTTTCTTCACTCTTTTCAAGGGCCGGTACCTCCCGGGAATATTCCGGATCCATACCCCTGGAGCCCATAGAAGCAGTCAGCAGCATCGCTGCTACCATCCAGCAAAGGAAAGATTTTATGTGCTTTCTGTCGGGCATCAGTTTCACCGGGATTTCGGCCTGCAAATTTTAGACTAATTCTTTAAAAAAACAAAACTATTTCAGGCCGCGACCGGATGCCTGCCCGGAACCGGCACCTGAAAAGGATATTAGTCGCCGGACTCCAGTCTACGCTGCAATGCGCGCTCTTCCGCACGCCGCTGTCGTTCGATGCGCGCCGATACGATTATGCCGACCTCATACAGCACGAACAGGGGAAGCGCTACGATAACCTGGCTGAAGATGTCGGGCGACGGGGTGATAATCGCTGCCACAATCAGGATCACTATGACCGAATGCTTCCGGTATTCCCGCATAAATGCCGGTGTCAGTATGCCGGCTTTGGAGAGTACAAATACCACTATAGGAAGCTGGAAAGCGACGCCGCATGCCAGTGTCAGGGTTGCAATGGTGGAAATGTAGGATTTGATATTGAATTCGTTAACAATAGACTCATCGAGCGTAAAATTCGCCAGGAAGTTAATGACGAGCGGCGTAACGATATAATACCCGAACAGCACGCCTGTGAAGAAGAGCAGCGTGACAAAAAATACAGCGCCACGGGCAGCCTTTTTCTCGTTGAATTTAAGACCGGGCTTAATGAAACGCCATATTTCCCAGAACGCATAGGGGAAAGCAAAAAGCAGTCCTACGATCCCAGCCGTCGTCAGGGCCATCTTAAACTGGCCGCCTACCTCTATATTCTGCAGTTTGAAATTAATTGACTCCACACACAGTCCGTCCGTACCTACCATGTGCCCGAGCTTGCACATCATCCGGTAGGTCCAGAATTCGGGTTTGCTCGGGCCGAGTATGACGGTACCGTAAATCCACTCCCGGTAAACCCAGGCCAGGATTGCGAATACAACGATCGATCCGAAAGCCCTGATAATATGCCATCTGAGCTCTTCAAGGTGCTCCAGGAAAGTCATTTCCTGGCCTTCATCTATTTCATTATCAAAATCCTGATCTGATGCCATGATATTAAACCGGGATTAGCTCACCAATCAACCGGATAGTTTTTGGTAAATTCCGGGGCTGAAATTACTCAATTCAAATTGTTAGTAAAACAACAACGGAGAAAAACAGGATAATAATGTCAAAAAGAAATAAATCAGGTATAGTTTATTCTACGGATCCCGACTTTAGCTTTGATTCCGGTGAGGAGGACGAGGCTGAGACATTGCCGCCGGCAAGCCAGGACCTGCGCATATGGCTGGAGCGGAAAGGAGGCGGGAAGGTCGCTACAGTGGTGCGCGGATATACCGGAAGGCTGTCTGATCTCGAGCAATTGGGCAAGCAGCTCAAATCGCTTTGCGGCAGCGGCGGAACCGTCAAGGATTTTGAGATCATCGTGCAGGGCGATCACCGCGACAAAATTCTGACATGGCTCCAGGCCAGGGGTTACCGCGCAAAAAAAGCAGGGGGATGACCCCGGCAAGCTCAGTCACCATACCTTAAACGGTAGCTGGGCTTGTCAAAGCCCTACAATTCTATAACAGATGTATCGGCAGGCGCCTGCCGCGAAGGGGCGGTATCTTCAGGCTGACCGGGCAAAACGGGTACGTTCTGGTAAGGAAGCATTCCCGGAGCCGACCTGAGCACCTCCACATTGGTTATGAAAAACTTCGTGTCTCCGTTCCAGGGCAGCACGAAGAATTTTTCCTCGTAAGTAAGCGAAGCCCGTTGTCCGGTTGCAATGGCTTCCTCCAGCTTCTGAATGGCTTCCTTGTTTTTTGAGCTGACCGAGAAGGCCCATTCGGTAGCGTTCATAACGCCTTCTCCGTCATACAGGCCGCCTATCCTGAGCTCGCCTTCGTAAGTTTTGAACACGTATCCTTTTTTGCTCATCTTCAGCACAAATCCTGCACGCCTGCCTTCGCTGTAGGAGCCGAAGCTGACATAATATAAGATCCCCACCAGGATGGCCAGGAAAACAATAAGAAAAGTCCACTTGCGCATAGGGAAAAGTCGGTTGATTTTGTGCCGCTAACTTCGGAATAAGTTTGATGAATTGCAATATTTCTACTTCGCCCGTATGGCTGCCACCGGGTCCATACGAGATGCCATCAGGGCAGGGATAAAGCCCGAAAGCATACCGATCGTGGAAGATACCGCCAGTCCGAGAACGATATTGCCCGGCTTCATAACCAGCTCGAAATTACCCATAGGAATAAAGGTGATGAGGTATACGAGCAGTACGCCGACAGCGCCGCCCACCAGGCTGAGCATAACCGCTTCAAAGAGAAACTGGAATAAAATAAAATAATTTTTGGCGCCGAGCGACTTCTGGATGCCGATGAGGTTGGTCCTTTCCCTCACCGATACAAACATGATATTGGCGATGCCGAATCCGCCTACCAGGATGGAAAAGCTCCCGATGATCCATCCGGCAACGGTAAGCACGCTGAAAACGCCGTCTATAGCCTTTGCCGCGGCATCGGGACGGTTGATGGAGAAGTTATTTTCGTCCCTGGGCTTAAGCGCTCTTTTCGAACGCATGAGACCTGTAATTTCGGCCTCCAGCTCCTGGAGGCCGTCGTCATGCTCAAGGCCTTTAACAGCTATATCGACGCTCATCCTCCCCGACGAAAAGTACTTGGCGAAAGAACCGTAGGGAATATAGCATTTCTCGTCCGGCTTACCGCTGAACTCCATCATGCTGCTGCCTTTTCGCTTCTGCACGCCTATGACGGTAAATTTGTACCCCGCTATTTTCAGCTCTTTGCCAAGCGGGTCCTGGTTCGGGAAAAGCCAGTCTGCCACCTTCGCACCGATGATGGTCACGTTTTTCGATGTGGTATTTTCAAGCGGGGTAAAGTAACGGCCGTTTTCAATTTCTATTTCGGATATCTGGTTGTAGTCCTGGGTAATGCCCCATACGCTTCCCTGGCCGCTGTTCGATCCGTATTTAAGGTCTACGGAGCCTTTGGCATCCATGACGGCTACGGCTTCCGCGTTTTCCAGCTTATCGGCCAGGAACCGGTATTCGCTGTAGGTGGGCTCAGGCCAGCGGAAGTACTTCCACCACGGGTATTCGCCTCCGAAACCCCAGGGCCATTTCTGTACATACACTACCCTGTCGCCTATTTCCCTGAGACTTTCCTTAACATTTTTTTCAAGGGAATCGACAATGGTGAAAACGGCTACTATGGCAAATATGCCGACAGTTACACCCAGAAGGGATAAGGTAGTACGGAGGATATTGGATTTCAGCGCTTCCCACGCAAACACAAAACTTTCGATCACTTGTCGGAAAAATATCATACCTGTTCGGAGATAGGGGTAAGCTGCTGCGCCGGTCGTGAATACAAATTTTATTGATGTGCGGGCAAAAAGCAATTTAATTCGTGATAAATGGTTGCAAAAACGGTTGAATATCTTTTGCAGGGGTTAACCGGGAATTCCTTTTTAAGCACACTCGTTTATAATTGAAAGGGAAATGCCTTATTTTACGTCAGCAATCCGGGGCGCCTCGTACGACGGCCTCCGGCCTGACAAATCACGAAACCGATACAAATGAACAGAATTATTACCGCTATAGTTGTCTCCTTATTGTGTTTTAGCAGCCTGCCGGCGCAGCAGCCTGTGAAGGAATCCCGCGGCTTTTACCAGTTTATGTCTGATGATCCGGATCACAAGCCATTTTTTAGCGAAAGGGAAGGGGTATTCTCGAAAAACGGGATGGTAGCGTCGGCGCATCCGGCAGCTTCTGAAGTAGGAGCAGCCATCCTCAGGAAGGGAGGCAATGCGGTAGATGCCGCTATAGCGGTGAAGTTTGCCCTCGCGGTCGTCCATCCTGCCGCGGGGAATGTCGGCGGAGGCGGCTTCCTGGTATACCGCGATTCGACGGGCCGGAGCTATGCGCTCGATTTCAGGGAAAAGGCACCTCTGAACGGCCACAAAGATATGTACCTGGATAAGGACGGGAATGTTATCGAAGAGATGAGCACCAAAGGTCATCTTGCGAGCGGAGTGCCGGGTTCTGTCGATGGAATGATCAATGCGCACAGACGCTTCGGCCGGCTGCCCTGGAGCGACCTGGTCCAGCCCGCCATTGACCTTGCGGAAAAGGGTGTAAGCCAGACAGAAAAGGAGGCCCGCGGGCTGAATGCGATCAGTAAAAAGATCCTGGAGGTCAACCCCGGGACTTCCTATTATCGTAAACCTGACGGAGGCGCCTGGGCTGCGGGAGATATTCTCTACCAGCATGATCTTGCCCGGGTGCTCAAATCGATACAGCGCAGGGGCCGCAGCGGGTTTTATAAAGGGCGTACCGCCAGGCTGCTGGTCAGGGAGATGAAAGCGGGCGGCGGGATTATCACCAGGAAGGATCTTAAGCAGTACCAGGCCGTATGGCGGGAGCCTGTATCGGAAACCTATAAAAACTACCGCCTGATCACCATGTCGCCTCCATCCAGCGGGGGGATAGCCCTGGTTCAGTTGCTGCGGCTGACAGAACCTTATCCCCTTGCACGCTGGGGATGGAATACAGACTCTACAGTACAGGTAATGATCGAAGCAGAGAGAAGGGTATACGCAGACAGGGCCAAATTCCTGGGAGACCCGGATTTTGTCAAAATACCGTTGAAGGAGCTGATGAGCTATCCCTACCTGGAGGAGCGCTGGAAGGATTTCTCATTCGGCCGGGCCACCAGCAGCAGCGATATCGCCGGCGGTGACCTCCCCGGATACGAAAGTATGGAGACAACCCATTACTCTGTCGTAGATAAAGGCGGGAATGCAGTGGCGGTGACCACCACGCTCAACGGAAGCTATGGAAGCGGCGTCGTTGTAAGAGGCGGAGGTTTCCTGATGAATAACGAAATGGATGACTTCAGCATTAAACCCGGCGTACCGAATATGTTCGGCCTGATCGGCAACAAAGCCAACGCGATTGCGCCCGGGAAGCGAATGCTTTCTTCCATGACACCCACTATTGTAGAAAGCGACGGGAAGCTTCTCATGGTCGTAGGAACGCCCGGGGGTTCTACGATCATCACTTCGGTCTTCCAGACCATCCTGAATGTGCTGGAACATGGAATGACCATGCAGCAGGCCGTCAATGCGCTGAAATTTCATCACCAGTGGCTTCCCGATAAGACGATGTTCGAAGCGGGGGCTTTCAGCGAGAGTACGATCCGGAAGCTGCAGGACCGCGGGTTTGTACTCGAACAGCAACGCAATACCATCGGCAGGATGGATTGTATCCTGGTATGGCCGGACGGCTCCCTGGAGGGCGGCTCCGACCCGAGAGGGGATGATACGAGTGTGGGGTATTGAGGGGGTATTATCCCCCCGAATACGTCCACGTAGGGATCCGCGAATGGTTGACCACGTTCGCGGCGATGCTGGTGAAATAAAGATGGGAAAGATCGCGGCTGTGGGTGGTCATGGCGATCATATCGGCGCCGATCTCGGTAGCGAACCTTATAATCCCTTTTTCCTCGCTTTCGTCTGCCCTGACATTCAGCGTATATCTTTCCAGGGCATTGGCTCCTGCAAAATCCTGCATGGCTGATATCAGCTTCTTGTCGTCTTCTTTGCCGGTGATCACATGTAAGAGATGCAGCCGGCCTGAGAAAACGGCCTGCATTTTCTTCATGGCGTTGATAAAAGCGGGCTGGCTTTGCTCGAAATCACACGGGAAAACAATATCGCGTATCTGTTGCGGCCGGGCAGGCTGCTTGATGGAGAATACCGGGACGGGCGAGGCGCGTACCAGCTTTCCTGCGTAGGATCCTGCAAACACGCCATCCCATCCGCGCGATCCGCGTGTTCCGACTACCAACTGGGTGATTTTCAGCTCATCTATTGCTTTCAGGGTTTCTTCGACCAGTTTCCCGGTCCGTATCAGCTGCCTCACTGTTATGCCTTCCCACAGGCCGCTGCCTGCCACTGCCGCAAACTCTGCCCGGTAAAGATCTCTTTGGGATGCTTCCTGCTGCTCGCCGGAGATAACCGATAAAATGCAGACTTCACTTTGCAGACTTGCAGCGAGCCCGCCGGCAAAGAGGAGGGCATGAAGCGACGATTCGGAATAATCGCAGGGGACCAGGATTTTTTGCTGAAAAGACATAAGCCGGCCGTTTTACGATCTGCTGATCGGCTTGTTGAAAGCATATCCCGTAAAGCTAGCTCCATTAACCGGGAAATACACTGATTTTTTGCCATATGACGGGATGATCTTCGTCAATCAACAGAAGAGCAGAGCCGGTCCTGCGGGCTCAGGGCGCTGCTTCAGAGAGCTTTATTTTGTAGAGGATATCATTATAATTCTTTTGATCCACACTACCTGTATATCCGCCCGCTACAAAGAGGGTGTCGTTGAGGTAATATAACTGGGGGGCGCAGATTTCGGGAGCGCCTTCGTAAGCCCGGGATACGCCGTGGTCCGTAACAATCATAAGATCTGAAGGCCGGTATTCATTGCCCTCAACTCTTGCGGGCCAGCCATATACCAGTTTTGACCCGGAAGACGCCAGCTTGGGAATACTCCCGCCAAACTTTTCATCCAGCATAAGATCGGGCACGGGAGCGTCTTCCAGCTTGTTGCCGGCAAGCTTCCTGACGGTGCCGTCGCTAAATAACAGGTAGATATTGCCATCTGAGCTGAAAACTTCTGAAAGGATATCGTTGTTATCTATTTTTATCTTCGCCTGGTATTTAAAATCCGGATCCCATACGTAAATATACTTTTGCCTGGTGGTGGAAGGTGCACTTAGCTGCCTTTCCGATACGGAAGTCAGGAAATATTCACCGATGGTATGTACCGGGCCGTAGTATGGCTCGCCAAAACCGGGGTTAGGAATACCGAGCGTAGCCAGCAGGGTTCCGTCAGGACTGTATTTGTAAAATTTCCAGGATACGTTCGCCCCTGATTCGCTATAGCCGCCGCCGGTAATCAGATCCCCGTTTCCGGAAACGAAGGCAAATTTTTCGAGGTAATTCTGCTCAGGATAATCCGCGATTTTCGTGAATCCCTGGTCGGTCTGTTTGTATATCGAATTACCTGCATAGTAAGCAATTTTTTGATTCGAAGCCACGACAGTATACCTGTCCCACGGATGGTTCTTTTCTTCTAACCAGACATTATCATGTGCCTGGGGTTCTGCGTCGGGAGAGTTTTTTTTACAACCGCCGGAGATATAGGCGAGGCATAGCAGTAAGATGATTTTTTTCAACAAAGTGAACATAAGTTTAAGTTTTTGATAAAGTCAGAATGCCGTTCCAAAAATAACCAATTAATCTATTTTTGCGGGAGAGTTCGCCTGATCAATTAAATTTATGAATGTTAAATCAGATATAAAACGTCCGGTCTATATAACTTTTACCATAGCATTGGTTTATGTGATAGTGCTGGTAGCCAGGGATTTCCTGGGTTTTCCCGGGCTTTACCAGGATGAAAATCATTACCTGCCGACAGCGGTGATGTTCAGCCACGAAATAATCCCTTCCCTGGATCTTTTGAAAACTTATAACCAGCTCAACACGCCTCTTCCTTTTATACTTGGAGGCTGGGTGGTCAGGCTGCTGGGGGAGGATGTACAATACCTCAGGTTAATGAATTTCCTGCTCAGTTTTTGTGTACTCTTGCTGTTTGTATGGTATAAGCCCGGGTCGCACGGGCAGCGCTGGCTATACCTGATCCCGCTGGTGGCGATGCCGAGCTTTTACCTGTGTGCCGTACACTATTACACGGATATGACAGCATGGCTGTCGGTGTTGCTAGGCGTGGTAGCCTACCTGAAGCAGAAGCACTTTCCTGCCTGTGTGGCCTTCGCAGCAGCCGTTGCTTCGCGACAGTATATGCTGGCTTTTCCTTTGGCTATCGGGCTGTTTGAAGTATTGCGGATTTGGGAGACGGGCAAGTGGAATATCAGGAGCATGGCAGGGCAGCTATTGGTCGACAGAAGCTGGATATGGTATGTTGCGGCAGTATTGAGCCTGGCGCCATGGATACTGTTGTGGGGCGGGCCGGCGCCTGCCGCCATTATGCAGGAACAGCATTATGATAATGCCCCGTTCTATAACCCGGGTTTTGTGATCTATGTAAGCGCCATAGCGGCGTTCTATTTTGTGATCCCTGAAACGCTGCTGCAAAAAAGGTGGTCGTATTTTATTTCCTACCCGGCCCGGTACCCGGGAACTTTCGCCGCGATCGTGTTGACTGTGGTTGTCCTGCTGATCTTTTTCCCGCCCCTGCAAACCTATAACGCTTATTTTACCTGGCCCTATCTGGGGTATCTTGACCAGCTTCTGGCTGCGCTGAAAGTCCCGGGACTTGCCAGGAACATAATTTTCGGCAGCCTGATGGCCATCACACTGATGCGTTTTGTCAACCCGGGGAAAGTGACGCTTGGCAGCCTTCTGGCAGCGGTCAATATATTGCTGCTGGGTAAGGCACAGCTTTCATGGGATAAGTATTTCTTCCCGACACTGATGATCCTCTGGTTCCTGGCGATGCATAACGAAGAACGGACGGTCCGGTTGAAGAGAACGTAGGTATCCGGTAGGTATTATTTAAAAAGTCCGTACCTGATAATGCAATAAATAGCCCTGAAACCGTCTTTCCAATTGATTTTCTTGCCTTCTTCATACGTGCGGCCATAGTATGAAATGCCGACTTCGTATATGCGGATCCGGGGGATCTTGGCTATTTTGGCCGTTACCTCCGGCTCGAACCCGAAACGTTTTTCCTTTAATTTCAACCCTTTGATGATATCGGCACGGAACAGCTTATAGCAGGTTTCCATATCCGTCAGGTTAAGGTTGTTAAACATATTGCTGAGGAAGGTAAGCACGAGCTTGTTCCCTATGGTGTGCCAGAAAAACAAGATGCGGTGCGGTTTCCCCCCGATAAATCTCGACCCGTAGACGACGTCGGCGTGACCGTCCGTAACGGGCTTAAGGAGGATATTGAATTCATGAGGGTCGTATTCGAGATCGGCATCCTGGACGATCACATAGTCGCCGCTGGCCTGCCTGATGCCGGAATGCAGGGCGGCTCCTTTCCCCTGGTTATATTCATGCTTAACGTAGCGGATGTCCATTGCCGGGTTTTCCTTCATGAACCCGAATAAAACCGCCTCGGTATTATCTCTTGACGCATCGTTGACAACAATGATCTCCTTCTCAAAATTGTTAATCAGCCTGACTTCGGAAAGCCTCACGAGCACCTGCCTGATGGTACGCTCTTCGTTGTAAGCAGGAACAATGATGGAAAGTTTCATAACAAGTTTAGAGAAATTAGCATAGAGCCTGTCGGCTGCCGGGCAGGTAAAGTATATTGTAAAAGGTAATTCGGGGGGGAGGTGTGGTATAAGAAGTTTGCCGCAAACTTGTTTACGGCAAACTCCGGGTCATTTTATATCAGTCGACGGTAAACGGGTAGTTTTCTTCCACGTAAACGTCTGTATAAGCTTCTTTAGGATCGGGGAACGCTGATTCTTCGGAGAATTTCACGGATTCAGCCACGACCTCCTTCACTTTTGCTTCTATGGCTGCCAGGTCATCTTCCGTAGCCAGGTTGTTTTCAAGGATGGTAGCCCTTACCTGCTCGATCGGATCCAGCAGCTTGTAAGATTCCACTTCTTCCTTGCTGCGGTATTTCTGGGGATCGGACATGGAATGGCCGCGGTAGCGGTAGGTCCTGAATTCCAGGAAAGTAGGTCCTTCTCCCTTGCGGGCCCGTGCTGCGGCGCGTTCTACGGCATCGTGGACCGCTTCGACGTTCATACCGTCTACGGGTTCGGAAGGGATATCGTAGGCGTCGCCAATGGTGTAAAGATCGGTAACATTGCTGGAACGGGCTACCGATGTACCCATGGCATAGCCATTGTTCTCAACTACAAAGATCACCGGCAGTTTCCAGGTTACCGCCATGTTTACGGTTTCGTGGAAAGCTCCCTGGCGGATAGCCCCGTCTCCGAAAAGACAGAGACAAACTTTCCTGGTATTAAGGTATTTTTCGGCAAAGGCAATCCCGGCTCCGAGAGGTATCTGGGCTCCAACTATGCCATGCCCGCCTGCAAATCCTCTCTCTTTGTCGAAAATGTGCATCGAGCCTCCCTTTCCTTTCGTGGTGCCGGTTTCTTTTCCGTAAAGCTCGGCCATGATCTTGTTGGGATCGGTACCGAGGGCAAGCGGAAAACCATGATCACGATACGCAGTTATGTATTTGTCGCCTTCTTCGAGAGCAGAAACGGAACCTGACGAGCAGGCTTCCTGACCAATATAAAGATGGCAAAACCCCCTTATTTTCTGTTGCCCGTACAGCTGGCCCGCCTTTTCTTCGAAGCGACGCTGAAGCAGCATACTTTCAAACCAGGACAGGTACTGCTCTTTGGAATGCCTGAGTTTTTTTGCCGTTGTTTTCTTTTTCTCTTTTGCGGTAGCCATTTACTTGCTTCTAGAGGTTAAAGACAGTACTTTGCCTGTCATTATTGTATAAAGAAAATTACTGTTGAGAGCTGATACATGAGGGGTACCCTAAAGTTTCACTCTGTTTTTACTGTCCTTTTCCGGTTGATTCGGAAGATAGCCCCTAAAAGAGGCGTCGGATCAACTGCGAAAATAAGTATAAACCCCCGAACAACAAAGTGGCCGTGAGGATTGAAAAACTATTGCTGATGCAATTCAGGAACTATGATGAGGCAAACTTCGGGTTCTCCAGTCAGCTGAACTGTCTGTTGGGGGAAAACGGCAGCGGCAAAACCAATCTTCTCGATGCCGTTTATTTCCTGGCGCTGACCAAAAGCGCTTTTCACAACCAGGATCACATGAGCATTGCGCACCATGCAGACTATTTTATGCTCGACGGAGTTTTTGCTGAAGGGGAACGCAAAACCGAGATCAAATGCGCTGTGCACCGCACGCAGCGGAAGATGTTGTTTGCTGACGGGAAGCCTTACGATAAGCTCAGCGACCATATCGGGAAATTCCCTGTTGTGCTGGCCGAACCCGGTGATACCGACCTGATCAGGGAAGGAAGCGACGTGCGGCGGAAGTTTTTTGACGGCGTATTGTCGCAGGTAGACCAGGGATATCTCCATGACCTGCTCGCGTATAACCGGTATCTCGGACAGAGGAACGCGCTTCTGAAGATTTTTGCCGAGCGCGGACAGGTCGATCACGTCATGCTGGATACCTATGACGCTCCTTTGCTGGACCTGTGCGCAAAACTCAGCCGCCTCCGGCAGGACTTCCTGGTATCATTCAGCGAATTGTTTCAGAAGCATTATCGCGAGCTTTCCCGGGGCAGGGAGAGCGTAGAGATCGTCTATGACAGCGAGCTTACCGAGCCCGGTTTCGACGAGCGTTTCAGGCAGCAGCGTATGACGGATGTCCAGGCCCAGCGGACTACGAAGGGTTTGCATAAGGACGAGTTTGTTTTCAACTTCGACGGTATGCCGCTGAGAAAGTTCGGGTCGCAGGGACAATTGAAATCGTTCGTGCTGGCAATGAGGCTTGCGCAATTCGAGCTGATTGAAAAGTACAGCGGGGTAAAGCCTATCCTGCTGCTGGACGATATTTTCGACAAGCTCGATGAGCTGCGGATAGAGCAGCTGCTCTCTATGATCGAAAGAGGGTTTTTCGGACAGGTTTTTATTTCGGATGCGCGGCCGGATCGCTCCCGGCAGATATTTGAAAAGCTCCGGTGCGAAAAGAAATTTTTTGACATTAAGAAAAATTGACCCGCGCCGGCCCTGCAAAGGGAAATTGTACTTCAGCTATGCGTCGTATAGGCTATAAGGAGGGATCGGGGGTATAGCTGTCGGATTAATTGTACTTTATCTTTTCGGGCGACTTTTTTTTAATATTTTTTCAGTCTGCTATTGGATATATCCGAGAAAATTTCTTTATTTTGTTAAAGAAATCCCGCTTCAGAATCAGAGTAAACCATATCTCATTAGCTAATGAAAAGTCATGAAAGGTACATACAGGTTGTTGGCCATCTGGTTGGCAGCTTTTGCAGGCATATCTGCAACGACAACCGCTCAGAAACGTTTTGCTGAATATGAAAAAGAGCGTTACGGCTATTTTCTGACAGAAAGTAAGAAGGTCCTCCGGATACCTTTTGAAGTCCACTCGAACCTGATTGTTGTGCCGGTGCAGGTCAACAACAGCGATACGTTGCGCTTTATCCTGGATACGGGGGTGAGCACCACCATTATCACGGATCCCGGGGCGTTGGTACCCAATTCTCTCCGTTTTACCCGGAAGGTGAGTATTTCGGGGGCAGGAGAGGGAGAGGCAGTCGAGGCCTATATCGCCATCGGCAATACGATCAATATGTACGGAATGAGGGCGAATCACCAGAATATCGTGGTGCTGGAGGAGGATGTCCTGCAGCTTTCGGAGTATGTCGGCTTACCGGTCCACGGTATATTCGGGTACGAGGTATTCAACAATTTTGTCGTAACGATAGACTTCCAGCACCGGGAGCTTACGCTGAGGGAGCCGGGCACCTACCGCTTCCGGAGGCGCCATGGGGATATCTATGCGATCACGATAGAAGATACCAAGCCGTTTACCGAAGCCGTTACCCTCCTGGCCGACGGTCGCGAGCAGCCCGTCAAGCTGGCCATCGACACCGGTGCTGCGCATGCCCTGCTGCTCGACCGGAGCAATGATTCCAGGATACAGCTGCCTGAAAAGGTGATCTATACCCAGCTCGGGCGCGGGTTAAACGGGGTAATCAACGGCAACCTGGGACGTATAGAGATGATCAGGGTCGGCAGGCATGAGATCGGGAATGTGGTGGCTTCATTCCCCGACAGCACCTCATTCGGTGTCAAAGTGCCTAAAGGAGACGAACGGCAGGGAAATATAGGCTGCGAGATTCTGCGCCGGTTTAAAATTACCATGAATTACCAGGATCAGTACATGGTATTGAAGCCTGTCAAAAGAAAGCTGCGGGAGAAATTCGAGCACGATATGAGCGGGTTGGAGATTAAGGCCGGAGGAGAGGGTTTGAAGGATATTTTTGTTACGCATGTGCTCGATAAGTCACCGGGTAAAATGGCGGGCCTGGTTCCCGGCGACCAGCTGGTATTCATGAATAATCGTCCTGTGCGAGATATGAATATGAGCGAAATCTACAAATTGCTTCAGAAGGGGCACGGGAAATCAATTGATTTGCTGATAAAAAGAAATGGTGAGTTGTTTTTAACGCAGATTACGCTGAAGCGGCTGATCTGATGGCTGATTTCTGATTGCCTGTGTCTACATTTGCATGATGAAAATCTCTAAGGAAACGTATGCTCAGCCGGTTATGACGGGCGATGGCTCGCATACACTTTATCACCCGGTCTTAAAAGAGCATTATCATTCACTGCAGGGATCGCTGCAGGAGTCGGAGCATATTTACATCTGCCTCGGGCTGTTGCCGAAATTAGAGGCGCTGGGAGAAGGAGAGGAGCTGAAGGTATTCGAGATGGGTTTCGGTACCGGCCTGAATGCGCTTCTGACCTGGAGATCGGCCGATCGGCTCAATCGTGCGGTAGCCTACACCGGCATAGAGGCATATCCTGTCGACCCGGAACAGGCAGGGCTCCTGAACTACGGCAACCTGCTGCAGGCAGAGGCCCTGGATGTGCTGCATCGGTCCGGATGGGGGCATCGCGAGTCTTTTTCTCCTTATTTTTCATGTAAAAAAGTAAACGGTTTCCTCCAGGAATATTCCGGTGAAGAGCGGTATGATGTGGTATATTTCGACGCCTTTTCTCCCGGAAGCCAGCCTGAGCTCTGGACGCCGGAAATTTTCAGAAAGCTCGGAGGAATGATGTCCGAAGGTGCGCACCTGGTCACTTATTCCTCTAAAGGAAGCGTAAGGAGGGCTTTGGCGGAGGCCGGCTTCGTTGTAGAGAAGCATCCGGGGCCCGGTCTCAAGAGAGAGGTGATACGGGCCGTGAGGAAATAGTATAAGATGTTTTATCTTTCGGGAAGTTTTCCTTTGTCCATGTAATCCGCTTATAGAATGTCCTACCACTGCTATTTCAATAACGAGTTTCACCCTCTCGATACGCCTTTGTTAAAGACCAACGATTTGGGGCTTTTAAGAGGTTTCGGCTTGTTTGATTACCTGCGGACCTACAACGGGACCCCTTTTCGTTTTGCAGAATACTGGAACAGGTTTACCGGCTCGGCGGCTTCGCTCGGAATGGAGGTTCCCCTTGACAAGGAGACTGTCTACGAATTGCTTGGAGAGCTGTACCGCTTGTCTGGAGAAGCCGATGTGGCATTCAGGCTTTTACTGACCGGAGGATATGCAGAAGATGGTCTGACCGTCACGCAACCCAACTTCATCATACGTTCGGAACCGTTGCCTAAAGATAACCCGGCCGGCAGGAAAGCAGGTATAAAAGTAATCCCGTACGAATATGTGCGCGACCTGCCGTATGTGAAAACTACCGGATACGTGCATATGATGAAAATGTCGGCTGAGCTACGGAGACAGATGGCTGCCGATCTCCTGTTTCATAAAGAGGGGCTGGTGAGCGAGCTGACCCGCAGCAATATCTTTATAGTCAGAGGCGACTCGCTCATTACGCCGGGTAAAGATGCGTTGAGGGGAATCACCAGGAAGCTCGTGATGGAAAAGGCGGCCGGAAGATTTGATGTACAGGAACGCGATGTACCGCTTGACGAACTGTTGTCGGCCGATGAGGTTTTTACAACCAGCTCTACCAAAGGGGTAATGCCTATCGTACAGGTCGGGGATGAAGCTATCGGTAACGGAGTTCCGGGCAGGGTTACTGCTGCGCTGCAGCTCCTGGTAGAGGAAGAGTTTGCCCTGTACGGCAAATAGGCGCACAGCAAATAATGCGCTTCGCTTATCGGCGCAGGCTACCCAGTCGCTGGTAGGTAAGCAGTATAAAGAATGCAATAAGCGTCAGCAGGTATACCACGTTGCGGGAATCGATCAGCCCTTTGCCCAATGCCATATATTGCCTGTCGAGGGCTAGCCATCCGAAGAAATTGGCCAGGGGGCCGGATACCAGGAGATCGGAAAGCGCCCCGAATCCCATATACCAGACAAAGCCGATGAAAACAGTCAGCACGAAGGCTACGATCTGGTTGTCGTTGAGAGACGAAACCCATATTCCCATGGCAACCAGCGAGCCGCTCAGGAGAAACAGGCCTATATATGATCCGGTTACAGCTGCGGAGTCGATATTCCCGGGAGGATTGCCGAGCTGGTAAAGACTGAAATAATAGACCAGAGTGGGCAAGAGCGTGACGGTCACCAGCAGCCAGCATGCCAGGAGTTTCCCAAGTATCAGTTGCAGATCCATAAGCGGCTTGGTCAGCAGCAGCTCCAGGGTGCCGTTCCGGGTTTCCTCAGCGATGCTCCGCATCGTCACGGCCGGAACGAGAAACAGGAGGACAAAAGGCGTGAGATTAAAAAAAACGCCCATGTCCGCATAGCCGTAATCCAGCACGTTAGAATCGGGGAATACCCATACGATCAGCCCTACAGCCACCAGGAATACCGTAATGACGACGTATGCGATCAGCGACCCGAAGAAAGCATTTATTTCCTTACTGAAAATGGCGAGCATAAAAGTGAACAGGTATTAACAACGCTACAGCCATACGGAATCTTACTCGAAAGTCGGGCGCTTTTTCTGAAGGATTGCAGCTATGATGAGGGAGAGAATAAAGCCTACGAATGCGCCGCCCAGGACAGAAAATACGAAAAACATACCGGGTGACTGGAATTTCTGGCTTATTTCCAAAGCATTTTCGATCGCCTGGTCGTCGAGCCCTCTTCTTTCGAGGTCCTCCCGGGTCATATCGGCTATGCGCTGCAGCGGCGTGTTGTCAATAACCTGCAGGTAGAATGTATTGAGGATTCCGCCGATCAGCCCCATGATGGTCGCCGTAAGAGAGCCTATGCCAAGTCCCTGACCATAGGAGACAAAGCCCTGGTTTTGTTTCCGGTACTCCTTAATGGCCACTACGATGGCAAGAATGAAAAGTACCCAGCTCAGCTGCGGCAGGAACTTGTTGGTCTCAAGCTGGAAAGCATAGAGCAGAATACCATAAATGCTGGAGATCAGGCCAAAAATAAGGCCGTATCTTATTGCTACTCGGGTAATGGGCAGATCTTCTTGCATGAGTGATATAGGTTAGTTTAACGAAGCCGGTCCGAATATAACCAAAAGTAAGAATAAAGGGATATTTAATCTAGGTATCGGGAGGATACCCTTTTTTCAGGCAGGCAGGTTCGGTTTCTGCTTCCTGAAAAATAATGAGACCAGGAGAATAGGTATGATTCCCAGCATAAACTTCTTGCTGATCTCGTCGGTGATCAGCGTAGAAGGCTCGTTTTCCTTTACTTTGGCAAGCAGCACCTGGAATTCTTCTTCCCCGATTTGCTCTACCAGCTCGGCTTTGCGTCCCGTAAGAAGGTTTTGCATGTCGTTGAGGTAGTTGACAAACACCTGGGGATCGTGATAAACGACAAAGAAATAGATCAGCCAACCGGTGATGAAAGCCGCGGTCATGTTGATGATGTACCCGATCGTAAGCCCTTCCCAAAGATGCAACCAGCCATGACCGTAGTTTTTCCGGTAGTACCAGCAGGCATAGCAGACCACTATAATGTGCAGGCCGAAATCGGGCGTACGGATATTTCCGAGAGGGGAGAGCCCCATCAGGTAAAGTGCAAGAAAATAGCCGAATGCCAGCAGCCCTGTCAGGACACCGAATGACAGCGGTATTTTCAGCAGCGGTTTATTGAAATATTCCAAAAGTGTTTGCATGAGTAACGGCAGGATCCTCTCAGAACCATTTCAGCTGGCCACGGTTAAAAATTCCTTTAACACTTCCCCTTAGCTTCTGATGCAGGAAAGGAGTGTTTTGCGATTTGGATCGGGTGCTTGAGAAAAGCCATTCCTTTCCGGGAATGAAGAAAGTGAGGTTGGCTATTTCTCCCTCTTTTATGATAACTTCATGAAGCCTGAGCACCCGCCGGGGCTGCCGGGTAAAGAGGTCCACGATGTCCCCGGTCGCCAGTCTGCTATGCATCAGAGAGAGTGAAAAGGCAGTTTCCAGGCCTGTTATCCCGAACTCGGCGTGGTCAAACTCCGTATCTTTA
Organism: Spirosomataceae bacterium; assembly: GCA_037191015.1. Taxonomy (GTDB): domain Bacteria; phylum Bacteroidota; class Bacteroidia; order Cytophagales; family Spirosomataceae; genus Ravibacter. The sequence goes on from JBBCKD010000010.1 coordinate 515,556, forward strand.
TTCTGAGGTGCCTGGGGAGAATGGTCAGATACAATAGCATCGATGGTCCCGTCGCTCAGCCCCTCCCGCAAGGCCGCTTTATCGGCCGCGCTCCTGAAAGGAGGACTGACTTTAAGGTTCGTGTCGAAGCTCGTCAGCGCAACGTCTTCATAAGCAAGCTGATGGGCGGCGATATCGCACGAAACCGGCAGGCCTTTCTGTTTGGCTTCGCGGATGAGCGCTACCGACCTGGCGGCAGACAGCAGGGAAAAGTGCAGGACAGGAGATTGGATCCCGCTTTTGTCCGTTCCTTCGAGCGCATATTCCAGCAACTGCAGATCGCGCACGATCATTATTTCTTCCGAGAGGGACGGGATTCCCTTCAAGCCCAGGGATGTGCTTGTGATGCCTTCGTGCATTTGCCCGTACATGGAAAGATACTGGTCTTCCGGCCTGTTGATAAGCAGCACATTCAGGGGATGCAGATACAGCAGCGATTTCAGGAAAATATCGCCGTTATGAATAGGATTGACCCCGTCGGTAAACGCGATAGCCCCGGCATGACGGAGATCGATCATTTCTGTAAAATCCTTTCCTTCGGCCCCTTTTGTAACGGTAGCTGTTGGAAAAAAATCGATGATTCCCGATTGTCCTTCTTTAAGGAGGTATTTGAGCGCACCTTTGGAATCGATAGCCGGCTGCGAATTGGGCAGGAGGACAATTCCCGTAAACCCGCCTCTCGCCGCTGCTTCCTTCAGGCTGGAAAGGTCTTCCTCCTGTTCGCGTCCGGGGTCTCTCAGGGCCACCCGCATATCGGTCCAGCCCGGCGAAACGTGCAGGCCATTTTCTTCATAGACTTCGGCACCTGCCGGGTCCAGCCCTTCCCCGATACCGGTGATAATGCCATTTTCGATCAAAATGTCGGTTGTCCGGGCGTTGTGTGCGCTGCCCTTATCAACAATATGAACTGATCGAAACAGTAATTTCATTCGAAATAAAGCGTGGTGAGGCGATTAGACAATTCCGGGAGATTATAATCCGATCAGCGACTTGTATGCGTCGGCTGTCAGCAGGGAATCCAGGTCGCCCGGGTTGCTGATCCGGATTTTCACGATCCATCCCTTTTCGTAGGGGTCGGAATTGAGAAGCTCGGGAGTTCCTTCCAATTCGGAGTTAAACTCAATAATTTCGCCGCCTACGGGCAGGAAAAGGTCAGAAACTGTTTTAACGGCTTCGATTGCTCCGAAAACTGCTCCCTGCCCGAGTGTTTCGCCTACGGTGGTCACATCCACATAGATAATATCACTAAGTTCATTCTGAGCGTGGTCAGTAATACCGACGGTCGCAATATCACCGTCTACAAGCACCCATTCGTGGTCTTGCGTGTACTTCAGTTGCTGAGGAAATTCCATGGGATCGTTTTCTGGTTATCTTTTAAACGGCCCGCAATTTACTGCGCAGGAAGTTAATTTTCAAACGGAGATTGGCCGGCGGTGTAAATGTCAGCCGATAAAGAGGTCGGAAGCTACACGATCTGCAAACAGTTTTCCTGAAGGTGTGAGCAGCAGGGTGTTTTCTATCATTTGAAGCCAGCCCCGCGCCACCAGCTCTTTGACGGTGCTCCGGTGGATTTCCCTGAATGCCCCTCCCGAAAGACGGTCGAGCATATCGAGGCTGCATCCCCATTTGGTACGAAGCCCGGTAAGGAGGTATTCGTTTACCTGGTCGTCGGGAGTGAGGGTTTCGATAGTAGCCGGCGACAAGCCGGAGGTAAGGTCTTTGAGGTACCTGTTATTATTGCTTACGTTGAACTGCCGGCTTTGGCCGTTGTAGCTGTGCGCGCCGGGGCCTATCCCGAGGTACGGCTTTCTTTGCCAGTAGGCGGTGTTATGGCGGCTGTAATGGCCGTTCCTGGCAAAGTTTGAAATTTCATACTGCTCATAGCCCGCGGCAGAGAGCTCCCCGGTAGTGATTTCAAACTGGACGGCGGCAAATTCTTCGTCTACGGGGAGCATTTTGCGGCTTTGTACCCATCTGCCGAACGCCGTGTCGGGCTCGATAGTGAGGCAGTAGGCCGACAGGTGAGAAGCATCCAACGATATGATTTTACCGATGTCGGACTTCAGCCGTCCGTGATCGGGGGCGGGAAGGGCGTATATCAGGTCGAGGGAAATATTACCGATCCCGCTGTCCTGCGCGCGCTTAACCGCTTCCATGGCTTCCGCGCCTGTATGGGTGCGGTTAAGGTAGCCGAGCATTTCGTCGTCGAATGTCTGTATGCCGATGCTGAGCCGGTTGATGCCTGCCCGGCGGAGGTTTGAAAGATTTGCGGGGCTTAGGTCGTCAGGGTTGGCTTCAAGGGTTATTTCCGCAGATCCGGAAATGGAAAAGCGGGCGGAAATCGCGTTCATCAGCGCATCCAGCTCTTCTTCCGAAAGCAGTGAAGGCGTACCGCCTCCAAAGTAAATGGTAGACAGGTGTTTGTCGACCAGGTAGTCTTTCTGCAACTCCAGTTCCGCTACCATTGCCTTTACCAGGAGCTCCTTTTGCGACAGGTTGGTGCTGAAGTGAAAGTCACAGTAGTGGCAGGCTTTCCGGCAGAAGGGGATGTGAAGATAGAGATGCATGGCAGCCCCGGCTTTTGCGTGGAAAAAAAGAGGCGTAAACACCCTGAAGTGTTTACGCCGCAAATTCAGAGATATCTCAACTCAGATGGCAACGATGTCCAGGCTCACGCGATGCTTTACCTCTTTATGAAGGTCGAGCAGGGCAGTGTGCGTACCGAGTGTTTTGATTTCGTCGACTGTGATTTTCTTACGGTCTATTTCAAATCCTTTGCTTCTGAGCGCATCAGAGATCTGAGTACTGGTGATCCGACCGAAAATACGACCGCTGTCACCTGCAGCTGCAGGGATGGTCAATACGGTTTCGCCGATGGCTGCAGCCAGTTCTTCTGCATCCTTTTTGATTTTTTCGACTTTGTGGGCGGCTTGCCTGATGTTTTCCTCCACCACTTTCCGGTTGGTTTTGGAGGCTAAAACAGCGAAACCCTGCGGGATAAGGTAGTTACGACCAAACCCGGGCTTAACCGTTACAATGTCGTTTTTATACCCTACACCGGCTATATCTGTTAACAGAATAATTTCCATGTCCTTAACTAAAACCTTAAAAATTGTTTTACTTCAACTGATCGCCTACGAATGGCATCAACGCCAGGTGACGGGCGCGTTTTATCGCCTGTGATACCTTGCGTTGGTATTTCAGGCTGGTTCCTGTAAGTCTGCGCGGCAGGATTTTGCCCTGCTCGTTTACCAGCTTCAGGAGAAAATCGGCATCTTTATAATCGATATATTTGATGCCGGCTTTTTTAAAGCGGCAGTATTTTTTCTGATTACGGCTTTTTTCAACCGGTTCGTTTACGAGTGTCATAGTCTATTCTTCGGTTTTAGCTTCTTCGGAAGTTTCCTTTTTCTTACCAACTGAACCTTTGCGACGTTTTTCAGCATAGGCTACTCCGTGTTTGTCGAGCACTATGGTCAGGTCGCGGATGACTCTCTCATCCCTGCGGAATTCGGTGTTCAACACCTCGATAGCGGTACCAGGAGCTGTGTACTCCAGCAAGTGGTAGAACCCAGTGTTCTTTTTCTGGATCGGATAGGCGAGCTTACGAAGCCCCCAATCTTCCTCATTAATGATAGAAGCCCCGTTGTCCGTCAGGACAGTCCGGAACTTATCAACGGCGTCCCTTACCTGCACTTCAGATAAGACGGGAGTTAAAATGAACACCGTTTCATACTGTTTTGACATGATCAGTTACAGTTTATTATGATAATTGATTAAAAAATAACAAAAAAACGCACGTAAACTGAAACTTCAGCCTGCGTGAATTCCGAACAATGTTTTCCGGATGCGATTTTCTGAAAGTGGGTGCAAAAGTAGGTGTGTTTCTGCAATTTACCAACTGTAGGACCACAAAATTTCGCATAGGTACGCAATCCCGCGATTTCAGGTAATTGTAACGTTATGTGCCTTCGATTTTCTCGGCTACCGGTATTACATTTTCGTACAGATAGGCGCTTAGCATTTCGCCCAGCTTTTTGACGGAGAGGTTACTGAACAGCTCGGAATGAACAGCCAGCGAGATACGCCCGGTCTGTTCGGAAATAACGATCACGGCGGCGTCTGTAGATTCGCTCATTCCCAGCGCGGCCCTGTGCCTGAAGCCCATAGAGGTAGGAACCTCCACTTCCTCGTTGACGGGGAGCACGCAGCGCGCCGCCACGATCTTCCCGTCGGCAATGATGACCGCCCCTTCATTGAGCGCGCTGTATTGGCTGAAAATGGATAGTAAAAGCTGCTTGGAAACGTATGCCTGCATCAGGACGCCGGTTTCGGTATACTGGCTCAGGTCGTCCTGCTTCCTGATGACAATTAAAGCCCCGTTAAAATCGGAAGCAATGGTCCTGGCGGCGTCGATTACTTTCGCAAGGTTCTCCGCCTCGATGTTCCCGACGGCATTTCCGAAAAAGCGGGACAGGAACTTGCTGTTGGTGATCGTGGCATTCCGGCCCAGGACGATCAGGAAACGCCTTATTTCCTGCTGGAATATGACGATCAACGCTATTGCTCCCACCCCCATAAAGTACTGCAGTATGGCCGTCATCAGGTTGAGGCCCAGCGCTTTTATGATCAGGTAAAAGACATAGACCAGCATGTAGCCGGCAAATACCCTGCTGGCAATACTTCCTCTTACGAGGTAATAGACCTGGTAAAGCAGGAAGGATACCAGGATAATATCCAGAATGTCAGTCCAGTTGATTTTTATGAACCCTATGTCCATGTCAGGCAGATATATTCAGCGTTGGCAAATATATCAAGTTTAACGATGATAAGACAGGATTGTGATATATGTAGTTCTAAAGTTTGAAGTTTGCGACCTGTTCTGTCAGGATTACCGCCTGGCGGGCCTCGGCAGCATCGTGAACCCGCAGGATGTGCGCACCTTTCATCAATGCAATTGTATTTAGCACCGTAGTCCCGTTCAGTGCTTCTTCCGGGGAGATGCCGAGCGTTTTGTAGATGGTCGATTTGCGGGATACGCCTACCAGGAGCGGACATTCGAGCTGGTGAAATAGCGGTAGGGTCGAAAGAAGTGCGAAATTCTGGGTGGGTGTTTTAGCAAAGCCGAAACCCGGGTCGATAATAATGTCTGCCGCGCCGAGCTCCCGCAGCTTCACCAGTTTTTCCTGCAGCTCGCGGATCACGTCGGCCGGGAAGCTCCGGTAATCCGTCAGGGTGTTCATCGTCCGGGGTGTTCCCCTCATATGCATCAGCACGTAAGGGACTTTCAGCTCCGCAACGGCTTCAAACATCTCCGGATCGAGGTTGCCGCCTGAAACGTCGTTAATAATATGGGCGCCGGCGCGGACAGCAGCCCTTGCGACTTCCGCACGAAAGGTATCTACAGAGATAATGGCTTCGGGGAAATGCCGTTTGACGGAGACGATGGCGGGTATCACCCTTTCAAGCTCTTCGGCAGCGCTGATTTCCCTCGCGCCGGGCCTGGTAGAGTATCCGCCTATGTCTATAATGGAGGCTCCATGACCGAGCAGATGGCCTGCACGGGAGACCAGCTCTTCGGAACCGGCATCCGTTACGCGGCTGCCCTCGTAAAAGGAATCGGGGGTAATGTTCAGGATTCCCATGACCAGGGGCTGCTCCAAAGAGCGTATTTTCCCCCCGATATTGAGTGTTTTTTTGCTATCTTGCCGCACAATTGTGTAGTAATTTGACCACGACAAATAACGTGAAATCCACCGAAACGGCCTACCAAGAAATTATTGACAGGTGCAGAGACCTGTTCGAAAAGAAGAACCGGGACTACGGCACTTCCTGGCGTATTTTAAGATTACCATCCATTACAGATCAGATCTACATAAAAGCGCAGCGGATCAGGACGATCCAGGAAAAAGGAATTCAGAAGGTGGAGGATGGGGTAGCGGGCGAGTTTATCGGGATTATCAATTACTGCGTCATGGCGCTGATCCAAAGCGACAGCAGCCGGCCGGAAGGGGATTTGCCGGCAGAAGAACTGCTCGGCCTCTATACCCGCCAGGCCGATGAGGTAAAAAAGTTGCTTTTCAATAAGAACCACGACTACGGAGAGGCCTGGCGTGACATGAGGGTCAGCTCTATGACCGATATTATCCTGATGAAATTGCTGAGAATAAAGCAGATAGAAGAGAATAAAGGACAGACTGTAGTCTCGGAGGGAGTGCGATCCGGCTACCAGGACATTATCAACTATTCAGTTTTTTGCCTTATTAAGATGGAGGAATGTGACAATGAGACGATGTGATAATGTGTTAATGAGGCAATGCGCCCGATGACTGCCAGGACGCATTAGCACATCAGCTAATCATCACATTAACTAATCATCATATCAGCTAATTAAATAATATCCAGATGAAGATTGTTGCTCAGATAGCCCGGTACGTGGTAGGAGCGGTTTTTATTTTTTCGGGCCTGATCAAGCTCAATGATCCGGTAGGAACCCAGATAAAGCTGGAGGAGTATTTCGAGGTTTTTGCGCAGGATATGTCGTTTATGAGCGGCTTTTTCCATGGCATGGTGCCCTTTGCACTTTACCTGGCTGTATTCCTGTGCGTGGCGGAAGTGGTGCTTGGCGTCGCTCTGCTGGTCGCCTACAGGCCGAAAACCACTAATTTCCTGCTGCTGCTTATTATCGTCTTTTTTTCTTTTCTTACGTTTTACTCGGCCTATTTTAATAAGGTTACCGATTGCGGCTGCTTCGGGGATGCTATCAAGCTTAAGCCCTGGACTTCCTTTACAAAGGACCTGATCCTGCTTGTACTGATCGTTGTTATCATCATATACCAGCGCTTTACACGGCCGTTGCCGACGGCGATGATCGTAGCGCTGGCTACTGTCGGGTCTCTGGGGCTGGCTTTTTACGCTATTACGCACCTCTCGCCTGTCGATATGCTTCCCTACAAGGTAGGAAACAGCATCCCCGACCAGATGAAGCCCTCCGAGCCTTACCAATTTGAATATGTTTTTGAAAAAGACGGCAAAACCTACAGGTTTGACAAATTCCCGGGCGATTCCACCTATATCTACAAGGATATGGTGACCCTTAACGAGGAAAAGGCAAAACCGAAGATCACCGATTACCGGGTTTGGAACGATTCGACCGATTTTACGCAGGAAAGCTTTGAAGGTAAAAAGCTGATCCTGATCGTAAAGAATCTGAAGGATATCAATACGGCGGCTTTTCCGACTATTCGGAAACTTGTAGAAGGCCTGGAAGGGACAGATATTGAAACACTGGTATTTACTTCGGCAGCAAGCGATGAAATAGAAGGCTTTTTGAAGGAGCAGCAACTTAAAACCCCCTTTTATTTTGCGGATGCGACTGTTCTGAAGACTATTTCGAGGTCTAATCCGGGGATATTGCTGATGAAGGATGGCGTGATCAAAGGAAAATGGCATTATAATGATACGCCCGATGCGGGGCAGGTGAAAAAGCTGGTAGAATAGAACTCATATGCGGAATATATTCTTAGTAGGGATGCCTTCTTCAGGAAAGTCAACGCTCGGAAGGCGTCTGGCGAAAGAACTGGGCTACACTTTTGTAGATCTCGATCAGCTGATCGTATCAGACCAGGATATGAGCATCGCCGAAATTTTTTCGCGTTTTGGAGAGCCGTATTTCCGCGAGATAGAGAACCGGCTGCTGCAAAACCTGCCTGTCAATAGCAGCCTGCTGGTAGCTACCGGCGGCGGGGCGCCCTGCTTTTATGACAACATGGATTTTATATTACGCTCCGGCCTGGGTGTTTTCCTGGATGTGCCTGCAGAGGAGCTCGCTGTACGGATAAAGGCTCACGCAAAGGATGACCGGCCGTTGCTGTCGGGCCTTGCCGACCTGGAAGCGGAGCTTCGTAAAAAGTTGGAGGAAAGAAGGCATTTCTATTCGAGGGCTCATCTGACGATATCTCCCGATACTGATATGAGAGATTTCCTGCTTTCACTTCCCGGGTGGCTGGAGCGAAAAGAATCGCGCTGAAAAAAATAGTCTATCATTTTTATAGATTTAATAGTATAGTCGGTATATTTGTCACGACATTCAGTTTGATTTTACCTAAACTTTCATTGAATGCCGGAAATTAAATCAGCAGTATTGAAGCAGAGCAGCGTTTTTTGGTGGCTGGCGGGTATATTTATCCTGGTTGTTTTTGTAAGCATAGCCTATATATCCGGTGACTACTGGGTAAAGAGTTTTGATCAGGCAGGTAAATTTTTTTCCCATGATTTCTTCTTTTATCTGCTGGTGGGCCTGGGGGCCCAGCTGGTAGATGGTGCGCTGGGTATGGCTTACGGGGTCACATCCACATCGTTTCTTTTATCGCTCGGCGTTCCCCCCGCGATCAGCAGCGCCAGCGTACACGTAGCAGAAATTTTTACGACCGGAGCTTCAGCGGTTTCGCACTTCAGGTTTAAAAATATCAACAAAAAGCTGTTCAGGTCGCTTCTTATCCCGGGTATCATGGGCGCCGTTACAGGAGCCTACCTGCTGTCGGATGTGATAGACGGGGAAATAGTCAAGCCTTTTATCGCCGTATACCTGGGTTTTCTCGGTTTACTGATCCTGCGGAAGGCTTTGGCCGTAAAGAAGAAAAAAACCAAGACAAAACGTATAGGTCTGCTGGCCGCTGTGGGCGGCTTTATGGATTCTATCGGCGGAGGCGGCTGGGGGCCGATCGTTACTTCCACACTTCTCGGCCAGGGGAGAGATCCCCGCTATACTATCGGATCGGTCAATGCCGCCGAGTTTGGCGTAACCTTTGCCAGCGGTATTACTTTCCTGATCCTGACCGGCGTTAGCAGCTGGCAGGTTGTGGCAGGGCTGGTGATAGGAGGGGTCATTGCCGCACCTTTCGGAGCGCTCCTCGTAAAACGAATCAGCAAGCGTACGCTGATGCTTGTTGTAGCGGTGCTGGTGATCGGCCTGAGTATCCGTACGATTTGGATCAGCTGGGTCTGAAGCGCTTATTATTTCACAACATTTATTATTCCCGGGTTCCGATCAGGAATATAGCCGGCTGGCGATTGATATCGGGAGTGCTTTTTCGCCACTGCGCCACTGTCCTGGTCAGCAACAATTCATTTCCGCCAGTCAGGTTCGCGGCAATACAAAGGCTGGTAGCCGGCTGGCAGACTTCCACGATAGTCTGCAGCATCTGGTTATTACGATAGGGGGTCTCCATGAAGATCTGCGTTTGCCCCGACTGCAGGGCTTCCTTTTCCAGATGGCGCAGCGTTTTGGCCCTTTCAGAGCGATCTATGGGTAAATACCCGTGGAAGCTGAAAGACTGGCCGGTAAACCCGGAGCCCATCAGCGCCAGAAGAATCGATGACGGCCCTACAAGGGGTTTTACCCTGTATCCCAGCTCATGCGCCAGGCCGACGGCTATACTGCCCGGGTCTGCTACGCACGGAACCCCTGCTTCGGAGATAATACCGGCATCCGTGCGTAATTCTTCCAGTTTTTTCCTGGTTTCCCCGGGCGGCGTATCCTTATGAAGCTCATGAAAAGTAATTTCATCGATAGCCTTCCCGATCTTAAGGCTGCTGATAAAGCGGCGGGCGGTTCTTACATTTTCGACGAAAAAGACATCCAGCATTTGCAGCGCCTGTATCACGCCGGCAGGCAATACCTCCGGTGCAGTGCCTTCGGACAGAACGGTAGGGATGAGATAAAGCGTGACGGGGTTACTCATATTTTGTGCCTTCTAAAATAAAAACGGTACAAATGCCGGAGACAGCTCTGTACCGTTTAAATATCGGGTTTTATGTCAGGAACGGTAGTCTATTTCAGGTAGCTTCTGAGCATCCAGGCGGTTTTTTCGTGATACTGCATAAGCCCGATCACGAAATCGCCGCTTCCGTCATCCTCATATTTTTCAGGGAAATCTTTTGCCAGCTTCCTCAGGTTGCGGATAATGGTCTCGTGATCTATCACAAGATTTGCCACCTGGTCGACAGGATCTGACGGGATTGCGGGCTCGTCCAGCTCGGCAAGCTTCACAAGCTCTTTGAGGCGCCCTTCCGCGTAGAATCCCAGCGAACGGACTCTTTCGGCAATATCATCAATAGTCTCGGCGAGCTGGGTATATTGTTCCTCGAAAAGTTTATGAAACTCCATAAAGCTGCTGCCTTCTACATTCCAGTGGTAGCTCCGGGTTTTATTATAAAGCACGTGCTCGTCTGCAAGGAGCTTGGTCAGTTCTTTTACAACGGCCTTCCTGTTTTTTTCTTCGATACCTATGTTGGTGGTTACGTCTGTCTGGATACTTGCCATTTTACTGAGTGTTTTAGTGTTAATTTGAAGTATTTTCTCGTATTTCCCTGAACTCGGACCCATCTTTCCATTTGGGAAAGGTGTCTTCTTTACTTAGGCGGTCCCCTATTTCATACAACAATTGTATATCTTCAATAATTCCGGAAATATCCCAATCCGGGCTATAATTGTCTGCCGGCGCATGGTATTTATTTTGATCGTATTCCCTGTGCTTTGCTTCCCCGGCTTCAGGTCCTCCGTTCCACAGATCTGACCCGCTGTTGGTGTAAAGTGCGGGGACTCCGATCTTCGCGAAATTGAAGTGGTCGGAACGGTAATAGGTACCGGCTGAAGGGTTTTTCTCGGGTTTCAGATAGCGTCCCTGTTTTTTGGCCGCGGCTTCTACATACTCATCCAGCTCTGACTGGCCTTTGCCCACTACGACAACATCTTTGGTCCGGCCGAAAGGAGCAAGTGCATCTATATTGATAGCGGCTACTGTTTTGGAAGGGGGGTATACGGGATGCGTCGCATAGTAGGCGGAGCCGAGTAGCCCCTGTTCTTCGGCGGTCACGGCTAAAAACAGGATGGAACGCAGCGGTTTGGTTTTGCTTTGGGTAAAGGCCTTTGCTATTTCAAGAATGGCGGCGATTCCCGTGGCATTGTCTACTGCTCCGTTGTAAATGGAGTCGCCATTTATTTTTTCGCCGACGCCGAGGTGATCCCAATGCGCCATATAGACAATGTATTCATCGCTTCGTTCGGTGCCCGGCCATACGCCGAGAACATTGTGCGAAACAGATTTTTTAATGCTGTTCTTCACGGTAACGGAAGCAGACAGGCCGAGCGGAACCGCCCTGAAGCCCTTTTCCATAGCTTTTTGAAAGAGCTCCGTCGATTGACCGGCGGCCTCAAGCAGTTTTGCGGCTGCTTCCATCGAAATCCACCCCTCCACCAATGTTTTAGGGTTATCGTCTCCGGACTCCTGCAGGTTGAGCTTCGGTCCGGACCAACTGCTTCTCACGACATTCCAGCCGTAGCTGGCCGGCCCGGTATCGTGAATGATCAGCACTCCTGCGGCCCCCTGGCGCGAAGCCTCTTCAAATTTGTAGGTCCACCTGCCGTAATAGGTCATGTTTTTACCCCTGAAAAGGGTACTGTCAGCATATCCCGGATCGTTGACAAGCACTACTACGGTTTTCCCCTTTACGTCAAGATCCTCGTAGTCATTCCATCCGAACTCGGGCGCAACTACACCGTAGCCTGCGAAGACCAGTTCCGAATTCCGCAGGCTGACTACCTGGTCCATACGCTGCGAGTTGATGACGAATTCATCCAGGTATTTGAAAGACAATGTCTTGCCTTTGCCCGTCACCCGCAGGTCGCCGGCAGGTTTGGAGTCGATTTCTACCAGGGGCACCTCCTGGAAATAGCTGTCGACGTTTCCGGGCTTGAGGCCCAGCCTGGAAAATTCGCTGCTCAGGTAAGTTATGGTTTTACTTTCGCCGTCGGTGAAAGGTTTCCTGCCTTCCAGGGAATCGTGAGCCAGGACCGAAACGTGACGGGTAAATTCCGAACCGTCTATCAGCGTCTGGGGAGAATCGGACGATGTTTCCCCCTGGCAGCCGGCCAGGAAGCATGTGGTGATAAAGGAAATTGCTATGGCTATATTTTTCATTTATGTGGAGTTTGTATTATTTCAACGTTTCTTCAAGCCAGCCGAAAAACTCGCGGTGCCATAGAAGCGCATTCTGGCCTGTAAGCACCCAATGGTTTTCTTCGGGCAGGTAAAGCAGCTTGCTTTTGATCCCCCTGAGCTGGGCGGCCTGGAAGGCTTGCAGCCCCTGTTCGATCGGGACTCGATAGTCCTTTCCCCCCTGTATGATATAAATAGGTGTGTCCCATTTTTCAACAAAGTTACTGGGCGACTGGCTGAACGACCGTTGCGCTACTTCGTTGTCCTTTTCCCAGTACGCACCGCCTTTCTCCCAGTTTTCGAAGAACATTTCGTCAGTTGTCCCGTACATGCTCCTGAAGTCAAAAACGCCGTCATGGGAAATAAACGATTTAAAACGTTTGTCGTGTACGGCGGCCAGGGCAAATACTGAAAATCCGCCGAAACTGGCGCCTATGCATCCGAGGCGGTTTTTATCGACATAGGGTTCGCCGGCGACATGATCTATTGCGCTCAGGTAGTCTCTGATCACCTGTCCGCCCCAGTCTTTACTTACCTGCTCATTCCACTCCGTTCCGTGGCCCGGCATACCGCGGCGGTTCGGAGCCACCACTATATAGCCCTGGGAGGCGATCAGCTGAAAATTCCACCTGAAGGAATAAAACTGTGTCAAAGCCGATTGAGGCCCGCCCTGGCAGTAAAGCAGGGTAGGGTATTTTTTGGCCGGGTCAAAATCAGGCGGGTAGATGACCCATGTAAGCATTTTTTTCTGATCGGTTGTATTTACCCATATGCGTTTCGTGGAAATCGGCCTGATGCCTGCAAGCCGGGCCGAGTTTACGGAAGTCAGCTGCTTCATTGCACCGCTGGCGATATCTACAGTAAACAGCTCCGGCGGGTTGCCCATATCGGCCCTGGAAACGATGAGCTGCTTTCCTGCCTGCCCGACGATCGCGTTGACGTCGAAATCGCCTTTGGTAACCTGTCTTACCGGCGGAAGCATCTTTGTGAGCCCGATATTCCTGACTTCAAAAAGCTGGATGGTGCCGTCGACCGGCGCCGTAAAATACAGATGCTGGTTGTCGCTTCCCCAGATGAAGTCCCCGACATGGATCTCGTCGCGGTGAGCGGTAAGGTTAACCTTGATTCCCCTGTTCAGCACGACCAGGTCCTGTTTATCGGACTCATACCCGTCGCGTTTCATCTGGAGCCAGGCCAGGGTACCATCGGAACTGAAGGCGGGGGAAACGTCGTAACCCGGGTTGTCTTCCGTCAGGTTGCGGGTAGTCCCTTTTTCAATATCGTATTCATACAGATCGGTATTGGTGCTGACGGTGTAGGCTGTCCCGGCCTTCTTTTTGGTAACATAGACGACCTTTTTGCTATCGGGGCTCCAGATGTAGTCTTCATCGCCTCCGAAAGGTTTCTGGGGACAGTCATATGGCTCTCCCGGCATCAGATCTTTTGCTTCCCCTGCCTGTCCGTTTGTCAGCGGCGATAAAAAAACATGATCATACGTGCCGTCTCTCCAGGTATCCCAATGCCTGTAGTCGAGTGAGGTATATACATATCCATCCGATTTCGGAAGATCGCCATACCTGTCCTTACCGATAATTTTCTGGAGGAGTACGGGCTTGTGGCTTAACCGGTAACGGCCGTCGGGTGAGGTGTTTTTATCGTTGACCAGTAGTTCGGGCCCTGCGATTTCTGCGGCCGTTCCGCCTGCAACGGGTATGGAATAATACTTCCTGGTCATTTTATTTTCAGCCACGTCGGGCAGGGCCACAGCATATACCGCCGATTTCCCGTCTTTACTTATCCCTACGCCGGTCACCCGGCCCAAACTCCACAGTGTTTCGGGGGTCAGAAGGGATTGCCCGAAAAAAGGTATGGAAAGACAAATGAGATAAGCCAGGACAAGTGCTTTTTTCATAGTAACTTAATTTGCTGATATCGACGCTTTTAACCTGCCGGGAGGAAATTCATTACGGACGTCAGAGGTTAAAACTCAAACATACAAATTCTGCTCCGAAAAAAATAGTGCGCTGAAATGAAAATGGAGGGGGACCCATCGGCCATGTTTGGAGTATTTAAACAGGCGGAGCCCGCAGCATTGACCAGTTAAGGGTAAAGTGGTGAAAATTTCGTTTTTATGGAAAACATTAAGAGGTAAAGGCGGCATTCGCCGCTCATTAAGAGGTTTGATAATGGACGCAGCAGCGGCCGCTTAACTCCTCCTACTGTTTATTTGAGTTTTCTTAGCTAATCTTAAATTTCTTAATGGTTAACTCTTTTTGGAAAAAATCTTAGTATCGTAATTATGTCTATCGGAATTAAAAGTTATTTGTCTGCAATTGCATGTGCAGCTCTCCTGTTGCCGGTGCTGAATCCTTCCGGCGTGCAGGCTCAGAAAAAGGAAAAGGGCTGGGTCTCTCTCTTTAACGGTAAAGACCTTAAAGGCTGGAAGCAACTCAACGGCGAAGCAAAGTACGAGGTAAAGGATGGAGCTATCGTGGGTACTTCCGTGTTTAAAACCCCTAACTCGTTCCTCACTACAGAAAAGGATTACGGCGACTTTATTTTTGAATGCGAGGTCCAGGTGGACGATAAGCTGAATTCAGGTATACAGTTCCGCAGTCTGTCAAAGCCGGATTATCGCGATGGTAGGGTACATGGCTACCAGTGTGAAATAGATCCTTCCGACAGGGCCTGGTCGGGGGGGATTTATGACGAGGCCAGGAGAGGGTGGCTCTATCCTCTCGACGGCAACCAGGAAGGGAGGAAGGCATTTAAACGCAATGCCTGGAATCATTACCGGATAGAGGCTATCGGCAATACCATCCGGACATTCGTAAACGGGATACAAACCGCGCACCTGATCGACGATCTTACGCCAAGCGGGTTCATCTGCCTGCAGGTGCATTCTATTTCGAAGCAGGAGCTGGAAGGGACCCAGGTGAAGTGGCGGAATATCAGGATCAAAACGACCGGTCTTCAACCCAAACCGGTTAAAAAAACAATTCATGTTGTGAACCTTATCCCCAATACCTTGTCGGACGTAGAGAAAGAGCAGGGGTTCAGGCTCCTTTTCGACGGAAAGGACGGGAGCCAGTGGAGAGGGTATAAGCAGAATGACCTGCCCCGGGGCCGCTGGGACCTGAAAGACGGGGCTATCACAATTGCTAAAAAAACCGAAGACAGCAAGGGCGGCGGAGACCTGATCACCAAGGAGAAATTCGGACCGGTTTTCGATTTTAAATTTGAGTTTAAGCTGACCGAAGGAGCCAATAGCGGGATCAAGTATTTCATTGAGGAGAGGGAGGATAAAAAATCCGGGTTAGGGCCTGAATACCAGGTTCTCGATGATGAGAAGCACCCGGATGCGAAGAACGGCATTGCCGGCAACAGGACACTGGCCTCTCTTTACGACCTGATTCCTGCCGAGAAGCCGAAGAACAGTCTTAAACCGGTGGGAGAATGGAATTCCGGCCGTATAGTAGCGCTGCCTGACGGGACAGTGCAGCATTTCCTGAATGAGCAGAAAGTAGTGGAGTACAAACGCGGCGACGCCACCTGGAAAGAACTTGTTGCCCGTTCTAAATTCAAGGATGAGAAGGATTTCGGTATGGCAGCTGCCGGGCATTTACTGATCCAGGATCACAGCGACCAGGTTTCTTTCCGGAGCCTCAGGGCTAAACAGGGGAATTAAGAGCAGAATTATGAATTATGAATTAATAATGAGAGGTTTGAAGCGGCGGGTTTTACCAATACATTCGTAGCGAATTGCCCGATACCTGACGTATAATATCTAAAAGCTAATATTAAATACCGTAACCTGATAATAATGAGTAACAGAAGAGATTTTCTTAAAAGAGCCGGTCTGGCTACCGCCGGCTTCGCTCTGGGAGCCAATGCGATGAATGCGGCCAGCTATCGCCGGATACTGGGTTCCAATGATCGTGTCCGTGTCGGGATCGTAGGTTTTTCCGACCGTTTCCGCAGCTCGCTGGCGCCGAGTATGATGGATCACGCAAAAGAGCTCAACTTCGAGTTTATGGGGGTGTCGGATCTGTGGAATCGTCGCCGCGACGAGGCCGAGAGCTTCATGACGTCGAAAGGCTGGGCTGCGCCGAATTTCGTAAAAGCACGCAATAACGAAGAGCTGTATGCCCGTAAGGACGTAGATGCGGTCATTATCAGTACAGCCGATTTCCAGCATGCCCTGCATTGTGCGGAAGCTGTTAACTCCGGAAGGGATGTGTATGTAGAAAAGCCTTTTGCAGAGTCGCTTGCGGATGCAAAAGTCGCTTTGGCAGCCGTACAGAAGACCAAGAAAATTGTCCAGGTCGGTTCTCAGAGAAGAAGCGCTCCCAACTACTGGGCCGCCTATGATTTTATTAAATCCGGGAAGTTCGGCGATATCACCACCGTCGAAATGACGTGGAACGTGAACCAGCCCGGCCGTTGGCGGAGACCTGGCCTTGTAGCCGAAATACGCGAGCAGGATACTGACTGGAACCGCTTCCTGATGAACCGGCCGAAGGTAGCCTGGAATCCGCGTTACTACCTTGAGTACCGGTTGTTTTATCCCTATTCTTCAGGGATCCCCGGGCAGTGGATGGCCCACCAGATCGATACCGTACACTGGTTTACAGGATTGGAAGCGCCCCGCAGCGTAGTAGCCAACGGAGGAGTCTATACCTGGAAAGACGGCAGGACCAATGCCGATACTTTTACGGCGGTTTTCGAATACGGACCGTTCGATGATAAGAACAAAGGCTTCCAGGTGATTTACTCCTCCAGGTTCAACAATGAAGCCGGCGGCGTTAAAGAGTATTATTTCTCCAACGGGGGGATGATCAACCTGGATACCAACGAAATTACGCCCACCGGAGGGCTCCAGGAGAGAAATGCGAAATCCATGGGACTTTCAGCAAACCTCCTGCCGAAGCAGGAGCTGAAAGCCCAGGGGAGGATGGAAACCGAGGCCAATACGGGCGCAGATTCCATGACGTCGCTCCACATGCGTAACTGGATGGAATGCGTACGCAGCCGCAAGGAGCCGAATGCTCCGGCCAGCGCAGGCTTTAACCATTCGGTGGCCAACATCATGTCTACCCAGGCGCTGCATACAGGCAAAAGGGTAAGCTGGGATCCGAAGAAAAAGGAGATAGTCCTTAGCTAAGAGGCTTGAACGATGAGATTTTTTCTGACCATATCCCTGCTTTTCCTGGCAGGGATATGTTTTTCACAGCCAGATGGCCGGAGGCGCCCGGTCAGTGTCGAACTTCAGTCTTCCGACCGGCGGGTCGATGTTAAGATAGGCGGAAAGCCGTTTACCAGCTACTATTTCCCGGGGCCTGATCTAATCAAGAAGCCGGTCCTTTATCCTGTGTATTCGCCGGGGGGAAACCTGGTAACGCGGGGCTGGCCGCTCGATCCGCGTCCTGGTGAGCGGGTCGATCATCCGCATCATATCGGCATCTGGTTTAATTATGAGGATGTCAACGGGAATGACTTCTGGAATAATTCGATCCAGGTGGGCAGGTCTGAGAAAAAGTACGGTACCATCCTGAATACGAAAATAGTCGGTGCGGCAAGCGGAAAAGAGAAAGGAACGCTGACCGCCGCCAGCGATTGGGTCGATCACAGCGGGAAGCGTTTGCTTATCGACACCACCTATATCGTTTTTCATACTAGGGGGAAATCGGTCTATGTGATAGATTATGAGGTCGTGTTGAGCGCTCCGGACGAGGATGTCTTTTTTAAGGACGTGAAAGACGGAATGTTCGCCATCCGCATGGCCCGCGAGCTGGAGCTGAAATATAAAGAACCGCAGCTTCTGACCGGGACGGACGGCAAGGCAATGAAGGAAAAGATAGTAGACAATGAGAGGGTATCCGGCTCTTACTTCAATAAGGAAGGGATAAAGGATGACGATGCATGGGGCAAGCCTTCCGCGTGGTGCGCGATGACCGGGAAAATCGGGAAGGAGGATGTCACGGTAGCTATTATAGACCACCCAGGTAACTTTGGATACCTGGAGGGGCGCTGGCATGCGAGGGGGTATGGTCTTTTTGCCCTGAATTTGGTGGCGAGGAAAGCGTACGACAAAGACCAGGCTCCCCTGGAGTTCAGTATCCGCCGCGGAGAGTCGGCGCGGTTCAGGTTTCGGGTAGTAGTGGCATCGCAGAAGCTGGGGAATGTGCAGCTTGATCAGCTGCAGAAGGAGTTTGCTTCGGGGCAATGAGTCAGGGAGGGCTACACAGAGAACCACAGAGAAGAAAAGAGGGCCACAGAAGGGTTGAAAGAATATAAAAGAGGTTGTTGTCTTTTATTTTTACCGGCGGTTTTTTAGATTTGTCAATTCTCGGGAAAAAACAGAACTAATTACAGCCGGATAAAATGGGATCAGCGCACTGTCGCCTAATTTTAATGGTGTCAGCCGTCATTTTTCTTTTTCAGTGGGCCTGCACCCAGGAGCAGAAGCCTGCCGGTAAAAAAAAGAAAAAAACGACAGAGACAATCGCTGTCCTGGGTGCGCTTCCGATGGATATCGCCGATCCGCCCGATAATCCCACTACCCCGGAAAAGGTAGGTCTGGGCAGGTTATTATTCTTTGACCCGATATTGTCGGGGAATAAGGATGTTGCATGTGCTACCTGTCATCAGCCCGATTTCGGGTACGCGGAATTTCTCGAAACATCGATCGGGGTAAACGGGAGAGGCGTCGGGAGTAAAAGACGGTTCCTGGAGCCCAACGATATTCCTTTTGTAAGGAGGAATTCCCAATCTATTCTGAATACCGCTTTTAACGGCATCACAAATTCAGGACCCTACCACCCTGTCTCTGCTCCCATGTTCTGGGATTTGAGAGCCAAAGGACTGGAAGAGCAGGCGCTTGTCCCTATCAGGACACTGGAAGAGATGCGGGGCCATGGGTATGCGGAAGACGATATCGTGGAGGAGGTAGTACAGAGAGTAGCCGGGATAAAAGAATATGTTGCATTGTTCGAAAAGGCATTCCCCGGTGAGGGGCAACCCGTAAATGCCGGGAATATGGCTAAAGCGATCGCTTCCTTCGAAAGGACCCTGACGGGCGGCAACACGCGGTTCGACCGCTATATGAGGGGCGACAGCGCCGCCCTTTCGGCAAGCGAGAAAGACGGCCTGAACCTTTTCCTTTCTTCGGGATGCGCCAAATGCCACAACGGGCCTATGTTTTCAGATTTTAAGCCGCATGCCTTGGGCGCTCCCGATTCGGATAACCACAAAGCACCTGATACCGGGATGGATGAGAATTTTGCTTTCCGTACCCCGACCTTGCGGAATCTGCGCTATACGGCTCCGTATATGCACAGCGGGAAGTTTACCACTCTGAAGCAGGTACTGGAGTTTTATGAAGATATTGCAGGAGGGAAGATCCGTAACCCACATGTCAAGCCCGAGCAGATAGACGACCTCGTCAGGGAGATGACGGTGAATTTTAAAGACATTTCCAGGATAGTCGAATTTATCAATGTACTTAACGACGATTCGTTCGACAGGACAACGCCTGAAAGCGTGCCCAGCGGCCTTCCGCCGGGAGGGCTTTGACGATGTGTCACCGTTTCGTGGTTGTAAGTCCCACAGATGTTAATATAATTTTCTGGTAAAATAATTGCAAGTTCTTTTGGATTTGAGCATTGTTGCGCTTAATATTGTAGGACATATACCATATTTAGGATATATACTATTTAAAAATGGAGACAGATTTTAAGAGCAGGACATTGGTGGATTGGGTGGAAAGCCGGCTCATCCAGGAAATCCGGGATAACCGGCTGGGGTCCGGGGCAGAGATGCTGAACGAAAAGGAGCTTTCGGAAAAATACGATGTAGGAAGAAATGTCGTAAGGGAGGCGTTGAGCCGGCTGCGGATGCTGGGCATCATAGAGAGCCGCAAAAAAAGAGGGATCGTAGTATCGCAGCCCAATGTCATGTTCAGTTTTAAAAAGGTTGTAAACCCTTTTATGCTAAGCAGGGAGACGATTATCGACCTGCTGGGAATGCGGGTATCCCTCGAGATAGGATGTGCCAGAATGATCATTCATAATATCACGGATGAGGATATAGAGGAGCTGAAGGCAATAGTGGCCAGGGAGAGCGCGATAGACAGCCTGAAGGTGGATATAGAGATGGAGAGGGCCTTTCACTCCAAGCTTTACAGGGTATCGAAAAACAAGGTAATGCTGGATTTCCTGGATACCCTGCTGCCGGTGTTCAAATACGTGAATGAGAACTATGAAGATTTCGATCTCTTCAACCGGGAGCGTCGCGGTAAAGGAAGGTTTATCAGGCACAAGGACTTTATCCCCTACCTGGAAGCCAGGGATGTGGAAGGATACCAGAAAGCAATGGAGGATCACCTTGCCGCATACATCGATTACATTAATCATTCGCACCTCGGGCGTAATAAATAACGATCAGATAACTGGAAAATGCAACATTTCAAAAAGCTTGAAGGCTTAATTACGGCGGTTTTTACGCCATTCCGCGAGGATGGTTCTGTTAACCCGGATATAATACCGGAGTATGCATCGATGCTCAGGCGCCGGGGAATTTCGGGTGTATTCGTGAACGGGTCCTCCGGGGAGGGGGTTTTGATGAGCAACCCGGAAAGGAAGAAAATGGCTGAAGCCTGGAAGGCGCAGGTGGGTGATGATCTCCGGTTGATCGTACATGTGGGGAGTACAAGCGTGGAAATGAGCAAGGACCTGGCTGCTCATGCCGCCGGGATAGGGGTAGATGCGATATCGTGCATGGCGCCGCCTTTCCTGTCGACGTCCGACGTAGACGTGATGACGGATTATTGCAGGCAGGTCGCTGCCAGCGCTGCAGATCTGCCTTTTTACTACTACCATCTGCCGGTAGCTACGGGGGCGCACCTGAAGGTGCACAAGCTGTTGCAGAAAGGAAGCGCAGTTATTCCCAACCTGGCGGGGGTTAAGTATACCCATACCGATTTTATGGATATGCACCAGTGTATTGCCCTGGAAGACGGGCGTTTCGACGTTCTTCACGGTCATGACGAAATCCTCTTAAACGGCCTGGTGCTCGGTATCAGGGGAGGGATAGGAACTACTTACAATTTCGCACCGGAAGTGTATACTGCCATTATAGACGCCTATGCGCAGCATGACCTGGAAGCTGCCCGCAGGCACCAGAGGGTTTCTATCAGGCTGGTGGAAATTATGCTGAAATACGTGAATGCAATTGTCGGGGGGAAGGCGATACTGAAGCTTGCCGGGATAGACTGCGGTCGCTGCCGGACGCCGCTGCGGAATCTTAGCAATAAAGAACTGCAGTCGCTTGAAGAAGAGCTGAAAGAAGCCGGGCTTTTTGAGTTGCTGACCGGCCATTACGAGACGGTTCAGCCGTCTTAGTGCTGTAGTTTTTGACACCTTAATTTTTGCATGAAACATTTACTGATACCTGCTTTAGCCATGCTTCTTTACGGCTGCGGAAACCGCGAAGGCTCCCGCAGCGCAAGCCCGTACCTGGAGGTTATCCGGGAAACCGGCGCGGCATCCGGGGATTTCTGGGTTCGCGTTCATGCGATCGAATTCCTGATAGAGCTGGGCGATACGGAGGAGGCCTCACGCCTTGCCGAGAGCTGCCGGGAGTTTGAAACAGAGCCTCAGAAAAGGATCGGCTACTGGCGGATGAAATATCGCCTGTCCGCACCTGCCGGAAAGCAGGTATGGCTTGACAAGATCCTCGCAGCCTACCTCGACCGGGAAGGCCCGGACAGGATACATGCTGCCGAAACACTTGCCAAACTGTCTTATCCGCTCAGCAAGGCAGACAGCAGCCTGACAGCGCAGGACCTCAGGAGCGGCGGGTCGATCGGAGCCTACGTAAAATGGGGGATGGCCCTGCCGGCAGATTCCGGCTCCGGGGTCGACTTCGATATGCTGCTGCAGGCTGTAGAGGATACGTCTCTGCCGGAAAAGAGGGTCGCGGCCTACGCCATCACTTTCCTCGAGCCTCTGCCTGAGCCGTACAGGACGCGCCTGCTCGCTGCGGCAGAAACCGGGAACGACAGCCCGGATGCGCTTCCTTACCTGCTTCATGCTGCGGTCATACAGGACAGTCCTGATGATGGCCGGCCGGAGTGGCTGAAAACACGGTTGCGCAGCATGGCGGAAGCGCCGGGGAAATCGGCCAGGATAGAGCTGTGCAAGGCCCTTGCCGGGCGGAGCGACAAGGAAGATGAAGCTTTGCTGCGGCAGGTTTTCAGTCTCGAAAGCCCGGTCTCAGAAAGCAATGATTTTGCCGGCGGAGAGATCGGCCCGGCTAACCAGGACGTGAAAATTGCTGCGGCTTTCGCGCTTGAAAAAGCCGGATTAAAAGAGAAATAACCCAAATAAATGATGCCCATGATAAACCTAACCAAACAGAAATCTTTTTTTTCAGGCCTCCTGATGTTGATGTTTTCCAGTTTCGGGCTCTTCGCGCAGACGCCGGACGGGATGCAAATCAGGAAGATATGGGATAGTGCGGAGCATAGCGCTTTCACTGATCTGCTCTACTTTAAAGGAGCTTTTTACTGCTCTTTCCGGGAAGGGACAGGGCATGTTCCCCATGCTACAGGTGGCGACGGTACCGTCAGGATTCTGCGCTCAACCGACGGCCGCAACTGGACCAGCGTGGCAGACCTTAGAAAAGAAGGAATCGACCTGCGTGATCCGAAGCTTTCCATTACGCCGAAAGGAAGGATAATGGTGATCATGGGAGGCTCCATTTACCGGAACAAAAAACTGGAAGGACGAAAACCGCAGGTGTCGTTTTCGGATGGAAAAGGTGGCAATTTCTCCGCCCCGGAAGAGGTTAAGATCGACCCTTCCATTGTATCCTGGGGTGACTGGCTCTGGCGGGTAACCTGGCATAAAGGCACGGGCTACACGATAGACTACCAGATTGGCCCGGAAGAGAGAAAAGGACCGACCGCCATGTACCTTCTTAAGACAAAAGACGGGAAGAAGTTCGAAAAAGTATCGAAAATCGACCTTGACGGCTTCCCGAATGAAGCTACGGTACGTTTTGCGCCTGACGGGAAAATGCATGTGATGATAAGGAGGGAAACGGCCGATCAGATGGGGGTATGGGCGGTTAGCCAAGCACCCTATACCGACTGGACGTATAACAAAATGAATATCCGGCTGGGCGGTCCCAATTTTATCTTTACCCCGGGCGGAAAGATCATTGCCGGTACACGCGTCTACACGCCGGGTATCTACACAGCGCTGTTTACCGGCACCCCCGAAGGGAATTTCAAAGAGCTTGTCAGCTTTCCCAGCTCAGGCGACAACAGCTACCCCGGCCTGGTGATCCTGGATGACAAGCTATGGGTTTCCTATTATTCGTCGCACGAAGGGAAATCGTCCATTTACGTGGTTGAGATCCCGATGAAAAGCCTGGAGCCGAAGCTGTAAGTTCCTCCTGCCGGTCAAACGGCAAGGGGGTATAAAAAAAGGAGCTGCGCCAACAGCTCCTTCACTAAAACTCCTGTAACGAAGTCTTAAATTTACTAACCGCCAAAATTATGAAAAAAACGATACCGGCTGCTACCGGCAGGCTTGATTTGCGCCTGCCGAAGGCCATCGGGATTGCCTTACTGGCCTGCCTGTTCCAAACGGCAACTGCGTATGGCCGGGCGGAAATACCGGTTTCCGTCTCCCTGAGCCAGAGAGAAATAACCGGGCGAGTGGTCAACGCCGAGAGCAGCGAGCCGCTCCCCGGTGTAAACATTGTGGAAAAGGGCACTACCAACGGCACGGTAACCGATGCCAGAGGAAGCTTTAGCCTGAATGTTTCCGATAATGCGGTGCTTATCTTCTCCTTTATCGGGTTTGTTACACAGGAAATTCCCGCAGGCAACCGCACAGTGCTCGATATCCTGATGAAGGAAGACACCAAGAGCCTGGGAGAGCTGACGGTGATCGGCTACGGAACGCAAAAGAGTACCCAGGTCACGAGCTCCATTTCGAAGGTAAAGGCGTCGGATATCGACGAACGGCCGATCGGCAGGCTCGACCAGGCAATGGCCGGGAAGTTGGCCGGCGTGCAGGTCCAGGAAGTGAGCGGCGCCCCCGGAAGGGGCCTGGCCGTGAAAGTGAGAGGAGTGGGCTCTATCAATAATTCTACGGCGCCTTTGTATGTCGTGGACGGATACCCGATCAACAGCGGGCTCGATAATATCAATCCCAACGATATCGAGTCGATAGAGGTGCTGAAAGACGCGGCTTCTGCGGCGATCTACGGATCCAGGGGCTCGAACGGGGTGGTGCTCGTCACCACCAGATCGGGGAAAAGCGGGAAGCCGGTTTTACAGCTGGACACCTATTACGGCATCCAGGAAAGGTTCAGTAAAGTGGATGTGCTCAACCGGGATGAATACATAGAATTTGCCGTCGAAGAACGGAACAACACCTGGATATTACAGGGAGGAAAGGCCGACGACCCGAACTCTGCAAGGCCCAACGCTACCTACTGGATCGACCCTTTATGGCTTACCGACCCGAAATCTTTCCCGGATCACGACTGGCAGGACCTGGTCTCAAGATCGGCGCCGGTACAGAATTACCAGCTGTCGGCCTCGGGCGCCAATGAATCCGTCAGCTACTTTATTTCCGGAAATTATTTTGACCAGAAAGGGATCATTATCGGTTCCGGCTACAAAAGGCTGGCTTTCCGTGCCAATGTGGAATCCAAGCTGGGGAGGAACGTGAATATAGGACTGAATTTATCCGCCACCTCGATGGACCAGGACGATTCGGACGGGGATGGAAACCAGGGACCCGTAAGCCGTTCGACCCGGGTGGCCCCTATTGTAGGCCTTGAGCAGCAGACCCAGAAAGGTGGATACTATCCTTATCACGCCGCTTTCTATCTGAATCCTATAGCACTGGCAACAGAGCTGACCAATAAGATCAATAGCAGGAACATCCGTGCAAATATATACTCTACGGTCCGGATCGCACCGGGCCTGAACTTCAGGACATCGTTTGGAGGAGACTACCTGTCTAACCTTACCCAGTTTTTTAAGCCCGACAATATCAACAGAGGAGTAGGGCATGTGGGAAATGTATCTACCGCTACCAGGGAAAACCTGCTTAATGAGAACACATTCACGTATGATCTGAATAAGCAGGACTGGAGTTTTAACGCGCTTGCAGGGTTTACCTACCAGCAGGATAAGCTGGTTAGTACAAGCCTGGCCAAGGCGGGGTTCCCGGACGACGAGATCACTACGCTCAATATGGGGACTATCCTGCAAAGTGGCTCATCCAGCGCTACCGAATGGGCCTTGCTGTCGTTCCTGGGAAGGATCAATACTTCCTACAAAGACAGATACCTGTTTTCGGCCAGTATAAGGAGAGACGGCAGCTCCCGGTTCGGGGCGGATAACAAATGGGGATGGTTCCCGGCTGCATCGGCAGGGTGGAGACTTTCGGAGGAACAATTCCTTCAGGATATCAAGGCTATAAGCGAGCTGAAGCTCAGGGCCAGCTACGGCGTGGCAGGGAACAATAATATCGGAGACTATGCCTCAATAGGTACGCTTGCCGGGCTTAATTATGTGCTGGGAGCAAGCCAGGGCGTAGTGTCCGGCTTCGGGCCCGGCTCGTTCAGCAACAGGATGCTGGGATGGGAAAGGACCTACACCTTTGACGCCGGCCTGGATCTGGGGTTATTGAATAACCGCATAAGTATTTCCCTGGACTATTATATTTCGGACACGCGGGATTTGCTGCTGAACGTCCCGATTCCGGCCGTATCGGGGTTCTCTTCTACGTTGATGAATATCGGTGCGATCCGCAATGCAGGTCTTGAAGCAGAGCTGACCACCCTTAATACGACCGGGGCTCTCAAATGGACTTCATCGCTTAACGTATCACACAACAGGAACAAAGTTCTTGAGCTTGGTCCGGGTGGCGCTCCCATATACACCACCGGGGATGGCTTCACGACGATTACCAAAATCGGTGAGCCGATAGGAAGCTATTTTGCTTTTGTCCAGGACGGGATATTCCGGGATCAGAATGATCTGGATACCCAACCTCACTACAGGGTTCAGAACGTAGGAGACATTAAATACAAGGACGTTAACGGCGACGGCGTCATCAACGAAGACGACCGGACGATCATAGGAAGCAATCATCCGAAGGTGTTCTGGGGAATGCAGCATTCGTTCTCTTATAAAGGACTAGACCTGACACTGTTTGCCGACGGACAATGGGGAAATAAGCTTCTCAACGCGGCGATAGGTCAACATGGTCAATCCAGGGGCAACGTAGACGGTTACTGGAGGGAACGCTGGCGTTCGCCGGAGAATCCGGGAAACGGATGGGTGCCCAGGGCGGCAGTGACTGCCAATCTCACGACTCCCTCTACCTTCTGGCTGAGGAGCGCTGCTTTCGTAAGACTCCGGACCATATCCCTGGGATACAAGATTCCGGAAGGGATGCTTGAGAAAATCCCGGGAATTACAGCCCTGCGTATTTATACGAGTGTAGACAACGTATGGATGCATGACCATTACAACAGGAATCCCCAGACAGGGACATGGTCAAACGGTAATACACGACCCGGGGTGGATTTCGACGCAACTTATCCGCTCGCCAGAACATATACTTTAGGCTTAAACATTAAATTCTGAGATAGCCATGGTACATAAAAAATATATCTTCCTGCTTGCAGTCGTATTAACGGCAGGTTGCAATCAACTCGATCTGGTTCCCGTCTCGTCAAAGAGTGTGGAGGGTTTCTATAAGACGGAAACCCATTTCGACCAGGCGGCAATCGCCCTGTATAACGGGCTGCGGAATGTATGGGTGACCTCCCAGGCATCTTATATGCTGACCGAGGCCAGAAGTGACAATACTTTCCAGGGAACCGCTTATGACGACGGACCGATCAGCCGTTTCCAGGAAACCTCTATTCTGCCTGTATTGAATTCTACCTGGTCGACTTACTACACCAATATCAATCGTTGTAATCGCATCCTGGAGCAGATCGACAACATAGAGATGAACGGAGACAAAAGAAGCCAATATGCAGGCGAAGCCAGATTTATGCGTGCGGTATTGTATTTCGACCTGGTCCGTTTATTTGGCGGTGTGCCCCTGGTGACCACTTCTCTCTCGATCAGCGAGAGCCAGACCCTGCCCAGGGCCTCTGTTGAGCAGGTATACGATCTGATCGTAAGCGATCTTAAGGAAGCGTCAGATATGCTGCCAGCTGTATACGACAATGCAAACAAAGGCAGGGCTACCAAATGGGCGGCAAAGGGCTATCTGGGCAAAGCGTATATCTTCAGAAGCGGATACCCGTTGAAGAAGGATGAGTGGGGATTGGCCGGAGATACCTTTAAGGAGTTGATCGACTCCGGGCAATTTGAATTTTTTGACAGTTATGAAGATATCTACAGGTTCGAGAAGGAGGGCGGCAGACAGCAGGTTTTTTCGATTCAGTTCAAGGCCGGAGCCAGCGGGCACGGGAATCCGTTCCCTACCCGTAATGCATCAAACGATATTGCACCGGTACCCGAGGCGCAGGGCGGACTCTCTTTCGGCGGAAGCCCGTTCAATCTTTTCCTTTCCGAAGACCTCGTGGATAGCTTTGAAGAAGGCGACCTCCGGAAGGATGTAGCAATAAGGTCTTCATGGCTTCATAAATCAGGAGAGATTATTACCACTTTGCCTACCTGTCGTAAATACCAGAATGGGCCGGTAGTAGCGGGAAGCGACTGGGATATCGACTGGATCGCATTAAGCTATACCGATGTGGTCATGATGTATGCCGAAACACTCAATGAACTTGGGTATTCTCCAGACGGAGAGGCGTTCCGGATATTGAACCAGGTCAGGGAAAGGGCCGGGCTGGCGCCGAAAACCGTTGCCGACGTCCCCGACCAGCAGGCCTACAGGCTCTGGATGGAAAACGAAAGAAGGTATGAGCTGTGCTTCGAAAACCTCAGGTGGTTCGACATAGTGCGTACAGATCGTGCCCTGGATGTGATGAAGGCTTTCCTGGGGAAATACGGGATGAGCGCAAACATAAAGAACAGGGATCAGTACCTCTACCCCATACCACAGCCGGTAAGGGATGTTACCCCGCACATCGAACAAAACCCGGGATATTGATCCGGCTATCAAACAGATTACTGAGTGAGTAATACCGGAGCGCTTTCAAGACCCCCGGCAAGAGCATGGCTGGTATTGGCCATGCTCTGCGTAGTAGGCTGCCTCAACTACCTGGATCGTATCATGATCACCACGATGCGTGGATCGATTATGGAAGCGATGCCTATGAACGATGCCCAGTTCGGATTGTTATCGTCTGTGTTTTTGTGGGTATATGGTATTCTAAGCCCGTTAGGAGGATTCCTCGCCGATCGTTTTAAAAGGAGCAGTGTCATTATAGTTAGCCTCTTTGTCTGGTCGGCGGTTACCTGGCTTACCGCGCATGCAACCACGTATGGAGAGCTGCTGGCGACCCGGGCGCTGATGGGGATCAGCGAAGCCTGCTATATGCCGGCTGCGCTCGCATTGATCGCCGACTATCACCGCGGGCCGACCCGTTCGCTTGCTACGGGCATCCATATGATGGGGGTGGGCCTGGGCCAGAGCCTGGGCTTTATCGGGGGGAGTCTTGCCGAGAAGCACGACTGGAGCTATGCCTTCAGCCTGTTCGGAGCACTTGGAGTGGGATATGCATTTATACTGGCATTCAGCCTCAGGGATGCGCCTGCCGGTGTAAGGGAGCATGATCCGGGCAGTGGCAAGCCGGTTATCGGTTTCCGGGAAGCGCTGACTAACCTGTTCGGCCGGCCAGGCTTTCTCCGGATACTGGCTTTCTGGGGTCTCCTGGGAGTAGTTTCCTGGCTGATCGTCGGCTGGCTGCCTACTTTTTACAAGGAGCGCCTGGACCTTAGCCAGGGTATGGCCGGGCTTTACGCTACAGGATATATCAATACGATGGCCATGCTGGGTGTACTGGCAGGAGGGATCCTCGCCGACAGGTGGAGCAGGATCAATCCCCGGGCCCGGATCCTGGTTCCGGCTATAGGCATGTGCTTGGCTGCCCCGGCTGTTTTCCTGGCCAGCAATTCGGCGGTCGTAACGGTAGCAGTAGGCGGATTTATGGTATACGGTCTTACGAAAGCGTTTACCGACGCCAATATGATGCCCATTCTCTGCATGGTAGCCGATCAGCGATACCGTGCCACCGGCTACGGCGTATTGAATATGTGCAGCTGCATCGTAGGGGGAATCGGCCTTTATGCCGGAGGAAGCCTGCGCGATGCCAATATTGAACTGGGCTACATTTTCCAGACCGCCTCTGTACTGATGCTGGTATGTGCGGCGCTTTTGTTCACGCTAAGGCCTGCGAAGAAAGGGTGAGGGCTGCGATACCGGCTTCGATTAAATCACCGATTTTCAGATCGGCTTTTGTGCCGTGAAGATATGTCCGGGAAAACGGGCTTTGGGCAGATATGACTGGTTTATGCTCGTCTTTATTCATTGTCGTTATATTGTTTATGGATGACTTTCGGGTCTTTACTCCGCCCGTAATTCACTGACCAGGGTGCTGAATTTCCTGAAATGCCGCTCCAGCCCCTCCCAATCCTCTTTTTTGATCAGCTCCTTGTTAAACAGCGGGCCACCTATGCCATAAGCGACGGCGCCCGCCTTGTGAAACCCGGGAATGGTATCGAGCGATACTCCGCCGGTAGGCATCAGCTTTATTTCGTTCAGCGGCGCGAGCACGTCTTTGAAATAGCCGGCGCCCAATGATGTCGCCGGGAATACCTTTACAACAGAGGCTCCGAGATGCCAGGCCCGGTAAATTTCCGTTGGGGTATAGGCGCCGGGAAATATGGGAATTCCGAGCCTGACGCATTCTTTGACTACCTGGTCGTCCAGGATCGGTGTAACAATAAAGCCCGCGCCTGCCTTCAATGCCGCTTCGAGATCAGAAACATTCCTGACTGTCCCGGCCCCGATGTTCAACAGTCCGCTGTACTGCCGGCTCAGGGTTTCGATTATGGAAGCGGCCCCGGGAGTATTCATCGTAATTTCCAGGGTGGTAAGCCCCGCAGCCTGGTAAGCGGGCACCAGCCGGTAAACGGTATCCGGGTGTATATTTCTAAGGATGCCAACAACCGGCATCCGGTCGAAAAGCGACCATGAAAAAATTTGTGGTTCCATTAGAGAATTAAGGTAGTCTATTGCCTGCCTGTCGTTTTACCGGATCGATTAGGAAAAGAACAGGATAATGTTAATATTTATCGAAGCTACTGCAAATACCGGGAAATTTAGAAAAGTATCCGGCCCGTAAAAGTAAGAATATAAAGTGAAACCGGGGCCGGGAAACCTGAATCGTTTTTTATGTACACATACTTTCGGTTCGCTTTGATATTGGCAGGTATAGCCGGTTCTGTAAGCCATGTATATGCCCGGGCAGACAGCCTGGAACAGCATGAGGACAAGGCTGTCAGGTCCTTTTTTGCAGGAGCCGGCCCCATTTTTGCTTTCGGCCCGGTTTATCTGAATTTTACCGGCGGGGTGATCTTCAAAGGCGGCTGGGGTGTGGGCGCTGATTTTGTGAGAGATAAATATCAAAACGGCAGTTTGGGCGTAGATCCTTCCGGGGCATATGTCAGGAACAGTCTTACTACCGTGCGGGTTATTAAACAGTTTGATCTCCCCGATGACAAGCTGAAGTTCCAGGTAAGCCTCGGCCCGTCGTTCGGCAGTTACAGGAATACGTATTGGTCCGAGGTAACACCCGGATCACAGCAAATGTGGGATGCCGACGGGAAAAGTATGGGTCTCGGCTCGAAGGTCAGCCTGGTCTATCGCATCAACAGGGTATTGGGAGTAAGCGGAGGAACCTATCTGGGTTTCAACAGCGCCTTTCATCTGAATGGACTGGAAGCGGGCATCCTGGTCGGGGATCTGGGTGCCGCGGCTCCGGCGGGTTATAATCGCCGGAGGCCGTTAGACTCATATACGTTCGATGAATTGGTTGCACTTGAAAAGAAGACGCGAAACCAGGCAAGACTGGGGCTGATTGCCGGTGGTATCCTGACAGGCGTGGCAATCGCCGGCAATGTGATAGCCGTTTCGGAATATCATAGTAATGACACCTGGGCAAAGCTCGGCGGAACCGTTACGTTCATGATTTCTCATTTGGGGTTCGCGCCCGCGGGAACCGGGTTATTGATTTGGGGCTTCGGAAAAAGAGGGAAGGCCAATTCGCTTAAAAACCTGACCAGGGAGCCCTGAGGCTGCTTCCCTAAACCTCCTACTTCAAACTTTTAAGATAAGCGATCGATTTCGGTACCTGCTGCATAAAGACCGGGCTCTCATCTTCTATGAAATAATGCTTTATACCGGCCGCCTGCGCCGCCCTGATAATAGCCGGGAACTTCGCCTGGCCCGTACCGATCGTCACGTCGTTGGTAGTGGGTGTCCCGCCGGAATAGTCGCCTTTTACACCTTTTCTCAGGTCTTTCAGGTGCATGAGCTTAAAGCGGCTGCCATACTTTTTCAGAAGGGCGACCGGGTCGGCTCCCGGATGAATGGCCCAGAGAACATCCAGCTCGAATGAAACATATTCGGGATTAGTGTTTTCAACGATATAATCGAATAGCGTCCCGGCGCCATAGGGAATGAATTCATAGCCGTGATTGTGGTAACAGAAGGTTATCCCGTTTTCTTTCAGGACCTTTCCTGCCTTGTTGAAGTCCTCTGCCGCGCGCATGGCATCGTCGAGCTTAAACGGGGCTTTGTGCGGGATCCAGGCCACCATCACAAAAGATGAGCCGAGTATCCTGGCATTTTTTACTACCTGCATCGGATCCCTGACCAGTTCCTCATAACCTGCGCCGGTAGCTACGATCTTCAGGCCGCGGGCATCGCACATTTTCCGGAAATCTTCGTGGCTGACTCCTTTAGGCGGATTTGCTTCCAGTTCTACAAAACCCAGGGATTTGATCGTGTCGAGCGTAGCTTCCACGCCCTGCGGAAAGCTGTTCCTGAAGGTGTAGGTCTGAAGTCCTATTTCACCCTGGAAGAGACCTTTTTGGCCTTGTGCCGTCAGGGCATAACCTGATAGAAGTGAAAAAAGCAATATGATCGGACAGGCGAATTGTTTCATGGGAATGGAGTTGATGTGATGATTAGACGACCAGGCAATGAGATAATGTTGATAAAAATAGTAAATATCCTGACACTGCGCATTTTCTGGTATATTGGTTTTCGCGACGGCTCAGGGAGATTTCGGATAAAAAGGGCTTGGTAGCGGCTCTCCCCTGAAAATATGGTTTCGCCAGTCATAGAATGTCTGCATATATACCAGCAACCTGAACCTGTAATACGGGCCGTTCAGCGGTTTCAGCGCATTTCCTCCTTCTCCGCTAATATAATGACGGTATCCGGCCTGTATGCCTGTTCCAAGCCACCTGGTGGCTTTCCATTCTCCGTAAACGGCCACCTGAAGCGGGAATACACGCACACGTATTACTTCCTCGTTTTCTGTAATACCCTGTCCTTCTACGGTAGAGTAGAATTTCGCCCGTCCGATACCTGCCTCGAGAGGCGTCGACAGCTTCCACCGCCTTTTGTCGGTAATAGTAAGCCAATACCCGGCGCTTGCAAACCTGACATCTGTTCCGGTGCTTGTGGGGGGGAATGCAAAAGGCATTTCAGACAGGCCGCTGATGTCTCTCCTTCCCCGTTTCCCTGTCCAGTAGTATCCTAGTGTTACTTCATCCCTCTTTATTCCCCACTCCCATCCCAGGCTAGCCCCGCCCATTCGCAGCCTTTTTCCCTGGGAGACGACACTGCGCATATCGAGATGGACTTTCAGCAGGCCTGAGGTATCCGCAGCGGTTTGACAGGACAGCCCGGATGGCAGCACGAAATGCAGCAAAGCTACAAGGATTGCGCAGATGGTCCGGGAATGCCTCATTCTTCGTGTGGTTTTTTGCGTAACGGATATAGTTTGCAATTATTTTTTCAAGGCAGTTTTCAGGAAAATTAGGCAGCTTTTCCCGATTTCTGCAAGATATTCTCTATTAATGGTGATATTTTAGGGCGGAATAGGTAAATTGGATCTCATCACAGCTAACAACTCAACCGGAAAATATGCATACGCGTCGCAGGTTTCTACAGACATTATCGTTCGGGACAGGCAGCCTGACATTACTTACAGGGCATGCAGGAATATTGAAAATGAGGGATCGCAGCCAGCCTAAGCTGCGGGTCGCTTTGATGGGATTAGGCGGTTATGCAAAGCGGGTGGCCGAGGCTATGAAGCAATGCGAGCTGGCGGTATTGACCGGCATCGTGACCGGAACTCCTTCAAAAGCCGCGGAGTGGAAGAAAGTTTATAACATCCAGGATAAGAACATTTATAATTATGAAACGGTTGGGGATATAAAAAACAATCCCGACATAGATGCCGTTTATGTAATTACGCCTAACTCCCTTCACCATAAGCACGTTCTGCAGGTCGCTGCCGCCGGAAAGCACGTGATCTGTGAAAAGCCGATAGCGGATAACGCTGCACAGGCCCGTGAAATGATCGAAGCCTGTAAAAAGGCCGGCGTGAAGCTATATGTAGGGTACAGGCTGCATTTTGAGCCTCATACCCGCGAGCTGATCCGGCTGCGTAAAGCGGGAGACCTGGGAAAGATAAGCCATGTGAATACGTATATGGGATTTAAGATCGGAGACCCGACGCAGTGGCGGTTAAAAAAAGCGCTTGCAGGCGGAGGAGCTATGATGGATGTAGGGGTGTACGCGATCAATGGGGCCAGGTATGCTACAGGAGAGGAGCCTGTCTGGGTTACCGCCCAGGAAATAAAAACAGACCCGGTGAAGTTTGCCGAAGTAGATGAAACTGTTTTGTTCCAGCTGGGCTTTCCCAGTGGCGTGGTGGCTTCCTGCGGCACTACCTACAATTTTAATAATTATGAAAGGCTTTATGTGATCGGTGAAAAAGGTTTTGCAGAGCTCGGTCCCGCTTACGGCTACGGACCGATAAAGGGCAGGACTAACAAAGGACCCATGGACCTGCCTCATACGGTTCACCAGGCATTGCAGATGGATGGCATCGCAAACTGTATTCTCAACAACGTGCCCGACCCTGACATATCGGGTGAGGAGGGCCTGAAAGACATGAAAGTGATCGATGCAGTTTACCAATCTCTCAGAAACGGGGGCGCCCGTACAATGATCGGCTAACCGGGTCTACGCCCCTCCGGACTTTTCTGCTGATTTCTACCCGCTTCCGGATGCTGACGACCCGGAAAGCTTTCGGAAGGCTTTGTCGCTGCGGCCGGAATGTTGATCCCACTTCGGAAAATTACGAGTTAAAAGCGAGGATTTTAGGATTTTTTTGTGCGTAAGTAAGTAATATTGTGCTGATAATTCCCGTGGGGAGTTAGAAGGTACTAAAGGGATGCTGCGTTGAATGAATCTTTGGATACGGCTGTCGAATACGAACAACATAAGTTGTTATGGGAGAAGTTTAGGGTAGGAGACAAGACCTCATTTGGTATCCTGACGGAGAAATTCTATCGCCCGCTTTATAACTACGCCATGAAGCTGACGCGGGATGACGAGTTCGCCGCCGATTGCATCCAGGACCTTTACCTGGAGCTCTGGGAGCGGCGGGGTTTCCTGGGAAAATCGGAAAATGTGAAATCTTACCTCCTCAAGGCAGTCCGTAATAAAATCATTAAGGAGAGTATACGTTTAAGGCGCTTCAGGCAGCCGGAAGACCTTGATTTCGTAGCCGATAAGGATGCTCCTGTCGAGCTCGAGATCGTTGCGACCGAATCTGAGCGCCAGAAGATAGACCACCTTAAAAAGCTGCTGGGGGAGCTGAGCAGGAGACAGCAGGAAATTATTTACCTCAGGTTTTACCAGAACCTCGAATTCACCGAAATATCGGAAGTAATGGGGCTAACCCGTCAAAGCGTGGCCAACCTGCTGCACCGCACTATAAGGGATATCCGTAACAAATGGATTATCCCTTTCTTTTTCTGCATTTTACTGGATTGTATCCGCCTCTGAATCAGTGATATGTGTGTTTTTTAAGATTTTTCTTAAAAAAAATTGTCAATTTTTTGGGTATGACATGCGTATTCTCCGACCATACATACATCGTGGTGTATAGAAATTAAGTATGGTTATACCAGAATACGGTTGGACCTGTTTGCCGGTTGTTTGAAATATGACGCATAAGGATTATCAGAATTTTGAAATAGAAGAGCTGGTCAGGGACCCGTATTTCAGGCATTCGGTGCTCAGCCCGGATGAGGAATCCGTACGGTTCTGGTCGGAATGGAGCGCTTCTTCCCGTGCAAATGCCGAAAAATACGAGCAGGCAAGGGTTATGCTTATCGCTTTCCAGGAATCATATGGCGAGACGCTTTCGGAAACCGAAGTCTCGGAAAGGCTGGGCCGTATTGCCAGGCTGGATCAAACCCGGCGGGAAAAGCGCGGAACAGGCAGTGTCGTCAAATGGTGGTGGGCAGCAGCGGCCTCCGTCCTGGTATTGGCCGGCGGGCTGTGGTGGAACTACTCCTGGCCGGGCGAACGTGCCGGCGACACAGTCGCGCATAGCCCGGGGCATACGACCGGTAGCGACAACCCTACAGAAACGCTTTCCTCCTGGGAAATTCAGAAGGAGAACAATACGGCTTCCAGCCTGACGCTCATGCTCAGCGATAGCAGCGTCGTAACCCTGCTGCCGGGCAGCAGGTTGAAATTCCCATCGGTTTTTGGTCCCGACGACCGGAAGGTGCTGCTGTCGGGAGATGCATTTTTTGAGGTAACCTCCAATCCGGGCCGCCCTTTTATGGTATATGCGGGCGATGCCGTAGTAAAGGTGCTGGGTACGAGCTTCAGGGTGACGGCCTTCGATTCTGACGACCGGGTAACGGTAAAAGTACTGAGCGGCCTGGTATCAGTATACAGTCTTTCCGGCCTGGCGGGAAATAACACGGTGCCCGAAGTCGACAGAAAAGGCGTACTGCTGACACCCAACGAGGAGGTTGTAATGAACGTGGCGACTAAGAAAATTGAAAGGTCCGCCATGATTTCACCGGAGGACGAAAGCGGTAAGGCCAGGTTCCGCGAGCTGATTTTCGACGACGTGCCGATTTCCCAGGTCTTTACGGAGCTGGAACGGTTTTACGGGATGGAGATCGAATTTGACAAGGATTCTTTCAGGCAGTGCCCGATTACCACCTATTTCAAAGATGAATCTCTGCTGGAAAGGATCAATACGATTTGCCAGGCTGTGGGCGCTACCTACAGACCTGAGAACGGTAAAATAGTAGTTTCGGGAATTGACTGCACCGGCTACGAAAAATAACAGAACAATTTAACGTATAAACCTCGATGCCTATAGAATAAAACTTAACTAACCTTTCAAAAAAATTGAGCTAGCGGTGATTCCGCCACCACTAGCTCCTTCCCCTTCGGCTATTCAACCACACACCGGAATTCTGGTGTGGCGGGGTTCTTTGTCTACTTTCTTTTAAAGATTCCAACAAAAACAATCAAAAATATGGAAAAAAAACAGGGAAAGCTACGGCTCCTACGAAGTCTTATGAGAATTTCGATGTTACAATTCCTGCTGATGGCAACTTTTGCCGGTAGCGGTTTGGCGCATACCGTGGATGCGCAGAATGCGCTGAATCAGAAATTGTCGATACAAGCTGAAAACCAGGATATGAGACAGGTCCTGATCCAGCTGCAACGGATCGCCAATGTACGTTTTACCTACAGCTCCGCGATTATCCCTTCAAAGCAAAAAGTGACGGTTAGAGCAGTTAACCAGCCGCTTTCGGAAATACTGGATCAGGTCTTCCGGCAAACGCCGGTACGATACAAGCTGGTCGGGAAGCAGATTGTACTGCAGAAAGCGGTGTTGCCGGTTCGGCCCGAAGCAGACGACAGGCTCAATCTGCTTGAGAACGTAATGCCCGATCCCGACAGGAACATTCGCGGCTCAGTGAAGGACGAGGGCGGCGATCCCTTGCCCGGTGTCAGCGTGATGGTGAAAGGTACGCAGCGCGGCACGACGACCAATATGGACGGAACCTTCCAGGTGGAAATTCCTGAGGATCAGAATATATTGGTTTTCAGCTTTGTAGGCTATGAATCCAAGGAAATCCTCGTCGGGTCGGAATCGATCGTCGACGTGGTGCTGAATGTCGACATAAAGTCGCTTTCGGAAGTGGTGGTAGTAGGTTACGGCACCCAGAAGAAAGTGAACCTTACCGGCTCGGTATCGGTAGTGAGCGGAGAGGAGCTTGCCCGCCGCCCTGTAGGACAGACTTCGACGGCCCTGCAGGGAACGGTACCCGGCCTTACCGTAACGCAACGGTCGGGTCAGCCCGGAAAAGATGGCGCTGCCTTGCGGATACGCGGTGTGGGTACAACAGGCGATTCGAACCCGCTCGTCATTGTAGACGGGGTAGAAGCTTCCCTTAACAACATCGATCCGAACGAAATAGAGAGCATATCGGTATTGAAGGATGCTTCTTCTGCTGCTATTTACGGGTCCCGTGCTGCAAACGGGGTAATACTCGTTACGACCAAAAGGGGAAGCGAGAAAGGGTTCAGCGTCAATTATAGCACGTATATGGGCTGGCAGGCGCCCACGGATATGCCGAAAGTAGCGAATGGCCTCGATCATATGCTCCTGATCAATGAGGCTTACACCAATACAGGCAGAAGCCCGTTATATACCGATCAGCAGATACAGGAATATACAGCCGGGCGATCGACCAATCCCGATCAGTTCCCGGATACCGACTGGCAAAAGCTGACGATGACCGAAAGCGGCTTTATGCAGAACCACTATGTAGGCGTAACCGGCGGGAATGACCGGGTCAGGGTGCTTGGGTCGCTGAGCTACCTGGATCAGAACGGTATTATTCCCAATACCAACTTCAAGCGCTATAACCTCCGGATCAACACCGATGCGAAGATTACGGATAAGGTAAGCGCTTCGATGGACATATTCCTGCGCCGCACCGATCTCCTGGAGCCTTCCGTCGAAACCCCTTATATTTTCCATTGGATGCGCCGTATCCCGGCCAACCAGGCGGGTGTATTATCGACAGGCCAGTACGGTGAAGGTTGGAACGGGGACCACCCGCTCGGAAAAGCCAGGGATGGCGGTGTTAACCGTGAGAATACGATCAGCTCCATCATCAACCTCAACCTGAAGTACCAGCCGACCAGCTGGCTGACCGCGAATCTTATTTATGCGCCCAAGTTTGATCTGCCTCATTCGAAAAAATTCCTGAATACGCTTCAGACCTATCGTTGGGACGGATCGCCCAGCTTTGCGACGCCGGTAAGGAATAACCTGACCGAACGTATGGACAGGCAGTGGTATAACAACCTGCGCGCTACCCTGAACGTAGACGAGTCGTTTGGCGGCGTGCACAACCTGAACATCCTGGCGGGTTACCAGCAGGAAGACCAGATCAACCGGATGATAAGCGCCCGCAGGGAAGTTTTCCTGCTGCCGGATTACCAGGAAATAAACTCCGGTAACCGTGAAAACGAACTCACCGGCGGTACGGCCAGCCACTGGGCGCTGAGCTCTTTCTTTGGAAGGGTTAATTATAATTACAGGGAGAAGTACTTATTCGAAGCCAATGCCCGCTACGACGGTTCTTCGAGGTTTGCAAAGGGCAACAAGTATGCGGTGTTCCCGTCGTTCTCGGCCGGCTGGCGTATTATCGAAGAGCCTTTTATGAGTTCACTCTCATCGACAGTGACCGACCTGAAGTTCCGGGCTTCCTGGGGACGGTTGGGAAATCAGAACCTGGTAGACGGTTCAACTCCGATATTATATCCGTTTGCCGCCTTTGTCGGGATAGGCAACAGCAATTACTCATTTGATAATGCGAACCGTACAGGGTCTTCCCTGAACGAAATGGCCAACTCGGCCATCACCTGGGAAACCACGACCGTTTCCAATATCGGGGTAGACCTTGCGATGTGGAACAACTTCAATTTCTCGTTTGAATATTACCAGCGTCGTACTACCGACATCCTGCTCAGGCTCAATATCCCGACCATGATCGGATTGACGGCCCCGTTCCAGAATGCGGGCGTTGTCGACAACAAAGGCTGGGACCTTACGGCTTCCTACAAGAACAAGGCCGGGGATCTGAACTACGGTGTAACGGTGAACCTGTCTGATGTCAAAAACAAGGTAGTCGATATGAAAGGCGTATTCCGGACAGATCGCCAGGTCAATAACGAAGGACATCCTATAGGAGCTTTCTTTGGCTATGTAGCCGACGGGTTTTTCCAGAGTACGGCCGAAGTGGCCGATCACGCTACCCAGTTTGGGAACGTAGCAGCCGGCGACATCCGCTATATCGATTATAATAACGACGGCATCATCAATAACCTGGATCAGCGGGTCATCGGGAGCCCGATACCCCGGTATACCTATAGCACCAATATCGATCTGGGCTACAAAGGTTTCGATATGTCGATCTTCTTCCAGGGCGTAGGAAAGGCAGACGGGTTTCTATACGGGCATGGCATTATGCCTTTCTTTGAAGGAAGCAGCATACAGGATTACATGCGCGACAGCTGGAGGCCTGATAACACTAACTCGGCGTTTCCAAGGCTGGCGTTCAATGAGAGCAACAATATCCAGAACTCGTCTTTCTGGCTGCGGGATGCGTCTTACCTGCGCCTGAAGAATATGCAGGTGGGATATACCGTCCCGAAACAGCTGTTAAAGGACAAAATTCAAAAGCTGCGTGTCTATGCAAGCGGACAGAACCTTTTGACTTTTGATCGTTTCTACCCGGGATTTGACGTGGAGGCGCCTGTTGCCAATGCCGGCTGGTATCCCCAGATGAAAGTTTATACAGTAGGCCTGGATGTTCGCTTTTAATAATAAAATCTTGAAAACTATGAAATTAATCAGGTTTGTATATATACTGCTCATTTTCAGTGTATTAAATCTTGCTTCCTGTGACAATTACCTCGAACGGTTCCCGCTCGACAACCCGTCGGATGAAACTTTTCTCCGTACGGAAGCAGAGTTGGATATGGCCGTTACCGGCGCTTACAGCTCGCTGCGCTTCGCCGGGTCTACCGATGTCGGCGGTCCGTTTTTTCCTATGCTGGAGGCGGCCACGGATCTTGGCTGGGACCGCAATACCAGTGCGCTGCAGGTGCTCGGTATGGGCGCTGCGAATGTAGATAATGGCTGGACTTCCGCCTTCTGGAGCTCATTTTACAGGGGGATAGGCCGGTGCAACTACATTTTGTCAAAAGCCGACGGGCTGACCGGGGTGGTACCCGAGACGAAGTACAGGCAGTCGATGGCCGAAGTACGGTTCCTGCGGGCTTACTACTATTCCCTTCTCAATGAAGGTTTTGGCGGTGTTCCGCTGGTAACCACTCCTTTAACCCTGGCTGAAGCCCAGATGCCCCGGAATACAAAAGCGGAAGTGACCGACTTCATTCTGTCGGAGCTGACGGCGATCCAAAACGATCTGCTGCCGGAAACGAACAACAATAACAAAGGACGGGCCAGCAAAGGAGCTGCTTTGGCGTTGAAGTCCCGTGTGGCGCTCTATAACGAACGCTGGGATGTGGCGGCCTCTGCCGCCGACGAGCTGATCAAAATGGATAACTACGTTTTGCACAACAGCTATCCTGACTTGTTCAAATATGCAGGGCAGAATTCCCGGGAGATCATTTTTGCAGTTCAATACCAGAAAGGCTTTTCCGTTCATGCTTTCCCGCGCTTTTTCGGCTCCAGGATGATGCTGGGCCACACCAACAAGAAGCCGGTCCAGCCCCTGGTCGATGCCTTCGAGTGCACAGACGGCCTGACGATCGACAAGTCGCCTTTGTTTGACGTGAAGAAGCCTTTCGATAACCGCGACCCCAGGCTGGGCTATACCGTCGTGCTTCCCCAGACACGCTTCATGAGGTATATGTTTGAAACGCATCCCGACAGCCTGCTGACCTGGGATTATTCGACGACCCCTGCGCGTAGAGTTGAGAATGTAGAGGCCACGCATGCCTTTGCCTCTTTCTCGGGCTACCTTTGGAGAAAATATACCGATGAGGCCGATTTCCCGGATATTAACAACAGCGATATCAATATCATCCTCTTCCGCTATGCCGAAGTGCTTCTTAACTACGCCGAAGCGAAGATCGAGGCCGGCCAGATCGACCAGACCGTCTACGATGCGATCAACGCGGTGCGCGGAAGGGCTACGGTAAATATGCCGGCGATCACGCCCGGAAAATCGCAGGCGGAGCTGCGCTCGGTCATCCGCAAGGAACGTAAGTACGAATTTGCAGGAGAAGGCTTGCGTTTGTTCGATATCCGCAGGTGGGGCATAGGTGAGGAAACGATGAACGGACCGCTTTTGGGAAGGGTAAGAAATGCCTTCCTGACAGACGCGCCGGTGATCAATGAAAACGGTACGCCTAATTACAGTAACGTAAGGAACAGGGCAGACATGAGGGTGATCGAGATCCGTACCTTCAGGAATAACCGCGATAATGTATGGCCGATCCCGCGTCTCGAAACTGAAGTGAATACATTACTGGAGCAAAACCCGAACTATTAATTTCTTTAACGCTGAGTTAAACTGCCTGCCTCTTTCCTGTTCATTCCACCAAAAGAAAGGAGGGGGCAGGCAGTACCTTATCACGATGACTACACTTGCCGGAAGTATTTTCAAAGGATTTTTAATCTGGGTTCCCCTGTTGATGCTGACCTCGACGACCGGCAGGGATATCGGTAATGATGCCCGGAAGGATGCTTACGACATAGTTATCTACGGCGGTACTTCCGCCGGGATCATTGCCGGCTATACGGCGAAGCAGATGGGCAGGTCGGTAATCATCATTGAACCGACCAGTCATATAGGCGGGCTTACCACAGGCGGCCTGGGTGCTACCGACATCGGGAATAAATATGCGGTGACCGGCCTTGCCAAGGATTTCTACCGGAGACTGGGGACTCACTACGGCAAATTCGAGCAATGGCTTTTTGAACCCAGCGTAGCCGGCAAAATCTTTGATCAATACATTAACCGCGCCGGGCTGGAAATTGTAAAAAAGCATAGGTTGGAAACAGCCGTGATGGCCGGCAAAACGATTAAGGAGATCGTAGTTAAAAACCCGGATACCGGTGCTGAAAGGAAGATTGCGGGTAAGGTCTTTATCGACGCAACTTATGAGGGCGACCTGATGGCGAAGGCCGGCGTATCCTACGCTGTTGGAAGGGAAGCCAATGCCGAATACAACGAAACAATTAATGGCGTTCAACTGATGCACGGGCACCAGATGCCCGATGGAATTGACCCTTATAAAGTTCCCGGGGATCCCGCCAGCGGTTTGCTGTGGGGTATTTCGCCCGATGTACTCCAGCCGGCCGGGTCGGGCGACAACAAATTGCAGGCCTACAATTTCAGGATCTGCCTGACCAACAACCCGGAAAACAGGCTGCCGATTGTAAAGCCCGAACGGTATGACGCGGCAAAATATGAGCTGCTCGTAAGATTGTTTGCAGCTCAGCCTGAAAAAAGGAAGCTCACTGACTATTTTGCCTGGTCGAGGATGCCCAATCATAAAACAGACATCAACAATAAAGGCGGCTTTTCGACCGATATGATCGGGATGAACCACGGCTACGCCGACGCGGGCTATGAAGGAAGAGAGGCGATTATCCGGGATCATATTGATTATACAAAAGGACTGCTTTACTTCTTTGTCAGCGATCCGCGGGTACCGGAAGAGATCCGGGAAGAGATCAGGGATTGGGGATATCCTAAAGACGAATATACCGACAACGGGCACTGGAGTCCTCAGCTGTACCTGCGGGAGGTAAGAAGAATGAAAGGCGCCTATGTAATGACCCAGGCCAATTGCCAGGGAAAAGAGATAGTGGAAGACGGGATAGGAATGGCCGCATATACCATGGATTCCCACAATTGCCAACGGATTGTTATTGAGAAGGACGGCAAAAAGATGGTAAAAA
Organism: Spirosomataceae bacterium; assembly: GCA_037191015.1. GTDB lineage: Bacteria > Bacteroidota > Bacteroidia > Cytophagales > Spirosomataceae > Ravibacter. The sequence goes on from JBBCKD010000010.1 coordinate 558,689, forward strand.
ACGAAGGTAATGTCGAGGTAGGAGGCTTTCCCCCTTACCCGATTTCCTACCAGTCGCTTACACCCAGGGAAAGCGAGTGCACGAACCTCCTGGTACCGGTATGTCTTTCAGCGTCCCATATCGCGTATGGATCGATCCGTATGGAGCCTGTGTTTATGGCATTGGGTCAATCTTCGGCCGTAGCGGCCTCTATGGCGGTAAAGAAAGGAACGAGCGTTCAGAAAATAGATGTAAAAGCGCTGCAAAAAGAGCTGAAAGATAACCCGTTGGCAGACGGCTCTCCCGCCGAAATCCTGGTGGATGACCAGGATACTACCCGTGTTTCGGCAACAGGCGACTGGAAAGCGATCAGGGGAGGGGTGTACGGACCTACCGCATTGGAAGCGCAGCCCGGCTCAGACGCCTCAATCCGTTTTACCCCTGCCGCAGTAGGAAAGGGGACATACGAGGTGTATGTTTACTTCTCGGTGTTGCCCGGTGTTTCCGACCAGGTGAGCCTCCGGGTATCTGACGGCAGGGAAGTAACAAAGCACACCATACGAAAGGCAGATATCGTCATTGAGGGTCAGACCCGGGGCAAATGGCATCTTGTAGGCTCCGCGACAGTAAAAGAAGGAGGAGTACCCTATGTGGAATATACAACAGACGGTGCCAACGGGAGAGTGATCGCCGACGCCATCATATGGAAAGCAAAGAGGTGAGGATCGCCGGAAGCGACCTGGCGACATGTGACTTTACAAACATTTCATAAACAACAATTGAACACTTCTGATGAAATTAATCTTTTCCCTTTTTACCCTGCTAACCTTAATATGGAGCCTGGCGGGCTGTTCAGGTAACACCTCAAAAGATGAATATGACATTGTAGTTTACGGCGGCACATCAGCCGGTATTATTGCCGGCTATACTGCAAAGCAATTAGGGAAATCGGTGCTTGTCATCGAGCCCGGAACCCACCTGGGAGGGCTCACTACCGGCGGGCTCGGAGCTACCGACATTGGCAATAAATATGCCGTGACCGGTATCGCTAAAGATTTTTACCGCCGCATAGGAAAGCACTACGGCAAATTCGAGCAATGGACTTTCGAGCCTCATGTAGCTCAGAAGGTATATGAGGAATATATAAAAAAGGCCGACCTGGAGATCGTGAAGTCCTACCGCCTGAAGGATGCGATCGTCGACGACGGGCTCATAACCGGGATCGTGGTCGAAAGCTCCGACAATCCCGACCTTTCTACCGATCGTATCATCAGAGCCAAAATGTTTATCGATGCTACCTATGAAGGAGACCTGATGGTCAAGGCCGGCGTCAGCTATACATACGGGCGCGAGAGCAACAGCCAGTATGGCGAAACCTATAATGGCGTTCAGCTCTCGCTTTTCCATCAGCTTCCCGACGGCGTCGACCCCTATAAAGAGCGTGGCAAGCCGGAAAGCGGGTTGGTATGGGGAGTAGCTGAAGGGACGCTGGATTCTACCGGGGCCGGCGATAAGAAAATCCAGGCCTACAATTTCAGGTTGTGCCTGACCCAGGATAAGACAAACCAGCTGCCTTTTACAAAACCGGATAATTACGATCCCCAGCGGTACGAGCTCCTGCTCAGAATTCTTGAGAAGGAAACCTGGACGACAGTAAAAAGCTCGTTTAAAAGAGATACGCTTGCCAATGGGCGGAAAATAGTCCACCACTCCGGGAACTATCTTATAAAGGCAATGCCCAACGGGAAAACTGATTTCAACAATTTCGGAGGGTTTTCAACCGATATGATCGGAGCCAATTACGATTACCCGGAGGGAGATTATGAAACGAGAGCCAGGATATGGAAAGAGCATGAGGATTATACAAAAGGGCTCCTGTATTTCATGGCCAATGATGAGCGGATGCCGGCGCACATAAGAGAGGATATGCGGACCTGGGGTTATACCAAAGATGAATTTAAAGAGTACGGAGGCTTTTCGCCGCAATTGTACGTGCGGGAAGCGAGGAGGATGGTAAGCGATGTAGTGATGACCCAGAAGCATTGCCAGCGGGAAGAAACTGTGGAAGACGGTGTGGGAATGGCCGCATACGGTATGGACTCGCACAATATCCAGCGTATCGTTGTGAACGGTATGGTTAAAAATGAAGGCGATGTGCAGGTAGGCCTGGGGATACCGTATCCTATTTCCTACCGCTCGATCGTCCCTAAGAAAGGAGAATGCAAAAACCTGCTGGTACCGGTCTGTGTCTCGGCGTCGCACATTGCATTCGGCTCTATCCGTATGGAACCCGTATTCATGGTATTGGGACAGTCTGCCGCGACAGCCGCCGTGATGGCGATAGATAACCGCCAGGCAGTACAGGAGGTAGATGTAAAGGCATTGCAGGAAAGCCTCAGGGTAAACCCGCTGGCCGATGGCAGCACGCCTGAAATCCTGGTGGACAATGATCACCCCGAATGGGTGGAGGTAGCGGGCGAATGGAAAGAAGCGCGGGGCGGCTATGGCAGGAACCACCTGTCGGCCGGAGCGCTTAAGGACGCGGAAAGCTATGTAAGGTACAACCCCGAGATCAAAAAGGGCGGAGAGTATGAGATATTCATGTACTTTTCCAATTTCCAGCGACTGAGCCCGGAGATAACCGCGGTAGTAAGTGCCGGAGGCAAAGAGCACGAAGTCGTCATTAAAACAGGCGAGGTCACGGAGCTCGGGCTGCCTTCAGGCGATTGGGTTTCGCTCGGGAAATATAAGCTTGGCCCGGGGAAAGAATGCGCCGTCAAAGTGCTGGGAAAAGGGGATTCAAAGGAGGTCGTGGCAGATGCGCTGATATGGAAGCCGGAGATTTAAATCTTTAATACAGGTTAAATACCAATTTTATTCAAATGAAAACGCTGTCAATCCTTTTACTGTCGTTCCTGTTTACCGGCGCTGTTGTACCGGTCGGGGAATATTCGCCGAAAGCTACGGAAGCCGATGTCGTAGTTTACGGCGCCACATCGGCCGGCGTAATAGCTGCTTATACTGCAAAAAAAATGGGTAAATCGGTAGTGCTGATAGAGGCAGGAGGCCATTTAGGCGGAATGACATCCGGTGGATTGGGTTATACCGATATAGGTAACAAGTTTGCAATTACAGGTTTGTCGCAGGATTTTTACAGGAGGATAGGCAGGCACTACGGCAGGTTCGAGCAATGGACATTCGAGCCCCACGTGGCGAAAAAGTACCTCCAGCAATATCTCGATGAGGCAGGGATCAAGGTGATGTACCATCACCGGATCGTGTCTGCCGGGAAGAAGGGAAATGCGATCCGGTCTATAGTTGTCGAAAACAGCCAGTCGCCTTCAGCGGCTGCCAAAAGGGAAATAGGTGGTAAAATGTTTATCGACTGTTCCTATGAAGGCGACCTGATGGCAAAGGCAGGCGTATCTTATACGGTAGGCCGTGAAGACAACAAACAATACAATGAAACCATAAACGGGGTACAATTGATGAAAGGACACCAGTTTCCTGACGGGATAGATCCTTATCGTGTTCCCGGTAATCCTTCGAGCGGCCTGGTGTGGGGCGTAGCGGAGGGTAAGCTGGAGCCGGACGGCACCGGCGACAGCAAGGTACAGGCCTATAATTACCGTATCTGCCTTTCTTCAGACCCGTCCAACCGTATCCCGATAACCCTCCCTGAAAATTACGATCCCGCGAGATACGAGCTGCTCGCAAGGCTGATGGCCAAACAGCCGGACAGGGTTAAGCTTAATGACTACCTGATCTGGAGCCATATGCCCAACAACAAGACCGATATCAATAACCGCAACGGTTTTTCAACGGATATGATCGGCGCTAATTATAACTATCCTGACGGGTCATACGAAGAACGGGCAAAGATCATCAAGGCGCATGAAGACTATACAAAGGGGCTCCTTTATTTCCTCGAGAACGACCCCCGCGTGCCCGCAGCTCTCCGTGAAGAAATGCAGAAATGGGGCTATCCTAAAGATGAATATATCGATTCGGGCAACTGGAGCCCGCAGCTCTATATCCGTGAGGCAAGACGGATGGTGGGAAGCTATGTAATGACACAGGCCAACTGCGAATCGAGGGAGGTCGTGGAAGACGGGGTTGGAACCGCTGCCTACACCATGGACTCACACAACTGCCAGCGCATTGTCGTAAACGGAATGGTGAAGAATGAGGGGAACGTCGAAGTGGGAGGCTTTGCGCCGTACCCGATCGCGTACCGGTCTCTTATTCCCAGGGTAACCGAATGTACCAACCTCCTGGTACCCGTATGCCTTTCTGCTTCCCATATAGCCTACGGGTCTATCCGCATGGAGCCGGTTTTTATGGTGCTGGCCCAGTCGGCGGCGGTTGCCGCTTCCATGGCGATCGACAAAAAGACATCCGTACAAAAAGTGCCGGTCGCAGCCCTTCAGAAAGAATTAAGGGAAAATCCCCTGGCTGACGGCTCTGCAGCCGAGATCAGGATGGACAACGACGACCGCACAGGCGTGGCGGTTTCCGGCTCGTGGAAAGAAGTGAAAAGAGGAGGCTTTGGTTTTGGCTACCTGGTAGCCGAGCCGGGAGATGCATCTTCCAAATCGATCCGCTATACCCCCGCGATCCGTCAGGGAGGAAGGTATAAGGTATATACTTACGTGACCAAGCTGAAAGACTTGTCGCCCTCGATTGTCATTTCAGTGCACGACGGCAGTCAAAAACAGGATATTTCGCTGGATACAGGCTCTTTATCAGTGATCGGACAAACGTCGGGCGAATGGTACCCGGTCGGCTCTTTTGATTTTTCCGCGACGAAAAAAGCCTATGTCGAAATTTCAAATAAAGACGCAAAAGGAGTAGTGGTAGCCGATGCGGTACTTTTTGTACCGGAGTTCTGATACCTTTAGCGTAACTCCCGAACCGTTTATAACAAAACATATATTATTTAAACCTCTTAATGAACCTTATGAGAAAAAATGGAATTTGGGGATTGCTTCTGATTTTGTCCTGTTATACTATGTCTGGTTGCGCCTCGTCCGGTTCGGACCGGGATGAGTACGATATCGTGATCTACGGCGCCACTTCTGCCGGGGTTGTCGCCGCTTATACCGGGAAGCAAATGGGGAAATCGGTGCTGATTATCAACCCCAACGAGCATATCGGCGGGCTGACATCCGGCGGGCTCGGGCAGACCGATATAGGGAATAAACATGCGGTTACGGGAATCAGCCGCGAGTTCTACAGGAAGCTGGGCAAAGTGTACGGAACTTTCGAGCAGTGGACTTTTGAACCGAAGGAGGCTGAAAAGCTATTCCGCGAATACCTGAAAAAAGCGGATGTCCCGGTGATCGTCAACAAGCGGATCGCCCGGGTAGAGAAAAACGGCGCAGCCATAGAATCCGTTACAATTGTGAACACCCTGGGAGATCCCGGAGCGGAGCGTACGATCAAAGGGAAGGTTTTTATTGATGCTACTTATGAAGGCGACCTGATGCCGCTTGCCGGCGTATCGTATTTTGTCGGCAGGGAAGACAACTCGGTTTACAATGAAACGCTGAGCGGGTTCCAGCTCCCGGAATATCACAAGCAGTCGGGGTACCACCAGTTTCCCGACGGGGTTAGTCCCTACAAAGTTCCGGGAGATCCGTCAAGCGGCCTGCTATGGGGTATAAGCGGGAACAGCCCGTCGGCGACAGGCGCAGGAGACAAACTGGTGCAGGCCTATAATTTCAGGATCTGCCTCACCGATAGCGTAGAGAACCAGGTACCGATCATCCGCCCGGAAAACTACGATTCTACCAAATACGAGCTGCTGGTACGCCTGATAGAGGCGCAGCCTGCCATGCGGGCCGTTAACCAGTATTTTATCTGGAGCCCGATGCCGAAAAGAAAGACGGACATCAACAATCGCGGGGGCTTTTCAACCGATATGATCGGGCACAGCCACAGTTGGGCCGAAGCTTCACATGAAGAGCGTAAAAAGATATACGAAGAGCATTACGATTATACGAAGGGATTGCTTTACTTCATGAAGACAGATCCGCGGGTCCCTGATACGCTTCGCAACTACATCGCGAACTGGGGCTATCCGAAAGACGAGTACACCGGTAACGGTCACTGGACTCCGCAGATCTATGTCAGGGAAGGAAGAAGGCTTATCGGGGAGTATGTAATGACAGAGCGCAACTGCCGCAGCGAGGAGATCGTGGAGGACGGAGTCGGGATGGCCGCCTACACGATGGACAGCCACAATACGCAGCGGATTGTCGTAAACGGGATGGTAAAAAATGAAGGGAATGTCGAAGTAGGTGGGTTTCCTCCCTATCCCATTTCCTATCGTGCGTTGGTTCCCAAAAGAGAGGAATGTTCCAATCTCCTGGTGCCGGTGGGATTGTCTTCTTCCCACATTGCTTTCGGATCTATCCGTATGGAGCCGGTATTTATGGTGCTGGGGCAGTCGGCGGCGGTAGCTGCCGCTATGGTGATCGATGCCGGAGCCGCTGTCCAGGACGTCGATATAAAGGCATTGCAGAAAGAATTAAAGGATAATCCGCTGGCCGACGGGTCGCCCGCAGAAATCGTCGTCGATGATAACGATGCGGCGAGTATTACAGTTACAGGGGAATGGCAGCCGGTGAAGAGGGGTGTGTACGGGCCTTCCGCTCTTGAAGCGCAGGCCGGAAGCGAAGGTACGGTCCGGTTTACCCCTTCTTCGATCGACGAAGGCGAATATGATGTATACGTCTATTTTACCATGCTGCCGAATGTTTCCGATCTTACAGCCGTGAGGGTTTCGGACGGGAGCAATGTAGAGCCCCACGTGATCGATAAGGCTGCTATTAAAATTGAAGGGCAGACTTCCGGCAAGTGGCACCGGCTGACCTCCATGAAAATTGCGAAGGGAGCCAAGCCCTATATCGAATACAGCACGGAAGGGGCTACAGGCAGGGTGATTGCGGATGCTGTTATCTGGAAAAGAACGGAGAAGTAACAGCTTTAACCTGCAGCAGACCGTCAGAAATCATCACTTCTAATAAACAACCTAATTATAAACAATGATGTATAGAATATTCCTAACGATGGCGCTGTTTGCCACCACCATGTTTTCCTGTACGCCAAAGCCGTCGGATGCAGGGGAAACTGACGCCGACATTATCGTTTACGGCGGGACTTCGGCAGCCGTGATCGCAGCTGTCCAGGCGGTAAAAATGAATAAATCCGTAATTATGGTCTCGCCCGATATTCACCTGGGAGGCCTTACTTCCGGCGGGTTGGGTTTTACCGACTCAGGTAATACAGGCTCTATTGGCGGGCTTTCCAGGGAGTTCTATCAGCGCGTCTACAGGCATTATTCGGCAGAAGAGGCCTGGCACTGGCAGAAGAAGGATGAGTTCGGCAACAAAGGCCAGGGTACCAAAGCGATGAACGAGGAAGATCAGACCATGTGGTTATTCGAACCTCATGTAGCGGAGAAAGTATATGACGACTGGGTGGAAGAGCTTGGTATTAAAGTCTACCGTGACGAATGGCTGAATCGCGAAACCGGCGTAGAGGTGAAAGACGGCCGGATCGTTTCCATTACCACATTGAGCGGGAAAACATTCCACGGAAAGGCATTTATAGATGCGACCTACGAGGGTGACCTGATGGCCGCGGCTGGCGTCAGCTACCATGTAGGACGTGAGGCCAACAGCGTGTACGGTGAAGAATGGAACGGCATCCAGACCGGTGTATTGCATCACAAACACTGGTTTGCCGCCGATATCAGTCCTTACAAAATCCCCGGAGACCCTTCCAGCGGGGTATTGCCGAGGATTTCGACGGAGGATCCCGGCGTAAAGGGAGAAGGAGATAACAAGGTACAGGCTTACTGCTTCAGGATGTGCCTTAGCAATCACCCGGACAACCGCATTCCTTTTCCAAGGCCTGCAGACTACGATTCGACGCAATATGAGCTGCTCGTCAGGGTATATGACAGCGGCTGGAGGGAGACATTCCAGAAATTCGATATCATACCGAACAGGAAGACGGATACCAACAACCACGGTCCTTTCAGCACGGACAATATCGGGATGAACTATGACTACCCCGACGGCTCCTACGAGCGCAGGAAGGAAATTATCAGAGAGCATGAAAGCTATCAGAAGGGGCTCATGTATTTTATAGCCAACGATCCCCGTATACCGAAGGATGTGCAGGAAGAATTCAGGAAATGGGGACTGCCGAAGGATGAGTTTACCGATAACGGCAACTGGTCGCACCAGCTGTATATCAGGGAAGCCCGCAGGATGATCGGCACTTCAGTGATGACCGAGCATGAGGTGCTTGGCACTAAGGATGTGAAAGATCCGGTAGGCATGGGCTCCTACACACTCGATTCCCATAATATACAACGCTATATCAAGGAAGACGGGTACGTGCAGAACGAAGGAGACATAGGCGTGAAAGTACCGCAGCCGTATAAGATTTCCTATGGCGCGCTTATTCCGAAAAGAGAGGAGATCCGGAACCTGCTGGTTCCGATCTGCCTTTCAAGTTCGCACATCGCTTTCGGGTCCATACGGATGGAGCCTGTTTTCATGATCCTCGGCCAGAGCGCTGCAACGGCTGCAGCAATCGCGATCGACAAGGATATCGCGCTGCAGGATGTTGACTATAGCGAGTTGAGAAATCGCCTGGAGGCCGATAAGCAGCGTTTGGAGGTAGCGGCGAAGTAACGTAAGCAGCGTTTGAATGTGAAACCGTGTGCTTGTATAAGCACACGGTTTCTTTTTGGCAGGTATAAAGCAGGAATCTCTCTTGTGGTTACCTGGCTTTTCTAAATCTGGGGATCGAGGCCAGCGATAGTCCCAGGCCGGCTGCCGCTGCACCGCCTGCGATATAGATTCCCGGCGAGGCGTAAGAGGTAATTCCTTCAGCGTTTGCGATAGTATTCCTGTAGTCCTTATGGTCTTTGTTTAGCATGGAGTAAGTAACGGCTCCAAAGGCTATCGCCGCTATCCCGGCTCCTGCCATGATCAGGCCGTTTCTTTTCTGCACCGAAGCGTTGGTTTGAATGCGCCATACTTCGGGGACAGACGCGGTTTGTCGGGAAAGCAGTGTTTCTCCGTTCGTAGCAAATGTCCGGGAGAATTTTCCGGCCGGAGTATCCGACGCAGTTTTGGAGGCCGGTACCGGAGGATTTGTATCATCTTCTATGATTATGTCGTGGTTAGGATCCGCGATTTTCCCGAAGACTGCTACTTCTGTCTGATCTGAAGCCTGTTGGCCGGACGGCAGATTTTGTGCCTGGCCACTGGTGGTCAGAATTGTTAAAAGGCAAAGCGTTGCTATGATATAGGGTAGTGTTTTCATTTTTGCAGAGGTTTGATTGATTGTAATTTTCTCACTCAGATATGTGGATTATTCGCTCCAGGCCAGGTCAACTCTGTATCTGACGGCCCCGGTTCCGCCTATCGTCAGGGAAGTGGGATATTTAGGATTGCCGGTACTACCTGCATGATCACTGAACAAGAGGTTGGCTTCACCCATTCTTTCGCTGGAGCTTACATCCGGATTACCGCTGTCAGCGTCGTATAACCATAGATAAAGCCTGCTGGTAAATTCAGAGCGGCTGAATGTTTTTTGCGGTGTGAAGCTGTTCCAGGTGATCTGGCCGGCGGCTATCTGATCCGGAGAAACATCACGGATAATGTTTGCAGTTACGAATTGCTGCGCAGAGGACGCGTGTCCCTGGACGAATAAGTCCGGATAAGATGACCTTGAGTTGAATAAATCCCAGCCATCCCAGTCACTTCCGTTTGGTCTTTTCGCGGGGGCAGCCAATAATTGTATCCTTGTGATCCTGACGCTGTTGTAAGACTGGAGGATCGCAACTGTCTGAACCCTGACCGCCGTTTTTCCATTGGCAGTGATGGTGAGCGTCACATTTTTGTTCCCGCCGGTAGTAAAGGTAAACGTCGGGTTCTTTTGAGTGGAGGTACCTTCGCTGCCGAATTCCCACAGGTACTGAGCTCCCGGGGTATTGTCGTTGGTGGTAAACTGGATCTGTGCAGGCGCCCGGTTTCCGTTGGAGAAACTCCAGTTAAAGTTGGCAACAGGAGCAGGGAAATCAGATGTCTGCTGCCCTGCTTCGTTGCCGGTTTCCTGGACGCCTGCTTCCGTTTTGGCATAGGCCCATACCTTATAGGCGGTATTGGCCCGCAAGCCGGTAATTGTCGCTTCGAACGTATGGGGGAAGGTCCTGATGGTATCGCCTACCTTACGGAAAACCCCTTCTGAAGGATTATCCGAAGTGCCGTATATAAACCCGTATTCGATTACCTGCCCGCTTTTCTTTTCCTGGCGATTGTTTTTGAAGTCAGGGCGGTTGATGATACCGCTGACTTTGAAGGAGGTTTGTGCGGCATTGGTGATTTCGCCTGTTGTGATCGCAGGGCCGACGGGCTCAACAGGTCCGAACATGTCGTCGAAGCAGGCGGTCGTAAGCAACGACAGGCCCGCCAGCGCGAGAATAGAGATCTTTCGCTTCATGGTATTCATTTAATCAGGTTAAAAATGTTCTTTTTCAGCGCCTGGTCAGGGGGCTGACCGGCTCTGAACTTTTAATCGGGAAGAAGATTCCCGCCGGAAACACAGTTTGTGAAAAAATGTTTCCGGCGGGAAATATGCTTACCTGGAAAATGTGTCGGAAGCGTAGATATTTATGGAAATACTTACAGACTGATTGTAGACATAGAATGCCGTTTAAAAATAGTGTTTATCGTCTGGTTTGGTACGTATAAAGAAATATGACAAGATTGATGCTAAAAAGGTAAGTTATGTTAAAACCAATAAAAACAGAACAACAGTATGAGGATGCTCTGATGCGGGTTTATACTCTCGTGCAGAAAGGTGTGACACCGGAATCAAAAGAGTCCGATGAGCTGGAAATTCTCTCTATTCTTTTAAAGGAATACGAGAATGAGCATTATCCGGTACCTGCGCCCGGTCCATTGGAGGCCATCAGGTTCAGATTGGATCAGATGGATATGTCTGAAAGAGAGCTCTCGGGAATATTAGGTTCTATGATAGCTGACAGCCGAAGCTGCTACTGTGACTTCCCTCTCGCGAGTATGGGAAGCACAGACTCGACCTTATCATTCCGGATCCCGTACATGCGATCATAAAGATTGACGACCGGGTCGCAGTGGGGGACAATGACCTCCAGCCTGTCGCCAACTTTGTAGCTTTTTGAAGCCTGTTCAAACGTGATGGTCCCGTATTCGTCGGAGCCTGCACTGTAATGGAAGCCCGGCTCTCCTGTCACGATAGCCGGCGGCTGGTTCAGGGTCATGGCCTTAGACCCGGCATCCGTGATCAGGCGCTTTTCATAATTGTTGTTGATGATGGTGGTTATCACGGTCAGCGACGGCTCAAAGTCGTCGTAAAGCGCTTCATTAGTAGCGCTGCCGATGATCATGTACTGGTGATCCATAAAAAGATAGCTGCCGATCTGCACGTCGGTGAAGCCCGGGATGCCGGCCATCATATTGTAGGTACCGGTACCGCCCCCGCTGAATATCTCCAGGTTGAGCCCCGACTTTTTCATCAGGTCATACGATATGATCGCCGGTTCCATCCCCGTCAGGTTTCTTTCCTTTCTTTTTTCAAACCCCTTTACATGCTGCACCCCGCCGTCGTAGGCAAGTATTCCGCGGAATGCGAGGTTCGGCAGCTTATCTACCAGTTGCGCCAGCTCGAGCGCCGGCCGGCCGGGCAGAACGCCTGATCTCCGTATCACATCGATATCGACTACAACGTCAGCAACGATTCCCGCGGCCTTGGCGGCATCCTGGAGATCCCGTGCATTCTGCGGATTATCGACGGCCTGGATAAAACCCTTATACTTTTTACGAAGCTCCATTGCCTTCCTGATTTTCGGGACGCTGATATTGACGCCGGTCATCAGTACGTCGGAAATTCCGTTCTCCAGCATTACCTCCGATTCCGAAAGCTTTGCCGTGCATATCCCTATTGCGCCGGCATCTATCTGCATTCTTGCTATAGCGGGGCATTTATGGGTTTTTGCATGAGGGCGGATCGCAATACCGGTTCCCTGCAAACGTTGGCGTGCGGTGTTGATATTGCGCTCCATCCGGTCAAGATCGACGCATAGCGCCGGGCTGTCGAGATCCCACTTGGATTTCCCGATCTCGGTTTCTTCCGGGCGTGAGGAAGCGCCGGCGCGGGTTCCTGAAAGAGTTGCCAGTCCGGCGAAGATACCGGTATTAAGGAATTTACGACGGTTGAATGAGGTCATAGGGTAAGGAGCGCAACAAGGTTATCTGTCTGGCCAAATTACGCAATCGGACAAGGATTCACAACTTTCTTACGGCATAAAAGCAGTCATTTCGGATTTACACTTTTACCGGGTTGGATTTATAATTCTTTGTCGGCAATTTTGCATAAAAAGAATTTTGGACATGCAGGAAGAGGCTTTGGCAGAAAAAACTATACTTCGTCTGCTCAGGGGAGGAGATCCGGTTGCGTTCAAAGCAATTTATGATCAGTACTGGGACAAGCTGTATAAAGTCGCAGCACAAAAGGTGCCCTGCACAGAAAATGCAGAGGAGATCATCCAGGATATCTTTGTGGACCTTTGGGAAAGAAGAGAGTTCCTGGTCATCGGCGACCTGGAGCACTATCTTTTCCGGGCGGTGAAATACAAGGTATTGGATTACATCCGGGCACAGATGGTCAGGAGACATCATGAGGATTCGGTTCTGCGTACCACCATCGAATACGGGGACCCGGATATAGAAGAAGAGCTCGCATACAGGGAGTTGCGTGAAGCTTTTGATTCAGGATTAAATGATTTGCCTGAGAAAACCAAAGAGATATTCCGCCTTAGCCGGGTAGAGCAGTTCTCGGTCCGGGAGATATCGAAAACGCTGAGTGTTCCCGAGCGTACCGTAACTCACCATATTGCCCAGGCCCTGCGGATTTTGCGGGTCTGTTTAAAAGATTATATGCCGCACGTTTTGCTGCTCTTTTTCCGCGCAACTCTTCAGTAAAAATTTCTTGTTGGATTATACAAAGAAAATTTGCGCCTTTTTCATTGATACAGTATAAATAATCTAACAATTTCTGTTGCTCTTTGCCGAAAACCGGGACAAGGACGACTTATTACTGGCGGCCTTTCTGTAACCGGTTCATATGCGTATTAAAGGATTTTTGAGACTATTAAAGAAATACTCCGAAGGAACTCTGACGGGAGATAAAAAGGAGGTGATGGATGCGTGGTACAGCGCACTCAAATACGACTCCTCACCTGCAGCGAACCAGGACCGGGTGAAGAGCAGAATATGGGATGGGATCCTTTCAAGAACCGCTGATCAGGGCGATCCGGAGTATGATATGTCCGAAGTGAAGTCCTGGTGGAAATCCCGGCTCTTCAAGGTGGCAGCATGCCTGGTTCTGCTTGCGGGCGGCACATTGCTTTACCTGGTTCCCCGCGAAGACAAAATAGCCTATTCGGATCTGGAGGCGCCCGCCGGCGAAGGTGTAAGCTGGCATCTTGTGGATAATCCCGGTACCCGGAGTAAAGACGTTTTATTGTCGGACGGAAGCCGTGTTATTCTTGAGCCGGGCAGTACGCTGAAGTACCCCGACCGGTTTTCGGACGACAGCCGGCGTGTCTATACCGAAGGAAATGTGCTGTTTGAAGTAGCAAAGGATTCTGCCAGGCCCTTTTTTGCCTTTGCCGGTGAAGTAGTGGTCCGGGTGTTGGGAACGAGCTTCACAGTCCGCAATATCAAAGGAAAAGCTGCGACAGAAGTAGCCGTCATAACCGGGAAGGTAGTTGTCGAAAAAGCGTCGGCAGGTGACCGGAGAAGCCGTGATATGAGGGAAAGCAAGGTAGTGCTGACGCCAAATGAAAAGGTTACTTTTTTCAGGAACAGCGATCACTACGTTACCGGACTGGTCGAGAATCCGGTTCTGATTGAAAAAACGGATGAATTTATACGGCCTGAAGCCTTTGATTTCGACGAAACGCCGTTATCGCAAATATTGGCGAAACTCCAGAAAGCCTACGGGGTATCCATCGCGGTAAGCGATGATTCCATATTGGATTGCCAGCTTACGGCCGATCTGTCGTCGGATAACCTGTATGGCAAAATGGAGTTGATCTGCGCGATCATGAACGCGAAGTACGAGATTACCGGTAATACTATTCTTTTATCCGGCGGTGTATGCAGCATACTTGGAAAATAGCTGCCGGCGGCTTGCCTGGTGGGTCAGGCAGGCTCACAAACGGAGATGAATGAAAAATGGAGTTTAACCAGTTGATAATAAATAACCTAACAACTAATTATTCTGATGAAGTAGATCTATTCAAATAACCACCATGCCTCAAAATTGGCCGGTAGTGATTGCAGCACTACCGGCCGGAACTCCTGCCGACACGGTTGCCAGATCTCTTTGCCTTGTGTGAAGAGAAGGAGTCTTTTTGTCAAATCGTCAGTGATCTAACAAAACAAATTAATGAAAAAAAAGAAAAAGTTCATACCACCGATAGGCACAATTATGAAACTTTCGGTTCTGCAGCTCACGATATTGTTCGTTTCGGCTGCTTCAACGTATGCCAGCAGGCTCGAAGCTCAGGAGCTGCTGATGAAGAAGATTTCGGTTCGTATAGAACGCACCGATGTCAAATCGGCTTTGGCGGCGATCGAAGCGAAGACCGGTGTCAAATTCGTATACGGCGCCAGGGCGCTTCCGCTGAAAAGGCAGGTAACGTTTTCTGTAACCGACAAAAATCTTTCCGAGGCGTTAGACGAATTGTTCAGTCCCGATAAAGTCACTTACCGCGTGGTAAGAAACAAGATCGTGCTGAGCATCGATTCCGACCCCGGCGCGGGTACCTATACAATAGAAAAGCAACTAGACGCCGAACTGGCCGACAGGATCCTGAGAGGGCGTGTCACCGACGAGAATGGCGAAGGACTTCCGGGTGTAAGCATTATTCTGAAGGGCACCCAGAGGGGTACGGTAACCGATGTGGAGGGGAATTATGAGCTGACCGTTCCTGATGATGAGGCCGTTCTGATCTATTCCTTCGTTGGATATATCTCGGAGGAGCAGGCAGTCGGCACCAGGAGCTCCCTGGATATAGCGCTCAAGTCCGACCAGAAGGCGCTGGAAGAGATCGTGGTGGTAGGTTACGGAACCCAGAAAAAGAGGGACGTATCGACTGCCATTTCATCTGTGTCGAGCAAAGAGCTGAAAGATAAGCCGATGGCTAACTTTGCTTCGGCCATGGCCGGTAAAATGGCGGGTGTCCGCATCGTGAACAGCAATACCGCGCCGGGCGGCGGAACCACTATCCGGATCAGGGGCGTGAACTCGATCAATGCCAGTAACAACCCGCTGATCGTAATAGACGGATTCCCGCTGAAAGATGGCTTTGACAAAAACGAAAACCCGCTGAACAGCATCAACGTGGCCGATATCGAATCGATAGAAGTATTGAAAGATGCGTCGTCGAGCGCGATCTATGGTACCCAGGCTGCAAACGGGGTGATCATGATCACGACCAAAAAAGGGAAAAAAGGAAAGCCTACGCTCAGTATCAACGCAAGCACCGGTTTCGACCGGATGATCAATAAAATGGACGTTTTGAACCGGGAGGATTTTCTTCAGTATATCGATGATGCCCGCGCCAACGCCTATGTGCTCGAAGATCCTAATTTCGCATCAGACAATCCGGAGCTTCCACGTTGGAAATGGACCGATCCGAATGATCTCAGGATACGCAACTGGGAACTGTATTCGGCCAATGCACCGGGAATGGCCGCTCCCGGCAACCTGTTTCCCCGCTGGATCACGGTCATAGACACCATCTATAAGATGCCTTACAATACCGACTGGCAGGATGTGATTACGCGCACCGGAAAGGTGACGGATCTTCAGCTTTCCGCAACAGGAGGCAGCGATAATGTCAACTACATGGTTTCAGGAGGTATCTTTGATCAAAGGGGGATCGTGATGAATTCCGACTATACGCGGTATTCATTCAGGGCAAACGTCGACATGAAATTCACGGACCGGATCAGGGCCGGGCTGATGCTGGCGCCGAGCTTTGAGAACTCCAATGTGCTTCCCCTGATAGAAGGCGGCAATAATCCGTTCTGGACCGCGGTAGCGATGCCTCCGCTTTGGAACCCTACCAATGCCGATGGCGACCCGATTTTTTACGGAAATACCCTGCTCGATCCTTGGGACTGGAACTTTGCGTTTTTTATCAACCCGCTCCACCAGTTCATGAAACAGGACAAGCGGCGTAATTTCAAAAACCTTTCGACGCTCTATGGCGAAGTCGATATCATTAAAGGGCTGAAATTCCGTTCGGAGCTGCATACCGAATATCGTTACAGGGAAAGGAATTACTTTAACCCAAGCTCCGTACCAACCGCGTCCGCAACGTTTTCCAGGTCACAGGGGATCTATGAGAACTTCAACCGTCTTTACTGGAACTCCCAGAACTTCCTGACCTACCAGAGAGAATTCGGAAAACACTCGGTCAGCGCTGTTGCGGGGTATTCGGCAGAAGAGATCATGCTCCGGTCATCTTACATGAACAAATATGATTACCCGACCGACATCCTGCCTACTCTCAACCAGGGTATTACGATAGCGAATGCCCAGGATGACGCACGCACCAACCGCTCGAGCGAGTCTATGATAGGAAGCTTCGGAAGGATTATGTACAACTACGCCGGGAAGTATTACGTGACGGGTAGTGTGCGCCGCGACGGATCGTCCAAATTCGGGGCAGACAGGAAATGGGGGGTGTTCCCTTCTACGTCGGCAGCCTGGAGGATATCCGACGAGCAGTTCTTTGAACCGTTCCGGAAGTATGTGAGCGACCTGAAGCTGCGCGGAGGGTGGGGGATTATCGGTAATGCCGGAATCTCAAACTACCTGGCCCTGGCTACGCTTACCTCATCGGCTTATGTGCTGGGAGGAGGCTCGGCAGTAGCGCCAGCCTACACAGAAGGGAAAATAGCCAACTCTACGCTGGGTTGGGAAGAAACTACCGACTGGAGCGCCGGGATCGACGCCGAGCTGTTCGGAAACCGCATCAACGTCAGTATCGACTATTTCTATCGTCATACGAAAAACATGCTGTTCAGCATGCCGCTGCCTATTATCACCGGGTTTGGGTCCTATATGGCCAACGTCGGCGCCATGCGGAACAGAGGCTACGAGTATTCTATCAATTCGCGCAACTTCGTCGGAGAATTTAAGTGGACTACCAGCGCCAACCTGTCGTATTACCGCAACCGGGTACTCGATATCGGCAAGGACAAAAGGCCTTTGATCAACAATGATGCCTATACCACCGAAGGCAGACCGATCGCCGGTATCTGGGGTGGGGTGTTTCAAGGGCCATACCGCGACTGGGAGGATGTCAAGACTTCGCCTATCGTCAATGCCAACAATCCCGACTGGCGGTTCAGGTCGAGCCCGGGCACGCCCAAGCTGGCCGATGTCAACGGAGACGGTATCATTGATGCCAGCGACAATACGATCCTCGGTTCGGCTATCCCCGATTTCATCTGGGGGATGACCAATACTTTTGAATACAAAGGCCTCGACCTGACGATCCAGATCAACGGTACCCAGGGCGGCGATGTTTCGATGAGGCAGATGGAAGGTGTTTTCGGCAGAGGTGACGGAAGGGTAAACACTATTTATGATTATTACAATAACTACTGGACGCCCGACAGGCCCGATGCGAAGTATGCAGCTCCCAACAGAAAGTCCTACGACGGGACAAACCTGAGCGGTACACTTCTTTATAAAGGGACGTTTGTCAATATTCAGAACATTGCGCTGGGCTACACCTTGCCGACGCACCTTATCGAACGCCTCACCCTGTCGCGGGTACGTCTGTATACAACCATCCTGAACGCATGGTTCATTACTAAATTCCCCGGTTATAACCCTGAAGCCAACGCTCAGGGCGACAATCAGCTGTCGCAGGGGATCAACAGAGACTCTTACCCGATGTCCCGCTCCGTTTCATTTGGCGTTAACCTGTCTTTCTAATCATCTATGAAAAATATATTTCTGATATTATCCGCTTGTTTTTTGCTGGGTGCCTGCTCCGACAGTTTTCTCGACCGGCAACCCGAGGATACGCTTTCGCCCGGAGGTTTCTACCGGAACCCTGCCGAAATTAAGACAGGCTTGGTCGGATGCTATAAAGTGCTGCAAAGTATTTATAACCAAACGGACCTGCCGCTTATCCCCGAACTGATGGGTGACGACGGGAAGGACCGCTTCCGGACCGGGGTCTGGCAAACTTTTAAGAAGACCAACGCCAACTCGCAGGCCGGGATCTGGAACAACAACTTCAAGATGATCGCCAACTGTAACTCGTTGCTTCAGGTCATCGAAAACTACCAGGCAAAGAATACGGACGAGGAGAAGCTCATTACTACCTACAAGGCCGAGGCGCTTTTCCTTCGCGCACTTGCTTATTTCAACCTGGTGCGCGTTTATGGCGCTGTGCCGCTGGTTGAGCAGGCCTTTACAGATTTATCGACCGCTTTTGGTATCGGTCGTACGCCCGTGAGCGAAGTTTATTCGAGGCTGATCGTGCCGGATCTGGAATTTGCAGCAAACAACGCGCTGAAGAAAAGCGATCTGAAAGGAGAAGAGGCGCGTGCTTCGAAAGGCGCCGCTTTGACAATGCTGGCAAAGGTTTACCTTACGCTCAATGACCATGCCAAGGCCGCCGCCGCGCTGAAGCGCCTGATCGAAGACAAGGAAGCGGGCGATTATTCGCTACTGCCCGAATATTCCGACGTGTTCAGTTCCACCAACAAGTTTCATGCCGAGTCAATTTTCGAAGTAAACTTTAACATTGCCGCCGGACAGCCCAGCTATTGGTTCAGGTGGGTCAATAATGACGTGGGGCTTATCTGGGGAGTAGCCGGGGCGACCAACCTCCTGGTACAGCACAACCTGATGAGGGAGTTTGTGGAAACCGGCGAAACCGTTCGCTACAAGACCACGATTGACTCCGGTTATATTGCTTCCAGTACGATCCCTATCCAGGCATGGGTAATCAAACACTGCCCGGCTCCTGCGCAGCTTAGGGCTTACAACAACACCGGCACCGATAATAACTGGGTCATTACCCGGTATGCAGATGCGTTGCTGATGTATGCGGAAGCCCTGATGGTGCTCGGGCAGAAAGATGATGCCGTTAAGTATGTCAATATGGTGCGGGCCAGGGCAAAAGTGCCGGCTATTACGGCTGCGCAGCTGAATATTGACGCGATCCTTCACGAAAGGAGGATGGAGCTTGCTTTCGAGGGGCACCGGTATTTCGATCTTGTAAGAACCGGAAAAGCGATAGAGGTCATTACGAAATCGTTGATGACGGTGGTTGACTATGATAACAACATCGCCATTTCCGCTCCAATCGCAGAGGAACAGCTCATATTACCCATCCCTGTGGGTGAAATCGAAAAAGATCAGACTTTACCCCAGAATCCTGGCTATTAATTTGAAATTGTTATGATGAAGAATATTTTTCAGACTTTATTGATTGGTGCTTCCCTGATCGCTTTTTGTACATCCTGCCTCAGGGAGGATAACATAGGGACGCCTTCCCTGAAAGAGATCAAGTTATATATGACGGATGTAGCCGGTAAAGATTCGCTTGTTGCAGAAGTTAAAAAAGGGGTACCGGTGAAAATCGTGGTGGATACCGATGCGGATATGTGCTCCGTGTGGCCGGGAGGTATCCGGGAAATCATGAAGAAAAAAGTGAGCTCGGACGGAGGACAGACTTTTCCCGATTCAATTGATATGTTCAATAACCCGGTTCTGGTCAGAAGCGACCTGTATTCAGACTATGGATTAGTAGGGGCAAGAGGGCTGAAAACGGCTTTATCGGCCGAAGGCTGGTATTGCACCTACACTTATCCTAAAGAAGGTTCTTTTGACCTGGTAGTGGTGATCACCAACCACGGGTACCAGGACTTTAACTTCAAGCCCGCGGTAATCGAGTACGGAAAGGTGAACGTGAAATAGAGAAGGTTTTCCAGGGCTGACCCTTAGGCGGGTATAAGCCCAGGTTGAATAGGATAGTTTATAAATGATGGCTGATTCCCTAAGGAGCTGGTTATTTTTATAAACTATCCTATTTTTATAGCCGCTGCCTGGTTGTGACCGGCGGGATAATTCAGGATAAAGCTGCTATGCAAAAAAATATCAGGCTTGAAGGCCGGGAACTTGTGACGATTTTTGGTCAGGGCGTTGTCCGGATAGAAAGCAGTGAAAATCTATGGGCTTACATCACAGAAAAACCTCCTGAGCACACAAAAAGACTTATAGAAAGGATCCAGGAGATATATGCCGGGAATTTCGGAAGCAGGCTCGACATCTCAGACAATTCATTCATTATGGAGATATGGGGGCACCTCTATTTTGAATTCTTCCTGCTGCGCAACGAAAGGCTCGGCCGGTTTCTCTTCCCGTTCGGGTTATACAACAGATTGGTCAGATCGTGTGAAGCGATTGACTGCGGGGAAGCCGATATTGACGGAAATCGATGGTTATGGGATGTACTGGGCTTGTTCGTACCCCTTCTCAGCCGGATTATTCCCCGGAGCAGCCCATCATCATCACCACCACCCCGCCCTCCGGGCACCCCTCCTTCGCAGGAGGGAAAGGCCTTCTAATAAAATTTTCGTCTGGTGACCGACCTGGCTTTGTCCTTAATCAATGCTTTTGTGAGTATGCAAGGGGTGGTGTTCACAACTTACTATCCAAAACGAGCTGATCCAGGTAACCGGTGATGAACCGGATTTCCTCTCCGGTCAGAGATACTTCTATTGCACCGGCGTTGCTGATAGCCTGGGCCTTATTTCGGGCGCCTGCGAGCAGGACGGTAATCCCCGGCTGCTCCAATGTCCAGCGTAAAACGAGCTGGGAGAGCGTAACGCCCTTGTCGGCTGCGAGAGGTTTTATTTTGTCCAGAAATGCATTGACCTTTGAAAGGTTTGCATCCTTGAAATAATATAGGTTGGCCCGGTGGTCTCCTTCAGCGAAAATATGCCCGGGCAGGATTTTGCCGGATAGAAGGCCTCTTTCCAGCGGGCTGTAGGCAAGAATTGACTTGTTATGTTCGAGGCAATAGGGGACAAGCTCCTCTTCGATGCCCCTTTTGATCATACTGTAGGGAACCTGGTCGGATACGAGGTCGATGTATTTTGCAGCTTCTTTCATCAGGCTGACATCATAATTGCAGACACCCGCGTGGAGAACCTTTCCCTGACTGATCAGCTCAGCAACCGCTTCCATCGTTTCCTCTACCGGTGTGCTGGGGTCGGGCCAGTGAATCTGATAAAGGTCAATATAGTCCGTTCCCAGTAAACGGAGGCTGTCTTCGACCTCTTTCATGATACCTTCACGGCCGGCATATTTATGCATGTTGATTTCCCGGCCTTCGTTGTCCCTGCTACTGAAGTGAAAGGTGCCTTTGGTCGTGTCCCAGCGCAGGCCGTATTTGGTAAGGATCTGTACTTTATCCCTGGGAATACCTTTGATCGCTTTTCCTACGATGCGTTCACTGGCCCCCTGGCCGTAGGCAGGGGCGGTGTCGATACTGGTAACGCCATGATCGTATGCAGCCCTGATAGCCTCGATCGCATCTTTTTCTTCATTTCCGCCCCACATCCACCCGCCGGCTGCCCATGCGCCGAAAGTAATAGCCGATACTTTTAGGTCTGAGGCGCCAAGTGAAGGATATTCCATAATTCAATTATCTACAGGATTCAGAATGATTAAAAACCGCTCCTGCAAAGCTATTAAATTTCAGGGAGGATCAGATGACGGTAAATGCATTATTGAAGAAGGATCTTCCCGGAGGTGAGGGGTCTTTCTTAAGCGATCTTCTGTAGCTCCGTCAACCTGTGATAAATACCGGTAGGATGTTCCAGGAGATCATAGTGATTACCCTGCTCTACGATCTCGCCGTTTTGCAGAACGACGATCAGGTCGGCTTCCCTGATGGTGCTCAGCCTGTGCGCGATCACCAGCGTGGTACGGCCCTTCATGAGATTGTTCAGCGCAAGCTGCACCGACTTTTCGGATTCGGTGTCCAATGCTGAGGTAGCTTCGTCGAGGATCAGTATCGCAGGATCCTTAAATACGGCGCGTGCGATGCTCAGTCTTTGTCTCTGCCCTCCCGAAAGGCGGATTCCCCTGTCACCGATAATGGTATCGTAGCCATCCTCCGTTTCCATGATGAAGTCGTGTGCATTGGCTACTTTCGCAGCTTCTATTACCTTCTCCCTGTCGGCGTCCGGATAGCCGAGCGCTATGTTATTGAAGATCGTGTCGTTGAACAGGATAATTTCCTGCGTCACGAAGCTCATGCACGAGCGGAGAGACTCCATCCTGATCTTGTTCACATTTACGCCGTCGATAAGAATTTCCCCGTCTGTCGCTTCGTAAAACCGGGGTATCAGGTCGGCGATGGTAGACTTCCCCACACCGGACGGCCCTACAAGGGCAACGATCTTACCTTTTGGTATTTCGAGATTTACATTTTTGAGGACAGGCTTGTCGGAGTACCTGAAGGAGACGTCCACAAATTCGATTTTGTCTTTGAACGGCGCCATCTCAACGGCATCCGGAGCGTCCTGTATTTCGACAGGCTTATCGAGGATTTCGAGGATGCGCGTTCCGGCAGCCTGACCGATCTGGATAGTAGATAACGCGGTGACGATAGCTTTTGCCGGCCTGAGAATCTGGGAGAAAATCGCTATGAATGCGATGAAGGAGCTGGCCTGGAGGCCATTTGCTCCCTCGAGAACGAGAGAGCCCCCGTATATGATGATACAGGCGACGACAAATACACCCGACGCTTCCGAAAACGCCGGAGCAAGCTCGCGCCTTTTGAAATTGGAAAGACTGGCCTTCCGGTAAAAGTCATTTTCACGGCTGAAACGGTTGATGAGGAAGTCCGTGGCATTAAAGGACCTTATGATGCGCATACCCAGCAGGGTTTCGTCAATCATCGTCAGCAGGCGCCCGGCAGATGCCTGGACTTCGGTCGCCTCTTTTTTCAGTTTTTTCGTCACCGCTGCTATGGATATTGCGGAAAGCGGGATCACGAAAAGCGTGAAAAGGGTCAGTTGGGGACTGATCGCAAAAAGTGCTATGAAATAGCCGGCCATCACATAAGGTTCCTTGAAGATGACCTCGAGGGAGCTGGCAGCAGCGCCTTCTACTCCGTATACATCGTGGTTGAGACGTGAAATGAGGTCGCCTTTATGTTCCTTTGTAAAATAGCCCAGGTGTAAATGATTGATCTTGTCGAAAAGCGCTTCCCTGAGTCGTTTGACCAGCAGGGTCCGGGCGCTGATCATGCTCCGCTGCGCCAGGTACCTGAAAAGATTCGTCAGGATTACCGCCAGAACGATCATCCCTGCCAGGAAATAAAGCGCATTCCTGGGATTAGCCTGCTTCAGCCGGAAAACCAGGTGGTAAAAATAATCCTTGAAGTAGGATGCCGAAAGCTGGAATTCAGGAGCGGTGACATATTTCTCGTTTCCACCGGCCATATTCGGGTCGAACAGGAAATTGAGTAACGGGATAATCAGCGCAAATTGGAAAACACTAAAGAAGACCCCAAGCACGGTAAACATTACAAACGGTACGATGAATTTGCTGAATGGCCGTGCGTAGTTTAATAATCTGAAATATATTTTCATTTGTATAATGCTATCTGCCTTCGCCTAATAAGCTGCCGGCATTTTATTGTCGTCCGGGAACCCGCTCCTCAGGGGATAAGGACCTCTGACCTGATACCTCACACCTCGCAAAGAGAACGATAAACTTCTATATATTGTTTTGCCGCTTTATGCCAGCAAAATGAATTTGCCCTTTCCCGGATCACATTTTCCATCCGTCGGCTGGTATATTCCTGCATGCCTGTTTCAAAGACGTTCTGCATATGGTCTTCCGAAAAGTTTGAAAAGTAGAATGCGGCATTGCTGCCGATTTCGGGCAGAGATGTACGGTCGGATAGAAACACCGGTTTCCCTACAGACATAGCTTCAGCGACCGGTAAGCCGAAGCCCTCCGCTATGGATGGAAATGCAAAAGCGTAGCAATTACGATAGTACCAGGACTTTTCGGATTCGTTGATACCGCCTACGAGCCTAAGGTTATCTTCTACCCGCAGACGTTTGGCCAGAGACCATATATAGTCGAGGTAGCTTCTCTCCTGGGTAGTTCCTGCTATGATCAGCTCGAGATGCCGGTTAAACTTAAGCAGGGGTACAAGTACATGAAAGTTCTTTTTCCTGCAGATGGCGCCCAGCGAAAACAAAAAGGGCTTCCTGGGATGATAGGAACGACTTTCCAGCTGAGGCGGGCTCAGGTGATTGTTGCCGTTGTGGATCATGTACACCGGCTTGTCGCCTACATAACAATGATCCAGAACGTCTTTTTTGCAAAATTCGGAGATACAGACTACCGCATCGCTGCGGTTGATATTATCCTGCAGATGCCTGAGGTGTTTCCTTACTTTATGGGGTTTCTTTTCTTCATGCAGGAAGTTCAGATCGTGTATAGTGAGTACGACTTTGATCTTTCTATTGCGTCTCGGAAGGTAGTTTGAGCTCTGGTAGGTAGAGTGCCAGATGTCATAATCGCCAAGAGAAGGCATCCATAGCTTTTGCAGGGAATTCTGTCTGATTAGGGGATGATTTCTCCATATTCCTGCACTTGAATCTGGTGAAAAATAAGTAATACTTTCTTTGTTTTTGTCTATGTTATGGCTGAGATGGCTGCCGAGCTGATAACAGAAATGAAATAAGCCGGAGTGCTCATATTTCATTCTTTCGCAATCAAATATGATATTTTTCATTGCAATAAGTGTAACAAAAATTGCACAATAAATTACCGTTTCAAAATCAATGGATTTTGAAATTTGTACTGTAATTCTTTTACCTGAGGGTTGTCAGAACAGGGATTCCAGAGAAATTGTTAAAAATATCTGTCGTGTCTCAAATATTTTTTAACCGGCTCCTCCTTCCTGTTCCCGGTTAACAACTGGTGTAATTTAATGACTTGATAGTTAGTAAGTTGATCTGTGATTTTCTGTTTTATTTTTCATAGCGAACAATTAAAATAAGTAATTTTTTGTGGTCGTAATAAAAACAATCATTTGCTGTACTTATTCATAAGATTTGTTCGTTCTACAAAAGGTTGTAACCGGAACAAAAAAAAGTTGCTGTACGAGTTTAAATAAGAAACGTAAATAGAAAGTCTCAAATTATGTCAACAGTTATTTTGGACTGTGATTTGATGAAATTTCCCAATTCCGGTTTATATCATTATTGCAAAAACCTGGGAGAGAGTGTTAAGCCTGATACCATCGGTTTGGATGGGGCGTCCGTACTGATGTATGTGCCTGAATCTGCCCGGCTTGCATTTGATCCGTGCAAAAAGCGAACCATTATAGAGCAGGCGTGGCACCGGCTCTGGAAACCGTTCCTCCTGGACTGCAGGGTGTGGCATGCTCCCTTTCAATCGGGGAGAATGGTTCCCAACAGAACGTTGTTCCGACACATTAATACGGTGTTGACGATTCACGATCTGAATGTGCTGCATGAGGGGAAACCGGAAGAGGAGCAACTGAAGAGCATTCATCATGTTCAGAAGATGATCGATCAGAGCGACGTCGTCGTATGCATATCCGAATTCACCAGGAACGACGTCGAGCGCCATTGCGATCTGGGAAGCAAAAAGCTGAAGGTAATCCCCAACGGTATCAATCCGCTGGCAGATCCTGCTGCGTCGTTGCTTACCTACAGGCCTGAGAGACCCTTTTTATTCGGGATAGGCTATGTGAACCGCAAAAAAAATTATCACACCCTGGTAGAGCTGCTGAGCCGGCTGGAAGGTTGGGAGGTTGTTATTTCGGGAAGGCTCGACGAGCCGGAATATATCGCAAAGATTCAGGAAGACGTGGAGAGGCTGGGCCTCAGCGGCAGGTTTCATCTTACCGGCCCTGTCACTGAAGAGGAGAAAAGCTGGTATATGAATCACTGTGAAGCCTTTGTCCACCCCTCTTTAGCCGAGGGTTTCGGCCTTCCGGTACTGGAGGCAATGTCGGCAGGGAAACCGGTTTTTTTATCCGATCGTACCTCCCTGCCCGAAATCGGCGGTGATGCGGCGTTTTATTTTCGTAATTTTTCACCGCAATATATGGAGCAGGTGGTCCGGGAAGGGCTGGAAGAATTCCGGGTAAAAGGTATGGAGAGCTTCGTCAGGAAACACGCGGATCGTTTCAGCTGGGAATTAACGGCAAAGGAATATTCAAAAATCTATAGTTCGTTGCTTTAATCATTTTGAAACAGGTCAAACCCAGTTATTCCGATGGAGGCAGGTACAGCCGAATGGAACAGCGCTCCCTGGAGCGCTCACGGCAACAGGAAGTCCGAATTATGTAAAACGATAGATTTTCAATCAGACTGGTATCGCAAATGGAGCGCGGAAATCCGCGAAAAGCCGCGTATGCACAGGAAGCAGTGGGAATACAATTATATATTACAGGCGCTTTATGAGAGGGGATGCCTGGAAAAAGGGAAAAGGGGGCTGGGCTTTGCCGTCGGAACCGAACCCTTGCCCGCTGTGATGGCGAGCTATGGCTGTGAGGTCGTAGCTACGGATCTCGACTATGCGACAGGGCAGTCGCTTGGATGGGATTCGGGAGCCCAGCTTTGCGACGGTCTGAACTCCCTTAACCAGCGGAAGATTTGTGCCGACGACGTTTTCATGGAAAATGTAAAATTCCGACCCGTCGACATGAACGATATCCCCTCTGACCTGGATGGTTTTGATTTTAACTGGTCGAGTTGCTCATTCGAGCATCTCGGGTCTATTTACCTCGGGTTAAATTTTTTGCGCGACCAGCTCAATACGCTTAAGCCGGGCGGCTGGGCGGTGCATACAACCGAATTTAATGTGTCGTCGGAAAGTCAGACCATAACGGAGCACCGGAATACCGTCATATTCAGAAGAAGCGACATCCTGGCGTTCGCCGATTGGGCGGAGAAGGAAGGGCACCACGTAGAGACGCTGGATTTCTCGCTGGGAAACCAGCCGGAGGACTTTTTTGTAGACCTCCCTCCTTACAGGCCCGAGCCTCATGTCAGGCTGCTGCTGAACGGTTATGTCGTCACTTCCATAGGGTTGATCATAAGAAAGAGTAAAAAAGGCCGGAAAAGCGGATGGCGCTGGATATAGAAGGGTATGACGAATGAGTTTGTCCCGGTCTCCTACGCGATCCGCCCGCGTGGGGGTACTATCAATTATGCTGTAAATGAATAATATGAGTCCTTTCGACAATATTTCCGATATCGGGAAGCTGACAAGCTACGAGTTTGAATCCCTTTGCCGCAGTTTCAGCCGCTACGCAATGCTGGGTGAAAAGACCGGGCTCGTGAGGGTGCTTACCCGCTACAAAATGTTTGTGGATACCACCGACAGCAGCCTTGTCCCTCACCTGGTGATGGACGGGTTCTGGGAGACGCCCGTGACGCAGAGCCTCGTACGCCTGGTGAAGCCCGGAGACGTATGTGTCGACGTGGGCGCCCACCTGGGTTATTTTTCGGTTTTGATGTCTGCTCTGGCTGGTGAAAAGGGGAAGACGCTCGCCGTGGAGCCTAATATGAACATCGCCGCAATGCTCCGGCGGACGGCGGCTATCAATCATCCGGGCTTCGAGGTATGGGAAGGAGCGCTCACAAATGCGACGAAAGAGCTGGAAATCCATATTCCCAGATCGAAAACAGGCGATACCAGCCTCCTGGTGCGTGCGGATTCGGGAGAGGAAGGATTTATACACCAGAAGGTGCTGGCTACTACGATGGATCAATTGCTGGCAAGCCTGGATATCGGGAAGGTAAATGTCATCAAAATAGATGCCGAAGGCGCCGAACCCTTTATTTTTGAAGGGATGGAAGAGGTGCTGAAAAGGAATAATGATCTCAGGATAGTGATGGAGTTCAGCCCGCATCTCTACCAGGATCCGGAAGAGTTCAGCGCATACCTGCTCGGACGATTCGATGTGTACAAAATCGCTTCCGGATTTAACCTTGAGGAAACTGACGGCGGCCGGTTCAATCAATGGAGCAGCCTTAAATCGCATGTGGATCTGCTTCTTGCGCCCAAAGGAGCCGGACGGCCGTATGATGCAGCCTTCTCATAACCGAATTCCAACAACTGCCCTGCAAATTCCCGCGAAAATATTCTGACGACCTTGTTTTGGCGTAATGGTCTTTTTTGTACCTTTGCAGTCCTTCAAAGCAGGAAGGTGTTTTCTCAACCAAAGTTCGACCTGAGTGACCGCCGGGCCGATGTACAGTAAGGTCATCGATATTTTTTATATGGCAAAAAATTCAGCAAGCCAGGGGAATCCTGATTTTGATTGGGACTCGGTAGACCAGAGAGGTTTCGGCTATGGTTATTCCAACTCGGAACGTGAGCGCCTGGAAAACCTGTATGATGGTACATTGTCTACCATCCAGGAAAAAGAAGTAGTAAAAGGAACGGTAGTAGGTATCACTGACCGCGAAGTCATTCTGAATATCGGCTTCAAGTCTGACGGTATCGTTTCTTTTAACGAGTTCCGTGAAATCGGGAACCTGAAAATCGGGGACGAAATCGAGGTCTTCGTAGAAAGCCAGGAAAATGCACAGGGACAGCTTGTATTGTCCCGCAAGAAAGCGAAAGTTATTACAGCGTGGAGCAATATTCACAAGTCGCATGAAGAAGACCTTGTGATTGAAGCGCATGTGAAGCGTCGCACCAAAGGAGGTTTGATTGTAGATATTTTCGGAATCGAGGCGTTCCTGCCCGGTTCTCAGATAGATGTTAAGCCGATCAGGGACTTTGACGTTTTTGTCGGCAAGGTAATGGAGGTGAAGGTTGTGAAAATCAACAACACCAACGACAACGTGGTAGTGTCTCACAAGGTTCTTATCGAGAAAGACCTCGAGGAGCAACGCCAGCAGATCCTGACCAACCTCGAAAAAGGGCAGGTACTGGAAGGTGTGATCAAGAACATGACCAATTTCGGGGTGTTCATCGATCTGGGTGGTGTAGACGGTCTTCTGCACATCACCGATATTTCGTGGGGTCGTATCAGCCATCCTTCGGAGCTGCTGTCGCTTGATCAGAAGCTCAACGTTGTGGTGCTTGACTTCGACGACGAGAAGAAGCGTATCTCTCTCGGTCTGAAGCAGCTCCAGGCTCATCCGTGGGATTCTCTGGCCGAGGATATACAGGTTGGGTCGAAAGTGAAAGGACGTATTGTGAATGTGGCCGACTACGGTGCATTCCTTGAAATCCTGCCGGGAGTAGAAGGTCTGATCCACGTTTCGGAAATGTCCTGGTCGCAGCACCTGCGCAATCCCCAGGAGTTCCTGAAAGTCGGTGACGAAATCGAAGCCGTTATCCTTACACTCGATCGTCAGGAGCGTAAAATGTCGCTCGGTATCAAGCAGCTTACAGAAGATCCCTGGAATCAGCCGGGTCTTAAAGACAAGTACGCTGTCGGTACAACCCATACCGGTCTTGTGCGTAACCTCACCAACTTCGGTCTTTTCATCGAGCTGGAAGAGGGAATTGACGGACTGGTACACGTTTCCGATTTGTCGTGGACCAAAAAGGTGAAGCATCCTTCGGATTTTGTGAAGGTAGGTGAAAACCTTGAGGTTGTAGTGCTGGAGCTTGATACTGAAAACCGTCGCCTGGCTTTAGGCCATAAACAACTGGAAGCTAACCCGTGGGATACTTTCGAAACTTTATTCGAAGTAGGAAGCACCCATCGCAGCACCATCGTTTCCAAAGGTGATAAAATAGCAGTTCTGGAGCTTCCTTACGGGATTGAAGGTATTGCTACTATCAAAAACCTGGCGAAGGAGGACGGTTCTGTACCGGAAGTCGGAGAAAGTCTTGACTTTGTTGTACTGGAATTCTCAAAAGACGATAAGAAGATCGTACTTTCTCATACCAAGTCGTGGCAACAACCGACAGAAGCAGAGAAAGCTGTGAAGAAGTCTGCTCCCGTCAGGTCTGAAAATGTATTGAAAGAAGCTGAAAAGTCTACGTTAGGCGATATAGATATTCTTTCTGCTCTGAAGACTAAAATGGAGCAATCCGAAAAAAAGGCAGCTAAAGCGGCAGCTTCCGGAAACAAGGGAGGCGGCGAAGAAGAAGCCTGATCATTTAAATTCCCCGGGGGCTTTACCGGATACCTGTGAAGTCCCCGGATTCCCGGTTCCGTGGCCGAGTGGCTAGGCAGAGGTCTGCAAAACCTTGTACAGCGGTTCGAATCCGCTCGGAACCTCAACAACAATAACGCCCGGCTTAATGACTAAGCCGGGCGTTATTTTGCTTTACCCGCTCTCCGCTTTCCTGACGGGTTTCATATGTTGCCGACCGTTAGACTCAGGCGTATAGCACGGCAAATAAAATTGCGTGGTATAATATTTATATATTTTTGTAAATTACACGCTGTCCCTGTGGCTTCGGATTGATACGGCGGTCAGCTTTTTCGTGTGCTTGGAAGATTTGAAACTGCAGGCTCAGGCTTGCCAGGATCATTCAAACCTATTTATAATGAGCACATCTTTAAACGTTCAGATCCCCTGGGTCGAATCTCCGTTTTTTGAAGAAGAGCTTTCACGGGCGGGGCTTTCACCCGAAGAGGAGGCGATGGCCAGGTTTTATGCAGAGCATGGTTACCTTATTATCGATCCTCAAATCGATGAGGAGCTGATCGACCGGGCGGTAGAAGAGCTTAAGCCCCTGTTTGAACAGCAAAAGACAAACCGTATCCAGGATGCCTGGAAGGAGCTGGAGACGGTGAAGAAGATTGCCACCGCGCCGCGTGTTCTGGAGATTCTCAGGGTGTTGTATCGCAGGCGGCCTATTCCTTTCCAGACGCTGAATTTTTCTACCGGGAGCCAGCAGAGAACTCACAGCGATTCCATTCATTTCAATTCGGTGCCCGAACGGTATCTTGCCGGCGTCTGGGTGGCGCTGGAAGATGTGCACGACGGCAACGGCCCGCTGCATTACTACCCGGGCAGCCATAAGCTTCCTTTTTATGACCTTTCTATTTTAGGGATAAAAGGATCTACCAGCGAATCCATCGAGGCGATGCTAGCCAATTACTATACCCGGTATGAAGATTTTATCGAGGAACTGGTACAATATAAAAAGCTTGATAAAACAGTCCTGAACATCAAAAAAGGACAGGCCCTGATATGGTCGGCCAACCTTTTGCACGGCGGCGAAAAAATCACGCTCGCGGGGAGTACGCGCTACACGCAGGTGAACCATTTCTATTTTGAAAATTGTGCTTATTACAGACCTATGAAGACGGACATGGCACTGGAGCGTATATCGATTCAGAAAGTCGTCGATATAGGAACGGGCCAGGTAGTTCGCAGCAACTATCTCGGTACCCCCATTAATTATGTGGGATATGCCTATAAAATGTATCTCCCCGACGGCCTGCTGAGAAGGGTGCTCCCGGTTAAATTCCGCCAGTGGGTGCAGCGTATCGTCAATAAATAGGATGCCCCGTAAGGGCGGCGCTTCTGAGGCGCCCGGCGACTGATTTTACGGCGGTGCATAGCACCCGCCAACCTTGGAAACCGGGGGGCAAATGAATGATCATTTCGTTCAGAAATTGTACATTTCTCATATTGTAATTTCGCCGGATTTCCCTTCAGAATCCGTATTAGATTAGAAAAAATATAAATAAGACCCCCGCCCAAAATAAGGTATGAATACTTTTGCGGAAAGAAATTCGTGCATTAGTTTTGCGGGATAAGTATAATGTATTGTGGACTATGAATTCAATTTGTAGGAATTTTTACTCTTTCTGTAAGTGTCCTTACCCGACCAGCTTCATATCTAACTGCAGTTCCTTTCTATTCTTTCTCGCTTTTTTGGTTTTTGCCAATATAGCGCCTTTGTATGCGCAGGAGGCCGGGGAAGACTCTGCTGTGGCGGCTGCGCCAGGACTTGAAGGTGATGTCGCAAAGGGAGAAGCGCTGTTTAAATCCAACTGTTCCTCCTGCCATGAGACGGGAAGCGCGAAATCGGTCGGACCGGGATTGAAAGACATCCATAAAAAGCATGATTTTGCCTGGCTCGCAAAATGGATCCGCAACTCGCAGTCTATGGTAGCAGCCGGGGATCCTGATGCGATCAAGATCTACAACGAATATAACAAGATTCCGATGACGAGCTTTCCCACGTTCTCGGATGACGATGTGAAGAATGTCCTGGCGTATATTGACGATGTCAACGCCAAGGCTTCCGTGGCTGCCGCGCCGGGCGCGACGGGAGGTGCAGTTGCTGCACAGGCGGAGGGACCTTCGACACTGTTTATAGTTCTTCTCGTGGTGCTGGTAGTAGTCGTGGTACTGCTGTCGGTTGTATTGCTTGTGGTTCTGAACGTCCTTTCCAGGACGATAGGAGGCGAGAAGGCGGAGCAGCAGGTTTCAACAGGAACCTCTTTCAAAGATCTTGCGGGCCGTACGGTCCGTCACCCCGCGATTTTATCGGCCACAGCCTGGGTATTCCTGCTCCTGGTCACAAAAACTACCCTCGACGGGGCTTTTAACGTAGGCGTTCAGCAGGGATATGCTCCCAAGCAGCCTATTGCCTTCTCTCATAAGCTCCATGCCGGGGAGTATGAGATCGACTGTAACTATTGTCATACAGGTGTGAACAAGAGCCGTGCAGCTACTATTCCTGCAGCCAATATCTGTATGAACTGTCACGGGGTGGTCAAAAGAGAATCTCCCGAGATTCAGAAAATATATGCAGCTATAGAAAATGACCAGCCTATCGAGTGGGTGCGCGTGCACAACCTGCCTGACCTGGCCTATTTTAACCACTCGCAGCACGTAAATGTCGGCGGCCTGGAATGTGAGACCTGTCACGGAGATATCAAGACAATGGAGGTAGTGGAGCAGCGCTCGTCCCTGACGATGGGATGGTGTATCGATTGTCACCGTACCACCGACGTGAATTCGAAAGGAAACGCATACTATGATAAGCTGGTCCAGGTTCACGAGGAAGAAGGCAAGGGAGCATTGAAAGTAGCCGACATAGGCGGTCTGGAATGTTCAAAATGTCACTATTAAGAATTTAGGTTGATAGAGTTCTCCGAATATAGAAGTATTGAAAAGGATTTATGGAAAATAATACGAAACGGTACTGGAAAGGGCTTGAAGAGCTGAGAAATGAAGAAAGTTTCATTAAGAGCTCGGAGAAGGAATTCAATGCCCCGGCCGAAGGTGAGATTTCTTATGAGCACCTCTCAGACGGAACAGGTTCTCATCGCCGTGATTTTCTGAAAGTACTGGGTTTTGGAATGGCGGCGGTTTCATTGGCTTCGTGTGAGGCTCCTGTACGTAAAGCCGTGTCTTATGTCAACAAGCCCGTTGACGAATATCCGACCATCGCGAACTGGTACGCTTCGACGTACGCTGAAGGGGGAGACTATGCCAGTATACTCGTTAAAACGCGTGAAGGGCGTCCTATCAAAATAGAAGGTAATAAGTTGTCGGGAGCATCCTGCGGCGCCAGCGCCAGGGTGCATGCATCCCTGCTTAATCTTTACGATATAGAGAAGCTGAAAGGCCCTCATAAGGGTGGATCGGCTGCGGATTGGGATACAATCGATAAGGAGATCACGGCCAAGCTCGATTCCATAGCTGCTTCGGGAGGCGATATCCGTATTGTTTCTTCGACCGTTCTCAGCCCTTCCACAAAGGCTGTGATCGCCGATTTTACGGCGAAATACCCAACTACTACGCATGTGGTATATGACACCAATTCCGCTGCGGCTCTGGTGGAAGCCAATCGTCAGTCATTCGGGAAGGCAGTTTTACCCGGATACGACTTCTCGAAGGCGAAAGTTATCGTAAGCATAGACGCCGATTTCCTGGGTACCTGGATTGCCCCGGATACTTATTCCGGGCAATACGGCGAGACAAGGAAGGTGAGCAGCGCCGAAGGAGGGAAAAAAGAAATGTCCCGCCATTACCAGTTCGAGTCGGTTCTTTCGCTCACGGGTTCAAACGCAGACTACAGAACCCCGGTGAAGCCTTCTCAATTAGGCCTGGTAGCTGGGAACCTGTATAATAAGCTGGCTGCTAAGCTGGGAGGAACCCCGGTTTCCGTTCCTGCATTGGAGATAGCGAACCTGGATAAAGCAGTCAACGACCTGGTAGCGGCCAAAGGTGCCGCGCTCGTCGTTTCCGGGATAAACGATCCTTCAGTACAGGTAGTAGTGAATGCGATCAACAGTCTTTTGGGAAGCTACGGTGCAACGATCGATCTCGACAACCCGGATAATCTTCGCCAGGGGAACGACGTTGCATTCAACCAGTTTGTCAATGATGTAAAAGGCGGGAAGGTAAAAGCAGTCTTTTTCTATAAAGCTAATCCCGTATACGATCATCCGCGCGGTGCCGAATTGGCAGAAGCGCTGCCCAAGGTAGAGCTGAGCGTCACTTTTGCCGACAGGGCAGACGAGACAGGGAGCCTCCTGGGTTATGTAGCCCCTGCTCCGCATTACCTGGAATCGTGGGATGATGCAGAGCCCAAAGCAGGCCATTTCAGCCTCGGGCAGCCCACCATTAACCTTATATATAATACCCGTCAGGCTCAGGAGAGCCTGTTGAAGTGGGCCGGAGCGGAGAGCACCGACTATCACGAATATATCAAGCAATACTGGCGCCGGAACATTTATCCGCTTTCCGGTCAGACCGATTTTTCCCAGTTCTGGATCAAATCCCTGCATGACGGCGTCTTCGAGGTGAAGAAAGCGCCGGTATCGGAAACGGCGGCTTTCAGCGGCGATCTTGCGGCAGCCGCCCAGTCGATCGCAAAGCGTTATTCCGCGGATAATTCCGGGTTGGAACTGGCTATCTATGAAAAAGTAGGTATCGGGAACGGTTCCATGGCCAATAACCCCTGGCTGCAGGAATTCCCCGAGCCGGTGAGCAAAGCCTGCTGGGACAACTATGCCGGGCTTTCGCAGAAAACGGCTACTGATCTGAAGGTTAAGCAGGGAGATATGATCAGTATCGAGCTTAACGGGAAATCGGTTGAATTGCCTGTGCTTGTTCAGCCGGGGCAGGCGAACGACACGGTATCGGTAGCGATCGGCTACGGCAGGGAAAAGGCGGGTAAGGCTGCCAATGGCGTAGGTAAGAATATATACCCGTTTGCAGCTGTTACCGACGGCTATGTAAGCTACGCGCCCGGTGTGGTCAGCATTTCCAAAACCGGCGGCTTCAGGCAGATAGCCCAGACCCAGACGCACAACACCGTGATGAACCGTAAGTCTGTGTTGCAGGAAACCATACTGGGAGAATATCAGAAAGATGTAATGGCAGGAAGGTTCCTGCCGAAGATCCATACTTCTGCAGGTCCGGTCGATCCGACGGATATATCCCTGTGGAATGGCCACGAATACAAAAACCACTCCTGGGGTATGGTCGTAGACCTTAACCTGTGTTTTGGTTGCGGATCGTGCGTTGTAAGCTGTAACGCAGAAAATAATATCCCGGTAGTAGGAAGGCAGGAGGTGATCAATGCCCGTGAAATGCATTGGATGCGCATCGACCGTTACTATAGCAGCGATGGAGAAATAGGAAATTACAGTGCGATGGAAGTCGCTTCGGAAAACCCGGAAGTTACTTTCCAGCCTATGATGTGCCAGCACTGTAACAACGCGCCCTGCGAGACGGTTTGCCCGGTGCTTGCTACCACTCACAGCTCGGAGGGGCTGAACCAGATGGCATACAACCGTTGTGTGGGTACGCGTTATTGTGCCAACAACTGTCCTTACAAAGTGCGCCGCTTCAACTGGTTCAAATATTTCGATAATGATAATTTCGATTACCACTTCAACAATGACCTTGGTAAGATGGTGATCAACCCTGAGGTGACGGTCCGGTCACGCGGGGTTATTGAGAAGTGCTCTATGTGCGTTCACCTGATCCAGGAGGCGAAGCTTCGTGCGAAGAAGGAGAGGAGAAGGGTTACGGACGAGGACCTGGATGTGGTTTGCGCGTCTTCCTGCCCGACCGACGCCATTGTATTCGGCGATATGAACGATCCCGAAAGCAGGATTTCCAAGCTGCTGGCGGTTGAGGAGAAGGCAAGGGCATTCCACGTCCTGAGCGAGATCAACGTACGTCCGCAGATTTCTTACCTGACGAAAATCCGTAATAAGGAGAAAGAAGCAGCGCCGCAGGCATAATACGAGTCAAAGCAGTTTCGAAAATACGAATATTTAATAGTTCCAGATATTAGTTCAGATTATGCAAGTTACTTCTCCGGTAAGGACTCCTTTGGTTACAGGTGGTAAGACCTACGCCGATATCACGGAAGATATCTGTCGGCATGTTGAGGCCAAACCGACCAAGGAATGGAAATTAGCATTTGGTCTTTCTCTTATTGTTTTGGCATATGGTACCTACTGTCTGGCCTGGACCTGGTGGGAAGGGCTCGGAGTGTGGGGTCTGAACAAGACCGTAGGCTGGGCCTGGGATATCACGAACTTCGTTTGGTGGGTGGGTATCGGTCACGCCGGTACGCTGATTTCTGCGATTCTTTTGCTTTTCCGCCAGAAATGGAGGACTTCCATTAACCGCGCTGCAGAGGCGATGACGATCTTTGCCGTGATCTGTGCGGCATCGTTCATCCTGATGCACATGGGGAGGCCCTGGCTGGCCTACTGGGCGCTGCCGCTTCCGAATGCTTTCGGTTCATTGTGGGTCAACTTCAATTCTCCCCTGGTTTGGGACGTTTTCGCGATCAGTACTTATTTCTCGGTTTCCCTGGTTTTCTGGTACATCGGCCTTATTCCTGACCTGGCTACCATCAGGGATCGTACGACCAACAAAGTATCGCGCTTTTTTTACGGCGCTTTTTCAATGGGCTGGAACGGCTCGGCTAAAACCTGGGCGCGCTATGAGTATGTCAGCCTTATCCTGGCGGGGCTTTCCACTCCGCTGGTTCTTTCTGTGCACACCATCGTTAGTATGGACTTTGCTACGTCGGTAATACCCGGCTGGCACACCACTATCTTCCCGCCTTACTTTGTGGCCGGGGCGATTTTCTCGGGTTTTGCGATGGTTCAGAACCTTATGCTCATCACGAGGGTGGTCTACAAGCTCGAAGACTACATTACGATCGAGCACATTGAGACCATGAACAAGATCATCACACTGACGGGGT
This sequence comes from Spirosomataceae bacterium, assembly GCA_037191015.1. GTDB lineage: Bacteria > Bacteroidota > Bacteroidia > Cytophagales > Spirosomataceae > Ravibacter. Next base: position 596,024 of record JBBCKD010000010.1, read on the forward strand.
CTATCGTAGGTATCGCTTATATAACTGAGTTTTTCATTGCATGGTACGGCGGAGTTGAATATGAGAGCTACGCATTCCTCAACAGGATGGGAGGCCCGTACTGGTGGGCTTACTGGGCTATGATGACCTGTAACGTGATTTCACCGCAGCTTTTCTGGTCGAGGAAACTGAGAAGAAGCGTGACATGGACTTTCTTTATCTCGGTAATCGTAAATATCGGGATGTGGTTTGAGCGCTTTGTAATTATCGTTACTTCTCTCCACCGCGATTATATTCCGTCAAGCTGGAGTATGTTCTCCCCGACCATGTATGATATCGGGGATTATATTTTCTCTTTCGGGTTATTCTTTACGCTATTCCTTTTATTTTCAAAATACCTGCCGGTGGTGAATATGGCGGAAGTGAAGGCCGTCCTTCGTTCTTCATCCGAAAAATTGCCTGAGAAGATCGGTGGGGTGGCCAAGCCGCGTGCAACGGTTGTGGAAGATTAATGGAATAAGACAAGTCTGGGATTTAAACTGATTATTGAACCGCATATTAAATAGAAATGGCAGCATTAAGCGGCAAGTTTTTAGTGGGGGTTTACGATGATGACGATGTGCTCCTCCACGCTATTCCGAAAATCCGCAAGGAAGGGGTTAAGATCAAGGAAGTTTATACACCGTTCCCCATCCACGGGTTGGATCATGCGCTCGGTCACCCGAGAACGAAGATCGGTATTGCGGCGTTCCTGTTCGGTCTGACCGGCTGTGCGGCGGTTATGACGCTGATGATCTGGACAATGGGAATTGACTGGCCTATGATCGTAGGGGGGAAAGATCCTATTTCAATCCCTAACTATATTCCGATCGCATTCGAAGGGACCGTGCTTTTCACCGCTTTCGGAATGGTGATTACCTTTCTGATTACAAACGGTCTTAAGCCGGATCCGTATCCGCAGCTTTTTGACAAGCGTTCTACAGATAATAAATTTGTAATGGCTATTGATCTTCACAGCAACAAGCTGTCGGAAGATGAGATTACAAGGGTGCTAAGGGATAACGGGGCAGAAGAAGTTAACCTTAAGCAATTTTAAAGGCTACCAATGATGAGTATGAATATTTTGGCCAAATCTATCGGAGGATGTTTATTGGGAGTTGTTCTGTTGACATCCTGCGGAAAAGATCCTAATAATCCGGGTAAGGAGTTTGCACCCAACATGTACGAGCCGGTAGGTTACGAACCTTATAAGCAGGTAAAGAAGAATCCTTTCAACCCGCAGGGGTCTAACCTGTTCCTGCCTGTCGAAGGAACAGTAGCCAGGAGGAATTATAAAACACAGTTTGGCGAGGGAGATTCCGTAAGCCGCGACCTGATGATTTACAATATCCCTGCCGACAGCATAGAAATTGCTTCACGCCTTCTGAAGAACCCGATCCCGAATACAGACGCAGTCATGGCTGAAGGGCAGGTGCTCTACCAGAGATATTGCCAGCATTGCCATGGAGCAGGCGGAGCCGGCGACGGTAAAGTGGGGGTTGCCTATAAAGGGGTGCCTAATTATACTTCTGATGCGATGAAGAATCTGTCGGAAGGCCATATTTTTCATGTAATCACGTTTGGAAAGGCAAGGATGTGGCCTCATGGTTCGCAGATCAATCCTGAGGAAAGATGGAAAATCGTGCATTATGTGCAAAAGTTGCAAAAGGGATCTTAATCTATTGAAATAAGCGTTATTTATATTTCCAATGGCATCAGCAGTACATTCCATACCTTCGATAGACGAGCAATTCGTATTTACGGCAGCGACCAAGAAGAAGTTATTCATTCTCGGGGCCGTGGGTATCGTTTTGATTCTCTTAGGGGTTTATCTAATGGCTTCGGGCGGTCATGGGCATGACGTTGCGCATGCAGCGGACGGACACGGAGCTCATGGCGGTGACGATCACGGACATGGTTATCACTGGATCAAAAGAGTTTGGGCCAATCTATGGGTGAACGGTATTTTCTTCACCGGGATATCCGTAGCCGGTATGTTCTGGCTGTCTTATAACTACCTGGCACAGGCCGGCTGGTCTGCAGTGTTCAAGAGGATCCCGGAAGCGATGCCGGCATTTCTGCCTGTTACCGGTGTGGTAATGCTTCTTACATTCATTTTCGGAGGTCATGACCTGTTTCACTGGACGCATTCCAGCCTTTACGATCCGAACAGCCCCGATTTCGATCCGATCCTCAACGGGAAGAAGGGATATCTCAATACGCCTTTTTTCCTGATAAGACTGGTGGCGTATTTTGTAGGATGGTATGGTCTGTGGCGTATGCTCAGGAAAGCTTCTCTGGAGGAAGACCTGGTCGGAGGCCTTGATAATTACCACAAGCAGGTCAAATTCGGGGTGATTTTCCTGGTTTTCTTCGCCGTTACCTCGTCGACTTCCGCCTGGGATTTCGTCATGTCAGTAGACGCGCACTGGTTCAGTACGATGCTCGGATGGTACACGCTGGCCAACTGGCATGTAACCGGCCTGGCTACCATTGTGCTGATCGTGCTTGCCCTGAAGGAGAATGGTTATCTTAAAGCCCTCAACGCAAGTCACCTTCACGATCTTGGAAAGTTCGTGTTTGCCTTTACCATTTTCTGGACATACGTCTGGTTTGCCCAGTTCCTGTTGTATTACTATGCCAATATCCCGGAAGAGGTAGTTTATTTCTGGGAGCGCTTTAACGGCTACGGAGGAGCTTACAAAACCTTGTTCTTTGTCAATATTATTGTCAATTTCGTATTTCCGTTCCTGCTGCTGATGACCCGCGATTCCAAGCGGACCCCGGTCATACTTAAACTGGCCTGCTGGTTTGTTATCATCGGGCATTATATAGATTTCTTCAATAACATTATGCCCGGTACGGTTGGAGCGCATGGCGCTATCGGCCCGTTTGAAATAGGCTGTTTCGCTCTTTTCGCCAGCGCCTTTATCTGGACTGTCGCAAGCCAGCTGGAAAAAGCGAAGCTGATCGCACCGCATCACCCGATGCTGCAGGAGTCACTTTATCACGATATTGAATAGCGTTTCGGTTTATAGTAGATTATATTATGGAGCTTTTACTTGTCCTTCTTGTTTTGGTTGCAGTTGTCCTGGCGCTTGTAGTGTTGGGAAAGCTGACCGGTGTTGTCAAAGGGCTTAATCCTTCAAACTCTTATCCTGAAGAACCTGGTAGAGCGAATCAGGTAAACGCCTGGATGTTTTTAGTGCTGATAGTCGTCGGATTCGTTTCTATTACCTGGTCTTACCTTCATTCGACCAAGTTTTACTTACCTGAGGCGTCTTCCGTACACGGGAGAAGGACAGACGATCTGTTCTGGTTCTCAATGGGGCTTCTGACCATTCCGTTTATACTGGTGAATACGGCATTGTTCTTTTTCGCCTGGAAATACAGGTACCAGAAAGGAAAGCGTGCAGCGTTTTACCCGGAAAACCACCGCCTGGAGTTAGTATGGACTACTATCCCGGCTGTGGTAATGGCCATACTGGTGTTGACGGGCTGGAAAGCGTGGAGCGACATTACGTCGGAGGCTCCGGAAGACGCAGAGGTGATCGAAATTACCGGGAAGCAGTTCGGATGGATTGCCCGTTACGGAGGAATTGACGACAATAAGCTGGGGAATTACGATTACAGGCTGATCGATGCGCAGAACGAGGTAGGGATCGATTTCTCGGACGAAACCTCTTTCGATGATTTTACGAATCCCAGCGAATTGCATATACCGGTAAACCGGCCGGTTCTTTTAAAGATCCGGGCGCGCGACGTGTTGCACAGTGTATTTATTCCGCATATGCGTGTAAAAATGGATGCTGTGCCGGGCATGCCTACCAAGTTCTGGTTCGTGGCCGACAAAACCACGGAACAGATGCGGGCCGAATTGGGGAATCCCGAATTTAAATACGAAATTGCATGTACAGAAGTTTGCGGACAGGGGCATTTTGGGATGAAAATGGTATTGGTTGTTGAAGATGAAGAATCCTATCAGAAATGGCTAGCTTCCCAGCAACCTTTCCTCAAAACTTATCCGGAGTATCTGGATAGAGTGCCGGCGAACCTGAAAGCAAAAGCCGCCAAGTATGTCGGAGAGCAGACTGCGAGCGCGGAATAAGCTTAGACAGGTATTTGTTTCTATTTATATTTTATAGAGTTACCCGAATAACATTGCAAGAGATATGTCAGTTGTAGAAGTAGTTGAGCACGGTCATACAGAGGAGCATGAGCACCATGAACAGAGCTTTTGGAAAAAGTATATTTTCTCGGAAGATCACAAAACCATAGCCAAACAATTTCTAGTAACGGGGATTTTATGGGCTGTCCTGGGGATTTCGCTCTCGGTTTTGTTCCGTATCCAGCTTGGTTTTCCGGAAGCGGACCTTTCCTGGCTAAGGCCGATTCTCGGCGGATGGATCACCGACACCGGCAAGATCCAGCCGGAGTTTTTCCTTGCATTGGTGACGATGCACGGAACTATCATGGTATTTTTTGTATTGACAGCCGGGCTGAGCGGTACGTTCAGTAACTTCCTGATTCCCCTCCAGGTCGGAGCGAGGGATATGGCGTCCGGTTTTATGAATATGCTGTCGTACTGGTTCTTCTTTCTGGCCGGTATCATCATGTTCGTTTCGATGTTTCTCCAGACAGGACCCGCTTCCGGCGGCTGGGTGATCTACCCGCCGTTGAGCGCCCTCCAGGAGGCAAGCCCGGGATCCGGTCTGGGAATGACCCTATGGCTCGTCAGTATTGCTTTGTTCATCGTTTCCCAGCTGCTGGGAGGTGTAAATTATATCACTACCATTATCAACCTCAGGACCCGGGGAATGACATTCAGCCGTCTACCGCTTTCAATCTGGTCATTCCTGATTACAGCCATCCTGGGGCTTATTTCTTTCCCCGTTCTGCTTTCTGCCGCGCTCCTGCTGATCTTTGACCGTTCTTTCGGAACGAGCTTCTTCCTGTCGGAAATTTATATCGGGGGTGAGGCGCTTTCAAACATAGGCGGAAGTCCTATTCTTTTCCAACACCTTTTCTGGTTCCTTGGTCACCCCGAGGTTTATATCGTTATTCTTCCTGCGTTGGGTATTACGTCTGAAGTAATAGCCACGAATGCACGTAAGCCTATTTTCGGGTATCGTGCGATGATCGCCTCCATGCTGGGAATAGCCTTCCTTTCATTTATAGTATGGGCGCATCATATGTTCGTGACGGGCATGAACCCGTTCCTCGGATCGATATTCATGTTCCTCACCCTGATTATTGCGGTTCCTTCGGCTGTAAAAGCCTTTAACTATATTTCCACGATATGGAGAGGCAACCTGCACTTTACCCCGGCTATGTTGTTCGCCATCGGGATGGTGTCGCTTTTCGTATCGGGTGGTCTGACCGGTATCATACTCGGTAACAGCGCGCTCGACATCCAGCTTCACGATACCTACTTCGTAGTAGCGCATTTTCACCTGGTAATGGGAGCTGCGGCCGCATTCGGGTTATTCTCCGGGGTTTACCACTGGTTCCCCAAGATGTACGGTAAAATGATGAACCAGACGCTGGGGCAGATACATTTCTGGCTGACCTTTGTAGGCCTGTACCTGATTTTCGTACCGATGCACTATGTAGGTATTGCCGGTTTCCCCCGCAGGTACTACCAGTTTACAAGCTATGACTTCACCAGCGTATTCTCGGATATGAATACGTTTATATCGGTCGCCGCGATTTTTACTTTCGCAGCACAGTTTATATTCCTGTTCAACTTCTTTTACAGTATTTTCAAAGGCCGTAAAGCTCCGATCAATCCCTGGAGATCCACGACCCTTGAATGGACAACCGATAATCCGGGGCATGGTAACTGGGTAGGTGAGATTCCTGCCGTTTATCGCTGGCCATATGATTACAGCAAGCCGGGGGCTAAGGAGGACTTTATTCCTCAAACCGTGCCTCATTCGGCGACTCCTGAGTCTAATTTCCCCAGCGACAACGCTTTGATAGCTGAAGAGAAGCAAATCGAGTCCCAGAATTATAATGACCAATTTAAAACCGGTCATTGATGACAGGATTATTGCCAGGTATAAGCGATGGGCAGCCTGGACGCTTGTAACCCTCTACCTGCTGATACTTGTCGGCGGTATTGTAAGGGCAACCGGCGCCGGGATGGGATGCCCCGACTGGCCAAAATGTTTTGGAAGCTGGGTGCCTCCGACAGATGTTTCCCAGCTGCCTGACAACTATAAGGAAATATACGGGGCCAAGCTTAAGGGAGAGATAGAGTTTAACCCGGTAAAGACCTGGATCGAGTATGTGAATCGTTTGTTTGGGGTTTTTACGGGGGGCTGGATATTCCTTACTTTACTGGCCTCGGTGCCTTTCCTGAAGTCAAACCAGAGATCGGTATTCTTTCTGAGCCTTTCCGCATTTATTCTGGTAGCATTTCAGGGATGGCTGGGAGCAAAGGTCGTTTCGACGGAGCTCCACCCGGTTATGGTGACGCTGCATATGCTGCTGGCAATAGTAATAGTTTTCATACTGTTGTTCTCCTATGCGAAGGTGTCATACATCGACCGGCTGAAAGTAGAGAGGCTGAGAAAGGGGACCTCGACGCTTAATACCTGGGTGGTGGCCTCTATGGCGATTGTAACGGTCCAGATTATGCTGGGCACGCAGGTGAGGGAAGAGATAGATCTGGCTGTTCTGGCGCTGGGGTATGAAGGGAGGTCAGGGTGGATCGACAGCGTAGGCCCGGTATACCTGGTGCACAGATCGTTTTCGATACTTGTGCTGGTTGTGATAGCGGGACTGTGGTACCAGCTGAAAAAAGGGACGTCGGAAAGAGGGGTCATGCGGGGGCTGTCGGATTGGATGGCGGGCGTGCTGGCAGCTGAGATCCTGACGGGGATCGTCCTGGGATATTTTTCAGTGCCAGCATTTTTACAGCCGGTTCACCTTACGCTGGCTATATTGTTGCTTGGTATACAGTTTGTTTTGTTTTTGTTTTTAAACGCAGAGCGGATATTTAAGAAACGTACGGTAGAGCTGATCGGTGCGGAATGATAGCAAATAGATTATGATTACTTCTGAGCAGTCCATACAAACTTCCCCGACGCTTTTTGTCAAGGTGAAGGCGTTGCTTGAACTTACAAAGTTCAGGTTGTCTGCGCTTGTGGCTTTCTCCGGGTTAATGGGATATTGCCTGGGCGTCAGCCACGTCGATTGGGGATATCTCATACTTTTTGCGTTTGCTTCCTTTGCCATTACCGGTTCGGCCAATACCATCAACCAGATCTTCGAAAGGGACCTGGATAAGCTGATGAAGCGCACCCGGAACAGGCCATTACCCACCGGCAGGCTGACGGTTAACGAGGCGATCGTCTGGGCGGTATTGCTCGGAGTGGTTGCTACCGTAATTTTTGTCGCTTTCTTTAACCTGCGTACCGCCGCCCTGGCATTGTTTTCGTTGGTCCTGTATGGGTTTGTCTATACGCCGCTGAAGCGGGTAGGCTCCGTTGCGGTTCTTGTAGGGGCGTTTCCGGGCGCTTTTCCTCCTATGATAGGCTGGATAGCGGCTACCAATCATTTTGGGCTGGAACCAGGGATCCTGTTTGCAATCCAGTTTTTCTGGCAGTTCCCGCATTTCTGGGCTATCGCGTGGGTGGCTGACGAGGAGTATAAGAAGGCAGGATTTCACCTGCTGCCTTCGGAGGGCGGAAAGGATCTGAATACAGCCTTCCAGATCATGATCAATGCTTTGTTTCTGATACCGATCGGGTGGCTGCCGTACAAGCTGGGTATGACGGGTATTAATTCGGCGTTTGTCGCGACGCTGTTCGGGGTGCTGTTCCTTGCCCAGACTTTTCACCTGATGAGGAAATGCAACGATAAAACAGCCCTGCAACTGATGTTCGGCTCTTTTATATACCTGCCTATAGTTCAGATAGCTTTTTTATTGGATAAGGTTTGAACAGAAATATGAAAGACTTAGAAACAGCTATGCCGCATTATAAGGAGCATCCGAGGGAAGTGCTGAGCATGGATCCTATCAAGTTCATGGTATGGCTTTTCCTCCTGGCCAGCGTGATGCTGTTCGCCTCCCAGACCAGCGCCTACCTGGTAAAGAGGGCGGAAGGAAACTGGCTGGAATTTACAGTGCCCGCTATTTTTACCTATAGCACGGTGGTGTTGGTCATAAGCAGCATCACGATGCACTGGGCATATATCGAGGCAAAGAAGGACAACTTCGGAAAGCTCAGGCTGGCGGTAGGCATTACTTTTGCGCTGGGCGTCCTTTTTATGGTGATGCAGGTAATAGGATGGGGTGAGCTGGTCGAAAAGCAGGTTTATTTCGTCGGGAACCTGGCCGGATCATTCTTTTACGTGTTTACGTTTCTTCACCTTGTTCACCTGATTTTGGGGCTGATAGCCCTTTTGAATACGCTGTGGGCATCTGTTAAGATGAAGGTCCACTCCAGGAGATTGAGAAGAATAGAGATCTGTGCTACGATCTGGCATTTCCTCGATATTTTGTGGATTTATCTTTTTGTGTTTCTTTTGACTTTTAATTGAATTTATAATTGTTTTTAACCAATGGCGTCGACTATTACATCAACTTCTGGTGAACCCAAACTTTGGCTTGGTGGCGTAGAACCTATGAAGGCAAGCTACGGGAAATTGATGATGTGGTTTTTCCTCATCTCAGATACCTTTACTTTCTCTGCTTTGCTGGTTTCTTATGGGTTGATCCGCTACAGCTTTCCTGCTTATGTAGGTGAAGTAGCCGATTTTACCTTCTCCAATCTTTACTGGCCTATCCCGGAAAAGGTTTTTGCCGCGGTTCCCTTTTTACATGGTGTTTATCTGCCGTTGGTGTTTGTAGGGATCATGACCTTTATCCTGATCTTCAGTAGTGTGACGATGGTACTGGCCGTTGAGGCGGGCCACCGCATGGATAGAAAAAATGTGGAAAAATATTTGCTGTGGACCTTGTTGGGAGGGATTACCTTCCTTGGCTGCCAGGCCTGGGAATGGGCTCACTTTATACACGGCACTGACGAAGGGTCTGTTATCAGGGAGCTGATCAACGGAGAATGGATAGAACGTACGGTATTCGGAGCCAATCTCAAGGAAAACCAGTACGGGCCCGTTCCATTCGCTGACCTGTTCTTTTTTATCACGGGTTTCCATGGAACCCACGTATTCAGCGGGGTTGTGCTCAACTATCTTATTTTCTACAGGACTGCCACCGGGTTTTATGATAAGAGAGGAAGCTATGAAATGGTGGAAAAGGTCGGGTTGTACTGGCACTTTGTGGACCTGGTCTGGGTATTTGTCTTTACATTTTTCTATCTGGTTTAAAATATTAAAAGTAAGGTTTAGCAGTTATGGCAAATTCGCATAGTCATCACGTTCCGTCTGACGGAGGGGCAGCCCAGAGAAAAGTTATCTGGAAAACTTTCTGGATACTTCTGATCCTGACAGCTCTTGAGTTCCTTATAGCATTCACCATGCATCACGGAACACTGAGAATCACAATCTTCGTTTTGATGACGGTCGTTAAGGCATTTTATATAGTGGGAGAATTCATGCACCTCAAGCACGAGACCAAAACGATGATCTGGCTCATACTATGGCCGACGGTCCTGGTGCTGTGGCTGATTGTCGCACTTATAGTTGAAGGAGGTTTTATTTTCGAGGAACTGAATATTTTCAAATTCCTTAAGTAGATAATGTTCGATATCAGGAAAGCCGGGATGCTCATTGTTTTGTTAGCATTGCCGGCTTTTTTCTTTTTGTTCCTCAGGACCTGTGCGACGAATCATTACGACCTTCCTTATTTTCATCCCCTGGCAGACAGCGCCGGTCGGGTGATTTTTGACGGGAAAGATACGGTTTATTACCAGGTTTCCGGTGTGCTGGGCGTGACACTCGGCGGAGATACCGTTACCTCCCGCGTACTCGGCGGGAAGATCACGGCTTTTTACCTGGGAGGAGACAGTGACGGGGAAAACCGCTTGTCGGAATATAAAAGCCGATTGGTAGAAATACTGGCGAATGAACGGGATTTTCAGCTATTGGAAAGGATAAGGAGCGGGCATGACGGGAGCGGAGAAGTACCTGCCGTTATACGGGTAGAGAGCGGAACAGGCTTAGGCAGCTGGGAAAGCATATTGAAAATTGATGAGAAGAATGGCTCTGCAGGAACTCTTTACGAAAACAGTTCATTAGTATTGGTAGACGGGGAGAGATACATCCGCGGATATTACGACCTGTCCGATACGGACGATTTCGACAGGGCGGCTGCGGAGATTAAAATTTTATCGTACCAGAAAAAAATAGCAGAGAAGTAGGCGTTATGCAGATAGGAGTAGATAAGCAGCAGGCTTACAATCGTTGGATCAATGTGCTGGCGATCGGCATTCCGCTGGTTGTTGCTTTGCTGCTTGGAATCAGGCAGAAGATATATCTCGGCGAGTGGACGAAGACGCTTCCCCACCTGAACGGGATTATCAACACCGCAACAGCCGTTTTTCTGATCACGGGCCGGTATTATATCAAAAAGGGAAATATAAGCAGGCACAGGAAGGCCATGACTACGGCATTTATATTGGGGTCTGTTTTCCTGGTTTCTTACGTGCTGTATCATATATCCAACGAATCCACGCGGTTCGGTGCGGAAGACCCGTTTATACGGGGAGCTTATTATTTCCTTCTTATCAGCCATATCATCCTGTCGGTTGTAGTGGTCTGGTTTGTGCTGAGGGCGGTTTATTTTGCCTTTACAAACCAGATACCTGCGCACAAACGGGTGGTTAAATACGCATATCCTATCTGGCTGTATGTTAGCATTACAGGGGTTGTAGTATATTTGATGATCAGTCCGTATTATATATGAAGATGAAAAAGCATATCTATAGAGTCTCGGGCGTGTTGTTGATATGGTTGCTGAGCTCAGCGGAGATACTGGCCCAGTGTGCCATGTGCCGGGGATCGGTACAAAGTACACTCGGGAATGGGCGCAATAATGTCGGTGTGGGGATCAACACCGGGATAGCCTACCTGTTTGTAATACCTTATCTTTCTGTTGCGGTAATTGCCTATTTCTGGTACAAGAACAGCCGCAGGGAGCTTAAAGAGCGCCAGATGGTGGCCGCCCGCGTCCGTCAGGCTATGGAAGGGCCGGGTCAGTGAGACCGCCTTCAGTCCCACAAGGGGTAGTGCTGAAGCCGGATCTTTGACCCGAAGAAGATTTTCGTAGACGATTCGAACGACGTGGTAAAGTCGGATACGAAGAACTCCCTGGCGCCCGTACCGGAAGGATTGACCAGGTAATGCTGCTCCAGCCACGCTTTCACAGAATTCGCTACAATTTCCGAGGAATCGAGCACCCGGACTTTACCTCCGTAATAGGTTTCAATTTCAGGCTTCAGAAGCGGGTAGTGCGTGCAGCCGAGTATGAGGGCATTTATGTCGGTAAGCTCGGGGTCTGAGAGGTATTGATTCAATACGCTTATACTGATCGAGTTATCAAAAAAACCTTCCTCGATCATAGGAGCGAGCAAAGGAGTAGCCAGCGATTTCAGGGTAATCCCTTTTCCCAGCAGGTCGATTTTCTTTTTGTATACATTGGATTGCACCGTCTGGCGCGTGCCGATAAGCCCTATCGTTTTATTGGCGTAGGGCTCCTTGATGTATTCTACTACCGGATCGATCACGTTCATCGCCTTTGCCCGGGTGCCGATGTATTCCCTGACGAGATCGAAAGCGGCGGCGGAGGCGGAATTACAGGCGATCAGGATGAGCTTACAGTCCTGTTGTAATAACATGTTGCATATCTTGATACAATATGCCTGGATAGCAGCCGTTGACTTATCGCCGTATGGTAAATGGGCGGTATCGCCGAAATAGATCATGTTCTCGTGGGGGAGCAGATCCGCCAATGCCCTGGCGACCGTCATTCCGCCTATACCGCTGTCAAAAATACCAATGGGCGCACCCGCGTCAGCCATATTAAATTTTTTTTAGTCCATGCAACTTGTGATATGCGAAGATGCATCTTGTTAGGGAAAGTCCTTTAAAATAGATGGGTAAAATTTTGCAGCTATTTAGCCATGAAACGCAACTGATCAGGGCGCTGAAGGGATCGGACCCCAAAGCTCAGCGGATGCTGTATGAGAAATTCTCAGGGAAGCTTATGTCCGTATGCCTGCGGTATGTCGGTGACAGGATGACTGCTGAAGATATACTTGTTCAGGGCTTTATGAAGATTTTTGACTCGGTTCCCCAATTCAGGGAAGAAGGGAGTTTTGAAGGATGGATGCGGAGAATTATGGTAAACGAGGCTTTAGCTTACCTGCGGCAGCAGCGTCGTATTTTAGATAACGTAAGTATCGAAGAGGCCGCCGCAGTTCCTGATTATACCTATGCCGATCAGAACCTGGAAGCATCGGAGATAATGGAAATGATAGGAAAGCTTCCCTTCGGCTACCGTACCGTCTTTAATTTATATGCTATTGAAGGGTTTACTCACCTGGAAATAGCGGAAACGCTGGGGATTACGGAAAGCACATCCAAGTCCCAGCTTCACAGAGCCAGGGCTCATTTGCAGAAAATGATGAAGGAATGGGAGTCGGCTGCAAAAAGCAGGGGCGATCAGAATTACGGAAACAACTGGTCCAAATCAATTTAACTATGGACAACAGCAACGAAAACAGACAGCTCGACGAGTTATTCAGGAGCAAACTGGAGGGACATGATAGTCCCGCGGGAGAGGAATTGTGGGAAAGGCTAAACAAGCGCAGGCTTTCCAAGGCAAAGCCCGCCTGGTATAACCGGAAGTTAATGGCTGCGGCGATAGTGTCGGGGATAGCGGTTGCCGGGGGGATCTGGCTGTCGATGCCGGCAGAAAGGGAGGGGTTGTCAGCTTCGGCGCCCGGAGATATTGCGGATACCCCGCAGCGGGTAGCGCATGAGTCCGGACTATCTGCGGTGACAGACAGCGTCCCGCCTGAATACGCTGAGGTTACGGCACCGGCTCTCCATACTATTTCCGATGCGGGCAAAAAGGAGCCGGAAGCGGAGGGCGCAGGAGCCCGGAAGGCTATACCCGTGCAGCCTGATCTGAAAACGTTTGAGGAGGAACGGGTTACTTCCCGGGTTGAGGAAAGCGGGCAGGTTGCGGTTACTGCTGCAACGGTTGCGGAGCGTGAAAAGGAGGATAAACAGCCGGAGACTAGGGTTTTGATCGTATACGTGCGGCCCCCGGCGAAGGTAGATGAGGTGCAGGAGAAACCCGGCGTGGAGCTTGCAGCTGTCACGGAAAATGTTGAAAGCGAGGTAGCCGAAGAGCGGAAGAAGTTAAGCCTGAAGCGTTTCTTCAGGCAGTTGAAGAATGCCAAGACAGGAGAGAAAATAAACTGGGAGGAGCTGGGCATTAACCCGCAGCGGGTATTTGCCAATGTCGATCATCCGGGTGGAGCCCGGGCCGGGGAAGAGTAGCAGGTAATTTTACAAAATATATAACAACCGGAGATTTAACATCATTTATACCGATGAAAAAGAGTTACAACATACTTGCAGGCCTGGCGGCTTTCAGCATTATGGCCGGCGCTTCGGCGACTGCGCAGTCTGCATTGAAGGATTCAGTGATCATATCCTTTAACGAGCAGACGAAAATGGTGATTTACGGCACCGACAGGAAGGAAATAGAGAAGCTTTCCCAGTATGATTTCAACCGGCTGATCAAAGATGTGCTATCCAGGCTGGATTCTGTTTCTCCCGCAAGCGGCGTATCAAGGGACTGGGTCGACGGCGAGATATACCTGAAAAAGGACTCGGCCAGGGAGGAAGGAAAAGGCAACCGGGCCCCGGCGAGAGAAGGCGGAGGGGAAAGCAGGCTGGGGCATAGGGAAGGAGAGGAGAAGACAGTAGTAAAGGTAACCACCCAAACGGTCAGCGGGGAAAGCGGGAGTACGGAGTCGGTTACGGATACGGTCTATATAAGGCATCCCAGAAAATATGTAAGACGCAGCCCGCGGCAGGGTATCGACCTCAGGCTCGGGCTCAATACCTACGGAGAGAAAAAGCTGAACGGTTATGACCCGGAGGAGTTTGATCTGCGGCCGGGAGGATCGAGGTACGTCAGCCTGGGGATTGTCCGCAGCTTCCCGGTGGTGAAAGGCAGGAAAAACAACTTCTTCATGGATCTGGGAATAGACGTATCCTGGTATAACCTCATGTTCGAAGGAAACGAGGTGATCAGGAAGGAGGATAGCGGGGTGATCTTTACAAAGCTTATCGATACCGAAGGGAAGGAAGTCAGCCTTAAGAAAAGTAAGCTTGTAGCGCCGTATGTCAATCTGAGTATGATGCCTACTTTTACATTTGCGGGGTCTGTCATTTCGCACGTCAGCGGCGGTATGTATGCGGGGTACCGTGTAGGCGGTTATCATAAGAGCAAGGCGCACGGCGGAGATAAGGAGCGGGTTTCGAGCGATTTCCATATGCAGGATCTCCGTTACGGACTGGCGTTCGAGCTGGGTGTCAGAAGCTTCCCCGACCTGTTCGTGAATTACGATATCAACAACCTGTTTGCGGCTGCAAAGGGACCGCAGGTAAGGATGCTGAGCTTCGGCCTGAAAATGTAGCGCCATCTGTAAACCCGATCCTTACAGGCACATAACCGGTGTTAAGCCATTGGTTACGTGCCTGTTATATTTTTTGCCAATCTGTAGTGGGAGGAATCTTCCCGGGAAATAAAAATTTTTTCACTAAACATTTTGGTAGTATTGCAAAAGCCTATAATTTTGCGACTCCAAAATCTGATTAAGGTTTTGGATTGCGGCGAGAGTTGCTGTAAAAAGGGGGTGTACCAGAGTGGCCAAATGGGGCAGACTGTAAATCTGCTGACTTATGTCTTCGGTGGTTCGAATCCATCCGCCCCCACAGTTCGACAGGAAAGCATGAGTACCTGCCGGATTTACCAGAAAATGCGGAAGTAGCTCAGCTGGTAGAGCGATAGCCTTCCAAGCTATAGGTCGCGAGTTCGAACCTCGTCTTCCGCTCCACTCAGAAAGCAAGCCCTGTCCTATTGAAAGGGCTTGCTTTTGGGGTTTTCAGGCCGGGAGTTTCCGGCAAATGGTAACCCGGGATTACGAGTACAATGCCTTTGTAGCTCAGGGGTAGAGCACTTCCTTGGTAAGGAAGAGGTCAGGGGTTCAAATCCCCTCAAAGGCTCACGAAGGCTTTGAGAGCACTTCCTCGGTAAGGAAGAGGTCGGGACGGTTCGCCGCTGCGACGGTTCGCCGTCGCGATTCAAATCCCTCAAAGGCTCTCAGTAGGGAGGAAAGTCTACACATCGGATTGACAAATCAGCAATAATACCAAAGTTTAGTAATTCAATAATTTAAGCATAAAATCAAAATGGCAAAAGAGACGTTTGACCGCTCGAAACCCCACGTGAATATTGGTACTATCGGGCACGTTGACCACGGAAAAACCACCCTTACTGCTGCGATTACTACTGTATTGGCAGAAAAAGGTTTCGCGCAGAAACGCGATTTTTCCACTATTGATAATGCCCCTGAGGAAAAGGAGCGTGGTATTACTATTAACACTTCTCACGTAGAATATCAAACTGCAAACCGTCACTACGCACACGTAGATTGTCCGGGTCACGCTGACTATGTGAAGAACATGGTTACGGGTGCTGCCCAGATGGATGGCGCGATCATCGTGGTTGCTGCTACTGACGGTCCTATGCCCCAGACGCGCGAGCACATTCTTCTGGCCCGTCAGGTAGGTGTACCCCAGCTTGTTGTTTTCATGAACAAGGTTGACCTTGTAGACGATCCTGAGCTGTTGGAGCTTGTTGAAATGGAGATCCGCGAACTGCTGAGCTTCTACGATTTCGACGGCGATAACATTCCCGTGATCCAGGGTTCTGCTCTTGGCGGTTTGAATAACGAGCCGAAGTGGGTAGAGAAGATCGAAGAGCTGATGGATGCCGTGGATAACTGGATCCCGATCCCTCCGCGTCAGACAGAGCTTCCGTTCCTTATGCCGGTTGAAGACGTATTCTCGATCACTGGTCGCGGTACAGTTGCAACAGGTCGTATCGAGCGTGGTGTGGTTAACACAGGCGACGGAGTTGATATCCTGGGTATGGGTGCTGAGAACCTCAAGTCTACCGTAACAGGGGTGGAAATGTTCCGCAAAATTCTTGACAGGGGTGAAGCCGGAGACAACGTAGGTCTGCTGCTCCGTGGTATCGACAAAGAAGATATCCGCAGAGGGATGGTTATCTGTAAGCCGGGTTCTGTGAAGCCTCACCAGAAATTCAAAGCTGAGGTTTACGTACTTTCTAAAGAAGAAGGAGGTCGTCACACACCGTTCTTCAACAAATATCGCCCGCAGTTCTACTTCCGTACCACTGACGTTACAGGAGAGATCACACTTCCTGCAGGTGTTGAAATGGTAATGCCTGGCGATAATATCACAATTGAAGTAGCGCTGATCAACAAGATCGCTATGGAAAAAGGTCTTCGTTTCGCGATCCGTGAAGGAGGCCGTACCGTAGGTGCCGGTCAGGTTACAGAAATCTTAGACTAAGTCAGAGTACGACTGCAAAAAAGAACAGTGCATTTAACCGTGCACTGTTCTAATTGTAAAATATAATTACTATCTTTGCAGCCCGAAACAATTTGTTAGGGAAACACGGGCATAGTTCAAGGGTAGAATAGCGGTCTCCAAAACCGTTGATGGGAGTTCGAATCTCTCTGCCCGTGCAAAAAGAGAAACAGGAATGAACAGAATAGCTGAATTTTTCAAGGCCTCCTGGGTTGAATTTACCCAACACGTTACATGGCCTTCATATAAAGAGCTTCAGGCCAATACCACGCTTGTACTGATCGGTTCTTTGATTTTTGCGCTGGTAGTCGGGTTGATGGATTTGGCATTCGAAAACGGACTCAACCTTTTCTACAGATCATTCTAAGGATTTTAAAGCTTTATAAAAGCGAAACCAAGCGGATATGGGCAGCGGACTAAACTGGTATGTGCTAAGAGCAGTCTCCGGGCAGGAGAAAAAGATAAAGTCTTATATCGAGAACGAGATTGCGCGCCAGAAGTTGGGAGAGTATGTACCTCAGATCCTGATACCTTCGGAAAAAGTATTCGAGCTCAGAAACGGTAAGAAGAGAGTACGGGAGAAAAACTTTTTCCCGGGTTATATCATTATTTCAGCAGATCTTTCCCAGGGGGAGGTTTTCCATATCATTACGAGTATTCCCGGGGTAATAGGCTTCCTGGGCAGCTCGGAAGGAACTTCCAAGACCCCGATACCGCTTCGCCAGTCGGAAGTGAACCGTATCCTGGGTAAGGTCGACGAGGCTTCCGAAGAAATAGCCGCCCCGGTGGTGAGCTTCTACGAAGGCGAGACTGTTAAGATCGTCGACGGGCCTTTCAGCTCTTTCATAGGGGTTGTCGAGGACGTTTCAGACGAGAGAAAGAAATTAAAAGTAGTAGTTAAGATTTTTGGGCGGAGTCAGCCCGTTGAGCTAAGTTACGCACAAGTAGAAAAGGATAGTTGAGCATAAAGGCGGCAGGTGCTTCCACTGCTTGTAAGCGCTTTTATGAACAATTGACCACATTTAATTAAAACAATGGCAAAAGAGATAGCAGGATACGTCAAACTTCAGGTAAAGGGCGGTCAGGCGAACCCATCTCCTCCTATAGGCCCGGCGTTGGGTTCGAAGGGGTTGAACATTATGGAGTTCTGCAAGCAGTTCAACGGCCGTACCCAGGATAAAATGGGTACAGTGTTGCCTGTGCTGATCACCTATTACAAAGACAAGTCATTTGACTTTGTAATCAAAACTCCTCCGGCAGCTAACCTTCTGTTGGAAGCAGCTAAAGTAAAAGGGGGTTCGGCTCAGCCTAACCGTAACAAGGTTGGTTCTGTAACGTGGGATCAGGTACGTCAGATAGCGGAGACCAAGCTTCCCGACCTGAACTGCTTTACAGTAGAAGCGGGTATGAAAATGGTTGCCGGCACTGCGCGCAG
Organism: Spirosomataceae bacterium; assembly: GCA_037191015.1. Lineage (GTDB taxonomy): Bacteria > Bacteroidota > Bacteroidia > Cytophagales > Spirosomataceae > Ravibacter. Next base: position 614,085 of record JBBCKD010000010.1, read on the forward strand.
TATGGGCATAACTGTTTCAGGGAACGCTCCCTGGGAGTAAATTAAACTTGGGTGTTAGCCCTGCAAGTAGTAAAGACAATGGGAAAATTGACCAAAAAGAGAAAAGAAGCGCTCTCCAAGCTCGAACCAGGTAAAGAGTATTCTTTGGTTGAAGCTGCAGATGTTCTGAAGAGTATCAGCTACACAAAATTTGATGCTTCTGTAGACATCGACGTGCGCCTGGGTGTAGACCCGCGCAAGGCTGACCAGATGGTTCGCGGCGTTGTGACCCTGCCTCACGGCACAGGGAAGAACGTGAGAGTGCTGGTGTTATGCTCCCCGGATAAAGAGGAAGAAGCCAGGGCCGCCGGCGCTGACTACGTAGGGCTGGACGAATATATTCAGAAGATCGAACAGGGTTGGACGGATATAGACGTGATCATCACCATGCCCAGCGTTATGGCCAAAGTCGGTAAGCTTGGTAAGGTTTTAGGCCCCAGGGGTCTTATGCCCAACCCTAAGTCCGGAACGGTTACCCCGGAAGTGGGTAAGGCTGTACAGGAAGTGAAGGCCGGTAAAATTGACTTTAAAGTAGATAAAACCGGGATCATTCATACCAGTATCGGTAAAGTGTCTTTCGATGCTGAAAAGCTGGCGAAAAATGCACAGGAGGTAATCAATACCCTTGTGAGGCTTAAGCCCGCAACAGCGAAAGGTACGTATTTAGGTTCGATTCACTTGTCAAGTACGATGAGTCCGAGTGTATCAATCGATAAGACAACGATTCCAGGAATTTAATTATGACAAGAGAAGAAAAATCAGCTATTGTAGAAGAGCTGAGTGCAAAATTCGCGGGCACGCCGTATTTCTACATCGTAACTGCAAACGGCATGTCTGTAGCTGAAACCAATCAGCTGCGCCGCCTGTGCTTCGAAAACGGTGTAGAGTATAGAGTTGTTAAGAATACCCTTATCAGGAAAGCCCTGGATACATTGGAAACAGATTACTCGGCATTTGACGGCGGAGTTCTGAAAGGCTTTTCAGGTATTTTGTTTCATCCTGAGTCAGGTAAGGTCCCGGCTAAGCTTATCAAGGAGTTTCGCGGCAAAACGAGCGCTGAGAAATTCAATCTGAAAGGCGCATCCGTTGATTCATCTGTTTTTGTAGGCGCCGATCAGCTTGAAGCCCTCGTAGCCCTGAAATCCAAGCAGGAGCTTCTGGGCGAGGTAATAGGCCTTCTGCAATCTCCTGCACGCAACGTTATTTCGGCGCTGCAAGGTGGCGGCAATAAGCTGGCAGGTATCCTCAAGACTTTGTCTGAGAAGGGAGAATAAGAGAGTAAAAATTTTTTAAAAAAATCGTAATCAATTAAATCAAAAATAGAAATGGCAGATTTAAAAGCTTTCGCAGAGCAGCTTGTTAATCTTACAGTTAAAGAGGTAAATGAACTTGCTACTATCCTTAAGGATGAGTATGGTATCGAGCCTGCAGCTGCTGGTGTAGCAGTAGTAGCCGGACCTGCTGCAGGTGGTGATGCTCCTGCTGCCGCTGCTGAGCAGACTTCTTTTGACGTGATTCTTAAGGCCGCCGGTGCTGGTAAACTGGCTGTTGTTAAGCTGGTTAAAGACCTGACAGGACTTGGATTGAAAGAAGCTAAAGAACTTGTAGACGGTGCTCCGAAACCTTTGAAGGAAGGAGTTGCCAAGGACGAAGCTGAAGCATTGAAGAAGCAGCTTGAAGAAGCTGGTGCTGAAGTAGAAATCAAGTAATTAAAGCTTGCATACCGATTTTAGGGAATAGATCCTCTTTTTGGATCTATTCCTCTTTGTGTTTTCAACTAAAGTCGGCACTGAAACCGTCCCGGTTTCGTTATTATTGAGAACACACTTCTTTTTCAGGCAGATCCATCCGAAACACTGCTTTACTCGTAGAAAAGATTAGTAAAGGGATGAGATAGGCTTCTACTACGAGGCAAATTTAGGTTTAGGCGCTGCATAGACGCCATTTCAGAGCATTATGCGCCCTGAATTATTTCTCTAACCAAAAGCAATTTGGCCTTGGCTACAAAAACATCACCCAGAAAGAATTTTGCCCGGATCAAGCCGGTCATTGATTACCCTGATTTTTTAGCCGTTCAAGTACAATCCTTCAGAGACTTTTTCAGCCTGGATACTTCCGCCGAGAACCGTACCGACGAAGGTCTCTATAAAGTGTTCGCGGAGAATTTCCCGATAGCGGATTCTCGCGAAAACTTTGTGCTCGAATTTGTGGATTACCTGCTGGAGCCGCCCAAGTACTCGGTAGACGAGTCGATTGACAGGGGACTTACCTACGCGGTACCGTTGAAAGCCAAGCTAAGGCTCATCAACAACGATACTGACAACGAAGATTTTGAAACCATTGAACAGGAAGTATTCCTCGGTAATATCCCTTACATGACCGAGAAAGGCTCTTTCGTTATCAATGGTGCGGAACGCGTGATCGTTTCACAGCTGCATCGCTCGCCGGGCGTGTTTTTCTCCATGAGCAAGCACACCAACGGATCCAAGCTGTATTCGGCCCGGATTATTCCTTTCAAAGGTTCGTGGATCGAGTTTTCGACCGACGTCAACAACGTGATGTATGCCTATATCGACCGTAAGAAAAAGTTCCCTGTGACCACGCTGCTCAGGGCTATAGGATTCGGATCCGATAAGGATATACTCGATCTGTTCGGCCTGTCTGAAGAGATCGACGCTACGAAGACAAACCTGAAAAAAGCCGTCGGCCGCAGGCTGGCTGCCAGGGTGCTTCGTACCTGGACGGAAGATTTCGTGGATGAGGATACCGGCGAGGTGGTTTCCATCCAGCGGAACGAGGTGCTCCTGGAACGTGATTCCGAAATTTCAGAGGAGGACATCAGCCTGATTCTTGATTCCGGCCACAAATCTATCATCCTTCATAAGGAGGATATGAACGTGGCGGACTACAATATAATTTACAATACACTTCAGAAAGACAGCTCGAACTCCGAGAAGGAAGCTGTCGAGCAGATCTATCGCCAGCTCCGGAATGCGGAGGCTCCCGATGAGCAGACTGCCCGCGAAGTGATCCAAAGCCTGTTCTTCAGCGACAAGCGTTACGATCTCGGTGACGTGGGACGTTACCGGATCAACAAGAAGCTGGGTTCGGACACGAGCCTGGATGTGCGCGTACTGACTACGGAAGACATTGTATCTATCGTGAAGTACCTGATCGGGCTGATCAACGCAAAGGCGGTTGTCGATGATATCGATCACCTTTCGAATCGCCGGGTACGGACAGTAGGAGAGCAGCTTTATGCCCAGTTCGGAGTTGGTCTGGCGCGTATGGCCCGTACCATAAAGGAGCGGATGAACGTACGTGACAACGAGGATTTCAAACCGGTCGACCTGATCAATGCCCGGACTTTGTCTTCTGTGATCAACTCGTTTTTCGGGACCAACCAGCTTTCTCAGTTTATGGACCAGACCAATCCATTGGCGGAGATTACCCATAAGCGTCGTATGTCGGCGCTCGGACCGGGAGGACTTTCCAGGGAGCGCGCAGGCTTCGAGGTTCGTGATGTGCACTATACGCACTACGGCCGCCTGTGTACCATCGAAACGCCTGAAGGGCCGAACATCGGTTTGATCTCTTCACTTTGCGTATATGCGAAAGTGAACGGGATGGGCTTTATCGAGACTCCTTACCGCGTGGTGAAGGAAGGCGGTACCATCACCAACGAGATCGTATACATGACTGCAGAGGAGGAAGACGGAAGGTACATTGCCCAGGCGGATGCCAGTGTCGATGATACCGGGGCATTCTCCGGCGATAAGGTGAAAGCCCGTTTCGAAGGTGACTTCCCGTTGGTAGAAGGAGAGCAGGTTTCCTATATGGACATCGCCGCCAACCAGATCGTATCGGTAGCGGCATCCCTGATCCCCTTCCTTGAGCATGACGATGCCAACCGGGCCCTGATGGGATCCAACATGCAGCGTCAGGCAGTGCCTTTGCTGCGCCCGCAGGCCCCTATCGTGGGAACCGGCCTTGAGAAGAGCGTGGCCATGGATTCAAGAGCGCTGATCGTAGCAGAGGGCGAAGGTGTGGTAGAATTTGTAGATGCCACTAAAATCGTCATCAGGTATGACCGTACAGCCGAGGAGGACATGGTGAGCTTCCAGAGCTCGGTGAAAACCTACGACCTTGTTAAATTCCGCCGGACCAACCAGGATACCTGCCTTAACCTCCAGCCTTTGGTTCTGAAAGGCGAGAAGGTATCCTCAGGCCAGGTACTTTGCGAAGGCTACGGAACGGAAGGAGGAGAGCTTGCTCTCGGACGCAACCTGCTCGTAGCATTCATGCCATGGCAGGGATATAACTTTGAAGATGCGATCGTAATATCGGAAAAGGTAGTACGCGACGACATCTTCACCTCTATCCATATCGAAGAATTCGAGCTGGAGGTAAGGGATACGAAACGCGGCGAAGAAGAACTAACCGCCGAGATCCCTAACGTGAGCGAGGAAACAGTGAAAAATCTCGATGAAAACGGTATAGTCCGCATCGGGACCGAAGTAAAAGAGGGAGATATACTGATCGGTAAGATCACTCCGAAAGGGGAATCGGATCCGACGCCGGAAGAAAAACTCCTGCGTGCGATCTTCGGCGACAAGGCCGGAGATGTAAAGGACGCTTCCAAGAAGGCTCCGCCTTCGATGAAAGGGGTGGTAATCGATACAAAATTATTCTCCCGTCCGTCGAAAGAAGAACGCTCCAAGCATAAGGATGAATTGAAGCAGCTTCTCAAGAAGTACAGCCAGGATCTGTCCGCTGTGCGGGAAGTGATGATCGAAAAGCTCACTACGTTGCTCGACGGCTACACCAGCCAGGGTGTTAAGCACAAATTCGGCAATGAGCTATTGGCCAAGGGAGTTAAATTCACTAAAAAGAATATCACCGAAGCCATTTTCCCGAATGCGAACCCGTATCGGGATGAGAGCCAGTATGCGGTACCCGAGGAAGTGAACCTTCTGGCTGATATCCTTACCGACAACTGGACCGAGGATGCCCATCTCAACGGCCTCGTTTCTGCCTTGGTGCGGAACTACCTGGGCCGCAGAAGTGAGCTGATGGGACGCTTCAAGAGAGAGCGTTTCGCCCTGGAGGTAGGAGATGAGCTTCCTGCAGGCATCGTAAAACTGGCCAAAGTTTATATCGCCAAGAAGCGTAAGCTGAAAGTGGGTGATAAAATGGCGGGCCGTCACGGGAACAAAGGTGTCGTGGCCCGTATCGTGCGGGATGAAGACATGCCGTTCCTTGAAGACGGAACCCCGGTCGACATCGTGCTTAACCCGCTTGGGGTACCTTCGCGGATGAACATCGGGCAGATCTACGAAACGATCCTGGCATGGGCCGGTCTGAAGCTGGGCCGCAGGTACGCTACCCCTATATTCGACGGTGCATCCGAAGAGGAGGTGGAAGCAGAGCTGACCGAGGCGGGACTTCCGTCGCTGGGCCGCACACCGCTTTACAACGGTCTGACAGGCGAGCTGTTCGATCAGCCGGTTACAGTCGGGGTTATCTATATGCTTAAACTGGGCCACCTTGTCGATGACAAGATGCACGCACGTTCGATCGGGCCATACTCACTCATTACGCAGCAGCCGTTGGGAGGGAAAGCCCAGTTCGGAGGGCAGCGCTTCGGGGAAATGGAAGTGTGGGCGCTTGAGGCGTTCGGAGCTTCTCATATTCTCCAGGAGATCCTTACCGTAAAATCGGACGATGTGGTGGGAAGAGCCAAGGCATACGAAGCGATAGTAAAAGGAGAGAATCTTCCGAAGCCGAGTATCCCTGAATCATTTAACGTACTGGTTCACGAGCTGAGAGGATTGGCTCTTGAGATCACGCTGGAATAAAGTTTAAGTAGCCTAGAGACAGATTTTAATGAGTAGGGGGCAAATCAATCTGATATGGATAGCACTAGGAGTTTTATTGCTGTCTGTTACTTTGTTCAGATCGGAAGTCTTCCAGTTACATGATACGCTGATCCACGTTTTTGTCGTATTGGTCAGCCTCGGTTTATTACTCATTGCTTCTGGTCTCTCGAAATTGCTGGGGTTTAAGGGAGTTTACGGTGTGGTGGCCCTGATTTTGTTTGAAATAGGACTGGCGGTATTTTTTCAGGCAATAGGAACCATGCAGATTCGCAGAACTCCCCCAAAACTCAGGCAATTCCTCTCTTTGGTCTACAACCGGGGATTTATGAATAGCATTCAGTTTGACAAGTCGGCGAGCTATTTCGATCCCAAGCTGCAATACCTGTTTAAACCGGGAGTGCATAATTTCGACAACCTTGAATTCAACAGTATTTTGAACATCAATTCTGCAGGTTTCCGTGATGACGAAGCGTCTCTTGACTACCCTGAGGTACTTTTCCTCGGAGATTCCTATACAATGGGATGGGGAGTCGGACGGGAAGATTCGTTTGTCACGCTGTTTGAGAAAGGAACGAATGTTTCTGCTCTCAATGCGGGGATCTCTTCATACGGGACCGCAAGAGAGAGGATCCTGATGGACCGGCTCAAACTGGACTCCTGTAAAGTGGTGTTCATACAGTATTGTTCGAACGATCTTGTAGAGAATTATATGTTTTCCCGGAACGGAGGGCAGCTGGCCCCGGAAAAAGATCTGAAGGAGGGCTATGAGTTGTACGCCCGTATGAATGTGCTGTTTAAAAACTATTATCCTTTTAAACATGTGTATTGGTTATTCAGGGGAGCTATGATGTATTCCGGTTTTGCCGACTGGCTCGGCAGCCTGCAGAAGTCGGACAAAGGGGAGGAAGAGTCTGTCGGGGATGATCACAGCGTTTATCTCGATAAGGTGCTGCGTTCCGTTCGTGAACAATACCACGGCGAGATAGTGCTTTACCACCTCGATTCGGCATACCCCGAAGAACTGACCAGGCAGCTGGAAAAGGTTGCAGCTACCCCTGAGTTGAACATACATTGGCTGGATATGAGCAGGACCGGCCTCGAACCGGCAGATTATTTTTTGCTCGACCCGCATATCAATGTCCTGGGACACAGGAAAGTGGCGGAGACTTTAATATCGTTTATTAAAGAAAACGGCATTTTATCGCACTTGAATTGATTTTCAAATATGAGCGTACGCTTTTTGACAGGGTTTTAAATGAAGAGATATCTGGAATATGCGGCAGGTAAGACGACGCATAGTTCAGGTGTTCGGATAAACATTCTTTCGTAATAATTCAAAAGGTTATGTCTTTTAAAAAGAATAAAAAACTAAACAGTGACTTCTCCAGCATCACCATCAGTCTGGCCTCGCCGGAGTCGATCCTGGAAAGCTCTTATGGTGAGGTTACCCAACCTGAGACCATCAACTACCGCACCTACAAACCGGAAATGGGCGGCTTGTTCTGTGAGCGGATTTTCGGGCCGGTGAAGGACTGGGAATGTCATTGCGGTAAATACAAGCGCATTCGCTACAAAGGCATTATTTGTGACCGTTGCGGGGTCGAGGTAACCGAGAAAAAGGTACGTCGCGAGCGCATGGGGCATATAGAGCTGGTAGTGCCTGTTGCGCATATCTGGTATTTCAGGAGCCTTCCCAACAAAATCGGCTACCTGCTCGGGCTGTCGACCAAGAAGCTCGACCAGATCATCTACTACGAGCGGTATGTGGTCGTGCAGCCGGGCGTAAAGGAAGAAGACGGCGTAAAGCAGCTTGACTTCCTTACCGAGGACGAATACCTGGAAATACTGGACAAGCTACCAAGGGACAACCAGTTGCTTCCGGATGTAGATCCTAACAAGTTTATAGCCAAAATGGGTGCGGAAGCTTTGGAAATGCTTCTCAACCGCACGCAGCTGGATCAGCTGTCCTATGATCTTCGCCACCAGGCTGCTACCGATACGTCGCAGCAGCGTAAGGCCGATGCATTGAAGCGTCTGAAGGTAGTAGAAGCCTTTCGCGATGCCAACACCCGTATTGAAAACCGCCCTGAATGGATGGTGATCAAGATGGTGCCGGTAATCCCGCCGGAATTGCGGCCGCTTGTACCGTTGGATGGCGGGCGTTTTGCGACTTCCGATCTCAACGACCTTTATCGTCGCGTTATTATCCGTAACAACCGGTTGAAGCGTCTCATCGAGATCAAAGCTCCTGAAGTGATCCTCCGTAATGAAAAGAGGATGCTCCAGGAAGCCGTGGATTCACTTTTTGACAACAGCCGTAAGGTGAACGCGGTCCGTTCCGAAGGTAACCGCGCCCTGAAGTCATTGTCGGATATGCTGAAAGGTAAGCAGGGACGTTTCCGTCAGAACCTGCTGGGTAAAAGGGTTGACTACTCCGGCCGTTCCGTAATCGTGGTAGGTCCGGAGCTCAAGCTGCACGAGTGCGGTTTCCCGAAAGATATGGCGGCAGAGCTGTTCAAGCCTTTCATTATCCGTAAGCTTATCGAAAGGGGTATTGTTAAAACCGTTAAGTCGGCTAAGAAGATCGTCGACCGTAAGGATCCGGTGATCTGGGATATCCTCGAGAACGTGCTGAAAGGACACCCGGTACTGCTTAACCGTGCTCCGACGCTTCACCGTCTGGGTATCCAGGCTTTCCAGCCCAAGCTTATCGAAGGAAAAGCGATCCAGCTTCACCCGTTGGTATGTACCGCCTTCAACGCTGACTTTGACGGTGACCAGATGGCCGTTCACGTACCGCTGGGACAGGAGGCTATTCTCGAAGCATCGCTTCTGATGCTTTCTTCCCACAATATTCTTAACCCTGCCAACGGGGCGCCGATCACCGTACCTTCCCAGGACATGGTATTGGGGCTGTATTATGTGACGAAAGGAAGAAAAAGCACGCCTGAGCTGCCGGTTGCCGGAGAAGGTAATATCTTCTACAGCGCCGAGGAAGTGATCATCGGGATCAACGAAGGCAAGATCTCCAAGCATGCGCATATCAAATGCCGCGCAGAGGTGCGTAACGAGGACGGTACTTTTGAGACCAAACTGATCGATACGGTAGCCGGCCGGATCCTGTTTAACCAGGCCGTGCCTAAGGAAGTCGGTTATATCAACGAGCTGCTTACCAAAAAGAAGCTCCAGCAGATCATCGGGCAGGTCTTCAAGCTTGCCGGCGGAGCACGTACGGCTCAGTTTCTTGACGAGATAAAAGAGCTCGGGTTCCAGATGGCATTCCGCGGTGGTTTGTCTATCGGTCTCGGGGATGTAATGATACCTGCCGAAAAGGAAAAGCTCATCGCTGAAGCGAAGGCAGATGTAGACGTGGTATGGAGCAACTACCTCATGGGGCTTATCACGGAGAACGAACGCTACAACCAGGTGATCGATATCTGGACCCGCGTAAACTCCCGTATCACGGAGACCCTTATGAAGCAGCTGGAAAGCGACCAGGGCGGATTTAACTCCATCTACATGATGATGCACTCGGGAGCCCGCGGTTCCAGGGAGCAGATCAGGCAGCTGGGGGGTATGAGGGGCCTTATGGCAAAACCGCAGAAGAATATCGGCGGCGGCGTAGGGGAGATCATCGAAAACCCGATCCTTTCAAACTTCAAGGAAGGTCTGGACGTATTGGAGTACTTCATCTCTACGCACGGTGCGCGTAAAGGTCTTGCCGATACCGCCCTTAAAACTGCGGATGCGGGTTATCTTACCCGTCGTCTGCACGATGTGGCGCAGGATGTCGTGGTAAATGAAGAGGATTGCCAGACCCTGAGAGGTATCCAGATATCGGCGCTGAAAGATAACGAAGATATCGTCGAACCGCTGTCTGAGCGTATCCTGGGCCGCGTAAGCGTGCACGATATATACGATCCGCTTACAAACGAGCTGATCGTTGCGAGCGGCGAGGAAATAACCGAAGAGATCGCAGCTACTATCGACGAGACCAGTATCGATACCGTCGAGATCCGGTCGGTGCTTACCTGCGAAACCCGTAACGGCGTTTGTTCGAAATGCTACGGACGGAGCATGGCGACTGCCAGGATGGTAGACATAGGAGAGGCTGTAGGTGTAATCGCATCGCAGTCGATCGGTGAGCCGGGTACGCAGCTTACGCTTCGTACGTTCCACGTAGGGGGTACTGCTTCGAACATCGCGGTAGATGCCAATATCAAAGCCAAGTTCGACGGGTTGATCCACTTCGAAGATCTCCGGTTGGTGAAATCGGTCAATGCGGAAGGGGAGGAAGTGACGATCGTGATGGGACGTTCCGGAGAGGTGCGTATCCTGCACCCTGAAACGAAGCAGCTGCTGATCGCCAATAACGTTCCTTACGGAGCTGTCCTGTCGGTTAAAGACGGGGATATGGTTACAAAAGGCCAGGAGCTTTGTACATGGGATCCTTACAACGCGGTTATCCTTTCCGAATTCGACGGGGATGTGACTTTTGAAGCGATCGAAGAGGGTATCACTTACCGCGAGGAGTTTGATGAGCAGACCGGCTTCCAGGAAGCGGTGATCATCGAAACCCGCGATAAGACCAAAAACCCGGCTGTGGCCGTAAAAGGTAAGAGCCCGCTGCTTAAGGATCAGACAGGTAAGTCTTATAACCTGCCTGTCGGAGCACGCCTTGTGGTTAAAAACGGCAGCAAGGTGAAGGCCGGACAGCCTCTTGCCAAGATACCGCGTGTGGTAGGTAAGACAAGAGATATTACCGGAGGTCTTCCGCGGGTAACCGAGCTTTTCGAAGCCCGTAATCCTTCCAACCCTGCAACCGTTACGGAAATTGACGGTGTAGTATCATACGGAGGAGTAAAACGTGGTAACCGTGAAATTCTTATCGAATCGAAAGACGGTACCCAGAGAAGATACCTGGTGCCCCTGTCGAAGCATATCCTGGTTCAGGATGGCGACTTTGTGAAAGCGGGAGACCCGCTGTCGGACGGCGCTATCACACCGGCAGATATCCTGTCGATCAAAGGGCCTACCGCCGTGCAGGAATACCTCGTGAACGAAATTCAGGAAGTATACCGTCTGCAGGGTGTAAAGATCAACGACAAGCATATCGAGTGTATCGTTCGGCAGATGATGCAGAAGGTAGAGATCATCGATGCCGGAGATACCAACTTCCTGGAAATGCAGCCTGTAGACCGCTGGGTATTCCGTGAGGAGAACGATAAGGTGTTTGATCTCAAGGTAGTAGAAGATGGAGGCGATTCCGAAAATCTTCGCCCGGGTATGATCGTAGGCCTTCGCAGGCTGAGAGATGAGAATTCGAGCCTGAAACGCAGGGATCTCAAGATCGTAAAAGCGCGTGACGCCCAACCTGCAGTTGCCCGTCCTACTTTGATGGGGATCACTCAGGCGTCGCTCGGTACCGAAAGCGTAATGTCTGCGGCTTCTTTCCAGGAAACTACCAAAGTACTGAGCGAAGCGGCGGTACGCGGTAAGCGTGACGACCTGCTGGGTCTGAAGGAGAACGTTATAGTAGGGCACCTGATTTCTGCGGGAACAGGTATGCGGAAATATAACGACCTGATCGTAGGTTCGAAGGAAGAATACGAAAGCCTTCAGGAGTCGAAAGAGAGAGCGACCCGCAAAAAGAAGGAGACCGTTTAAAAGCACGGATTCAATGAAATAAAAAGCCGGTTCCGCTAGCGGAACCGGCTTTTTATTTTACTTCATATTGATGAGCGCAATTAAAGGCAAGTGGTCTGAGTAATGCACCACCGGCGCTGAAACATTTTTTACCCGCCGCAGTGCCGGGCGGCTTACCAGAATGTAATCTATCTTTTTAGCAGGCAGCGTATCGGGAAAAGTAGGTGTTAATGAGGTATCTACAGGTTGCAGGTGTTGTTGCAACAGCTGTATTTCGTCAGTATCGGGTGTAGCGTTAAGATCCCCGGTAAATATGACCGGCAAGTGGTTGCGGGAAAGGTATTGAAGCGTTTCATTGACCTGCGACTGTCGTGTAGCTTTGTCGGATGCCGAATAGTGCGCCGTAACAAACAGGATCTCCTTTTTGCCGGATAACTTTATGGTGGCAAACAGCATGGAAACCGATTTCCCGTTAGGACCTTCTTTTAACAGGCGTAGCTCTTTGCGTTCTGTTTTTAATATAGGGTGTTTCGAAAGTACCCCCAAACCATAGGCGCCACCCTGGTAAGGAAAATGCCGGATGAACGCATGGTGCATACCTGTGATCTCCGCAAGCCGTTTCATCTGGTCTACTTTCCCGGACCGGTCGCACAAGCTGTCTACTTCCTGTAGCCCTACAATATCGGGTTTTATACTTTTAATAAAATATCCTATAGAGTCCAGTGAGTTCTTCTCATGCCTGTCGGCGCCGTGATGTATATTGTAAGACATCACCCGTAACTGCTGTGACCAAGCGTTCGATAAGCTGAAGACCGCTATAATCAAAAAGGATGGCAATGCTTTCATAATCATTGATTTAAGTTTAAGAGAGAAGCCTTCTGCTGCCAGGTAATTTGCAGTGGCAGCAGAAGGCTTCTGAATTGTAAAAGAGCTCGGCTCACTACTTCCCGTCATTGGTCGCACCGTTCTCCCAGCCGGGATTTTGTGCGAGCCTGGAATTGAGGTTTATGGCTCCGATGGGAATAGGGTAAAGGTATTGCTTGGGCCCCCATACCTTTTTTGAATCGTTATTGGTGTACCATGCAAGATAATACCCGGTTCCGTCACCGGCAGGATGAACCTGTATGATTTCCGCACCCGGATTTGTGCTTACCCTCACCCTGTACGGGTTAGCGTTGTTGGAAGCTGCAACCGCAGCGGCAAGCCCGGCATCATCCGTGTAGTATATTACATCGTGAGACCCGTTGTGATCTACGTCCAGCGGCTTATTAATGCCCGAAATATACATGCCGGTCCAGCTTTTCCTGAAGAGGTCGCCACGCTTCCAGCGCCTGAGATCGTCGAAGCGAAATCCTTCAAATAACAGCTCAATAGCCCGTTCACGGCGAATTTCGAGGATAACGGGATCGCTGATATCCGGGAAATAAGTTTCCCTCAGATAGTTGTCGGCTACCGTTGGCCTGGAATCGAGTCCGCCGGTGATCCCTGCCCGTGCCCTGAGCGCCCCGATAGTTTTTGCCCAATCTTCGTCTGTGAGCGTTCCCTGTTCTGCTTTGGCTTCAGCGTAATTAAGCAGCACCTCGCCTAGCCTGACCATCTGAATGGCATGCGTGCTCTCGGTCCGGCTGTCGCCGATAGTAGCGTCCACAGACAGCTTGATCGGCTGGTACCCCAGCCGGGCATATCCGCTGAACACCGGTAATGCGATGCTTCCTTCCCGTACATAGCCCGGATAACGAAGCGTAGCTTTCAACCGGTCGTCCCTGTTCTGGAACTCCTCGTAGAAATCTTCGTATTGCCAGTCGGCGCGACTGGTGTAGGAAGTCCCGTCTTTCTGAAGATAGGTACAAACGAAAGGGCGTATCAGGTTCAGGCCCGTGCCGTAGGTTTCCGAAGTCCAGCGCCAGTTGGCGCTGTGCTTAATGCCAAGCGAAGCATTGGAAGCGATCGCCAGCAAAGTTTCCGAAACAGGCGGTACGTCGCTGGTAAACAACGCCCGGTAGTTGCTATGCAGGCTTTTGCCGGATTCCTGCATCACTTTATAGGCTGCATCTTCCGCCCGTTTCAGCCAGGTTTGCGCCGAAGTAGCAAGAGTGAGATTATGGTATTTCCGGAAAGTTCCTTCGAACAATGCCACACGCGATGCGAGCGCATACGCCACCCATTTGGTTACCAAGGTACTTTGGACAGCATCCGATGTACGCGCTATGTTCTCTCCTGCAAAGATCAGGTCTTCATAGATCTTTTCCATTACCAGCTCGCGCGAGTCGCGGCTGCCGTAAAGAACATCCTCCTCGCTGGGATCCAGCGGATGGTCTATCCAGGGGACATCCCCAAAACGGCGGACCTTATCGTAATAGAACCAGGCTCGGAAAAAACGGGCAAGACCGGTATAGTCGTTCCTTATTCTTTCAGGAATGGCGGGATCGGTATTGTTTACAATAAAGTAGTTCAGGTTTCTTAGCGGAGACCAGTCACTTACTCCCCACCCGCCGGAATTGTTCTCGCTGAATGAATTGACAAGCGTAAACCCGCTAAGCGTATTGGTGGCGCCGTAATCCACCAGCGATTGTTCTACGATCGCATGCTCGGTAGCGTCAGGAAATATGTCGTAAAACGACATCGAGTAGGCTTTCAGGCCTTCCTCAGAGCTGAAAATAGCCTTCTTATCGGTAGAAGTGACAACTGGCTCGTCCATTTTACATCCGGAAGGAACCGCAACGAGCAGGAGTAAATATCCAATGTATTTTTTCATATTATTCCAGTTCTTTAAATCTTAGAAAGTAAGCGAAATCCCCATTGAATAGGTTTTCAGAATAGGATAGCTGTTTCCTGCGCCCTGATTGTAAGTTTCATTGAGATCCGAATCCGTATTTCCAACGGTTGAAGACACGTCCATAAAGTTTTTCGTCCATTTATACAGAGGCGACCAGCTGGCAAGGTTTTCACCGCTGAAATACACGCGGGCATTTTTCAGGCCGACACCCGATATCCATGAAGCAGGCAGCGAATACCCCAGCTGCAGGTTCTTCAGCCTCAAAAAAGAAACTCTTTGAAGATAGCGGTCGTTGGGCACATAATTGGTGTAGCCGAGTGCGCCGTTGTATTGTGCATAGCGCGGCAGGTAGGCATCCCGGTTATCTTCGGTCCAGTAGTTGCCCAGGTGCCAGGTGGGCATTTGATTGTACCCGCGGTTATACTGTCCCCAGAAAGCGCTTTCCGTTCCCGGGTACCAGTGCTGCCTTCCTATGCCGTGTAAAAATGCGGAAAAGAAAAACCCGTTCCAGTCGCCGCCCAGCGTGAAGCTATATTGATAACGAGGCTCTGTGTTGCCTATAATCGTCATGTCGCCCGGGTTGCTCACCGTCTGGGCTCCTTTGGTGATCATGTTGTCGCTGCTTCCGTCCAGGTTGCTGATCTTGACGTCGCCGGCCCGCCAGACTGCATCTGCAGACGATTTAAAGATGGTATTGACATAGGCCGAAGGCTCGGGATCTTCCTGGAACAGCCCGTCTGTACGGAAGCCCCAGAGCTCGCCGATCACCTTCCCGTCGTAGTGGTCGGTAAACCTCTTATCCGGGTTATAGTACTTGTCGATAACAGATACATAATCAAAAAGCGCAGCCCGGACGTGGTATTTGAACGGCTTGGAATCCAGCGTAAACTTATCCTGCCAGTTGAGCGATAATTCAAATCCTTTTGTCGTCATGTCCGCAAAGTTGCCCTTAGGGGCGGCTGCTCCGAAGATGTCCGGCAAAGTAGGGCCCGCCACGTACATGTCGGTGGTTTTGCGTATGTAAAAATCCCCGTTCAAGGTCAGCCTGTTCTGGAGCATACCCAGGTCGAGCCCGAAGTTTGCCGTGGTAGCCCTTTCCCAGGTAAGGCCGGAAGGAATAGGGGCCGGCACACGGGTGCTTTTATTTAAGGTTCCGTTAAGCACGCGCCCGGAGTTTCCTATGCTCAGCAATTCAAGAAACTGGTAAGGCGCGATGTTCCCGTTGCCCAGCGAGCCGTAAGACGCCCGGAGCTTGATATCGGAAACAATATTCGGGCTTACCTTCCAGAAAGGCTCTTCGGATATTCTCCATGCGCCGGAAACCGACGGGAAGAATCCCCACTGCTGATCTACCGGGAACCGGGTAGAGCCGTCATAACGCCCGTTGACTTCCAGTAAGTAACGCTCCTTGAAACCATAATTCAAACGGAAAAAAGCGCCTGCAGTCTTCCATCTCGAAACGGATGCACCGGGAATAATGGAAGCGCCAGTGGCAAGCTGCACACTTTCCGCGCTTTCCAGAAGCAGCTGGTTGCGTTCAATGCTGTTGGCTTTATAAGCTGAAGTTTCATAGTTCCAGCCTCCCATCGCTTTTAAATAATGCGTGTTATTAAAAGTTTTCTCAAATTCGGCATACAGGTTGGACGCGGTATACAAAGTGCGTCCGGCCCATTCATAAATTATGCCGTTCAGGTCTCCTGCATAAGAGGGCGCCTCTGCATTTGCATTTTGATAATAAGGTACTTTCACTCTTTTCCAGAAATAATCCCGGTCGTTATAGCGGTAGGTGAAATCGCCGTTGATACGGAAAATATTTTCAAAAAAGCTTGCGTTAAATCCTGCCGTATTCCTGAATAAGTTCTGCTTATTGTTTTGATAGTTATTCCCTTCCAGAAAGGCCGCCAGCGACGACGCTGCGCCGCGGGTATAGGTCCCGTCGGGATTATACATGGGAAGGGTCGGGAAAGCGGATACTTCAATGTAGCGCTGAATATTGGCGCTGCGGCCCAAAGCAGAGTAAGGCATATGGTAGTCATTATTGGAGAACTCCATATTATTGGTCAGCGTCAGCCAATCGTAAGCCTTCAGAGAACCCTTTGCCCTCAGATTATACGAGCGGTAGGTATCGGGGTTGAAATTATACATACCGCCAAAATCGTAGAAACGGCCGGATATGAGGAAATCAGCCTTATCATTTCCACCGGAAATACTCAGGTTGTGATCCTGGTTGAAGGTGCGTTCTTTAAAAAGCATGCCCATCCAGTCGGTATTGCTATAATACTCGTAGTCTCCGTTGGGCAGTATTTCTGTTTTCGGGGCCGCACCCGATGCTTTCCACGCTCTCAGCCGGTCAAGCCAGTCATCGCTGTAAAACTGCGTATTGTTGTTGATCGAGGTAGGTACGGTCCCCTGCGTATTATAGTAGGATTCGCGGAAATGCTCCAGCCAGGTTACCGCATCGGTAACAAACTCCGGTTTCTTTGCCAACGACTGGTTGGAAAAATTAGCGGAATAATTAACGGTAGTTTTTCCTTTTGTGGCGCGTTTGGTAGTGATCAACACCACACCAAAAGAACCCCTGGCACCGTATATAGCCGCAGAAGCGGCATCCTTCAGCACAGTGACGCTTTCTATATCGTTGGGATTTAAAAAAGACGGATCCCCTTCCACACCGTCGATCAGCACGAGGGCGCTTCCGCCCTGGCCGATAGATGTCCTGCCCCGGACATTGAAGGATGCGGAGCGGGTGGGCTTACCATCTTCCAGGAAAAGGTTCAGGTTTGGTACAGCCCCCTGTAAGGCTTGCGTTGTGTTGGCAATAGACCTGTTCTCGAAAACCTCTTTTCCTACCGACTCGACGGCCCCGGTCAGGTTGACTTTCTTTTGCGTTCCATAACCTATTACCACTATTTCTTCCAGCGATTTATCATCAATCTTCAGGGAGATGTTCAGGTTCGACTGGGTCCCGACAGTTATTTCCTGGGACTGGTACCCGACAAAGGAAAGTACAAGAACCGCGTTGTCGTCCGGTACCTGGATCGTGAACAGGCCCTCGGAATTGGTTATGGTTCCGCTCGAAGTGCCTTTAAGAAGGACATTTACACCCGGCAGGCCTTCTCCTTTTTCATCCAGCACGGTACCACTGACGGTTCGTTCCGCCACCATATGCGTGAGCTCCGGTACGCCTGTATTAGGGAAAAGCAGCTGGGTTGATCCGGGTGACGCTTTCTCTATACGTAGTGCAATTTTGCCGCTTACAATACTATAGCTTACCCGATCAGGTTGAAATAATTCGTCAAGCACTTCCGCTATTGTCTTTTGTTCAAACAGTACTGAAACTTTGCGGGCCACCGGCAACATCTTCGAGCTGTACACAAAACGGACTCCGCTATGGATTTCCATCTGGTGCAGGATCTTTTTTATTTCGGTGTTTTCCGCAGAGAAGGTGATCCTTTTTGACAATAGCTCCTGGGCTGTCGAAACGTGCGCGTACATGGCCGAAGAGCTGATCGTGATAGCCAGTAGATACGTTAACGATATTTTCATAATCTTACCGATTGGTATTATGAATTCTCTTGTTTTTTTCATTAGTTTCGTCACGTTAGATCATTGATAGGTTTAACAAATACAATCCTGCCCCCGCCCGAAAGGGCGGAAAGGGAGATGCAATTCCTTTTGTGCAGGAGAGGGGTCGGCGATGGTGCTACATCTTCGACCCTTTTTTAGTACATAAGGTATTCTTTAGGTCATAAGGAAGAATTTTGGATTTGTTTAGGTTAATTATAAAAGATCGCCTTTACATCCGTCACCTTTGAGGTATACCTGGTCTCCCCGTACTTCAGTGGTGAGGTTAAGGATAGCTGCTATTACTTCCAGTTTTGAATAGAGATTATCATCGTTTAGATTGGCTGTGACCGGGCAATCGGCGATCCCGGGATTTTCCAGGTGAATGGGGACGCCGTAAGCCTTATCAATCTTCTTCAGGACCTCCGCCAGCGGGGTTTCATCAAAAACAAAGACATCATCCTCTCTGTGAATAGCCGAGAATTCAGGCAGTAATTGCGGCCTGTCTACCAGCGCGACCGTGAAGGTTTCGTCCCGCTGATAGAAAACGACTTTCCTGTTGGGCGTAAGCACCACTTTTTCCGGCCGGGTTTGTTTATAGTTAGCGGTTTTCTCTACCGATACCTTCCCGCTGTGCACGGCGACTTCTATAGAACCGTCAGTCTCGTTTGTGATCGTAAAGCTCGTGCCAAGCACTTTTGTACATATGTCTTTACTATATACCAGGAAAGGACGACCGGGATCCGGCGTGATATCGAAAGTCCCGGTTCCTTCCAGGCGTACCAGACGCTTCGAGGAATCAAAGGATGACGGATAGGTCAAAAGACCGCCGGGCTCGAGTGTAATCCTGCTGCTGTCTTCCAGCAGCAAAGTTGCCGGTTCTTCAGTCTCGTTTCTGAACGACAGCCACCCCTGCTGCTCCTCTGACGAAAGCGCCCGGATCGGCTCTTCAAAAACCGTCCGGTTCGAAAGGTAGCCGCCGACTGCCAATAAAAGGAGAATTGAAGCGCAGGCCAGCCTGAACCAGGTTGATTGCCACCATCCGGCGACCGGTATGTTCCGTTCTTTTTCTGAAGTACCTCTTCGCTGCCTGAGGACAGCTTCCCAGATACGCTTTTTTACCGAAGGATCTGACAGGCCTTCGTCGTTACTTGCCGGCTCATAGTTGATGGCGTCAAACCAGTAATACAGTATTTCCTTCTCTTCAGGGGTACATTTACCCTCTTTGTATTTTTCAATCAGTTTTGAAATGCTTCGTAAATCCATTGCAGGAAGATCGGGATACGGTGTTGGTCCGGTTTCTGTGCAGAAGTCGTTTTAAGAGTGGCCGATCCGCAAAAGATTTTGCGGATTATTCAAAAAGTTATAACTATTTGGCAGAAATTCAGGTAATTAATTGGTTTTGTGCTATTCAGGCATATACACCAGCTGTCAGGCTACAAGAAGAAGTATAATCGAGGGGAGGAAGTCCTTCAGGTAAAACCGCAACGTCCGGAGGGCATGGGCAATATGATATTCTACCGTACGTTCGGACAGTTGCAGGCGTGTGGAAATTTCGCGGACCGTCAGGAATTCGAACCTGTTCATGTGGAATATCTCCCGTGTTTTTTCCGGCATCCGGGCCAGTGATATATGTATGGCGTCGGACAAATCCTGAAAGGCCAGGGAGGCCTCTGTCCCGGAATCTTTGTGGTTGTTCTGCTGGAAGAAATAATCCCGGTGCTGATCCCTGACGATCTGGGCTCTGAGGGCGTCAAGAACTTTGTTCCGCGCTACGCGGAAAAGGTAGCCGCTCAGATGCCGGATCTGCTGGGTTTCCCGCTTTTCCCACAGGTCTATGAAAATCTCCTGGATGATCTCTTCCGCGCTTTCACGGGATTTTATTTTTGACTGGACGAACTTCAAAAGCTTGTCCCAGAACAGGTCATAAATTTCTTCGAACGCTTCTTCACTGCCGACTGCGAGCAGGCCTACCAGACGAATGTGGTATTCATCCGAATCTTTTACCTCCAGTCGGTTCTCAAAAGGCATCTAGAAATTGTAAATCTTCATAAAAGTCTAATAAGTAATACAAACTTCTTAAATAACAAAGCATAATCCAAAGGGATATGCGGTTTATTTGCAACCTCCTGTTCCCGGAAGACTCCCGGCGCTTATCCAACCATAATGATGCCCGTTCACAGGGAAAGATCAGACTTGCATAGCGGTTCAGATATTAATAACTTCGTAAACAGCGAGGCTGGCATTTTTTATGGACCTTTAAAAGAAAATTCTTCCTCTCTCCGACAAATACCATCCTACCTGATACCTGACCTTATGCCTGAAGCCGCCGTCATGCCTCAAAGAAACTTCGCGATAGATATCTTCAGGGCGCTGACCACGTTTGTGATGATCTTCGTGAATGATTTCTGGAAGATACACGATGTTCCGCACTGGCTGGAGCATGCCAAATGGGGAGAGGATTTCATGGGGCTCGCCGACGTAGTGTTTCCCTGCTTCCTTCTTGTAGTCGGGATGTCTGTTCCGCTGGCTATCGAAAGCCGCTACAGCAAGGGCTATCCGGTTGAATCGACCTTCGGGCATATTCTTTCCCGGACGCTGGCGCTGCTGATTATGGGGGCATTTATTGCCAATTCGGAGGCCAGGCTTCATCCCGATGCCGGCTACCGCATCGGTACTTACTGGATCCTGATGGTGCTGGGTTTTATACTGGTATGGAACCGCTATCCTCCGGGCGGCAGCCCGCAGAAAGAGCGGCTTTACACGTTACTGAAGCTTGCAGGTATAGTGATTTTGCTTTACCTGGCCTTGACCTTTCGCGATCCGGAGGGAAAAGTGTTCAGTGCGGGTTGGTGGGGGATCCTGGGCACTATCGGGTGGAGCTACCTGCTATGTGCAACGATCTATGTTTTCGTGCGTGACGATCTGAAACGGTTGTTCCTGGCCTGGCTTATTTTTGTAGCGATCTGTATCCTGGGTACGAAAATGCGTGAAACCTACGGAGGAGAAGCCCTTCTTGCATTGCCCCGGCCCAACTTTTATCATGATTTCCTCAGCATCCTGCATATCGGCAATGGAGCGCTTCCGGCTTTTACAATGGCGGGCATGATCATGTCTGTTATGATTGAGCGGTACAGGGAAGCAAGTGCGAAGAAAAAGCTCCTTTTTACCCTGGCAATGGTCGGCTTTTTCCTGCTGGCAGGGGCTGTTTCCCGGCATTTCTGGATATTGGCAAAACTCGGGGCTACTCCACCCTGGGTGTTTTACGTTACGGCGATCGCAATAGGTACGTATATGCTATTGGAAACCTTGGTGAAGACGGGGAATGCCTCCTGGTTTAATATCATCATGCCTGCCGGCACGGCTACGCTGACGACATACCTGGTCCCTTATCTTTTTTACGGCCTGGCCGATATTACAGGCATAGTACTGCCCGATTGGCTGACTCACGGGCCGATGGGGATCATTAACTGCCTGCTTTTTGCCCTGGTCGTGATCGGGGTTACCCGGCTGCTGGGAAAACTCAGTATACAGTTGAAAATCTGAAGTCAGATAATCGTGTTCTCTATCCTTAAGAAAGAATCCTGCGGGGATGAAATACCGGACCGTACCAGGCCGCCCGCTAAAAATATCGACGGCAGATGTAAACCCATACTTTGTTTTTCTCTTATTTTGCCGGTACTTTGAATACTATAAACCAGAACAGGGCTTAATTTATGGCTGAAAATCCTCAAAATACCGAACAGCAGATCAATGTCGAGCTATCGGAAGAAATGGCGGAAGGCGTATATTCCAACCTGGCTATGATCGCCCATTCCAACAGCGAATTCGTACTGGATTTTATTCGTCTGTTGCCCGGAGTGCCGAAAGCAAAGGTAAAAGCCCGCGTGATCGTTACTCCCGAGCATGCTAAACGCCTGTTAGCGGCGCTGAAGGACAATATCCGTAGATATGAAGACACTTACGGGCCTATTCAGCACCGGAATGATGACGAAACACCCAATTTTAATTTTCCGATGAGTTTTGGCGGGCCCGGCGGAGAGGCTTAGGGACAGTCAGACCGGATATGATGCTTCTCTGATACCCCGGAATCAATTCCGGGGCTATGTGATCTTCGACCCTGCGGGGTCTTTTTTTTGCTTTTAGCGGGATACCTGCCGGGGCCATATTTTTCCGATCGCGCACATTAAATAAAATAATGTGAAATTGATCGGTGATAAATGAAAGATGAAATGTATATTTGCGAAGCATAACGAAATAAAATGAAACATATTAGTTCAGGAAGGAATCCCGGAGATCTTTTTGACAGGAACCGTTTGCTGGATCAGGTCAGGCGTGAGCGTGAATGGGATGTTATCGTGATCGGCGGCGGCTCTACAGGACTGGGAGTAGCGCTGGATGCCGTAAGCCGTAATTTTAAGGTTCTCCTGCTGGAGCAATCGGATTTCGCGAAGGGTACTTCGAGCAAAAGCACCAAGCTGGTACATGGCGGGGTCCGTTACCTGGCCCAGGGGAATGTCGATCTTGTCAGGGAGGCGCTCTACGAACGCGGTCTGCTGGCGAAAAATGCATCCCACCTGGTAAGAAACCAGACTTTTGTCATTCCCAATTACGACCTGCTGCGCGGCCCTTTCTACTGGATCGGTCTGAAGCTGTATGATTTCCTGGCAGGGAAGCTCTCCCTGGGCAAGTCCGAATATGTTTCGCGGGAAGAGACGCTCAGGAGTATTCCGGTACTGGTGAGGGAAGGACTGAGAAACGGGATAAGGTATCACGACGGGCAGTTTGACGATGCCCGCCTCGCTGTTAATCTTGCCCAGACGATTATAGAAAAAGGGGGCGTAGCGCTCAATCATATCGGGGTGACCGCGCTGAAAAAGACAGGCATCGGCCGTGTTTGCGGGGTAAAGGCGAAAGATACGGAGACCGGCGAGGTCTTTGAGATCAGCGGGAAAGCTGTTGTAAATGCCACCGGGATTTTTGTCAATAAAATTCTCGAAATGGACGACAAAAACAGTAAGCCCGTTGTCAGGCCAAGCCAGGGTGCGCACGTGGTGCTGGACAAGTCTTTTCTTGAATCCGACGAAGCGATCATGATCCCGAAAACAAGCGATGGACGGGTGCTTTTTGCCGTGCCCTGGCATGACAGGGTAATATTGGGCACTACCGATATCCCGGTAGAGCGGGCGGAGCTGGAGCCTAAGCCCCTGGAGGAGGAAATAGAGTACATTCTCCAGACGGCGGGCCGCTATCTTGCCAGGGCGCCGAAGCGTTCGGATGTGCTGAGCACCTATGCCGGCCTGAGACCTCTTGCTGCCAATGAAGGCGACGAGGGAGCCAAAACCAAGGAGATTTCGAGGTCGCATAAGATAATTGTCGAAGAAAGCGGGCTGGTGACCATAACCGGCGGGAAATGGACGACTTTCAGGAAAATGGGGGAAGATACGATGGACAAGGTGATTCAGACGACGGGTTTGTCACGCAATCCGTCGCAATCCGCAGAGATCCTGATACACGGAGCGACGGGTAGCAGCCCGGATCGCCGGAGGGAGGATATTTACGGAACCGATCGTTCGCTGCTGGATAAGCTGGTTGAGGAGGAGCCGGAGCTTGCTCAACGCCTGCACCCGGCCGCAAAGTTTACTTTGGCTGAGGTTGTCCTTGCAGTCAGGAATGAGATGGCGCGTACCATTGAGGACGTTCTGGCCCGGCGGGTGAGACTCCTGTTCCTGGATGCGAGGGCCGCTATTCAAAGCGCCCCGAAAGTAGCCGATATAATAGCCGGGGAGCTCGGGAAGGGAGAGGAATGGAAGAAGGACGAGCTGGACCGCTTTTATCTGACGGCCGAAGGCTACCTGATCAGGGAAACGAAAGTATACGCTGATCATTAGTTAACGGCTTCGCGGTGCTTTTTATTACGGCCTTTATCGCGGCCCCGGATGTAAGAGACTGGACTTAAACTTTTAATCGATGACACCATTCATTGCGGAGATCCTCGGCACTTTTTTCCTGATCCTTATAGGCGGCGGAGTCGTCGCCAATGTAGTTTTAACCGGTACCAACGGCCAGAACGGGGGCTGGATCGTAATCACTACAGCCTGGGCTCTGGCGGTTTATATAGGGGTGGTGGTAGCGGGCCCGCACAGCGGGGCGCATCTTAACCCGGCGGTGAGCGTAGGACTGGCCCTGGCCGGCAAGTTCGATTGGAGCCAGGTTTTTTCCTATATAGGCGCCCAATTTATCGGGGCCATGCTGGGCGCTTTTTTTGTATGGCTTTTTTACCGCGATCATTTTTTGAAAACAGAAGACGGGGCTTTGAAAAGAGCCGTTTTCTGTACCGCTCCGGCGATCCGGAACTATACTTCCAATTTTCTCAGCGAGGTGATCGGGACCTTTGTCCTCCTGTACGCGGTTTTCAGCTTCACGGATGCAAATATTTCGGATTCCGGCCAGGTTGTGGGGCTTGGTTCGCTGGGCGCTATCCCGGTCACTTTTGTAGTATGGGCAATTGGGCTTGCGTTGGGCGGGACTACCGGTTATGCGATCAACCCTGCCAGGGATCTCGGTCCGAGGATTGTACACGCTCTTTTACCAATCCCGGGGAAAGCCGGCAGCGACTGGAGCTACGCCTGGGTGCCGGTAGCAGGGCCCCTTGTAGGCGCCGGCCTGGCGGCTGCGCTCTTTGTCTGGCTGAATTAAGATTTTGATAATATCCTGGGTTTGAATATCATCGATCCGTATTGTTTGCGAAAGAAAAATAGGAAATACCGGACATTGGTCTTGCCTGGGGCAGTATGAATAAAGGTTTTCAGGGTATATCTATTTTAGAAGATCTTTCGCATTACCTTCGACAAACCTTGACGGATGGAAGAACCAGAGAAAGCCGGATTTCTGACCGCGACGTCGGATGCTGCATACGACGCGCTCTGGGAATCTTTTCGCCAGGGCCATCCGTCGGCTTTTGAAGATATTTTCAGGCAATATTATCCCGTTTTGTTCAACTACGGGATGCGGATAACCCGCAGTGAAGCCGAAGCAAAAGATTGCGTCCAGTCCCTGTTCCTGCAAATATGGGAACGAAGACAATTCCTCGGCCCGACTACTTCTGTCAGGAATTACCTGCTCGCGTCCTTAAGACGTTCCATCCTCAAAAAAATCGGCGGGATCCGCCAGGTGTATACCGAGGACTTCCCGGATTTCCAGGTGGAGCTCTCCATCGAATCCAGATTGATTCAGAGCCAGGCCGAAGCGGAAAACGCCCGGTTGTTGAAGGCAGCGTTCGACAAGCTGCCGGCCAGGCAAAAAGAAGCGATATTCCTGCGCTTTTACGAAGAGCAGGATTTTCATGAGATAGCCCGTATCATGAATATTTCTACACGGGCTGTATATAAGCTGATTTATAAAGGACTTGATAACCTGCAAAGTCAGCTCGGGAAGAATAATATCGATCTCGCCTACCTGCTTGTCCTGCTTCTGATCCCGGTCGGTTGATTTTTTTAAAAAAAGAGTTAACCATTAAGGAGTTAAGCGACCGCAGCTGCGGGATAGTTAAGGAGGGGCTTAATGTCCTTAATCTCTTAATGTTTTTTAATAAAAAAATCTTTTTGAAGGGTCACTCCTCCCGGATTTCAGCTTTGTCTAAGTAAAGCAAACACAATATCACTTGGACAAGCATAAGTATTTTTCATTCAAAGCGGTAGATTTTTTGCTGGACGAGGATTTCCGGCAATGGATGGTTTCAGGCGATCCCATACTGACAAAGCAGTGGGAGGCCTGGCTTCTGGCAAATCCTCACAAGCGGGAGGAAGTCGAAAAGGCCCGGAAACTTTTCCGTATCATGAAATTCAGGAATGAGATCATCGATGCGGGAACTGTAGACCGGGAATGGGCAAGGCTTCAGGAATCTATCGGCAATTTTGCTTCCCGCGATACCGCAGACACGCTCTATGCGGGTAATGATCCTGGTATTCATACAATACGCCGTTCTGCCCCGTTCAGACGATGGCGGTTGGGGATAGCGGCTGCGGTAGCGGCGATTGCTATCCTTGCAGGAACAAGCTATTTCTATTTTAAAGAGATAAAAGCGCCGTATGAAGCGATTACGGAGCATACTGCACCCAAAGGGCAAAGACTGACCCTGCAGCTCCAGGATGGGACCCGGGTATTGCTGAATGCCGGTTCGACCGTTACCTATCCCAAAAATTTTAAACCGGAGAAGAGGGAGCTGACTTTGTATGGCGAAGCCTTTTTTGAAGTCGCGCCTAACCCCCGGTCGCCTTTTGTCATTACTTCCGGGGATGTCACCACCGAGGTGATAGGCACAAGCTTCGGTATTACCGCATACCCTCATAAGCAGGTAGACGTAGCTGTCGTGACGGGTAAGGTCAAAGTATATGCTGATACGGAAGGCAGCGCTCCGAATGAAGTTTTCCTGACACCCAACCAGATGGCCACATTTGAAGAATCCGGTAAGACCTTCTCGGTCAGCGATTTTGATCAGAATAAGCAGCTGGCCTGGATGAGCGGCGTGCTTTATTTTGACAAAGCCGATTTCCCGCAGGTCAGGACAAAGCTGGAAAACTGGTATGGCGTCACTATCGTGGTCGATCATGACCTAGGACTGGACGACAATCTCCTGCTGACGGGTAAATACCAGGACCAGCCCCTGGAGTATGTTCTTGACGCTTACCGTTATCCTGACCGGTTCCGCTACCAGATCCGGAACGATACGGTAACAATTTTTCGGTAATCAGTTTTTGTTCTGCAACCCAATTTTAACCAATCTCGTATGCAAAACCGGATACTATCTCAGCTCCCGACGGCAGGGCAACACTTTGCCGGGCGGCGCCTTCTTATGATGGCTGCGCTGCTGTGGCTGTACGGGTTTTTTAGCCCCGACCTTCTTTTGGCCAGCTCTCTGCAGGAAAAAAGTATTGAGAAAATCTACATATCCGTCAATCTGAAAGGGTTGACGGTGGAAGATGCCTTTAGCAGTATAGTTGAAAAAGCAAATCTCAGTTTCCAGTATGAAAAATCGCTGGTGAGCAACAAGCGGCTTAAACGAAACTTTTCCCACACAAGCCTGGGGGAACTGCTCCGGTACATTTCGAAAGAAACCGGCCTCAGCTTTCGCAGGATCAACGAAACCATTTACGTAATCGATATGCCAAAGCGGTCAGTGACCGAAGAAATCAACATAATGCACCAGCCTGCACCGCCAAAGGTAGAGTCTTCCGCCTTTTCGTCGAATGCGCAATACCACCAGGAACGCCTGCAAAGATCCGTCAGTAATGCCTACAATCCCACCCTCCAGACTGTTACCGGTAGGATAACCGATGAGAAAGGCGAGGGGCTGCCGGGGGTAAACGTATTGATAAAGGGTACGCAGCAGGGTACTACTACCGATGGCGGAGGACATTTTACATTAAACGTACCGGACGTCAACGCAGTGTTGGTGTTTTCTTTCGTAGGTTACATAAGCCAGGAAGTGGTGGCAGGGAACAGGACTTTTATCGAGCTGACCATGCAGGTAGATGAGAAAAGCCTGGAAGAAGTGGTCGTGATAGGTTATGGAACACAAAAAAGAAGGGACGTATCAACCGCTATTTCTTCGGTTTCCGCTGCGCAAATGAAGGATAATCCCGTATCCAATTTTGCCCAGGCCATTACCGGGAAAATGGCGGGCGTCAGGATATTGAATTCCAATAACGCACCGGGCGGCGGTACCAATATCGTGATCCGCGGGATGAATTCCATTAATGCGTCTAACGACCCGTTGATTGTGATAGACGGATTTCCGCTTAAGGACGGATTTAACCAGACAGAAAACCCGTTAAATGCGATAAATACTGCCGATATAGAATCGATCGAAGTTCTTAAGGATGCCTCATCGAGTGCGATCTACGGCGCCCGGGCAGCTAACGGGGTCATTCTGATCACTACCAAAAAAGGAAAGTCGGGCAAGCCGACCATTAGTATTAATGTGAGAAGCGGCCTGGAAAAGATGACCAACAAAATGGACATGCTGAACCGGGCGGACTTCCTCAAGTTCATGGACGATGCCCGGGCCCAGGCTTATGTGGTAGAGGACCCTAATTTCGGGACCAATAACCCGGAAGCTGCCCAATGGCAATGGACAGACAGCGATGAAACAAGGCTGTATAACTGGAGAAATTTCTCAAGCAACGCAGCATTTATGGGACAGGGCGGTACGTACTACGAGCATTGGATATATGTAACGCCTGAAACCAAGGCACAGCCTTATGATACCGACTGGCAGGATGCGACAACGCGGACAGGCAAGGTCAACGATGTGCAGTTGTCTACGACCGGGGGGACCGAGAATATCAAATATATGATTTCCGGGGGGTATTTCAGCCAGGACGGGATCGTAAGATCTACCGGTTATGACCGTTTTTCTTTCCGGGCAAACGTAGAATTGAAGGTCAACGACTGGCTGAAAACAGGCCTGATGCTTGCGCCCTCGCTGAGCAACACCAGGGTTATGCATAATATGGAAGGGGCGTTCTACGATATTGTGACGATCCCGCCCATATACAGGCCTTATAACGAGAATGGCGAGCCCGAGTTCCTGGGCTATATCGCAGGCGACTACCGGGAATGGAACCTTCCGGCGTATTCCAACCCGTTGTCCAATGACCTGGTTAAAGACCAGAGAAGGAGCATTAAAAACCTTTCGACCGTTTTCGCGGAAGTAAGCCTATGGAAGGACCTGGTATTCCGTTCCGAATTTCACACCGAATACATGAACTGGGAACGTAATTACTTTATCCCTGCGTCTTTTCCCGATGCCTGGTCGGTTACAAGATCCAACGGGCTCAATCACATTACTTCGAGGCTGTACTGGAATTCACAGAATTTCCTGACCTATAACCGCAGCTTCGGCGAGCACGTGCTTAACGGAATGCTGGGATACTCCGCCGAGCTGTCGACCGACAGGAGCACCTATCTCAGGAAATTTGACTATCCCGCCGACCAGGTTCCGACCCTGAACCAGGCTATTACCATCCTGAACGCGCAGAATGACGCGAGGACCAACCGGTTCAGCGAAGCTATGATCGGGAGCTTTGCAAGGGTAATGTACAATTATGGCGGGAAATACTACCTCACGGCAAGCGTGCGGCGCGACGGGTCTTCTAAATTCGGCTCTAACCGGAAATGGGGTGTATTCCCCTCTTTTTCGGCGGCATGGAGAGTTTCGGAAGAGTCGTTCTTTTCCGGTTTGCTGCCCTATGTCAGCGATTTGAAGCTCAGAGGCGGGTGGGGCGTAATCGGTAACTCGGGGATAGGGAATTACAATGCCACGAGCACGCTGAATGCTGTTTCCTACGTATTGGGTTCGGGCCCGGCCGTATCGGCGGGTTATGTCGACGGCAGGATTGCAAACGCTAACCTGGGCTGGGAATCGACCACTGATTTTGGACTGGGTATTGATGCCGAATTGCTGAAAAGCCGTATATCGCTAACCGTAGATTATTTTTACAGGCGGACAAATGACATGTTGTTCAATATGCCGCTGCCGACGATCACAGGCTTCAGCTCATACATGGTCAATATCGGCTCGATGCGCAACCGCGGCTTTGAATACATGCTTCAGACCCGCAACCTTGTCGGTAATTTCAGCTGGTCCACTTCCTTTAATTTATCCTATTACAAAAACCGTGTGCTCGATACCGGTAAGGATAAGCGCCCGCTGATCAGCAATAATTCCTACACCATTGAAAATAAGCCGCTGGCCGGGATCTGGGGAATGCACTTTTTAGGCCCGTACAAGGATTGGGAAGACGTGAAGACAAACCCGATTATCAACCCCGACAGCCCGATCTGGAGGGACCGTTCTTCCCCCGGTACCAATAAAATGCAGGATGTCAACGGAGACGGAGTAATCAACGGCCTTGACAATACCATTCTCGGATCGCCTAACCCGGATTTCATCTGGGGCATGACCAATACCTTCGGGTACAAGGGGTTTGATCTTTCGGTGCATGTTAACGGTGTATCGGGAGGAGACCGCATCATGACACAAATGGAAAATGTAATGTCGAAAGCAATGGGGTATGGTAACGTTGTATATGAATACTACAATAACTACTGGAGGCCCGACAGGACCGATGCAAAATATGCGGCGCCCACCCGTAAATCATGGGACGGTACGCCCGACAGGGGCACGCTGGTCTTTAAAGGGACCTACCTCAATATTCAGAATATAGCGTTTGGATACACGCTGCAAAAGAGCACGCTTCAAAAATTGGGGAAAGGCCTGGGGCACCTTCGCTTTTACACAAGTATTCAGAATGCCTTGCTGATCACGCGGTATCCCGGGTTTAATCCCGAAGTAAACTCATCAGGCAACTCCGCCCTCTCGCAGGGGGTAGACGCAGGCGCGTATCCTATGAGCCGGGTGATCGCCTTTGGAGTTAATATGTCATTGTAAAAAAGATCTCACATGAAAAAGATATTTTCAGTCATTGTGTCTGCAATGCTCATATCCGGCTGCTCGGAATCATTTCTGGACAGGCAGCCAGAGGATACGCTGGCGCCTGAAACATTTTTTAAGTCTCCCAATGATATAAAGGCCGGCCTGGTCGCAGCATACCAGCCGCTGCAGGCGCTTTTCAACGCGACGGCCCTGCCGCACATGCTGGGGCAGATGTCGGACGACGGTACCTCTCCTTACAACAGTTTTATCTGGCATACCTTTTACAAGAATAATACCCATTCCGCGCCTGAAATCTGGAACGGCTTCTTCAAGCTGATCGTCAATACCAATAATATTATAGATGTAGCGGATAAATATACGCCGAAGAACGACGCCGAAGCGGTAGTGGTAAATGCTTATAAAGGAGAGGCCTGTTTTCTCCGGGCGCTGGCATATTTCTACCTTGTGCGTCTCTACGGTGACGTGCCGATGGTAGTCAGCCGTTTTACCGATCCCGGTACGGCCTTCGGCATGGGGCGTACGCCTGTTGACGATATCTACAGGAAGGTGATTATCCCGGACCTCGAGTATGCTTTTGCGAATTGCTATAAAAAGGGCGATCCGGCTTTGACAGGCGAAGGCGCACGCGCTACCAAAGGCGCCGCCCTTACCATTCTGGGTAAGGTTTATCTTACCATGAATGACCATTCCAACGCTGCGGCAACCCTGAAGAAGCTGATCGTCGATAAGGAAGGGGGCCATTACGAGCTGCTCCAGGACTATTCGAAGATCTGGCTGCCCGCCAATAAATTTAATCTCGAATCAATTTTCGAAGTCAATTATAATGTGGCGTCCGGCGTAGGTAGCTTTTATATCCGGAATATGAGCATCGCAGCGGCCTACCTGTTTGGCGGGAGGGTAGGCAGCGGCTTGTTCTGCGCAGAGAAAGACCTTATGGACGATTATGTCAGGAGCAACGAAAAGATACGTTACAGCGCCTCCGTCGATTCCTGCTATGCCGACCTGCTTATTCAGCCGACTCCTTTAAAGCTGATCCCACCGCTCCCCGAGTGCAAGAATTACGAACAGACCGGCACCGATTATAATTATATGATTACCCGGTATGCCGATGCGCTGCTGATGTATGCAGAGGCACTGATGCCGACGGATCCGGCCGCTGCGGCGACGTATATTAACCAGGTGAGAGCGAGGGTCAATATGCCGCCGGTCAATGCCGGCGATGTGAATATCACGCTGATCCTTCATGAACGAAGGATGGAGCTCGCCTTTGAAGGGCACCGGTACCTGGATCTTGTACGTACGGGGAAGGCCGTTGAGTATATTTCCCGCGTGCTGATGAATAATAATGAATATGAACGAAGGGTCTGGAGGAGCGCGCCTATTCCCGAATACCAGCTGATCCTGCCAATCCCGGTCGGAGAAATTGAAAAGGACCAGACGCTTACTCAAAATGCCGGCTACTAACCGATGAATCAATTAAACTGAACAGAGATGAAAAATAAATCATACGTGCAGATACTGATCCTGGCTGCTTCATTATCGGCGGTCTCATGCCTGAAGGAGGATAACGTTTCGGCCCCGGTCGTAAACGGTGTCCGGATGTTCGTGACCGATGTCAATAGCAAAGACTCATTGGTCACGGTCCTTTCGCGCGGGCAGAGGGTAAAGTTTGTTGTCGATACAAAGGCCGATATGGTTTCCGTCTGGCCCGGCGGGATCAGGAAAGTGATGAAAAGGAAGAACACTGATGTCGATTCCATCGATATATTCAAAAATCCCGTGCTGGAAGTGAGCGACAGCTATACCGATTATGGTTTGGTCAAAGCCAGGGGGCTTAACACCACTGTGGGGGACGGCGGATGGTATGTCTTTTACACGTATCCCGATGCAGGGGAGTTTGACCTTACCGTTGTAGCGACGAATCACGGCTATGACGGCCCCGATCTCAGGAGAGCGATTTACAGCGCAGGAAAGGTAACAGTGAGGTAAATATCGTATTTTTAACCAGCTTAATAATAGTTCAGATTTTAACCCGTCGATTGATTATGAAGTACCCGGTGATAGGCATTATGCTATTGATGTTGTTCGGTATCAAAACCTTTGCTCAAAAAGAAAAGCTCAACTGGGTCCGGGAAATGGAAGAGGCGGCGTGGCAGCCGCGGGATTCGCAGGGAGAGTTTGTGTATAAAGGGAATCTCTGGATACTCGGAGGGTGGTTTACCCCTCAGCTGCCTAATCCCCGGGACGTTTGGAAATCGCCCGACGGGAAGAACTGGACCCGCGTAGCCGAAACCGCTCCATGGAAGCACAGCGACCTGCCGGCAGCGTTTGTATTTAAGGATAGGATGTGGATGATGGGCGGCAGGAAGCTTCCGGGCAGTGAATGCAGCAACGAGGTCTGGTCATCGACCGACGGAGCCAACTGGGACCGGGTGGGAAATGCTGCCTGGAGTCCCCGCCTCGCACCCGGTTTTGTCGTCTTTAAGGACCGGATGTGGATCATGGGCGGTACTTCCGATTTCTACAATAATAACGACAGCACGCTAATGAATGACGTCTGGTCATCGGCCGACGGGAGAGAGTGGAAGCTGGAACTGGCAAACGCGCCCTGGTCGAAACGAACGCATGGACAAGCCATCGTGTTTGATGGCAAGATCTGGGTGCTGGGCGGCGGGCAGCGCGCGCCGAAAGCCATTCCGACCAATGATGTCTGGTGTTCTGAAGACGGGGTAAACTGGACACAGATAACGGCTTCGGCTCCCTGGAAACCACGCCTGTGGTTCTCTACAGTAGTTTACCGCGACAGGATCTGGGTATTGGGAGGCTGGTCTGAGGAGGAAGGCAACTTCGGGGATGTATGGTATTCAAAAGACGGGCGCAACTGGACCGAGCTGAAATCAGATGTGGTATGGAGCAAACGCCACGAGCATTCCGCTTTTGTATTTAAAGACAAAATATGGGTAGCAGGCGGAGCCGCCGAGCCCAAGTATAAATTAGACAGCGAGGTCTGGAGCCTAAGCGTTCCCCGCAGCTGGTTCCGGTAGGCGAACAGGGCTGTCCGGGGCATACATAAATTGAAATCTGAAAATTAAAGCGAATGAGCATGTTTGTCAGTTTAAGAAGACTGGTGTTGGGATTTATTGCCTCAGGGTGCTGTTTTTTATGCCAGGCCCAGCCGCAAAAGAGGAATAAGCCGGACCTTGAGAAGAGCTTGGCCGGCTACTGGGAGCTATCCGGCGATATTAAGGACAGATCGGGCAATAACCTGCCTACGGTAATGCACGGGCAGGTCGGTTTGCGCGGAGGAGCAGGTACCGGCGGGAATGCCCGGTCGGCGGTATTCGACGGGCGGGGAGCCTGGCTGGAGGTCCCGGCCGGCCCGAAAATTCAGCCGGGGAACGGAGACTTTAGCGTAGCCGCATGGATCTATACTGAAAATGCGCTGGACGACGTTCCCGGAGATATTATCAGCCTATATGACCCGTCAGGGAAGCGGGGCTTTCATCTGAGCCTTAAAGACAATGCAGGTATAACCAGCCATGCTAACTACCGGCAACTCAGCTTTGGTATAGACGACAACGTATCATCGGGGTGGAAAGATTGCGGAAAGCCGGGAAATGCGCTCCTGGCTTTTGGCACGGCTGAATATAAGGGGGAGCTTTATGCCGGTACCTGCGAGACCGGTTCAAATGAAGCAGGTCATGTATACCGGTATGCAGGAGCGGATAAATGGGTGGATTGCGGATCGCCCGACCGCTCAAACAGCGTGGTCGCGCTTGCCGTATTAAACGGTGAGCTCTATGCAGGAACAGGGAATTACCGCGTGAGAGGCTCCTCCCTGCCGGATTCGGAAAATACGACTCCCGGGGGACGTGTATTTCGCTACGTTGCCCCAAACCAATGGGTAGATTGCGGCCGGTTGCCGGGAGTGGAGACGATCGGAGGCATGATCGTATTCAACGGTAAGCTCTATGCCAGCTCTATGTATAGCCCGGCGGCGTTTTACCGCTATGAAGGCGGTGATACCTGGGTTAAATGCAGCGTTCCGGGTGATAAGCGCGTTGTGAATATGGCTGTTTATAACGGCTATCTTTATGCAACCAGCTGGGATCACGCAAATGTATATCGCTACGACGGGAACTCCTGGGTCGACTGCGGGCCCGTCGGGGACAATACCCAGACTTACGCTTTTGCAGTTTATGAAGGAGGCCTCTATGTGGCCACCTGGCCCAGCGGGCGTGTGTTCCGTTTTGATGGTATCAATAAATGGACGGATGCCGGCCGACTGGGTAAGGAGCTTGAGGTGATGGGGATGCTGGTGCATAACGGGCGGCTGATGGGCGGTACGCTGCCGCTGGCGGAAGTGTACGCCTACGAAGGAGATACTACCTGGGTAAGGATGGACCAGCTGGATAAAACGCCCGATGTAAAGTACCGCAGGGCATGGAGCATGGGCGAGCATGCCGGCAAAATATTCTGCACTACGCTTCCGTCGGGAAAAGTATACAGCTTTGAGGCCGGGAAATCTGTCGTTTCAAAAGAGGAGCTCCCGGCCGGATGGCAGCATGTTGCAGCAACTAAAACAGGCAACCGCCTGAAGTTATTTATCAACGGCAGGCTGGCAAACGAGGCGGCCATTCCGGCTTCCATGACTTTTAATCTTGATAGCGATGCTTCTCTGAAAATAGGATTCGGCCCGGGGGATTATTTTTATGGCCGTATGCGCGAAGTCCGGCTGTATCACCGGGCGTTGGATGAAGAGGAAATAGCCAGGCTGGTGAAGAAATAACACCTTGCATCTCAGCATTGTAAATAAGCCCTGATGAGTATAAATGGGGACAAACCCTACTATTTACTCTATATACAGATCATATTATGGGCGATACAGAGCAACCGGAGAGCAGGAGAGGGTTTATCAAAAAGATAGGCGCTCTTTCCGTATACGGCGGACTAGGGATTTCTGCAGAAGACGCCGGAGGCGTTGCGGGAGAAATCAGGGAGAAAGGTGAATTCTCCGACCTGAAGTCTTTGGAGCCGGATCGTTTGTTTACAGTGCTCGATCTGGAAAATCCTGCTTTGAATAAGGTGAAGCTGGCTTTGCCTGCCAAAGGACATCAGGAAGCCCTGACCGAGTTGTTGAATTATTACAAAGGCAGGTATGGAGCAGGAAATAAAGCTCAATCCGGACCGGCCTCTCCGAAAACAGAAAGGGCTCTGAGCCGGGCGGCCGATCTGGAGAAAAACATATTTCAATGGGGACCCTACCCGGCGGCGTCTTACGGGAAGGACATCGATTGGGCTTCGGATCCCGGCAAGGATATAGAATGGGTGGCGGCTGTTTACCGGTTTTATTGGGCTTCCGACCTTATCGAGGCCTACCGGCATACAAAAGATGACCGTTATGTAGCGACCTTTATCAGGCTGACAAGCGACTGGATCGATAAACATCCGCTCCCGGCAACGTTGAACGACGTACACCCTGTTTATACGTATTGGAAAGGGTACGCCTGGCTGGATTTACAGACCGGTATCCGGGCTACGAATATCTGCCAGGCTTTCAGGGCCTTTGTCGGCTCGCCTTCTTTTACGCCTGCGTTTTTGGGAAAATTATTGGCAAGCCTGTACGACCATCAGCAAAAAACGCTGCTGATGCCGATGAACAAGGTCCATAATAAGGCGGTTTTCGAACAGAGAGGCTTTGTGAACGTGATCCATACTTTCCCCGAATTCAAGGGTAAGCAGGAGTGGCTGGCCAGGTCGATGGAGATTACCTACGGGAACCTCATGGCGCAGGTTACAGCCGACGGCGTGCAGCGCGAATGGTGCGGCGGATATCATCACGGGGTGTACCGTGACTTCATGGAAATTGAGAGCCGGTACAGGGACCTGGATGTTCCTGTTCCCGGGAACTATATGGACAGGGTCAGGAAAATGGCCGACTATATGTTTTACCTCTCTACCCCCGAGCTGGAGTTCCCGATGTTTGGCGACACCTCCAGGCCAAAATCCTCAAAAAGGGAAAATTCATCAGTCGCGTCTTCATTTAGAGAAGCCGGCAGGAGGTTCGGAGATCCGAAATTCACGGCGCTTGTGGATGAAGACTGGGACCGTTTGCCAAAGAACGGAAGCGCAGCTTTTAAGCAGGCAGGCTTTTATATCTTAAGAAACAGCTGGAAGAAAGACCAGGTATACATGGCGCTCCACTGTTCGCCCAGGGGGATCAGCAGCCATGACCAGCCGGACAACGGAACCTTCGAGCTTTATGCGTACGGCCGCTGGCTCATGCCCGATACCGGCTATTATCTCTACGGGCAGAAAAACGCGGAGAGGGAATGGCACAGGAAGACCGCCAGGCATGCCACTCTAACCGTTGACCGGAAGGATAGCGATACCGCGGGCAACCACATGATATGGGAGTCTGGTGATGAGCGGGATTTACTTTGCGTGGAAAACCAGTGTCATTATATTTCACTGCTCCACAGGCGTACCGTATGGTTTGTGAACAAGGGAGCCAGGCCTTTCTTTGTCATACTGGACGAAGCTATAGGCGATGCGAACGGGAACCTTGAGGTACATTTTCCGCTGGCCCCCGGCGAAATCGATCTGAACAAAGCGGAAAATTCGATCTGTACAAAATTCAATGATGCAAATTTACTGATCCGGGTTTACGGGAAGTCGCCGGTAGAACTTTCGCAGGAGAAAGGCTGGACTGCCGACCAGTATGGGAAGAGAACCGAACGCCCTTCGGTTAGCGCGGGGTTCCGCGGTATGGCTCCCTTTACTTTTATCTCGGTTTTAGTACCGTTTCCCGGGACTTCGACACCATCCTGCAATCTGCTTACGGATCCGGGATTGCTGGCGGCAGGTGATGACCCGATAGAGCTGCAGGTAGAGGTGGACGGAAAGAAATACAGCGTTTCTAGAAAGATCGGCGGCTAGGATAACAATAGCTTTGAAAGCAGCGGAAACGATCGTATCCGGAAAGTTGCCGACTGCTTTCAGAGCCGGGAATTACTCCTAAGGAGTGGTAAGCTCGTCTGTAAGCCTTTTGGTTTTGTAAACGTATTTCAGGGCAGCCATGATCCCGCCTGTATGGACCGACACGGTACGGTTGCCGGTGTCGGGAGCGAAAATAAAATACCCCGTCAGGCTTTCCATATTCCCGTCAAAAGCAAGCCCGACAGCTTCCAGCTTGCTGTTGACCAGCGGTGACCCGGAATTTCCACCGACGATATCATTAGTGGATATAAAATTGACCGGGGCTTTCAGGAGCTCAGCCGGAGGGTTTTTCCAGCGGTCCGGCAAAGACCAGGGATAGACGCCCTTATGGGACAGATGGCGGTCGTACAGCCCGTAATAGGTAGTATTGACAGGAGCTTTGGTCCCATTGTAGTCTACCGATTTAACAACGCCATCGCTGATCCGGAGCGACATGGTAGCGTCGGGCGGGATCGCAGTCCCGTAAGTATCGAAAATGAGGCGCCCGAGCCGCCCCTGGAGCAGTTCGAGCTTCATGTACGCGTCGCGGGCGGCAAAAATCGATTTCATATAGCGGGGCTGCGCAATCATCGCAAGCTGGAGGAACGGATCCTCCGATTCTTCCAGGGCTTTTTCGCCGTTTTTGATCAGGTTCTCTACAAAAGCCTTGTCTTTCAGCTTCGTCTGCGAATACATCCACTCGGCTGCTTCTGCAGGCGTCCGTTCATCGAGGGCATAACGCAGGTAGATATCGGTTGCTCCCAGTAGCGTGAGGGCCTCTTCCAGGTGCGATGCGAGGTACCCGATCTCTACCTCCTCATTTTTCGGGGTAAATGCGTTCAGCATTTCCTTCAGCGTTTCGGCGCGTTCGGGGTTGGATTTGGAAATAGCGGTGTAATCGACCAGCTGCTGGGCGAACGTCAGCATTTCTCCCCTGAAAAGCGGGTTGGTCTGGAACAGCATCAGGTCGTTCTGGGCGCCTCTTAGCGTCTTGACTTCCTCGGAAATCTGGTCCCATAGCGAATATTCACGGGCGAGATCCTGGTCTTCGCGGACCTTGCGCTTGAAATCCTCTTCGAAAGCCTTTTTCCGGGCCATCAGGTAGGGGTCTCTCATTCCTTTGAGCTGCCCGCTGAATGACTTCACGCTATTTTCAAAGCTGAATATTTCATTGGTTATGCTGTCGTTTTTTGCTTTCTGGTTGTGGCGTTCAAGGACTGCCTTCCTGTTTTCCAGGACCGTGATGAGGTACGGCAGCTTATAGTCCCGTTCCATTTCGAGTTCGTCGACGGTTTGGAGCCTTCCGGTAGTCCCGGGGTTACCGATGACAAACACCGGCTCATTCTCCTTTGCCCCGTCGGGATTGAACCGGAAATGATTCGGGCTCTTGAGCGGTTTGCCGTTTTCGTCGTAGACGCGGAAAAAGGTGACGTCGAGATTATACCTGGGGTAAGTGAAATTGTCAGGGTCTCCGCCAAAAAAGCCGAGGTCGAGCTCAGGCATGAAAACGAGCCTCACATCATCGTAGCGTTTGAAGCCGTAGAGAGAAAACTTCCCCCCGCTGTACAGGGTCACCGCCTGGATCTCGAGCCCTTTCCAGTCGGGGAGCTCGCTGTATTCCTTTACGATATTTTCGAGCCCCTGGTCGCGTAACGTCAGCTTTTCGTAGTCGTCTTCGCCCTGCTTTTCAATGTCCTGTACCCGTTTCGTGATGTCCTCTATTTTAACGAGCTGATCAACGAAGAGCTCGGGCACCTTTCTTTCGTCAGACAGCTTTGTCGCGTAAAAGCCGGTTGCGCTCAGGTCTTCACCGGGTTTCTGAACGGCCACGCCCGATTCACGGGCGCAGTGATGATTGGTCATGATGAGACCTTCCGGGGAAACAAATGACGCGGAGCAGTATGTCGAAAATCTCAACGCAGCAAGCTGCGCCTTTTCAAACCACTCCTTACCTGTCGTCAGGTTATAGGTCTCTTTAAAATAATCTACGGGCGGGTTTTCGAAAGTCCACATTTTTCCCATGTCAAACCGCCTGGCCCGGACGGTATCGAAAGGGGCCTGCTGGGCATGCACCCGGAGGGTGGACATGAGACAAAGGCAACCGGTAGCAAAAAGCAGATTAAGATTCTTTTTTCTTAAAAACATGGAGTACGAAGAGATATAATTGTCAGGCTTTCGGGTTAATGTATAGTGCTTGAGGTATGTAAAAAAAACCATCCCCCCAACCTGCAGCTGCAAAAGCGGGTAGCCGGTAGATCAGGGGGGATGTGTCAAAACCGATGGTCATGGCATGAAGTTAGACTGTACTTCCGGCCAGCCGGGACGCGATGCCGTCGTGGATCTGCACCAGTGTTTCCTCAAGCCCGTACTGCCAGTTCCAGCCCGGATAGTGGCTCTTGAATTTGCTGAGGTCGCTGATGTACCAGATATGGTCGCCTATCCTGTTGGTTTCAGAATAGGAATAGCTCATTTTATTGCCCGTGATTTTTTCACACAGCGTGATCGCTTCCAGCATGGAGCAGTTGGCGAACCTGCCGCCGCCGGCATTGTAAACTTCGCCCGGACGGGGGTTCTGGTAGAAATGCCAGAACATATTCACCAGGTCATGGCTGTGAATGTTGTCCCTCACCTGTTTTCCCTTATACCCGAAAATGGTATAGTGGTTGCCGGTAATGGCGCATTTCATCAGGTAAGCCAGGAAACCGTGCAGCTGAGCTCCCGAATGATTGGGGCCTGTGAGACATCCGCCGCGGAAAATACCGGTCTTTAACCCGAAATACCGGCCGTATTCCTGGACCATGATATCGGCAGCTACTTTGGACGCTCCGAAAACGGAATGTTTGGTATGGTCGATGCTGTGCTGCTCGTCGATCCCGTTTTCAAAGTAAGGGTGATTCTGGTCGATCTCCCAGCGGGTTTCGAGCTCGACCAGGGGAAGGTAATTTGGATTATCGCCATATACCTTATTGGTCGAAGTGAATATGAATACTGCTTCGGGAGCGTGAAGGCGCGTCATCTCGAGCAGGTTAAGCGTGCCGGTCGCGTTTACTCCGAAATCGGTGAAAGGCTCCTTTGCGGCCCAGTCATGACTCGGCTGGGCAGCGGTGTGAACCACCATCCTGATGTCTGTTCCGTACTCTTTGAATATAGGCTCCAGCTGGGATGTTTCTCTTATGTCGGCGGCGTAATGCCTGTAATTGGAGAATGATTGCTCAATACGGCTGCGGTTCCAGTCTGTGTTCCCGTCTTTGCCGAAAAAATACTGACGAAGGTTATTGTCAATACCAATCACCAGGTCGAATTTGTCAGATAGGAATGCAACAGATTCGCTTCCTATAAGACCGGCTGACCCGGTTACCAGTGCGATGTTCATAGTTGGATTTTATTTATTTGATGGACATATGGTTCCGAACCCCGAATAGTTCGGAACGGGGCCGCAAGATACGTAAAATAGGGAAGTTTATCCCAAACATTTCAGCCTATTCTTTTAATGGGGTTCCGGCCTGATTTTAATGTATACAGGATCAGACAGAGGGTAAGAAGTACGATCGAAAGCTGCATTGAGTAATCGATGAGGGAAGCCGTATTTTCGAAAATAGCTCCCGGGGAATAGTATTTGGGCATTCCCGAGCGCCACCAGAACGACGGGTGTACAGTACACAATATATTGTAAATAACCAGAAACGCTATCAGCTTCCTGTTGCGGAGATCGGTAAGCAAAAGCGTGAAAGGCAGCAGGAAAATAAAGATATAATTGCTGTATGCGCTTTGCTGAACGATCATAAGCGTGGCGTACATGACGATAAAGACCTTTGAAGCTGATATGGTAAATTCTTCATCCCGCCATCTGAGCGCAGCCAGGCCGCCGGCAAGGAGCGTGCACAGCAGTCCGGCCCAATTCCAGAAGCTTTCGCCCATGCCCACCGAATCGAACAGCCAGGGGTTAACGACCGATACGACATTGGGCGCTCTCAGCGTACCGGCTTCGCCGACCGGCTGCAGGAATTCCGTGCCGACTGTTGCGTACAGCAGGGCCACGCTGATCGCCCCGCTCAGGACCAGCGGCCAGCAGAATCTGATTTTTTCTTTTTCCAGCAGGAACAGGGGCAGCAGGAACAGGACAAAAATCGCCTTAGTGGCGAGTATCCCCAGCGCGAGCATAAAACTGTAGAAAACGACGCTTCCCGTTTTTCTTTTCACCAACACTGCAAGTACAAAGAAAAGCCACATCCATATGTCTTCCTGCGCCCCCAGCACGCACAGTATAAGAGAACCGGGAAGAATAAAATAAATGAGTGACCGGAAACAGAACTTTGCCTTTGTCAGCACAGGACGGTAAAAGAAGTAGGAGAGAGCAACCGTAATACCTTCCACAACCAGCATGATCAGTACGATTACCTTCGGGTTATGCCAGACGAGCGCGCCTATTGCCAGCACGTAAGAATAAAAAGGGGAATACGGCGACCAGAAATCACGGTAAACCAGCTTTCCCGCGGCTGCGTTTTCAGCCATATACCAGAAGCCGTTTACATCGGATGTAGGCGATATGCCCAGGAAAACGAAAACGATCAGGAAAGGCAGCAGCCTGAAGACAACCCACAGGCCGGTAACCCATAGCATCGGGTGAATCGTCGCCGCAAGCTTCCCGATCTGCCCTTCGCGGCCGAGCGCCAGCAGGATAAACAATACGCAGAGGCCGCAGATGGCCAGCTTAGCCAGCACTATGTCCATTTCACAGGGGCCGTTTTAGGGGTGACGACATCGTTCCAGGCTTTTACGATGATCCATACGAAGCAGAGCACATTCAGGAGCTGGAGCGTAATATCGAGCAGGTGCTCAGGCTGACCGAACATCCCGAAGGAGAGATAATCAGGCTGGCCGATATAGACATTTACAAAAGGCTGAATTACCGTGAGCCAGCCCAAAGCCGTAATAACAAGAATGTCCTTCCACTCGTTCACATCCACAAGCTGGAAAACCACCAGGATAATAAAGGCGATGACGTATGCTCCCGGCGCGCTCGCCTGGAATACCATCATGCCGCAGTAGGAGAGAATGAACAGGCCCGGGAAGGTCAGGGAAAGATGCTTTGCCCGGGATTTCCAGGCAGCCAGGCACGGCAGAAGAACCGTAAAGAGCAGCCCGATCCAGTTGACCATGGTGGAATTGGTAGAATCGATGTGCACAAACCATTCAATAAAAGGCCGGGTGATGGAAAACAGGTTAGGCGTCATCAGCTGTTCCGTATGACGGATGGGCATCAGGAAAAGATCGCCGATGTGATAATACATGAAGCCCACGACCGGGATACCGACTGCGGCCATGGCAAGCAACATTTTAACCGGCCGCTTTACTACCAGCAATATGGCCGGGAGGAGGAAAATAAAAGTAACTTTCAGGGTGAGGAGCGCGAGCGCGAATAACAAGCCCAGGCCGGTCTCGTAATGCTCCCGGTGCTTCATAAGATACCGCCACATCAGCAGCCCGATTCCCCAGAACCAGATCTCTTCCTGCCCGTCGATCATGATATACATAAAAGATGCCGGAAGGAGCCAGTACAGGAACGCGAGCTGCAGCGCATTTTTTTTCATGGGCTTGTAAGTCCGGTAGGTGAACCATAATATCAGCGTCTCCATCAGGACCATCAGCAGCACGATCGCCCGCGGGTTGTGCCAGAGCCATAAAGGCAGGCTGATGATATAAGGATAGAGAGGCGCATGGTAGGACCAGAAATCGCGGTATACAAATCCTCCTATTTTGGCATGTTCCGCCTTATAGAAGAAAAACGGGACATCGCCTCTCGGATCGA
Organism: Spirosomataceae bacterium; assembly: GCA_037191015.1. Classification (GTDB taxonomy): domain Bacteria; phylum Bacteroidota; class Bacteroidia; order Cytophagales; family Spirosomataceae; genus Ravibacter. The sequence continues at coordinate 657,236 of JBBCKD010000010.1, forward strand.
AATCAAGGATAATGAAAATGATGGTCCACGGGAGCAGCCTGAAAAGGATAAAACCTGCCATGAATGCCAGCGAATCATTCTGAGCCTGCCATTTTTCAAAGTATTCCGCTTTCCAGAGCGACCAGAGAATGGCTGAGGTCAGTACGGCGCTCAAAAGCAGCTTGATATAAAATACTGTAATAATGGGCATTGGGTGATGTTTTTTGAACCATTAAGGAATTAAGGGTAGTTAAGGTGCTCTTAATGTTCTTAATCTCTTAATGGTTTTATATTTTTTCTGAACCTGCGATCTCTGAGGCCCTGCAAATATAGCGGTTCGTTTTTAATGCCATTTGCGGGGGTTTGAGCTATTTCATTTTCAGTGAACCGGCCGGTGCAGGAACGCCCTCTTCAGGATTAATTGGATAAGCGGATAAAGACCTCTATTTTTGGTCGTATTGACTATCAAAAAATCATTAAGTAAATACAGCTATGGCATCTGTAAATACATCTGGGAGCTTAAGCTTTGATTTTTCCGAAGAGCAGGTCGCGGTCAGGGAAGCGGCCCGGGATTTTGCGCAGACCCAGCTATTGCCCGGAGTGATCGAACGGGATGAAAACCAGGCTTTTGACAAGGAGCTGCTGAAGAAAATGGGAGAAATGGGCTTCCTGGGTATGATGGTATCGCCGGAATACGGGGGCGGGGGAATGGACACCGTTTCCTATGTTCTCGCCATAGAGGAGATCGCGAAAGTAGATGCGTCGGCGGCTGTGATCATGTCGGTTAATAACTCCCTCGTATGCTGGGGGCTGGAAAAATACGGGACACCTGAGCAGAAGGAGCAGTATCTCCCGCGGCTGGCAACCGGTGAGATCATAGGCGCGTTCTGCCTTTCCGAGCCGGAGGCAGGGTCGGATGCGACTTCGCAGCGGACCTCCGCCATAGACAAGGGCGACCACTACCTGGTCAACGGGACCAAAAACTGGATCACAAACGGGGGGATCTCCTCGGTTTGTATGGTCGTGGCCCAGACAGACTATGAGAAAAAGCACCGGGGGATCAATTGTCTCATCATCGAGAAGGGTCTGCCCGGGTTTGAAGTGGGGAAAAAGGAAAATAAGATGGGAATAAGGGCGTCCGATACCCATTCTCTTATGTTTAACGATGTCAGGGTGCCCAAGTCGTACCGCATAGGAGAAGACGGCTTCGGCTTCAGGTTTGCGATGGGCACGCTGAACGGGGGAAGGATAGGCATTGCGGCCCAGGCGCTCGGTATAGCAAGCGGGGCTTTTGAGAGGTCGCTTGCATATGCCCGCGAGCGCAAGGCGTTTGGAAAACCCATATTCGAGCACCAGGCAATTCAATTTAAATTGTCTGAGATGGCTACTAGGATCGATGCGGCCAGGCTGCTGGTACTGCGGGCGGCGGTATTGAAGGACCAGGGCAAGGATTTTGTGAAGGAAGCCGCGATGGCAAAGCTGTTCGCATCAGAAACCGCCATGTGGACGACGACCGAAGCTGTCCAGGTACACGGTGGCTATGGCTATGTGAAAGAATACCATGTAGAGAGGATGATGCGCGACGCCAAGATCACCCAGATATACGAAGGTACCTCGGAAATTCAAAATATTGTGATAGCCAGAGAGCTCCTCTGATGTGCTCTTTTTGTGATTTTATTGATCTTTTGGCGGAAGTATACAGAAGATGTAGCCCCAGGAGCAAAAAAAAATACTTTTTTTTAAAACGAATCCTTGTATTGGTTTTGTGCAATTTATTAGATTTGTACAAATTATGTTGTTTTTGTAGTACGGTGTGTTACATTTAGCCAACGGATCAATATCATGGAAGATTATAATAAGATTATAGAATCGCTGGGTGTGAAATTTGTGAGAGCCCGTAATATCCAGATTCTCCAGCCTATTACTATCAGGAATTTTTACGACGTACAGAATTCTCTTACCATACTTTATGATGGAGAAGTGTCGTTTGGCGATGAAGAACCTGTGAAAATTGACAAGGGCGATATGTTGTTTATTCCCGGCGGTAAGCACGCTACCGTAACCTATGGAAACAAGGCGATGTCCAAGCCCGTTTCGAACGAGGAGTTTATGACCAATCGCGATGCCTATTTCCACGCTGTTAACGACCCTGAAAAAATAGGCGACCTGAGCAATTCGTTCGGCCTGATTTCTTTTGAGGCTAAAGTTTTCGATACGGTCAATTTCTTTACCTCGCTTGACATCCCCCCGTTTGTGATCAAGTACAGCGAAGGGATCGCCCAGACCATCAACCAGATCCTCCGTGAGGATATGACCGACACGGCGGGGAAGGGAAGGATCATCAAGATAAAGACCGAAGAGGTTGTGATCGAAATTATCAGGTATATCCTGGAGCATAAGCTGTTTGTGGAGCAACTGGTGACCAACAGTACCTATTTTAAAGATCCCCGGCTCATCGACATCTTTGCCTATATCAAAGATAACCTGGGAGGAGACCTTTCAAATAAGGTACTCGCGAATGTCGCCAACGTCTCGGAAGACTATGTGGGGCAGTATTTTAAGATGCTGACCCAGATCAACCCGCAGGACTATATCGAATATCAGCGGATGGAAAAGGCCGTAGACCTGCTCCGCACTTCCAAAAAGAGCATCAGGGCTATCGGGGCGGAAGTCGGTTACAAGGATACCGCTTATTTCTGCCGCAGGTTCAAAATGATGTTCGGTATACCGGCAGGTAAAATGCGCCGTCGTGAATCATTGATGAATGTATAGTCGTCAGTATAAGTAGCTGATAGGAAAAGGGGTACATGAAAATGTACTCTTTTTTTTCAACTGGCCCCTGAAATGAAGTCGGTAGCAATTTATTGTGGCTCTGCTTTTGGCAGACCTGAATATACCCGGGTAGCGTATGAAGCAGGAAAAGCCCTGGCCGGACGCGGTATCCGCATCGTATACGGCGGTACCCGGGCCGGTCTTATGGGTAAGGTCGCAGATGCAGCGCTGGAAAACGGGGGGCAGGTCGTAGGGGTAATCCCCGATTTCCTTGGAAAGCTGGAAGCGATGCACGGGGGATTGACGGAGATCCATATCGTGGAGACACTCCAGCAGCGGAAGTTAAAAATGGTGGAGCTTGCAGAAGGCATCATCGTTCTGCCGGGCGGCTACGGAACCCTGGATGAGCTGTTTGAAGTATTGGTGTGGTCGCAGCTCGGGATATTCAGCGGCCCGGTGGGGATCCTGAATACAAACGGGTTTTATGATCATCTCCTTGCTCATTTGGACAGAGCGGTTGAAGAGCAGTTCCTCAGGCCGGAGAACCGCGCCGTTGTCCGGGTGCACGAAGAAATCGAAGGGTTGTTGTCCGGGATGATCCGGTTTGCAACCTTGTAGGAATAATATGCCGGGGAATGCTTTCGTTGTATTCCCGGTAGCAACACTTCTCTGTAATAATAAAGTATGGGATTGCGAAAATGATACATCGGTCCTTTTCAGGGAGTTTCTGGCTTGTTTTTTGCCTGGTCATCCCTCTCCCTTTTTTCGGTCAGTCGTCCAATACGCCGGAATTAATGGGAGAAACCATCAATTCTGAATACAACGAAATAGGACCGGTCATTTCACCGGACGGTAAAACGCTGTTTTTTTCCAGGATCAGCCACCCGCAGAATGCGCATGGCGAAAACGGAAGCCAGGATGTCTGGTATTCGGAGTTCAGGAACAATCGCTGGGGCAATGCCGTAAGGATGCCCAATATCGTCAATAAGGATGTTTACAACGCTATCTACAGCATTACTCCCGACGGGAATACCGTCCTCCTCAAAGGATCTTATAACAAAGGTGTATACCAGACCCGGGGTTTTTCAATAAGCAAACGGGTACGCCGGAGCTGGTCGGCCCCCGAAACAATAGAAATACCTGATTACGAGAAGCTGAGCAAAGGCGAATTCGACTGCGGTTTCCTGTCCAACGACGGCCAGACGCTCATCATGTCGTTCAGCGATAAAAAGAAGGGGAGAAACGACGATCTGTACGTGAGCTTTAAAGATAAGGATGGAAAGTGGAGCAAACCCCAGAGCCTCGGTCCGGATGTCAACACACCCGGGTATATGGAAACCACCCCTTTCCTTGCTGCCGACGGGATCACGCTTTATTTTTCGAGCGACAGGCCGGGCGGCCAGGGCGGCAATGACATCTATTCTACGCGACGGCTGGATGCTACCTGGAAAAAGTGGACGAAACCGGTTAACCTGGGGCCTTCCGTTAATACCCCCGGCTTTGAAGGGTACTATACCGTTGCTGCAGCTGGGGACTATGCCTACTGGTCGAGCAACGATCCGGGAAAAACCAAAAAAGGGGATGTCTACAGGTTGTCGCTTCGCAAGCCGGAGCCGGCAGACTCCATGCCGAAGAAGCCGGATATGACCATTATCGCAAAGAAAGACGAAACGTTGCCCGATCCGGTGATCATGATTTCGGGCAAGGTAATGGATCACAAGACAGGGCAGCCGGTAGACGCGATGATAATGTTCAATTCATTTCCCGACGGAAAGGAGATGGGCACGGCTACGACCAATCCCGAAAGCGGCGAGTACAAATTTACCCTGCCCCACGGAAAGATCTATTCCATGCGGCCTGTCGTACCCGGCTTTGTTGCCGAGACGGAGCTGATAGATCTGACAGATTCTACGATGGCTAAGGCGCGGCAGAGAGACCTCATCGTCAGCAGCGGGCCTGTTACGCCGGAAAGCACAGCAGATTCCGCATCCGGGAAAGGCGGTGCTACCGACCTGGTCGCAGATAAGGGAAAAGACAAACCTGCGGAAAATGTCACGGCTGCAGTTGAGAAGAAAGATACTTCTGATACCGGAAAAGGAGATAAGCCGGCCGGCAAAGACACCGTTGCCCGGGCGAATAGTGATGCGCCTGAAAAAGACAGCGGATATGTCGTCGCTATTGCAGGCGGAAGCAGGGATACTCTGAATCTGAGAACATACCAGGAATTGGACAAAACGCTGAAGGTAGTTCCGATAGAAGTAGGCGGAGTGGTAAGGCTCAACAACATTTTTTTTGAGACTGCGCGTTCAAGGCTGAAGCCCGAATCGAGGATGGAACTCGATCAGATGGTACAGACTTTGAAAGAACATCCGACGATGCGGGTCGAACTGGGCGGGCATACCGACAGTGAAGGTACGGACGCTACCAACCAGAAGCTGTCGCAGGATCGGTCGAATGCGGTGAGGACTTATCTTATCGAAAAAGGCATAGAACCGGACAGGGTCCAAAGCGTTGGATACGGGGAAAGCAGGCCCGTAGCCACGAACGATACTCCCGAAGGCCGGCAGGCCAACAGGAGAGTGGAGTTTACGATACTTCAGAAGTAAGGTTTTTTCTTCCTTGCACCTTTACGGTCTGGCCCGGTGTGCTTTATTTAGATTCAGAAAGTGCCGGGGAGAAGTGATCCGCTGTCGGGATCGATGAAAAGCTCAGCGTCCGGGTGGGTGCGCAGGATGGTTGCAGGGTACCTGTTCGTTACTTTAACGCTGGTCAGGGTGAGCTGCACTGCCTGTGCCTTGGAGCGACCCGGGACCATACAGAACGCATGTGCCGTCCGGAACAGCGCCGGAACGGTAAGCGTAATGGCCTGCCGCGGTACTTCTTCGATAGTATCGAAACATTTATCGTTTACCTGCTGCGTCCGGCATTGCAGATCCATGTCGACCACTTTCACCAGGGCAGGATCATTGAAATCGGCAATATACGGGTCGTTGAACGCTATGTGGGTATTTTCGCCTATTCCCAGGCATGTGATATCGGGGGGATATTGTTCGAGCAGTGCGGCGTATCGCAGGCATTCCTTCTCCGGGTCGGGAGCGTTGCCGTCGATCAGGAACACTTCCCTGAACGGGACCCGGTCGAACAAATGGTATTTGAGGTAATGGGCGAAGCGTTGCGGGGATTCCGGTTCAAGGCCTATATATTCATCCATATGAAATGCATTGATCCGGGTCCAGTCGATACCCGGGCTCTCAATAAGGGCTTCCAGGGTTTCATCCTGTGAGGGAGCAGCCCCGAAGACCAGATTGACAATGGCTTTCTGTTCGAGCAGCTGCCTGATCTTGTTTGCGATGCGCCCGCCGGCGTCTTGTCCGAGCGTTGCACGGTCGGGTAGTATCCTGACTTTCAGCAGGTCTTTCTCAAAGGTCTGAATCATCTTTAAAACGTTCGTTAGTATTATTGTTATTTGTTGCCGGATGTCCCGTCAGGGTTACAGGCTGCTTTTCTGAGCAGGGGACCAGCGCCGGATGCGATAGCCAAGAAATGCGTAAAAAATCAGGTAAAGGTAACAGGGCAGCAGCACTACATAACCGGACCGGTCATCGTAGAGGTCGGCCAGGCGTCCGTACAGGAGAGGCATGATCGCCTGACCCGACAAGCCCATAATCAGGATAGAGGCGCCCAGCTTGGTAAAATGGCCCAGGTTATCGAGGGCAAGGGGCCATATCCCGGCCCATATCAGCGAATTGGCGAGCCCGAGCAACACCACAAACCAGAGCGATACATCTGCGGCGTATCCCAGCCACGAGATTTCGCCGCGTACCATCAGTACAGCTACGGAAAGCGCGGTGCCCAGCAAAGTACAGCACCGGAAAACGTTGAGCTGGCTCACCCATTTAGGAATCAGGATAATCCCGATAATGTATCCGCACAGCGTGGCCAGGAGCGTGTAAGAGGGGAATACACGGGCCTCTGACAGCGACAGTCCCATTGACCTTGCATAACCGATTACGGTGTCGATGGCGATCACATGGGTCCCTACATGAACAAAAATGGCCACTGCACCTAAAAACAGGTAGGGGAACTGGAAAATACTGGTTTTTTCCGGTTGACCCGGGCTACTGTCGCCGGGATGTCCATCTGTGTTGATCTCCGGGAGCGGGGACAGCTTTACCACAATGCCCAGCCCTGTCAGCACTGTCCCGAGACAGAGGTACGGAACAATGACGCGCCGGATCAGGTCGTCCAGGATCAGCTCTTTTTCTGCGAACGGCAAGGCAGGAAGCGAGGCAATGAGGTCGTTGTCCTCAGGCCTGAGGAGAAATATGGAAAAAATCAGGGGCGCCAGTATCCCGGCTCCTTTGTTGCAGATACCCATGATGCTGATACGCTGCGCTGCACGCTCCTTTGGCCCGAGAATGGTGATATAGGGATTTGCCGCAGATTGCAGAATAGCCAGGCCGATGCCGATAGTAAAAAGCCCCAGCAGAAACACACCGTAGGTACGGCTCAGTGCCGCCGGTACAAAAATAAAAGCGCCGGCTGCCATCGTAATGAAGCCCGCCTGCATGCTTTTTTTAAAACCTGCCGCCCTGATCAGGAAAGAGGCAGGTATGGACATTACAAAATAGGAAATATAGAAAGCGAAGGTAACAAAATAGGACTGGAAATTGGACAGCTCACAGGCGATCCTGAAATAGGGAATAAGGATGGCATTGATCCAGGTGACGAAGCCGAACACAAAGAATAACATACCGATCAGGAAAATAGACCGGTTGGTTTGGGCCTTTGTGAGGGACTGTACTGACACGCTTTCCGGCGCTTTGGCAGATGTTTTCATAGGCACGCGTTTACCTGCCCTGCCTGGCTTTCAGGCCAGGCAGGGTAAACAGAAGATTAACAATCAGATGTATGGTTCAGATCTTTAGCTCCCAGCCGGGTTCGTATTCCCTGGCCCAGAGCTTGCGGGCTTTGGAGCTATTGAGGATGCGGCCGTTCTTCGGGTCGGTTTGCAGGACCTCTCCCGTTCTCCAGGCGATATTCCCCAATTGGCAGAGGAGCGTGCTGATATGTCCGTTGGGGATATCGGCATTGAGCGTGGCCCCCTTCTTGATGCCGTCGAAAAAGTTCTGAATGTGCAGCGAGTCCAGGTTCCGGGAGGGATTGGTCCGGTCGAGCAGGTTCATTTCACTCCCGGTTTTTGCTTCTTTTACTTCTTTATTTTTCAGGTCATACACCCGGTATCCGTTTCCGTCGATCACCAGAGATCCGTTTTCGCCATAAAATGCAACTCCTACCCCGACGCCGTCCACACCGTGCCCGTTACAGCTCCTGGCCTCCCACAGGATACTGCTGTTATTATCGAATTCCCAGGTGATGATCTGGGTATCGGGGGTTTCCCAGTCGTCCTGATAGCGGTATCGTCCACCCGCAGAGGTTACCCGAACGGGATATTCCACGCCCATTCCCCAGCGCAGCATATCAAGCATATGGACCCCGTTCCCCACAGCCTCTCCCGTTCCCCAATGCCAGAACCAGTGCCAGTTGTAGTGCACAAGATTGTCGCGATACGGTCTCCTGGGCACGGGCCCTTGCCAAAGCTCATAATTCAGCCAGTCGGGCACCGCTACCTCCTTTCCTTTGCCGATGCTTGGCCGGTTGTTGGCATACCAGCCCTTTCCGAAGTAGACCCGGCCGATTACCCCGGCATGAAGCTCCTCCATAGCCCTGATGATATTGGGCCAGGAGCGTCTCTGGTTTCCCATCTGGATCACGCTTTTATACTTTTTGGATGCGGCTACGAGCAGTTCTCCTTCGTTGGGGTCGTAGCTGCATGGTTTTTCAACATATACATGCTTTCCGGCTTTGAGCGCCCAGATAGAGGCATGCGCGTGCCAAAAGTCCGGCGCGGCAATGACCAGGGCATCCATCTGCTTGTCTTCAAGGGCTTTTCTGAAGTCGGGTGTGTCAGCCGGGGCTGTACCCTGCACTTTTTGAACCGCGGCAATACACTTTTCAGAGGCCCTTTTATCTACGTCGCAAATATGAATGACCCGGCTATTAGGCTGTGCGGCAAAATTATTGGCCAGCGCACCTCCCCGGTTATTGACTCCCATGATCCCTACATTGATGCGCTCGTTGGCGCCGGGGATCCCTGCGTAGCTCCGGGCGCTAAAGCCCGGCAGTACTCCGCCCACAGCCAGGGCGGCGGAGCCCTTTATAGCATTTTCAATGAATTCCCGGCGATTACTCTTATTCATTTTCATAAATAAATGGTTTATTAATTACGTAACTGACTTAACTGAAAATCAATCCTCGCTGATCGATGTGAGGGGCGGCAGGTTATTTTCATAGCCTGCGTAACCCTTATTCTGATTGATGACCCCCTTGGTATTGCCGCTGATAGCGCTTGAGGGGATCGGCCAGAGCACATGGTAGGCGCTCATGGTATATGGATTCCCGTACCGGGTTACGGCCCCTTTGTTATAAAATTCCGTTTTTTCCATGATCCTGTCATACCAGAAGTTGTTTTCCGGGAAATCCGCTGTGGAATAGGTTTTCCCGTTATAGGCCGGTTTACCGGTTTGCGCAAGGATGTATGCGATCCTGGTAAGCTCTACTTTACGGTGCTCTTCATAATACAGTTCACGAGCCCTTTCATCAAGTACGGTGCCGATCGTAATTTCCTCCGCCGAAAGAGGAACGGCTTTGGCCCGTACCCTGACTTTGTTCAGATCGGCTGCGGCATGGGTCAGGTCACCCTTCCAGAAATGGGCTTCGGCGCGCAAAAGATAGGTTTCCGCCAGACGGAGCACATACCAGTCGCTTCGGCCTCCGAGCGCAGGAATCCGGTCCAGATCCGGGACGAACAGCTTGTACTGGGGCCATTCGAACCAGTTACGGATCGTATCGTTGCAGAGAAGCACGCCGGTTTCGCTGAAAAGCCGGATCGGTTTCCCGTAATACGGATCGCCGATGGTCTTCAGGTTAGGATGATTGTATACCAGGTCTTCCATCTTCATCCAGTTTCCGGGTGCATGCCGCAGGTCGGTTTTTTCCTTCTCTCCCCAGACCATGTGCGTGGTATACCAGGTGGCGCGGGCTTTACCCACACCGCGACCATAAGGCGTCACCTGGTCGAGCTCGATGCCCGCCTGGTCTACCGTACCTCTGTTGCCGGCCGGTGTAAGGATCCCGTTCCACCACAGCGGCACCGCGTTGTACATGATGTTACTACCATTGCTCCCTAAATAATTCCCCTCTATGTTGCGCCGGTCTATCACCAGCATCAGGGCTTCCCGGTTCTCTCCCAGCGACTTGTTTTCGGGGCGGTGCAGATCCCAGACTACATTCCGGGCCGGATCGGCTTTATCTGCGCCAAACCGGTCTTGCATGAGCGCGTAGCGACCGCCATCGATCACGTTGGTGGCTGATTGAATGGCGTCGTCGAACAGTCCCAGCGAGAGGTTGACCTTGGTCAGCAGGGTGCTTACCGCCCCTTTGGTCACCTCTCCCTTATCGACGTCGTCGGTCACCCACTGTTGGGCAAATTCCAGGTCTTCCTTCATTTTACGCAGGATCACCTCTCTTTGTGTAGAATAGTAGTCCAGCTTTGGGGAGGTCCTTTCTTTCAGTTCCAGCGGCACATCCCCGAATTCGTGGCAGAGCCCGTAGTAGCGGTAAGCCCTGTGAAAATAAGCAGCGCCCAGGATGGCATTCCGATCCTGTTCCGAGGAATAGGTGGGCTGGTCGATGCGGTTGATGACGGTGTTGGCATAGCGGATCCCTTCATAGTACTTCTGCCAGTACCAGCCAATCCTGGTGGTAGCCGAATTATCCAGGTCTGCGTCAGGGGTAATCTGCAGGTTCAGGTTTTGTGAAGGCCGCGCTGCATCGGTGGTGCCTTCTATAGCCGTTTCGGAGAAGACCATCTGTGTCGTTAGCGGCGATCCCGTACCCAGCCATTCCTCCCGGAGCAGGTTCTCGCACGAAACCAGCCCGCTGCGTAACGCTTCCGGGCTGGAGAATGTCCTGTCCGGCGAGAAAAAGGACAGGGGCTGAGGTTTCAGAAATGCGTCACTGCAGCTGCCTGCTATGATCAGAAGGTAAACCCCTGCTATATTCCCCAAAACTTTACAAAATATCTTTTTCATCTTCCGGTATATATAACTGGTTGAAAATCATGTAGTTTTTGCTAGGTCCGTCTGGAGTTTAAAGCGTAATGTTTACGCCCAGCGTGGCAGTACGCGGAGTAGGCTGCGCGCTTTCCGGGTCCCAGAAATTCCACTGGCGGCTGTATACGGCCGCGTTCCGGATGGTAAAGTAAGCCTTGGCGCCGCCAAGAGAAAGCTTGCTGACGAGGTCCTGCGGAAAGGTGTAGGCAACCGAAATATTTTCGAGCCTGGCGAAAGATTTGTCCCGGTACACATTGTAGGAAGCGCTTCCGTCGCTGGAAGAAAGCCGGGCATAGTCGTTGATCGGGTTGTCTACGGTCCAATAGGGCTGTATATAGGCGTTGACGCGGTCCATGTACCCGTTCTGGTTTTTCGCTGTATTGAAGGCACCCATGTGCCCCCAGTAGGAGTAAAGCATAAAGGATACATCGAACCATTTGAACAGCCTGAATTCGTTGCGGAGCGTCCAGCGGAGCCGTGGCTCCTGGTACCCGAGAAACTGGCGGTCGGCGTCGGTATATTTCCCGTCGTCGTTGACATCCTCCAGCCTGAAATCGCCTGGTTTAACACCATATTTTGCTGCAAGCTCCTCGTCGCCGAGCTGGTAAACCCCCTGTATATTTATGTCCCAGATCACATCCAGCGGCTGGCCGATGAACCACTTGTTGGTGATGTCGTCCGGCTCACGGCTTCCGATAACGTTCCCCTGGGTATCGAGCACGTCTTCGCGGTCGCCGTAGAGGCTGATGATCTTATTGCGGTTCAGTGAGAAATTCAGAGTGGAGTTCCAGGAGAACAGAGGGCGGGATATATTGTAGGAAGTGAGGTTGAGCTCAAGGCCTTTGTTTCGTATTTCGCCGAGGTTGTCCCATACCGAACGGAAGCCGGTCACGTTTGGAAGTGATCGCTGCACCAGCAGGTTGCTGCTGGTCATGGTGTATGCTTCCATGCTTCCGCTGATCCGGTTGTTCAGGAGGTAAAAGTCGATTCCGAAGTTAAGGGAAGATTTTTTTTCCCACTGCAGGTTGTCATTGCTCATTCGGTTCACATATAGCATCGAGACCTGGTTGACAGTGCCTGATGAAGTCACATGCAGGTATTTTCCTGCGGTGAGATCGGAAACAGCCACATAGCGGCCGATGTCCCGGTTCCCGTTGAGGCCGTAGGAAGCGCGCAGCTTCAGGTAGTTAAGCCAGCCGGCCCTGAAGAAAGGTTCATCACTGATCACCCACCCCAGCGCTGCTGCCGGGAAAGTAGCGCGGGGGTTCTTCTGCCCGAATGCCGAATACCCGTCGCGCCGGACCGACAGCGTCAGCATATACCGGTTTTTAAGGGAATAAAACAGCCGCGCCATCAGGGCATCGGCGGTACCGTATTCGTCATTGCTGTTAATGACAGGATTGCTGCCTACTCCTATGTTGTGGAAGCCGAGCTGATCGCTGGGGTCGAAGTTGCTATTTTCCATCCGGTCCATCCAGCTTTGGTACTTTTCCATATTGGCCAGCAGGGTGACGTCCAGATCATGGTGCTTGCCAAACGTTTTCTTCCATTTTACGAGGTGATCGATCTGCCAGTTGTAGATGTCAAGCTGTTCTCTTTGTGCGTAACCTCCGGCCGGGGCCCATTGCGGATTTTCTGCGGACTGATGGTTGAAATACCGGTAACCTTCCAGCCTGGGGGAGAAATTGAGCTGATAGCTTATCCCGAATGGTAATGTTACTACAGAATACAGACTGCTGATCAGGGTGTTATATTTGCTCATCCGGTCGGTATAGGCGTGGGCCAGGGACGGGTTTGGCGCGATCTGGTCGTCCTGAGGGCTCAGCCGCAACCTTCCGTCGCTACCATATTCCGAGCCCCATGGGGAGGCATTGACCATATAGGACCAGGTATATGGCACAAAGCTTTCGTCCCGGTTGCTGAACTGTGTGTTGACACCGACTTTCAGAAATGGCGCTATCTGCCCTTCTATGTTGAGACGGGAGCGGAAGGTACGGTAGCGGTCGCCCACTATGATTCCTTCATTATCCAGGTAGCCAAGCGAGAGGTAGTAAGACAGCCCTTCCCCTTTACCCGATACGCTTACGGTATAATCCTGCTGAATTCCTGTCTGGAACATTTTCCGATACCAGTCTATCGATCTCCCGGCCTTGTAGTTGTCGATTTCCACCTGGTTCAGGTTGAGCCGGTTCAGCCATACTGTGGCAGGATCTCCGGTAGAGCCATCCATGGCAAGCCATTCGTCGATGCTCATGCCGGATGGAAGCTGGTCCGGTCTGGTATACCGGAGGGGATCCCGGTTTGCATTCATGCTCCGCTGTACATCTGCCCGGAAGGTAAGAAAGTCGTCGGGACTGTAAAGCCGCTGATGATTTGCCAGCGAAGTGAGGCCTGTATTGACATTGAAAGTAATGCGGGGCTTGCCTTTCTGGCCGCTTTTAGTGGTAATCAGAATTACGCCGTTGGCGGCCTTGGCGCCATATACCGCGGCAGAGCTGGCATCTTTCAGCACATCGATGGTCTGGATGTCGTTAGGGTTAATATCCAGAAGCTGGCCGTAATAAATGATGCCATCCAGCACGATCAGGGGGTCGCCGTTCGCATTCAGCGTATTCCGGCCCCTTACCTGGAGGGAGCTCGCAGGTTTGGCTGAAGTAGAATAGCCAACGTTCAGCCCGGCGATATTGCCTCTCAGGATGTCCTGTACGGAAGCAGGATTCTCATTTTCCAGCCTGGTGGCGCTGATCTGGGAAACCGCTCCGGTAAGATCGCGCTTTTTCTGGGTACCGTATCCTACAACCACCAGCTCTTCCAGCGCCTTCGTATCTTCCGACATCGCAATATCGAGCCAGGTACGGTTCTCGAGCGGGATTTCCTGGCTGACATATCCAACAAACGAGAATACGAGGACAGCATCACCCTGCGGCACATTCAGAGTAAACGCCCCTGTACCGTCGCTGGCCGTTCCGTTAAGGGTTCCTTTGACCACGATGTTTACGCCCGGCAGTCCTTCTCCTTTCATATCAGTCACTTTTCCCGAAACCGTGATTTCGTTTTTCATTCCCCGGTTTTCATCAGGAGAAGACCTGTTCTCGGTAGATAGCGGACGGGCCCGGCCCTGCAGTCTTTCATGAAGGATCAGTATTTTCTCGTCAGCTACTTCATAACGGAAGTCGGTTGCCCTCAGGATTTCATCCAATACATACTTCAGTGGTTTGTTGCTGGCCCGGAAGGTAATCCTCGTAGTGCTCCTGGCTACCTCACCTCCATACATAAACGTCGATCCGGTTTTCTGTGCAAGCTCGTCCAGAGCGCCCTTCAGCGGAGTGACGCGGAACCTGACAAAGACTCTCTTTTCCAGCACAAGCTGGCCATTGGCTTCGTGGGCATACACCGTGAATGCGGTGGCAATAAGCAGGCAATGCAGGGCGACAATCCATCTCATAACCTTCACAGCTACACGTCTGACTTTGCAGGATAGATTTAAATACATAATTTTACATGTTAGTTGTTTAGCCGGTCGGATGGGTTCCCAGGCCACATATTCCAACCGGTTTTAGTCAGTTAACTACGTCCCTTCCTTGTTATGAGGAAGGGCTTTTTTGTCTGAAGGGCAGTTACTTCCTGTAACTGGCGCCTTCGATGGTTATGGTATCATTCTGCATTCTGAAGGTTAGGTTATTGACACGACACACATTACGCAGAAAATCCGGAACGTTGTCCCGGGCTTTCTTTTCCCCGTAAAAGACCGACTTTGTAAAATCCCCTTTTAGTACGATCGGCAGCGGGTAGATCCGTTGGATATCCCTGATCACTTCAGGTATCGTCTGCCCCTCGTATTTCAGGTTGCCCGCTCTCCGGTTCAGGAATTCCGGGGCTTCGGGATAATCTCTGAGCTGAAGGTTTTTCGTCCCTACACGGTACTCCGCACGCTGGAAGGGTGTGAGGTTCAGGGCCGGTTCCCGGCTGGCAGAAACCGACACTTTCCCTGTGAGAACCGTCACCGAAACCGATGAATCTTTTTCATAAGCCTGGATGTTGAAGGAGGTCCCGAGTACGCGGGTGGTTATTTCACCTGATCGTACAAAAAAAGGTCGATTCTCATCCCGGCTAACCTCAAAAAAAGCTTCTCCGGTCAGCGAGATAAGCCTTCGGTTGCTCTCAAACCGTTCGGGGTAACTCAGCCGGCTCTGAGGGGCCAGCCAGATTTTTGAGCCGTCGGGTAAATCTATTTTCCTGTGCTCATATCGGGTGATTACTGCCACTTTTGCCGGTAATCTACGCTCCGAGCTATACCAGAATGCAAGCCAGCATAGCCCGCAAAGCACTACAGAGGCGGCAGCATAGCGCCAGAAAGGCATGTTGCGGCGTACCGGCTCCCTCAACGGGATATCATTCATGATGCGTCGCCCGGTGACTTCGTATACCGCATCCAAACGAGCCTGCAGGTCCTCATCCACCTGATCCGTATCCGGTTCTCCGTCATGCATGCTCTGCAGGATCAACGTCCTGAGCTCCGTTTCATCCCCGGTTCCGAAATATTCGAACAGCTCGACCATCTGTTCCTGCGTGCTGGTTCCTGCAAGGAAGCGTTCAAACAGGTTACGGATATAGGATGCGCCTTTCATATGTGCTTTTCCCCCTTATATGCGTGGGATGAAAAAACACACTATCGTTCTTTAAAAAAAATTATTGATAAAGAAGGGGAATAAACAAAAAAATGGAATCCCGGTGTTTGGCGAGGAAGGAGCGCACGCTCGCATTCGCCTTAACGAGGTGGTTGCTTACTGTGAAAGGGGAAATGCCCATGATCGTACCGGCCTCCTCATAACTTTTTCCTTCCAGCCTGCAAAGGAGAAAAGCTTCCCTGCGCTGGGGAGGAAGCTGGTTGATGGCTTTATAAAGAAGCTCATTTCTTTCGTGTAAGAAGACTGTATTTTCGGAGGAAGGTAAAGCGATCTCTCCAAACCGCGCGATTACCTGCTCCTGTAGCCGGCGATTTCTTCCCAGTTGACGATAAAAACTGAAAACTTCATGTTCGGCCACCTTATACAACCATGCTTTAAACGATAATTCAGGAACAATGGTGAAACGCTTCTCCCATACCTTTACAAAGATCTCCTGTAACAATTCCTCAGCTATATGCTCGGTCTTAGTCAGCTTAAGCAGCCTCTTGTAGATCGGGGCGCTGTATTTCCTGTACAGCGCCCCGAATGCTTCGTGATCCCCACTTCGGAGAAGGACTACGAGCCGGGTATCCTCTCTGTTGTCAGTTATCTCCATGAAGCACGTTAAATAAGGATGCCTTGGATTTTTCTAAAAGGGATTTGTCATCGTTTTCCGGATAAACTCATCCGGAACCAGTAGGACAATATTACAAAATAAAATATCGTAAAGGTACTAACAGATATATATATATCCCGGCGTAACGGATTGTAAACGAAACTAAGAATAGGTGGGGCCGGCTTTGGTCAGCTCACCACCCCTCCGTTCCAGATATCGCCGTTTTCGGGAGATAGAAATGTAAAGCTGCCATTCCGGTCTTCAGCCATCAGGATCATTCCCCGGCTTTCCATACCCATCATTTTCCTCGGAGCGAGGTTAGCCAGGTAGAGTACTTTTTTGCCGATGATCTCTTCCGGCCTGAAGTGCTCGGAGATGCCGCTCAGCACTATCCTGGTTTCTTTGCCGGTATCTACTTTCAGCTTCAGCAGCTTTTTGCTCTTCGGAACGGCTTCAGCCTCCAGGATCGTTGCGATACGGATATCCATTTTTGAGAAGTCGTCATATTGGATATCCGGCTTGATATCCGGGACGCTTTTGCTTTCGAGCATGTTCTGCTCTCTTGCTTTGTGAAGCTTTTCGATCTGGGCCGCTATCACACTGTCTTCAATTTTTTCAAAAAGAAGGCTGCTTTCTGTCAGGAGCGTACCCGGAAGCACCAGGTCCGGTTTACCGGCATCCGGCCATTTCTGATCCGGCAGGCCGAATTGTGCCCTTATTTTCCGGGCGGTAAACGGCAGGACCGGCTCGGAAACGATCGCCAGCGCACCGGCGATCTGCGCGGCAATATTGAGAATTGTCTCCACTCTTGCCGGGTTCGTCTTGATCTCGTGCCAGGGCTGTGTATCGGCAAGGTACTTATTGCCCAGCCTGGCAAGCTCCATGATAAGAGCGGTGGCCTCTCTGAACCGGTAGTTCCCGATAGATTGTCCTATCCTTTCCGGGAAAGCGGCGAGCTCCGCAAGAACTTCCAGGTCTATCTCGCTAAGCGGCCCGGTTTGGGGGATCTTTCCGTCATAATACTTCTGCACCAGGACCGCTACCCGGTTGACAAAATTGCCGTAGATGCCAACCAACTCGCTGTTGTTGCGGGTCTGGA
The DNA here is from genome assembly GCA_037191015.1 of Spirosomataceae bacterium. Lineage (GTDB taxonomy): Bacteria > Bacteroidota > Bacteroidia > Cytophagales > Spirosomataceae > Ravibacter. Next base: position 674,543 of record JBBCKD010000010.1, read on the forward strand.
AATCACTCCAGGTAAATTCACTGTCTTTGGTTTCGGGACTATTGGTGGTAAGCACATACCGAAGAACATCCTGTTTGCCGGGCAGGTCCCGGAGGTACTCGTGCAGCCATACTGCCCAGTTCCTGGAGGTCGATATCTTGTCGCCTTCAAGGTTCATGAATTCATTGGCCGGGACATTGTCGGGCAGGATGTAAGTCCCTTCTTCCATCAGAGTGGCGGGGAATATGATACAGTGAAAGACAATATTGTCCTTCCCGATAAAGTGAACGAGTTTGGTTTCGGGGTCTTTCCACCATTTTTCCCAACCCTCGTCAGAGCCGTTCTTCTGGATCAGCCAGTCTTTGGTAGCGGAAATGTAACCGATAGGGGCTTCAAACCAGACGTAGAGTACCTTGCCTTCCGTATCCGGCAGCGGGACCTTGATCCCCCAGTCGAGATCGCGGGTCATCGCCCGCGGCTTCAGACCCTCCTTCAGCCACGACTGGCACTGTCCCGTTACATTCGTTTTCCACTCGGGGTGGCTGTTGACGAAGCGTTCGATGCCCGGTTGCAACTTGTCGAGCGGGAGGTACCAGTTTTTGGTTTCCCTCAGCACCGGCGGGGCTCCCGAAAGCATAGATTTGGGATTACCCAGTTCCCTGGGGCTCAGGGTAGAGCCGCATTTTTCGCACTGGTCGCCGTATGCACCCGGGTTATTGCATGTAGGGCAGGTTCCGATGATATAGCGGTCGGCAAGAAATTGCCCGGCGATTTCATCGTAATACTGCTCGGTGGTTTCTTCCTCGAACGCCCCTTTGTTGTAAAGGGTTGAAAATATCTCCTGCGAAGTCTGATGATGTATTTGCCGGCTTGTTCTCGAATAGACGTCAAACGAGATGCCCAATTCTTCAAATGCATCCCTTATCTGCACGTAATATTTGTCTACGACCTGCTGCGGGGTGAGACCTTCTTTTTTGGCACGTAATGTAATGGGTACTCCGTGCTCATCGGTGCCGCTGACAAACGTGACATCGGCCCCGATCGACCGGAGGTACCTGACATAAATGTCTGAAGGGATATAACAACCGGCCAGGTGCCCGATATGGATAGGCCCGTTGGCATAGATGAGCGCCGCAGTGACGGTATAACGTTTTGTATTTTTTAATTCAGACATTTTACGCTGTTGTTACTAACAATTAGAGGGTGTAAAGTTAGTAAAATAACGCGATTCCGGGATAAGAGACCAAAGGGGACGAGGGTAGACGCAATTTTGTTAATTTTGCGGACGTAACTTCAGGCCAGGTTAAAATGTGCCGTGTCATCTTGGAATAATATGGGAGAAAACAAGCTCCGGTCGTTTTATCTGTACACTTTGTTTGCGGTCCTTTGGGGATATTGCTTTTTCTCAGGAGTTATCAGTCCTCCTTTTCTTTCCTATTACACTTTTGACGAAAGCTTTATAACCGATTCAGGTGTATTTCTATGGTACGGGATCACCCCGAGGATACTCGATTGGCCCGCTTCTCCCAGCGTGCTGATGTATGGCGTGATTTTCGGTTGTTCGGTGTTTTATGATCTTATTACCCGTTTTTCAGAGCTTACGGGATTCCTGGACGCTTTCATCATAATGGACGAAGCGGCATACGCGTATTTGTTTAACCGCGAACCCTATTTGTTAGCAGGCAGGGTGGTTCAGCTCCTTGTCGTGTTATGGGTAATGTTCCGGACCCTGCGGTTTTTGTTTCGCCAGGAGCATCCCCTGCTGGCCGGGCCCGGCCGTTATTGTGTGGCGCTTCTCCTCGTATCCTCGCACCTGGTGCTGAACAATGCCACCGTCATACGGCCGGAAGCGATATCCGCCATTTTTTTTATTTGTATCCTTTGCAGGCTCCTGTTTTCCGAACGGCTCGACAGATCTGCGGTGATCACGCTATCGGTTTTGTTTGGCCTGGTGGCTGCCGAACGCCTGATTTTTCTTTTTATGACCCCGCTTTTCTTTGCGGGCATATTCCTGCTCAGCGGGAAGGAAGGCTGGAAAGCTGCACGGATTTCCATGGGTATTTTCCTGCTGGCGTTTCTTGCCTTCTGTCCTTTTGTCCTGAGCGACCCGCTGATTATTTCAAAAGCATTTTTCGGAGGTATACTGGCAAAGGTGAATGACAGTCAGATGGGCTCTTTCTTTAACTGGCAATTCATCAAAACCTATTTTGGCAACCCGGTGGGCTACCTTGCGCTGCCCCTGACGTTCCTGGGCCTTTACAGGTTATGGAAAAGCCGGAACCTTTTTTATTGGATCGTAGTGGCAAACTGGCTGCTGTTCCTGTTTCTGGTACTGAGATCTTCCAAAATTTATGACCCGCATGTGCTGCCTGCAGCCCTGATCAATCTCCTGTTCATGGGAATAGGTTTAAGGATGCTGGCGGATCTTGCAGGCCCAAAGAGGGAATACCTGGTGTGGATAGCGGGTATGGCAGTGGTGGTGGGAGAAGCAGCGATGGTCATCGGCTATCATTCGTGGGTAAAGCGTGATACAAACGAATATGAGGCGATCAGGTGGATCAGGAAAGAAATCCAGGAAGAATCGAAGCTGCTTGTCAATATAGGTGTCGGTCTGTTCCTGGCTCCCAATGATGCCGCGCTCGGGAGAAGGATAGAAGCTACCGATAATGTAGACAACCAGCTGCGTAAGCTGGGTTACCTGATGGGGTTAAACCAGGTTTCTAAGACCAGGCTTAATGAAGCAGAGATGCCTCTCGCCGCATCAGCATTTGCTTTCGAGGACGAATCGCTGTTCGGCCTGCAGTACCGCCTGCTCCGGAAATACGGAAGGACGGAGGAAAGAAAAAGATTCGACGCCGATATATATGTAGACGATAATACGCTCTTTTATCACGGGATTTTACTTCCCGAGGCGCTCGAACGATTTCAGAACGGTGAGTATCAATACATGGTTACCGGGGAGACGCTGGAAGGGAAGACTCCTGTGAAGGAATTCTCCGGCAGGGACGGCGAGCCGATAAGGATTTACAAAGCTCCGCCGGGTACTGAATGAAGTGTGCCGGATAAAGGTATTCAACCTGTTAAGAATGAGATGTCTCCGGGTTTTTCTGTATTTGGTTGTCCTGGTAGCAATTTCTGCGGGCTGCAGCCGGCGCGGCCCGGTCGGCGACGGAGGGGTTGCCATTTCTTTTGACGATCGTTTCATTGCCGGGTGGTATGCGCTCCGGCCGCTTTTTAAAGAGTTTGGCGCCAGGGCAACCTTTTATATCAATGGCGATACCCTTACCGCCGAAGAGATCGGTATGCTGAAGAGCTTGCATGAGGATGGGCATGAGATCGGTTTTCACGGCACGATCCACGGAGACGCCGGCCAGCTGCTTCGCCATCACGGCGTAGAGGGATACCTTTCGATAGAGATATGGCCCGGGCTCAATTACCTGCGCAGCCTGGGTTTCGAACCTGTTTCCTATGCTCATCCCGGGGGAACCAGCACCGCAGCGACAGATTCTGCGCTCCTGGCCAACGGGTTTGTGACGCTCCGGGAAGTATCCAAGGCGGAGCGCTATTTCAGGGGTGTGAGGCTCTACCATCTGCCGCCCGCCCGGATGCCCCGTATTTTCTATGATTTTGATGGACGGAAATCGTTTTACTCGCTCCAGATCGACAGGGAAACCAGTCTTTCTGTCAAAGAAATGGCAGCTGCCCTGGAAAAGGCCGGGCGGGATGGAAAGGTACTGATGCTATTCGGGCATCAGCCATTACCGGAAAACCCTTCTCCTGATCAATATGGCTTCGAAATAAGCTTCCTTCGGAGTATCCTGGAGGAAAGCCGGAAAAGAGGATTGAAATTTTATACCATGTCCGAATTACAGGCGGACAGCCCCTGACGAGGCATTCAAATCAATATGCGGGTGTTCTTACAGACAGGTAGCCTCTACGAGGCATGAAAATTATTCCGAAACCGTTTTTGCTATAAAGCGGTAGTGCCTGACGGCACATGCTTACACTGGAAAAAATAATGGTGCTGGTTTGGTTTCCCGTCTTCTGTCTCTAATCTTCTGTTTGGTACCCCTGGCGGATAATCGTATATCACCACGGATTTTTGCCTCGTAGAGGCTACCCTCTACCGTCCGAATTTCCTGTCTTTGTAGCGGAGAAGAGGCTTTTCCAGGAATTCAAACGACAATGTGCAGATCAGGATGGTGACAGCGATCGCGATGGTATACAGGAGGAGGTTATAAACTACGGACGAATCCGTTTGCAGGTGCTTCAGGATATTGATAGTAAGCACGATCGCGACCACATGGTAAAGATAGAGCCCATAGGAGATTTTGCCCAGGTAACTGATCCATTTGTATTCCAGGTTGACAACCGACTTCGGATTGCAGGCTACGTTCAGGATAAAGAATCCGAACAATACCGCATAAATCTCCATAAACCCGGTGAAATGAAGACCGGAGAGGAAAAAGGCTACTGTAAACGCGTATACACCGTACTGGATGTCTTTCCGGAATAAAATATCCAGCACCGTATGCTTCTCCTTAAAGACCAGCCAGGCCAGCAGTCCGCCGAAGGCCATCACCTGGAGCCGGAACTGGCCGAGGAAAGCGATCACTTTTTCCTGCTTTACCTCAAAAGGAACCTGCAGGAAATACAGGCCCGCCAAAAGGACCAGAGCGGTGACGGCCAGGAAAAAGAGAATAATAAGCCAGCGCCTTTTGGGATATTTCAGCAGCCATGGCCACAGGTAGTAGAACTGCTCCTCGACACCTATAGACCAGGCCTGCGCGCACCAATAGGGAAGATCGTAAAGGATGAAGGCAAAATTAGGCAGTATCAGCAGTAGGAACCCGAGCCTCTCCCAGTAATAGGTGGTTACGTTTTCTACGGCACCGGGGTATTCGAGAAGGGGTATATGCGGAAAAATAAAATAGGACGACAGGACAACGATGAAATATACCGGCCAGATCCGGAACGCACGCCGCAGGTAAAAGCTCCCGGCTGCGATGTTCCCGTGGTTATTCTTTTCCTGCAATAGCAAATAGGTGATCAGGAAGCCGCTCAGTACAAAAAACAACCCGACCCCCAGACGGCCCATATGCTGGATGATGTTCCAGGCATAAATGTTTTCAAGGCCCAAAGCATGCTTCGCCTGCTCTACGTGGTGTATCAGCACCATAAAGGCGGCGAGGAACCTTACACCATTTAAATTAGGGAAAAAGCGTTTTTGGGACATTAAGCTGAATTTGGCACGGCAAAATTAACAGCAACCGCCGATAAACCACCAATCTGTGTGTCGTAAATGCTGATCTGTCTATTTATTAAGACCGGCTGTCCGTGCAGTTGCGCCCGTTTTTTGGTACCTTTGCAACCTGAATTTGACCGGCCTCCGCCGGTGATAGAGCAAAAAGCACATGGCAAAAAAGATTATATATTCTGACAAGGCGCCTATGCCTATCGGCCCCTACAGCCAGGCAGTATTGGTGAATGACACGCTATATGTGTCGGGACAAATTGCCGCCGATCTGGCGGAAGAAGGAAACGTAGCCGCCGAAACCGGGAAGGTCCTGGAAAACATAGGCCATATCCTGAGAGCTGCCGGTTACGACTATTCCCATATCGTGAAAAGCAGCATATTCCTGAAGGATATGAACGACTTCGCGAAAGTGAACGAGGTCTACGGTACATTCTTCTCGGAAAATCCCCCTGCGAGGGAAACCGTACAGGTGGCGCGGTTGCCGAAAGATGTGAATGTCGAGATTTCCGTAATAGCTGTTAAATAGTTTTTTCAAACAAACAGGCTTCCTGGCCCCTGAGCCCGGGAGTTTGTCATTTTATACCGAATAGAGTAGTAATGGATAAAGTACGTGTCCGTTTTGCCCCCAGTCCCACTGGGTCTTTACATATAGGAGGAGTGCGCACCGCGCTCTACAATTATCTTCTTGCCCGGAAGCACGGCGGACAAATGCTGCTCCGGATCGAAGACACGGACCAGACCAGGTTTGTGCCGGGTGCGGAGGAGTATATTCTCGAGGCGCTTGAATGGATGGGGATTACTATTGACGAGGGAATTGTAAAAGGCGGAAAGAACCTGGGGCCTCATGCGCCTTACAGGCAATCTGAAAGGAAGCATATTTATCGCGGGTATGCGGAGCAACTGGTAAAAGAAGACAAGGCCTACTATGCCTTTGATACGCCGGAGGAGCTGGAAGCTATGAGGAAAGAGCTGGAGGCTGCCAATGTGGCGACTGCCCAATACAATGCGGTAACCCGCATGAAGATGAAAAACTCCCTGACGCTGCCGCCTGCTGAAGTGGAAAGAAGGATCAGTAACGGAGATCCTTATGTGATCCGGATCAAGCTTAAGCCCCGCGACGAGATACGCCTCAATGATATGGTAAGGGGGTGGGTTTCGTGGCACTCCACCGAGCTGGACGACAAGGTGTTGTTGAAATCCGACGGGATGCCTACTTATCACCTTGCCAGTGTGGTGGACGATCACCTGATGGAGATAAGCCACGTGATAAGAGGGGAAGAATGGCTGCCGTCCGCCCCGATTCACATTTTGCTGTACCGTTATTTGGGGTGGGAAGCTACCATGCCCCGTTTTGCCCATATTTCGCTGGTTCTTAATCCAGACGGCAACGGGAAGCTTTCCAAAAGGGATGCGAGCGTGGGAGATTTCCCGCGGATCCCGATATCCTGGACAGACCCTGTTACAGGACAGGTAGCAAAGGGCTTCAGAGAGGAAGGATACCTGCCCGATGCGCTCGCCAATTTCCTGGCTTTCCTGGGGTGGAACCCGGGGACCGAGCAGGAGATTTTTTCGATGGAGGAGTTGATAGCGGCGTTCAGCCTGGAACGGATGAACAAGGCGGGCGCCCGTTTTGATGTTCAGAAGGCTAAATGGTACAACCAGCAGTACATCAGGATGATGCCTGACGACAAGCTCGAAGATCTGACCAGGCAGGAGGCGGAAAGCAAAGGAGTGGAAGTAGATCCGCTGCTTATCCCGAAGCTCGTGCGTCTTTTTAAGGAGAGAATTACTTTCATAGGGGAAATATTGTCGGAATCGGCCATACTCCTCTCAAAACCGGCGGAGTATGAGCCTGAAATAGCTTCCAAAAAGTGGACTGCAGAAGCGGTGAGAGGTATTTCGGCTTTCAGGGATGCCTTATCTGCCTGGAACGGCAGTATTTCTGCGGATGAAACGAAAGCTTTACTGCACGATGTCCTCGAATCGCTCGGCATAAAACCGGGAAAAGTAATGCAGGCTTTGAGGCTGGCCGTTACCGGGAAAGGCGCCGGGCCAGACCTTATGCTGATCATCGAGATCCTCGGTTCGGCGGAAACTGCAGATCGTCTCGGCAATGCGATCGGATCGCTGCAGGTGACTGATTAACTGTTTTCGAGCTGTTAATTTTTGAACCATTAAGGTATTTTTGAACCATTAAGGTATTAAGAATAATTAAGAATCTGCAGACCTTCCTTAACTATCCTTAATACCTTAATGGTTTTTCTTAATACCTTCATGGTTTTAATTTCTCGTCCCGGCCATGCTGGTACAGTTCTTGCGGTGAACTGGTTAACACTAACCAGACTAAACCATGACTCAGGAAGAAGAAATAGCACCCGAATTTCAGAATTATATGTCCACGCTATCCGTCATTATGGAGAAAATGAGGATTAAGGGATGGGACTCGGAGTTTAAGTGGACAAGCGACGGCTTTACGATAGGAACAGGAAAATACTATCAGCCCGATGAGCTGAAAATCATTAAAGTGTTCCGGTTTGAAGGGGAATCGGATCCTGCCGATAACTCTATCCTGTATATCATTGAGGGTAATGACGGCCTTATAGGATATTCTCTCGATATGTACGGGGCCTACAGCAATCACGAAGATGAAGAAGGCTATAATGAATTCATCCGGAAAATTCCGGTTGCCGACCGGGACGACCAGTTGATTATAGAATAGGAATTTTGTGGTATTGTTGGGTATTTTCACACCCAACAACACCCAGAATACAACAATAACCGGATCAGGAAGTGAGCACTACTTCCTCAAGGATCTGTTCCGTAAGAGGCTTGGTACGGTAATATACGTGGTCGAGAATACTGGAGGCTTTCTGCTGGTCCTTCGATAGAGACGAGGTCGAAAGCATCACGATCTTGGTCCCCGATCTCACTTCAGGGGGTAAAGTCTTATATTTTTCGAGAAAATCGAAGCCGTTCATGCCGGGCATATTGATGTCCAGGAAGATAATATCAGGCTTGAGAAAATTGCCACCCGGGTTTTCCGAGAAGTAGTTCAATGCTTTTTCTCCGCTTTCTGCTACAAGTATTTCGGGACTGAGACCCGTGTCCTGGATAACGAGCTGATGAAGAAAATTGTCATCAGGATCGTCATCTATTAACATTACACAACTCAAAGTAGCATCAATGGACATATAGCGGCTATCGGAAATCAGCTATCGGAAACCGGTTGTCAGCTATCGGAACAACCGTCAACCATTTAACAGTTACAGGTTCAACTCTATTAAACGCGGAGCTAGTCCTCGAAAAGCTCTCCGAACTTGCCCAAAACAGATCCGCCTTCCTTGTTTGCGTTCGGCCCGCGGCTCGAGAGTCTCTGGACAAGCTTGGAGATCGGCATGGATTGTATCCAGCATTTGCCCGTTCCCCTGATCGTGGCGAGGAACATGCCTTCTCCGCCGAAGATCATAGATTTAAGATTGCCCGACCGCTGGATATCGAAGCTGAGCGAAGGCTCGAACGCGACTACGCAGCCGGTATCTATCCTGAGCATTTCGTTGTTGAGCTGACGTTCTATCACTACGCCGCCGGCGTGGATGAACGCCAGCCCGTCGCCTGTCAGCTTCTGGAGAATGAAACCTTCACCCCCGAAAAGCCCTGAGCCGAATTTTTTATTGAAATGAATTTTCATGCTTGTGCCGAAAGCCGCGCAGAGAAATCCGTCTTTCTGGACTATCAATTCATTGCCGTAAATACCTGCCAGGTTGACCGGAACTATTGTGCCGGGGTAGGGGGCTGCAAATGCTACCTTACGTTTGCCCGTGCCGAGGTTGGTAAAATGGGTCATAAACAGCGATTCGCCGGTCAGAAGCCTGGTTCCGGCGCTGAACACCTTTCCGAGTATGCTCTGGTTTGCTTCCGAGCCGTCTCCGAGCTTCGTTTCAAACTGGATGCCGTCTTCCATAAAAAGCATGGCGCCGGCTTCGGCTATGACGGTTTCGCGGGGATCCAGCTCAATTTCGACAATTTGAATGTCGTCCCCGATGATCCGGTAGTCAATTTCGTGTGATCGCATAAAATCTATTCTTCTTCATCGAGTCCGCTTTCTAAAAAGTCAAACGGCGGCTCATCGTCGGAAGTCTCCGTTTGATCTTTCAGGCCCGGGATATCCTCCCTGTCCCGCAGCTTTTTGTCTTCTACATTCCGGTTGAGGAATTCATTGATCTTATCCATGTCGAAGGTAGAGGTGATCTCCCCGAATGAATTGATCTTGATATCAAAGCCTTCCAGCTCCTTGTGGACTTTCGGAAGCTCATGCGTTTTTTTACCCGGCGTGTTACTTTTTCGCTTTGCCATAGACTGTTGTTTTTTGCCAGACAGGACATTGATCGGGACCAGGAAAGCCGGCAGAACCTACCGCGTAGAGTAGTTGGGCGCTTCCTTCTGGATCATGATATCATGCGGGTGGCTTTCCTTTACGCCTGCTGTCGTTATTTTAATGAATTTGGCATCCTGCAATTGCGTGATATCCCCGGCGCCGCAGTAGCCCATACCGGCTTTCAGCCCGCCGCTCATCTGGTACAGGATTTCGGCAACCTTTCCTTTAAACGGAACACGGCCGACAATACCTTCAGGTACCAGCTTCTTGATATCGTCTTCGGCATCCTGGAAGTAGCGGTCTTTCGATCCGTCTTCCATGGCTTCCAGCGATCCCATTCCACGGTAGACTTTGAACTTACGTCCTTCGTAGATAACGATCTCACCCGGAGCCTCGTCGGTCCCGGCCAGCATCGATCCGATCATTACCGTGTGGGCTCCGCCTGCGATAGCTTTTGTCACATCTCCTGAAAAACGGATACCGCCGTCTGCGATTACCGGGATATCGCGGCCCTGCAGCGCTTCGGCTGCGGCGATCACTGCCGAGAGCTGGGGTACCCCGATACCGGCGATGATACGGGTAGTACAAATGCTTCCGGGGCCTACGCCTACTTTCACGGCGTCGGCGCCTGCCTCTGCAAGGGCGAGGGCCGCCTCACCGGTGGCTATATTCCCGGCGATGAGGTCGATAGCCGGAAAAGCCGACTTGATAGCCTTCACCGCGTCGATCACTCCTTTTGAATGCCCGTGGGCAGTGTCCAGGCTGATTACGTCGACGCCTGCTTTGATAAGCGCGTCCGCACGCTGCATCATATCGGGTGTGACGCCGAGGGCCGCCCCTACGCGTAATCTGCCGTAAGCGTCTTTCGAGGCGTTGGGGTGGGACTTCCTTTTCATGATGTCCCGGTAGGTAATAAGTCCCGTAAGCCGGTAGTTGCTGTCGACGATGGGCAGTTTTTCGATCTTGTATTCCTGTAGAATGGCTTCGGCCTCGTCGAGGGTAATGCCTTCCTGGGCGGTAACCAGGTTTTCGCGGGTCATGATTTCCTTCACCGGGCGGCTGCCGTTCCGTTCGAAACGGAGATCGCGATTGGTAAGGATCCCTATCAGTTTTCTATTCTCGTCTACCACCGGGATGCCGCCTATCTTAAACTCGCGCATGATATTGTGCGCATCGGAAAGCACTGCATTTGCCGGTAGTATAATCGGGTCGAGTATCATCCCGCTTTCAGAACGCTTGACTTTCCTGACCTGCTCGGCCTGTTTTTCAAGCGTCATATTCTTGTGGATGACCCCGATCCCGCCTTCCTGCGCCATGGCTATGGCCAGCTCATATTCCGTTACGGTATCCATTGCAGCCGAAACGAAAGGAAGGTTGAGCTCTATATTTCTGGTAAGCCTGGTTTTGGTGCTGGTATCGCGGGGCAGAACTTCCGAATAACCCGGAAGAAGAAGTACGTCGTCGTAGGTAAGCGCCTCGAAAAGCACCTTGTTTGAGCTTGAAATCATAGCAAATAATCTGGTCGTTTATTTGCAAGGCAAATTTAGCACTAAAAATGAAACGGCGGTAATGTCACACGTACTTTCCTTATCTGTTTTTTGGTAGCCGCCTGGATCTTGAAGGTAAGATCCTTGAAAACGACTTCTTCTCCGTGGCGCGGTACGCGCGTGAAAAGCTCGAGGATCAGCCCGGCCAAGGTTTCGCTTTCTATGCGGAGATCCGCAAAATAGTCCGGATCCAGGTCGAGCGCCCTGATAACGTCGTTGAGAAGGGCCTGTCCTTCGAAGATATAATTGTTGTCATCCAGCTGTACGAAATGAGTCTCGTTTTCGTCGTCATGCTCATCATTGATATCGCCGAATATTTCTTCGATGATGTCTTCAAGTGTTATCAGCCCACGGGTTGTACCGTATTCGTCCATCACGATCGCCATGTGCACCCTTCTTTCCTGGAATTCTTCGAGAAGACTATCGAGCCGCTTCGTTTCGGGTATGAGGTAGGCTTTCCTGATCAGTTTCTGCCATGCAAACTTCTCGTTTTGCTGGATATGCGGCAGGAGGTCTTTGATATATAGTATGCCTTCAATGCTATCGAGGTTATGACGATAGACCGGTATCCTGGAATAGCCCGATTTGTTCACCATGTCCATCAGCTCGTGAAAATCGAGCTCAATGCTGAATGCTCTTATGTTTGATTTGGACACCATGGCTTCGCGGGCTGTGGTTTTTCCCATTGCGGCCACTCCCAGCAGGAGCTCCTTTTCCTCTATCGCGTCGGCGTCTTCCTTATCAGGTACATCCGATTCGCTTTCCCGGCCCTCTTTTTTAGATATTCCCAGGAAAACCGCAATTTTTAAAAAGAAGCCTCCTATCGGGTTCAGGAAATCAAGAACGGCATTTATAACGGGAAGGGATTTTTCCGGGATGCTGGCGGCATAGTGGCCGGCATACCACCGGAGAACGGCGTCGGCGACCAGCCAGAGGCTTACAACTGCAAGGAACGAATAGAGCATTGTGCGACTGTCTTCCAACTCGCTGATCAGCAGGTTGGCGGTGATCAGCCATGCCAGCAGCATACAGGTGTGCTGGATCAGGAGAAGGGCGAAACGTCCCTGCCTGTCGGAAATACGGTCGGGTGTTTTCTTTTCCCAGGGCATTTCAAGCGCAGCAGATGCAGAGAGGCTTGCCCGCAGCGCGGAGCAAAAGAGCGCAACCACCAGTAAAAGCAGGATCGAAATTATGTCTGCTGCAGACCCGGGAATGACGAGCAACAGCGGGTTGATAGTAAGTATGTTGATTGCACCGATCAGTTTCCGGGCCACCGTTCGGGGCTCGCTGTCTTCATTGTCCGGTATATCTTCCACGTAAAGTTTATTAAGGTTTAAAAAGGTAAATCGTCATCGTCGTCCTGGGAGGCGATAGCAGGCGGTACGGCTGCATCACGCGAAGGAGGCGCGGGCCTTTCGGCTCCGGAAGAAGCGCCTGCCGGAGATCCTGCCGGGGAGTTGGGCCCTCCGAGGAGGGTCATGCTGTTGCCCCTGATACTTACCCGGCTCCTGGGCTGCCCGTCCTTATCGGTCCAGTTTTCTGTCCGTAAACGTCCTTCTATATAAACCTGGTTCCCTTTTTTAAGATATTGTTCGGCAATCTGGGCCAGCCGGTCCCACAGTTCTATGCGGTGCCATTCGGTCTGATCGACTCTCTCACCGCTTTTGTTGGTGAAGGTCTCGGATGTAGCAATGTTGAAATTGGCCACCACCGACCCGTTTTCCAGGTGCCTTACTTCAGGATCGGCTCCCAGGTTTCCTATCAGTATTACTTTGTTGACTCCGGCCATTTTTCAGATGAATTACTAATGTTTGCTGTAAAAATCTTTTTCTTAGTTGAAAGTTGAAAGTTGAAAGTTATCTTTTCAACTCTCCATTTTCAACTAGCTGGTAAAACCACGAATTATAAAGTTACAAAAAAATCCTTTAAATAAATGTTGACGGGAAGAGGCTTCGGCAGGTCTTTTATTTGTTCGGAGGTATACCATTGAAGATCTTCAGGCAGCTTCCGCAGTTCGGGGAGTTCCGAAAGCCAGTAGGAGATGGAAAGGCGCTGGTGGGTGAGGATATGTTTGAAAGGACCTGAGCTGAGCTCGGGTTTCAGCCCGCTCAGCTCTTCCGGCAGGAAGGTGCTCCAGTCGTCTACAGATTCCGTTTCTACGGAATAGAAGTCATACAGTCCTCTCCATATATCCTTTCCTTTTCGCTCTTTCATAGCAACCCGGCCTTTTGCGGTAATAACCAGGTAATGAATCGGACGTTGCTTTATTTTGAGCTTTTTGATCTTAACGGGCAGGACGTTCTGCATCTTGTGGTGGTAGGCATAGCAGGAATCGCTTACGGGGCAGGCCTCGCATTTCGGCGATACCGGAACGCACTGCAGGGCGCCGAATTCCATAATAGCCTGGTTGAACAATGCGGCCTGGCCCGCCGGCATGGCTGCGACGGCAGCTTCCCTGAAGATCTTTCTGGAAGCAGGCGAGCTGATGTCTTCATGAATGCCGTAATACCGGGCAAGTACGCGGAAAACGTTCCCGTCGACTACGGCAGCCTGCTCATCGAAAGCGAAAGATGCGATGGCGGAAGCGGTATAATCGCCTATTCCCTTTAACCCGAGAAGCTCCTGGTAGGATCCGGGGAACTTCCCGCCGTACTGGTCACAGACGATCTTTGCCGTAGCGTGCATGTTGCGTGCCCGGGAGTAGTACCCGAGTCCCTGCCACAGGTGGAGTACCTCTTTTTCCGAAGCTGCTGCGAGGCTCCGGACATCGGGGTATTGCCCGATAAATTTTTCGTAGTAAGGATAGCCCTGGGCCACTCTTGTCTGCTGCAGGATGATTTCCGACAGCCAGATCCTGTAAGGGTCGCGGGTTTCTCTCCAGGGAAGCTTCCGGTGGTGTTGTTTGTACCACGCAACCAGTTTATGTCCAAAATTATCAGTCAGCACCCGTGTTCTTTAAAAAATGCATCCGGGGAAAGAGGCTTTCCCTTGCAGGTCCGTGAAAAATGTTCAGCGATTCGTCTTTTTAACTTAGTGAAAAAGATGTAACTTTGTGTTTTCAAATTTTGCGCTTAAAATTAAGTATTCAGTAATAGTTTATCTAAAAAGTTAGTATAAAGTGACTAAAGCAGAAGTAATAGCTCAGATATCGGAGAAAACCGGTGTTGAGAAGGTTGATGTACAGCAGACACTTGAATCATTTTTCACAGTAGTTAAAGATACTCTTGCTGCCGGTGAAAATATTTATGTTCGTGGTTTCGGAAGTTTCATCAACAAGAAACGGGCCAGGAAGGTAGCCAGGAACATTTCTTTGAGGAGTACAATTATTATTGACGAGCACTTCGTGCCGAGCTTCAAGCCCGCAAAAGTGTTTGTCGAGCAGGTCAAAGAAAGCGAGGAATTAAAGGCTCAGCTATAAGGACTGCTGCACAGTTGTTCAAAAATCCAGGAGGATATCATTTTTACTAAATGAACAAAGCCACTCTCTTAGTTGTAATACTTTCCGTCGGTTTGGTGGGGCTGCTATACAGCCTGCCAAAGGGAGTGGTAAGTAGTCAGTCTAAGGAAGTGTCTGCGGAGCGGATTGACGAAAATAAAGATTCTGTGTCGGTGTCTGCCGGAACCGAATCAGTGAGCGAGCATGGTCCCAGGCCGCTGTTGCCTGAACAAGCCAGAGAAATTGCAGATCTGAAGAAAGGTCTGGCCGCAGGCCCCGATGCCGGAGTACTTGCGGCCATTTCTGATGCCTTTTTTAAGTTTCAGAAGTTTGACAGCTCTGCGGTGTATGCCGGCCAGGCAGCGGAGTTACAGCCTACAGCACCTAACTATTTAAGGGCAGGGGACAGGTACTACGAAGCTTATACCTTTGCTGTAGGGGGTGATAAAGCGGGCCCGCTTGGCGTCAAAACCCGTGAATTTTACCAGAAGGCGCTGGATTTGAACCCGAATTATACACTGGCCAAAGCCAATATGGCGATGACCTATGTCAATACCGATAACCCTATGCAGGGTATTATGATGCTCAGGGAAATTCTGGATGAGGATCCGACAAATGAAATAGCGCTGTTCAATATGGGCGTTCTTTCGATGCGATCGAATCAGTACGGGAGGGCGGTGCAGCGGTTCAGCCAGATTGTTACCAACAACCCGGGCAATATAAAAGCGAAATTCTACCTGGCATTGAGCCTTCTGGAAACCGGGAAACAGGATGATGCCCGGAAGTTGCTGGAAGAAGTGAAAGAAAAGGAAAAGGATCCGATGGTGCAGAAGGCGATAGCCGAGCTGGAGGAAAGATTGTAAGGTGTTTCCGCCGTAGAGAACCTGAAGAGCGAATAACAGAAATTGAGTTATAAATAATTATTAAACATATTTAAGATTATGCCTTGCGGTAAAAAAAGAAAACGTCACAAAATTGCTACGCACAAGAGGAAAAAACGCCTTAGAAAAAACAGACATAAGAAGAAGTAATTTTCTTCTTATGTTACTTTTATCAGTCACAGACAGTCCGTCTGCCCTGTTTTAACAGGTCAGGCCCGGTTTCTGCATTGTGCTGGTATTAGCCTGTATATTTTTCTATCAACACCATGTACTTGGCTAGCATTGAGTAACGAACTAGTAATCAACTCTACTGAAAAGGGAGAGCGTATCGCCCTTTTGCAGAATAAGAGGCTTCTTGAATATCATGTAGAATCGTCCAATCAGAGTTTTACTGTCGGGGATATATACCTGGGCACCGTAAAAAAGCTGGTTGCAGGGTTAAATGCCGCTTTCGTAGACGTAGGCTACGAAAAGGATGCTTTTTTGCATTACCTGGATCTGGGACCCAAGATCAATTCGTTGAATCAGTATACGAAAGATGTTATAGCCAAGCGCGTTAGCACCGGTAGCCTCAAAGATGTAAAGATCGAGGCGGATATTGATAAGCAGGGTAAGATAGACAAGGTACTGACTAAAGGCCAGCCCATTCTGGTACAGATCGTCAAAGAGCCCATTTCAACCAAAGGACCGCGGCTGTCCTGCGATATTTCCATCGCGGGCCGGTATATCGTTCTGGTGCCTTTCGGTGAATCGGTCAATCTTTCCAAGAAAATTACCGAACGACAGGAACGCCAGCGGCTCCAGCGCCTGATGTCTTCCATAAAACCTCCTAATTTCGGCGTTATTGTACGTACAGTCGCGCAGGGAAGGGATGTGGAAGAGCTGAACAGGGATTTGCAGAATTGTCTTGAAAAGTGGGAGAACGGGATGAAGCTGCTGAGAGAAGCCCGGCCAAGGGAACGTATCATCGGCGAAATGAACCGTACCTCTTCCATTCTGCGGGATATGCTGAACGAGTCCTTCGACAGCATCACGGTAGATTCGAAGGAGGTTTATGAAGATACGAAATCGTTTATCCGTACAATAGCCCCGGATAAGGAGAATATCGTAAAGCTGTATTCCGGTAAAGCCAAGATTTTCGAACAGTTCGGACTCGAAAAGCAGATCAAATCTCTTTTCGGGCGCTCCGTAAGCCTGCCAGGCGGCGGCTACCTGATCGTCGAGCATACCGAAGCCCTTCACGTAATCGACGTCAACAGCGGAAATAAATCCAATTCGGAAGAAGACCAGGAAGCTACCGCGCTTAGTGTAAACATAGAGGCGGCCAAAGAGATAGCCCGCCAGCTGAGGCTACGGGATATGGGCGGTATTATCGTTGTCGACTTCATCGATATGAAGAAGGCCGACAACCGGAAAACCGTATATGAAATGATGCGCGAAGTGATGAGAACGGAGCGCTCTAAGTATACGATCCTCCCTTTGTCCAAATTCGGCCTCATGCAGATCACAAGGCAGCGGGTACGGCCGGAACTGAACATAGTAACAAGAGAAACCTGCCCTACATGCAACGGAACCGGCAATATCCAGGCGAGTATCCTGGTGGCCGATTCTATCGAGAGCCATCTTGACTATATACTCACCAAGCAGAACGAAAGGGCGATCAGCATCGTTTTACATCCTTATTTATACGCTTACTTTACCAAAGGGATTCTTTCAAGGCAGGTGAGGTGGTTCCTGAAGTATAAGACCTGGGTGACGCTTATCGCTGACAGCTCTATGGGTGTTACTGAATTTAAATTTCACAATCGCTTCGGAGAGGAAATGGAACTGGTAAGCTGAGCCGTTCCTGCTATGCAGATCGTCAGCGGTTTTTCCAGACAGGCTTCCTTTTATCTTTGAATGCGGCAATTCCTTCTGCGGCATCTGCCGATTGCAGAAGGAATTCCAGTTTTTCCCGGAGTGCCCGGTAATCAGAGCCCGAGGGCTGCCCGGAGAGCGACCGGAGCGCTTCGATGCCTTTTGAAATAGCCAGCGGTGCATTTTCCGATATATCGCGGGCGAGGTTCATTACTACCTTTTCAATCGTTTCCTTCCCCGTAATACCGGTGACCAGCCCCATGGCCAGCGCCTCTTCTGCGGTATAGATACGGGCTGTTATACACATCTCGAGGATCTTGCGGGTAGGTAATATGGTTTTGAGAGAGGCCATTACCTGCATGGGCCATAATCCCCTTTTTACTTCAGGCAGCGAGAACCCGGTCTCCGGAACCGCGTAAGCGAATGTAACGCCGGCTAGTATTAGGAAGCCGCCGGCATAGACAGGACCTTCGACCTGGGCTATGGAGGGCTTGTGAAGCGACGCGAATGCTTCGCCTAGATTGACCGGCAGGAGGGGGGCTGGAAGAGTGCTTCTTTCTTCCTGGCCGTCATGGAGAAAGGAGCCGAGATCTGCTCCTGCGCAGAATACCGGTCCCTCGGCTCTGATCACCACACAGCGTATAGTCTCTTCCTGGTTGGCGTATGCAAGGGCGAAGGCTATCTCTTCGGCCATCGGTTGGTGGAAAGCATTTCGCTTTTCCGGCCTGTTCAGGGTAATGATGAAAACGTGCCCGCTACGGCTTATTTTCAGATACCGAAACCCGGTATCAGGCAGCGTTCGGAGCTGTTCCGGAGTATAGAAGGGCTGGTTCATGCGTTAGCGGTTTTTATTGGAGCGTAAACGGAACTATCGTTTCCCTGAATATCTGCCCGGCTTTCAGGAGCGCCTTCTCATCGATCATACCCGCGATACCTTTTTCCCGCGCAAAGGTCAGCAGGTTTTCCGTCGCCAGGTTGCCGACCAGATCGTCCTGCGCAAACGGGCAACCTCCGAAACCGGAGACAGTTCCGTCAAAGCGCCTGCATCCGCTGTCGTATGCGGCGGCAACCTTTTCGCGCCACCCGTTCGGAGTGGAATGAAAATGGGCACCGATCTGGATTCCTGTGCTGCCGAGGACCTTCAGATGGCCGAATACGGAAGTAATATCGGAGGCATTGGCAAGCCCCACCGTATCGGCCAGGGAGAAAATGCCAATGCCCAGGTCGCTCAGCCTTTCTATCCAGGCCCCGGCCATATCAGGATGCCATGCGTCGCCGTAAGGGTTGCCGAAAGCCATCGAGATATAGATAACGAGCTCTTTCCCCCAGTCGATACACAATTTCCGGATAGCTTTTACCCTTTCCAGGGACTGGGGGATGGTACAGTTGGCGTTCCTGACCTGGAAGGTTTCGGATATTGAAAAGGGATATCCCAGGTAAGCTGCTTTTTCCTGGCGGCATGCTGATTCGGCCCCGGCGACATTCGCTACGATAACAAGCAGTTTTGAAGCGCTTCCATCGATATCGATCATTTCCAGCAGCCTGCCTGTATCGCTGACCTGTGGTACGGCGCGCGGAGAGACAAAGCTGCCTATGTCGATGGTATCGAAGCCCACATCCAGCAATGCCTGGATATAAGCTGCTTTTGTTTCGGTCGGGATGAAGGAATGCAGGCCCTGCCATGCGTCTCTGGGACATTCTACAAGCTTCAGGATATCTTCGTGCTTGTCCGGCATAGCTTCCCTTTACAGGTTTGGAAGTGAACTTAAAATGAGAGACCGCCCGGCGGCTTCCGGGGAACCGGATCGTACGGGGCGGGATACTACATCTAATATAAGCAATAGGAACGGGAAGTCAAAACCCGTCGATAGCAGGAGGAGAAGGCTAGATCAGGCGAAACCCGAGCGTTATCTGCCAGGATTTCAGCTTTTGCTTAACCGTTGTGGTATTGTCCCCTGTATTGATCTGGAAGGAATTCAGGTTAGAGATCGTCCCTTCGCGCCTGACATCAATGCTCAGGCCGAAAATATCGAGCCCGGCGCCCAGCTGATAGCCGAAAATTGCCTCCGACATTGCCTGGGGAGCCGTTGTATAATACCTGACGGCATCGCGGATATTCTGGTTATCGCCTATCCTGAACGAAGCAACGGGCCCTGCATTTACCCGGAAAGGGCCGCCTTTCAATCCGAAGAGCAACGGTACGTCGATACTGCTGAATTTATAATCTATTTGTCTGATCACAGGTGTGTCGCCGTCGTTGCGCTGGATGTCGAAGCGTCCTCCTTTGGTAGAAACAAGGAGCTCCGGCTGTACATAAAAGCCGGATCCGAAGCGCATGTATATACCACCCGACCAGCCGGTTTTGCTGTCGAAGCTTTCCTGCAGGTTGTCTCTCACTACCTGTCCGTTGTAATTCAGGTACGGGTTCCCCTGGGCGTCATAGCGGGTTGTGAGAAAATTTCCCATCGATAATTGAGAGAGATTAACACCTCCCTTGATTCCCATAGAGAATTTTTTACCCTGCGCGTTTGCTGCATTCACCGCCAAAGCCAGGACAAAAGTGAAAGCAACGATGAAGTTTTTTTTCATTGAAATGGGCGTGTTGTGTTGTTTGTAAGGCCGCTTGCTGAATAACGATCTGACTGATGGTTAATACATAACGGGGTCAAAATTTTTTTAATTCCCCCGCACTTGCCCCCGGTTGATTATCTTGCGAAATAATCATGCCAGCCGGGGCCGGATGTATGTAAATCGCTGTGACCGGCCGGTATCTCAACAGGATTGCGTAAAATGTCAAAGCAGAAAACGGTATTTGTTTGTCAGGAGTGCGGACATAGTTCGGCGAAATGGCTGGGCAGGTGTCCTTCATGCCACGCGTGGAATTCGCTGGTGGAAGAGATTGCCGAGCCAAGGGAAGAGAGAACGAGGCAGGTGTGGAAATCTGTGGCTGTTTCAGGGAAGCCCAAGCCGATCCCTTCCATCATATATGAAAAAGAACCTCGCCTGGTTACCGGCGACCTGGAGCTGGACAGGGTTCTCGGGGGCGGAATTGTGCCGGGATCGCTGATCCTGATCGGGGGGGAGCCGGGCATAGGCAAATCGACATTGATGCTGCAGGTGGCGATGGCCCTGAAAAACCACCGTGTCCTGTATGTATCAGGTGAGGAATCGGAAAGCCAGATCAAGCTCAGGGCGGAAAGGATGGCGGGAACAGGCGAAAACTGTTTTGTTCTGGCCGAAACATTTACCGATAGTATCTTCAGGCATTCGGAAGACCTGCAGCCGCACCTGATGATAGTGGATTCTGTGCAGACGCTCCAGTCACCGTTGCTGGAGTCCTCACCGGGCAGCATAGCGCAGGTACGCCAATCGGCATCGGAGCTGATGAAGTACGCGAAAGAGACCGGTATCCCTGTTTTCCTGATAGGACATATTACAAAAGACGGCTCTATCGCCGGTCCCAAGACCCTTGAACATATGGTCGATACGGTAATTCAGTTTGAGGGAGACCGGCATACGACCTACAGGATACTGAGGACCAGCAAGAACCGGTTCGGCAACACTTCCGAGCTGGGTATCTACGAAATGCAGTCTTCGGGGCTGCGCCAGGTCAATAACCCTTCCGAGCTGCTCATACCCCAGCGCGAGGGGCCGGTAAGCGGCGTGGTGATCGGGTCGGTGCTGGAAGGAAATAGGCCTTTGAAAATAGAGATCCAGTCGCTGGTAAGCGTTGCAACTTACGGGACGCCGCAGAGGACCAGTAACGGGTATGATACCAGGCGGCTCCAGATGCTCCTGGCAGTGCTTGAAAAGAGATGCGGCTATAAATTTGCCGTGCAGGACGTATTTCTGAATGTCGCCGGCGGAATGCGTGTGGAAGATCCGGCCATAGATCTGGCGGTAGCTGTTTCATTGTACTCATCTTACGAAGATATTCCCGTACCTATGGACACATGTTTTGTGGGCGAGGTGGGCCTCGGCGGGGAGATCAGGGCTGTCAACCGGATAGAGGCCAGGATCAACGAAGCGGCGAAGCTGGGCTTCAAGAGGATATACCTGTCGAGGTATAATCTGAAGGATGGAGTAGAAAAAAATACACAGGGACTGGAAATCAGGGCTGTCGGGTCGTTGGGAGACCTGTTTACACTGATAGAGAGCAACGACTGAGGGAAAAAGCCGCTCAGTCCGGATGCTCCCGGTACCATTTCAGCTTTTGCCTGTGCAACCGGAAGCTGGTAAGGAAGCGGACATGCGCTTTCAGTATTTTGAATTTGTGAGAAGGGTCGCGCATCGCAACGGAATGCCTGAAGTAGGTCCACGAGGCATTATCGGGAAGAGGGGAGAGACGGTACCATGTATTCCGTAAATCTTCTATACCCACATTCTGACCTGCTGCCGGAAATTCCGGCTTCCAGTCATACCCCAGCTCCCGTAGAATTCCGAAGCTACGCTTTAGCAGCTTTTTGATGCCTTTTTCCGTAGCGATCCTGTCTACCAGAGCCCAGTCCGTATGCAGGCCGTAGCGATCCATATAGGCTTTCAGGTCTACCACGTATTTGAGACGGTTCCAGTCTTCCTTTCCCCCATGGTTGACGATCATCATAAGGAATTGGTATTCATTGGAGAGAACAGGAATACGATGGTTCAGGAACTCTATGCAGGTGCCGTAGGAGTCAAAATCTGCCGGTCCGAAGTCAAAACACAGACGCGGATAGGCGATTTTCCAATGCAGCTCCACAACCGATCTTGTATAACCGGATGCATCCGTGCAGGTAAGCGGGATGTGATAATCGGAATCGAGAAAGTCCGAGACCGTCGGTTCGGGAGAGCCGAGAAATGTTTCGTGGAACGGATGGATGCTATACCCGTTCACTTTAAGCGCCTCTATAAGCGGAATGAGATGCTCTCTGGCTACAAAAAGGTCAATATCGCCCGGTGCACGCATTTTGACATCGTTAAAAAGCCATTGAGACCATACCACTCCCTTATAGAAATGTACCGGGATCCCCAGGTCAGACGCCAGGCTGTTGATCTTAAGGGTCTCGCCGGCCTGCAGGAGAGTGGAGAAAGCATTGCCGCGACGGGCGTTCTCCAGCTTTTCCCGGACCTCCGCGGTGATGCTGTCCCGGTCTATTTTATCAAATGCGTAATTCAGGAAGCGGTTCCCAGTAACGATCCTGGCTATTTCGCCGCTATCCAGGCCTGCACAGCTCACATCGGTCTGGTCGGAGAAGCAAACCGAGATGAGATAGTCCAGTTCCGGCGAAATACCTGGTTTCATGAAGGGAGTGACAGGGGTTATAACGCTTTTATGATGATGAAAGGCTGTTCTGTATCCAGGCTTCCAGTGCCCTGAACCCGTCAGGCCGTTTCAGCAGGATTGCTTCGGCTGCGGCGGCGCAGGAGAGACTTTGTTTAAAAAGCTGCTGCAGGACAAGCGGGTTTAAAAGCTGGTTGGGCAGCGGGAAGTGCCGGAGTGTTTCGGTGGGGAGCTCTGAAGGGTTCATACGGCGGAAAGCAGGGAGATGCTCATCGTTGTGAATGAAATACATCCGGGCGAGGGGTACAGCTTCTGACGTGAAATTACCGCGGGGCGCCAGTGCGAACTTATTGATCCCTTCCGATACAGGGCTCAATTCGGCCGTATGATAGCCCAGGCCGACAACGCTCCTTTCCCAGATCTTGAGCTGGGGGTAGGCCGGCGATACCAGGGGATGTTGATGTTCATCAAAGGTAATGGCCGTAAGGTCGTCGCTGAGCAGGGGACAGCCTGCCTTGACAAACCCGGCGCAGGTAGTAGACTTCCCTGCACCCGGGGCGCCCATAAACAACCAGGCGACATCACCCACCTTTACGGCGCTGGCGTGCAATAGAAAATGATTCCTTTGGAAAAGGATAAGCCCCATCGCTTCGGAAACCGTAAAAAGGCTCAGTACGTCGGCTTCGTCCGTAAAGCTGTGGACTTCAAGTATTCTCCCCTCAAAGGCTCTGAAAGTAGCGATACCCTCCCAATGCAGCCATAGCGAACCGTCCGTACCCGTTGCGGTCTGTGCCAGTATGCCCCTGCGGTGTATATTCGTAGTTTCCAGGGGGGGCGGGCTGAGTTTTTTTTTTACTATGAAAAAATCCGGTTCGCCGCCCTCCGAAGCGCAACATTCCGGCAGGGGAATTTCAGAGGAAAAGTTCAAACAATAGGCATTGTACTCGTACATCGGCGATCCTGGTTAATCCCAAACCCAGAGAGGTTGGTAGTAGGCGGGCAAATCGCCTATGATGGTTTTTCCCTGCTTTTCTATCCAGGCATGGAACTGGAATCCCGTGACCGGGTCTTTGTTGACTCCTATATGCATCTTGACCCCTTCAGAACCGCTCAGCAGGTACCTTACGACAAGGGCCTGGGGGAGGCACAGCAATTTCATAGGTAATATCCGTGCAGCGCTTTCAACCGACCAGGTAATGTCAGGGATTTCAGTGTCGGGGACAGGCTTCAGGGGGAAGCTTTCGATTAATTTCAGGTACCATTTCCTGAAGGTTGAAAAAGGAAGCAGCTTCAGAGAGATTCCAACCAGGAGGAGAAGGGCAGCAGCCTTCAGCCAGTGCATTTTTTGTCTGGCGGTAAGCTTATTCCACCTGGATATATCTCTTGACAGCCTCATATCCGCAAAGCGCTAGGAGGATACCTCGATCAGCCCGTTCTCTTTCAGGTTTGTCACAAGCGCCTGCAGGTCAGCCATGCATGTGGCTTCGTCTACGTTGTACTCGGCAGTAACCTCCCGGCAGAGATCGGCCAGGTTGACCGGTCCTTTTTTTTGGATCAGCGACCATACAAATCCTCCCACTCCTTCCAGCCCGAAATATTTTCCGGCTTCGTAGTCCAGTATAACGGTTTCTCCCGCAACATCAGATGCGACTAGCCGGGGAGATAACTGATATTTGATATTTTCAGGGCTGCTCATAGCGAAATGTATCATTGATGTGAATCCGGAACTGCTAAGATATAACAAATTCTTATTCGGGAATCCGACCGCTCAGCGATATTTCCGGCTTCGTGAAATAGACATACAGGCAGGAACGAATGAAATTGACATTCGTAACCTGCCTGCAGGATTGTACTTTATCGTGATCAACGGGGTATCCGTACGTCGGGTGAAGCCGCAGTGAAAGCGCTCGAATCCAAACCTATTGAGCCTGTACCACCTTCGTATTGTCAGGTATCAGATCTTTCCCCGTTTTGGCAATGCTGCGATGGTATTCCGATAACGATACGAGGAATTCTTCATCTTCCCATGTGCTGGAACGTTCGGGAGAATTGAAAAGCTCTTTTACCGCCACAATTTTGTAGACATACTTGGCTGTCTCATTGTTAAGCCGGAGCTGGTAGAAATCGTTCTTTTTTTGAAGCCCCATCTGTTTGATGAGTTTGCCGGGGCCCGAGTTATAGGCTGCGGCAGCCAGGGTCCAGTTGCCGAGCTCCCCATACAGCCATTTGAGATATTTAGCCGCTGCGTGAGTGGATTTGACCAGGTCTTTTCTTTCGTCGACGATATCGTCTACCCGTAACCCGAGCGCCATCGCTGTCTGGGGCATCAGCTGCCAGTAGCCTACAGCGCCCCGCGGCGAAATGGCAAACGAGGTAAAGTTGCTCTCTACCAGCGGGATATATTTCAGGTCGGACGGCAGATTGTACTGTTTGAGAATTTTAGAAATCACTTTCAGATCGACGGCTACCTGCTTCTTATACTGGCTGTACGTCGGGTGACTGAAGTGCTTTACTGCATTGTGATAACGTCGGGCGACATGGGATTCTTTCAGGGGGAGCTGGTCGCCGCAGAAGTCTATTTCGAGCATCGAGGTGTCGATGGCCGGCTTCTCTGTTGCAGATACCCTGTCTTTTTCGGGGGTATCTTCTGATACTTCACTAATCCCGTTGATTAAGTGAAATGTTTTTTTGCTGATATGTCCGGTAAAAACAAAGGACAGCAAGATCAAAACTACATACCGTAACATTCATTTTAGTTTCGTGAAACATAATTTCCGGGGTGCAAAGATAATAAAATATAAATTATCTCATTGCTACTGCTTGTAAATAACTGTAAATTAACGCAATTAGTATTTAAAACTTGAATTTAATTTATTTAACGGCATTAATTGGAAGTATGAAGCGTCAGGTACGGAATATGAGGCGTCGGGTATCCGGTTTAAGAAAAAAGGAGCGTTCGTCAGAAACTTTCAGGTGTGTATTGCCGGTTTTGCTGGAAGTTGAAAAAGTAATAATAGTTTTACGCCCTCATCCTGATATATACTCATGGTAGAAGATCGCATTCATAGAAACGATTTAAGAGGTAGAATTATTACAAGGGAGGAAGCCGCGTCCAGGATTAAGGACGGCATGGTAATTGCCACCAGCGGGTTTACCAAAGCGGGCGACAGCAAGGAGGTCCTGCCGGCTCTTGCGGAACGTGCTATCACCGATCCGTTAAAAATTACGCTGATGACAGGCGCTTCACTTGGTCATGGCACCGACGGAAAGCTCGCCGAAGCAGGAGTGCTTTCGGTAAGGCTGCCTTTCCAGGTCGACCCGATCCTGCGGAGAAAAATAAATGAAGGCGAGGTGCTTTTCATCGATCAGCATCTCAGCGAAACGGCCGAATGTATTAAAACCGGTCATTTTCCGCCGATCGATTATGCCATTATCGAGGCGACGCAGATCCTGGCAGACGGGAGTATTGTGCCCACCACATCAGTGGGCAATTCGGCGGTTTTTTGTCAGCTGGCGCGGAAAATCATAGTCGAGGTAAATACGTCCGTGCCGCTCTCGGTAGTAGGGATTCACGACATTTTTTCGGCGGGGACCTACCCGAACCGGACGGTTATCCCCATTTTGTCGCCCGACAGCCGGATAGGCAGGCCTTCCATAGCGGTTGACCCCGACAAAATCGAGGGGATTGTCTGGACGGATATACCGGACAGCCCTGCGGATGTAGCTTCTGACGACGATGCCACCCGCAATATAGCTGGCCATCTCATCGATTTTTTTTCATGGGAAGTGACGAAAGGCCGGCTGAAAGAGAGCCTTTTACCGCTGCAGGCCGGGATCGGTAAGGTTGCCAATTCTATCCTGAGAGGCCTGGTGAGCAGCCGGTTTCATGATCTCACCATGTATTCTGAGGTATTGCAGGACAGCACCTTCGATCTTTTCGACGCCGGGAAGCTGAACTTCGCATCCGGGTCCTCTATTACTTTGTCCCAATCATACCAGGAAAAGGTATTCGGAGATTTTGAAAGGTACAAGCACCGGCTTATCCTCAGACCGCAGGAAATCAGCAACGCGGTGGGGCTGATCAGGAGGCTTGCGGTCATATCCATCAATACCGCTCTCGAATGTGATATTTACGGCAACATCAACTCCACGCACATTACCGGTACCCATATGATGAATGGTATCGGGGGATCGGAAGATTTTGCCCGCAACAGCTACCTGAGTATTTTCGTTACCCCATCCATTGCCAAAAGAGGAGCTATTTCTTCTGTTGTCCCGATGGTATCTCATGTCGATCATACGGAGCATGACGTGGATATTATCGTGACAGACGAAGGATTGGCCGATCTAAGGGGCCTCGCCCCGCGCCAGCGCGCCAGGGTGATCATAGAAAATACTGTCCACCCCGACTATCGTCCCCGTTTGGAATCCTATTTCGAGAGGGCATTGAAAAGGGGCGGTCACACCCCGCATCTTCTCGAAGAAGCGTTCAGCTGGCACCGTTCGCTGCAGGAAACCGGGAGGATGTAAACAAAAGCGGGAAAAACCGACCCTCCATCTTGCGGCCTTTTGCGATGACGGGCACACCGGCCAGCAGCTCATTATCGGTGTCCGACAAAGTTCCGTCGGCAAAGACATTCACTACAAATGCCCTGCGCGGTCTTTCTGAAAGGTTTTCGTAGGAGCCATGCACCGTCAGGGGGTGATGAAAGGTGGCATATCCTTTTTCCATTTCCACCGGTACCGGCCGGAACTCTGCTTTTTGCTCGTCGGTCAGGTAGTCCATCAGGCCTTCCATATCGCCGGCAAGCTCCGGCTTGTCCAGTAAACCCCACCGGTGGCTTCCGGGGATGTAGTAGACGCACCCGTTTTCTTTGGTAGCGTCGTCGAGGCCTGTCCAGCAAGTCAGGTGCTGCATCGGCACCGTGCGGGTCCAGTAAGAGTAATCCTGGTGCCAGGCCACTACTCCGCCGTGCCTGGCGGGTTTGCAGAAGAGCTGGTCGTGCCAGAAGCGGACAGACCGTTCCCCCAGCAACTGGCTTGCCGCCATAAGGAATGCAGGGTTCCAGAGGACATCGTGAAAGCCCGGTGTCACGCGCCACGCTCCGAGGGCATGCAGCAGGATCTTCCCCGGGTCGGACGACTCATTAGAGTGAAACTCGTAGAACAGCTCTTGACCGGGATGGCCGGGATCGACCAGGTCTGCCAGCTCGGTATTCAATGCGTCTACCTGCCAGGGTTCCAGCAGCCTGATATTGGCAAGGTATCCGTGCTCGTTGAAAAAATCCACCTGGTCGTCTGTCAGGCGATAGGGTTCCCATTCCCCGGCCGTCGTCGGAAGCCGGAAAAGATCGGATATCAGTTCGTGGTATTTTGACAGGTCGTCAACTTGTTTTTCAGGCATATCGGATAAAGATTAGGATTTTAGACCGGAACTACTATTGTCATTACAATATATGAATTCTTGATGAGCTGTTATAAAAGAGCCCGCCCCGAACTTTCCCGGACTGTATGAAAACTACATCGGAAAAAAGCGTATTCCACGGAATAAATGCCGGGCTGCTGCTTTTTTACAGGTTAAGATAGCGGGTTTAATACCCGGGCATCTGGCATAGTTTAAAAGAATCAGTTAATTTGTGGAACCTAACCACATTAGCCTTTAAGTCGATGTCATTTTCCCTGAGCTTTTCCGGTATTAAAAAAATGGCGTTCCTGGCCGGCGCGCTTTCGGTTTTTTCTTCCGCTCACGCGCAATCTCCGCCTGACAACATGGACCTGTATCTTCTTATAGGGCAGTCCAATATGGCCGGCAGGGGAAAGATAGATCCTGCCAGGAACGGGGAAAGGGAGGGCATATGGGTAATCCAGGCCGATAACCAGTGGAAAAAGGCGAAAGATCCGTTGCACTATGATAAACCTACTGTGACGGGAGTCGGGCCGGGTTTGTCGTTTGCCGAAAAAGTCCGGGAAGAGAACCCGGAAAATGCGATCGGCCTGATCCCATGCGCAGTGGGCGGCAGCCGCATAGACGACTGGGCGCCGGGACAAAAGCATGAGCAGACCGGGATTTATGCCTACGATGCCATGCTGGAAAGAGTAAGAAATGCCCGGGGAAACGGGACGATCAGGGGAATCCTGTGGCACCAGGGGGAAGGAGACAGTACTCCGGAAAGAAGCGCGGTCTATAACAAAAAGCTAAAGGCATTTTTTAAGAGACTGAGAAAGGATATAGATGTAAAAAAAGTGCCGATCGTTATCGGTACGCTGGGTGATTTTTACGTGAGGAAGAATCCGACAGCGGCTGTTATTAACCAGATAATCGAGGCGTTTCCCTTTAAAAATAAACGGGTGTATGCGGTAAGCTCATCGGGTCTGACAGACCTGGGAGACGAGACCCATTTTGACGCGGCCTCCGCCCGGGAGCTGGGGCACAGATATGCAGAGCGGTTTCTCAGCATCGACAATAAGTAAGACGAGAGAATGAGGGGAGGTATAAACGGGCCCTGTATGAACGCGGCAGCACGACGAAGGGGCTAGACGAAGGCGCTTTCCCCGGTAATGGCCCTTCCTACTATCAGCGAATTGATTTCCTTGGTACCTTCATAGGAATAAATGGCTTCTGCATCGGCTACAAACCTGGCGATGTCGTATTCGAGCAGGATGCCGTTCCCGCCGAACAGCTCGCGGGCATGATCAACTATAGACCGCATGCGCAGCGTACAGAATACTTTTGCGAGAGAGGCGTGCTCGTCGGTGATGTTCCCGCCGTCCTGGAGCTGGGAAAGCCGGTACACCATGGTCTGCATGGCGGTGAGGTCTCCGAGCATGGTAACGAGCAGGTCCTGAACCAGTTGGAACCCGGCTATGGGCCTTCCGAACTGTTTGCGCTCCATGGTATATTTCAGCGCAGCTTCGTACGCTCCCCTGCCGCAGCCGACAGCCTGCCAGGCAACTCCGGCCCGGGTCATCCGCAGTACATTGGCAGTATCCTTAAACGAACCGGCGTTCTGTAGCCGGTCACTTTCGGGTACCCGGCAGTCGGTCATGGTGATAAGTGCGTTCTGAACCGTCCGGAGCGCCATCTTATCTTCCATTTTCTCGGCTTTGAAGCCCGGGTTTTCTTTTCTTACAATAAATCCTTTTACCTGGTCGTCGTCAAGATCCCGGGCCCAGATAATGGTGATGTCGGAGAAGGTCGCATTTCCTATCCATTTTTTCTGACCGTTTATGATCCACTCGCTGCCATTCCGTTTGCAGGTAGTGGTCAGGCCGCCGGCTACCGCCGACCCGACTTCGGGCTCCGTCAGTCCGAAAGCCCCGATGAGCTCCATTTTTTGCATGGCCGGCAGCCACTCCTGTTTCTGCTCTTCCGATCCGCAGAGATAGATCGACCCCATGGCCAGGCCGCTGTGTACGCCGAAAAATGTGGAAATCGAGGCATCTACCCTGGCCATTTCCATAGCCAGGAATCCTTCCAGCAGGGCAGATTTCCCGGGACAGCCGTACCCGTGGTAAGTCAGCCCTGAAATGTTAAGCGCCGCCATTTTAGGGATGATCTCCATCGGAAACCTGGCCTTGTTCCAGTAGTCATTTGCAATGGGACGTATTTCGGTTTCCATGAATTCGCGGACTTTCAGCTGGATTTCCCGGTCTCCGGGTGTGAGCGTGTGCTCCAGCCCGTAGAAATCGCCGTTTACCTCCGGTTTTTTCCGGGGCTTCCCGCTTCCCGACTGTATCATTTTCATCATCTTCGCCAGATCCTCATCGCTCATTTTGGAAACGGCGCCCATAACTGCATTCAGGTCTACTTTTTGAGACAGCTTTTGTAAGGCTTTAAGATCGAACGTTTTAAGAAGGTTTCTGATGTCAGAGAATGACCGGAAAAGGCTCATGGGAATAGTTAAGGTTTGTCTGAAGAACGAATACCTGGTCCTGTTTTGTGTATCAAGATAGAATAAGGCTATTTTTACTTAGATTTAATGGCAGTAATTACCCGGTTCCGCCTGGAAGGCTGACCACTGATTGCCCCGATAGCTATCGGGCTATAACCATTTTGCGTAGATGAAAAAAGCTCTTGTATTAGGCGCCAGCGGATTTGTCGGGCGATATCTTGTAGATTTGCTCCTGGCTAACCCGGGTTATGAAAAAGTAACTGTCGTAGTCAGGAGGGATACCGGCCTGGAATATCCCAAGCTAAAAACATTGATAGCCGATTTTGAAAGCCTTCCGAAAATGAAGGAAGCTATCGAAGCGGATGAAGTTTTTATTACCCTAGGGACGACGAGAAAGAAAACCCCGGACAGGAAGGATTACTACCAGGTAGACCATGATTACCCGGTACTGGCTACCCGGATAGCTAAGGAAAGAGGGGCTACGTCCGTTTTCCTGCTGACGGCCGTCGGGGCGGATGCAGGTTCCGGCACGTTTTACCTGCGTACAAAAGGGGAGACGGAGCGGGATGTAATCGGAGTTGGAATGGATCATACTCATATATTCCGGCCTTCTATGATATTGGGGGAAAGGACCGAGTTCAGGCTGCTGGAGAAGATTGTCGTTAAGATGTGGCCCCTCGCTGAAGGCTTGCTTAAATTGTCCGGCTTATCGAAATACCGCGGAATTAACGGGAAGGACATAGCGAAGGCCATGGTAAATGCGGCTTCGGAGCAGGGCGGCAAAGTGGAGATTTACGAATGGAAAAGGATGAAGGAACTGGCCGGGGGATGAGGTGTCGGGGCCGGTAAGATATTTTACAATTAATTTTTAGAAAAGAATAATGCTTAAAGTTTACGGGATTCCAAATTGTGATACCATCAAAAAAACACTGAAGTGGCTGGATGCCAGGAAGATCAAAAATGAGCTGCATAATTACAGACAGGATGGAATAGCAGCCGGTAAGCTTGAGGGCTGGCTGGAACAACAGCCGCTTGAAAAGCTGCTCAACAAAGCCTCCACTACCTGGAAGAACCTTCCGGAAGAAGAAAAAGCAAAAGCTTCTGCCAGGGAAGGAGCCGTTGCCGCTATGATAGAACACCCGACCCTGATCAAAAGGCCCGTCATAGAGGACGAAAGGGGGAATGTGCTGGCAGTAGGGTTTAATGAAGCGCTGTACGAGTCTGTCTTTAACGGCAAAGCCGGAAAATGAGATAGGGGAAGACTTATTTCGGTTGCGGATATTCCATAGTTTTGCAGAAATTTTAGCCGGACGTGTCAAAACCTATTATCGTAATCAAATTTGGAACTGCTGCCATTACCCAGGCGAGCGGTGAGCCCGATTTGAGTGTTATGAAAAAAATAGCCGCCGAGGTGGCTTCCGTTCATAACCGCTATCATGTTATTATCGTGTCTTCGGGAGCAGTGGGGGCTGGTAAGGCCCTGATCAGGAATTACAAGGGAACGCTTTCCCAGCGTAAGGCTGCGGCGTCGATCGGAAACCCTCTGCTGATCAATATCTATTCGGAAGTATTCAGGCCTTACGGAATACCGATCGCACAGGGCTTGTGTGAGCGCCGTCATTTTGCAAGCCGCTCCCAGTTTCTGCAGTTGAAAGACACCTTTGAGGAGCTGTGGCGGAACGGTGTTATTCCCATTGTCAATGAAAACGATGTAGTAAGCGACCGGGAGCTTAGGTTTTCCGACAACGATGAGCTGGCCACGCTGCTGGCGGCCGGTTTCGGGGCGGAAGCCCTGATGCTTTGTACTTCGGTTGGAGGCGTGCTCGACGAAGAGGGGAATATTATCGGGAAAGTGAACGATGTCAAAGATGTTTTCCGTTTTGTAAGAACAGACAAATCATTCCTGGGATTGGGTGGAATGGCTTCAAAGCTGACTTTTGCCAAGCTTGCCACCAGGATGGGGATCAGGGTGGTAATTTTCGGGATGAAGGAAACGCAGGGGCTGCTAGGGGCGTTGAAAGGTGAAACAGGTACCGAGCTGCAGTCGCTCAAAAGCACTCTTTCCGCACGTAACAGGTGGCTGGGCAGCGGGGGACTGATATCGGGGAAGCTGAAGGTCGATGCGGGCGCCGAGCGGGCTGTTCTGAAAAGAAAGAGCCTCCTTGCGGTAGGGGTTACAGAAGTGCTTGGCGACTTTGAAAGCGGTGAGATAGTTGAAGTTCATAACCCTTCGGACGAGGCAATCGCTGTTGCCCGGGCCAGGGTAGCATCGGCCGACCTCCTGCAGAATCTGAAAACTGTGAACTACGAGGTGGCTCATGCAAATGATATAGTGATTTTGTAGGCGATTTTAAAAAAGGGAATTAACCATAGAGGGGGCACAGAGGACCACTGAGAGGAAAAGAGGATTACAGAGGAACAGAGCCTGGAGTGTAATTATTGAGACTGTGGAACTTCGCGCTTAAGATGCTTCCTGAATATGTTATGTATCAATTGACCGAAAGAAAATTATGTCAATCCAAAATATAAATACTGTGGAGATCATGGAAGCCGATTCCATTATTCCCGGCTTAAAAAGGGTGCGATCGGCTGCTGCGGGGGTGAGAAACCTGTCGGACGATCAAAGCAGGGCTCTGCTCCGCGACCTGGCTGGCAGGGTTACCGAAAATACAGGCCGGATCCTGGAGGCTAATCAGAAAGACCTCGTGGTCATGGACGATGCAGACCCGAAAAAGGACAGGCTGAAGCTGACGGAAGGCCGGATCCGGGACCTCGCACAAAGTCTCCGCGATGTGGCCGACCTCGACAGCCCTGTCGGGAAAGTGCTTCTGGAAAGGACTATAGAGCAGGGGCTGCAGTTGAAAAAGGTCTCCGTACCTTTGGGCGTGGTAGGCGTGATCTATGAATCCAGGCCCAATGTAACGCTTGATGTAGCATCCCTGTGCCTCAGGTCGGGCAATGCCTGTGTTTTGAAGGGCGGAAAGGAAGCTTTTCACTCCAACCTGGCCTTGGTGAGCCTGATCCATGAGTCCCTTGCCGCTTTCGATGTCGGTCCGGACGCCGTGCTTTTATTGCCTACCGACCGCAAATACCTTGCAGAACTGCTCTCTGCCGATAAATATGTCGACATTGTGATCCCTCGCGGCTCGGAGTCGCTGATTCATTATGTTCGTCAGCATTCCAAGATCCCGGCCATAGAAACGGGAGCGGGCGTCTGTCATACCTACGTGGAGAAGACGGCAGACCTCGATAAGGCGGCGAAAATCGTGGTGAATGCCAAAGTCTCCAGGCCGTCTGTATGTAATTCGCTCGATTGCGTGGTTGTGGATGAAGCGGTAGCAGCCGATTTCCTGCCGCGTCTTAAAGAAGGGTTCGAAGCTTACAACGTACAGGTATTTGCCGACGAGAAATCGTACCCGGTACTGGAAAAAGCTTCTTATCAGTTTCTGGATAAAGCGGAGGAAAAGCATTTCGGAGAAGAGTTTCTCGATTATAAATGTGCCGTGAAGGTGGTCAGCGGGCTGGACGAAGCCCTTGAGCATATACAGCAGTATTCCTCGAAGCATTCGGAAGCGATCGTTTCCTCAAACGGTAATGCGATAGCGCGCTTCATCAATGATGTGGATGCCGCTGCCGTTTATTCCAATGCCTCTACCCGGTTTACGGACGGGGGAGTCTTCGGACTGGGAGCCGAGATCGGCATTTCAACCCAGAAGCTTCATGCCAGGGGACCTTTTGCACTTGAAAAGCTGGTGACCGAGAAGTGGATTGTCAGCGGTGACGGCCAGGTCAGGTAATGGAATTGTTCGACTCCTATCCCCGGTACAGGGAAGAGGTGCTGTACCACCGGCGTTTTAAACACGCGGATATACTCCCTCTTATAGATTTGCGCGTTCCGAAGGGAGTCTGGCAGGTAAGCACGGCCGGGTTTTCTTTCGAAGGCCGGGAGATAAAACTGCTCAGAGCAGGCCGGGGTGCCGTTAAAGTGCTGCTGTGGTCGCAGATGCATGGCGATGAGCCTACTGCTACCATGGCGTTGTTCGATATCTTTAACTTCCTGGAGGCCGCAGGGGACGAATTTGACAGCCTGCGGGAATCCATTCTGAACGATATGACCCTGTATATCGTGCCGATGCTGAATCCTGACGGCGCGGAGCGGTTTCAGCGTGCGACGGCCCAGATGATAGATATGAACCGGGATGCCCTGGCGCTTCAGACTCCCGAAGCGCGTATATTGAAAGGGCTTGTGGAGACGCTGAAGCCGGACTTCGGTTTCAACCTGCATGACCAGAATCCCAGGTATACCGCCGGTCGCTCGCCCAAACTGGCTACTATGTCTTTCCTGGCCACTTCCTATGATTACGAGCTGTCCGTCAATGCAACCCGTATGAGGTCGATGCAGCTGATCGCTTACCTGAACCAGGTGCTGCAGGAATTTATCCCCGGGCAGATCGGCAGGTTCAGCGACGAGCATGAGCCTCGTGCTTTCGGAGATAATATCCAGAAGCGGGGAACCACGCTGGTGCTTGTAGAATCGGGCGGATATAAAGGCGACCCTGAGCGCCAGTTTGCAAGAAGGCTGAATTTTGTCGCTCTTCTGAGCGCATTCGGAGCGATATCGTCAGGAAGCTACCAGGCGCAGACCAGGAGCGGGTACGAGTCGATTCCTTTCAATTCAAGGTACGCCTATGATCTTGTTATCCGGGGCTGTACCGTCAGGCAGGGAGAGCAGGAGTACAGGGTCGACATCGGTATTAACCGGGAGGAAGTGAACAGTAGCGATATGGATGGCGGCTTCTCCTATCATTCAACAATAGAAGAGACAGGCGACCTGAGCACCTGCTACGGGATTGAAGAAGTGGACGGGAGCGGGCTGACCTTCCAGGCAAGACAAGAGATTGGGGCGACAGAAGTTCCCACAGCAGGTGACGTCGCTACTTTCCTGCTGACCCAAGACGGTAAAGTCCGGTATTCAATTGAAAATGGCGTTGTATCTGACCCGGATACCGATTGACATTCTCGCAGGAAATTATTAAAATTGTGTTTGATTAAGAATCAGTTTCAATCATGACAGTAGAGACACTTCGTAAGTATCAGACCTATCTGTACGATGAGAACGGTAAGCCCGTCATGGTGCAGCTTGACCTGAGAAATCGTCAGGTAAGGAAGCTGTATGAGCAGATAATGGATAAATTTGAAGA
The DNA here is from genome assembly GCA_037191015.1 of Spirosomataceae bacterium. Taxonomy (GTDB): domain Bacteria; phylum Bacteroidota; class Bacteroidia; order Cytophagales; family Spirosomataceae; genus Ravibacter. Next base: position 710,228 of record JBBCKD010000010.1, read on the forward strand.
TTTGCTGGATATTCAGGAAGCAGAACGCAGGCTGGGTGGCAATAGCGAGATGATTCCATGGGAAGAAGCAAAAAAAAGTCTTTAACATAACTATACTTCTTCACCACTAGAATGAGCTACAGGATTGTTATCCACCCTAAAGCGCTAAAGGAAATCAAGAAACTCCCTATTCAGGAAATCCGGAAAATAGAAGCCAAAATCGATGACCTTGCTACTTCTCCCCGCCCTCCAGGATTTAAGAAACTCGTCAATTTTAGTACAGACAGAATCTTAGAGAAGGATCTATACAGAGTAAGAGCAGGAGATTATAGAATTATATACACTATAGAAGAAAGCATCATCACGATAACTATCGTTAAAGTCAGACACAGAAAAGAAGTATATAAGTCATAAAAAAGGTCTGACTTCAATCAAGACCTTCCTTCTTATAGGATCCATTAAATAAGAAACTGGATTCTCGCAGGTCGAAAATAAATGTGCGTAAAACACTGGTCTTCAGTCAAAAAGTGCGTAACTTTGCGCCCTGATTTTTAGAAAAAACCAATAAGGCTGCCAGCTTTCCGTTTAAAATACCTTTTACAGGGAAAACGGTACCAGGCACCATAATCAAACCTTATGCAATCGATTCGCAACATCGCCATCATCGCTCACGTCGATCATGGGAAGACTACTTTGGTGGATAAGATTATTCACGCATCCAAACTTTTCAGGGATAACCAGGAGTTTGATGATCTTATCCTGGACAACAACGACCTGGAACGTGAAAGAGGGATCACCATCGTGTCAAAAAATGTTTCAGTCCGGTATAAGGATGTGAAGATCAATGTAATAGATACGCCTGGTCACGCCGATTTCGGCGGGGAAGTGGAGCGTGTGCTGAAGCTGGCCGACGGTGTGGTGCTGCTTGTCGACGCCTTTGAAGGTCCTATGCCGCAAACACGGTTTGTTTTGAGCAAGGCGATCCATCTGGGCCTGAAGCCTATCGTTATCGTTAATAAGGTCGATAAGGAAAATTGCCGGCCCGACGAAGTGCAGGAAGCTGTTTTTGACCTCATGTTTAACCTGGGAGCAACAGAGGACCAGCTGGACTTTGTAACGGTGTTCGGATCGTCGAAACAGGGATGGATGGGGCCTGACTGGAAGACCCCGGCTTCCGATATTACTTTCCTGCTCGACACTATTATCGAGGTGATCCCGCCCGCACCTTCTTTTGAAGGTAAGCCGCAGATGCAGATCACTTCGCTCGACTACAATGCTTTCGTAGGCCGTATCGCTATCGGGCGTGTTTATCGGGGCGTTTTGAAAGAGGGAGCCCAGATGGCGCTCTGCAAATCCGACGGGAGTATCAAAAAAGTGAAAATCAAAGAGCTGCATGTGTTCGAAGGGCTGGGGAAGCAAAAGGTATCGGAAGTGGCTTCAGGAGAAATATGCGCAGTTACGGGAATCGACGGTTTTGAGATCGGTGATACCCTTACCGATATCGAAGAGCCGGAAGCATTGCCGCGTATTGCAGTAGACGAGCCGACCATGAACATGCTGTTTACCATCAACAACTCTCCTTTCTTCGGGAAGGAAGGCAAGTTTGTGACCTCACGCCATCTTCGTGACCGGCTGCTGAAAGAGACCGAGAAAAACCTGGCGCTTCGGGTGGAGACTACCGACAGCGAAGACAAGTTCCTGGTTTTCGGCCGCGGTATCCTTCACCTCTCGGTGCTTATCGAGACCATGAGGAGAGAAGGCTATGAGCTCCAGGTAGGGCAGCCTCAGGTATTGTTCAAGGAAGATGAAAACGGTCAGCGCCTCGAGCCTATTGAAACGCTGGTGGTCGATGTTCCGGAGGAATCGGCAGGAAAGGTAATAGAGCTTGCTACCCAGCGGAAAGGCGAACTTCTTATTATGGAGCCGAAAGGGGACCTTCAGCACCTGGAATTCGAGATTCCTTCGAGGGGGCTGATCGGGCTCCGCTCCAACGTGTTGACCGCCACCCAGGGAGAAGCGATCATGACCCACAGGTTTAAGGTATTTGATACATTCCGTGGACCGATTCCGGGCAGGATCAACGGTTCGATTATTTCGAAAGGGACGGGCACGGCGACGGGCTATACGCTCGACAAGCTCCAGGACAGGGGCCAGTTTTTCGTTGATCCGGGCGAGGAGCTTTACGGCGGACAGGTAGTGGGAGAACATAACCGCCCCAACGATATCGTTGTGAACCTGCAGGAGGCCAAGAAGCTTACCAACATGCGGGCTTCCGGATCGGATGACGGATTGCGTATAGCTCCCAAGATCAACTTTTCGCTGGAGGAATCCCTGGAATATATCCAAAAAGACGAATACCTGGAAGTAACGCCGCAGAATCTGCGCATGCGTAAAATATACCTGGACGAAAATGACCGGAAACGCTACGCCAATAAACTGGAGGCTGTTTCCTGAAATTTTCCGCAGGCACTTTGAAGGCGCCGGGGTTACTCTGTAAGGAGGGCCGCCGGCGCTTTTTTGTTTTATTCGCAGAGGGAGGCTCCTGCCGGGGGTAACGGCTCAGAAAAAGAATTCCGAAGTGTGCTTTACCTCCTTCAGTACAAAGGTGCTGTTAAGCACACCTATATTTTCGATTTTTGAGAGCTTATAGCGAACGAAGTCATGGTATTCTTCCAGGCTTTTGACGTTGATCTTAAGAAGGAAATCAACCTGCCCGGCCATGTGGTAACATTCCTGCACCTCTTCCAGGTGCTGGATCTCATTGACAAAGTTTTCGATAAAAGCATCACTGTGGTACCGCATCGAAACCTGGCACATCGCGGTCACGGGGCGGCCGATTTTGCGCTGATCAAGTATTGCTACGTATTTACTGATAAAGCCCTGGTTTTCCAGCTTGCGGATACGTTCATATACGGGCGATACGGTAAGGTTTAGAAGCGCCGCGATTTCCTTGGTTGTTTTTTTTGCGTCGCGCTGCAGTATTTTAAGAATGGCTTTGTCTGTTTCGTCTAAAGTGTCCATTGGCAGTAACTTTTACTGATCGGGAACGTACACAATGATTTGTCTAAGATAAAATTACTGATATATTCTCTATTTACAAGAAGATTTTCTATTTTGATTGTATTATTTGGTATAAAATTCTATAATTTTTAATTTTGGTCGTAAATATTCTTCATCAATGAACGATCTGGAAGGGTGATCCGTAATGGCATCACCCTTCTCAGAATAACTTGCGGGAAATGTCTGCAGATAAAATCCTGGTTACCGGCGCAAACGGACAGCTCGGTTCGGCGCTGATCCCTTACCTGGCCAACATTTACGGAGCCGGTAGTATTATAGCAACAGATATAAAGGAGGGCGGGCAAACGCTCCCGCAATTTGAGCTGCTCGATGTAACCGACGCCGAGGCGCTGTCGCAATTGATCCGGCGCCATTGTATCAGCCAGATTTATCACCTGGCGGCCGTCCTGTCGGCAAAGGGGGAAACGAATCCCCTGGCCACCTGGAACATCAATACGGGTAGCTTTTTCAATATACTGGAAGCAGCCCGGAGCCTTAAGGTAGGCAAGATTTTTTTCCCGAGCTCCATTGCGGTATTCGGCGATAACCTCGACCGGGAGCTTGTCGGCCAGGATGTCAGCCTGCTGCCTGCTACGGCATACGGGATGAGCAAGGCTGCGTCTGAAAACTGGATCGCTTATTATTACCGCAGGTACGGTCTGGATGTACGGTCCCTGCGCTATCCCGGGATAGTAGGATACCAGTCCAGCCCGGGCGGCGGCACCACGGATTATGCCGTCGATATTTTTCATAAAGCCGTGGCCGGGCAAACCTTTCATTGCTTTTTAAAGGAAGATACTACCTTGCCGATGATTTATATGGAGGATGCCATCATGGCGGCACTGCAACTGATGGAGGCTCCTTCAGACCGCATCAGGCTCCGTACTTCCTATAACCTGGCAGGTATGAGTTTCAGTCCGGCCGAAATAGCGGCGGAAATCAGAATCCATTATCCTGGTTTCAAAATAGTGTACGAGCCTGATTTCAGACAGGAAATTGCAGATACCTGGCCCAAACGCATAGACGATACGGAAGCGCGTCATCACTGGGGTTGGAAACCGCGGTTTGATCTTGCTTCGATGACGGCCGATATGATCAACCACCTGAAAGTAACACAAACAACACCTGGATTATGTTTGACAAAGTAAAAGACGGATTGGCGGCCGAGCTGGAAGAGATCCGGCAGGCAGGTTTATACAAAAAGGAGCGGGTGATTACGAGCCCCCAGGGCGCCGAAATAAAAGTTTCGGGAGGAGGGGAAGTACTTAATTTCTGTGCAAACAACTATCTCGGGCTTTCTTCCCATCCCGAAGTAATAGAGGCGGGTATCGATGCCATCCGCTCGCATGGATTCGGGATGTCGTCGGTGCGGTTCATATGCGGCACGCAGGATATTCACAAGGAACTGGAGAAGAAAACGGCTGCATTTCTCGGTATGGAGGACTGTATCCTTTATGCTGCTGCCTTCGATGCAAACGGCGGAGTTTTCGAGCCGCTGCTGAATGAAGAGGATGCCATTATTTCCGATGAGCTGAACCATGCTTCCATTATTGACGGAATACGGCTGTGTAAGGCCAGGCGCCTGCGGTATAAGAATAATGATATGGCAGATCTCGAAAACCGGCTGGAGGAAGCTCGCGGAGCGAGGAGGATACTGGTGGTGACCGACGGGGTTTTTTCGATGGACGGGATCATCGCTCAGCTGGACAAGATATGTGACCTGGCTGAAAGGTATGGAGCCATGGTGATGATCGATGAATGCCATGCTACAGGATTTATAGGTAAAACCGGCCGCGGAACCCATGAGCTGAAGAATGTAACGGGCAGGGTCGATATCATAACAGGTACTTACGGGAAAGCGCTGGGCGGTGCCTCGGGAGGCTTTACGGCCGCCAGGAAGGGAATCGTTGAGCTTCTTCGTCAACGCTCGCGCCCCTACCTTTTTTCAAACACGCTCGCTCCCTCTATCGTCGGGGCGTCGATCAGGGTCCTGGACCTGCTCAGCAGCTCAACCGCGCTCAGGGATAAGCTGGAGTCCAATACCCGGTTTTTCAGGGAGCGGATGACCGCCGCAGGATTTGATATCATCCCGGGAGAGCACCCCATCGTGCCCGTGATGCTGTATGAAGCGCCGCTGGCCCAGGAATTTGCTTCGCGGCTATTGTCGGAAGGTATCTATGTAACAGGATTTTTCTACCCCGTAGTGCCTAAAGGAAAAGCCAGGATCAGGGTACAGGTTTCGGCAGGCCATGAGCAGGAGCACCTCGAAAAAGCAGTAGCCGCTTTTTCAAAGGTAGGAAAGAGCCTGGGTGTGATCGGCTAGGCTTACCTGTTTTTCAAAAGCTCGAGCCAGAACTGCACCGTCGCCTGCGAAGTATTGAAGACCAGGTTCGGAAAGATGCCCAGGATCAGGGTGGATACCGCAAGAATTGAGAAAAGAGCTACCTCTTTCACCGACAGATCGGAAAGAACGGTTTCGTCTCCGTTGTACCAGAAGGTGCCGAAAAACATCCTCTGGTAAGTCCACAGGCAATACATCGCGGCCAGTACGATCCCCAAAACAGACAATACTGGTATCCACGTGGGGATCTGCGAGGCGCCGAAGCCGCCCATCAGGGTGAAGAGCTCGCCTACAAATCCCGAAAAGCCCGGCAGGCCCAGCGTGGCAAAAAACGCTACTCCGGTCATGACGGTATACTTCGGCATTGTATGGATAAGGCCTTTATAATGGTCTATCCGTCTGTCGTGCGCCCGTTCGTAAATAACGCCCGCTATCAGGAAAAGCATTGACGACAGGATGCCGTGGCTGACCATCTGGTAGATCGCCCCGTTGAAACCCTCTGCGTTAAAGGCAGCTATGCCCAGCACTACAAAACCCATATGGGAAACCGAGCTGTAAGCGATCATCTTCTTCAGATCGTATTGAGCAAGCGCGTTGAATCCGCCGTATACTATCGAAACGGCAGCGAGCAGCGCCAGCGGCACAGAAAATGCAAAGGCTTCTGAAGGAAAAAAGCCGTCGACGATCCTCATGATCCCGTACCCGCCGACTTTAAGGAGTATACCGGCCAGGACAACCGATATCGGGGTAGGAGCTTCCACGTGCGCATCAGGCAGCCAGGTGTGCACCGGAACGATGGGTAGTTTTACCGCAAACCCGGCGAATAAGAACCAGAATGCTATCGTTCTGAGCGGGATACCGGCCAGGACGGCGGCGCTGTCTGCATGAAGTACGCTTCCCGGTATATAATTTGCTTTGTCGGCCAGGTATTCGAAACGAAAGGTATGTACCAGCTTTTCCGGGGAGATGCCGTTGCCGGCGAGCAGGTTTTGTACGGAGCTGATCACCTGGGGAGTAGCCGATGACGTATCGGGAATCAACCCGAGCAGTACGGCAGTCTCTGCAGGGTCGATTGCGGAGAGATAGAGCCCTATCATGGCCACCAGGATGAACAATGACCCGGCGAATGTATATATAAAGAATTTCAGCGCTGCATATTCCCTCCTGTCGCCGCCCCACAGCCCGATCAGGAAGTACATGGGGAGCAGCATGAATTCAAAGAACAGGTAAAAAAGAAAGAAGTCCTGGGCTACAAAGCAACCTATTATGCTCGTGCTGAGCAGCAGGTACAGGGAATAATAGGTTTTGGGTTTGGAAGTAATGGCCCAACTGCTGACAGCCCCTGCCGTCAGTACGAACACTGCCAGCACGACGAGGGCAAGGTTCAGGCCGTCGACGCCTGTTGCATAGTCGACAGAAACCCTGCCCAATTGTCCCAGGTCGAGCGTGATCCAATCGATGCTCCGGGCCAGTTGCAAAGCCGGATCCGATGCCTGGTAAGCCTGAAGCAGGCATACGCACCACAGGGCCTCGAGCAAAAGCACGCCAATCGTGAATTTCTGTAGCAGCGACCTGTTGTCGGGAAGCGCCAGGATCAGGAGGGCTCCTGCCAGAGGGGTTGCGATCAGAAGAGAAACCAGATAATTATCGAGCATTTCTTTACTTTAATTTCTTGTTACATACCTGCCGCCAGCCAGATGACCAGCAAAATCAGACTTATAAAAGTGACCAGGTAATAGGATTGTATCTTTCCGCTTTGAAGGGTTCTGACGAAATTTCCTGTCGTTTTTGCCGTTCTGGTCACCAGCCCGACGGTGCTGTCGACCAGTACCCTGTCGGCCCAGCCGGCAATTCCCGATATTCCTACCAGGCTTTTCCCGGCAATGTTTACGATCCCGTCAACCAGGTAGCGGTCGAGATAGTCCGAAATTACGGCGACAAGCTGAAACGGAGAGAGGAAGAAAGCCGTATATCTTTTTCCTTCCGAATAATCGCGCAGGAATATATTTTCAGCGCTTTTTGCAGCGATCTCACGCGGGGACAGAAAGCCGGAAGCGGAGCGCGCTTTGCTGGCTGCCAGCGCAATGGCGACAACGGATATGACGGCTGACAAAACGGGGATAAGGACGGAATGCCCGGGTGAAATGATATCGAAATAAGTGAGAAACCATCCTCCCGATGCATCGAACGGGTTCAGGGAGAAAACGAAGAAGAAGGACAAAAATGTAAGGACCGCCATCGGCAGCCACATGATCATGCCCGATTCGTGAGGATGTATCGCACCGGTGTCAAATCTCGGCTTGCCCCCAAAGACCAGCCATAACTGCCGTGACATATAGTAAGCCGTCAGCCCGGCCGACAGCATGGCGACTGCCAATGCTATGTACGCAAATATTCCCCAATCGGTATATTTCTGGACGGCAGCAAGGAAGATCGCATCTTTTGAAAGGAAACCTGAGAAAAAGGGCAGCCCTGCCAGGGCGGCGGCGCACAGGAGGTAGCAGGCAAAAGTAACCGGCAGCTTTGGCTTCAACCCGCCCATTGTTCGCATATCCTGGGGGTCGAAAGATCCGGCAGCGCCATTCGGCGGCGTAATGGCATGGATGACCGAGCCGGCGGAAAGGAAGAGCCCGGCTTTAAAAAAGGCATGAGTCACCAGGTGAAATAAGGCAATCTGCCAGGCTCCCAACCCAATGGCAAAGACCATGAGACCCAGCTGTGACTGCGTAGAAAAGGCCAGCACCCGCTTGATATCCCAGGCTTTGCAGGCCCGGATAGCGCCGTCGGCCATCGTGATAAGCCCGATAACGGCGATAACAAGCCCGGCCTGTGGAGTCAGCAAAAAGGCTATGCGGGCCATCAGGAATATCCCGGCTGCCACCATAGTAGCGGCGTGGATCAGCGCGGAAACCGGCGTAGGGCCCTCCATAGCGTCGGGAAGCCAGCCGGAAAGCGGGAATTGGGCGGATTTACCTATACATCCTCCGAAAAGAAGCAGTCCGATAAGCGTAAGCGTTCCCGTATCGAGACCGGCCGCTGCACTCTGCAGCCCGGAGAACTGTACCGTGCCGGTATGGTAAATGAGGAGCAGGATACCGCTCAGGAAAGCGGCGTCTCCTATCCGGTTCAGGATAAAGGCTTTTTGCGCAGCCCAGACCGTGCGGGGCTTATGATTCCAGAAACCGATTAAAAGATAGGAACTTAGCCCGACAAGCTCCCAGAAAATATAAATGATGATCAGGTTGCCGGCAAGCACAATTCCTATCATCGAAAAAAGGAAGAGCTGTATAAAGGCAAAGTACCGGCTGATCGCCTTGTCTCCCTTCATGTAGCCGATCGAGTAGCATTGTACAAGGAGCGCAACGCCATGCACCAGCGGCAGCATGATAGCGGTGCGGCTGTCGGTTTGCATCGAAAAATTCAGCCTGAACCCCCCGGATGATATCCAGGGAATATCTATCAGGAGCTCCCGGTTCAAAAGGAAGAGGCTCAGGAAAAGGCCGATTGCTGTCGCCACGCATCCCAGGAGCCCGGCTATTCTCGAAACCCGGCTGCCTAATACCAGGAGCCTAAGGAAAGCGAAAAACGGGATGCCTATCAGTAAACCTATTTCCATATTACTTATTTCCTGTATCGATTTAACCGTTTGCCGGAGGCTTCCGTTGAGAGACGGCCTGTCATACAAAAGCCTCCCGGTCCATAAGCCTGGAAGCGATTGATCGATACGGGGGATACGGTCATCAGGATGATGAATGCGGTGCGATTCTAATTTATTAACGATGCAAATATCTTTAATAAATGACCTAAATCAAACCCCAACTTTAAAAGTCTACCACATCTATGGAGAGGTTATGTTTTGACGCTGGTTCTCGCTTATTTCACGTGCAGGATCTTATCTTTTCCGATGGCTCCCGATCGCGTCCTGTACCTGATAAAATAGATGCCGGGCCGGGCTCCTTCGAGGGAGAGCGTGCCCTGGCTGTTCCCCGCGACGGTTTTCATCATAACGCCCATTGAATTGATCAGCTCGACACTTTCAAGATCCGGGCAGTTCATTACCGTAACCGTTTGTCCGGGGATATCGTGATAGACGAAACTTTGCTTCTTATCATCTTTTACGCTTACGATCCGGCTATGTTCATAGGTATTGTCCAGGTCGATCATTCTTAAGCGGTAGTAGGTCACGCCGGTAATTCTTTCACTATCGGTAAACCTGTATATTCCCTTTCCGTCAAGTCCTCTCTGCGAAGCAACCGAGCCTATTGGCGTCCAGATACTGCCTGACCCGCTTTTTTCGATCTCGAATCTTGAAAAATTATCCTCCATGGTAGTGCTCCAGCTCAGAACTGCCTGCCCTTCCCGGTTCAACCCTGCCGAAAAATTTTCCAGCCTGACCGGGAGCGGAAGGTTTTCGTCCACAACGGTGAAATTCACGGATTTTGAAGCCAGAGTAGTTTGATTGCGCCTGACTGTCGCGTCCAGTCTATAGCCGGATCCTACCGGTACGTTAGAAGACCCGAACCGGCCCCATACCCCGTAGGGACCTTCGGATCCTTCGATGTATTCGGGGCCCCAGCCGCTTATAAGCTGATTGTTCCTGTACAGGTATAGTGATACGTGGTCAAAAAAATTGCTATTTAAAGGGGTAAGCTCCTGGCCGTTGAGCACATGGAGGAAGAAGTTGGCGCCCAGGTCGTTAAGCATCCTTAGATTGACGGTTCCGTTGTCGGTGATGTAGCTCAGGAAATCACGGTAGCCGATCCCGCCCGTTCCGTAAAAAGCAAAGCTGATATCGAGATTTGTGCTGCCATCATTATTGGTGATGACCGCCATAGGGAGATTCTTGGTAGGGCATCCGCTCTTTTTAGCCGAAAAATAGTAGGCGTTCACCGCAGCCTGGTTGGGGGCAGTGGTCGATATGGTTATTCCGTCATTGCTCCAGCCTTTGTCATTCCACCAGTAAAATTCGGCGTCTCCGCAGTTGGCGCCGGTACATGATCCGTTGAGGTCGAGGGGAGCTCCTTTCATGACGATATCATCCGGTATAGAGGCGGCCAGCGTAAAGTCACAAGTACCTGCATTCATAAGCGAACCGAAATAAGCGTCAAGGAAAATCAGCCTTTTGGAAATGAAATTCCGCACGTACTCCAGGGCGCTCTCTCTTCCTCGCTGAGAATAGCTGTCGTTGGCTACCAGGACATCCCTCTCGTATACTCCGTTGTTCTTTAAATAATTGTAATCCTCGTTAAAGCTTGAAATCAAAGCGGATGAAGACAGCAATCCTTCCCTCAACTCAAACCAGCGCTCGGCCAGGGTTTGCTTGTAGTTGTTCGGGTTTACCGAAAGCAGCCGGTCAAAGAGCCCGTTGGTGGTAATCTCGTTGTACTTGTAGGTCCTCACCCCGACGGCTGTATAACCCCAGGTGCCGTCGAGATCCCAGGGAACAAAAAAATAGGGATCTCCCGCCTGGTATCTGGCAAGGAAATAGTTCCTGTTATCGTTATCCTGGGCCTGCATCAGGTTAATGAAAATGAAATAATCCATGCAGCCTTCAATATAGACCTGGTTTCCGATGTTTGCCGCGAAAGTGCCGGGATTGGGATCGACTACAGTACTCAGCAGGCTATGAAGGTTGGCCCACCGGCTTCCGCCTTTGTATCTCATTTCAAATCCCTGGTAGTAGTCGTCTTTATTACCTTCCGGGTTAGGGGGTGTGGCCGCTCCGGTAAATTCCGTTTCTGCGGTTGCATCATCGGCCTTATACAGCTCGCCGGACTCCGTAAGCCCAAGCTGCTTCTCATCCATATCTTCCGTGAACAGGTACACCCCTTTGTAAGTGCTGTTGATGAACAGGTCGACAAAGCGTGTACGGATACTTGTAAGCGGCAGGTCGGTACCGCCTGCCTCACTCATGTAAGGGAGGCGGTGCATATCGATCCAGAGCTGATGCGACACCCGGTTGACGAGCTTAAGCTCTTCATTCCACAAGGCCAGCAGCAGCCAGCGCCGGTCTGTCCTCATTCCCAGAAGCGGCACGTGCATATTACTACCCAGGTTGTTCTTTACCTGTAGCCGGTACGATTTTTTCGGATAGTGCTGGGAGGCATTTCCCCTGATGCGCAGCGCAGCCCGGTAGCTATGCTCATACGACCCGGTAATGTCTTTCAGCGTCATATCGCCCTCCATTTCGGGGCCGTCCCTGGTAATATTACCTGCATCTATATTATCCACCACCAGCAGGGGCAGCTCCGTGAAATACAGGCTGTAGCTTTGCCCGTTGCGGGTAGCTGTGTATTTCTGACCATAAGAAAAAGAGGAAACGGAAGGGAGCGAAAACACCTTTCCCCTGATCTCCAGGGTAGCCGGAGTACCGGACGGCAGGCCGTTGCACACGATCAGCTTTATGGATTCATCAACCTGGGCCCTGTTGGCGGGGATAATTTCCTGGGCAGACAAAACTTTTGCAACTAAAAGCAGGGCAATCCCAAATATTAAGCGAGGTAGCCGGGTTTTCAAAGAGAGAGCATGCATAAAAAGGGAATTTAGATATGAGGAAATGAATCGGGAGCATTTTTAAACAGGTTGCATATATCAAGACACTGATCTGCAGGAGAACGCTGCACACCTTCAGGGTTTCTTAAGTGAAGCGTTTATCCGGGTCCTGATTTAGACTGTTTGTTTTTTTAGTACGCTAAGTGTAATATGATCAGGGCGTAGTATTAAGCTATGAAAGAAGAAGTTTTTGCATAGTCTGCCGGTTGTTTATGTTAATTGAAAGATAAAAGATATCGGATACCAACAAACGTTGCCAGGTACTATTCAATAAAGCCTTTTGCGCTGTTTACTATCCTGAAAAGGGGGCACCCATTTTTTTACAAATGGAAAATAATAGCTTGGTAAATATAGCAAATAACGGTGTTACCTCCAATACGCGATACTCCCCGGGACATAAAGAATGCCCGGTATCTGAAGAAAAATTTATTAAACGGACATCCTTTTCAGAACCGCATATCTTTTACGAACAACTGAAGCGTGCGGTTGCCCCGGAATTCATTTTCTTCCAGCGTATAGCATAGGGAGAAAGGCTTTCCTTCGGAGAGATCGTCAAGGTGTCCGGCGCCGCCGAAAACGACGGCTGCAAAGGGTTGGGACCCGTTCTGGATAACTTCCAGCCGCAGGTGCTTTTCTTTCATGATGTAAGGAGGACGGTTGAGCTGTAATCCGTGAGAGACAAAAACGGGTGTCATGTTCCCCGGGCCGAATGGCGCCATTTGCCGCAGTATGTTGAAGAAGCGCGGTGTGATGTCGGACAGCTCCAGCTCAAGGTCGACCTCTATTTTAGGGATCAGCTGATCAGGCAGGATTCTCCGGCTGACAACTTCCTCGAAACGCAGCCTGAATGCCGAAATATTTTCTACCGGCAGCGTCATGCCGGCAGCGAAGGTATGCCCTCCGAACTGATCAAGCAGCTCGGCACATTCTTCTATGGCTTCGTAAAGATCGAAGCCGGGCACCGACCTGGCCGAGCCCGTCGCTTTTCCGTTGGAGTGGGTAAAGATAATGGTAGGACGATGATAGTATTCGATACACCGGCTAGCGACAATACCTATCACCCCTTTATGCCAGTCCTTATGGTAGAGAACAGTGCTGTTGGCTTTTAATAGCCATTCGTCCTGTTCTATCATCGTAAGCGCTTCGTCGGTGATAGTGGAATCGAACGTTCTCCGGTCAGTGTTGTAGCTGTTGATTTCGGCGGCGAAGCTCCGCGCATCTTCCGGGTTGTCGCAAAGCAGCAGCTTGACTGCTTCCCTGGCATGGTGGATTCTTCCAGCCGCATTGATGCGCGGCGCCAGTCCGAAAACCACATTTGTAATACTGACTTCCCCGTTCAGCCCGGCTACGTCCATGAGCGCTCTGACACCCGGGCGGGGCGAAGCGTTGAGCAATTGAAGACCATAATAGGCCAATACCCGGTTCTCTCCCGTAACAGGCACTATGTCGGCCGCAACGCTGATCATGACCAGGTCGAGATAGCCGAGGGCTGTTTCGGCAGGAATGCCGGCGGCCATGCAATACGCCTGTACCAGCTTGAACCCGATCCCGCAGCCTGTGAGCTCCTTATTGGGGTAGTCGCAATCCGGTCGCTTCGGGTCCAGTACGGCGCCGGCAGGAGGGAGGCGGCTGCCGGGAAGGTGGTGGTCGCAGACAATCACATCGATGCCCCTGTTGACAGCCTCTGTTATCTTGTCGACAGATTTAATGCCGCAATCGAGTGTTACGATGAGCCTGACCCCGTTTTGTTCCGCCCAATCGATCGATTGCCAGGAAACCCCGTAACCTTCGGTGTACCTGTCCGGGATGTAAAAATCTATGTTGTCGTGCCTTTGCCTGAAAAAGTCGTAAAATACAGCCACAGCCGTACTCCCGTCGACATCATAATCGCCGTATACAAGTATTTTCTCACGCCCGGACACTGCTTCCTGCAGGCGCTTTACCGCCGCGGCCATGTCTTTCATCAGGAACGGGTCATGAAGGTCCTGAAGGACGGGCCTGAAGAAGTGCTTTGCTTCGTCGAAGGTAGTTATCCCTCTCTGGACCAGGAGCCGGGCCAGGGGAGGAGTCACATTGATGGCTTTTACCAACTGGTCGGACTGCACTTCCCGGTCATCCGTAAAAGGTTCTCTTACGATCCATCGTTTGACTGCTTTCATAAGGCAAATATTGGGTATAATGTTTTCTGAAAGTATAGTATCAGGCTAAAATAATAAAAAAACAGCGATCGGCACATCCGGGTTTCCAAATGTGCTGATCGCCGTACCTTTCAGCAGGACGTATGCTATATGCTTACTTGTCCCTGGTCAGCACTTCGTCGATCAGGCCATAGGCTTTCGCTTCTTCCGACCTGAACCATTTGTCGCGGTCCGAATCAATTTCGATCTGCTCGGTTGTCTGCCCGGTATGATGGGCAAGTATGCCGTACAGCTCGTCTCTCAGCTTGACAATCTCCCTGGCAGTGATTTCAATATCCACAGACTGTCCCTGAGCCCCTCCTGAAGGCTGGTGGATCATGACCCGCGCGTGCGGCAGCGCAGAACGCTTGCCTCTTGCGCCGCCCGCCAGGAGGACCGCACCCATCGACGCTGCAAGACTGGTCACTACCGTCGCTACGTCGGGACGTACATACTGCATGGTGTCATAGATCCCCAGCCCCGCATAAACGGATCCGCCTGGGCTGTTGATGTACATCAGGATGTCCTTTTTTGCATCGGCAGACTCGAGGAAAAGCAATTGCGCCACGACTATATTGGCGATATTGTCGTCTACTCCTGTGCCCATGAAGATGATCCTGTCGGCCATCAGGCGGGAGAAAACGTCTACTTCGCGGAAGTTCATCGGGCGTTCTTCAATAACGGCCCTTGTCATGTTCTCAACCGTATGATTGACGTAGCCGTCTACAGTAAGGCCGTTCATACCCAGGTGGTGAACAGCATATTTTCTAAATTCTTTACCAAAATCCATATTATTCTTATAATTGAATGATTAAACTAGCGAATTAAAATATTATGCCCAACGTTGTTCGTGCAAAAATGGGACAATATGCGGGAAAACCTTGTCAGAAAAACTGATAAAATGTCAGATAAAGCTACGGGGAGAGGCCTGAACAGTACGGTTTCATGTATGAGGTAGGGGAGAAGTACTAATAGCTTAAACGTTTTATACATATGAAAACTTTTAATGAGCTCCCGGCGCGGATCCGGCAAATCCGCCTGAGTTTAGGACTTTCGCAGGAAAACATGGCGGACGGGCTGCAGATATCCACTACGGCATACGGCGACCTGGAGAGGGGCAAAACTGAAATTACAATATCGAGGCTGGCGACGATCGCAGATATTTTTAATCTCGACATCTCCGATCTTCTGACAGATACGGGTATAAAGCAGGAAATGGTAAAACTGAAACAGGAAAATGAAAGGCTGCTCCGGCTTAGTTCGGAGCTGGCGTTCAAAAACAGGCTGCTGGAGCAAAGACTGGAAAAACTGTCGGCGCCTGATCCGGAAAGAAGAAGGATCGGGTTCTGAGATTCTCGCTAAAGTAAAAATTGAAATACCCTTCCTCATGATAAGTTCTGTTTTTCCGAGTACCACAACTATTGCCTGGTTCACACCTATAGTCATTGCCTTCCTTGTTATTTCCTGGGTCATATTAAGAGCTGTTACAGCCGGGAAGAAAGTACCTGCAGCCTGGTTGTTCTTATTAGGAGGTGTTGCAGTCCTGGCCAGGGCTCCTTCCATAGCCTATAACCAGGTTACGAATATAGACGAGGCACAGACCATTGCGCACGCGCTGACGCTGATCCGCTCGCCGGAACCTTGGAAAAGCATTGATTTTACGACCAACGGTCCCCTGAATGCCTACGTCTTCTATATCCCTTACTGGCTGGGCATACCGCTCGACTACCTCGTTTCGCATGTCATCCTGGTGTTGCTCCAGGCGCTTCTTGTCTGGGCGATCTTTTTGACGGTCAGGAACTGGATGGGGAGGGAGAACGCCGTTTTAACGACGATCCCGGTACTCGCTTTTATAGGATTTGTACAGCCTGAGGATTTTGTTCACCAGAATAGCGAGACCTGGTGCATTGTTGCCTTTAGCGCAGCCATGGCCGTGTTTTCAGGGCTTACCGTTTCCCGGGAAGGCAGGAGTGCCGCGAAGTGGTTCCTGGTGGGGCTGCTATTGGGAGCGGTGCCCTTTGGCAAGCCCCAGGGAGCGCCCCCGGCGCTGGTGGCTGCTTTCTGTATGTATATATACCTGCTTCTGGAGCTAAAAGGCAGGGAAAGACTGAAAGCCTTATTCGCCCTGTCGGCAGGCGGGGTAACCTTTTTCGCGCTTTTTGCGGGCCTTACCACCTACCAGGGGGCTGCTACTGATTTTTATGATCTCTATATAAGGGGTAACCTGCATTATGCATCCACGTTTGGCAGCGGATTTACGCTTCTGCCGACCTTCCTGTGGAAGTGGGCCATGTCTTCGGAGGTGATGGTCTTATCGGTAATCGTATACTTCTTCACGTTTTTTGCTTTTGTCAGGGGCAGGGTTGGGACTGTCAGGCAGAAAAGGATCGGCATTATGATCGCGGCTATCCTCCTTGGCGGGGCCTATGCGGTTGAGCGGGCCGGCCGGCCTTTTTTTCATTACATGCTGGTCTTCGTTTTTCCCGGGCTGTTCCTGCTTTTAGGATGGAGCCTGAAGCAACTGGAGGCATACAGGTACCGGAGATGGCTTTTTTCGGCAGGGATACTGGTTTTTTTTGGCCATGCCTTGTTTCTTAACTGGAGAATGTATGACAGACTGACCGACGGATTCCTCACCGGGGAAAGCAGCAAGCTGGAAATAAAGCCGGTATCGCAGTATGTGAGCCGGCTATTGAAGCCGGGTGATTTTCTTACGGTTTACGGCTACTACAATGAAATTTATGTAGAAACCCAGTTCCCTTCCGCCGCACGGATGGTAACTGTTTACCAGCATTCGGCGGTCTGGCCCGAACTATACCGTCCTTACTACCTCCGCGATCTTTTCGAAAAACGCCCCGCGGTATTTGTCGACGCGCTTGATACCCCTTATGATTTCTGGCAGGAGCAGTTTGTCAACCGGCGCATGCATTCCTGGGAGAAGATCCCGGAAATCCGGGAATTTATCACACAAAACTATACGCTGGTGAAAGAGGTTGGAAAAAGCCGTGTCTACCTTAGGAACGACCGGCTGGAGAGGAGCGGCCGGGAAAATTGACCGCTCCCCAGGCGTAACGGCCGGACCGGGATGAATTGTTCTGAGTGTTTATTTACTGACTTTCATGACACCCGACATCAGGCGCCAGTGACCGGGGAAAGTACAGACAAAAGGATATTCGCCCGGCGTTTCCGGTGCCACAAACCTGAGCCGGTATGTTTCGTCGGGATTGACCAGCGGAGTCGATGATATGACTTCGGGTATTGCCGGGACATAGTGTTTTTCCGCAGCGTCCTGCCGGGTGATCATCTGATCTGCGGCATTTCCTATTGTCTCCAGTGAGCCCGGCTTCCCGATCACAATATTGTGCTGCATGGCATCGGGGTTTTCAAACACGATTTCGACGGGTTTCCCGGCCGAGACCGTGAAGGCGGTGATATCGAATTTCATCTCTTCCCTGACCGCCTTGATTTTTATGACCTGCGTGCCCGGATCAGCTTCCAGCAGGTTGTCTAGACCGAATGATTTCAGCAGGGCTTCGTATTTCCCGGGAAGCCCGTCGGGAACGTGATCGCGGAGCGACGCGAGGAAAGACGCGTCAGCGGGAGAAGCTTTCTCCCGTCGCTTGCTATCCCAGCCTGAGAGAACACCTTTATAAACGGCGTTTTTTTCGGGCGCACCCAGGGTGGCGCCGGTTTGCAGCAGGTGAATGACTTCTCCGGCGGCGGCATAGGAAGCATAGCTCCTGATGGCCCGTTCAAGCACAAAGGCGGAGAGGTTTTGCGGGCGCTTCACTTCGAATTTCCTGCTCATCCGGTTATTGCCTTCCTCATCCTTTTCAGAGATTATATTGTCGGCGTCTATGACCGCGGTGACAGTTACGGTACCTGCTTGTTCCGGCGTAAACCCGAAGCTGCTTTTCCAGGGACCGTTATTTCCTTCGGAGAGCAGTATGGTTTCGCCCGGCGCAATACCTGCGACGATCTGCCGGCTTATGTAGTTGTGCTCCAGGTTATTGCCCCGGATGCTCACCGTTACAACGGGCACGATTCCCTCGGGAACTGCTACGCTGCCCTGGTTTGTGATTTCTATCGTTACTCTTGCGTTCTCCCTGATGCTGAGTTCGGAAGGCTGTACGGTGATATTGGTGATGGCAAGCTCGGCAGAACCCTGAACTGTAATACCCGGCGAGGCAGTACTCTCACCGCCGTGCGCATGATGATGGGAGTGATCCTGAGTCGCCGCCGATACCTGATTGTCTTTTGCACCGGGTTTGAGAGAGGCCATGTATTTTTTTCTCAGCGCCCCGTTGTGGGCATTCAGCATCACGGCGAAAGCGTCAGGCAGCCAGCGGTCATCGACTTCCGTAGCATTTGCCAGGCGCTGCAGCACAGCTTTTTCGATGGCCGGGCTGAGCGGTATCTCGCTGAATGCCAACAACGTATTCAGCACATTGAGCTCGTCAGGGTCATTGAGCATATCCCGGGCCAGCAGCTCATTTCCGGTCTTCGCCGTTTTGGGTAATACCCGGATCGCATTCTTCCGTACCGCCGGGCTTGGATGCCGCAGGGCCTCAACAGCGGCGGCATAGGCGGAAGTACGGTCTGTGCCGAGCTCCCCGAGACCGTGTAATGTCCAGAGTGCGTGTATAGCTGCAGTATTCAGACCGATTTCGTCAACAGATTTGTCATTTACCAGCCTGATGAGCCCGGGTACGACGTCTTTTTGATTTCTTTCTACCAGCAGGCGCTGGGCATGCAGCCGCCACAGCATATTGCTGTTTTTCAGGTTATCAACCAGCTCGCGCGGTCTTTCTTTATTGAGTGAAAGGGGTGTGTAAGGGCCAGCCTCTTTCCAGCCTATGCGGTAGATCCGGCCATGCGTGTAGTCCCGGAGGTCGGTTTCATAGGCGTTCCCGCTGCCGTTTTCAAAGCCTTTGGGCGTGGGGTTATGCTGGATGATGAAGCTGTACCAGTCGGCCACCCACACTGCGCCGTCAGGTCCTACCTGCGCAAAAACCGGAGAAACCCATTCGTCGGCTCCAGCCAGCAGGTTAAAGCCGGATTTATCGGCGAAGTCCGTGCCCTTCTTCTGCATGTAATTGACGTGCAGAAGGTGCCCTGTAGGTTCGGCGACAAATGCTGCATTGTTCCAGAATTTTTTCGGAAAAGACCGGGCTGTGTAAAAATTATGGCCTGCCGCTGCCGTAAAACCGCCGAATACGTCGACCTGCCTGACTTTCGGCGTAATGGGCTGAAAGTCCTTATGCGTATCGGTGCTGCGGCTTCCGTTGTCTATCCTGCCGGGCGCGTAGTAGCGATTCGGGATAGCCATATACCATCCGTGAGCATTATTTGCAGTAGATCCGAAGAGGTCGCCGGCTTCGTTGAACCCGAGTCCCCAGGTATTGTTGGACGTCCGGGTAAGCAGCTCCATATCCGAGCCGTCGGCTTTGAAGCGGAAGAGGGCCTGTCCGAAGTTCAGCGAGTCGCCGCGGCCGAATTTCCCTTTGAAGCCGGAGTAGCCCACCGCCCCGTAGATCCAGTTGTCGAAGCCGTAATGGAGGCTCGAAGGGCCTGCATGGGTATCGAAGGTGCCGAATCCTGAAAACAGCACCTGTTTTACATCGGCTTTGTCATCGTCGTCGGTATCTTTGAGAAACAGCATATGGGGCGCCTGGGAGACGATCAGCCCGCCGTTGGCAAACACCATTCCCGTGGGTATGCTGAGGCCTTCCGCAAACCGGGTGAACTTATCGGCTTTCCCGTCGCTATCCGTATCCTCGCAGATCAGGATGTAGTCATCTCCTCCATTTTCCTTACGTTCGTTGGGATAGTCTTTTGTAATGAGGACATAAAGCCGGCCTTTTTCATCCCATGCAAGTGCGATAGGGTGCATGACATCAGGCTCGTGCGCGAATACGTCCAGCGAAAAATCTACCGGAACCTGGATATGCTTCACGGATTCTTCCGGAGAAACCGGTAGTTGCTGCAGCTGGAGGCCCGGGCGCTGCTCATAATTAGGCAGCCTTGCTTCGCGGTATTCAAAAGGTTCGGGCCTGAGTGCCGTGTGGGCTTTCCTGGCATCGTCGTTCACAGCCCATAAAATGCCTTTTTCCAGCAGATCGTGAAATTCCGGCCGGGACCAGGTCTTTTCGTCATGGCCGTAAGCAGTATAGAAAACCCTCCCTTTACCGTGAGTCCTGACCCAGGTATAGGGTTCGGTTTGTTGTCCGGGGCGATCTTTCTCCTGGTCTTTAGCAATCCTGCGCTCGGTCAGGATCTCGTTGTCCGGCTCGAGCTTTACATGCAGGTAGGTTTCGTCTACGGTTTTGAAAGGTGCTACTCCTGCAATGGCCGGGTGGCCGGGCTTTTTCCATACCGGCTGGATCGTGTCCCAGGTGTGGCGCCAGAATTGTCCGCCCATGAGCTTTACTATTTCAGGATCGTTCCGGAAGCAGTAGGAAGCACAATGAACGGGAATGAATCCCTTGCCGGAAGCCACAAAATCGAGCAGCGCCCCGGATTGGGAAGGAGCGATAGAGTCCCAGTTGGCAAAGAGGAGCAGGGCGTCGTATTTGCCCAGGTTTTTGGCATTGAGGTCGTTCAGGTCGTCGGTATAGGTGAAATTAATTCCCTTCGGCCCCAGAGCTGCCATAATCCGGGGTACCTGCTCTGCGGGTTTATGATGCCCGTTGTCGCCCAGGAACAGGACTTCGATCCTTCTTCCGCCTTCCGGCGGCACCGGCATACCCTGCCGTTGCCGGCTGGCAATGCTGACCAGGGATATAGCCACCAAAAACAAGGCAAACGTCTTTTTCATTGGAAATTGATTAGACAATTAGACGATGAGGTAATGGGTTATCCGGGCCGGCTCATACTTTTGAAATCCGGCACCGGGATCAGCTCTCCGCCTTTCAGGGCCGATTCGTGTGAAAGGATGCCGACGCTTGTCCAGTTGGCCGACTGCCATGCATTCGGAAAGGGATCCCGGTCTTCGATCAATGCCGACAGGAATTCATGCACCAGGTGCGGATGTGATCCGCCGTGCCCGGCTCCCTGCGTAAAGGAAAGGTGCGTGCTGTCTTCCGCATCGTAGACCCCTTTTGTAGTGAAAGATTGAATTTCTTTCGGTAGTAAATGTGCAAAATCCGGTGTTTTCACGCGTTCCGGGATTTCGTGCTCAGGTTTTTTGGCGGTATGAATGACGGGGTCCTCACCTTCGATCAGCGGCCATTCAAACGATTTTTTGCTGCCGTATACTTCGAAGCTCTCCCGGTACTGGCGGGCGGTATCAAACAACGAACGGTAAACGTAGGCAGACAGATCACTGTCTTTGAACTTAATATGGGCCGATTCTACGGCGAAGGGAGAGTTGTGGATGCTGGCAAGCTCCTCGCGGATCGTTCCGGAGCCGAAGCAGGAAACATAGGCCGCCTCCAGCTTCAGGAGCGCTGCCACAGGTCCTACGCAATGGGTAGCATAGTGCATCGGGGGAAGCCCGGGCCAGTAATCGGGCCATCCGTCCATATCCTGCTGGTGGCTCGCCTTGAGAAACTGTACTTTTCCGAGCTCGCCTTTTTCATAAAGGTCTTTGACAAAGAGAAATTCCCGGGCATAGACCACGGTTTCCATCATCATATATTTTTTGCCCGTTTCCCTGACCGTACGGACGATCTCGGCGCATTCTTCCACCGAAGTCGCCATCGGCACCGTACAGGCAACGTGCTTACCGGCCCGGAGGGCTTTGAGGGTTTGTTCGGCGTGGTTCGGGATCGGGGAATTGATATGTACGGCATCGACTTCCGGATCGCGGAGAAGCTCATCGTAATCGGTATAACGGACGTCCACCCCGAAAGCATCCCCGATTTCATCCAGCCCGGAGCGCGTGCGCTGACATATAGCGTACATATTGGCGTTTGGATGCCTCTGGTAGATGGGTATGAATTCCGCTCCGAATCCCAGTCCTGCAATTGCAACGTTGATTTTCTTTGTCATCATGATTAATGGGGGTAGATTTATATATTTATTTGCCGGAAAGCTGGTCCGGAGATCAGCCGTTCAGAATCATTCAAAACGATAGGAAAAAATCACGGTGCAATTTTACAAAGAATAAATGCTATAAATGCTGCCTGATTTGACCGATTGTGACTTTATTTTGACCTTAAATAATAGAATAACATAAAAAAGAGGCAAAAAACAACCAACGAAAAATCGGGTAACTTATGATGTCTGGGAAAAAATACAGTGCGGCGGGCGTACTGGTTATGATGGTCGTCGTATCGGGTTCTTTTGCCCAGAAAGCCGATCGGGAGGCGCTCCGAAAAATAAGAAAGGAAGGATTTGAAAATTCGCAGGTAGAGATGATCGCTCACCGTATTACCGATGTATCGGGTTCCCGGCTGACTAACTCGCCCGGGTTCCGGCGAGCGGCGGGATGGGCCGTCGGGCAGCTGACCGGTTGGGGCCTTCAAAACGCACGGCTCGAAGAATGGGGAGAATTCGGGAACGGGTGGCAATTCGAAAAGAGCTATCTCGCCATGACAGCCCCCTATTATATGCCCTTTATCGCGGTGCCAAAGGCATGGACCGGCAGTACGCCGGGCCTGATCAGTGGCGAGGCGGTGGTTGTGGAGCTGAACAGCGACGACGATTTCGGAAAGTATACAGGGAAGCTCAGGGATAAGATCGTATTGGTAAAGGGAGAAGACTTTGATGCCGGCCCCACTTTCAGAGCTGATGCGATCCGTCATACGGCCGAAGACCTGGAGAAATTGACAAACTCGGAAACTTTTGGCGGGCAGCGTTTTACGCCGGAAATGCTGGAGCGTTACCGGCAGATGCGCAATTTCCGGGCAAAGGTCGACAGCTTCCTGGTTGCCGAGGGCATCAGGCTTGAGCTGATCAGGCGGAACGGTCGTCACGGCACGCTGTTTACCAGCAACGGGGCGTCTTATCTCGCGGGTGCGCCGGAGGCAGGGCCTGCTTTTGAGCTGTCAAACGAGCATGCCGGATTGGTGGAGCGGCTTTATCAGGGCGGTACGCCGGTTACAATTGAGGCAGAGGTTAAAACGCGGTTTTTCCGGGACAATACAAAAGCCGCCAATGTCATTGCTGAGATCCCGGGTAACGACCGCAGGCTGCGGGAGGAAATAGTGATGCTCGGAGCCCATCTGGATTCCTGGCACGGGGCGACCGGCGCTACCGACAACGCGGCAGGCTGTATAGTCATGCTGGAGGCGGTAAGGATCCTCCAGGCAGCAGGACTGAAGCCGAAACGTACCATCCGCATTGCGCTGTGGTCTGGAGAAGAGCAGGGAATTCATGGATCAGGCAATTATGTAAAGAGGAACCTGGGCGACGCCGCCACTATGAAGCTGCATCCCGACCATGACAAATTTTCCGCCTATTACAATATTGATAACGGGACCGGCAGGATAAGAGGGGTGTACCTGCAGGGTAACGAGGCGGTAAGGCCTGTTTTTAAAAGATGGCTGGAACCGTTTGCCGATATCATAGACAACCCTACTCTTACGTCGCGTAATACAGGCGGCACCGACCATCTCAGCTTCGATGCTGTCGGTCTTCCCGGTTTCCAGTTTATCCAGGACGGTATAGAGTATGGTTCGCGGACGCATCATACCAACCAGGATCTCTATGAGCGCCTGGTTATGGATGATCTGAAGCAGATGGCGGTGATCGTAGCATCGTTTGTATACAATACAGCCCAGATGGATCAGAAAATGCCGAGAAAAGAGCTGCCGAAGGCTGGGAGGAGGTAGTAAAATAGAGTTAGGGGTTTCTCAGAATAATAAACCCGGATATTATTTTTGCTAATTCGACCGCTTTCTCCTAACTTGTACTGTTTTGAGATAATGTAATAAGATTTAGGTGCCTTATGAGTTTTTTCCGGGAGATAGAGCAGAGCTTTCATGATATTCAGAGCAGGAGGAATTTCCTTTCCCGGACGAGCCTGGGGTTGGGCGCTGCGGCCCTTTCTACCCTGCTGAACGCGGATAAGACCTGGGCTGGAAAGGAGAACATCGTTTCGGCTCCCGAGGCGGATCTGCCCCTGGGGAAACCGCATTTTTCCCCGAAAGTGAAGCGGGTGATCTATCTCTTCCAGAGCGGGGCGCCTTCGCAGCTTGACCTGTTCGACTATAAGCCGAAGCTTGAGGAAATGTGGGGCCAGGATCTGCCGGAGTCGGTACGGAGAGGGCAGCGCCTGACGGGAATGACCGCCGGCCAGAGCAAGTTCCCGCTTGCTGCCTCAGCGTTTAAATTTGACCGCTATCTCGGTGGGAAAATGTGGATAAGCGAGCTGCTGCCCCATATATCCAAGATAGCGGGAGAAGCCACCTTTGTCCGGTCCATGTATACCGAGGCCATTAATCACGATCCCGCGATCACTTTTTTTCAGACCGGCAGCGAGCAGGGAGGGAGACCCTCGTGGGGCTCGTGGATCAGCTACGGGCTGGGGTCGGATAACAACAACCTGCCTTCATTTGTAGTATTGTTATCGAAAGGGCGGGGCGGAGATCAGCCCCTGTATGCAAAGTTATGGAGCAACGGCTTTTTGCCTTCGGTTCACCAGGGCGTAGTTTTCCGTTCCGGGCCAGATCCGGTATTTTATCTGAATAACCCGGACGGACTTGACAAAACCACCCGGCGGCGAATGCTCGATGCCCTGGCCCAGCTTCATGAAATCCAGTATCAGAAGGTAATGGATCCCGAGATCAATCAGCGGATGGCCCAGTACGAGATGGCCTACCGTATGCAGACGGCGGTACCCGAGACCCTGGACATATCGAAAGAACCCGACTATATTTTTGACATGTACGGCGAAGAGTCGAAGAAGCCCGGGACTTTTGCCGCCAACTGTCTTTTAGCCAGGAAGCTGGCCGAAAAGGATGTGAAATTCATACAGCTTTATCACCAGGGCTGGGATCAGCACGGTAACCTGCCCAAGGACATCGAGGTTATGACCAAATCGGTCGACCAGGCCTCTGCGGCCCTTGTGATGGACCTCAAACAAAGAGGGCTGCTCGACGAAACCCTGGTCATCTGGGGCGGGGAATTCGGAAGGGGCGCCTACTCCCAGGGAAAGCTGACAAAGGAGAACTACGGACGTGACCATCATCCGCGCTGCTTTACCATCTGGATGGCCGGCGCCGGGGTGAAAAAAGGTTTCGTATATGGTGAGACCGACGAGTTCAGCTATAATATAACAGAAAACCCGGTCCATGTCCATGACTTCCAGGCTACGGTTATGCACCTGATGGGAATCAACCATGAACAGCTGGTTTTCAAGCATCAGGGCCGCCGGTTCAGGCTTACCGATGTTTCGGGGAAAGTAGTGGAGCCGATCCTGGCGTAGCCTTATTTCGAAGCCCCCAGAAGGAGTCGATGTTTGCTAAAAAAATCCTGAATTCCTCTATTGTCGTCTGTGGCATGCAGGCTACTTCAAATACGGGCACGTTCACTTCTATTGATTTGTTAATGAGCGCGATCTGATGTTTTATAGCGGCCTCCCGACTGGAAAAGCTTCCCGCAACAAAGTGTCCCGGAAGTAGTTGGCTTCTTCTTGCTTCGATTTCCTTGCACAGGGGTAGATATTCGCAAATTGTTTGAATATAGGATACTTTATCCAAAAAAGGCGTAAGCCCGGTTTCTGCCGGCCACCAGGAGCCGTCCGGGTACCGGTCGATCCTCCA
This sequence comes from Spirosomataceae bacterium, assembly GCA_037191015.1. GTDB lineage: Bacteria > Bacteroidota > Bacteroidia > Cytophagales > Spirosomataceae > Ravibacter. The sequence goes on from JBBCKD010000010.1 coordinate 736,045, forward strand.
CAATTCGGAGATCAGGAGCCTGTCGGCCATCGGGCTGCAGAAATAAACGAATACCGATTGCCTGCTGTCAGGGCTATCGTCTGCCGGAAAGACGGGCGCTGACGGTTTGTTTTGAAAAAGAATATCCATTCCCCGTATGACAGGGTTGACTATCAGATTAACCTGTGCTTCAAATTGACTTTGAAGTTGTTCCCGGGCATAGTGATCGGCCCTGCTCCTTTCTGCCTCAAGCTCTTGTATGATACGTGAGTTTTCCTTTTTAGTATCCGATATTTTGGCCTTCCTGGTTAGCATGTTGACGCCTGCCAGGATACTGCCGGTTCCCAGGTCACCGCTTCCTGCCAGCAGGCTGACATCCTGAACCGTTCCTTCCACCCGCATTTTCGTAATCTGTTCGTTAGTTTGATTTTTGCTCCGGTCCAGTTCGTACCTGAACATATCCGTATTGCTTTTGACGCCGGCCTTCGCGTTGGCATACGCGTTTACCAGGTTTTCAAATGCATTTTCCCGGTCCTGGTATTGCTGTTCGGATCTTCGAAGTAATAGCTGCTTCAGTTGAAGGTAGCTCTGAACAGATTCCTGGGCATAAGCCGACAGGGTCGGGGCTATTGCCATACACAAGTTCGCTGCTATAAAAAGATAATTCCGTTTCATGGATTTGATTGTTTTAAGACCTGCAGAGAGTGGCCTTTATTTATTTTAGAATTTGAAAACCAACCCGGCCGTTGTTTTCTCAGGATGTACATTTATCACAGGCTCTACGCGGAAGTACGGAGCCCCCGTCATCTTTTCAGAGATCTGTCGTTCTATCTCAAGTGCTTTCCTGGTCTGTCGTTTCCTGGACACCTTCGCAGCTACGATACCGGTTACCAGGCTCCCGAGCGAGAGCGTAGCACCTGCAATCGCAAGGTTCTTCATGGTAACAGACTCGTTTTGCTTCCACTCAAACTCGTCCAAGTCCCAATAGCCCTGAGAACTGTATTCCTGGTGCTTCGCAAATGCATAGGTTGCCCCTGCTCCCAGAGGAATGGAAAAATAGGCAAGGAATCTCGCCCGCTTAATTTTGCGCCGGGCATTTGCATTGTGATTTGTCAGCTCTATCCTAAGGCGGGCTATTTCCGTTTCATTTTCTTGCATCTTTTCTGTGAGCGACGAAGCTTTATCCAGCTCTTTAGTAAGGTTGGAGATGGCAAGCTTAAGGTCCAGAGCGTTGGAGTATCGTTGATCTGACGAATCGGCTATTGAAAAGTAGGTTTGCAGCGCCTGCTCCAAAGTATCTGTTTTTTCATGAAGGGATCGCAGTACCAGCCCGGAGCTTTCGGAATTGGTCAGAAAGAGTTCATTGGCAGATAAAAGATCCATATGGATTTTTTTTGCGCCCACTGCTGTCCTGAGAAAATGGGTCCGCGGCGTGATGTTTCCCAGTCTTTGCTCCGATTGATCCAGGAAATGTTCTATTTCATTTAAATAGGCCGGTAGTGTTTTGGTAGCGCCCGGCAATGAAGAGCTGGTATTGACGAGGTGCTCGTAGGTAGCATTTTCAGCCCATTTGTAAAATTGGAATGCCTGGAGTTCGTTTCGCAGGTCCTGAGAAGAGAGAGACCCAGGTGTTTTTAAAAAGCCGGCTCTGTCCGGAAGGGAATGGCTGCTTGTGTCAAGGTCACTCTTCCAGTCAAACGTAAGGCTATTTAATGAAGGCTGATTAATATTGGTATTCACGTTTGAAAGTTCTTCTATCCACCGTTTGTTGTTATTGCTGATCTCATCCAGCGAGTTTTTGAGGTTCCATTGGTCAATCGCAGCGCCGTCTGCCAGCTCATCCAGGCGCATTTTATTTCCAAATAACTCAACGGCCCCCAATGTCAGCTTTTCGCCTTTTGAAGGCGGGGAAGCTGTTGTGTTGCTCTGGAGTGGAGCGGAATTGCCGCTGCCTGTGTTTTCGCAGGGGCGGGCAGGTGGCTGAGGCTGCTGGCAGGAACCATTGTTTTTTCCCGCGGCAGCGTCTCTTGAGCACAGGTAAAAATCACTCATTTTCTGATAGAAAATCTTCCATTCCGGGCATTTTGTCTGTCTTTCGGCTTCAAGGGCCCGGTCAGAGGCCAGCTTCATCATATCGACGATGCTTGTTTGATTATTCAGCTCTCCTTTCCAATCTCTTGTCGATCCCTGGGGATATCCGGGGAATGGAAGCAGCGTTAAAAGGATAAAGACGGTTTTATAGACATTCGTTTTCATGAGAGTCGGATAATTTAGGACTTGTTCTATCTACTCAACCAGCATCTTGTATCCCTTGCCATTGACGGAAATAAGATAGATTCCGGGTGTGAGCGCTTTTCCGGGCCGTATTTCAACGGTATTACCACTCAGAGCTTTCCAGGAATACGGAATGTCGCGACCGTTGATATCCGTCAGTCGAAGCGCCTGCACGGAGCTGGTACGGATATGAAATACACCCTCCCTTGCCGGGTTTGGGTACGGGGCGGCTGCATCGGGTGTTTCGACAGAGACCAGCTGGCTGAATTCCTTCTTTCCGTCGAGATCCACCTGCCTGAGCCGGTAATAGCTCCGGCCGGCAAGCGGATTGCTGTCGATGTGGATATAGGATTTGTTGTGTCCCGGCGCCGCCGCGGAAGCTACTCTGGAGATTTCGTCGAAATTCAGGGCGTCGGCGCTGCGTTCAACCCCGAAGTAGTGGAAGTTGTCTTCCGAAGCAGTTTTCCAGGTAAGCCGTACCGTGCGATCTTCTTCGGAAAGAGCCTGAAACGAAATCAGTCTGACGGGGAGGACTTCATCGCTCACACAGATGTCTCCCGAAAGCCCGTATTCTCCGCTCCACCCGTAGCAGGGGGGATTTGATCCGGAATCTTCCGTGTTAACGGATAGTATCGTCCCGGCAGAAACCCGTGCAGAAGGATCTTCCAGGACCATTTCCCAGCGGAGAAGTGCTGCATTCCAGCTTATGATTACTTTCTGGTTTTGCGGAGCATCGGCCAACGGCAGCTCATAGGCATTTTTGCCATTGATAATCCCGATCGTCAGGATAGCCGAAGTATTGATTGCAGGCGCTCCGGAGGGAGTTGCGACACTTAGCACCGGAGTCGCACAGCCTTCGGTCAGCAACATGCCGCTGCTCCAGCCCGTACAGGGAGGTTTGGGGCTTGTATGCAAGCCGTTTGATGCCGAAGTTTCATGAGGGACCCACCCTGTGCCTGAATTTCGTACCGCATGTTGCCCGATCCAATTCGAGCCGTTCCAATGAATGTCGAATTTTGCGGCAGACGTGGTGAGCGCGTCTCCCGAGGTATAAATCATGTATTGATGACGATCGTTAATATCCGGGATACGAAATAAGTCGCTTTCGCAGCCGGCGCACCAGCCGAGGCCGTCCGTAAACCTGACACGAAGCGTTTCGGGATCGCTTCCGCCTGTTGCGAACAGCTCATTACCCGTTTCGGGCGTATATCCTACGAAATAATACCGGCCGTTAAATGCAGACGCACTGATTTCCAGATTGGCGAGATTCTCTCCTACAGCGCCAGATCCAGGACCCGGGTAGAGATCTTCTACCATATACGTTCCGTTTACGGTACCATCGCTGCGCCAGACTTCATGGCCATGAATCCCGTCGTCGGCAATAAAATAGCAGATGCCATCGACCATACCGAATTCGCGGGGGGAATAGATCCCGGTTTTAACCGGAAAGGTGCCTGCACTGGTTCCGTCACTTCTCCAAAGCTCCGCTGCAGATGTGTTCGTCCCGACGGGAAAAAAGAAAATATTTTTGACGTTTTTCGGTGGAATGGTCGTAGTATTCAAATGAAAATATTCTGGTATAGCGTGTTCTCCGCTCAGTTGCACTACTTTATACGTACCACCGGCGGTCCCGTTAGTTTTCCAGAGTTGGTTATGCCTGAGTACACCATCTTTGAAGGTCTTGCTAACGAAATAGAGCCCGTTTTCTGTTGGGAAAAACCTGGTGGTAAGCGAAAAATCATTTTTGGCTACCGAAGTTCCGTTAAAGTAAGTGAGATATATTACCTGACCATTCGACCATTTAGCCAGGTTGAAAAAATCAACGTTTGTTCCTAATTCATCCGGGCCTGAGCCTACATGAATAAAATAAACCTCATCGTTCCAGACCGTTATACCGGGATTGTAAAAGTTGATGGTTGTGCCATTTTGCGCGAAAGTATTCGAAAGAAGCAGCTCGGTGTTTGTGCCGTTCGTCCGCCATATCCCGTGATTTGCACCGATGTAGGCGTAGGCGCCATCTGAATGTATCTCTGCGATTCCCTCTACATCCCCAATCTGGTAGGTGCCTTCAGCAGTGCCGTCGCTCCGCCACAGCCCGGTTCCGTTTTGCGAGAAAATCAGGATCCCATTCAGATCAGCCATGTGTCTTGGGTGCCAGAGTCCCTCTTTTACCGGTTCATCATCCCCGGTGACGCCGTTGATCCGGCGTAGCCAGTTTCCCCCGCCATAGTAGAGGTGCCCGCCAGAAATACAACGTGCAGTTGGGTGCCATTCGAAGCTAGCTCCCGAGATCTTATTCGTACCTGCCGCGGTTCCATCGGTCCTTAAGATGCCGCTTGACCAGCAAAAGTCAACTGTACTGAAATACAGGTGATCATTGAAACCGATGAAATAGCCAAGACCGGTTGCGTAGTCCAGATAGTTTTCTTCGCATAGTTCTCTGACCAGCGAAATCTGTCCGCCAGCCGGGAAAATGGCAAGCGACAGGAATAAAGTTTGAAGGCGTTTTTTTAGGTACATAGCTGTTTGAAAGGGTTAGTAGCTTTTTTGATCAGGGCTGATTTCCTGACAAATCTACTTTCCTTCCACAGCGGTTTCCTATACCTACAAATGGGGTATTTTTTGTTCTGCAGCCAAAATGTCTTCCGCGGCCCGGTAACCGGAGCGGATAGCGCCCTCCATGTAGCCATACCACCGGTCGGTGATTTCGGTTCCTGCCCAGTGAATATGTCCGAGCGGTTCGCCCAAAAGGTTGCCATACCTGCTCCAGGCACCGGGCGGATAGCTAAGAGAGTATCCGCCGCCGGACCATTTTTCAGTTTCGGGGTTCCATATGTGATCCAGATAGTCGATCATCTCCATTTCCTCTTCCGCGATGATCATTTCCTCCGTGTTCATTTTATCCTTGCGTATTCCTTTCCCGAACAATGACCTGATTTCCTTGTCCAGCATTTGTTTTCGCTGTTCCGGCGGGATGGCAGCGAAGTCTCCTTTTGATTTTTCCTTCACAAAGAACACCAGCAGGCCCGGACCGTTCGAATCATTTCGCGAGGGTGAGCAGTCATAGCTGGCAACAAACGGGTAGTGGTCGGTAATTACCTGCCCGGAATAACCCAATTTTCGCCAGAAAGGGGTTTTGTAGACAGCAAAGCACTTTATAGGTATTCCCAGGCGCAGCGACCGGAGCAGCTCTTCCCGCCTTTTTATTGTCTGATCATGAGTTGGAAACGCTTCCTGCGCAGCTTCGAAACGGATCCCGGTTTGAAGCCCGGGCGGTATTGTCATGATGACTTTCGATCCGGTGATCTCGTATTGACCGGTACTGACGACTACGAAACCGGAATCCTGGTACACCGTATGAACTGCCGCATTTCGCAGGATTCTGCCACGGAACGGTTCCGATATTTCTTCGAGGAGCTTCTGTGCCCCGTTTCGGACCAGTGTTTGCTGCGCACCTCCTTTTACTTTCATCACTTTTCTGAAGTCCCCGGCCGAGCTGATATTGAAAAGTGCATGAAGGACGGACATGTCTTCGCTTTTTTGCGCGGAAGATACTTCGAACCCAATCCGCGCTATGAACTTGTTCCGTGCTCCCAAAACTCCGAAGCACCAAAGGGCTTCCTGAACGCTGAAACGGTCGAGGAGCCACCTGCCTAAGTTGTTTTTGGGAAAGCCCCGACAGGCAAACCTGGCAAAAATACCGGCCAGGGTTATGAAAAAACGGAACACAGGAGTGAAGAACCAGTTCATTCCGGGGCCTTCGTCACGGCTTTGATAGAGCTGTCTTTTGCCCTTATAAATGTAGACATGATAACCATCATCGTAAGTGTCAAAAGTCAGGGAACTGTCTTCTTTGTCTGTAACCGGCATTTCCCCGATCCACCGGTAGAATTCCGTATGGTCGGGCCCTATCCACTGCGCACCGGCATCGATGGTGATCCCGGATACCGGCAGAGTCCGGGTAGATACCCGTCCCCCGATGCGGTCCCTGGCTTCAAGAACTACAAAATCGACCCCTTTTTGGTGGAGTTTCCGGGCGGCGGCAATGCCTGCGTAACCTGCGCCTATGACGATTACCTTCGTATGGATTGTTTTTGGATTCATATGTCTGTCGGAGAAATGGTGAAAGGCCTGAATGTAACTGTACATATAAACCCACGATCAGGAGCCGATTCGATAAGCAGGGTCCCTTTGAGGTATTCGGTCCTGAAACGGATGTTTTGAAATCCCATCCCGCTTTGCCTGCCCGGAAGGTCGGGGTCAAATCCCTTGCCGTCATCTTCATAGATGAGGGTTATCAACTCCGGGTCGCTGATCAATTGAATGCTGATTTCGTCTGCATCGGCATGTTTGAGGGAATTATTGACCAATTCCTGGATAATTCGCAGCAACAGCAGTTCCGTCCCCTGATCCAGGTGCCCATCCCGGAATAAGTCCGCAATAATCCTCACATAAGGCCGGGAAAGTCCGCCATATATTTCATTCAGGGCTGCTACAAGCCCATGGCGCAGCAGGCTGGCCGGCATCAGGTCGTGGGAGACCCGCCGGACTTCTTCTGCCGCCTTTTCCAGGAGCCATGACATCTCCTTGAGCTTTTTACCTTCTTCGGCCTGCTGTTTTTGGGTTGCACTCATCCGGAGGCGAATGGCTCCCAGCATAGAACCTACGGAATCGTGAAGTTCTTTGGCGATACGGCTGCGTTCCGACTCCTGCGCTTCGTTAATAGCCGTCAGGACCCGTTCTCTTTCCCTGCTCAGCTCCAGTTCGGCCAGTGACTTCAGCCGGAGTGTACGTTGGTATATGAAACATACGACCAGGCTTAAAACCAGGATTTCGAAAGTGGATCCATATTTGTATATCTCAAAAACCAGCCAGCTTTCCGGGAGAATTCCCAGGGTGCTCAGGGCAATGTAGATGCAGGTGACGGTAAACGGCCCGACCGCGACAAGATACATGATGGCGACGGGGTGGCGGTGGTAAAAAGCAACCAGTATGAAAGCAATATTCAGCAGGCTGAACAACAATCCCAGGAGAAGAGCTGCCTCGTAGATATGTGCGGCCGTACCGGGTATAAATGCCAGGATGAAAATGGCTGCGGAGCCTGCCATAAGCGCCTTTCCAATGTTGAGCCAGATTGTTTTCGGCAGCTTTTCTATACCGAGAAACAGCATAGAAAAGCTGACGTGGAAAAAGACGCCGGCCGCCACGAAATACATCCAGGTGTTCTTATTGGGCAGAACGTTGTAAAGACGCCAGAAGTACTGGCTGAGGTAGCCCTGTTCGCTGATCGCCATGCCGGACACGGAAAAGATATACGCTACATAATAGCCGTACATACGGTCACGCGACAGCCTGAAGAGCGCCAGACCCACGATGATGCCCAGCAGCATGATGCCGATAGAGATCCCGTGCGCAGTGTAAATGACTTTTGACTGTTGCTCGAACACGCGGTAGTCGTAAAGCTTAAGCGGAAAAGGCAGATGCCCCTCGCTTTTGGTCATTCTTAGAGCCCACAGGTAGGTTTTCCCGGGGTGGGCCTCGAAATCCGTCGCGAAGACGCGGTGTGGCAGGTCTCTTTCCAATGGCCCGACGTTTGAAGAAAAGTTTTGAATACGCTTGATGAGCTGCCCGTCTTCCCACAGGTAAAAATCGAGCTCGTCCATGTAGACAAAATCGGATTCAAGTACCAGTTTCCTCGGCTTTGATGATTCATTCCTGATCTGCATCCCGATCCACCAGGCGGATTGCGGTTTGTTGAAATAAGGCATCTTTGCAAAATTTAAGGTCCCTTTGTTCCCGAGGTATTCCCTGTAAAAGTCATCGGGCGTCATGGTCTTGCTCTTGTCTTCAATATAGAAACTGTTCCCTTCTCCGGGATAAGTATACCGGAAAGAATCGGTGATCCGGACGGTCTTATACGTCAGAGAAGCGGATAGAGCGGAAAGCGACAGGATGACGAAAAAGGTTGTCACCAGTATGCTTTTTCCGCTCTTGAAACTAATGATCTGCTTCTGTAATGTCATGCCGGGAGAGTGAGTAATGTGCAGATTTGCGCGGTGTCAGATCAAATTCCAGCGATGTGCGAAGTTGACAAGGCTCGCCGTGTTTTTGGCGTTCAGTTTTCGGATAATACTTTTTCTGTAAGTTTCAACGGTATATTCGCTCAGGCATAGCTTGTCGGCTATTTCCGCGCTGCTGAGTTCCCTGGCCACTTCGGTCAATACCTGTAGCTCTCGTTTGGTGAGGTTATATTTTCCAATAAAATCGTCGGCCGGGACATGTGTCTCTTCCCGCCATTCAATAATTTTTTTGACGCCCTTTGGCAGGTAGCGCTTTTCATGAGCAGCGGCCCGGACTGCCTGTATCAGCTCCTTTTTGCCTTCTTCTTTCGAAACGTAGGAAAGCGCGCCCGAGAGCAGTATTTTTTTGATAAGCGTGTAATCCGTGTAAAATGAAAGCACTACTACTTTTGTATTCAGTCCCTGTTGCCGGATAAAATCAAGAATATCAAAACCGTTGCAGTGGGGCATATTGATATCCAGTATAAGGAGGTCAACTTTCCCTGATCCCAGTTGCCGGATCACCTCGTTACCATTTGATGCCCGTCCGATCACATGTATTTCCCGGATTTCGGCCAGAACGTTTTCCAGCCCGTCGAGGAAGATGTCATGGTCGTCGGCGACGAGCGTTTTCAGCAATTTCATATGTATATGAACAAGATGAAAAGGTTAAGTAAGAGGGTGTTGTACTGGTTATGGAAATTTATTGATAATTAGATTAATATCTCAGAGGTAGCGTAAAAAACTTTTCACTGTACCTTTGTACCATGCTCCAACACCGCAAAAAAGCCGTATTCTTCGATCTCGATCATACCTTATGGGATTTTGACCGCAATGCCAGGGAAACGCTCGAAGAACTTTACTTTGTTTACCGGTTTGACGAAATATTCGGGGCTTCGGGAGTCGATTCGTTTGTAGTTACCTACCACCGGAACAACCAGCGTCTCTGGGGATTGTACAATACCGGGCAGATAGACAAGGCGTCGCTCAGGGAAAAGCGCTTCCGGGACACTTTTACCGAGCTGGGCGCAGATCCCGAAGCTTTCCCGCAGCGGTTTGAAGAAGATTATCTCCGTATCTGTCCCCGCAAGCCGCACCTTTTTCCCTATGCGCTGGAAACGCTGGAATACCTTAAGGCGCGATACAGCCTGCACCTGATCTCAAACGGGTTCAGGGAGGCCTGCAAGGTCAAAATCCGGCATAGCGGACTGGTCAGCTATTTCGATAATGTGGTGATTTCGGAAATAGTGGGTGTTCTGAAGCCTGATCCTGCCATTTTTGCGCATACGCTTGGAAAAGCGCGGGTCGTGGCCACGGAGGCTGTCATGATAGGCGACAGCCTGGAAGCCGACGTAAAAGGCGCTTTGGGCGCCGGGATCGAGGCAGTTTATTTTAATCCCGAAGGGAAACAGGACTCAGTCGGAGGGCACCTGGATATAAGGTGCCTGTCTGATCTCCAAAAGTTCCTCTGATCTTAGAAAGGCTCATTCAAGCTTATAGCCTCTCAGGAATTCTTCTATACCCATTTTGCGTTTTCCTTCCAGCTGCAGCTCTTTGACGGATAACCAGCCGTCGCCTGTACGAAAGAGCAGGTACGTTTTCCCGTCGGTAATATACCGGCCCGGTGCAAAGGGCTGTCCTGCCGGATGATCCGTAACTTCGGTCCGGTAGATTTTGCAGTTCAGCCCGTTAACGGTCGTCCAGGCAGCCGGATAGGGAGAAAGGCCCCGGACCAGGTTGTGGATGGATTGCGAGGATTTATGCCAGTCGATCTGTCCGTCTTCACGATACAGCTTCGGCGCAGGCAGCAGGTCTTGCGCAGCTTTTTGCTCTACCTGCGGATAGGCGCCTGAAGCGATGGCTTCCACCGTTCTGACCACCAGCCCGGCCCCTTTTTTCATAAGCCTCAGGTAAACATCTCCTGCCGTGTCGTCGGGGTAGATAGGCTCTGTTTCCTGGTAAATGATCTTACCGGTATCGATCTCCTTTTCAATCAGAAAAGTCGTTACCCCGGTTTCGGTCTCGCCGTTAATCACCGCCCAGTTAATAGGGGCGGCCCCCCTGTATTGGGGCAGCAGGGAAGCATGAAGATTGAATGTGCCGGATCTGGGCATCGACCACACTACCTCGGGCAGCATGCGGAAAGCGACCACGACGAAAAGGTCGGCCTCCAGGTTCCTGAGCTCCTGCAGGAATTCCTTGTCGCGCAGCTTCTGAGGCTGCAGAATTTTCAGCTCCTTCGATTCGGCATAGACTTTAACCGGCGACGGTGTGAGCTTCAGACCTCTTCCGGCGGGTTTATCGGGGGCGGTTACCACTGCCGCTACGTTGTGTCCCGCTTCCACTAATGCCTCCAGGCTCGCTACTGCGAACTCGGGAGTTCCCATAAAAACAATTTTGGGTGAAACCTGCATATGATTCTTTATTCGTTGATGGTAAACGTGTTTATCGCGGAAACTTCACTTAAATCAGTGTAATTAAAGAATAACAAACTCCTAAAAGCGGGTAAATAGTTGTATGAATTGTCAAATATTATTATTTTTGAATTTGGACGAAGGAAAAATGCGAGATAAACTTAAAATAGTATTTCCCAGGACGGGAACTTAGACGCCCTACGAGAAGATGGCTTCACTTCTGTAGAACGGTTTGGTTACCGTTCTTTTTTTTTCGCCCAATACCAGAATGTCCCCAACGTACAGCTGATCGTGACAGAAATACGTGCAGCCGGATTCTGACAGGTTAGGCAGGCGTACTTTCAGGGGGATCTGAAACCGGGAGAGAGCACCAATAAAAGAAGATATTAATAGTATATTGAATATTAAACTCAAAATGGCAAAGGTATCGTATTACACAGAGGAGGGCCTTAACAAGCTGAAGGCCGAGTTAAATGAGCTGAAGACGAAAGGACGTGCGGATATAGCAAGGCAGATAGCGGAAGCCCGGGATAAGGGTGATTTGAGTGAAAATGCCGAATATGACGCAGCCAAGGATGCGCAGGGCCTTCATGAGCTCAAAATCTCCAAGCTGGAGGAGACATTGTCCAATGCCCGTATTCTCGATGAAAGCGAAATAGATACTTCTATAGTCGCGGTTCTTTCCAATGTGAAGATTAAGAATCTTAAGAACGGGATGGTGGTTGCCTATACCCTGGTGTCGGAAGAGGAAGCGGATCTGAAGCAGAGCAAGATCTCAGTCGGGTCCCCGATCGGGAAAGGGCTTTTGGGGAAAAAGGTTGGTGAAATCGCCCAGATACAGATCCCTGCCGGCCTTGTCGAATTTGAGGTTCTTGACATTTCCAGGTAATCTTTAAGGTAGCCGGGGGTGCGTTACATTGTCGGGTGTGATATCGGGACTACCAGTGTGAAGGCGATCGCCTTTTCACTGGATGGCGACATTTTAGCCAGCGAGAGCGCATCCTATCCTATGCTTCACCCTGAACCCGGCCATGCCGAGCAGGATCCTGACACCATCTTCCGGGACACCTGCCAGGTATTGGAACGACTGGTGAGCAGCATCGGCGCGAGACCGGCCGGTATTGCATTCAGCTCCGCTATGCACAGCCTGATGGCGCTGGACGAAGCGGGTAGGCCGGCATCGCCCCTGATGATATGGGCCGACAACCGCAGCGGTCCGCTGGCAGACAAGCTTCGGAATTCGGAAGAGGGCAGGCAACAGTACAGGCGTACCGGGATCCCTATCCATGCCATGACGCCGGCTTGTAAATTGCGCTGGGTGCTGCAGGAAAAACCTCCCTGCTATTCCGGGGCGTCGAAATATGCCGGCATTAAAGACTATGTGATTTTCAGGCTGACGGGGGAATTGGTGACCGATTTCTCGATGGCTGCCGCTATGGGGCTGCTCAACCTGGAGACGCTTACGTGGGATGAGCAGACGCTTTTGTCGCTGGAAATCCATGCAGGGCTATTGCCCCGGGTGGTCCCACCGTATTTCAGCTCAGCAATAAAAGACAGCTATTCAGGAGAGCTGCTGACCGGTGTACCGGTCATTACCGGCGGCAGCGACGGGTGCCTCGCCAACCTGGGAAGCGGAGCAACGGGCGCGGATACGCTTGCGCTTACGATCGGCACCAGCGGAGCCGTGAGAAAAACCCTCGCGTTCCGCTATCTCGACAGGCACATGCGTACTTTCTGTTATCCGCTGGACCACGAAATGTTCATCGTGGGCGGTCCGACCAATAACGGCGGGGTGGTGTTCCAATGGCTGAAGGACACTTTTTTCGCTGATCTGTCTTTCGCCGAAATGCTGGAAGGCGCTGACCGTGTAAGTCCCGGGGCAGACGGCCTTCTTTTTTTTCCGTACCTGCTGGGAGAACGAGCCCCGGTATGGGATTCGGAGGCGCGGGGAGTATTTCACGGAATAGATATAGAGCATACGCGTTTTCATTTCGCCCGTGCAGTGATGGAAGGGATCCTGATGAACCTTTTGGTGATCGGGAAAGTGCTGACGGAAGAGAGTCCTGCATCCGTCATTTATGCCAACGGCGGTTTTGCCCGGAGCCGGGCGTTTGTCCGGATGCTCGCCGATATATTCGGGATGAACGTGGCCCTAAATGCCACCAGCGACGCCGGTTGCATAGGGGCTGCATTGGTCGGGCTCCGTGCGCTACAGGAGATCAGTGATTTTGCAGAGGCAAAGAATTTTGTGAAGGTGACAGAGACGATTTCGTTTGATCCGGAACGTCACCGGCTGTACCGGGAGCTTTTTGTGAAATTCGAAAAGCTGCTTACCGCGACGCCGTTACGGCGTGAGCTGTAAGCAGAGATAACTTTCTGAAGTTTTTTGCGATAATTTTTTTGAAGTGTATTGCTATAGACATCGGCAAACACTACTTTTGCAATCCATTTTAACGGAAATGGTAAAACGGCCAGGTGGTGGAATTGGTAGACACGCTACTTTGAGGGGGTAGTGCCTTTACGGGCGTAGGAGTTCGACTCTCCTTCTGGTCACGAATGCAAAATGAGGCTGTCTCATATGAGACAGCCTCGTTTTGCTTCTTATGAGGTTGAATATTGTTCTACCTGATGTATAACTGTACGCTCTCCGGCCAGGTTCTTCACTGCGTTTTCGATTTTCTCGGCATGGATAGATTTCAGCCAGCGTATACGCGGGCTGAAGCATTTGTGCTTTCTGGCCACTTGGTAAATCCTCATTTGCCATTTCTGTATAAAAGACTAGATTTACCGGTTAATATAGATAAAAGATGGTAAAGTCTACCTTAAGTATATAAGGAGAGCTCAGATGGTAAGCACTGTGTTGGAGAATGACCATTATGAACCTCGGGAGTTTCATCTGAAGTATATTGATAAGGTGTTTGTTATTAAGGCGGTGATAACGAAGACGGCGTTTTTGCGAAGCGTAAAAGGTAAGTAAACCTCAAACCTCTGACTATAATGAATTCATCCAAATTTGCCGGACATGATTCTGGTAACTACGCAATGTTTTGCAGTCCCGCACAACTTGAAAAGGATCTCAATACCCTTTATGGTTTCTTAAAAGGTATTGAAGCTGATAAAGCGATCAATGACGTAGAAATCGAGAATTTAGAGGGTTGGGTTACGTCGGTTTTGAACTACCGTCAGTTCAACCCATATTTGGTTTTTATAAAGAAGATTAACGAAGCGGTTGCTGACGGGACAATTACAGATGACGAACTTCAGGATCTACTTTGGTTATGTGAACAGTATTTAAATCATCGTAACCCCTATTACGATGTAATTACGTCCAGTATACAGCAGTTAACCGGCTTTCTGAGTGGGATTACAGCAGATAGAGTTATAAATGAAGACGAACTGGAGGCTTTGTATGAATGGATTAGTGAAAGTCACCTTCTGATGGGCACTTGGCCGTTTGATCAGCTTACTAGTATTTTAAAGAAGACAATCGAGGATAGGCGGCTTACGCAGGAGCTTCATGACAAGCTTTTAAAATTTTGTGATACTGTAACCTCAACAGGATCAGTAACGGAGACCAAGGATTTAGTAGCTGCAGTCCAGGATGAAGCCGTGGAGATCATTGTGGATGGGTCAAATTTCTGTCTTACTGGTGAGTCATCTCGATATTCTAGGGAAAAGATTGCTGGAGTAATAGAGTTTTACGGTGGATGCGTAAAATCCGGTGTTTCCGGTAAGCTCCATTATTTGGTTGTATGTGATGAGAAGAATGCTTGTTGGGCGTTTGCAAGCTATGGTCGTAAAGTAGAAAAGGCTATGCAATTGAAAGCGAAAGGAGTAGGACCGAGTGTGGTTTATGAGGAAGATTTGTATGTAGCGCTGTTTTCCTTAGGTTTTACTCACTAGTAACCTGGAAAACGGCTTGCTAAACTGATGCGCTGATGAAATTACTGTGTAACGATTCTGTTGTAGATACTATATTTTCTTTAATACTTTAGGAGTATTCAAAAAAGTGATTTAGTTTTTTTTATTATGATGATATTCTTTAGAGAGATATTCTTTTATAGTATATGGCTTATTTTTTAGTAAAAATAAAGAACTTATATAGTGTGCTTTTTAGAGTAAAAAAAGAGATTTTAAGCTGTATTGTTTTTATCATTTCTACTCTTTTATTATTTTATATTGTTATGAAAATTAATAGAGTTGACGTGGAAGATCCAGTACTTAAAAATCGTACACTGAGAAATTTTCTATCAATGAATGTAAAAGACTCTACTAAAGTAATTAGCTTTAGTTATCCGGTAGATACGATAATATCTAGGAAGTATTTTACTAGTGAAAGTGTATTTGCAAGAGGGAATGGTATCCTGCGATTTGATGGTGTTAATTTTAATCAAGGTTTAACTGTAGATGTTTCAAAATCTTATTATAATTTTGTGAATTCAGAACTTAAATATTTGGATTTTATAGATGATCTAAAAAAAATGGATTCTGTTAGCACGAGAGGACGTAGAGTTGATTTTTTGAATTGTGTTTTGAGGGACCTAGTTGATTTTACTTATGTTCCTCAATTTCACGAAATTCATATGTTTAGGTGCCATATAAATGATAGAGTTGTTTTTTCTCAGCATTTTATGGATGACGTACAATATGAGAGAGATTCTCTTTCTCATATTAAGAATAAAGTTAATAAAATAAACCACTTTTTAGTTAATAATACTGAAATAAGAGGAGATTTAGAACTTGGTTTTTCTTACTTTGAAAAATTTGAAATATATAACTCTTCTTTTTATAAAAATGAATGGAGAATTTCCAATACTCAATTTAAAAATGCACCAATTATTGAAAATTGTCAACTTCCAAAGAGAATTATTTTTAGAGATGTAGAGACTTCTAATTGGGGAAAATTTGATTTGACTACTTCTCGCTGCATACTCCCGGGTGAAAAGACTACGCTAGAGTTTAATTATATATTTAGACACCTTGATGCTTCTAATTTTTTAATTCCATCTGATAAGTTTGATATAATATTCGGGGAAAGAGTACCTGTCAGAAAGCAACTAATAGTGCTAGAACAAATTAAAACAAAGTGTAAAAATGAAGGACTAATAGATAGTTTCGTTGATTGGGATATAAAGTATAATAAATTGACTAACGTAGAAAACTGGTCTTGGTTTGGTTATATTATTAATATTATTCAGATGTGTTGGTGGAATTTTGGATATTCCAAATGGTTAATAGTGATATTATGGATGCCTTTTTCATTTACTATTTTCTGGTTGGCTTCTTTTTATAATCTTCAATATATTATAGACAACGTTTATTATGATCCAGAGCTGGGAAGAAATTATATAATTGATATTAAATATGATGGTAAATTGTCTAAGAGAGAAATTCAAAGAAGAAATATCGACATAATATTAAATAATAAGTTAGCTTATACATTTTTCTTTACTGCAGTAATATATTTTGGATTTAAGATTCGTCATGATGCCGTTAACTATCAAAACTTTAAAGGGATGATTTTTATTTATGCATTGTATTTAACCGGTACTTTCCACGTTGCTTATGCGATTGGATACTTGCTTAACTAATTTTTATCATGCAGTCTTATCAAAGAAGGAGATTTTTTCAAGCTGGGTTTATCTGAGACAACTACAATAGTTTTGAGTCAATTAAGAGTCAAGGTCAAAAGTTGTGAGGTCTGTTGAAATTTCCAGGTTTATATTTTGCACAGTCGGTAGCTACCGCTTGGTAACAAATGAATCGGACATCAGGATACTATTACCCAACTGGATTACCCATTTATATTTATAAGTCAGCGGCAGATCTGCTGACAATCAAAAAATATCACTTAATTGCAACTAAATTGACTTATAGGGGGTCTGTTAAATGAGACAGCCTTAAACATGAGCCGGATACGATATCCAGATTGTAGCGGTCTTGTCTTGATGAAAGCGTTCCTGATGGTCATATTGGTGCTTATTAAATTCCGTTGGATATGAAGATAAAGTTTCTGTCTGTCGTGTTTTGCTTTATTAGCGTTGCTTCATGCAGGAACAATTTCGATGCTGTTTTCCGCGTGGAGGGAGAAAAGCTTAGCGGAGTCTATCACGAAAAGGAGAAGGTTCAGGAATATGAATATGATGCCCGGGAGCGGTTGATTGTCGAGAAAAGTAAATTCAGCTATCATTCCTACATCTACGAGGAAGGTAAAAGGCGTATAACCAAAAAAGTATATCTGGATAAGGGGATCTTTAGCAGTTCCAGTAATGTGGCTACCCAGACGCTTAACCGGAAGGAATGGGTAAATCCCGGGAATACGCCGCTATACGCAAAGCTGGATTATGACTTCGACGCCGGTAATCGTTTGATCAGGAGTGTAGAAATAACGGGCTATTCCGAGTATGAATATGATACAAAAGGGCGGATCGCGGTCAGAAAGCTATTTCATAACGGGAAACTGTCGGGTACACACGAATATACCTACGACGGATCAGGTAACCTGATAAAAAAAGATCACTACAGTATTTCAGACTTTTCGGGCAAGGCGCTGTCAAGCACAACGGAATATCAGTATGATGAGATGAAGAACCCCTATTATTATCTGATACCTGAGCGGATACCCGGCCGCAATACCAGTCCCAACAATATCGTCCATGAGTTATATACGGTCTACAATTATCCGGCAGTTGGTGTCAATTCCGTGACGAATGATATAACCTATTCCTATCAATACAACAGTCTCGGTTATCCCACCCAAAGAAACGACGGCGTGAGGTTCGTTTATATAAAGTAATATGGGCGATCTTCATTAAAAAAGGCCGTAACTGCATCAGTTCCGGCCTTTCTGTGGAGTCAGGCGGATCACAGTCGAACACTTAATACCGTTCTTGACTTTTTTAAACAGTATTAAGTAGCATCAAATCAATACTCCTAAAGCCGGCTTTAATCTTTCAGAGTATAGGAAAAATACCACTTATGCCATTAAGGAAGGAATATCCAGACGAATGCTCTTCAAACCTTCCAATAGTAAAAACCGGAATGCCGGCTATTACCATAGACGATCGTCCTCAAAAAAATCTGCTGCTTAAAACATCAGGCACTATGTGGATGGTCATATTTTAGAATTATTTTTAGCCATGAGAAATTCTCAGCTTCCAAAACCATACAAGTCGTTAGTATTGGTTTTCTTCTTCTTTCTAAACAATCCGGGCGTCTATGCGCAAGCGAACTTCCGGATTTACCCGTATCTTCAGGTATATGAAAACGGCAAAATCCAGATCACGTGGTTTAGCAACAGCCCGCTTACAAGCAGGATAAGTATAAAAGATGACCTGGGTGCTGAACTAATAAATAGTGATGTAAGTCCCGGGGAAGCTGCGGAGATTTATTACACGAGCCAGGAATTGGGCCAGGTCATTCCAGGGTTGGATAACGGGAGTTGGCTAGAAGGCGGCAAAGCTTATAAATATAGAATGACTGCCGGTAATCTCCCTTCCGGCAAGACGTTGGAATATGCAGTGACCCTTGGCGGAGAAACCTTTAGGTCCGGGTTTAAAACTGCACCGGATAGACATTCCTGGGAGACTATCAGGTTTGTAGCCTTGTCAGACTCAGAAACGGAACCGGGTGGCAGGGTCACCCATCGGACATGGTACCCGGGAGTCCCCTTGTTAAGGCCCTTTACGATCCCACAACTCTGGAAGGAGAAATTCGGGATTAGTATTGAGCAGGGGCTTGAAATACCCAATTACATGCTTAGCGAGCGCGACGGATATGCGGAGAATCTTAAAATCATCAATTCCAGGAACCCGGACTTCATGGTAATGCCCGGAGATCTGGTCCAGGGGGGAGGGTATCAGCCTGGATGGGATGAGTTTTTCAGGCATAATGCCGGAGAGTTTGACAAAGGACTGACGCGGTATCCGATCATTCCTGCATTGGGAAACTGGGAGAGTTTTGGTGGAATAAGCGGGGGGTATGGATTCAATGAAAAAGGC
The DNA here is from genome assembly GCA_037191015.1 of Spirosomataceae bacterium. Lineage (GTDB taxonomy): Bacteria > Bacteroidota > Bacteroidia > Cytophagales > Spirosomataceae > Ravibacter. The sequence goes on from JBBCKD010000010.1 coordinate 754,771, forward strand.
GAATTTGCACCAGTTGTCGGTAGAAGCAGATTTCACGCCTATTTCGGAACCCCCGTCTCTGACCCGCTTCAAAAGCATAAGCAAAGTTACTACCGTGCGGACTACGGACCGGTTACGATATTGACGCTGGATTCCGGGAATGGTACCCCCGACCAAAGCCGGTCTGATTTTCCGGAGGGACAAAAGCTAAAGGGAAAACAATACACGGGGCCAGGGACAGACACCCAGGAAAACTTCACGCAGGCCGGGTATGAGGCCAATGGTGGAAAGGATCTATCGGGATTTGCCCCCGGAACGGACCAATATACCTGGCTCGAGCATCATCTTAAAAATGCACGCGACCTGGGTCAACTGATTTTTGTCCAATTCCACCACGTCCCTTACAGCTCCGGGGAGCATGGTGTCCCGATGAACCATGAGCTTTCTTCGGGACAAGGCGGCACGCCGCTCCGCGTTATCCATCCTTTACTGGAAGAATACGGGGTAATAGCAGTGCTGGCCGGACATGATGAATTGTTTGAACGGAGTTTTGTGGATGAGGACGGTGATGGAAAAGGTGTATATTATTACGACGTGGGAGTGGCCGGAGACGGGATGAGGGGAGAAAAAAGAGACTGGCTGAACAATCCCTTAAACACACTGGATTATAATGCCTACAAGAAATGGACTGCTGACCAGGACTCTCCCGAGATCTGGAACACAGCAGGCCCCCGCCCGCTCCTGGAAGATGGAGGGAAGCATTACGGGCACCTGGAAGTGAATCTGGAAAAGATCCGGGAAAACGGTGATGAATATGTAAAAATCAGGTTTTCTCCGGTTTACGCGTTCCCTGTCCTGGATGCCGGCTACAATCTCCTGCGGGTGGAAAGGAGGGTATATCCCGATGAAATAGAGCTGAAAATCCCGATTGAAAGTCCTTATTCCGAGCCCGGGCTCAAAGAGTCAATCACGCTGACTCTTGACAGCGCAGGGTCGGCAAAGGTAAACCCGGCAGACCTGTTTACCAGTTTGGGATCATTCCGGGCCAGTGAATTTGTGTTGTCCAAAGATCAGTTTGATTGCGGGGATATTGGGACTAACCTGCTGAAAATCACCGCACAAAAAACCGATGGCTCCGGGAAGTGGGCCGGCGAGCTGCCGGTAAACGTGTTGGATACGGTCCCTCCCACGCTCGTTGTAAAGCCCTTCCACGCGGAACTGGATTTGAGCGAGGGAATGGTGACATTGAACGTCGATGACTTTGTTTCTGTGGTCGATGATAATTGCGGGTTGGCGGAGATATCCATCGACAAGCAGCGTGTGAATTATGCGGAGGCAGGAGGGCCGGTTGATGTAGAGATCACCGCAGTAGATAAGTCAGGCAACAAGGTGTCCGGGCGTACACAGGTTTTTATTTCCGTAAAAGCCATTGTCCTGGGACTGTCCGACCCGTCGGTCCTGGTGAATGATAAGCTTAAAATCTATCCCAACCCTTCGTCCGGTCTGACTGAAGTGGAAATCCAGACCGGTGGGGCCTACCTGGCTGAATCTATCAAAATTTATGATCTGAATGGCAAAGAACTAACCTCCATGGCTGGAATTGCCCGTTCCGGCCCTACCGGATTTATATTGGATATTTCCCGTCTGGTCTCGGGAACTTACCTGTTTTTACTGGAAGGAAACCGGCAGCAATTTTTTCTTGGCCGGGTAGTCAAAAAATGAAAGGCTTGTGAAGCAGGGCTAAATACAATCAAGGCCGGTAATTCATTATCCAAACTCCAAGAAAAAAGGCCGAAATCCCATCGATTTCGGCCTTTCTGTGGAGGAAGCGGGATTCGAACCCGCGGTACACTTGCGCGTACGGCAGTTTAGCAAACTGCTGGTTTCAGCCACTCACCCATCCCTCCCCGGGTAAGAGTGCGCAAAGATAGGCGAATGAGTGAGTCATTTACAAACATTCGCTGAAAAATCTTCTTATCCCAATGCCATTTCCTAACTTTGGGCGTTGACTGGCAAGAGGTTTGAAGAAATAATAATGAACTGGACGCATCCCCCGGCGACAACTGAATATATCCTCATCGCGGCATTCCTGGCGGTGAACGTGCTGTTTATTCTGCGTACGTTCCGTATCGCAAGAAAATTCGGTGCGAAGCCCCGCTCTCTTTTTATCAAATTCCTACTTCGGAGCGTCGTTGCCGGCCTGATGCTTGTTTCGCTGTGCGGGCCGTATTTTGGGGAGATAGAACGCAAATTGCTTGTATTGGGAAGGGATATCTACCTGGCGGTGGATGTATCGAAATCGATGGATGCTACCGATGTGGCTCCCAGCAGGCTTGAAAAGGTGAAATATGAGCTCAATCTCCTGGTACAGCAGCTCGCCAATAACCGGATAGGACTGATTGCTTTTTCCAACGACGCCTTTATCCAGTCGCCTCTTACCTACGACAGCGAGTCTCTGCAGTTCCTGATCCAGACGCTCGACACCAGACTCCTGCCGAGGCAGGGGACCGATGTCTGCGCGGCTCTGAAGCTGGCATATGAAAAGATGAGCCGGAGCCCGGATGTGAACACTTCCAAAATCGTGGTGGTGTTTACCGACGGGGAGAACGGGACGCAATGTAAGGACGACCTGATGCGGAAATTAAAAATGGAGGATTTCCTGGTTTTTTATGTAGGGGTGGGGAGCCAGAACGGCAGCACGATACCAGCGGATGACGGGGTTCTGCAGACCGAAAAAGGGGAAGTAGTGATCAGCCGTCTGAATGAGCCTGCCCTGATCAAGCTGGCTAACGAGACAGATTCGGACTATTTCAGGATAGGTGACGGCGGTGTCGATACCGAAGAGCTCATCGGGGCCATCAATAATTCCCAGACCCATCGTATAGATACCCGGAGCGTAGATGTCGCAAATAATAAATATTATTATTTTTTGGGGATTGCCCTGCTTTTACTTGCTTTAGACATTCTTATTACGTTCCGTACTTTCCGAGTTTAGGTCACATATTGTACATTTGTCATAAGGACCGGCAGCCGGTAGCGGGAAAAGGGGATAATATGTGAAATTTCAGATAGCCATGATCCAGTTGTATTTGTGGGTAGTGTTATGGTTCTGGGATATTATTTCCCTTCCTTCCGCCAGGTTTATCAGCGAGACAACAATAGCAGCGGAGGAATCTTTCGGGAACGGGGACTATCTGAAAGCCGCCATACTTTACAGGCAGGTCGTGGATGCTTCGATTTTTTCGGATCCTGCCGGCAGGTTAAATATGGCCCACGCCTACTTCCTGGCGGGAGAAACCGAGCTTGCCTATCAGAACTACCTGGTCCTGAGTCGTGTAGATGATGTAAAGCTTGCGGCAAAAGCCAGGTCGCAGATGGCGATGATAGCGCTGGGAAGAGGCGATACGGTACAGGCGCTGGGCAGGCTGAAGGAGGCTATCCTGCTGGACAGGAGTAACCGGTCTGTAGTGACGGACTTCGAGATATTGCGCCATCGTTTTTCGGGAAAGATAGAGCCGGGAGAATCAGAACAATCCAAAAGCGCGGCACAGGACTCACTGGCTGATCCGGCAGAAAATATTCCCATCCGGGAAGAATTGAATAATGCAGTGGTGGAGCAGTCGGACCAGAGGGAACAGCTATTGCAAAACCTGGATAAAATTAACATGAGCGAAGAGCAGGCTAAGTCTGTTCTGGATGCTATGAAAGTAAACGAAAGACAGTATATTTATCAGCTTCGCAGGCTAGGCGTGCACGGGACAGCAAAATCCGGGAAGAAAGTGGAGTGGTAAAAATGCTATGATACGACCATCTGTTTTTAATAAATAAATTAGCTTAAAGCACTCCAATGGTTGCGTTAAAAGAAACCAATTTTCAATTTCCCAATCAGACAGGATTTTACAGGGGTAAGGTAAGAGATGTGTATTCTTTTGCCGATAAGCTTGTAATGGTAGCGTCTGACCGGATTTCAGCTTTTGATGTAGTACTCCCCAGGGCTATTCCGTTTAAAGGGCAGGTACTCAATCAGCTGGCGGCCCATTTCCTGGAAGCAACCCGCGGCATTGTACCCAACTGGCTTTTGTCGGTCCCGGATCCCAATGTAAGCGTAGGGCGCCGCTGCGAGACTTTCCCGGTGGAAATGGTAGTAAGAGGCTACCTGTCGGGGCATGCTTGGCGTGAATATAAGTCTGGAAGGAGAGTGATTTGCGGTGTGACCCTGCCTGAAGGACTGAAGGAGAGCGATAAGCTTCCGTTCCCGGTTATCACTCCTACGACTAAAGCGCATGAAGGGCATGACGAGGACATTTCGCGCGAAGAGATCATTTCCAGGGGGCTGGTTGCCGAAAATGAGTATGTGCAGCTTGAAAAGTATGCGCTGGCGCTCTTTCAGAAAGGTGCGGAGATGGCTGCAGAACAGGGATTGATACTGGTAGATACAAAATACGAGTTCGGGAAATACGAAGGGACTATTTACCTGATTGACGAAATCCATACACCGGATTCGTCGCGATATTTTTACCTTGATTCATATGAAGCCAACCAGCAGGCGGGACTGCCGCAGCGCCAGCTGTCGAAGGAATTCGTAAGGGAATGGCTGATCGCCAACGGGTTCCAGGGGAAAGAGGGACAGACAGTACCCGTGATGGATGACGAACGTGTCGGGATGATTTCCGAACGGTATATAGAATTGTACGAAAAGGTGACCGGAAAGGCCTTTGTAAAGGCAAGCCAGGAGGATATACTGGAGAGAATATCCCGAAATGTCATCAGCATTTTATAAACAGGAATACCCTTAAACACTCCGGGAATGGACTTCACAATAGATAAAAAGGAGCAATACTCTCTGATTGACCTCAAGGAAGCTTTTTTAGGGAATGAAATACCGGCCTCACTGGAGGAGGTTGCGAGAACGGCCCTGAAAGCAAGCCACAACCTGATACTTCATCTTGAAAAATGCACCGATTTTGACAGTACGGGAGCCATGGTCCTCAGGAAGATAAACAGGCTGTGCGCGAACGACCTCGGCATTTTTATTGTCGTGACCAGGGACGAGGACCTGATAGAAAAGCTCGATAATGCCAAAATCCAGGACCTGGAAATTTTCTACACCGTTGAAGAGGCGATCGATGCAGTGTTTATGCATGACCTGGAAAATGAGTTCGGAGCCGGGGAAGACGGCTATGATCCGGAAGACTATGACAACGGCGAGGATTGACCCCGGCCGGTAAACATTATATTCACCAGGCTCACGATTCACCGGAAGTATTGTCTTTGCAGGTTACCATATTAGGTTCAGGCTCGGCGTTGCCTATGAAGGGGCGCCATCCTTCCGCCCAGCTGGTTTCTGCAGAATCTGCAGGATACCTGATCGACTGCGGGGAAGGGACTCAGTATATCCTCAGGGATCTCAAACTGGGGATCTCCAAAATAAGGGCGATATGTATTTCCCATTTGCACGGAGACCACTACTACGGTCTTTTCGGCCTTTTGGATACCATGGCGCTGACAGGCAGGAAAACACCATTATACCTCATCGCTCCTGAAAACCTGAGAAGTATTTTGCTGGAGATCGGCAGGGCTACCCAAACACCCCCTTCTTTCCCGGTACACTTTGTAGGGACAAGCATTGCGGATACCGGCCTGAACGTGTATACCGACGAACTGATCTCGATAGAAACTTTTCCGCTGGATCACGGGGTGCACTGCACTGGTTTTCTGTTCCGTACCCACCGGTCCGAACGGAGTATGAGAAAGGATAAGCTGTTTGCAGGCTTTCCGTACGAAGCGATCCGCATGCTGAAGGAAGGGAAAGATGTTTATGACGCCCGCGGCAGACTCCTGTACCCGGTAAGCGAATACACTACGGAGCCCGCGCCTGCGAAGACCTATGCGTATTGCTCCGATACCGTTTACAGCCCTTTCCTGACCGGCTACCTGAAAGGGGTAAGCCTGCTTTACCATGAAGCGACTTTCGGGTCGGAGCTTGAGGCCAAAGCGCAGGCCCGCGGGCACTCGACTGCCGCGCAGGCGGCGCTCATGGCGGCCGAGGCCGGCGCCGGACGTTTGCTGATCGGGCATTTTTCCTCAAGGTATTCCGATATCTCCCCCTTGCTGGAAGAGGCCCGGAGTGTTTTCCCGGAGACGCATTATGCCGAAGAAGGTGTAACGTTCCAGGTTTGAAGCGGCCGCTTTCTGAAGGCAGGAACTATTGGTACTGCCGATCGGTTACAAAATAGACAAGTATATAATTGTGAAGCAATCTATTTTAGTGGTAAGCGGCACCAACAGGCCCGGCGCAATGACCAGAAAGGTCGCCGCTTATTATCAGAAAGTTTTAACCGGGCTGGGTAGTGACAGTACAATCCTGGATCTGGCAGATCTGGATCCGGACTTTGCCGAGCGGGCCTTATATCATAATTCAGGAAAAGACGAGCACTTCAACAGCTTCGTACAGCAGGTAGCCGGGCATCAGAAGTTTGTATTTGTGCTTCCGGAATACAATGGATCATACCCCGGAATCTTAAAGACTTTCATTGACGGCCTGCCTTACCCGAACGCATTGACTCACAAAAAAGCAGCTTTGGTAGGGATCTCTGCCAACATGCATGGAGCCGGTATAGCGTTGAGCCACCTCAACGACGTGTTCAGCTACCTGGGTATGCATACGCTTGCCCTGAGAGTAAAGCTCGGCCAGATTAAAACGCACTTCAAAGAAGAACGCTTTACCAACGATCTGTATAGTGAGCTGATTGAAATACAGGCCAGGCAGCTGATAGAGTTCTGACTACTTTTTCCGCCTGTTTCAGCAATTTACTTTACAACCCTGAAAACCCGGTCCCACCTGATTTTATGAAGTACGCTGGACGGGTTCGGATCGATGCTCATCCATACAAAGACAGCCTTGCCTACAATATGGTCTTTCGGGACGAAGCCCCAGTAGCGGGAATCGGCTGAATTGTGCCGGTTATCACCCATCATGAAGAAGTAATCCTGCTGAAAGGTGTATTGTGTAACAGGCTGTCCGTCGATACTGACAAGACTGTCTCCCGTAATTTCAACATTCTTATTTCCTTCATAGAAGCTGATGGCCTCCCCGTAGAGCGCGATATTTTGCTTGTTGATCTCTATCGTAGCTCCTTTTTTCGGAAGGATGATGGGCCCGTAGTTGTCTTTATTCCAGCCGGTCTCGGCAGAAGGGTATATGCCGTAGTCCCTGCTGCCTGCGGGCATATTGATCATTTGTACGGATTTAACGAAATCATAGGACTTCAGCTTCTCCACGATAGCCTCCGTCGTATACACAACATAGCCGCTCTGGTCATTGCCCGGTATGGTATCGTTAAAAGTTTCGACATACCGCCGGGCCGGCTCGGTGATACCGTTTCCCTTGAAGATCTTTTCTTCATTAACGGTGGTCGTTGTGGCAACGAAGTATTCACTTTCCATCCTGGGCGGATTTTCCTGCGGCTGGTCATTGATATAGACCTGGCCGCTTTTTATCTCCAGCTTATCGCCGGCGATAGCCACGCAGCGTTTGATATAATTTACCCGGAGGTCGATGGGATGACCATGCAGATCGGGCAGGGAGCTGCTGTATTTGGCGACCTGCCCGGGGTGCTCAACCGGGAGATTGAAAACAACCGCGTCTCCTCTTTTTACTTCAGAAAAGCCGGGAAGACGAAATTGAGGCAATTTGACCCAATCGAGATAGGAGGGGATACGCGTCATCCAGATATGCTGGTGGGTAAGCGGTATCTGCAGAGGGGTAACGGGCGTCCGCGTGCCGTAATGCATTTTACTTACAAAAAGATAGTCGCCGACAAGCAGGCTGTTTTCCATGGAGGGCGTCGGGATAACAAACGCTTCGAAAAACAGCCAACGGATAAGCGTGGCTGCGACTACGGCAAAAACGATGGAGTCGATCCATTCCCTGAAGGCCGACTTGGGCTTTGTCTTTTTAGAGGAAGAAGACATATTTTCTTATTAACAACACAAAAATAAAAGCGGACTTTCCGAATTCAGCCCCAAACATAAACGATGATGGGCTTCAAAACAAGTGTTTCAGGTTCAGAGGAGGCGGGGAGGGTTCCTGTCACCACTTCTGCAGAGACATATCAGCCCTCGAGGTTCAGGAGATCGTCCATTCCGAAGATGCCTTTCCTGCCTTTCAGCCATTCTGCTGCAACTACAGCGCCGAGCGCAAAACCCTGGCGCCCGTGGGCGGTATGGCTTATTTCGATCATATCGATAGGAGATGAATACCTGACGATGTGCGTTCCGGGAACCTCGCCGGTCCTTTCGGATGAAATCGGGACATATCCTTCTCTCTTTTCCGGCGCCAGCGTCCACCCTTTCAGGTCATGATTACCGGCCTGCAATCCTTCGGCAAGCGTAATAGCGGTACCGCTGGGCGCATCCTTTTTATGGATATGATGGATCTCCGTCATATCAACATCGTAAGGGTGGCCTTTCATCAGCTTCGCCAGGTAAATATTGAGCCTGAAAAACAGGTTTACGCCTATGCTGTAATTGGAAGAATAAAAAAATGCGCCTTCATGCTGCTTACAGAGCGCTTCGATCTCTTTTTTATGCCCCAGCCACCCTGTAGTACCGCTTACGACGGGCCAGCCTTTTTCCAGGCATTTTTTGATATTATCTACTGCCGCTTCCGGAGTGCTGAATTCGATGGCTATGTCAACGTTTTCCTTTGGAAGTTCTGTCAGCTCCTGCTGATTATTGACATCTATTTTTCCGGCGATTTCATGTCCGCGCTCAAGGGCGATCTTTTCGATCTCCTTACCCATTTTTCCGTAACCCAGCAAAAGTATTTTCACTTTATTCTGTTTTATGTGCCTGAATATAAAACTTGTATCTTTTTTATTTAACTAATAAAACCAGCTTCAGCCCCGGGGCCGGTGTACGCATATGAGGTTGGACCACAGATGGCTGGATCCTCATCGAAAGGTCGTCGGTGAGGTCGAAAGTTTTCATGTGAGCGGCTACATTAGCCTCGATCGCGGCGAGCGCATAAACCGCTCCCAATGCAAAAAATGACCAGTCGCGCCAGCGCCTGTAAGTGTCTTTCACTCTCCGTACCTGATCAATGCTCATGTCTGCATACCGGTCCTGGCTTTTTATATAGACGCTGACGGTCCTGACATCACTGTTGATCTGGCCATAGTTGGGGTCGGAAGGGTCGTCGAGGTGATAAAATTCCTTATAGTGGTCGACCATCGTGCCGTAGCGATTGATGTTGAGGACAATAAAGTAGATGGAGGTGCCGTAGCCGGCATATACCAAAGGCAGTTTCCAGTAATCCCGGTTGTAGATCTGGCCGCCCCCAAGCGCGGGAGTAAGAAGAGAAAGGCGCAGCGCCGTTTTAGGATTAGGTAAGAATTTTTGTTTGCGGGTAGCGAGTTTGGGTATGATAGTGCCACCTTCTACGATCACTTTCCCGGCAGCGCTGTCGGCGATGGCACTGACAGGGATCTCGGCAGGCTTATGCACGAGGCTGTCGGGCGTTTGGTTCTGACCATACAGCACCGTTCCGCACAAAAATAAGCAAGCCGCCACCCATCCCGCTCTCCGAATCACTAGCGTTCTATTTTCAGGTTGTCTAAAATCCGGTCCAGCTCGGCTTTGGATCCGAAAGGAATTTTTATCTCCCCCTTCCGGTTTTCGTCGCTTTTGATCGACACTTTTGAGCCGATAATGGAGGAAAGGCGGTATTGAAGCGCTTTGATTTCCTGTTTGACCGCCGGTTTGGCTTTTGCGGCCTCGTCCTGCCTGGGAAGCAACGAAAGCTTCCTGACTTCTTCTTCCACTTTCCTTACCGACCATCCTTCATCCACGATCTTCCTGAACAGCCTGAGCTGCACGTCGTGGCTGTCGATGGTGATAAGGGCTCTTGCGTGGCCCATGGAAATTTTGTTATCTCTCACGGCAGCCTGGATGACCGGTGGTAACCGGAGCAGCCGCATGTAGTTATTGACGGTAGTACGGTTTTTTCCTACCCTGTCGCCAAGCTCTTCCTGCTTGAGATTGCATTCATGCATGAGCCGCTGATAGCTGAGGGCGATCTCGATCGCATTCAGGTTTTCACGCTGAATGTTCTCGATAAGGGCCATTTCCAGCATCTGCTGATCGTTTGCAGTGCGGACGTAGGCAGGTATTTTTACTAGGCCGATGCTTTTCGATGCCTGGAACCGCCGCTCCCCGGAAATGAGCTGGTATTTATTCTGCTCGGTTTTGCGAACTGTAATGGGCTGGATGATTCCCTGTGTACGGATGGATTCACCGAGCTCTCTCAGGGCTTCCTCGTCAAAATGAGTACGGGGCTGATAGGGGTTAACCTCAATAAGCGCTAATTCTATTTCGGCGATCCCGCTGGGTGAGGCTGGAGGAAAGGAGCGGCCCGTAGCCGTCTGGGAGCGCGGAGGTATATGCTCGTTTTCCTGTAATAATGCTCCCAGGCCTCTCCCGAGACCCGTCATTTTGTTCTTTTTTAACGGGTTATTCTCCATGCCGTGTTTTTTTTAAGCGCCTACCAGACCGTTTTTCTCTACAATTTCCCTGGCCAGCCTGAGGTAGCTAAGGGCGCCTTTACTATCCGCATCCTGCGCCAGGACCGGTACGCCAAAGCTGGGAGACTCACTTAACCGCACATTCCGGGGAATGATGGTATCGAACACCAGCTGCTGGAAGTGACTGGTAACTTCGTTGACGACCTGATTGGACAGGCGGAGCCTCAGGTCATACATAGTGAGGAGGATCCCCTCTATCGTAAGCTCCGTATTGAGCCTCGACTGAATAATATTGATCGTATTGAGCAGCTTGCCGAGACCTTCCAGCGCAAAATATTCACATTGGACCGGAATGATAACGGAGTTGGCTGCAGTCAGGCTGTTGATGGTGATAAGTCCCAGGGAGGGAGAACAGTCAATGATGATAAAGTCGTAGTAGTCCCTGACCTCTCCGAGCGACCCTCTCATCTTATACTCCCTGTTTTCCAGGTTGATCATCTCTATCTCAGCTCCGACGAGATTGATATGGGAGGCGAGCAGATCCAGGTTGGGGAGTTCGGTCTGCACGATGGCTTCGGCCGGACTGATATTATCTACCATGCATTCGTAAATGCTGAGCTCAATTTCTTTGGGGTTGAAGCCCAGGCCAGAGGTTGAGTTGGCTTGCGGGTCGGCGTCCACGAGGAGGGTCTTGAATTCGAGCGCCGCTAAGCTGGCTGCCAGATTGATCGCCGTGGTCGTTTTCCCTACTCCGCCTTTCTGGTTAGCTATTGCAATAATCTTGCCCATTTCTAATTTTCAATTTGAAAGTCAAATTTCCAATATTAAGTGCAATTCCCCAAGGATGTTCCACGAAAAGTTTCACGATTAAATGTTAAGTTTTCATAATGTGGAAGATACACTCCGGGGTATGTCGCCTGATTTACCGGATGCAGGTATATAATGTGGGCAGATTCAGGATAGCACCCGTTTAAAATACTCCATCACGTGCATTTTGAGCAATTGTTCCTGTCCCAGGAGATCGGCAAAAGGTAATTTACCCGTCAGCTCGTAGTGAGGCCACCCGTCCTTATCTCTCCCGGAATGCGAATAATAGCCGGACAGGCTCATTACCTCGCAAACCCCTATATGCATGAGGTCCTGCTTCTGCTCTTTTGTGAAGTTGAGCGCGCCTTTTCCCAACTCCTGCACGCCAATCAGGAACAGCACGCCGTTGAGATCGGCCGGGCGTTTCCCCACCAGTTGCTCGAGGGTGTCCAATAGTCGTTCCCATTGATCTTCTAATGATATATCTTCGTCGTTAAGCATTGGCTTCATTCTTGTAAAATGGCATTAGGTAATTAGAGCATATTTTAGCAAATTGGTCTTCACTTACTATACTTCTCAATGGTTACAAAGATAGTTGCTTTTTGGAACGATTGCCTCGACTTGTTTTTCCCAAGGGTTTGTCCGGCCTGCAAGCAGCCTGTGACGGGAACTGAATACCAGCTATGTACGCAATGCCTGCTTTCTTTGCCGAGACTACATGCCGGAGGGCTTTCGGTCCTGGAAGTGGAATCAAAATTTTCCGGGTTCAGGGAAGTAAAGACAGTACAGGCTTTCCTGGAGTATCACGCCAAGGGAAAAGTTCAGTCGCTGCTCCGGAGTATCAAATACGAAGGGAATAAGGACCTGGCATCTTTTTTGGGCCGGGTTTACGGGCTTGACCGGGTCTCGGCAGGAAGCGCCCCGGCAGCCGATCTCCTCGTGCCGGTTCCGCTGCATCCCCGGAAGGAAAAGGAAAGAGGATACAATCAGAGCGAGTTCTTTGCAGCGGGGTTATCCGAGGTGCTGGCAGTGCCGCTGGATAAGTCCCTTCTTGTGAGGAATGTATATACCCGTTCCCAGACGGGAAAGACCCGGTCGGAACGCATTGAAGCCATGCAGGGAGTTTTCGGGGTGAGGCCGGGCGTGAACCTGGAGAAGCTGCGTATCATACTCGTCGACGATGTACTTACGACGGGAGCCACGCTGGAGGCTTGCATCGGAGAGCTGGTGAGAGGGGGATGCAGGGAAATCCATATAATAACAATCGCCGCAGCCCGGGATTGAGCTGCGGCGATTGTTATTATGCTTTATGTCGGTTTTTACCGGTTCCTTCCTGTCGCGATCATTGCGCAACGGAAGCCTACCATGGCGGTAGCAGAATCTTCTTCCATATAGCGGCGGGTACCCGGCGACAGCCAGTAGGCCACATCCGCCCAGGAACCGCCTTTGTAAACTCTCAGCCTGTCCGAAACAAGAGAATTGAATCCTTTGGTGTCATACTTGGAAGAGTCGTCAAGGTATCCGTCCCTCCTGAATGAGTTAAGGTCGCTTACGTCGGAAAATGACAGCGGACGATAAACGTCATATACCCACTCATTTACGTTCCCGGCCATGTCATAAAGGCCGTAGTCGTTAGCAGGATAAGAACGGATCTCCTGTGTAATAATCGCTCCGTCGTTTGATTTGCCCGCGATACCGGCGTAATCACCGGGGCCGCGCTTAAAGTTGGCCAGCATCTGGCCCTGCTTACGCCCGCGGGGTGTCCGCAGGGTCGAGCCGTCCCAGGGATAAATCCTTTGGTTGGACTGGTTTTCGTCGGCATACTGGGTGCCGATCATTCCTTTGGCGGCATATTCCCATTCAGCCTCTGTCGGAAGCCTGTAAGGAGGCATCACGTAGCCGCTTTCGATAGACGGGTGATTGAACGGATCGCCGGAAGACGCAACTTCAGCGCCGTCGCCTTCGCCCTCGGCATTTTTCTTACGTCGCAGTGAGAAGCCTTTTTTCTTTTTTTCACCACCTGCCTTGCTGTACCTGGCCATGCTGACCGCGTTGGTACGCCACAGGCAGTAATCATTGGCCTGCGCCCATGAAACCCCTACTACCGGGTAAAGCCTGAAGCCCGGATGCCGTAAGTACATGGTCATGTATGAGTCGTTAAATGACAACGGGTTCAGCCATACCGTCGTATCGGGCAGCGCTTTGGTGTAGAATTCCTCCGAAGAATCGCGGCGCGCATAATCCAGGAATTCAAGATAGTGCACATTGGCCACCTCGGTCTCGTCCATATAAAAAGACTGGATACTGACGGTACGCTCCAGGTTATCGCGCGTAAACATGACATCCTCCTCCAAAGAGCCCATCGTAAAACGCCCCCCCTCTATGAAGACAAGGTCCGGACCTGCCGGCAGCGCTTTGAATTTGGCTACTTTGAAACCATTCTCCGTATTGTAAGTCAACCCGGTTTTGGAACTGGTTTTGCCAGGATCCATGCTGGTAGGCGTTTTTTTCTTACAGGAAGTAACCGCAACAGCTACGGACAGGGCTAGCAAAAGTTGCAATAATCCGATTTTACGCATGCAAATCATTTTAATTTGACCGATGAACATTAGACAACGGCTTGTTAAGCCCGCAAAGATAATTAACCAATTTTATATTTTTTTCAAAAATCCTAAGTACCCTTCATTTTCAGCAGGATATCGTACGCTTTGTTGAGCGACGGCACATCCTGGCAGGTTAAGATCAATTTACCTTTTACATCTTTGAGGGTACATTGAGCAGGATTTGCCTGGATAAAATCGAGTACATTTCCAAATACCTCCGACTGGTAAAAAGTCGTATCCGGAGAGGAAACGAAATAACCTTTCAGCGTATTGTTCTTTAAAACCAGTTTTTCCAGGTGCAGTTCCTCGGCAACCCAGCGTACCCTTACTGTTTTCAGGAGATCATCGACCTCAGGCGGAAGCTGGCCGAACCTGTCGGTAATTTCAGCGTGGAACGCGCTCAGCTCTTCCTCAGTCCTGATGTTATCGAGACGGGTGTACAGAGAGAGCCGTTCAGAGATATTTTTGACGTAGTCCTCGGGGATCAGGATAGCCATATCGGTGTCTATCTGTGTGTCGGGAACCAGGTTCGGCAGAGGTGACATGCCTCCTGAGAATAGCTCTTTAAACTCGTTCTCTTTCAGCTCTTTAACGGCTTCGTCGAGGATCTTGTGATACATCTCATATCCCAGGTCGTTTACGAACCCGCTTTGCTCGGCGCCCAGGAGGTTACCGGCTCCCCTGATATCGAGGTCACGCATCGCTACTTTGAACCCGTCGCCGAGGTCCGAGAATTCCTCCAGTGCCTGAAGCCTCTTGCGCGATTCGCTGCTCAATGTGGAAATGGCCGGCGTGACCAGGTAGCAGAAAGCTTTCCGGTTAGACCTGCCGACGCGGCCTCTCAGCTGGTGCAGATCGCTCAGCCCGAAGTTGTGGGCCGAATTAATGATCATCGTATTGGCATTGGGAATATCGATGCCCGACTCTACGATGTTGGTAGACAGCAGGATATCATATTCGCCTTCTATGAATTTCATCATCACCTTTTCCAGCCTGTCCCCGTCCATCTGGCCGTGGGCGATCCCGATCCGGGCCTCGGGGATAAGCCTCAGGATAATATTCCCGATCGATTCTATGTCGCTGACACGGTTGTGAACAAAAAATACCTGTCCACCCCGCTGGATCTCATAAGAGATCGCATCCCTGATGAACTCTTCGTTAAAGACCCTTATTTCCGTCGTAACGGGCTGCCGGTTGGGCGGCGGCGTTGTGATGACTGAGAGATCACGGGCTCCCATCAGCGAAAAATGGAGCGTGCGCGGAATAGGGGTAGCGGTCAGGGTGAGCACATCGACATTGACTCTCAGCTCCTTTAAGCGGTCCTTCGCTTTTACCCCGAACTTCTGCTCTTCGTCGACGATCAGCAGCCCGAGGTCTTTGAAAATCACATCTTTATTAAGTATGCGGTGCGTGCCGATCAGTATGTCGACTTTCCCGGCTTCTACCCGCTTCAGGGTTTCCTTGATCTCTTTGGCCGATTTGAACCGGTTGATATACTCCACGTTGGCCGGAAAATCGGCCAGCCGTTCGCCGAAAGTCTTGAAATGCTGCATGGCAAGGATGGTGGTAGGTACGAGTACCGCTACCTGCTTGCTGTCATTGACGGCCTTGAACGCCGCCCTTATGGCTACTTCCGTTTTACCGAAGCCTACATCCCCGCAAACCAGCCTGTCCATAGGATACGGTTTTTCCATATCGGCCTTTACGTCGGATGTGGCCTTGGCCTGGTCCGGCGTGTCTTCGTAAATAAAAGAGGTTTCCAGCTCGACCTGCAGGTAATTTTCGGGAGAAAAAGCAAAACCGTGCGCCTTGCGCCGTTTCGAGTAAAGCGCGATCAGCTCGTGGGCGATGTCCTTGAGCTGTTTTTTGACTTTAGACTTCTTGTTTTCCCATTCCGGTGAGCCGAGCTTGCTCATGGTAGGAGGAGCTCCCTCCTTACCGGTGTATTTTGCGATCTTATGAAGGTTGTGGACGTTGACGTAGAGCAGGTCGTTGTCGCGGTATACCAGCCTTATCGATTCCTGCAGCTTCCCGTTTACGTCGACTTTTTCCATGCCTGCGAAGCGCCCGATCCCGTAGTCGACGTGCGTGACGAAGTCGCCCGGCTGCAGGGTCCGCAGCTCTTTCAACGTAAGGGCCTTTGTCTTGCTGAAGCGGTCTTTCAGCCTGTACCGGTGAAATCTCGAGAATATCTGGTGATCGGTATAGCAGGTGATCTTCAGCTGGTCATCTATAAACCCCTCGCGCAGGGAAATATGGAGCCCCTTGAATTTTACGAAAGGATTGATGTCTTCGAAAATACGTTCCAGCCTGTCGAGCTGGCGGCCCTGTTCCGCAGCGATGATATTGACATAGCCGTTGGACTGGTTTTCGTCGAAGTTATCTATCAGCCGTTGAAAATCCTTGTTGAAGGAAGGCTGCGGCCTGGCGGCGTATTTCGGCGACTGAAACTCGGCTCCCGACTGCTGTTTGAAGTAAAACCGTTTTCCGAATTCGACCGTTTTAAACGACTTGACGCGGTTAAGAAAGCCCCTACGGGTTTCGAACAGCTCTTCGGGATCCGAAACGACCTGGACACCCCCGCCGGTGGTTTCGGCAAGCGCCTTTTCTGCCTTCAGAAGGGCCTTGTCCGTAATTTCCAGCATCGCCTCGACGTCTTTGAACCACAGGAGACTGTTTTTGGGTAAAAATTCAAGAAACGATTCCCTGGATTCGTGGGTAAGTTTTTGCTGGATATCCGGGATAACATTCACCTGCCCGGCTTCGGCTACCGATAGCTGCGACTCCGGTGAAAAGGTGCGGATGCTTTCCACTTCATCGCCGAAGAGCTCTACCCGGTAGGGGTACTCACTCGCATACGAAAATATATCGATGATACCGCCGCGCACCGAGAACTGGCCGGGTTCAAAGACAAAGTCAGTGATCTCGAAACCGTATTCATCGAGAAATTCGGTAAGGAACGACTGGTCCAGCTTTTCACCTTTCTTAATATTGAATGTATTGGCAAGAAGCGATCTCTTATTGATGACCTTTTCCGTAAGAGCCTCGGGATAGGTAACGATCTGGAGCGCCACCTGGTGAGAAACGTTCAGCTTATTCAGGATCTCGGCACGGGCAAGGACGTTGGTATTATCCACTTCGGCATATTCGTATGGCCGCTTATAGGAAGGAGGATAAAACAGGACGTCCGTTGCGGGGAGCAGGTTCTGAAGATCATTGACAAAATAGGCGGCTTCCTCCCTGTCGTTCATGACATAAAGGGAAGTCCCGGGCCGCGCTTTCTGAAGCGTGGCGGCCATTATGGCGTCCAGGCTCCCGATCAGTCCTTTTAACTGGATATGCTGATCGTCTTTATGATCCGACTCAAGGCGGTGGATCAGCGTTTGCACAAAACTATCCGAGCTGTACAAAGACAGCAGGTCTTCAACTTTCAACTTAAAATTATTTTTGGGATAACAACTCCTGGCCTGAAACAACAAAACCCGCCGGGAACTTCCCGCCGGTTTTTTCCTGCTTTCACTCTAAAACCCTCTTCAGACAACACGCTGCAAATTTAATAAAACTTTGGCTGGATTTTGACGAGTAGTATCTGACGGGCATAGGAGCAGTAGTAAGAAAGTGATTACATTCAGTTCTTAATATATACTCTTAAGTTATGCGTATTCAGCTTTTATCCTTTGCTCTTGTGATCGCATCGTGCATCACTGCGGTACATGCCCAGGCGTTGAAGTTCCGGAACAACGGTACTTTCAGGATTGTCCAGTTTACTGACATCCATTATGTTGCCGGTGCGGAACCTTCCAAAAAGTCCATTTCCATGATGGAAGCTACTCTTGATGCCGAGAAGCCCGACCTGGTTGTCTTTACCGGCGATATTGTCGTAAAGGCGCCTACGAAGAAAGGATGGGATGAGGTTCTCAATGTGGTTGTCTCCAGGAAAATACCCTATATTGTCACCTTCGGAAACCACGACGACGAATCGGAAATGAAGCGTAACGAAGTAGCGGAATATGTTTCTTCAAAACCTTACCTGGTAAACAAGACAGTCGCGATCCCGGGCGTATCGGGATTCCTGAACGGTGCAGTGACGATAGAAACGAAGAGCGGCAAGCCCGGGGCTATCCTGTATGCCATGGATTCTCATGCCTATTCTAAAAACAGCCGGGTGAAAGGATACGGATGGTTTGCGCACAACCAGGTGGAATGGTACCGCCAGACAAGCGCTTCGTTTTTGAAAGCGAGCGTGGATACCCTGCCGGCGCTGGCTTTTTTCCATATCCCGCTTCCTGAATATAAGCTTGCTTTCGATGATCTGAAGAACAAGAGGGTGGGCGTAAGGTATGAAAATGAATGTCCGCCGGAAATCAATACCGGTATGTATGCCGCAATGTTGGAAGCAGGCGATGTGCTTGGAATGTTTGTCGGGCATGACCACGTAAACGATTACCTGGTAGATTACAGGGATATCGCACTGGCCTATGGATGCTGGTCAGGAAGTGAGAATACGTACCAGCGAAACAAAAACGGTGCACGGATCATTGAACTTAAGGAAGGCCGGCGAAGGTTTTCCACTTATATAAGGGAGTCGGACGGGCAGAAAATATATCCGGTGGATTTTCCGTTTCCCAAGAAGAAATAAAACTGACCAAAGCCTGATCTATGTTTGAACTCCCTTTTATAAACCCTGTACAGCCTGATACAAAGTATGAAAAGCCGGTGGCCTATTTTTCAATGGAATTCGCTATCGATCAGGCGCTGAAAATATATTCCGGCGGACTCGGATTCCTGGCGGGGTCTCATATGAGAAGCGCATTTCAGTTGCGGCAGAATGTGGTCGGTATCGGTATTCTCTGGAAATATGGCTATTATGACCAGGAGCGTAATGAAGACAATACCCTGAGGGTTACGTTCAGGGAAAAGATCTATCATTTCCTGGTAGACACGAAAGTACGCTTCCAGGTTCCGTTGCTGGGGCGCAATGTGTGGGTGCAGGCCTATTATCTTCCTCCTGAAGTGTTCGGGACGGCGCCTATGTTTTTTCTCACCAGCGATACCGACGGGAATGACTATGCGGGGCGCTCGGTGTCGTATCATCTCTATGATTCGGACGCCACTGTGAAAGTAGCGCAGTGCGCCCTGCTGGGACTTGGAGGAGCCAGGCTGCTGGAAGCCATAGGCTGGGAGCCCGGGGTCTATCATCTGAACGAAGCTCATGCGCTGCCGGCGGCATTTTACCTGTACTCCCGCCTGCGCAGCCGGGAGCAGCTTCGCGAAAAGCTTGTTTTCACAACGCATACGCCGGAGGAAGCCGGCAACGAGAAGCACAATATTTATTTCCTGAAGGACACGGGCTTTTTCTATGATCTGCCGGTTGAGGAAGTGAGGTCGATTACGGGTATCACGGAAGGCGACATTTTTAATCACAGCCTTGCTGCGCTCAGGCTGAGCCGGAAGGCAAACGGCGTATCGGAGCTGCACGGGGAAGTAGCGAGGAAAATGTGGGCCCATTACGATAATGTTTGCGAAATTACCCATATCACCAACGCTCAGAACAAAAAGTACTGGGTGGACGACAGGCTCGAGGAGGCCCGGGTAAACCAGGACAAGGAAGCGATAGCGGCAAGGAAGAAAGCGCTTAAAGCGCGGTTGTTTAAGGAAGTGGCCAACCAGAGCGGCCGGATTTTTTCGACCGATGTGCTGACGATCGTGTGGGCCCGCCGGTTCGCCGCTTATAAACGGGCGGATCTGTTGTGGAGCGACTTCGACAGGTTTATCCGTTTACTGGCCGGTCAAGAGCATCCCATCCAGTTTATATGGGCCGGGAAACCCTATCCGAAGGATGGCGGCGCGATAGAGGTTTTCAATCGTATCCAGCATCTGTCGCACCTTTATCCCAACATCGCAGTATTGACAGGGTACGAACTTGCCTTGTCGAAGCTGCTGAAGGATGGGGCGGATGTCTGGCTCAATACGCCGGTGGTAACCCGCGAAGCGTCAGGTACCAGCGGGATGACGGCAGCCATGAACGCCGCGATCAACTGTTCGACCTACGACGGCTGGATACCAGAGTTTGCCAGGCATGGCGAAAATTCCTTTATCCTGCCAGTAGCCTCCCCGGAAAAAGATGTCGATCAGCAGGACCGGGATCATCTCTTCGAACTGCTGGAAAAGGAGATCCTGCCGACCTACTATGACGATCAGGATAAATGGAAGCAAATCATCCTGAACAGTATGAACGATGTCGGGGTGCAGTTCGATTCGGATCGTATGGCCGGTGAGTACTATGAAAAGCTGTATTCTTAAGGCCCGGATATAAACATAAGCTATCAGTGTCACTATTGCTCTTATGAAAGCGTCCTTATTAATGGCACCGTTCCTCTTCATGTGGGGAGCTTGCACGACTTCAAAGAATGAAACGGACGGCGAAAGGTTTACCGTCAGGTACAAATGCGAAGCGGGGGAGGTTATTTCTGTCGAATATGACAATTCGGATCCGGAGAAATCGGTAGCCTACGTACAGCTGACGCCTGAAAATCCCGAGAAAATTAAAATGTCGATAAGCCGCTCGGCATCCGGAGCCAGGTATACCGACGGCAGGCTGGTATGGTGGACTAAAGGAAAAACTGCTTTCCTGACCGAAGAAAACAGTGACGGTAAGCCTCTTCATGACAATTGCAACGAGTTTGAGGAGGTGCGCCCCTGATGCTCCTAATCGTGGCATTCCATCAGCAGCAGGTTGCCGGAAGTAAAGGAGATGCTGACAATACCGTCTGCCAAGGCTTCGTTGCTGCTGCCGGTACGATAGCCTATGGTGAGCGATTCGTCCGATAATTCGTATTTAAGCCCTTTTGTCCTGATGCCGCTCACGGTCCCGACCGGTATGAGCGACAGGGGAGTACCGGCAGGGTACCATTTTTCAAATGAGCCGGTGAGAGGAAAGATCTTTGAATAGTCGTCGAATATGACGGCTTTGATCAGGTTCTGGTGCCTTACGAGGTTGGTAATGTTCGTGATGGTATGGTCGGCCCTCCGCCCGGTAGCCCAGACGATATTCACCGCCGGGTAGCCGCGTTCTACGAGGAGGTCGATCGCTTTTTCCAGGTCGGTTTTATCCTGATCGGGCGTATGGATGATTTCCAGCGGGTAAACCCGGCCCCTGATCTCTTCGAAATCATGCGCGCGATCGAAGTCGCCCATCCACACATCGGGTTTGATACCTTTGCTGAGAACCCTGTAAATGGCATTGTCCAGTACCACTATAAAGGGGTTCCATTCCAGGAGCTGCCCGAGGAGCTCGTCGCTGCACGCCTGCCCGTTGGCTATGATAAGGGCGGGTTCCTGCTTGTCTTTTACAAAGTGATGAGATGACATAGTACTATTCAGGTTCGGGGAATCTCCCGCTGCGTAATTGCTGCAGGCCTTCCACTGAACGGTTGTAAAGATAAGTCCAGCAGTTAAAGATCCGCTTATCGGGCGTTAAAACCGGGATCATCTTCCTTATATAGAGGCTCTGTTCCGGATCGGCGTGTACATCCTCGTATTCGTCGAGGGCAGGGAGCAGCCGGCCGGGTTCGTTCATCCTGTAGATCTCGCCATAGACCGGCAGGGAGGAATCGGGGGAATAAACTGCTGCGGGAAACCATGTGACAAGGTAGAGACTTCCGGGGAAAGTGCCTTCGGCAATATAGGTGGAGGAACTCTGAAGCTGCTTTGAAAAAGGGTTCTCGAAGCTTCTCCTGAGCGTACCGTATACGAAAAGATAGGGTGCCGGATCCGGGTGACCAGTCATGGAGATGGGAGCCTGTGAAGGTTTAATTGTGATTTACAGGGAGATAATAAGGTGCAAAGCCTAAATAAGCGGTCGTTACGCAATTTATATCGGGGAAAAAATGTTTATTGACTATATTGGTGTCACTAATTCTTTCATCAGCCTTCCATGTACGACAAGAATATCGGGACTAAGCAAAAAGCGCTTAAGATCAACCTGGACTCGCGAATTTACGGTTCTTTTGCTGAAATAGGCGCCGGCCAGGAAACAGCAGCCCAGTTTTTTAAGGCCGGGGGAGCGTCAGGTACGATAGCAAAGACGATGTCGGCCTATGACATGACTTTCAGCGATGCGATCTACGGACCGGAGGAAAGCGGCAGGTACGTAGTGGAATCCAGGTTAAAGAAAATGCTGAGCAAGGAATATAGCCTTGTTGAAAAGAGATTGTCTGAGAAAAGAGGGGCGGAGAGCCTTTTTTTTGCTTTCGCCAATACCGTCGTCGCCCTGAATTACCAGCGTACCAACGACCCTCACGGCTGGGTGGGACTGCGGTTTCAGCTGGCTCCCGGCGGGGCTTACAACGATGTTATACTCCATGTACGGATGTTCAGCAAGGACATCATCCAGCAGCAGCAGGCGCTGGGGACCATTGGGGTCAACCTCATATACGCCTGTTTTTACTATCACAATTCCCCGGAAACCCTGCTGTGGTCGCTGATGGACGACCTGAGCCCTGAAGACCTGGAGATAGATATGATCAGATTTTCAGGGCCGGACTTTGAAAAGGTCGATAACAGGCTCATGAGCTTATACCTGGTTAAGAACGGCTTTACCAATGCCGCGCTTTTCGGATCGGATGGAAACGTGATGCAGCCGACGGAGGCTTTTTATAAAAAGCATATCCTGCTGATGCGCGGCAGGCTGAGGCCGATCGCCAATGTTCATGTCGACATGATCACGCACGGTATGGAACAGTTCCTGGCAGAGCCCGACGTGAACCCGGAGCGGGTGATGTTTGTTTCCGAGCTTACGCTGCACAACCTTAAATCAGACCGGGATAATATCGACGAGAAGGATTTCCTCGACCGGGTCGATATCCTGTGCTCGCTGGGGCATAACGTGATGATCTCCAACTATCACGAATACTACAGGCTGGTGGCCTATCTTTCCCGGCTTTCGAAGCTGAAGTCAGGACTGCTGGTCGGTATTCCAAGCCTCCAGAATATTTTCGAAGAAAAGCACTATACCTTTTTGCCGGGCGGGATCCTGGAATCGTTTGCGACGCTGTTCAGCCGGAATGTCAAGCTGTATGTATACCCGACGCTCCGGGCAGACGGCGCCGTGCGCAATTGCAGCAATTTTGAGCTTCCTGAAAGCCTCCAGCCTCTCTATCAATATCTGAAGCTCAATGACAAGATCGAGGATATCAGGAATTATAACCTGGCTTTTATGAGATATACCACCGATGAGGTGCTGGCGATGGTAAAGGAAGGAGCGCCGGGATGGGAAAAGCTGGTTCCGGAGCGGGTTGCCGAGATAATCAAAGAAAAATGTCTTTTCGGCTTTCCATGCGAGGTGTATGATGCCGGAAAGCGCCTGGAGTCAGAAAAGACAGAGGAGCACGGTAAATATGAGGCAGTAAAACAAAACTGAAAGGGCGAGAAACAGGCGCTGCCTGCGGATCAGCGAAGCGCCGAGAAGCAGGAACGATGCTGCCAGAACTGCCCGAGCAGGGAAAGGGTACAGGCTACCGGGTGTGAACGCGTATACAAGGTGTACAAGACAGAAATTGAGGGAAAACAGTACTGCCGGAAGCAGGTAATGCTCGGCAATGGCGTCGTATTTCCTGGAAGGTCTCATAGTTATTTTATACAGTAACGGGTTTTTTTCGGAAACGGGTGGCAACTGCCCGGATGATTGCATAGGCAAGCAGGCTCACAAGCAGCGTGTTGATGAGGTATGCCGCCAGGGTGGCCGCCTGGGTGTAACCGATAAACAGGCTGATGACGGCTATAACCACGAGGAAAAGAACCACGATCATACTGTATACGAAAATGAGCCGTGCGGGGCTTGCCTGTCTTTGCCGTTTTTTACGCCGGTAGAGGTAGACTGCAAAGCCGCTGATAGAGAGAAAGCCGCTGATCAACCCCAGTATACCGTAGAGTAGCTTCAGTAAAAGTCCGCCGAAGTCGCCGAAATGAAGCGCTTCCTGTGCGAAATACAGCTTGTGACTGAAAGGTTTTCCTCTTACATCATACCGGAATACCGGTTCATAGGTGCTTTTGGAGAGTATGAGCGTATTAATGTCCCGTTCGTAGGCGAGGCCGTCGATGTTTCCGCGAACGGCGATGGTAGCGCTTCCGTTGGTGGACGGTACCAGGTAGCGTGGCCGGAGGTCGGGAAATTCCCGGTTTACGGCTGCCAGCACTTCGTCCCACCCTACGGGCAGACTCCTGTCTGCACCGGCTTCCATGATGATGGCCGGCTCGAAGCGGTTGGGCGCCTGCAGGTCCAGCCAGCGTACCAGCCAGGGCTGCAGGCCCAGCCATGCTCCTGTCAGGCCGATCACCAGGTTGAAGGCCAGGGCAGCTATACCCAGCAGCTTATGCCAGTCGGCCATGATAATACGGGTGTTCACGGTTTTTCGCAGGGTCGGCCAGGTCTGCTTTTTCATGAAGTTGCCGTAAATGAGAAGTCCCGTTACGGTCACTACGACCAGTGCAATACCGCCGAGGCCTACAAGCTGGCGGCCCCAGTTACCTTCATAGAGGCGCACATGCATTTGGCGGAGATAGTTTGCCAGCGACTTTTGATGATCGCGATAACCGATGATACGGTCCCCGGCGGGGTCGATGAAGTAGTCGTACCGGAAATTTCCCTTCCCTTCTTCGGAAACAAAAAGATCGACATGAGCGAGCGGGTCGTCGCGGTCAGGCAGCCGGATCGCCAGCGACCGGTAAGCGGGGTATAGCCCGATCAGCGAATCGACCGAACGCCCGATTTGCGGGGTGCCGACCGGGGCCGCGCGGGCATGGTAATGATATCGGAGAACGAACGAATCGATCTCCGGTATAAAAACCGCCAGCACGCCGGTAAGGCTCAGTATTCCTATCAGGATCCCCGCATAGATACCAGCCCAGTGATGAATTTTCCAAAGGAGCTGCTGCATAACCCTTGTTTAGAAAATATAACCTACGCCAACCAGAAAGTTGCGGGGCGTTCCGGGGAAAAGCCGGTTGAAATCGTAACCGCCTACCCAGTGGGTTTTGTTGAATACGTTGTTGAGGTTGACCGAAAGCTTGACGCGATCTACAGTATAATACACCGCCAGGTCTGCGACGGTATAGGCCGGGAGCGTGAGGATGTCGCTGAAAGTGGTGCGGCTGCTCACCGCATTTGCCCCTGCTCCTATGCCTATTCCCTTCAGGGCCTTGTCCGCAAACACATACTTGGCCCAGACGCCACCCTGGAACCGGGGCGCATTGGGAAGTGTGTTGCCGATTTCTGTCTCGATATGGCTTTTGGTAATCGTCGTTTTGTTGTATGCCATGTTGGCGGTAACGCTCAGGTTAGGCAGCACCTGGCCGTAAATATCGAGCTCGACACCGCGCGCTTGCTGCTGTCCGAGCTGACGGAGTTTTTCCGGGTTTTGCGGATCGTTTGCATTGATCAGGATATTATTCTGCTCGATGTGGTAAAGCGCGGCGTTGATTACAAGCTGTTTTTTCAGGAACTCGGTTTTAAGCCCGCCCTCGTACATGGTGCTGGTAAGCGGATCGAAGGGGCCGCCAAACCGGCCCGGATCGCCGATGGTTCCGGCTCCCTGCGGCTGGTATCCTACCGCGTAGGTAGCGTAGATACTTACCGGCTCAATGGGTGTATATACCAGTCCGAACCTGGGAATTGTAGCCTTTTGCCGTACCTCTTTTTCGTTGGCCTTTCCGTAATTGAGGATGTCGACATAGTATTCCTGCCGCAGGGCGATCAGCGCCTGTACGGGGCCGACCGAGATCTGGTCCTGTGCATAAAAGCCGTTTACGAAATATTTGGTAACGGCCTGCGGGCTGGATACGTTGAAATATCCCGAGATTTCTGAAATGGAATAATCCGGGTTGGCCAGGTCGAAGTGCGGCACGTTGGGGACGGGACGGTTGTTACGGATCAGGTAGGCGTCGCGGTTGGCCGGGTTGTAGGTGGCGATGATACCGTTGTTGGCTGCGTTCCGGTAGCCGGATGCGTTGTAGGCGGAGCCCCCTACCGGTGATACGTTTTGTATGTAGTCGTACCCGGTCAGCAGCTTATGGGTGAGCGGCCCGGTTTGGAAGTCGCTGATGAAATAGAACGTCAGGTTGTCGTTGTAGTTTTTCCGCAGGCGGCGTATCGTCTGCATCTCCATCAGGGTAGGGATCTGCACGCCGTCGGCATCGACCGCATAACGGTTGGACGTACGGTGCTCCAGGAGGTCTTCGTCATACAGGAACTTCATATATGAGGCGTTGAAAGAAAGCCAGGAAGAAAAAGTATGCTGGAACGAAGCCGTGGTATAGAGGTTCAGCTCGTGCTCATGGTCGTTTTCTTTTCCGATCGCAAATGAGATTGGAGTTGAATGGAGGTCGGTACCTGCGGTAGCGCCGAAGATGGGCTGGCCTCTGTCGAGCCGCGAGCGGGTGCGGGAGTAGACAAAATCGATGTTTACCCGGGTGCGTTCCGAAGGCAGAAACGAAATGGAGGGCGCAACCACCACATCCTCGCCTCCCTGCAGTACGCGGAACGACTGGGCGTTCTGATAAGCAAGGTTCAGCCTGTAAAGCAGCTTGTTGTCCTTGTCCATAGGCCCGGTAAAGTCACCGGAAAGGCGATAGGTGTTATAGCTTCCCGTTGCGAAGCTGATTGCCTTGCGGGCGACGTCAAGAGGCTTTTTAGTTACCGTATTGACCGTACCGCCCGGGTCGGTGTTGGCAAAAAGCGCTGAAGCCGGACCCTTGATCACCTCGATCCGCTCAACATTGGGCAGCAGCGACTGCGACCAGCTGTTTGTGACGTCGCGGAGACCGTTGATCAGCGAGTTACCAGCCCTGAAGCCACGCAACGTAAAGTCATTGTTGTAGAAGGAGAAAACGTTGACGCCGCTCAGGTTTTTTAGGACATCGCTTGTTTTGAAAGCCTGCTGGTCATCGATCACTTCCTTGGTCACGTAGCTGATAGCCTGCGGCACCAGCTTGAGCGGGGTTTCGGTCTTGGTACCGACAAAAGAAGAAGAGTTCCGGTAGGTTCTTTCCTTACGGCCGGTAATCTCTACAGCCTGTAGCCGGTTGGAGGAAGACTTCATTACGATGACCAGGGCTTCGCCGGTAGCGGAAGGCAGCTGGATTTTGAGTTGCTGATTTTCAAAACCGATAGAACTGAAATTGAGCTGGTAGGAGCCCGCGGACAGATCGGGGATCGAAAAAGAGCCGTCGGCATCCGATATCCTGCCGTCCCGGCTCCCCGAAAACAGGATGGTAACGCCCGGCAGAGGTTGCTGATCGTCGGCGGAAATAATTCTGCCGGTAATCGTATAGGTCTGAGCCAGTATCGGCAAACAACCGGCCAGCAGGACTGCAGTTGTAATTATAGAACGGAAAAATAGGATCATTTTGGCATCTATTTAGACTTGTTAAAAATAGTGTACAATACTAATTCTTCCTCCGGGTTTTTGAAAGACAAGACGGTAATAATATTTTTTGGGAGACGATTGCCGCAAAGGCGTTGTGGCGGATAAGCTTCACCGGCAACTTTTTTTGGGATGCATTGGTTTCATAGACAGGAGATATCAATTTCTATGCAAGTGCCGGTTTCATTTCCTGATTTCGAGATTTTCATGGCCGCCCGGCTCAGCGGAGAGCTGCCGGGAAGATCGGCTCAGGGCCGGATGGCTTCCGCTCATTACAAGGAATGGCCGGAACCCCGGCCTTCCTCCCGTTCCAGCGCGGTGCTGATCCTTTTCTATCCCTATGCCGGGGGAATAGGCTTCCCGGTCATCCTGAGGCCGGTCTACAACGGCGTGCATTCAGGACAGGTCGCCTTTCCCGGAGGCAAGGCGGACCCCGATGATAAAAATTTGTATGAAACTGCGCTCAGGGAAGCTTGGGAGGAGATCAGGGCGCCCTATGAAGAGATCAATATCCTGGGGAGCTTAAGCGAAATATATATCCCGGTGAGCGATATGCGGGTGGTACCCGTGATCGGGACCCTTCCCTTCCGGCCTGAGTTTTTACCCGACCCGAGAGAGGTGCAGGAAATCAGGGAGATCGGC
The DNA here is from genome assembly GCA_037191015.1 of Spirosomataceae bacterium. Classification (GTDB taxonomy): domain Bacteria; phylum Bacteroidota; class Bacteroidia; order Cytophagales; family Spirosomataceae; genus Ravibacter. Next base: position 782,746 of record JBBCKD010000010.1, read on the forward strand.
CTCTCCGAAATACTCGGTAAGGAGATGATCACGCAGGGGAGAATCCCGGTGAGAGGCGGATATGTTACGGCTCCTTTCTATCATTATGACGGGCTACGTATATGGGGCGCAACGGCTATGATGATCAGTGAGCTGTCCGAAATAATTGAAGGGTAGAGGAGCAATGCATTGCATGTAGAGACGCAATGCCTTGCGTCTCTACACGCTTTTTTATATTTTTACCGCAATAGCTGATAGTTTCCTCCCAGTATTTATGGATGATAACGGCCACCTGGAGCCAGAAGAAGACGAAGAATTACACAGCAAGACCCCGATTTCCGGTTTGTACGAAAACTGGTTTATGGACTATGCTTCCTATGTGATATTGGAGCGGGCAGTGCCTGCCATAGAAGATGGTCTTAAACCGGTGCAGCGGCGCATATTGCATGCGCTCAACGAGATGGACGACGGCCGGTTCAACAAAGTAGCAAATGTGATCGGTTCAACCATGCAGTACCACCCGCATGGGGATGCTTCCATTTATGACGCCATCGTCAATATAGGGCAGAAGGAGCTTTTATTCGATACCCAGGGGAACTGGGGGCATATTCATACCGGCGACTCCGCTGCTGCGGGCAGGTACATCGAGGTGCGGCTTTCCAGGTTCGGCAAGGAAGTGGTGTTCAACGACGACACTACGGAGTGGCAGATGTCGTACGACGGCCGGAAACGCGAGCCCGTCACGCTTCCCGTAAAATTCCCGCTGCTGCTTGCGCTGGGAGTGGAGGGTATTGCAGTGGGGCTTTCCACCAAGGTGCTGCCCCACAATTTCTGTGAGCTGCTTGAAGCATCGATCGATATCCTGAAAGGGAAGGACTTTGAAATTTATCCCGATTTCCAGACCGGCGGCCTGATAGATGTCTCCAATTATAACGACGGGCAAAGAGGAGGTAAGGTGAGGGTGCGGGCCAGGATCGAGGAGGAGGATAAAAAAATGCTGGTGATCAGGGATATCCCTTTCAGCGTAACCACCACATCGCTCTGCGACTCCATTGTGAAAGCCAACGATGCGGGGAAAATCAAAATTAAAAAAGTAGAAGATAATACGGCAGCTGAAGTAGAGATACATGTGCATCTGGCTGCGGGGGTGTCGCCCGACATCACAATGGATGCGTTGTACGCGTTTACGGACTGCGAGGTATCGATCTCGCCGAACGCATGCGTGATCGTCGACGAAAAGCCCAGGTTCATTTCGGTTAAGGACATACTGAGAGAGAGCACTGACCAGACCGTGCACCTGCTGAAAAGGGAGCAGGAGATCCGGAAGTTTGAATTGCTTGAGAAGATACTGTACGGCTCGCTTGAAAAAATATTCATCGAGAACCGCATTTACAGGAATATAGAGGAGGCGGAGACATTCGAGGCCGTCATCGCTATCATAGATCGCGGGCTTGAGCCTTATAAGGCGCAGTTTTACCGGGAAATAACGGAGGAGGACATTGTCGCGCTGACTGAAATCAGGATCAAGCGGATTTCCAAATACGATTCGTTCAGGGCCGATGAGCTCATGAGGAAATGGCAGGAAGAGCTTGCCGAGACAGAGGAGAACCTGGCCAATATTACCCGTTTTGCCATCGACTATTTCAGGGACCTCCTGAAAAAATACGGGAAAGGAAGGGAGAGACGTACCAAAATCAGGATCTTTAACCAGATCGCCGCCAATGTCGTGGCAGCCAATAACCAGAAACTGTATGTAAACCGGCAAGACGGGTTTATCGGCTACGGGCTGAAGAAAGACGAATATGTGATGGATTGCTCCGATATTGACGATATCATCGTATTCCGGAGGGACGGAATCTGCCTGGTAACCCGGATACAGGACAAGGTTTTTGTCGGGAAAGACATTGTTCACTGCGAGGTTTACGTCAAAAACAACGAACGTAAGGTGTACAACCTGGTTTATGTGGACGGGAAAACCGGCGTGTCGTATATAAAGCGTTTCCAGGTTACGTCCGTTACCCGCGACCGGGAGTATGTGCTCACCCAGGGTACGCCCAAGTCGAAAATCACCTACTTCAGCGCGAACGACAACGGGGAAGCTGAAACGATAACGGTCAGTCTACAGGCCCAGAGCAAAGCCAAGATCAAGCAGTTCGATTTTGATTTTTCCAGGATCGCGATCAAGAACCGCAGCGCTATGGGGAACATTCTTACCAAGTACCCGGCGAGGAAGATCGTTTTCAAGAATGCGGGAATTTCTACCCTGGGAGGAGTCGATATATGGTTTGACCGGGTGATAGGCCGGCTGAACAGGGACGAGCGGGGCGTATTGCTGGGCAATTTCGGGCCGACCGATAATATATTGGTTATTTATAAGGACGGCACCTACGAGCTCACCAATTTCGACCTCACCAATCATTATGAGCCGGGCAATATAGAAGTACTGACAAGGTTCTCACCCGGTCTCGTTATTACGGCAGTTTATTACGACGGTAATCAGAAAACGCATTATATCAAGCGGTTTTCTATTGAGACCTCGACGGTAGACAAGAAGTTCCTTTTTATTTCCGATTCCAAAGGAAGCAAGCTGGTGCTCGCGGCGGTCGATAAACGCCCGAGGCTCAGGCTGACGCTGCAGAAAGTAGCGAAAGGAGAGTTTGAAACGGAAGAGTTCCCGGTGGAAGAACGGGCAGACGTCAGGGGATGGAGAGCTATCGGCACGAAGATCCATGCCGTAAAGCTGAAAGAGGCGGTTTGGCTGGAACCGCTGGCAGAGGAAATCCCGGAACCTGGTGAAGAGACGGAAGAGCTGACTACGGAAGAAGATGCCCCGGAGGAGCCTGCTGAGGAGAGTGAAGATGTGGTTTCTGATGACGACCCGGGCGAGCCCGGGGAGGAGGTCCCGGAGCAGAGCGACGGGGAGCAGGCCGGCAAATCCAGGGTATATCCCAGGAAGACCCCTCCTGCTTCGAATGAAAATCAGTTAGGGCTTTTTGAGTAAGCGTGCATTGCCGGACGGGGAAGCTCCTGCAAAAAACAGAAATACAGAAAATCGGGCGATGATTTCGCGATTTACAGCTCGGAGGTATATATTTTCGATAGGGGCGGCGCTAAGGGCCCTATCCTGGTGGTTCTGGCTGGTAATATCGGCCCTGCTTATAATTCTTCTGCTCAATACCTGGGTGGTGAAGGTCGCAAAACCTTACACCTATTTTTCGATAGACTCCCTGCCTGCCAGGAACGCCGGGCTGGTTCTGGGGACCAGCAAAGGCCTGCAGGGCGGAGGTGATAACCTCTATTTCAGGTACAGGATGGAGGCCACTGCCCGGCTTTTCAAGACAGGAAAAGTAAAGTACCTCATCCTGAGCGGGAATAATGATTCGGAATACTATAATGAGCCGCAGGATATGCAAAAAGCTTTGCTGGCGCTCGGTATCCCGGCAGATGCCATGATCTCCGATTTCTCGGGGAAGAGGACCTACGATTCAATTCTCAGGGCCAAGTATCTTTTTAAGGAAAACAGCATTACGATCATCTCCCAGAATTTCCACACCGCCAGGGCGTTGTATATCGCTCATGAAGAAGGGCTCGACGCTGTAGCCTTTGCAGCGCAGGATGTACCGGAGGACTATTCCTACTATACGCTTGTCAGGGAATACCTGGCGAGAGTGAAAGCGATTCTTGATGTGCATCTGCTCCGGCCTGAAGCCGATATCACCTTTAACGAGGAGCAGAAAAAGAAATAGCAGCAGGTTTTAATAAGCCAAAGTCCCCAAAAACGCCAGTTCTCTGTGTTTTTGGGGACTTATTTTTTGCTTTGATAAATTATTAATATGATCCCAGGTAGAATGATCCTGACTGGCCTGTCAGCGTAGCCCCTTTGGTTACGGCTTTTGTTTTCCAGTTGATGACATATAGTTTACCGGCTTCGCCCGGCGGGGTCAGCGGCACATATACATAGTCTTCACTTACGGTGATATTCTGGTACTGGCTGAAATCAAGTGTCGATTCGTAATCATTGCTGATTTTGGTGGCGGTTTTAGCATTCAGATCAACCATCGCCAGGTAGCCGCCTGTACCGCTTCCTTTGTCATACAAAACGATCCCGATACCGTCTTTGATATATCTCCAGGCCTGGATACGGGTACTTGTTTCACCCAAAGCGGTGTTCAGGTTAAATTCGTAAGAATTGTCATAGTCATTGGTTGCGCTGCTTATACGCAGTATCTGGTGACCCACCCATTGGCCGGTAGCAGCCTGGTAGATGTGACCGTCGTCACCTACATACTGTGTCATGGTGCGGTAGGAGTGGTTGTTGGTCTTAGCAACAGTTGAGGTGATCAGCTTGGGGTTTTGCAGAGACGGGTAGTCTACCACCAGTGTAACGGTACCTATTGTCCTGTTGGCGTTGTCGTTGGCCCAGGTAGGGAGGCCGCTGGCATTATATGACAGCTTGGTCGGATCTACTTTGCTGACGTTACAGCCGATGAAAACTTTTGTCTGGTCTTTGTTTAATATCGGGACGTCGATCCGGCCGACTGAGTAGCCCTGGGCTTCCAGCTCGGCGGGGAAAGGAAAATCAAACAGCGTAGAGTTACGCATCTTGGGGTTCTCCAGGTCGATGTCGGCTATTCTCACCTGCCCTCTTGTATACTGGTAAACGTGGTTGGGAGCTTCGCCCGTAGTAACAGTGGTGCTTCCTGTCAAATGAACGCCGATACCGATATCTTCCGCTGCTTTGGTCCAGCGGGGAGAGGTGCCGATGATATCGGACAGGTCCAGCTCATTTCCTGTATCCTGGAAAGTAGCTGCACCTTTTACAAGATATTTGTTGAATACCCCGCCGTCTTCGCCGGTATATTGTATGTTATACAGCTCTGTGCCGTCTTCCGAACCTTGTACACGGGCTGTGCGGGCCGAACGGAGTTCAAAGCCGTTCTGATAGATATTGAGTGAAAAACCAGGATCGATAGCCTGCTCATGGGTAATGGCGTATGCCTTTGTGCCTCCGTTACCGGCTGTGCCGGCTGCGTCGGGGATTGAAGCCGTCAGCGTAATGAACTCCCGCGCATCTCCCCCGATTATCTGCTGTTCCTCCGGGCCGTCGTCCTTACAACCGGCCATCGTACCTAAAATGATCACAGCAGGTAATAAAACTGCCCTAAACTTTGTTGTGCTCATGTTTGACTTTATTTATAAAAATTTACTAATCGTATAATTCAACTTGACAGAAATACTTCTTCCTGGTTTCTGTACGCCGAAATTGTCATATATCTCAGCGTTCAGGACGTTTTTAAGGTCCAGGCTTACCACCATCTTGCCATTCGGCAACCGGTAGCTGCTGCCTATATCGTGATAAAACTGGGTAGGTGTGGTAAACCATTCCGAAGCCATCCAGATGGTATTGAAGGGAGCGACGTAGCCGCTATTGTAATAAACGTTGAGGATAGAGCTTTTTTGGAATACATCGTTGAGACGGTACTGCACGCTCCCGTTTATCGTAAAGAACGGTTCATTGGGCAATTGCAGATCATAAAGGTCATGGGGCTTGCCGTTTTCGTCATACTCCTGTTTAAACAATGAATTGAACTTGGAAAAGTTAAACAGGGCATTCAGCTTGTTATCATACACATAGATGATCTCTCCTTCAAACCCCCTGGACTGTGTTTTTCCTAAGTTTATATATTTGGTAAATTCGATATCCCCGTCGCTTTCCCGTCCCTGAACGATCCGGTCTTCTACCGCCCGCAGGGTTATTTTGTTGAACCCGTTTCTCCAGAAGGTGCTTCCGTACAGGGTGAGCTTGTGTTTCCCGATGTTTACCGCCCCGTAGCGGAACCCGAGGTTGTAGTTTACATTCTTTTCGGGTATCAGGTCCGGATTTTCGAGGATGTTGTTATCGGGGTCGCCGTACAGCTGCGACTCGGTGGCTACCACGTAAGAGTTTTCGGTAGATCCTATGATATAAAGATGAGGTATTACATTGTAGGAAACGGTAGCCCCGTATCCGCGATTATTATTGACGCTCTTATTTTTAACCCTGTTTATAGTCGTTACGTCACCTTCCGTGATGAGTTCCGGCCTGGTCTGGATGGTTCTGTTGAAGGTATATTTAGCGAGCAGGTTTGTTTTTAATTTGTTATTCAATATCTGGGACTCGTAGTTACCGGCGATGATATTGTTCATGATATTGCTCGTGGTTACCATGTTTTTATTCACCGGGTTTAACAGATCATTATCGTCCCTGTCGGTGGTTTCCATCTTATGGTTGAGGGACACTCTATGGCCCGATGCGATCGTATACGACAAGTTGGTACGCATGTTGGTGATCCGGCGGTTAATATCCGTGATGCTTTTCGCGCCCTGCTGTCCCATTCCCGCGACGGGAGGCACCGGTATTGCTACGCCGTTCCGGATGAGCATCCTGGGGTTGCCGTCCCAGTTGTACATCTGGCCCACGGTATCCTGTACGAAAGTGCTTCGGAAGCTCCGGACGGCGTTTACGTTCAGCGACACTCCTTTGACAAGGAAATTGTTCTTATTATAATTCAGCGTAAACACATGGGCTTCGTATTCGGCGAATCTTCCGACATAGGGCCTGGCCATGGTAGTACCGTGAGGGATCTCGCTATAAGTATCGGAGATATTGTACCCCAGGAAGAACCGGTCGGCCCATTTCACGTCGGTGAAGCCCACCTCAAAGCGTCCGCCGACAGATTTGTAGGTGTCATTAAACCTTTTGGCCCTGTAATACCGCTCCAGTGTGCGATCAGGATGCACGAATTTGGAAAACTTTCCCCAGGTGGTGTAGCTGTTGTCGGTATAGGTATAAAAAACCGAGGCCCTGGTCGTAAACCCGGTCTTTGTATCCCGGTAGGAGCCTGACAGGTCGGACTGGAACGTATTAAAAGACCCGTAGGAAGCCGCAGCGGTAATATTGTTTTGAGAAGCGTCTTTTTTCAAAACCACATTGATGGCCCCCCCGACATAATCTCCCGACAGGTGGGCCGGAAGCACTCCTTTATATACTTCGATGCGTTCTATCATCGCCGGCGGGATGTTGTTCAGGTTAAAGGAAGAGCCGTATGTGGATAACTCTATGCCATCCAGGAACAAGCCTACCGCACTGCCCGACATACCATTCAGATTGTACTCTACACGCGACCCTACGCCCCCGTTCTGCCGGACCCTTACCCCTACGGTCCGGTCTAACAGCTCATTGGTGTTCAGGTTTCTCAGGGAGGCTTCCTTGGTCTCGATGACCGCCACAGCAAATCCTTTGGTTTCAATTTCCTTCTTCTCGGTTTTCCCGAAGACTCTGACTTCCTTGAGATCAATACCTGATTGGGGGAGAACTTCAAACGAAACTTCCTGGGACCGCCGGTTCACAACTATTCCGAAGTTCTTCGGCTGAATTTCCAGCGACGTTACCTGCGCTTCGTACGTTCCGAAAGGAACATTTTTAAATTCGAAAAAACCTTCCCCATCCGAGATAACGGCAATATCGGTTTTGTCCAGCCGGATCGTAGCGAATGAAACTCCGTCACCACCTTCTTTCTGTACTTTCCCCTTTACAACACCTGTTCGCGGCGCTCCCGTTTGGGCAAAAGAGGAAAAAGCCATCAGGCTTAATAAGGCTATGTATAAGTATTTCAATTCAGTAAAATTTTTAACCTTATATAGATTTAAGCTTATTTAGATAAAGACCAGGCAATATTGTTGCGCAAAGATAGACTAATTCTAAATAATAGCAAGGCAGTAAATAGAAAAATTGTTTAAAAACTAGATTTTTATTTGGATGAAGATCCTTTTTTACCACTGAAAGCGTCATATTGCCGTTTCAAAATAAATTAAATTGTATTTTTTTTAGTTTTTTTCGGAAAGAAAAATTTCCTGGTACGCAGTTAAAAGGAGACGCTTTTCTGTATTTCGAGGAAAATGCTCGAAAATCTCGTCTCCATTTTTTTGCTACATTGCGTTACATATGGCAGCGATACAGAAATTTATACTTTTCCTGTTTTTTATTTCAGTGTTCTATCCCGGGGAGGGGAAGGGGCAATCTTTGTATAAGATAAAAGGAAGGGTGACGGATGCTGCTACCGGAGAAGGGGTTCCGTTTGCATCTGTCGGTATAATCGCTTCTTTATCAGGAGTGAATACTGATTTTGACGGGTATTATGAGATTACCTATACGCCTCCCGCCGATTCAATTTTTGTCACAAGCGTCGGTTACCGCAGGAATACAAAAGGAATTGTACGGAATCAAGCTGAGCAGACCATCGACTTCCAGGTGGCCGCAGAGCCGTATGCGCTGAAGGAGGTGGTGGTCAGGGCGGGGGAGAACCCCGCATGGGCAGTGATCAGGAAGGTAGTGGCAGCCCGTAAAGCCAACAACCCGGACAGGCAGGCCGCTTCGCAATATGAAAGCTATACCAGGACCCAGATAGACGTCAATAAGCTTACTGAAAAATTCAAAAGCAGGAAGTCCGTAAAGCAGATAACCGATATCATTGACCGGTTCGAGGAGATAAAAGGAGAAGAAGGGGAAACGGTGGTGCCTGTTTTTATCTCAGAGTCGGTGTCGGAAGTTTTTCTCCGGAATAACCCGTTAAAGCGGAAGGAGGTGATCAGGAAGACCCTGGTTTCGGGAGTAGGTATGGACGACAGCGGGCTGGTATCGCAGGTGATAGGCTCTTCATTCCAGCAGTATAATTTTTATAAGGACTGGCTGCGGATCCTTGAAAAGGACTTTGTTTCCCCGATATCGGACAGCTGGAAGCTATATTACGAGTATTTTCTCGCCGACAGTATTCCCAATGGCGAAGGATATGATTATAAGATAGAATTTGAGCCGAAGAGGGCGCAGGACCTGGCGTTTGCGGGGACGATGTGGATCGATGGCGAGAGCTATGCGCTCACACAGATAGACGTATCCATACTTCCGCAGACGAATATCAACTATATAGATAACCTTAAAATTCAGCAGGAATACGGGCAGCCGGAAGAAGGGTCGGCCTGGATGCCCCTGAAAACCCGGGTGCTGATAGACGTCGAGCAGATCAATAAAACTGCGCCGGGACTGCTTCTTAAGTTTTATACGGCCAACAGCGGGTTTGTGCTCGACCAGCCCAGGCATCCGAAATTTTATGATACAGAAATAGAGCTTAGCGCCGACTATATGGACTCGGACGCGGGTTACTGGCAGTCGAAGCGTCCCGAGAATCTTTCTGCTGCCGAGAAGCTGTCGTTCCAGGTGATCGACTCTATTTCAAACGTGCCCATGATCAGGACCTACACCGAGGTCCTGAATATCTTTGTGAACGGCTATAAGAATATCGACAGGCTGAACCTGGACTTCGGGCCATACCTGTATGCCTACGCATTTAACAACGTAGAGGGCCACAGGCTGCGGCTGGGGGTAAAAACCGATGAAGAATTCAGCAAAAAGTGGATATTGAGCGGCTACGGAGCCTATGGCTTTAAGGACAGGGAGTTTAAATACAGGCTGGGAGTCGACCATATCTTTTCGAGAAAACCCTGGACGACAGGCGGTATGCATTACCAGTACGATATAGAGCGGATGGGGCTGACCAGGGAAACCATCGGTTCGAGCACCATTTTCGGTGCTTTTTCGCGATATGGCAATTTCAGGCGGGCCTATATGCAGAGCGACGCTTATTTGTACCTGAAGCGGGAAATTGCCAAAGGATTGACGCACCAGATCACACTCAGGAACAGGGCTTTTGACCCGTTGTTCCCGTTCTACTACCGGACCGACCTCAGGCAGGGCGATAATTCGCCGGTCAGCAGCTCCTACCGCACGACCGAGCTTGAGTTTGAAACAAGGCTCGCCCACCGGGAGACTTTCCTGCTCAACAATAATGAGCGGATCAGCCTGGGTAATGCAAATGCGCCCATAGTCTCCATCAGGTACGCAATTGGTCTGAAAGGAATGTTCGGCGGCGATTTTCACTACCACAAGCTGAGGCTTAATGTGAAGCAGAGCTTCAGGCTGGGGTTTGTCGGGCGGACTACCTATGAAGCCAATTTCGGGTATATTCCATCTGAGCTCCCTTACCCGATGCTGTATACGCCTTTGGGCAATGAATCGTGGTTTTACGTGGAGAATGCCTTTAACCTGATGAATTACTTCGAATTTATCAGCGACCGTTACGCTACCCTGCGGGTGGAGCACGACGACAACGGGTTTATTCTGAACCGGATCCCGGCGATCCGGCGGTTAAAGCTGCGGCTGCTCGCCACAGGAAGGCTCTACTATGGCGACCTGAGCTCCGGCAACCGTAATATAACGCCGACCCACGATCCGTTTGGAAACCCGGTTGAAACCTTTAAAACGCTTGGAAAGCAACCGTATGTCGAAGTAGGGTACGGGATCAACAATATTTTCAGGGTAGGCAGAATAGATTTTGTCCACCGGCTGACTTACAGGAACGAGCCTGAAATAAGCAAATTCGCAGTGAAGGTGTCGTTCTGGTTCAATATCTGAGACTTAATGGAAAGTTGAAAATTGAAAGTTGAAAGTGGAAAATTTCAATAACTCTCAACTCTCAACTTTCAACTCTCAACTTTCAACTCCAATTACATCTTTTTCACTGTATCTCAGGAAAATGGTCTGCCCGGGCCTGAGATCATTTCTCAGCCGGTATACGACCCACCACAGGCCTTTTTTAATTTCACAGCTGTATTCCCAGTGAATACCCCGGAAGTGCGTATGGCGGACCTGTGCTTCGATGTGGGCGCCGGACGGCCGCTGCTTCGAAACCCTGACTTTTTCGGGGCGTACAAACTGCTGCCGGTTTTTCCCGATCCAGTTGACATTGCCGGTAAGCTCGGCAACGTAGGCGTTCACAGGATGTTCATAAATACTGAGCGGCGACCCGGTCTGGACTACCCTGCCTTTTCTCAGGACCACGAGATTATCCGCCCAGTCCATGGCTTCCGTAGGGGCATGGGTAACGAAAATGCAGGATTGCTTCTCTTTCGATTTCAATAGCTGGAAAAGCTTCGTAAGCCGCGACCGGTTAAGCCCGTCGAGATGTGCAAACGTTTCATCGAGCAGCAGCAGGTCGGGCAGCTCCGATAGCGCCATCGCAATGGCGGTTCTCTGTTTTTCGCCGCCTGACAGCGATTTGGCTTTCTGATCTTTTACTTCCTCCAGGCCGGCCAGGTCTATCAGCTCCTGCGTCCGCTTTTCGATGTATTCCGGGAGCCCCAGCCTGATGGGATAAGCGATATTTTCCCATACGGTCAGGTTGGGAAATAAATGGAATTCCTGGTGAACAAGCTTGATCCGGGCATGGCCCCTTATCAATTGTGACGCTACGTCGGGCAGAGACTCATCATGAAGCAATACTTCGCCTTCAGAGGCGTCCAGGTAGCGGGCTGCGATCTGCAGAAGCGTGCTTTTCCCCGATCCGCTTTCTCCCAGGATGCCGATCCAATGACCTGCAGGAAGCCGGAATGATACCTGCTCGAGGGCCTTTGACCCATCGTAGCTTTTAGTGACCTGTTTTAGTTCGAATAGAAACGGAGTTGTCTTATCGTTTGGTTGAGGCGAAGAAGGCATAGGTGTCGGAAAAATCGATTTACGAATGTATAAATAATTGAACTGCTTTACAAAGTGATGTTGACTCCTCCCCGCCAGACTCCCGATCCCCGGGATCGGGAGTCTGCTTCTCAGCTTACAAGCAAGGTAAGCGTTAGAAAAATATTTACTACAAATATTGTAAATTAAAAAATTATTACAACTTTTGTAGTAAATATATAAAATATGAATCTCGGAGAATTTGAAGAGCTGGTGTTGCTTATCGTTGCCATCATGAACGGAAAGGCTTACGGTATAGGCATCATTGACGAGCTGGAAAAGCGAACAGGGAGATCGGCAGCCATTGGCGCTGTACAAACCGTACTTAAACGTATGGAAGGCAAGGGCCTTGTCGTATCGGAATTTGGAGAAGCTACCAGCGAACGTGGTGGCAAACGTAAGCGCCATTATACCATTACGGCAGAAGGTAAGCAAGTGCTGGCTCAGAAAAGGGAGCAACGCATCACACTCTGGAGAGCGATACCCAAAATGATACTGGACGTATGAAACAAAATGAGCAGCCTCCTAAATGGGCAATAAAAATGCTTCGTTTTATTTGTCACCCCGATTTCCTGGAAGAAATAGAGGGTGATTTGCTTGAAAAATTTGAAAGCGATTGCAGGGACGAAAATCCGTCTGTCGCAAAAAGGAAACTCGGCAAAGAAGTTTTTCAGTTGATACGATTGAATATTGTTTTCAATGTAGGGGCGTACACACCGGATATAAAAAAGTGGGTTTTGCTTTTGGCTATAGCATTGTTATTTATTGCGATTTCTTTTATTCCCTTTTTATCGGGCCATTACAGTAAGCTGGCTATCGGCGCATCAGCATTGGCACAAATGGCGGGGTTCTTCGGTTTGGCGCTTATTCCGGTGGGGCTGGTATGGCTGATCATTGAACTTAGGAAAAGCAACTATAGGAACCTGAAAATAAATCGCTGGCAGAATGGCTATTATCTGTCTTTGCTGGCAGGCATACCGGTTTTGTGCTTTCTGTCTTTATTATTGATACTCGCCTTCCCCGAAATGAATGGTATAGAATGGAGTATTGCTTGCGTTGTTTTTGCGGCAATGATAGTATTCCTGTCCATCCGCATTTACCGATTAAAAAATGGGGTGCTAAATAATTTTAATACAGCACCGTTGTACCTGATACTGATTCCACTTGTAGCTTTCTGCACCAAGAATTTCCTGATAGAAAAAGTTGCCGACACGAGTAGGAGTAAAGCCATTGTTCAATCCGGACAAATTATTCGTGCATTGGACAAATACTATTTGGAGAATGGGGCCTATCCCGGTTCGTTGGATGTACTGAAAGGAAAATACCTTTTAGCCGTTCCCTGTCCGGGTATAATCGGCATAGGGCCGTACGAGTATGAAAAAACAGGTGAGACCTATCGCCTTTCATTTGTGCAATGGCTGCATTGGGGAGCGACCAAAGAAATAGTTATTTACACCCAATCGGGCCACTCGTTTATTAAAGGGCATTTTGCAAGCTTTGATACGCACTACCCGGGATGGCGGTATTATTGGAACGACTGAAATATTTAAAAACGGAATCTCCATAAGCTGCAAGGTATTTGGCCATGAAACATCTTTTTACTATTCTATCGGTAATGGCTATTATCGTAGCCGGTATTTCCCCTCCTTACGTTCCGGGAGACTATTAAAAAGGCGAACGGGCATTATCCTGTTTCTTTATTATCAACTATTGAAGATTACAAACCCGGTATTTCAGGTATCCCGCGTTTTCACTACGAAAGAAATGGCAATGCGTATAATATTTACTTTGAGCAGACTTCTGAGCTATTAGGTACGGAAGAAGTAGTACATTATAAAACGCATCCTGGTTTGTCAGTGCCTGACTGGCTTAGGAGCCGGAAGTATCGTGTGGACAAAAGCAGCAGACCGGGCAGAAAATAACTATTCAAAGAAAAATTATGTCCTATTTGCTTTCTTGAAGCCAAGTGGCTCTTTTCTTTTGTTTGTATTTGGTATTAGTCTAAATTGCAACGATTTTGATATAGGGAAATAGAAACTTGCATTTACAGAGACTTTTTATCGTAGTTTTTCTCCTGGCTGTTTCTTTTGGGGGAGGCACATTGCCTGCAATGGCCCAGAAATCAGGTGTCATTCGTGTAGTTTTGAAAGGAGAGCGCGGAGAGCCGCTGCCCCAGGCTACCGTTTACCTGCTGAATGATTCCGGGGACGAAGCGCAGCCGGTCAGGCTTAGCGATGAAGACGGGAAGGTAGATTTTGCAGGTTTGCGGGAAGGCGACTATACCGTACTGGCCAGGCATGTCGGAAGAGAAGAGGTAAAACACCAGGTAGCGGTAGGGCCCGCTTCGGAGTTTTTAGTCGAGCTGGTTCTGAAAAATTCCGCACAGCAGCTTTCGGACCTTGTGGTCCGCGGTAAAAGCGAGACTAGGGAGGCTATGGATCAGCCGGTCAGAGCGGTGATCGTAAACACCCGTGAAGCAGGCGCTCAGCCGGTTACCCTCACCGAGCTGATCAACCGGACAGCGGGAGTCAGGATACGGCAAACCGGCGGTCTTGGCTCGGCGCCAGATGTTTCGGTAAACGGTTTCCAGGGGAGAGGGATCCGCTATTTCAAAAACGGGATACCCCTCGATTACCTTCGTGACGGCTACAACATCTCTTCCGTACCGGTCGAATTGCTCGAACGCGTGGAAGTATACAAAGGAGTGCTGCCGGTCGGCCTGGGAGCCGATGCCCTGGGAGGCGCGATCAACCTGGTGACGCGTACCGACGTAGGGTCGTACCTGAACCTGTCGTATGAAGCTGCTTCATTCAATACCCACAGGTCGTCGCTGAGTGCGGTTTATGCGCCTGAAGGCAGGAAATGGTATGCGGGCGCCGATCTTTTTTTCAATCACTCCGACAATGACTATAAAGCGGAGGTCAAGGTAACCGACCCCGAAACGAGGAACCAGTACCGGGCCAGGCTGCGGATGTTTCACAATGCTTTTACCAGCTACTACGGCGAAGCTTTTGCGGGGGTTAAAGATACCCGATGGGCTGACGAATTACGGTTGAGCCTGGCAGGATTTTCGCTCACGCGGGAACAGCAGCACCCTGCGCTGATGACAGATCCGTATGGTGCGATTACGGGTGTACAATCGTCGGTAGTACCTACAGTGAGATATAAGAAAACATTTGCCGGCGGACGTTTTTCGATCGACCAGTTCCTGGTATACAATACGGTCAATATCGGCAGGACCGATACCCTCCGGGGCCGCTATGACTGGTTCGGGAATGTTACCTACAACCCTTCGCAGTTTGGAGAAAGCCGGCAGCCTGCCCTGTCCGATGTCGATTTCAGCAACCTGACTTCCAGGACAAACCTCAGCTATAAGCTGGATGAAACCCACAAGGCGGAGCTCAATTACGTGATCACCGAAGCGGGGAGAAAAGGAAAGGACCCGTATGGGCCGCGGTTTGCGGGAACCGATATCGACGTACTGTCGGTTCGCACCGATTACCGCAAGCAGGTATTGGGAGCAAGCCTGGAAAGCAGGTGGTTTGACGGCCGGCTTACGAACACATTGATGGGAAAACATTACTATTACGCCTCTTCAGGCACAGATACCTGGGCGTCGCGGCCGATAGCGGAAAGCGAGAGGATTACAAAGAAAGGCAATTACTGGGGTATAGCCGAAGCGGTTAAATTTGAGCTGAACGAGCATCAGTTTATCCGGTTTTCGGCAGAAGCGGCCAACCGCCTGCCGCAGCAGGACGAGCTTTTCGGCGACGGCATCTGGGTCGTCCCCAACTTCAACCTGAACCCGGAAAGAAGCACCAACCTGAATGCAGGCTATCGCTGGCAGCGATGGAAAAAAGCTTCATTTGAAGTAAATGGCTTTTACAGGTATACAAAAGGATTGATATTGCTGATCCCGATACAGCCTCCCTATGCACAGTTTACCAATATGGATAACGTGAAAGGCTATGGCGTCGAGCTGGACGGGGCAGTACACGCGGGCCGTTTTTTCATAGTGAATGCCAATGTGACCTACCAGGATCTGCGCCTCTTCGGGATCACCACTTCGCTCGACAAGTGGAAGAACGGCAGCCGTCTCAGGAATACGCCCTGGTTTTTTACCAATGTAGGTGTAACGGGCAACTTCGATAAGGTATTCGGAGAACGGGATAACCTGAAAATATACCTTCATTATAATTTCCTGAAGGAGTATTACCTCGAGACGATCGCCCGCCGCCAGGAACCCGGCGGTTTTCTCGGGCTGTTCGGCAGCGCGAAGGTCAATTCCGACCTGCTGATCCCTACCCAGCACCTTCTGAATGCCGGGGTCAATTATTCGTTCAGATCGGGGCGTGCTACTGCAGGAGTAGAGGTAAAGAACCTGCTTGACCAGGACGTTTTCGATTATTACCGCATTCAGCGGGCGGGACGGAGCATTCACCTGAAAATGGGGATATCGATCAAGTAAATAGAACACAATCAATAAAAACGCTCACGTCAGGTGAGCATAACTTTAAAAGGTCATGAACAAACACATATTGAAAGGCTGGATGCTGGCGGCTGCGGGGCTCGGACTTCTGGCAGGATGCGACAAGGACAAGGAGGAGCCTGATCCGGAGCCGGTAAAGGAGTACAAGTATGTCGTACAGACCTCGAGCAACCTGAGCAATGCGCAGAGACCCGGCAATATCAGGGTTTTCGACGCTTTCCCTTCCGGGAACATTTCTACGATCGACCAGTCGTTCCAGGGCCTGGGAATGGCCGGATGGCGCCCCTATGGCAACTGGCTGCTGAAGATGTTCGATTCCAAAGGCTATGAGCAGGGAATAGAACGCCTTAAGATAGGAGCCGGCGACGTCGTGGCGGTAGATGGCTTCCTGAAAGCGGATGCTTCGGCGTTTGGCTCCGGCAATTTCGTCATTGCGGATGAGACCACCGGCTTCTATTGGGATGCGGCTACGCCGCTCAAAATCCAGAAATTCAACCCGTCAACGCTTTCCAGGATTCCCTCAGGCGAGATCGACCTGACGGCGGCCGTAAATGAGCGCGGCGTAGATGAAGAGGGTATTAAATTCCGTTCGGTAGGCCAGAAGTTCCTCGCGGTGAAGAACGGGAAGCTGTTCGCCAACATTACCTATGCGAAAACAGATGCCGCGCAGAAAGGCTTCTGGGATGATTTTTACCCGGATGTTTATATCGCCGTGATCGATATCGCTACAGGCCAATATGAAAAGACCACGCAGATCGAAGGTACCGGCTCGATCGCCTATATCAATGACAACCCGATGTACAGCTTTGACACGAACGGAGACCTGTACATCGTATGCCAGGGAGGAGACCGCGTGAACCTGCAGGCAGGTGCTTTGGGCGGACGATCCAAGATTGCCAGGATAAAAGCAAATGAAACCAGCGTAGATGCGGCATGGTCGCTTAATATGGATGATATCCGCAGCGACGGTAAAAGTAAGTTTGTAAGCGTCTTTGCCAAAGACGGGAAACTGGTAGTACCTATCAATAATACGCCGCTGACCGGCGGGCCGCAGGGCAATATCAACCTCACCGACATATGGGAGTTCCATATAGTGGATGTTAATACAAAAGCCCTGACGAAGGTATCGGGCATTCCTGCCGTCACGAACCCGGGAGGATCTTACGGCGCCGTAGAAATCGACGATAAGGTTTATCTGCGGGTGAGCACGGCCGATGGCAGCATGAACGGTTACTACGAGCTTAACGGCACGACCGCTACCCGTACTTTCGACGTGACGGAAGGAGGAAGCATCCAAGGAATTTATAAAGTAGAGGTAGAATAACGTGAATCTTAAAGCTTTCTGTACGGCGGTCCTGGCGGCATGGGGGGTGGTATCCCATGCCCAGCATACGGTTACTATCGAAGTGACCGGGCGCCCGGACCTGCATGAAAATGAACCGTTTTTCCTTACAGGAAGCTTCCAGAGATGGCAGCCGGCAGAAGAGAAATGGCAGATGAAGCCGGATGAAAACGGCCGGTATGTCATGAAGGTGCCTGGTATAAAGCCGGACTTCCTGCTGGAGTTCAAGTTTACGCGCGGAAGCTGGAAGACACTGGAAAGCACGGCCGACGGCCGGCTGGAGTCGCCCCGGACAGCCACGATAAGAAGCGATACCACCATCAGGTGCGTGATCGAAGCCTGGCGTGATGATTTTCCCCCGTCGACCGCCTCACCGCAGGTAACCTTGCTGAGCGACTCTTTTTATATGCCGCAGCTGGAGCGTTATCGCCGTATCTGGATCTATCTTCCGAAAGACTATGCTACTTCCGGCAAGCGCTACCCGGTATTGTATATGCAGGATGGGCAGGATCTGTTCGATGAAGCCACATCGGAAGGAAGGATAGGTCCGCTGGAATGGAACGTCGACGAAACCGTCGATAAGGCGGACAGGCCGTGCATCGTGGTGGCGGTAGATCATCACAGCGATAAGGCAGGGCGCATTAAAGAGTATTATCTTGAAGGAAACCAGGATTACCCGGAGGTAGAAGGCGGGCGGTATCTGTCGTTTCTGATCAATACTTTGAAGCCTTATATCGACAGCAACTACCGGACGATCCCCGACAGCAGGCATACCGCACTGGCAGGAAGCTCCATGGGAGGGCTGTTTACGCTTTATTCAGGGTTGCGCAGGCCCGATGTTTTTGGTATCCTGGGTGTTCTGTCACCCTCTATCTGGCTGGATTACGGCAATATCTACAAAGAGATCGACCGGATCGGGAAGCCTTCCGAAGTGAGCAGGCAGCGCTATTTTTTTTATGCCGGCGGTAATGAAAGCAGGCTGAAGCCCGATAGCAGCTTCGTGAGAATGCACGATGATGTATCCGAAGCCATGGCTGCATTAAAGAAGAAGGTAAGCCCGGAAATGCAGGTAAGAGTGAATCCGGCAGGACGTCACGGCGCTGTATACTGGCGAATGATATTCCCTGAACTATATACCTGGATAAGCAGGGATTGGTAAGGGGTACAGAGTGTCCCCGGGAATACGGGGGTTTGTTGATTATAATAAAACTAAATTAATTTAAAAGATGAAACTCATTAACGAATGTCTGGCTTTCTCAAAGAACGGGTTGCTCCTGGCGGGATTGACCGTATGTATAGCAGCGCCATTATCGTCCACAGCCCAGAAGTCTGAAAAGACTGCCAAGATTGGAGGCGCAGGGGTATATGAGCTCGCAGTCAGCGAATCTACAGGGGCGGTCTACGTGGCTGCAGCGGGCTCGAGGAATGCACCCGGCGGCAAGATCTACAAGCTGGATCCCGGGAGCCTGGCCGTTACAGACAGCATAGACGCGAAAGACACACCTCCGTTCGGGGTAGGGCTCAATGATAAAACGCAAACGCTCTATACCTCCAATACCAGGACGAATTCGGTAAGCGCGATCGATCTCAAAAGCGGTAAAATTGTTGCTGTTATCGGGAACGGCCAGGAAAAATCGCATACCCGCGAGGTACTTGTGGATGAAACCAGGAACAGGGTATATGTATCGGATGTCGGCGAGGGGAGCAGCATCTGGGTGATAGACGGCAATACAAACACCTACCTGTATTCGATAGAAAACACCGGGAAGACTACGACCGGGCTTGCCCTTGATCCGGAAAAGCAGGTTCTCTATGTGACCAATATGGGAACCAATGAGATCGGCGTAGTAGACCTGGAAGCCAGGAAGCTGGTGAAGTCATACAGCGCTCACGGCGAGCGGCCGGTCAACCTGGTGCTGGACAAGTCTACCGGGCGGTTGTTTGTAGTGGACCAGGGTACCAACGAGGTCAACGTGATCAAAGCCGAATCAGGAGAGCTGATCAGTAAAATACCGGCCGGCAAAGGCGCCCTCGGGATTAAAATGGACCCGGCCCGCAAGCGCGTTTATACCGCCAACCGCCAGGACGGCACGGTAACTGTGATCGATACCGACTCCTATAAAGTTTTAGGAACGCTCGAAGCGGGCTCTGCGCCCAATACGGTAGTGGTAAATACCAAAACAGGTGCGGCTTACGTGACGAATAAGACAAAGCCCATGCAGAGACCGCAGGGCGGAGGACAACAGGCACAGGGCGGCCAACGCCAGGCGCCCCCTGCTCCCGCCCCGGATCCGCTCGGCGATACGGTCACGTTAATTCTGCCGTAGAGTTCCGCTAAACTCTGTGCTCTCTGTGTCTTTGTGGTGAAAAAACTACCACAGGGACACGAAGGGTACAGAGGTTACCAAAAAAGCTATGAAAATAAAGATATTCCGGATACTTTCGCTCCTGTTCGTTGCAGGGCTGCTAGCATTCAGCTTCTTCCGGCAATGGACGATAAAAGAAGGTTATAGCATTGCCATCGACAACTTCGACATAACCGGCAAGTTTGAAAAATTCAGCGGGAGCATCGTTTTTGATGAAAACAGCCTCGATAAATCGTTCTTTAAAGTAAAGGTAGATGTGAAATCCCTCAGCACCGGCAACATTCTCAAAACCAAAAGCGCGCTGAGCTCCGAGTGGTTTCACGCGTCACAGTATCCGGCTATAGATTTCGCCTCGTCTAAGGTAGAGAAGGCAGGGGCTACGTACAAGGTTACGGGAGATCTGACCATCCGGGGTATCACCAGGCCGGTCACCATTCCGTTTGCCTTTGTAAACGAGGGGAGCGAGGGTGTTTTTTCCGGCGAGTTTGTTGTAAATCGCATTGATTTTGAAGTGGGAAGCGAAGAGTCTGAAGTGGAGTATGATGTGAAAGTCATCATCAAGGTCCCCGTTAAACGATCATAACAGATTCCCGGGAGTTGAAGAAGCCGTATTAAAAAAGGTATTAAAATGAATTGGATTAAAAAGATTCTTGTCCCTGCAGCAATTTGCCTTGGGTTTTATTCAGGGTCGTTGTCGGCTCAGCCTGTTACCGTAACCGATATAGTCGGGCGGAAGGTAACCCTGAAATCTCCCGGGAAGAGGATCATATTGGGAGAAGGACGGGCGATCATTACCCTGGCGCTGCTGCACCCCGACCCGGTGAGCCTGGTAGCGGGCTGGACGGGCGATTTCAAAAAGTCGGGCGGGCTGCTCTTCGACGAATACCAGCGGCGTTTTCCTGCCATGGCTAAGATACCGGTTATCGGAGCCAGCGGGAAAGAAACGGTATCGACTGAGCGAATTATTTCCCTCAGGCCCGATGTTGCCATTTTCGGGGCGGGTTCTCACGGACCGGACGCCAGGTCGGCCGATGTGATCCGTCAGCTGGAAGCCGCCGGTATCCCGATTGTTTTTGTAGACTTCAGGCTACATCCGTTTAAAAATACGATTCCAAGCATCGAGATTCTCGGGAAAGTCCTGGGGCGTGAAAAGCAGGCCGGCGACTACATCGCTTTTTATAAAGAGCACTACAACAGGATAGCGCAGCGCATCAAAGGTAAAAACCTGAAAAGGCCGAAAATATATATGGAGATGATCAGGGGGGAGAACCTTGTCGGTTCTCCTGGGAAAGGCAACCTGGGTGAGTTTATCGATTTTGTCGGCGGTCACAACATCGGCGCCGATATCCTGCCGGGCGAGGTAGGAGAGCTGAATATGGAATACGTAATCCGTCAGCAGCCCGATATTTACATCGCTACCGGCATTGCCACGCCCGGTACTCCGGGACTTGAAATAGGCTATGGCATTACTGCCGCCCAAACGCAGGCAAGCCTGAAGAAGCAGGTTTCGAGACCGGTAGCCGCTCCCTTAAAAGCGGTTCAGCAAAAAAAGGTGTATGCTTTCTGGCATTTGTTCTATGACTCTCCCCTGAATATCGCCGCTGTGGATGCATTGGCAAAATGGATCCACCCGGAGCTTTTTAAAGATGTCGATCCCAATGCTACGCTGAAAATAATCAATGAAAAGTTTCTGGCGGTTCCGCTGAATGGTACTTATTTTGCAGAACTGAAGTGAACCTCACCCCGGCCCTTCTCCTTCGTGAGGAGAGGGGCGCTTGAGACAGGGCTAGTTCTTAAGAACCGCATTAAACGACAGCAAACCGATCCCGTTGGACAGCACCACCATTACACATCAATACCGGTCGCGGATCAGGAAGAACATTTCGGTGATTCTCTTACTGATTGTAGGTGTGGCAGCTGCTTTTTGCGTGGATATTGCGACCGGCCCCTCCATGATGGATATCGGTGAGGTCGTCAAAGCGGTTTTTCTTCCGGACAGCGTAGAGCTGGCTACCAGGGTGATAGTCTGGGAAGTACGATTACCCTATTCGGTCATGGCGCTCCTGGTGGGGGCTGCCCTTTCCCTGGCCGGCCTGGAAATGCAGACTATACTGAATAATCCTATGGCAAGCCCGTTTACGCTCGGAGTCTCCGCAGCGGCAGCTTTCGGGGCTGCGCTTGCTATTCTCTTATCAGCCGGGGTTTCGTTTATCGACCCGAAGTGGATGGTTTCCTTCAATGCCTTCGTATTTGCCTTCGGAGCGGTCATGCTGCTCCAGTTCCTTTCCAGGATAGGGCGGACGGGCGTGGAGGCACTGGTATTGCTGGGGATCGCCATGGATTTTACTTTCAAAGCCCTGATCGGGATCCTCCAGTATGTGGCGAGCGCTGAAGCATTGCAGCAGTTTGTTTTCTGGAGCCTCGGCAGCTTATCCCGCGCCAACTGGGAAAACATAACCATACTGGGAGGTGTGCTGGCCGTGATCGTTCCGTTTTCGGTTGCGGCTTCCTGGCAGATGACCGCCCTGCGGCTTGGAGAAGACAGCGCCCGGAGCTATGGGATCAATGTGGTCAGGCTCCGCTTTTTTTCCCTTGTCAGGGTAAGCCTGCTGACTGCAACCGCGGTTGCATTTGTGGGTACTATCGGTTTTATCGGGCTGGTAGGTCCGCACATCGCCAAGTTGCTGATAGGCGAAGATCACCGGTTTTCATTGCCGGCTGCGTTGCTTTCCGGGGCTTTTGTCATGTCGCTGGCTTCTATTGCGAGCAAGCTTATATCACCGGGGGCTATACTCCCGGTAGGAGTGATCACGTCGCTGATAGGGGTGCCGTTATTTGTGTGGCTGATCTTCAGCAAACGGAGGAAATAGGCAGGAGGTGACAGGTATTAGGTGATAGCTGTCAGGCGTGAGCCGGTAGCCATTTGAAACTTTATGCAGATAAAATGACGGGGGAAGAAAACGATTTTCTGGAGATCAGGGATATTCGTGCAGGATACGGGAGCCGTGTCGTATTGAACGGCTTGTCGGTTCCGCCTTTGAAACCCGGGCAAATCATTACGCTGATAGGTCCGAACGGAGCAGGGAAGTCGACTTTGCTGCGGGTAGTAGCGGGCCTCATTAAAGCGGAAGGAACGATACACTACAAGGACAGGGATCTTTTTAAGCTGTCGGTTCAGGAACGGGCAAAATATGTGAGCTTTATGCCGCAGACCGTTCCGAACGATGTGAGCCTGCCTGTAATTGACGCTGTTATAAGCGCATTAAAGGCATCTCCCTTTGACCAGGTTGGTACGGACAATGAAAGCATCTATGCCAGGTCGATGGGTATTCTCGAAAGGGTCGGGATTGCAGATCTGGCTTTGAAAGAGCTAAACCAGCTTTCCGGCGGACAGAGACAGCTGGCCAGCCTTGCCCGTTCGGTAGTGAGGGAGCCTTCCGTTCTTCTCCTGGATGAACCTACCAGCGCCCTGGACCTGCGTCATCAGGTCAGGGTAATGTCGCTGATCCGTTCCTTTGCCGACGACGGCAGAATTGTGGTGATGGTATTGCATGATCTGAACATGGCCATGCGCTGGTCGGACTATGTAATTGTGATGAAAGACGGAGCGCTCGTCACACACGGAAAACCGGTCCAGGCGCTCAATCCTGAGTCCGTAAGGCAGGTATACGGAGTGACCGTCAGGGTAGAATTGTGTAGCCGGGGACTGCCGCAGATCATTGTCGATGAGTAAAGCGCTGCCGGCAGATCATCTTTTTGTACCTGCAAGACTCTTTTTCACCCCATTGTATCCGGGCGCCGCTGCAGGCTGCCGTTTTCCCGGGTTGCCGGCTTTAGGGCTGGCCAGGCGGAAATCTCCCGTTCCCGAATAAAGGAGCGAATCTTCCAGGTGCTCGATATAGCTTTCCCTTAGTCCGGGCGGGATGTGATCCAGCCTGAATTCTTTTTGGTAGGTTACGATTCTTCCGTTGGTTTCATCCGTGACCTGGATAAAAACGGAGGACGATGAATTCGTTCCCACTTTACTCCTGCCGCTGCGCGCCTTGCAGCTTCTCTGTCCGTATACCTCACCAAAGCCGGAAAGAATAAGGATAAGCATTACCGAGCAGATGCCTTTGTGCCTGAGCGCCAGGCAGGAAAAGGAGCGCGTGGTCGTTTTGAAATTGTACAAAAAGACTGCCGGAAGATGGCTGCGCCGGTGAAATGAGACAGATCGGATCATATCAGGGGTTGGTTTGCTGTGAATCTATCCTAATCCGTCTAAAGTTTAATCACTATTCGCTTCTTCAGAATGGTTAGACAATTCATATAACGTTCCTTTTTCCGGATATTATAGGAGGCGCCCGGTTTTTTGCCGGTCTCATAAAGAGCTTGACGCCGGCTTCGTTTTCAGCTTCTGAAAATCAGCTCCTGATGCGCAGATGAATAGTTGGACCACAGATGATAATTCGTGAACTTTTTACGAGAATCCCGGGTTCCTATAATCACCAACGGAATTCAATTCCATTCGAAACGGGGGCGACCGGTTTTGACAGCGGGTTGAAGGTCTGTGTGTAAGCATGCCGGGAGTTGAAGGGTACCTCCCGTTAATCAATGCCTTTCGAACAATAACTGGCGAATCTAATTACGCCATGGCTGCTTAATCCGGAGGATTTAGCAATTGCCATCGTTCCTCCACCCTACGTGCTGCCGGGTGGATTCCGGAGCGTCGAAATGCAGCGCTGGTTGGACTAATGGTATTAACATCCAACGAGACCTAAATACCTAAGATCTGGCGCTGGTCCGCCTTGTACCTAACCAGGTCCGACAATTAATCTAAGGATAAGCATGTAGAAAGCGCAGGGTTTCCCTGTTCTGGACGAGGGTTCGAATCCCTCCGTCTCCACCTGACGGGATAATTGAAAAATTATCCCGTTTTTTTTCACAATAAAGTACGATTCAATTACCTACTTTGTCTGGTCTGTAACCAATATCGTATCTCTAGTGGATACAGGCAGCACATAACCGCCTGAGTCCAGTATAGCGGCCGGGAAAGCCGCTTTCAGCTCCTGCCATGCCGCTCTGTCCACAGGCGCCTGGTATAGATAAACCGTCCGCAGCGCCTTCAGTTCCTTCAGTTGGAGAAGCCCTTTTTCGGTGACGGGC
>JBBCKD010000011.1:0-190675 GCA_037191015.1 Spirosomataceae bacterium
CACGCGAGCTGGGTTCAGAACGTCGTGAGACAGTTCGGTCCCTATCTGTGGTGGGCGTAGGAACATTGACGGGCCCTGACCTTAGTACGAGAGGACCGGGTTGGACTCACCGCTGGTGCACCGGTTGTTTCGCCAGAAGCACGGCCGGGTAGCTACGTGGGGCACGGATAAGCGCTGAAAGCATCTAAGTGCGAAGCCGTCCCGGAGATGATTGTTCCAAACAAAGGCCGTCATAGACGATGACGTAGATAGGCCTCAGGTGTACGTGTGGCAACATGCTTAGCTGAGAGGTACTAATTGCCTGAACAGATCCAGGAGCTACAGTATGATCAGGATATAGAATGGTTATCTGGCCTATATTTTATACTCGGTTGCAGTCATAGATCAAGAAAAGAGCTTGTTGGCGGCCAGAGGGCGGGTGATCACCTCTTCCCATCCCGAACAGAGAAGTTAAGCCCCGTTCCGCCGATGATACCAGGAAACTGGCAAAGTAGGTAACCGCCACAGACATTTAAAGACGAAGGGAGATTCCGGCTGACGGAGTCTCCCTTTTTTTTGTGGCTGACAAATAAGCAAGCCACCAGGGAGAGGGGGACACAGAGGACCACAAAGGAGAAAGAGAGCCACGGAGGGGAGACTGAATACGCCGTCAGGCGCTACCCATTTATAGCCCCCGGAATACCGGCCCCCGGGTTTTAACCCGGGGGGGAAGGGGTTTCACCCGGGGAACGTTTTCACCCGGAAGAAAAAAGGGAAATATTTACCTGATAAATTTCTTGGTAGTGATGATCCCTTCGGAATTTTCAAAGGTAATGAAATAGATACCGGAACCAAGCTGGCGGCAGGGGATGGAATACCGGTCCCTGGATTCCAGCATCCCGGAAAAAAGGGTAAGGCCGGTTATGGTACGCAAAGAAACCCTGCCGGTTTGTAATCCCCGGAATTCTAGGTTGATATCTTCTCTGACGGGATTGGGAGAAATCAGGAAGTTATTGGCAGCAAGCGGCTCAGAGCCGAGTATCGGTGAAAAAACGATATCAGCCATGGTGTAGGCCGACTCGGCAGCAGCATTTACTGCATAAACACGGTAAGTGTAGGATGTGTTGGGAATAACTTCCGTATCCGTATAGCTGCCGGCGCCTCCATCCTCTTCTGCCAGCGTGACAAAAAGTGATTCCCCTACCTTCTTTTCTATTACATAGGAATCAGCGCCAGCAACGCTCTGCCAGGCTATACGTACCCCGGTTTCGGTGCCTGTAAGCGTCAGCGCAGGGGGGGCGAGCGGAGCCGCAATATTTACGTCGGCGAACGAGAAAATGCTGAGCTTACGGCTATTGCGAATATACGGACCCCTCAGAACGGACACGTTCTCCGGCTTTTCAAGAGGCAGGTAGGTCAGCTTCCCGGCATTGACGCCCTTGTCGAGAGAGAGGGTTACCCTGTTGCCCTCCGCTTTACCGGCAGTTATTATGCCTTTCTGGCTGAAATCACCATCGAAATAGAAAAAGTCTTTGTTGCTGATCCGTACGTCCGCCCCGTTCTCACCTTTTATGAGAGAATCCTGCGGCCATTCCATCCGTTGCCCGGACTGGAAAACGAGGGCTATCTCATCTTTAGCAGAGGTAGTATAGAAGATTTTCCGCACGTCGGGCCACTCTGCTTCCGGGTTGGGCTCAGCCCCGTAATGACGAGGCTCGAGGAAATAAAAAACCCTTCTGCCAAATTCCTTGTAGGCTTCCAGCGGATAGTGGACCCCGTCGTCTTCGAGGTCTAACCCCAATGTGGAAAGATGATCGGTTTTTTCATAAAGATATTTGGTACGGCGTTGAAAGTCCCGGATAGAGGGGGAGAGCGGGGAATACAGAATATTGGTCTGGATCACGTAAAAGTTCTCAACGTTCGGGAAGTCCTGGCGCCAGTATTGGTAGAGCTGGTCGAAGCTTGCTTCGTAGCCGGGAATATTTTCGAGCGCTTCCTGTTCCCCTTGGTACCAGAAAAAGCCTTTAATGGTTTTAGGCCGCGCGACGTTCATCCTGTGCAGCAAAGAGCCGTACAGGTTATACGGGTCGGCAGGGTTGGAAGCGTTGCGCTGGAGAAAGTAGGAAATCTTGGCTCCGGGCAGGGAAGCATTGATAATGGTAGTAGGAATGCCGTGTTTCTCAAGGATAAGCCGCTGTAAATGAATGCCCCACGCCCCTGCATACGGATGCGACCAGGAAGACTGGATCCATAGGGTATCACCCGGTGTGCGTACCGGATCGTTATCGGGGATACGCGCAATGGTACGGCAATATTTATCGCCCCAGACATCAAATTTAATAGCAGCGCCGTTGGATTGTCCGTGTATGAGATAGAAATCGCCTGCCGCCACATCCGTTCGTCTTACCATCAATATCGAATCTGCTTGTTTACAGGCCCAGACTTCAACGGAGTAGTCGGCTATTTCGGCTTCGATGGTTGTTTTCATGCTGAAGCGGGCCTGGGTTTTACCGTCATAATTCAGCGTTGATCGCTGATAGTCGTACCTGTCATTGTTCCTGTAAGTGACAACCGACATGTGGTCCCAGCCGGGTATTTCAATGACGCCGCTTATGGGAATTTCTGCCATGTTATTCGCTTCCCGGGCGTACATCTGCATATCTTTAGGGAGCTGGTCGAAGACTACTGAAAAAAAACGCTGTGCCTTTGAAGGAAATGAAAACAGGACAAGGGCAGTAAACAGGAGCAGGCAACCCCGTATAGATATAGAAATCGAGTTCAGCATGTCGGTATCAATCTTGAAATCATTATAAGTCCGTAAGTTACAACAGAAATTGACGTTTGGCTACAGGTATGCAAATGCTTTTGGAAAATAACGCTTCAGGTCATTATTTTGAATTTTAAGTCCTGCCGGCAATTCTGAGTACGGCCGGAAGGCTGCAAACCTGTTGCAAGGAAATAAGTGAATATAATACCAGAGAAAGACAAAATGCATAAACATTTTATTTACAGCTGCTTTTTGATATGGATTGCATTAACCGCGCTGCCGGGTATGCTCCCTGCACAGAAGAGGGCCGATTTTTCCAGGTCCAACCTGGTGGCCTGGTGCATAGTCCCGTTTGACGCCGTGCAGAGAGGACCCGAAGAACGGGCCAGGATGCTGCATGATCTGGGCATCACAAAGTTGGCTTATGACTGGCGGGAGCACCATATCCCGACTTTTGACGATGAGCTTCGCGCGCTCGGTAAATATGGCATAAAGCTGGAGGCTTTCTGGATGTCGTCGGGGCGTGATCCGGCCAATAATCCTAATGTACAGTCAGTTTTCGATTTTTTAGAACGGAACCGGGTGAAAACCCGGCTATGGCTGATGATGAGCGAATGGCCGGGCTTTGAAGATCTATCGCAGGAGGGCAAAGTGGAAGCGATGAGCCGGGAAATACGGTATATAGCGGAAAGGGCCGGGAAGCTTGGCTGCGACGTGGCGCTGTATAACCACGGCGGATGGTTCGGAGAACCGGAGAACCAGGTAGAAATTATCCGTTATATGAACCTGGACAATGTCGGTATAGTATACAATTTTCATCATGCAAGGAAGCATCTTTCAAGGTTTGCCAGCTTCTATCCCATCATGCTGCCCTACTTAAAGTGTATTAACCTGGCCGGACTGAAAGAAGGGGATTCGGAGCATTTTTACCGGACAGGGCAGGGGGATGCAGAAAAGGAGATGATCCGCCAGGTCTGGAAGAGCGGCTACCGGGGACCGTTCGGGATTATCAATCATGATGAAAGCAAAGATGCTGAAAAAGGACTGCTCGAAGAAATAGCCGGTCTGAAATGGATTCTCTATGAATTAGGCGATAAAAAGTCGCTGAGAACGTATCACGAATAGGGTGAGTTCCTGTTGTACAAAAACTGACTTTCGTCAGTTTTTGTAATTAATTCCGTTAAATTTTTGCAAATATCAGTCTTGCTGATACTATCTCGCCAGGATAATTACAGGGTTTATTTTGAACTCATGTTTTTATTTTCTGAATGAGAATAATATATCTATGGGGGAATTGTATGGGTTAAGTGCTTGAATATGAGTGTATAGTAATTCTTTTTGTAGAATTTATTTTACAAATAATTGGCTAAATTTTACTAATAATTAGTACAAATTCTACACATTTTATCTCCGTATATATCCTTATTAGTGTTAAATATGGTGAATTAATTTTCCAGTTTTATTGCAATTATGTTGTTATAATTCGGGAGTTAATAAATATATTTGGCGCAGATTAAGAGTACATGTATTTCCTCTATCAGTAATTGCAAACTTTAATGTATTTATTTTCATTCCGCATTTCATAGCTTATAAAGCATTGGCCCCCCGGAATCTTTAGGAAGAAGCAAATTCTGTAATGAGTAGAATACATTAGGCTTAGTTTAAATATTTTCTACACAAATTAATTTTATGGCAAAACTATTTACAACGCAGAAAAGGTGCGTTATCCGCACCTTTTTGCCGCCGTTGGGGATTCTGACGGCTTTGCTGGTATTTTCAGCCGGCAATTTGTACGGGCAGTGCGGCTTTTTGACAGGCGAGGGCTGTCCCGGTACCGATTACAACAACTATGGGTTTGCTTCTACGAACAATTTCCAGACGTTGGAGTATGACAATTATGTGTCATCGTTCCACTCTACTATCGTGCGGACTTATGATGGTTCGTTTAAAGTATGGGGTGAAGGGATGGATAGGACAGGTAACCAGAGCTCAGGTCTTACTACGGCGGTGACCATCGGTCCATCCGGAACCAGCGCCCAAAACTTTGATTACGGTTCCAATAACAAGATATTGAAAGCTGCGGTAGGAAGTAATTCCGTACAAACAGCACAGGCAGTCATACTGACTCAAAATGGTCTTTATGCCTGGGGATATGAAGGATCTGTGCTAGATGCAGATCTGACATCTTCGAATACTTTCCAGGCTATTAGCAGCGGTAACAATGGTACCAGCATCATCAATGGTAATAACTGGGACCTGCCCATCGGTACCGGCGGGATGAATACCGGAGTGACGCCTGCGGATGTCAAAATGATGTTTATTACCGGGCAGACGCTGGCTATTGTGACCTGCTCAGGCGAGGCGTGGGTTTTGTCGCTCAACAGCACGATCAGGCATGGTCTTACAAATAGCTCCGGTCAGACCAATGCCAATCGTACGTGGGTACGTGTTTCTACCGCTGCCAACACACCTCTGCAGAATGTGGTGGCCCTGAGGGGTGTCAGGGGAATTATGTATGCGCTGACTTATGACGGTTCAACCCAAGGACTATATACGTGGGGAAGCAACGTTTATGCAAGGAATGACGGCAGTACTGCCAATGAACTCAGAGCAACTCAGAATTACGCAAGAGAGCAGCTAAAACCAACCGGCGTAGGAACTATTAAGATGATCGGGGCGACTAAAGGTTCCAACGGTACGGGCCATACCAACTACACCTATTATGTATTGGCTACCGATGGCAAATTGTATGCTATCGGCGATAATAACATGAACCAGTTGGGCGACTGGACTACAGGAGGAAGCACGACAAGCTGGGTTCGTCCTAAATATCCCAATGCCGGTGGAGCAGCAGGCGCTGATATGGATAATATTAAGTGGATTTCACCCAGTGAGCATGACGGTCAGGGTTGGGCTGCCATCAACGTGCTGGATGAAGACGGCCAGATCTGGAACTGGGGAACCGATGTCGGGATTATGCTGGGTAGGAATCCGGCAAATAATGGCAACAGTTACAGTACCGGTTCAAGGGTAAGACCGGGAAAAATATACGATGGGAAAAATGACGATGATGGTTTGAGAACTCCTCCTGGTGGGGGCTTTAATCCTGCCGGCGGCGCAGCTCCTGGTGGTGTCTACACATCGGTCGAAACCGGAGGGCACACGACAATGGCGACGCGCCAGTGTGAAGCTAAATTTGGTTATACCGGGCATGCAGTAAGAGGAAGTGCCGGGCACCCTACCGCTAGCGAGACCGTATACTATGATGCGCTCGTATATAATACTGAAGATACCCAGGTTTGCGGCGCCACTACTGACGCTGTCGTAACAATAGAAGGTGGCGTAAGAAGCGGTAATGCTTATTGCAGCAATATGCAGCCGCTGACACTGGTAGGCAGCCCTGCCGGCGGAACCTTCACACTGACAGAGAACCCGGGTGGTGTTGTTCTTACGGGGAATGTCCTTACGTTGAACGGAGCTACCGGTACTGTGAAGGTGCGTTACGACGTAAACAGCGGTGCACCCTGTAACGTGCCTCTTTCCACAGTGACGGAGATCAGTGTTACGACCTGTTCCTATAACATAGTGAGCGGTACAGTATGGAGTGATCTGGATAATGATGCTTTGTTCGAATCCGGCGATGGTGAAAACGGTCTGAATCCTGACAGTAAACTGTATGCCAACCTGGTATGGATAGATGAAGAAAACGGCGATAGAATCGTTGCATCGGTATTGGTAGATACAGACGGTACTTACGAATTGCCGGCTATCTATGGCCCGGGAGAATACAGGGTGGAGATTACCAACAAGCCGTTTGGCGCCAATACCCCGGCAACTTCTATTAATAATGCTACTGACCGGACCCTTCCGGGCAGCTGGACGTATACCGGTACTAACGTCAATAACACAAACGAATGTACGCCTCCCTGTGCCACACCATATACTATCGCGGGTATTACGGTAGAAGATGAGGACCTGGACGGCTATAATTTCGGTATCCTGCTGCCGCTGGTCGAGATCAGCGGTAACGTATGGCACGATACTAACGGAGACGCAGAAACAAACGGAGGTGAAAAACCTATTACCGGGGAAACTGGTAACACCAACAGTGATGCCTCGTCTGATACGGATTCTGATATCTGGGCTAACCTGGTGGATTCAGACGGAAAAGTGGTGCAGTCGGTACGGGTAGGAAATGATGGAACTTACGAATTCCCTGGTGTAACACCAGATAAAGCCTATAAGGTGATCCTTACCGCTGAAGAGAAGGAGGAAGAGTCTTCGCTTGGAGACGGAGATGCCGCTGATATTGATGGCTGGCTGGCTACGGGTACCAACGATCCTGTGAACGGTAAACAAGGGGGCAATAAGAGCAACGTGATTGATCTTGGAACGGTAACTTCTGATTTGGAGAACGTCAACTTCGGTCTTCAGCAGCCTCCGGTCGCTACCCCTCATGTAAAAACAGGTGTGCCGGTGGGAACTCCGGGTGAAATACCTTTGATCGCTGGAGACGATACGGATCCGGATGGTACCGTACCTATTAATCCCGAAACGATCAGGCTTATACCTCCGACTGGCGTAACTCCCGGCAACCCGCAATACGATCCTGAAGATCCTACCAGGTTGATTGGATTCGAAGTGCCTGGTGAAGGTACCTGGGAGGTGGATGACGACGGCAATGTAACGTTTACTCCTGAGTCCGGCTTTACCGGCAATCCTACTTCTATCAAATATACTGTAAAGGATGAAGCCGGCGCTGAGAGCAACGAGGCGACGCTTACCGTTACCTATGTGGTTACCATCAGTGGTAATGTATGGCATGATGTAAACGGCGATGCGGAAAAAACCGGGGAAAAGCCGATAAGCGGGGATAATGGTGATAGCGACAGCGGAAACTCGTCTGTTACAGGATCTGATATCTGGGCTAACCTGGTGGATGAAAACGATGAGGTAGTGCAGTCGGTGCAGGTAGGAAAAGACGGTAAGTATGAGTTTGAGGAAGTAGAGCTGGGAGGATATTACAAAGTGATCCTGACTACCGGGGAGCAGGAGGAAGGTGATCCGCTTTCAGCCGGCGCTGCCATCACGGGGTGGGTCAATACAGGTACCAAAGACCCGGTAAACAACGGCGGTGCTGCTGATCCTACCAATAAATCGAACGTGATCGATCTTGGAACGGTTTCAAACAATATAATTAACGTAGACTTCGGTCTCCAGCAGCCGCCGGTAACAGATGATTCGAGGTACAAGATCACCAAGCCTTTGTCGGGCGCTACGGTTCCGTTGAACGGTACAGTTCCTGCGATCGATCCTTCGGGCGAAAATGTTGAGCAGCCGGTAGGATATGATCCCGACAAAACGGATGACGCAAAACCGTCGATAAAGATTACAGCGCTGCCTTATGTGCCGCCAGGCCAGGAGGGGAATGCTGCTCCGAAACTGTTCTATGACAATGTTGAGGTGGTTGTGGATCAGGTGATTCCCGATTTTGATCCGTCGAAGTTTTCTGTCCAACTGGACGGAACAGGATACGATGAAGTTTCTTTCGACTTTATAGTGATCGACGCGGCCGGGGAAGAATCTGATGAGGCAACTTATACGTTACATTGGGAAGGCTCGCTTCCGGTGAAGTGGCAGACTGTCGACGTAACCGAAGAGCAGGGTATTGCCATTGTATCGTGGACAACGACCGAACAGTTGAACGTAGCTTCTTTTGAAGTGCAGAACAGCTCCGATGCGAGAAACTGGAGGAAGGTAGGTACAGTGAAAGCGGTCAGTACGCCGGAAGCAGCTTACAGCTATGCGCACAAACTTACCGGTAACAATACCCAGTATTTCCGTATTCAAAGCATAGACCTGGACGGTAGCACTTCGTTGAGCCGGTTGGTGAGCCTGAAAGGCAGGACACAGACTGGTAGCGTTTATCCTAACCCGGTCGTAACAGGCGAGCTTGTTCTTGACCTGCCGGTATCCGGATCACTGAAAGCGAAAGTGTACAGCACCGCCGGTATCGAAGTTCTGAGCACGACGCTGAAAAGCAATGTCCTGAATGTAAGGAATCTCTCTTCCGGTCACTATATCTTACAGGTGACGGGTGAGAACGGTGAAATTATTACGAGAAGCTTTATAGTGAAGTAATAAGGAATAGATCGAAAAAAGCGAGGTTACCGGATGGTAGCCTCGCTTTTTTTGGCGTATGTTAAAACAAAACACCCTGCCGCAACTGCAGCAGGGTGTTCAGATGAATGCTATAGTAATAGAGAATACCCCCCTCGGTACTATACTTGCTATAGACTTTCTACACAAATTATGCGAATATAATAGAATTTATTCTACAAAAAAATAGAAATACTTATTCTATTTCAGGTCAAACCGATCCAGGTTCATTACCTTATCCCAGACTCTTATGAAATCGGTGGCAAATTTCTCCCTCGCATCGGCGGCGCCATAGACTTCTGCCAGGGCTCTCAGCTCGGAATGAGATCCGAAGATCAGATCGGCCCGTGTAGCGGTCCATTTCGGCTCTCCTGTGCTCCGGTCGGTACCCTGGAAAATTTCGTTGGTATCGTCTGTGGATTTCCACACTGTTCTCATATCAAGCAGGTTGACAAAGAAATCGTTGGTGAGCGTTTCCGGGCGATGTGTAAACACGCCGTGCTGCGATCCGTCATAATTAGTATTGAGCACACGCATACCGCCCAATAATACCGTCATTTCCGGGGCTGTGAGGGTCAGTAATTGTGCTTTATCGATCAGCAGCGTTTCGGTCGGAACGGTAAACTTTGTCCTTATGTAATTGCGGAACCCGTCGGCTGCCGGTTCGAGCACATCGAATGATTCTGCATCGGTCTGTTCGGGAGAGGCGTCGGTCCGGCCCGGTGTAAAGGGAACCGTAACGTTATGCCCCGCATCCCTGGCTGCTTTTTCCACACCTGCGCATCCTGCCAGCACGATCAGGTCGGCAAGAGAAACTTTTTTGTTCCCCGTTTGAGCGCTATTGAACGTTTCCCCGATATTTTCGAGTATATCGAGCGTCTTTGCAAGTCGGGTAGGGTTGTTGACATTCCAGTACCGTTGCGGAGCCAGGCGTATGCGGGCTCCGTTGGCTCCGCCGCGTTTATCCGAGCCACGGAAGGTGGAGGCGGAAGCCCATGCCGTAGCAACCAGGTCTGACACCGAAAGTCCTGAATCGAGGATCTTCGATTTTAATGCGGCTATATCATGCTCGTCTATCAATTCATGATCGACTTCGGGAAGGGGATCCTGCCAGATGAGGTCTTCCGCAGGTATTTCCGGGCCCAGATAGCGGGATTTGGGGCCCATGTCGCGGTGGGTCAGCTTAAACCATGCCCTGGCAAAAGCATCTTCAAATTCCTCAGGATTTTCGTAGAAGCGTCTTGCTATTTTCTCATACGCGGGATCGGCTCTTAACGCAATGTCGGAAGTCAGCATGGTCGGTGCATGACGTTTGGTACGGTCGTGCGCGTCCGGTACGGAATTTGCGCCGGCTCCGTTCGTGGGGATCCACTGGTAGGCTCCCGCCGGGCTTCTCGTCAATTCCCAGTCATAACCGAAAAGATTCCAGAAAAAATTACTGCTCCATCGCGTGGGTGTGCTGGTCCAGGTAACTTCCAGTCCGCTGGTTATTGTATCTCCGGCATTACCTGTGCCGTAGCTGTTGGCCCAGCCGAGCCCCTGGGCTTCTATGGAAGATGCCTCGGGATCGGGGCCGACGTGCGAGGCGGGAGCCGCTCCGTGTGTTTTTCCGAAAGTGTGCCCGCCGGCGATCAGCGCCACCGTTTCTTCGTCGTTCATAGCCATCCGTTTGAATGTCTCACGGATATCGCGCGCTGATGCAACCGGGTCCGGGTTCCCGTCCGGGCCTTCCGGGTTCACATAAATCAGCCCCATCTGGACGGCTGCCAGCGGGTTTTCCAGGTCACGATCGCCCGAATAGCGTTTGTCGCCTCCCAGCCAGGTTGTTTCCGAACCCCAGTAAACGTCAAGCTCAGGTTCCCATACGTCTTCCCTGCCGCCGGCGAAGCCGAATGTTTTGAAACCCATGGATTCGAGGGCGACGTTTCCTGTTAGTATGATGAGATCGGCCCATGAGATCTTACGCCCGTATTTCTGCTTGACGGGCCAGATAAGCCTGCGGGCCTTGTCCAGGCTGACGTTGTCAGGCCAGCTGTTGAGGGGAGCAAAGCGCTGCTGCCCGGCGCCGGCGCCTCCGCGCCCGTCGGCTATCCGGTAGGTACCGGCGCTGTGCCAGGCCATGCGGATAAAGAAAGGTCCGTAATGCCCGAAATCAGCCGGCCACCAATCCTGCGAGTCGGTCATAAGCGCGCGCAGATCGGCCTTGACGGCTTCCAGATCCAGGCTTTGGAATTCCCTGGCATAATTGAAATCCTTGTCCATAGGGTCTGACAGCGAAGAATTCTGACGCAGTATGTTGAGATTCAATTGATTCGGCCACCAGTTGTGATTTTGTGTGCCGCCCGCTGCGACACTAGCTTTCTGCGCTCCCCCGTGAAACGGGCATTTGCTGACATCATTTAAATTGGTTTCCATGAATAGAAAGGTTTTGTTAAAAAGATAAAACTGGTACGGACTGTCAGCTATGAGCGATCAGCTTTGAGATCGGCCATGGACTGTCAGAGACCGGGTGATGACAATAGCATGCCCCAACCCGATAAATAAAATCGATGGAACGCAACAAAATTATCCAGGAGATAATTATAAAGCAAAATGATAAGTTCTATGATTGTATAGATTTTACCTATGATGCGGGATAGGTAAGTACGTATAGCCCGGCAAGCCGGGATCCCTGAAAGCGATGATGTAGTTCGGGTGTAGCCGGCTACTTCCCGTATTTGGCCTGCAGAAAGCCGATTGTTTCCAGCATGAGCTTTTTGAGCGCTTCCTGGTTGATATCGGACAGCTTTTTTACGTAGATGCAGGCTTTGCCCATTTTGAATTTGCCCAGGTCTTTCAGAAGGTGCTCATGCTCCGGAAACCCGGTATAAACATACAGCGAAATAGCAGCTTTCCGCGGTGAGAACGCTACCACGGGCCAATCGCCTTCCTGGCGGCTTTTTTCGGATTTGTAGTGATAATTTCCGAAGCCGATGATGGAAGGGCCCCACATCTTTGGTTCTTCTCCGGTGATCTCCCGCATCAGGCTTATGAGCTCGAAGCTGTCTTTCCTTTTTTGTTCGGTGTCGGCGAATGACCGGATGAACTCTTCCACATCGTTGCCGGTAGGCCGGGTCTTTATTTCGCTCATTTTTGCTGGGATTAGATTGTTGGCTTCAATTTCGTGATTTTTTCAGAATGGCAGTTACCTGATACCGGTCACTTCTGAAATTTTTTAAATAAAATCACAAACTTTTAATATTTTTTTCGCTTTGCTGTGACCAAAAGCTGTTTTATAAAGTCATAAAGAAGTTCTACAACTTTCCACCTATTTTATTTATAACAGATATGAAAAAGTATACTGCTGAGTTGATCGGTACAGCTGTTTTGGTTCTTATGGGCTGCGGCAGCGCCGTGATCGCGGGCAGCCAGATAGGGTTTGCCGGTATCTCGCTCGCCTTTGGTCTTGCAGTTCTCGTGATGGTCTACGCGATCGGCCCGATATCGGGGTGCCATATCAATCCTGCTATAACGATCGCCATGCTGGTTTCAGGGAAGATAAGCGCGAAAGATTCCGCGTTTTATATAGGAGCGCAGGTGATCGGCGCGGTGCTGGGGGCCTGGATCCTGTACCTGATAGCAGGAGGAATGCCCGGGTATGACCTGGCGGTGAACGGGTTGGGGCAGAACGGGTACGATGAGGCCTCTCCGGGGAAATTCACGTTTGGCGCGGGCTTCCTGGCTGAAGTAGTGCTCACTTTCATCTTCCTGATCGTTATATTCGGTGCTACGGACAAGCTTGCTCCCGGCGGCTTTGCCGGGATCGCCATAGGCCTTGCGCTGGTGCTGATCCACCTGGTAGGTATACCCATTACCGGTACTTCGGTCAATCCTGCAAGAAGCCTCGGTCCTGCCTTGCTGGTAGGGGGAACTGCCCTCGCCCAGGTATGGGTATTTATAGTGGCGCCGGTTATAGGCGGCATCCTGGCTGCGCTTGTCTGGAACGGGCTGCTGAAAAGCAAGGATTGAGGGAGATAACCACGGTACTCCGTGGTTAACTTTTATCCGTAGTGGTTTTATTGTTATTCGTTTAATTCTCCTCTTACTTTTCCCGGTTTCACCGCAGCCAGGAATTTTCTGGCAGCATCTCCCAATTGAGGGTTGCCAGATTTTTCCAGTTTCTTTATTTTTTCAATGACTTCCGGTGATTGCACCTTCGCGGCAGCCAGAACGGATATCAGCGAGCTCAGAAACCAGGCGTTATTCTGCTCCAGATCCGCAGCGAGCGTTTTATAGAGCTTTTCATGCAATGTCCCCAGGCCGGATGCCGACAGCAGGAAGCGGTTTTTGTCGGGGATGGCCCATTGCTTATAAACCGGTGCAATTCCGGATTGTACTTCCGGGTTGTCGAGGGGTAGGACACCTATCGCTCTGAAGGCGCTGCTTTTCAGCGGCACGTCGGGATGGTTCAGCCCCTTCAGGATCACTGAAACGAGCCCGGGACTGATAGCCAGGCTCCCGGAGGTGACCCCATCGAGGAGGAAGGCGAGATATTCCGGAGCTTCATCCCGGAGAGAGGCTGAAAGCGCCTGCGGGTTGTCGTTAAGGTACCGGTAAGTAAGCAATGCCAGTTGTTCGCCTTCTCCCACATGGACCAGGTGCCACATCGTATACGTCGTATAGACCGCATCTTTTACCGAGGCGTCGGCTATCACCTTTTTAGTTGCTCCTGTTGTGGCATCTACCCCCTCTTTTTTTTCATCTACAAGCTCGTCAAATTCGAATTCTCTTAATGGTGACCACTCATCTCTCAGCACCGATTCGAGCTTGCGGTAGTCAAAATCCGAAAAGTCGGAATGGTCGGTTTTAGTAAGATTTTCACCGAAAATTTCGACTCCCAGGTATTTCCCCTCGCCGGTCCAGTAAATCCCAATGTCGATAGGGCGACATTCACCGGTAAGGCAGACTTCGGTAAAAAGCCTGCGATACCAGTAAATTTTATGGGTAGCGGGGTCGGACAAAAGTTCCACGTCCGTTGTTTTTCCCTGATCATCAGTGATTTGGTATTGTTCCGTCTGCCGGGTGAGGCGTTCTGAAGGTACCGTTTTACTCCGGTAAAACACTGGTCCCGGATCGACGAATGAAAGAAAAGCAGCGACCAGCAACATCATACTACACGTCGAGGTCTTTTCTTAATTTTACAGTAGGCTGCGGAAACGAAAGACCGGCGATATGGGCTTTCCATTTCTTTTCATCGTATCCGAAATCCCTGCCGGTGAGCCGGCTCAGTTCGCGCGAGGCAAATGTCTTGAAGTCGTAGTGGATATCGCTCAGGTAATCACCCAGAAGTTCATAACCTTTTTGTCCGCCGCTCCTGGCGAGTGCCGCCGCAATAAACAGCTCCAGGTCACCGCCGTATACCCTCCAACGCGTTTTCTCCGCATCTTTGGTGACGAAACCGCCGATATGCTCATCCCTCAGCAGTTTGAGGAAAGGATCTATGAACCGGTGATCGGGAAGCCGTTCCGCATAAAAGCAAAGGTTGAGTATACGGTTGTGGAAAGGAACCAGCTTCAGGTCGATACGACCGTCAAAATATTCATTTTCGCGTGTCATCATCGGTCCCCCCGAAGTCGTGTTGACAAGTATTCCGGCAATAAGCTCGTTAAACCTGGGGTTACCCGACATGGCAAGGAGCCCGATATTCTGGTTGATGCGCCAATAGTGGCCTTCCAGGACGTTATGCTCGCGTCCGCGGATGAGATCGTAGTTGTCAACAAAGTCGGCGGGATATCCTTTGGCTGCCTCTTCCTGGTAAAGTTTTTCCAGCTCATCAGCCACTAACTCGTTGCCGGTCGTATCTCCAAACCAGGCAAGTGATTTGGCCAGCAATAGTTTACCGGTGTCTGAGGCCGGGGAAAAAGCCTGCTTTATGACGGGTAGTGCAGTTTCTGCGGGCAGCTTGATTACTTCATAAAGATACTCCCTCTTCCCGGAACCGAGCTCTTTTACCCGGCGTTCGATCTCCGATTTATCATGAAGACTGTTGTCTTTTTTCTTGTTGAAAAAACCTTCGGGGTAATAGCCCAGGGCATCCCATTCTTTTTGAATCGGCGCAACATCATAATCTCTCGGGCGTGTGCCTTTCCAGGCCAGGTCTGCGGCGATCTGTCCCGTAAGATAACCCAATACGATGAGATCGGCGGTCATACGGGTAAACTGAAGCGCATTCTGCGATTGACTGAAGCCTCTTCCGGAAATCAGTAAGCCGTCAATTTTTTCAGGGACAATGCTTCTGTAAGGAATTTCCAATACAACTTTGTTGGAATGCGGAAGCAGGAAGCCGCAGCGCGTAAATTCCGATGCGCCTACATAGTGAGGATCGAAATCACTGCTGGCCTGAACCAGCGTATCGACAAAGTGTGTGCCTTCGACGGCATCGAGAAAATCCAGCTGATAGACCCCTTTGATCCGGCGCGATTCTCTCACTGCAAGCATAGGGTGGAAATCGTAAAAATGCGCCTCGTAGTGGGAAAGGAACAAACCTCTTTGAAGTTCGCCGATCCTGGTTGTGTTCAGGATATCATAGTCCCTCGTGGGGTTGGAAGGAGTGGGGCCCGCCCCTTTAATATCCCACTGGCTATAGTTTTGGGTTTTGTGCGTTCTGGAGTCGCCTATTTCAAATTCAGCTCCCGCAAAATCGGCCAGGTCACCATCGCCGGTAGCATCGATGAGGACATCACCGGTAAGGACTTTCAGTTGGCCGTCATGGCAAACCAGTGCACCTTTAAGGGTATTTCCTTCTTTGACGGCTCCGCAGAGAATAGCCCGGCCCATAAAAGCTCCGTTACGATCGAGCGTCCGTGTCCGCAGGTATTGCATACGGCCGAGCTTTTTGGTCATATTGGCTACCGTAGCGAGCTGGTTGGCTTCTGCATCCTGCTGCTTGAAGTACTTCTGATCCTTGCAGCCGTGATAGTACCCCATCACACCGCACATGGTCTTGCTTCCCCCCAGTTCATTGAAATAGTCGATCACAATGGTTCTGGCACCCTTTTCCAGTGCTCCGAGTGCCGCCATGCTACCGGCGGTGCCACCACCGGCTACTACTACCTGGTAGGCGCTTTTATCGGGTAGCAGGCTGTTCCAATTGAGTGAGCAGCTTTGCAGCGGGACGCTCAACCCTGGTTCATCGATCCGGCCAAAGCTGATATCTTTGGCAGCGACTATGGCGCCCGGCAAATGGAGCTGGGCGAGTGTAAGCTTTTTCCCCCCGTTTTTTACCGATTTAGCAGCCTTTTCTGCAGCTTCTTTAGTTTTCAGAATGTCGGCGCACGTGCGTACCGGAATTTCTTCCGATATGTAGTGGGATTTTAGTTTAGTCCCCGGTAATTTCTTATCAGCCAGGTTGTACGTACATTCCCAGGGGAGTTGCTGGATCATAGCTTTGTTCAGCGTTGCATCCAGGGAATGTAGCGAATTCCCTATTTTTTCAGTTATTCTCCGGGCTTTATGCTCAATATTATCGATAGACTCTCCTTCCGCATCAAAAGAAAACTCCAGGAATACCTGGTGGTCGGCATGCTTACCCGGGTGCAGGTGAATTGTGTTATTCAGTATTCCCAGATCCGCCGGTACTTTCACTTCCTTTTTTACCGGATTCCCGGCCTTCCAGATTTCAAGGGTACAGGCAGCAGAGACCGGCGATGGTTCTACTCCGGCAAGATTACGACTGAACAACCTGGTATCACTGGCATCCAGGAAACCGGAACATTTTACCGAATAAGTGCCCTGTTTGGTCGCCAGCAATGCTCCGGAAACGCTTCCTCCGTCAGAAAAAAGGCCGCATACGTCGGTCATTAACAGCACGTCTATCCTGCTGACCAGGAGATTGCGGAGAAGCCCCTTTTTCAGACTGCCTGCAAGCAGCCCCAGCTCATCTCCGATTATGCTGTCAGCACCCGCATTTTTATTATGAATCTCAGGCTTTTCCCCTTCCGGTATAAAGAGCTGCCTCAGCTCCGGGGAAAATTTGTCGAGGCCCTCCTTACCCAGATAGAGCCGGCCTTTTGCGGTGAGGTCAAATCCCAGCGCGCTGCGACGTTCCACCAGGAGCACGCGCTTTCCCGATCTCGCAGCATCCATTGCCGCGAAATAGCCGGCTAACCCGCCTCCGTTGACCAGGAGATCATAAGTTTCAAATCCGGGACTACCGCTAAACTGGCGATTGATCTCTGCTCTTGCGCCGGCACCCAAAAGACCGGGTGCCATCATGATAGCGCCCGTTGCCGGAATGCTAAGATGTAGGAATTTTCTTCTGTTCATTTAATTCTGATATTAAAACTTGATTTAAATCGCCTTCGCTTCAATGATATCCCGGATTTTGCTGGATAGCGGCACCCGAATTTGAATCAATTACCCGCAGTGGAATCGGCCATAATTCGTTAAAGGGCTGAATAGTTGTTGCTGAGGAATAGTTATATTTTTTTACTCTTTCATAAAGAAGTCCCATACGGCTCAGGGTGCGTCTCCGCTGTTCTTCAATTACGAGTTCCCGCGCACGTTCGTCCAATATGAAATCAATATTTACTTCGCTCTCAGTGATTTGCAGCGCTTTGGCCCGCGCTCTTACCGTATTTAAATCCTTTGCGGCATTGGCCAGGTCCCCTTTCCGGTAATAAGCTTCTGCCCTGAGTAAATACGTTTCTGCCAGCCGCATAATGATGATTTCGTTGGCAGTTCTTCCGGCGGTCACGTCGTCATTAAAGGGGATTCCATCTGTTTTTCTAATCCATGGATAGTACATCCGGAGCGTATCCAGGATCTGGTTGGTCGGCGTCCCATCGGGCAGAGCTACCACGAGTCGTCCGTTAGCAACCCGGGTGGTATGTATTTTTTTTCCGAAATACTCCGGGTCTGCAGGGTTGTTGTAATAGTATTGGCGACGGATGTTGTAATGTGAGTTCCGCATATCATTGGGGTCGAGCTTCCAGATATCGTATTTGAAGTAGTTGAGCGGCACCATCACGCCGATACCGCGTTGCAGGCTATCGGCGGGTATGTTCAAAACCGAATTTGGTGTTCTTATCCGGTCATATTCGGGCCCCCAAAGACGAATGTGATTATTGCCGGCAGCAACTCCTGACAGACTGGTGCCACCTCCCAATGTAAAGCTTTCGAATTGCCAGGTCAAAATCACTTCAAGGTTTCCTGAGTTACGGTTCTGCTGGTTGGTCCAGAACAAATCGGAAAATACATCGCCCGGTCTCGATAAATCCCCGAAACGTTCGGTCATAAGCTGGTATTGGCCTGCATCCCCGTTGATGACGCTGGATGCCGCTTCCACCGAACGATCGTAAAAAGAGGCATCTCCTGTTTCCATACCTAAGCTAATGTAGATTTCTGAAAGCAAATGATAGGCGGCAGCGCGGTAGATACGCCCGTTTGACTCATTTTGCACGATGGGCAGCTCCGATGCTGCCTCTTCCAGATCTTTTCGGATAAACTCCAGCACTTCTCTTTTCGAAGCACGTTGGAAATCAAATTTAGGCTCGGATATCTGCCTGTCAACAATTGGTATACCTCCGTATAGATTGACCAACACGGTATAAGCATAAGCCCTGAAAAATTTAGCTTGTCCGGCAAAAGAGGCCCTGGCCGACTCGCTTAGGTTAACGTTGGGGTTATCCAGATTATCCAGGATCAGGTTAGTTTGCCGGATCACGTCCCGATATGCCCAGTCCCAATACTTTACTACAGGATCAAACTGTGAATTAAGGAGCGTATAATCTTTGAAGCCACGGCTG
The DNA here is from genome assembly GCA_037191015.1 of Spirosomataceae bacterium. GTDB lineage: Bacteria > Bacteroidota > Bacteroidia > Cytophagales > Spirosomataceae > Ravibacter. Next base: position 18,691 of record JBBCKD010000011.1, read on the forward strand.
TCAGGACGTCCCCACTCTACGATATCCGTGCCAAGGTTCATATAGTCGAAGCTTACGCCGTCGAGTTGGTGTTCTTCCCTGGCTGCATGATATAAGGCAATGGTGGCTGCTTCAAAACCAGCTTCGTCCACCAGCAGATTTTCGGGGCTGAAGCGGTCCAGGGGAACTTCGTCCAGAAACGATTCGCCGCAACTTGTCACGACCGCGCCGGCTGCCAGCAGGCAGGCCAGGCAGGTCCATTTTACGATTTTATTTTTAGCTGATTTGTTCATTGCTGTGACCGGATTATTAGAGTTGAAGATTCAGTCCGATGGTATAGGTTTTGAGCAAGGGGCCGTTTTCACCCGGATTCCGGTTGCTGCCCGCCCCGTGTTCCGGATCCCACCCGTTCCATTTCGTCCAGGTAACCAGGTTTTTCCCGCTTACATAAACTTTCAGGTTACTTACTTTTATTTTCTGAAGCAAGCTTACCGGGACATCGTACGATAAAGCAACGTCTTGCAACCTGACAAAACTCCGGCTCTGGTAAAATCCGTAACCCAGCGGGTTCCGGTAATTGATGGCCGGATACGTATTGATTGGGTTATCAGGCATCCAGTAAGGCAGGTTCAGCGTGTTCATCAGGTCATAATAGTTGGTTCCTGCATTCAGAATGGAGTTTCTGCTTTGCCCGCCCTGGCGAAGGTTAAAAAGAACCATCAGGCTTAGACCTTTATAAGAAAATGTGTTGGTGATTCCAGTTGTAAAGTTGGCCTGGTCTGACCCGATTATGGTCCGGTCCTGCGGTGTGATGATCCCGTCTCCGTTAAGGTCTCTGAACTTCACATGTCCCGGGCGGGAGCCCGCCAACAGGGAAAGGTCTTCGTCGCCTTCCTGGTAAATGCCGTCAAATACATAGTCAAACTGAGATCCGAGCGGGTGGCCGATAAACCATCCGCTGCTGATATCGTCGTCTTCGATCCCGTCTCCGTCCTGGTCGTTGCCCGTGAGCCGGACGATTTTATTGCGGTTTAAAGCAAAAACAATATTGGTATTCCATTCGAACGACCCCCTACGAAAATTGACCGTATTTAAGGCGATTTCCAGGCCCTTGTTTGCCGTTTCACCTATGTTTCTTAAAAACGTGGTGAATCCGGACATATTTGGTATGGACTGGTTAAGGAGCAAGTCGTTGGTACGGGTCTGATAATAGTCCACAGACCCGCTCAGCCGGCCGGCGAAAAAGCCGAAATCCACTCCGAAATTAGTGCTTACGGTAGTCTCCCATCCCAGCTCCGGATTGCTCAGCGAAGTGGTATAAAGCCCGACAGACGGGCTCCCGCCGTCTCCGAAAACATAGTAGCTCTGGGTCATGTTGCTTAATGAAGAATAACGGCTGACCCCCCGGTTCCCGTTTTTACCCCATGATGCCCTCAATTTCAGGTTATCGATGACCGAAAGCCGGGATATGAAATGTTCCTCCGACAGGTTCCAGCTTAAACCTACCGCGGGGAAAAGCCCGAATTTCCGGCCCTTGCCAAATGCAGAATATCCGTCTCTCCGCATGGTAAGGTCCATAATGTATTTCCCTTTGTAGCGATACCCCAGTCTTCCCATGGTGGACAGCTGCTGGCTTTTACCGGCCGTTGTATTGATGGAAAAGTTTTCTCCTACCTGCAGCGCATTATAGCCCAGGGCATCATTAAAAATGTTATTACTGCTCATTGTGGAGCTTTCGTCGCCTGTTACATAGGTCCCGTATAAAAATGTAAAATTTAAGTCATGGCCCTTCCCGATGGTTCTGTCGTACCGTACAATGTTTTCGATTGTAGTGTTATGGTAATGTTGATTGTACCTGCTACCGCTGCCCAGGTTGAAAAACTGCTCACGCTGGAAAGTGGGGGTATAGTCATAACGCCTGATATTTCGTTGGGTATACCCTACGTTGAGGCGGTAGGTCAAACCTGGAAGAGGCAGGGTCACATCGGCATACGTATTGGTAAATAATGTGTTGGTTTCATCCAGGTTCCAGTTGAGCAGGGTGGCAGTAAGCGGGTTGCTCACCGCACCTATTGACATCGGCTTGGGGCGAGGCAGTCCGTCGTCATAATACAGGTTTGCGAAAGGACTGAGCTGGCTGGCAGAAAGCAGGCTGGCCCTTACACCCGAATTGTCCCTGGAACTGTAACCGCTGTTGGTGCCGATGCTCAACCAATCGGTAACAGCTATATCCAGGTTGACCCGTGCGGCCAGGCGCTTGAAATTATCGCCTTTTACAGGAGATTTTATATCCGAATAGGATCCCGAAAAGTAATAATTGACACGATCGCTCCTGCCCGAGACGCTCAGTTCGTTGCTGTGGACCGGTGCTCGTCGTTTAATCTCTTCCCAGGGATCGATGACGATGCCTGCTGCGATATTCTGCTCTTCCAGTACCTGGAACGGCAATGGCCCGTTATCCATAATTTCAGCATCCTTCCGAGCCTGAAGATATTGTTCGGCATTCCGGTATTCTGGCGCGTGGGCAAAGTCGGAGGTGCCGAAGTAGGCATTATAATTAATCCGGGGCCTGGTAGAAGTCCCCTTTTTAGTAGTAATGAGAATTACACCATTGGCTGCCAAAGATCCGTAGATGGCGGAAGAACTGGCATCTTTCAGTATGTCAATTGACTCAATATCGTTAGAGTTGATGTCGGAAAGGCTTCCTCCTGCATAAATAATCCCATCCAATACGATCAACGGGCTGTTACTCGCCGAGATCGAGTTTCTGCCGCGGATCATGATCGATGCGTCCGATCCGGGCCTGCCGTTGTCGGTCACCGTTACTCCCGCCACTGTGCCGCGCAGGTTCTGTACCGGGTTTATATTGGGCTGCAGCCGGCTCCTTTCCAGGTCTACGCGGGCTAAAGATCCGGTCAGGTCTTTCTTTTTAGCTGATCCGTATCCCACTACCACTACTTCTTCCAACGCTTTGTTGTCGACAGCAAGCTTTATATTAAGGAAAGACTGGTTATCTACGGTGATTTCCTGGCTGATATACCCGACATAGCTTAATACCAGCACGGCCGCAGAGTCCGGAACTTCCAGCCTGAAATTACCCCCGGCATCTGTCGTAGTGCCTCGGGATGTGCCTTTAACTAGTACACTAACCCCGGGAAGTGCTTCATTGTCATCCTGTGAAAGAACCTTTCCCTGCACGGTCTTATCTGAGAAAGAATCGATATGCTGAGGGGACGGGACCGGGTTAAGCGATGTTACAGGAAGCTGAAGGGATATTACTTTTTCGGGAGAAGGGCGATTTTGCAGCTCTTGCCTGAGTTTCCGGACGGATTGTTTGTCGGAGCTCTTCAGGAAGATCCCGTAGATTTTGCCGTGCTTCTTGTAATCCAGGCCATTGGATTTCAGGATACGATCCAGCGTTTTTCTTACATCTTCACCGGGTATCTGACGGTATGGAACCTGTATTTTCCGGATCTTGTCGCTTTCGTACATAAAATAGATGGAGTGGCGCGCCTCCAGCTCTTTCAGTATCGTTTCAACGGAGTACCAGGCCGACTGGCTGGAAGGATCCTTCTGCTGGGCATAGCCGGATGCCAGCAACTGGGCTTTCGGGGCGGGACTATGCACGGTAAAAAAAAGGCATAGCAATCCACTAATAAAGAAGTAGTTTCTTTTCATGGAAATAACAAGAAGTTTAGTTTTTGTCTTTTAAAGCTTAAGGGTTGCGGGCTTCAACGATTATTTTACCGGAGCTTTTGCGGATATCGACAGGCAGAATGCTTTCAAGGGCTTCCAGGATATCTTCAAGATTATCAGAGGGGATTATTCCCGTCACTTTCAGGCTGGCAAGGGCTTCATCTCCGAACTGAACGGTAGGTCCATACGTTTCCCGGATAAGCGTACCTACTTCCGATAATTCTGTCTGGTCCAGTATCCACTTGCGGTCTTTCCAGGAATGCAAAGGAGTAGTATCTGCTACACGTTTTACGGAAAGGGCCTGGCTTTTGCCCGAATAGTCTACCAAATCCCCCGGTTTCATCCGGATCGTTCTCGATGAATTCCCTTCTGTCAGATGCAATTGTATGTTTCCTTCAGAAAGGACTACCCTGGTTTGCTCCTTACGGGTGTTCACGTTGAATTGGGTGCCCTTTACCTCAATGCTCAGATCCTGAGTATGCACCACAAACTTAACGGGCTTACCATCCCGGATTCCCGGGTGAACATTGAAGAACGCTTCTCCCTGCAGCCATACTTTCCGCTGTCCGCTTTTTTGCCAGGAGCGATCAACCCGGAGTACTGAATTTGCATTCAGGGTTACCAGGGTGCCGTCAGGCAGCCGACATTGCATAGTATCGCCATAAGACGTTGTGTAGACCTGGTTGGAATACGGCCAGAAGCGGTAAATAAGCAGCCCGACTACCAGGATGGCTGCTACGGAAGCAGCGACCCTGAGGGCGGGCCGGAGCCGAAGGAAAAAGCCCTTTTGTACGTTGTCCGGCCGGGCCGTACGCTGGGTGATTCCTGTCCAGAGCCGCTCGATCGTCCCATCCGAAGGGAGGTCACTCTGATCTGACCGGGCCATCAGGACGATCTGTCGCGCTTGTTCGATATCCTTCCTTTTCTTCGGATGTCTTTCTATCCAATCTATCCAGAAGGCGTCCGATCCTGAGTCAGGGTTCAGCACCCATTCAGAAAAAGATTCGTTGGCCGCAAAGTCTTCTGGTTCGAAGGATGAAAAGTCCATGTGCGATCGGGATGGTTGGTTCCTATCTATACCAATGAGGCTTCCGGCGGTAGATTACCCTCCCGGAGTAAATTTTTTTACAAAAAAGTTAAATTCTGGATAAAAAGAGGAGTGGGGTAGGAGGAATGAGCGGTGAGACAGACCGGGTATTGATCAGGAATCCCGGCGGTGTCATAGAAGCGTTACCAGGAACGAAAGCAACAGGCCGGGATTTTCGACGAGCAGGCCCCGGAGCGATTTCATGGATTTCTGAAGAAGATTATGGACCGACTGCAGCGAGATTCCCATTAGTTCGGCAATCCGGCTATGGCTGAAGCCATGGAAGTATCGTAAATTGACCACTTCCTTTTGCCTGGAGGGAAGCTGTGAAAGCGCGTGGCTGAGCTGCCGGGTCTGCTGACCCCTGCTTTCGTTTTCGATGAGCTCGTTTTCATAGGATTCTGTGCCCGGGATACTATGCGGCATGAGGCCGGACTGGCTTTCTTCCAATGGCTCACTCCTGTCGGAATACAGTAGGTTCCTGCTTATTTTCCGACGGAGGATGCGAAACAGGTAAAATTTTATGGAATCCGTATCGCTCAGATTTTCACGGCTCTTCCACAGATCGACAAACAGGTCCTGGATAGAGTCCTCTATCACCCGGGTATCCGGAGAGATCTTGTGGCCATACTGATAAAGGGCTTTGATGTGCGTCCGGTATATAAAGGAAAAGGCATTTTCATCACCTTTTTTAAAGGCTTTCCAGAGTTCGATATCGTTATTTCCCTTTTCCAAATTACCTGCCGGCTGAAAAAACAAATATATAGATTAAATTTTTCAGCTATGATTCTGAGTAAAGTTTTTAACAACAAAATACCAATTCCGCTGATTTTGTGCGATCCCGAGCAGGACGTGAATCCATCTCCCCCGGTGAATTCGGGTAATGATATAAAATATAAAACGGGGCATCGTAAATATACAATGCCCCGTAATTCTATGATAGTGGTGTAAGCGCCCTGAATCGCTATTCAATCGTGGTCAGCGGCGGCACATTCAGATTAGCGCCGTCATAGCCCTCGTTCTGGTTGATCACGCCCAATGTATTTGCTGTGATCACGCTTGAAGGGATCGGCCACAGGACATGAAAGGGTGCCAGGTTGGCGATATTCCCCAGAAGCTCGATCTTCTTTTCATAGGTATTGTTATACTTCATGACCCGGTCATAGTAGTAATTTTTCTGGCTAAAGCCGGCCAGGTTATAGCCTCCATAGCCTGATTTGGCTGCCATATACGAAACCCTGACCAGCTCCGAATGGCGCGGTTCCTCGGCAAAGAGCTCACGAGCGCGCTCATCCATGATAAAATCGAGGGTTACCTCGCTGGCCGAAACAGGCAGCGCTTTAGCTCTCAGGCGTACCTTGTTGAGGTCTTCCGCAGCTTCGGCCAGTTGATTTTTCCAGAAGTAGGCTTCAGCCCGGATCAGGTATGTTTCCGCCAGCCTGAACACATACCAGTCACCGTGACCTCCGAACGGCTGCGCTTTGGGGTCATCCTGGGGCACGTACATGATGTAGTGAGGCATGGCATATACGTGTTTGAAGGTATCGATCGGGTTGGCCAGGTATTTGATATCGATAGGCTTCCCGTAATCTTTGGAATTGGGGTTGTTATAGCGCAATTCATGTATATCGACCCAGTTGATATCGGCACGGCGGAGGTCGGTTGTATTTCTCCAGGTAGCGCCCTGGTAATTCCAGATGCCGTACTGGTAGGTATGGGTCAGCCTCACATTGGCATTTCCTCTTCCAAGCGAATCATACATCGGTCCGCTTGCTACCATTCCTACCTTGCCTTCGCTATCCAGTACCTGCGGTTGAAACCATTGACAATTATAGTGCCTCATCGTATAAAGTCCTGCCGTGCGTGCGCCTGTAGGAGCTTCAAAACGATCGACTGTCGCCAGAATGGTCTCGGTATTGGCCGGTACATTAAAATTCCTGGGGCGGTGTAAATCCCATATCAGGTTTCGCTCGGGCTTATCCGCATCGATTCCGAATCTCTGGTTTACCAGAGAATAAGGACCATTGATCACTCTTGATGCCGCCTCAATCGCTTTGTCATACTCCAGGTTGGCGAGGTAGACTTTCGCCAGGAGATGATCGGCGGCGCCTTTTGTGATCACCCCCGGGCCGGCTGAAACCGGCAGCCATTCGGTCGCATATTCGAGGTCGGACTTTATTTTTTCCAGGATAGTCCAGCGGCTGTGCGTGTAAAAATCGAGCTTGGCGCCGGAAATCTCGCTGTTGATAAAAGGCACATCTCCGTAAGAATTGACCAACCTGTAATACCAGTAAGCCCTGTGCCAGTAGGCTTCGGCCAGCAGCCCGTTCCGGTCCCGCTGGTTGTCCCAGCTAATATTGTCTATCCTGCTTATCAGCACATTGGCATTTTTGATAGACGTATATACCGCGGCAAACATCGCCAGGAAACGATAATATACATCTGTATTCGGGGTGAGGTTATAAAAATCCAGCTGAGACCAGGGAGCAGCGAGGTCCGATGCGGAGGTTTCCATGATCAGGTAGTTCATGGCCCCGGAATTTTCGGTGCGCAGATCTTTTCTCATAGAGATCAGGAGCGATTCAAATCCGGCTTTATCTACGTAGACGTTTTCCGGGCTGAAAAATGACAGGGGCTCCGGCTTCAGCCAGTCGCCGTCACAGGAGGTGAGAAAAGCTACCAGGAGGCATGAAAGAAGCCCGGTTTTAAAAATATTTTTCATATCATTTATCTTTTTGAAGTCTTATATCAGGCAGGACTTTGCGTTCTCTGCCGGTACTTTTATCGTTTTATCCGCTACAGCCCGAACTTCAATCCCATTGTGAAAATCTGGGGCATGGGGGCCATCCCGCTTTCGGGGTCCCATCCCGGCCATTTTGAGAAAGTGAGCAGGTTCCTTGCTGAAGCGTAGATCCGCAGGTTGTCGACCCTTATAGCACTCAGCAGCGATGCCGGCATCCTGTAGGCCAGCGATACGTCCTGTACCCTGACAAACGACATCGGCTTGTACATCATGATGCCGCCGCCAAATACGTTTGTATTGGCCGTCAGCCTCGGGAAGTCCATATTCCGGTTTTCAGGAGTCCAGTAAGGGAAATCCTGGGCATTCCTCCTGTCATAGGTGTCTGCCCCGCCCCTGCGAAGCCCGTCAGCGAAAGAACCCAGATGTCCTAAATCGGCCCTTATGAAAACCGAAGCCGAAAAGTTTTTGAAAAAGCTGAATTCATTTCTCAGACCTGCCCTGTACCGGGGGGCGGAATAGCCGATAAACATCTTGTCTGTCAATCCCTCGTATACCCCGTTTCCATCTACGTCGGTAGCTTTAATGTCTCCCGGCTGCAGGCGGTATTCCTGGGCCTTGTTTCGTTCCTCTTCCTGCCAGATACCTTCCATATTATAATTCCAGATGCGGTCGATAGGCTGCCCGGGAAACCATTCATTTGAATAATCCGGCAATTCCCGGCGAATAGTTTGGCCGTTTTCCACCACCTCTTCGTAGTCGCCGAAAAGCTTTTTGATCTTGTTGCGGTTCAATGAAAATACCAGGCTGGATTTCCAGTTGAAATTACTTCTGCTGACATTCACCGAGCTGAGGGCCAGTTCGAAGCCGCGGTTGCCCAGCTCGCCGAGGTTGGTAGTTATGCTGGTAAACCCGGTTATCTCAGGAAGCAGCCGGTTCATCAGCAGGTCTGTGGTCGTCATGTCATAGTATTCCAGGGTCGCGTTGATCCTGTTGTTCAATAACCCGGCGTCGAGCCCCAGGTTGATGGAGGTAGTGCGTTCCCATCTCAAACCGTGGTTGGCCAGCGTATTGTTATAGACCCCTACCTGCACACCTGTTCCGTCATAATAGAGGTTGGAGGTGAGCTGCGCAAGCGCAGAGTAAGCCCCGATCTCGCGATTGCCGTTGATCCCCCAGGAAAGCCTCAGCTTCATATAGCTGACCGGGTTTATATTGAAGAAAGGCTCCTCCGATATTTTCCAGGCAACCGCCATGGCCGGGAATACCGCCCGGGGATTCTCGTTTCCGAATGCGGAATAGCCATCCCGCCGGATAGAGCCGGTAAATAAGTAGCGATCCTTGAAAGCGTAATTAATCCGCCCCATAGCTGCATCTCCCGTTATCTTGGTGTCGCTGTTGGTCAGGAAGGGATTGGTCCCGTATTGTAAGCCATGGAAACCGAGATTCTGATTGGGGACGAAAGTCTGGTTCCCATGTGTCGAGCTCCATGAAAGAGCCTGCTCTATGCTGTACAGCAGCGTGGCGTCGAAGCTGTGATTGCCGAAAGACCTGTTCCAGTGCAAAAGATTGTCTACAATGTATTCGTAGCTGCTGGCATCGTTCCGGGTACCGTACCCGTTCGAATAGGTTTGCCCTCCCATCTGCGTAGTCGAAGGCCAGAAGTTGTAGTCTTTTGACCAGTTGTACCTCGGCTGGAAAGAGAGCTTGTAATCGAACCCGAGGGGGAGCTTTATCTTGCCCTGTAAGGAAGTGAAGAATGTATTGGCCCTGTTGTAGCGCTGCTGTCCGTAATAGTCGATCAGCGGGTTGGGAGTGGCAAATGTATTGGGAAACCACACGATGTTGCCGTTCTCGTCGAAATTATCACCGTACGGGCTCATAATATACATCTGCGACAAACTGGCCTGCACGACGCTCTGATCGCGGTCGCCGAATTGTGAATAGGCGGCCAGGCTCAGCCAGTTGTTTACCTTAAAGTCGATGTTTAACCTTGAGCGGATGGATTTGAACTTATCGCCGCGGATCACTCCTTCATTGTTGTCGTATCCCAGCGACCAGTAGTAGGTGATGTCCTTGCTTCCGCCTTCTACGCTCACAGTGTAGTTTTGTCTTACTCCCTTTTGTATCACTTCGTTGTACCAGTCTACTGTTTTACCGGCCATGTAGTTTGATGACTCTACATCAAAAAAGCGCAGCCTGCTCAGCCATTCCCTGGTATTATCAGTCTGCGGGTTATTGCTTGCGGCTCTCCATTGATCAATCGTTACCCCGGCAGGAAGCTGTGTAGGATTGTCATAATAAAAAGCAGGCATATTCGGGTTGATGGCCCTGAGCACATCCTGCCTGAAAGTAAGATACCCGTTTGCGTCAAAAGGCTTGTATTGGTTGGTGGTGCCGGCTACTCCTACATTAGCAGTAAAATTAACTCTGGCCTTCCCTTCCTTACTTTTTTTGGTGTTGACGAGGATGACCCCTGCTGCCGCTCTGGCTCCGAAAACAGCCGCGGAGCTGGCATCTTTTAAAACATCCACAGATTCGATATCTGCCGGGTTGATGTCTGCCATGCTCCCGTTATAAATCACGCCGTCCAGCACGACCATAGGCGCGCGGGAAGCATTAAGCGATTTCGGGCCGCGTATTTCCATTGAACTTCCGCCGGCCGCTCCTGTCGACTGGTTGGCATTAAAACCGGCGATAGTCCCTGTCAGCATATCGCCTATCTGGGTCATTGGCTGGTCCTGGAAAGTAGACGCATCCAGGCGCACGACAGCCCCCGTCAGGTCGCTTTTTTTCACCGTTCCGTATCCGACTACGACCAGTTCGTCCAGCTGATTGGTTGAAAGCTGGAGCTCTACGTCAATCTGTGTCCTGTTGCCGACGGCAATTTCCTTTGATATAAAGCCGACAAAGGAAAAGACCAGGACGGCCTCAGGGGTAAGCTCATTCTCAGTGAGCGTCAGCACAAACTTTCCCGCCGGATCAGTAACGGTTCCTTTGTGAGTGCCTTTCAGTAAAACGCTGACACCCGGAAGATACTCTCCTCCGGCTTCCCGGACTGTACCGGTGATGTTTCGTTCTGCCGGAGCCTGTATCCTCGGCGTCAGCGGAGAAAGGTGATTGAGCCTGCTTTCAGGTGTCCGGATACGGCTCAGGATGATATGCTCTCCGCTTATCCTGTAACCGAGCCCGAGCGGTTCGAAGACGGCCTGCAGGATTTCTCCCAAAGGTTGCCTGGTGGCTGAAACGTCGACTTTTCGATCAGCTCCCACTACTTTGGAGCTATACATGAACCTTACATTCGCCTCTTTTTCAATCTGAAATAATACAGATTTCAAGGGTTTGTTTTCAGCTTTTATCGAAATCCGCTGTTCCAGTACATTCTGGCCCGAAAGCACCGTGGCGTTTGAAATACTCACGGCAAGCAGCAGCATGCTGATTTGTTGGATGCTGATCCTCATGATTCTAAACAGCAGATCATGCTTTTGTAAAAGGTATTTCATAGATTTGAATTGCCTTACAGGCGGTTTTTGTTTAACATAGAGTTCAGTGATGTTTGGACAAGAATCCTGCCGGTAACCGTTCGCAGCGGTTTCCCGGCAATCTTTCCGGTGGCATTCGCAGTGCCGCCGGATTTTTCTACTTTCAATCGCATCCCGGGCCGTTGACCAGTATCTGGCCGTCCGTTATCCTGTAGCTTACCTGTATCGTCTCGCAGATAAGATCCAGCTTGTTAAAAAGGTCTTCTTCGGTCAGCCTGGCTGTCAGGTTGCATTTGGCGAGTTTCTCTTTATCGTAGGCGATCGGGATGCCATAGGCCTGCTCGAGCGTCGCAAATACTTCCGAAATCGGCGTATCGTTGAAGGTGAAGTGCCGGTAATGATCGGGTTGTCTCAGGATAGCGGGAGCATCTATCAGCGTTTTGATAATTTTGTCGTTCTTCCTCGAAATGACCGCCTGCTGATTCGGCGTCAGCACCATTTCGGCTACGGCTTCTTCCTCCCGGGGGGCTTCCGCTGTTTTCTGAACAGTTACCTTCCCGGAGGAGACGGATACGGATACATTTTCATCGTAATCATAGGCTTTTACATGGAAGACCGTACCCAGCACCCTGGTTACCACATTGTGAGACTTTACTATAAAAGGCTGCTCTGTTTTCCTGATTACATCGAAAGAAGCTTCGCCTTCCAGCCACACCATGCGGTTGATCTTCCCGAATTGCGCATCTACCCTGATCCGGCTATCGGGCGACAGTTTTACCATGCTCCCGTCGGAGAGGGGGATCGTTATGACTTCGCTACTCTCGTTGGTACTCCAGCCGGGGCCCGACGCGGCCAACCGGACCTGTTCGTCGCCTTTCTCCGGGGAATGATCTTTGAGATAAACCCACAATGTCATAAAAATAAAGGCGGGCAGCAGTACCGCAGCCGCATAGGAGAACCATTTCCTCCTGAAAAGTGGTGGTTTGTGCAGCCGCTGACCGATCCGGGCAATTGCCTGGCTGATTTCCGAAGAATCGACCTCTTCCGCCTTGAAGGCCAGCCCTACGACCATGCTGGCGGCTTCTTCCATCAGTAACCTTTTCTCCGGGTTGGATTGGCTCCAGGTTTCCCAGAAATTATCTTTAGGATCCAGCATACCCAATGCCCACTGACGGAAGTAGAAATCCTGGACAAAGTCTTCCAGGGCATATTGTTCATAATTTTTCATGGGTAGATCCAGTTGTTTTTAATGAATCTGATAGCTTCGTAAACCAGGTTGACGGCAGAGTGCCTGTTAATTCCCATCGTGTCGGCGATGTCCTCATAGCTCAGTTCCTGGTAAAACCGTAGGTAGACTGCTTCCCGCTGGCGTTTTGTCAACTGCGCCAGGCTTCTTTTGAGCTTTTTCAGGTCTTCATGCTGGATCTCCTTGTTGATCAGGTAGGTTTCTATTGCAAACTGGACTTCAAAATCATATTCGTCTGAAACCTCCGGGGCTTCTTTGAACCACCGTATCCTGCCTACTTCACGTAAGAGCTTTCGCCTCAGCGAGATCAGGAGATAGCTTTTGGGCGTACGGACGTCGCCTACCGAATTCCTGTTTTTCCAAAGGTCCAGAAACAAATCCTGGATGCAATCTTTTACCAGCTCCCTGTCTTTCTGAAATCTCAGGCCGTAGTTGACCATAGCCGGGTAATAGAGTTCTATCAGCTCATTGAACGCATCTTCATTGCCTTGCTTGAAGGAAAGCCAGATCTGCGGCGCGTTTTCCTCCAGCAAATGCCTTTGCGAGAGATGGTTTGCTGTTTTTAATGTTTTCGGGCTTTGCATCAGGTTACTACAGGTTTGGGCGGAAGACCGGGAAAAACACCTTGCCTTTTTATATAAAGAGATGTTGTCTTGTAGAAAGTCCTGAAAAAAAATATACTTTTTTTAATCAGGTCTTAACGAAAGTTTAAAACAAGCTTTGACAAAAGTAAAAAAAGAGCGGCGCAGCAGCCGCTCTTTCCTGTTTTTAGTTGGTGAAGGCGGGTCTCCGACCCGCAAAGGACTGAATAGAAACGGGATCAGTTTTTCGGAAAGCCCGGATCTGATTTTACCTCCTCGATCTGGAGCGTATGGCGCGCAGTATGACCTGGTATGAAAAGAGCGAACTGGTAGGCGTCGACAGCTCCGAAAGGTGCGTCGATAACCCGGTTCCTCAGGGATTCGGCAGAAAACCCGCCGAGATAGGCAAGTATTTCGTCGTTTTGCTTTTTCAACTGCTCCAGCCTTGCCTTCACATCTATGTTGGATTGGGCAGGCACTATATTTCCGGAAGCCTTTGCCTTGTACTCCCGGTTGGTCATGGCTTTGATGATATCATCATCGGTCATTTTGACTTCTTCTTTCCGGGAGGGGTTTTCAGGAGCATCCAACGCTTTTTTCAGGTGTCCGAAAAGCTCCGGCGCGGTAATGGCAATGTGCTCGGCGCACTGCGCTACCGACCAGCGGTCTTTGCCTGGCTTGAAATTAAGCTGGGCCTCCGACAAACCTTCGACGGATTTCAGGAGGTTGGCATAGGTTTCGGCATAGTAGGCAGCCAGTTTTTCCTTCCCGGTTTTCGGGCTTTCCCTGGCTTCGAGGACTTCCTTCAGATTTTGCGTACCTGCTTCGAAATCCTTGTTCATATCCATGAAAAGGCTCGCCAGGTTCCAGGGATAGGGCGATTCGCCTGAGATTCCCCAGGTGACTTCCGTCTCGTTGGGGGTTATTTCCTTCAGTTTGAAATAGCCCTGTGCCGGCTCGCCGAATCCGAAGTCCAGTTTGGACAATATCGAATCGCTCGCCGCGATCTTCGTGATCGTCTGCGACCCGTTGCCTACTTTGTCGCTTTCCCATCTTAAAACAAACCCTTCCGTACCGTCGGTACCTTCCGATGTGGTTTTGATATCGGGATCCATCTTGAACCACACGCTGAAATCATGTTGGTTGCTGACGTTTTTGATGTAATCGAACACTTCCTGTTTAGGTTTACCGATGGTAGCCGTACCTTCGGCTTTAAAGTGCCTGGAAACAAACAATGCCGCGATCAGCGGGATGGCGATGACGATCAGCAGCGCGATGAGGATTTTTTTTAGGAGTTTCATTAGTTTGTGGTTTTTGGTGAAACGGATTCAGAGCTCAGGCGGTTTCTTCCTTCCGGAAAGCTACGATACGCCTGATCAGGTCTAAGGGCAATCCGGTTTTATTCGGAAACTGGATGACCGATTTGGTTACTTTCAGCCCGGACAATTCCGGCTCAAATTCTTTCAGCAAAGCCTGGCTCCAGGGGCTCGAGATGGAAATATGATTTTCGAAGGCGGCATAATAGATCAGGAACTTTTTACCGATTTTAAAAGCCGGTATCTGGTAGCTGATGACCTCCTCCGCTTCGGGGGCTGTTTCTTTTATGATTTTCCGGATCTGCTGCATTCTTTCCTGCGCTTCTTCCGGGAATGCGGAATGGTATTCGTCGATAGTCTGATAATCGGTTTTTGCCATAGTAATTTTATTTGAATTGCATACTATACTATATTGTTCTTATCTCTCGCAGAGCTCCTTCAGCTTTTCCAGGGCTTTGGGATAAGTGAGATTGAAATACTCGACATGGTCTTCTGTCGTATCAATCTCTACCGAAACGGTGGTGACGCCATCTTTTTCTTCGTAGGTATAATTCTCGAATCCTCCTGCCCATTTCTCCACCTGCTCGCCTTCGGTAATTTCCCGGCCGTCATCCAGAATGCCGTAATGGCGGATCGATACAAATTTGTTGGGGATATGCTCCGCTATTTCAGAAACCATCCCGCTTTTTTTGCCATTTTCGTCGGTACCGGTAAAATAGATTTTGTCACCCTTCCCCCAGCTTCCCTCAAAGTCTGACGTGGGTTCGAATTCTACCGTCCAGAGTCTGAATGTCTCTTTGCCCAGCATGATTTTGACGACATGCTCTACGGGCGCTTTTATGCCGATTTGAAAATTTAACCTTTGCATCGTGATTTTTTTATGGTTAAAGTTTACTATTTGAATTGTGGCTGTAAAACCGGACTGTATACAGGCTGTTTTAGCTAACCGTTTTCAGCTGCCAATTTATAAACCTTGCAGGAAGAGATCACTTGCCATTTGACAAGAAACAATAGGAGACAGGATGGGAGTAGCAGGCTCAGAACTAAATCCGGCGAAGGTTAGATGGTCATTTATTCCTAACTTGCGGGCCGAAAGACAGTTGCCGGACACTTCATGATAAAAATTGCCACATTTACATTTAACCCGTTTGCCGAGAACACATACGTCATATATGATGAAAGCGGAGAGGCCGTCATAGTCGATCCGGGCAATTATGAGCCGGGGGAGGATCGGCGGCTGTCGGATTTTGTCGACGAAAACAAGTTAAGACCCGTTCTGATCGCCAATACGCACGCCCATGTCGATCATGTACTGGGAGTCTCCAATGTAAAAAGAACCCGGGGCATCCCTTTTGCCCTGCATCCCCTGGATGAGCCTACGCTGCGATCGGTAAAAGTGTACGCGCCTCACTACGGATTTAATGCCTATGACGAGCCTGAAGTGGATCAGTGGCTGCAGGAGGGAGGGAAAATTACTTTCGGATCGTCGGAGATGGATATTATTTTTGTCCCGGGACATTCGCCCGGACATGTCGCCTTTTACAGCAAAGAGCACCGGATGCTCCTGGCCGGCGATGTTTTATTCAGGGAAAGCATCGGACGGACGGACCTGCCGGGGGGGAATCATCAGACATTGATCAGGAGCATCCTGGAAAAAGTGTTTGTTTTGCCCGACGACGTCACGGTCTATCCCGGGCACGGCCCTTCTACCACTGTCGGGTATGAAAAGAAGAATAATCCTTTTTTCCGGTTCTGACCGGGGAGTTTTTAGCACAGGTTTGGAGAAACGACATGATTCGACACATCCCTAATATGTTTACCCTCGCCAATCTTCTCTGCGGTTGCATCGGGATTGTGCGGGTATTCGGAAATGATGCCGAAGGAGCTTCTTTCCTGATCCTGCTGGCAGCGCTGTTTGATTTTTTCGATGGTTTTGCCGCCAGGCTCCTGAAAGCTGCGTCGCTTATAGGGAAGGACCTGGATTCGCTGGCGGACATGGTTACGTTCGGGGTACTGCCTTCCTTTATTCTCTTTGATATGATGAGCAAAGGATTTCAGGGAGGGAATGAATGGCTGGCCTATTCGGCATTCCTGGTGGCTCTCTTTTCGGCTCTCAGGCTTGCCAGGTTTAATAACGATCCCCGGCAGACAGACCGTTTCATAGGTCTGCCGACGCCGGCCAATGCCATGCTGATCGCTTCTTTTCCTCATATTCTGGCAGGTAATAGCTGGGGAGAGACTATTATCGGAAACCCTTGGAACCTGCTTGTGTTTTCGGTCGTCATATCTTACCTGCTTGTTGCGGAGATACCGCTGCTTGCGCTTAAATTCAAGGGCTTCGGCTGGACAGGCAACCGGCTGCGCTATCTGCTGATAGCTGCTTCTGTCTTGCTGCCTCTCCTGTTAGGATGGGCGGCGGTGCCTCTTATTATGATGATTTACCTGGGGCTGTCGGTGGCGGAAAGAAGCCTGATGAGACAATGAGGCGGTTAAAATAAAGTTCTTTATTTACAGGTTGTAAACCCAAAAATATGTCATTTTCAAGAATTACGGGAGTTGGTCATTATGTCCCGGAGAATATTGTCACCAATCAGGACCTCACCCGGTGGATGGATACTTCCGACGAATGGATCAGGGAGCGCACCGGGATCAGGGAGCGGAGATTTTTTGAGTACGGTAAAGACACCAATGCCAGCATGGCGGCGCAGGCGTGCAGGATAGCGCAGGAAAGAGCGGGGAGGACTACGGACGAGATCGATGTCATTATTTATGCGACCATTACCCCGGACTACTTTTTCCCGGGGAGTGCTTTCCTGATGCAGAGAGAGCTGGGTATGGAGACCAAACCCGTGATCGACATCAGGCAGCAGTGTTCAGGGTTTGTGTACGCGATTTCCATCGCCGACCAGTTTATCAAAACCGGGATGTATAAAAAAGCGCTCGTAATTGGGGCCGAAATACAATCTACCTGGATAGATAAAAGCACTTCCGGCCGGAATGTGGCCGTTATTTTCGGTGACGGCGCGGGAGCTGTGGTAGTAGAGGCGACGGAGCAGACCGACAGGCGAATTTTGTCGACGCATCTCCATGCCGACGGGCGCTTTGCCGAAGATCTGTACGTGAAGGACCCGGGTTCGAGCCGGGAAACCAGGGCTGCTACCCACGAAATGGTAGATGAGGGCGGATTTAATGTGGTGATGAACGGCAATACCGTTTTTAAGCATGCAGTCGTCCGCTTTGAAGAAGTAATAAGGGAGGCGCTGGAGGCCAACGGGCTTTCTGAAAATGATATTTCGTTGCTGATTCCCCATCAGGCCAATATCAGGATCAGCGAGTATGTCAGGCAGAAAATGGGGCTGCCGGAAGAAAAAGTGATGAACAATATCCAGAAATATGGCAACACCACTGCCGCTTCGATACCGATAGCGCTTTCAGAAGCGTGGGAGCAGGGACGGGTGAAGCCGGGCGACCTGCTCTGCTTTGCTGCTTTTGGAAGCGGCTTTACCTGGGCCTCTGCTTTGGTGAGATGGTAAACGTTACCTGTTGTGAAAAATATTACTCTGTTTGTATGGTGGTTGTTTCTGATGAGTCCGGAAGCCCTGGCGCTGACCGATTCAACCCGTACGACAGTGGTCAGGGATATATTCCTGGAGGGGAACTACCGTACCCGGCCGGGCATTATTTTCCGCGAGCTCGACATTGAAAAGGGAGACACTATCCCGGTTCCCCGGCTTGGCGAGCTGCTCGAGATCGACCGGCGGAAGGTAGTCAATACGAATCTTTTTGTTACGGTTAATTTCGAGCCTGCCTACACGGAAGACTCCGCCTATGTGGACCTGCATCTGAAACTAAAGGAGCGCTGGTACATTTTCGGTCTCCCGGTATTCCAGCTGGCCGACCGGAATTTCAACGAATGGTGGTACGACAGGAACCGCGATTTCAGCCGTATTACCTACGGAGCCTATATCAGCCACAATAACGTGAGCGGGCGCAACGACCGGCTCCGGCTCCTCATCGAGCTCGGGTTTATCCCCAAGTATGAGCTGTCCTATTCAATGCCTTATATAGACAAAAAGATGAAGATCGGCCTGAACGGCGGGGTATCGTATATAACCAATAAGGCGCTGGCGTTCCGTACCTGGAACGACAAGCTGGATTTTATGCCGAGCGAATCGATTACCAGGCGCCGTTTTTACTTTTATATAGCGCCTTCCTACAGGAGCAGGTTTTATGGCTTTCATACCATGGATGTCCGTTGGGTGAACACGACGATCGGCGATACGGTATTGACCAGGAACCCGCATTACCTGTTTGACGGCCAGACGCGGCAAAGGTATTTCCAGCTCACTTATACCTATAATTTCAACAAGAGAGATATAGGCCAGTATCCGCTCCGGGGCTATAATATTGCGCTCCAGGCGAGTAAAAGAGGTGTCTTGCCCGGTGATGATGTGGATCAGGGATATGTTTACGGTATCTACCGGCATTTTTTTCCCCTGGGAGGCAGGTTTTTCTTTAATACGGGTGTAAGGCTGCGCGCAGCTTTCCCGGCCCGGGTCCCTTATGTCAATATGGTAGGGCTGGGCTACAGGCTGGACCTGGTGCGGGGATACGAGCTCTACGTGGTGGATGGGCAGCACTACGGCATCCTGCAAAATGAAGTTAAATACAGGCTTTTCGAAACCGAAAAGGTCATCAAATGGCTCCCGAGGCAGTTCGGCACCATCCCGCTCGCACTCTACCTCAATACTTTTGCCGATGCCGGCTACATACGGAACCAGGTGCCGGAATGGAGCAACAGCAGGCTCGGTAACAAGCTTTTGTCGGGCGCCGGGGTCGGTCTTGATTTTGTCACATTTTATAACCTGGTATACCGGTTGAATTACTCGTTCAACGCCGAAGGCGAGCGCAGGCTTTTTTTCTCGGTTGCACGTGAATTCTGACGTTTCCCGTTGTACATGAGCTATTTCTTTCGGAGTTTTGTGAAAAGAAAAACCTCATTAAATAAAACAGAACCGGATTCGGTAAAGGATACGGGAAAAGACTTCTTCTTTAAAATTATGCCTGGAAAAAATACTATCGTCAACTTATTATGCTTTTTGTTGCTTCTTCTTTTGTTTGCAGGCTGCAGCAACCAGGCTGGTTCGGAAAATGAAGAAGCAGACGACGTAACGGAGCTCCCCCAAAACCTGCAGGAGAGCGAGGAGTATAAGCTGTGGGAATTGATATTGGGCGACTACCAGGACGGGTTGTTCAGGGGGGTGTCTTTCAACGATTCCAGGGAAAAGGTGCAGATCACGGAGACATTCGAAGTTTTCGAGGAACTGCCTTCGCAAATAGGGTATACACATGATACCAGGGAGCTGGAAACCATAGATGTATACTATTATTTCTCGGATGAACAGCTCGTCACCAGGATTGTGGTGGATGTTTTTCTTAACGGCGAGTCTTCCGCCGACAGGCTTTGGGAAATATCAGGATGGTATTTCAACTCCCGTTTCGGCCCCGTTGCCGAGTCGTCGGATGTAAAGAAGGTCTGGCAGTCGGCGGAGGCTAATGTCACGGTGGAAAATGTTTCGGGCGGGATCGATCACGGGCTGAAAATCACATTTGTCCCGGCCGGCAGGGATGTTGTGGCGGAAAAGGGATTTTTGAAAACCATTAAGAGGTTGTCGTGATAAAAATTATTATGAACAGAGCGGTTTCGGGAAGGTCGGGGCGCCAGCTTTCGCTGCTGATCGTAACGGCGCCTCTATGGGTACTGTACGGAGCGGAAGCACAGGAGAAAAAGCTGTCGCCAAGGAAGGACTACCTGGTTACCATCGGGACCCCGGCAGGTGATATGACCGTGCTGCTCTCGGAAAAGACGCCTTTGCACAGGGAAAACTTTATCCGGCTGGCGAAGGAGGGTTTTTATGACGGGCTTCTCTTTCACAGGGTTATCGAAGGTTTTATGATCCAGGGCGGCGACCCGGGATCCAGGGACGCGCCTGCGGGCGCTCCGTTGGGAAGCGGCAGCCACGGTACGCGGATCCCGGCTGAGTTTAATCCCGCGCTATACCATAAAAAGGGGGCATTGGCGGCAGCAAGGGACAATAACCCCCGAAAAGAATCGAGCGGGTGCCAGTTTTATATCGTGCAGGGTAAGAAATGGAAGGAAGATGAACTGGGCAGGCAGATTGAGAGGGCTTCCAGAAAACCTGCCGATGACCAGAAAAATACCTATATTACCCTCGGAGGCACTCCGCATCTCGACGGGAATTATACTGTTTTCGGAGAGGTGATAGACGGGCTGGACTTGATCGATAAAGTGGCTTCGGCCAAAACGGACGCCCGCGACAGACCGGTGGAAAATATTCCTATGAAAGTGGAGGTAAAAGTCTGGAAAAAGAAAAAGATTTCTAAAAAATTCAATTATCAATATTGACAACGAAAGAGAGTAAAAAGACGATTTTGGTAACCGGCGCCAATGGCTTGCTCGGTCAGAAGCTGATCGAGGCGCTGCGGCAGGATGCTTCGGTACATACGATGGCAACGGCCAGGGGAGACAACAGGCTTCCTGTAAAGGATGGCTATACTTATTGGCCGATGGATATTACGGATGAGGAGCAGGTTAAGGAGGTGTTCGGAAAGACCCGTCCGGATATCGTTATCCATACTGCCGCCATGACCAACGTCGACCAGTGCGAGGCGGAAAAGGAAGATTGCTGGAAACAGAATGTCACCGCGGTGGAATTCCTGGCAAAAGCCTGCGAAGCGCACGATTCATTCCTGTTGCATCTCTCTACTGATTTCATATTTGACGGCCTGGCCGGTCCTTATGCCGAAGATGCCGAACCCAATCCCTTGAGCTTTTACGGCTGGAGCAAATATGCGGCAGAAAAGGCCGTAATGAGCAGCCGGATCCGTTGGGCGATAGCGCGGACCGTACTGGTATACGGCATTGCCCATGATATGAGCAGGAGCAATATCGTTCTCTGGGTAAAGAAATCGCTCGAAGACGGTAAAACCATTAACGTGGTGAATGACCAGTGGCGTACGCCCACCCTTGCGGAGGATCTCGCGGAGGGCTGCCTCCTTATCGCCCGTAAAGAGGCCTGCGGAGTCTATAATATTTCCGGCAGGGACCTGCTTACCCCTTACGATATGGCGCTGATGACGGCAGATTATTTTAACCTTGACAAAGGACTTATCCGGGAAGCGGATTCCTCGACGTTCACGCAGCCGGCCCGGAGACCTCCCAGGACCGGTTTCATTCTTGATAAATCTGTGAGAGATTTAGGATATGCTCCGCATTCTTTTTCAGAAGGGATCAGCATCCTGGCAGCTCAGCTGAAGTAGGTTCTGGAATTTTAAACAGGCAGCTGCCGATCCTGCGGCAGCCCCTGTTTGTTTTACTTAACCCACTAAAAGTATAGAAATTGCATAGCCGGACCAATATTCGGTGTGGATATTTAAAGTACGGCTGAAAGTATCTGGTTGATTTCTCTGGATTTTCTTCGCGAAACAAGAACCTCTTTTCCACCTGCCATCGTAATGGTCCTGTCCTGACCGGCATAATCTACGATGTGGTTGGTGTTGATCAGATAGGATTTATGTATCCGCACAAAGTCGTTGTTTTCGTTCAGCGACATATGGAGGTTTTTAATTGTTCTCGCAACAAGGTATTTCTTGCCCGAGTAGGTATATATATAGGTATAGTTACCTTCTCCCTCCAGGCAGGTAATGTCCGGCGGGGCTAAAAAAATAGTATTCTTGACACTGTGGATCAGGATTGTCCGACCCGCATCCATGCTTTGCGGATTGTTACTTGAAATTTTCATGATTAAGTACGGTTAGGTTGGGAACTGTGTACCTTATTGTTGAGCATGTTAGTCGTAAAGATAGGTTGTTAGGTAAACAAAAGCGAGCAGGCAGAGATAGTGATGTTTTTGTAATGCGCTTATAATCAGTTGTTTAATTTGTGGTCTGGAGTGTAAGTTGCGTAATAGTACGTATGAAATCACGTATTTTTACGTATATATGCCGGACCTGCTTTTTTGCCGCCGGGGAAAACAAAACGCAGGAGAAAAGGAGGGCTACGTTTAAACATTGAATATATTTGCCTTTAAATCCAGAGATCACTGTATTCTCGGCAAACCAGGTATTTAATAGTTTAAAATGATAGGCGGAGTAAAAGAATTACTGCAGCAGATAAAGGATAAGGCGGTTAGTAACAGGGAAGAGTTGGAAGCGTTCAGGCTTGAATACCTGAGTAAAAAAGGGAAAGTAGCTGCGTTATTTGAAGAGCTTAAAAATGTTCAGAAAGAAGACCGCCGGGCATTCGGTGCGGAACTGAATAATCTTAAAAACCTGGCCCAGAGCAGGTTTGACGAATGGGCGGAAACTCTTGGCAGGCAGGCCGGGTCGTCAGCAAAGGCTGAGCCGGATTTTACCCTTCCCGTACCGCCTTTCAGCTACGGAAGCCTGCACCCGCTTACGCTGACCAAAAAACGCATTTCCGAAATTTTCTCGAGAATGGGTTTTGATGTTACCGACGGCCCGGAAGTAGAAACGGACTGGTTCAATTTCGGGGCGCTGAATTTTGCCGACAACCACCCGGCCCGGGAAATGCAGGATACATTTTTTATTGAAAAAGGAAAAGGGAAAGACGATGTGCTGCTCAGGACCCATACTTCCAACGTGCAGATCAGGCTTTTAAATAATAAGAAGCCCCCGGTAAGGAGTATCATGCCGGGGCGCGTATTCAGAAACGAGGCGATATCGGCACGGGCGCATTGTATTTTTCACCAGGTAGAAGGCCTCTATGTAGACCGCAATGTGAGCTTCAAGGACCTGAAGGATACGCTCTATTATTTTGCCAAGGAGATGTTCGGCAAGGAGTCGAAAATAAGGCTCAGACCGTCTTTTTTCCCTTTTACGGAGCCCAGCGCCGAAATTGACGTTACCTGTTTTATATGTAAGGGGAAAGGATGTAATATCTGCAAGCATTCGGGATGGGTAGAGATTGCCGGATCGGGAATGGTGGATCCCAATGTATTGCGCAATTGCGGGATAGATCCCGAAGTATTTACCGGGTTTGCCTTCGGGATGGGCATCGAGCGGATTGCCATGCTCAGGTATGATATCAAGGATCTCAGGCTGTTTACGGAAAATGATGTCCGCTTTTTAAGACAGTTTTCAGGGGCCTGATCTGTAAACATTATGCGTTGGATAAGTAAGCTTGCAGGCTCCCTACATCTTTTATTCTGCGTCTATACTTTACTTGTTTATGCGCTGTGTTACTGGCCGGTTTCTTCCCATTGGATTTCGGGGTTCCTTACGATGTCGCTGCCGCTGGCGGTACTTGCACATGTTTTGATCATTGTCTTCGGAGGCGTTCTCGGAATGAGGCGGATTGCGATGAGAAGCCTTGTGATGGTGCTCATCTCTTTCCCTTTCTGGGGCCGGACTTTCAGGTTCGGGGAAAGCAGGGAAGGGGGCGATAAAAATCTCAGGCTGCTGAGCTACAATATCCATCAGCTGGGGATAGGAATAAAGACACAGCAGGGGGAAGAGTCGCTGATCTCCCGGGAGGGCATCGAATGGCTGAAGGACCTGAACCCGGATATCATGTGTTTCCAGGAAGCTTACCAGTCGGCGGGAAAAGACAGAGACCTTGTGGGAGCCATGAAGAAAATCGGGTATGGCCAGTTCGTGATGGCAGACCCGCCTCCGAATAAAAAGTCAGGGATACAAAACGGCCTTGCGATCTTCTCAAGGCATAAGCTCAGGAACAGGGAAACGAAGGTTTTCGGTGGTCAGAACGGCATGCTGAAATGTGATGTGATAGTCGGGACAGATACCCTGACTGTCATTAATGTGCATCTCCAGTCGATGACGCTGAACCTGAGAGAGCTCGTAGAGCAGCGGCAGATGGAAGGCCTGAAAAGCGAGTCGAGGAAAACTGTGTCGCGCCTGAAGAGCGGATTCGAAAAGCGGGACGACCAGATCAGGTCGCTGGAAGAGTGGATAGAACAGGCCCGCTACCCGGTGGTCGTCTGCGGGGACTTTAACGAGACCCCTTACGGCTATGCGTATGGCCGTATTTCCAGATTACTTGCCAATAGTTTCGAATCGGGAGGCAGCGGCTTTGGTTTTACCTTTCGGAACCTGCCTTATTTTATCCGGATCGACAACCAGTTTTATGACCCGGATAAAATAGAGCTGGTAATGTTTAAAACGGTGAGAGGCGTTGCTTTCTCAGATCATCGCCCCGTCGTCTCTGATTACATAGTTAAGAGCCGGGACGAGTAGCACATTGCGCCATCTCCGCTGAGACCTCGTTTTAGCCTCACACCGAGCAGATCTCAATGCTTTGCTTCAGAGAATCGAACCAGTCTCTTTTGGGAATGAATTCCTGCCCGACATACCCGTCATAGCCTGTGTCGGCGATCGCGCGCATAATGGCCGGGTAGAACAGCTCCTGGGTATCGTCTATCTCGTTCCTGCCCGGAACCCCGCCCGTGTGGAAATGTCCTATATACTGAATGTTTTCCCTGATATTGCGGATAACGTCACCCTCCATGATCTGCATGTGGTAGATGTCGTATAGCAGCTTGAAACGATCCGACCCGATCCTTTTACATAATTCCACGCCCCAGGCGGTATGGTCGCACTGGTAATCCTTATGGTCTACCTTGCTGTTGAGCAATTCCATGATGAGCGTCACCTGGTGCTTTTCAGCGAAGGACATGAGCCGCTTCAGCCCCTTCTCACAGTTGACGAGCCCTTCCTCATCGTTTTTCCCGTTGCGGTTGCCCGAGAAGCAGATGAGCGTATTGTACCCGGCTTTGGCTACCAGCGGTATCACCTCTTCGTAAGAACGGATCAGTTCCTCGTGGTAGGCAATGTCGTTAAAGCCTTTTTCGATCCCCTTCCCTGCCCCGTGGGGAAGGGCGCAATACAAGCCGTGCGCTTTCAGCACGGGCCACTCCTTCGGCCCCATCAGCTCCACAGACCGGATCCCGATCTCCCTGACCGATTTACAGAATCCCTCGAGCGGAACTTTGCTGTAACACCATTTACAAACGGAGTGTTTAATCCGGCTTGCTGAGGCTGCACCGGCTTTTGCCATAGCTTCGGAAGTAAGGCTACCTGAAAAAGCGGCGCCCACGGAGGCGCCGATTATTTTTTTGACAGCGTGACGTCTGTTTGACATAAGTTTGCCTGACCGGTTTTGAGCTATTTCAGTTCCCTGATCCGGATATTCCTGAACCATACCTTATCGCTGTGATCCTGCAATGCGATATGGCCTTTGTCGTATTTCCCGAATCCTTCCCAGCCCTTGAATTTGCTGTTTTCAACCATTTTATCCCATTCAGGACCTTTTGTAGGGAAGTCCACCACTTTTTTCCCGTTCAGCCAGCTTTCGCCACGACCGTTTTTAATGACAATTTTCGCCTTATTCCATTGGCCTGCGGGCTTTACTGCCTTCAGGTCGGTAGGAGGGAGCATGTCATAAAGAGAACCTGCTTTGTGATTGCCTTCCGCACCTTTGAAGGAATCCGGGTGTTTTTCATCATCCAGCACCTGGATTTCAGGGCCTGTCTGGTAAGGTTGTTTGAATTTGGGATCCTCGTGGACATGGAACATGATACCGCTATTGCCGCCTTCACTGATTTTCCACTCCAGTTCCAGCTCAAAGTCGCCATACTGGCCCTCTGTAACCAGGTTTCCTCCTCCTTTTGTGGTCATAACCATGGCGCCGTCTTCTACTTTCCAGATATCAGAAACCCCTGTGCCGTTATAGGTACGCCATCCGTCGAAGTTTTTGCCATTGAAAAGCTTGATCCATTTGCCCGGCTTTTGGGCCTCGACCTGCGTAATGCCCAGTAATAATGCACCGGCGATAGTTAACATGGCGATTTTTTTCATCAGTATAAAAGAGTATTGACCTGTTTTAAAAATGTAGCTGTAATATTAGTGCTTTCTTTAATTTCGAGCAGAAAAACTTCATAAATTTTGTGGTTTAACATAGAAAAATAAAAATATACAAAGCATGGCTTCCATCTTTTCCAGGATCATTGCCAGGGAAATCCCTGCTCACATTATTGCAGAGAATGATCTTTACATAGCTTTTCTCGATGCATTCCCGACTACGAGAGGGCATACTTTGGTGGTTCCGAAAGCGGAGACCGATTATATTTTTGATCTTGATGACGAGGTGTATGCAGGCCTGATGGCTTTTGCAAAGGAAATCGCGGGAGCGATAGAAAAGGTGGTTCCCTGCAAGCGGATCGGGCTGGCGGTGGTCGGTCTCGAAGTACCGCACGTTCACGTACACCTGATCCCGCTGAACAGCATGTCGGATATGGATTTCAGCAACAAGCTGAAGTTATCAGGCGAGGAGCAGGCCGGAATTGCGGAAAGCATCCGCAAAAATCTCCGGTAAGAGCAGGCTATCGTGTGAACCAGGCCGGGATCAGAAATAAAGATGTTTTTTCAGGCTGAGCATACCTCCGTAGCTGACGGGGTAAAGGTCGCCATAGTCCATCGCCAGGTTACCCCCGATGGTCAGCCCGCCCAGCCAGTTTGTTCTCCTCGACAGAGAGATAAGGCCTGAAAATTGTCCCAATCCTTCTGCCGGCCAGGAATCTTCCAGGTCGTAGACGCCGAAGTTGCGCGAATAAGACAGCTTGGTCGTCCAGATCAGTTTGTTCGCAATTCCTCCCTTCAGGCCAAGGTGGAGGGCCCAGACGCGGTTATTATTGGTGAATGAATCGCCGTACAGGTAGTTTTGGCCCAGGTGGCGGGTGTCGACCCCCGGTGTAATGAACGGCGTGCCTATGGTACGCATCATATACGACCAGCCGTCCCTGACCTGGTAATTGTTGAAATAATTGTCGCGGCCCAGCTTTTTAGGATCGGTCATGTCGAAGTCAGGCCCTCCCTGGCTTTTGGTATAGAGGAACTCCAGCACAGCTTCGTGAATTTCTACCGCACTTCCGTAGATGTTGTTATTCCGGATCCTGACGCCGTTCAGCCCGTCTGCAATGTTGGTCAGCCTGATGAGCGACCCGTCTTCATAGACACTCTGCCTGTACACCAGGATATTGGCCCCGTAGGTTCTTATCTCCATCCCCACGTCGATGGAGCCGAGATGATTCCCGATCCTGTTGGTAGAGTCGAAATGAGTCCTGGCGGCTTTAGGGCCACGGATGCCGAAGATGGTAGCCAGGTAGGCGTCGAACGAGTCCGGCATCTGTTTATCGTCCGGATTTTGCTCATTGTAATAATAAGGGCTTTTTCCTCCCCACTGTGCCTGGTGGTTAAATCCACCGTAAAGCCTCAGCCAGCCTTCAGGATTCCCGAGGCGCATATACAGCTGTTTCTGATGTAATTTAAGATCGGTAGCAACCGGGCGGTTACGGTCCATGATCCCGTCGGAATAGAATCCCAGAAACTGGAGCCACCCGTTTGTGAAGGGAACGTTGGTATACTCGAATACCCCGAACTGGATGCGGAAATGCGGCATGGCATTCGGGGATACGGCATATTGGCCGGTGCCGAGCGTACTGTCGGCAAGCCCCACGACCTGCTTTTTACGGCCGGCGAACAGCTCAAAAGCCCCGAGACGAAAACCGGCGTATGCTTCGGGAAGCAGGAATTGGGCCTCCTTCGTGATATTCTCGACTGCCTCTACTCCTCCGGTAAACCGGAGACCGTTCTTTTTTTGATTGTTAAAGTTGTAGGTGCCTGCCCAGCCCAGCCTGAAACCTCCGCCGTTTCCCGTTTTGGGCATGGTACCCCATTGATTCGTATGGATCCAGAAGGGTAAATGACTTTGATCGGATGCACCGAAGCCAACGATTTCTATATATGCCGAGTCATTTCTGGTCGTTGCTGCCGTGCCGTCCTGTGCTTTTGATGGTGTGGAAAATATGCAGCCCAGGATAGCAAACAGGCAAAATCTTTTGTTCATTTAAATGGGTGGTGGTTAGTTGGTGTACTGGTTAGTCGGGGCAGTACTTGACTCGTGCCTATGAACTTATGTATTTTGGAATGCAATACTAAGACTTCTTTCGTATATCTCAAATACATTTTTCCTAATGTCCCGGGAGGAGGCGGGACATCAGGACACCGGCAGGTACGTGGCCGGATTTTCGGTGCTGGTATCTTTATCTGTTATTTTGCCTCCAGGGGATGCTCCTTCAACAGCGCAGACGGGTCATAAAACCCTTCGAAAGACTTTGTTTCCTCCCTCACCTGCTTTACCTGTTCCGGTTGGATTGCAGACGCTGTATTCCCGAAAGAATTCCTGACATAGGTAAGCACGGCAGCTACTTCCCGGTCGTTCAGCATTCCCCTGTAGGGAGTCATGGGCACCTGGCCGGGGTAGTCCTTATCCAGGACTTTAATGGGGCCAAGCAGCCCGTTCAGCACTATTTTGATCAGCCTGGTTTCATTTCCCCGTACCCACCTGGTCCCGGCCAGCGGAGGAAATCCCGACGCCGACAGCCCTCTGCCATCCTCCTGGTGGCAGGTGGTACAAAATCCTTCCCTCCCGTAAATTTCTCTCCCTTCGTTATACAAAGCCAGGTCATTTCCCCTGAGATTAGTTTTGACATGATCGTCCTGCTTCTTCTGCCTGACCGATTGCCCGTTGATATGAGCCACGGCAGTCTCATAGGCATATTTCATCCATTCGTCGAGCGGGTGTTTACCGGCTTCGGTCAATACCGTCATTCCTTTTGCCTGCGGCAGCCAGGAAGCGGCCACAATGGCCTCTAGACGTACCCGCCCGTTTTCGTCCGCCGCCGCTTTTGCGAGCAACTGCTCATAGTCCGCTACCTGGTGGGTATTGTATCGTACCGCGCGGACGGCAGCAGCTCTGACCTTATAGTCTTTTGCGTTCAGAAGGGTTCTGAGCAGCTTCTGATCGATTTTATTCAATCCCCAACTTACCCACAGCGCTTCCAGCATATGATGCTCATACCTGGGATCATTCTTATCCAGTTTACCCACCCAGGCTGTCAATGCAGGCAGCACCCTGGCGGCGTCGCGGCCCCGCAGCTCACGTTTGGTTCTGTACCTCGAACGATATTCTGGCAGCTTCAGGTTTTCAAGCAGGACATCTATGCCCGCCCCGTCGATCTCTGCCGGGCGGACGAGCGGTCTTGACGGGTAGGTGATCCGGTATATCCGGCCGTGCACATGGTCGCGCAGGGGGTCGCGGGCATTGTGCTGCATATGACCGATCAGGACGTTGTGCCAGTCGATCACATAAAGGGAGCCGTCAGGTGCAAATTCCATGTCGACAGGTCTGAAGTTCCTGTCGGAGCTCACCAGCAGGTCCTGGCGGTGCCGGCTCTTATACCCGGTCCCGCTTTCTTCTATGACATGCTGCTTCGTGCCCAGGAAGCCGATCGTATTGTTGATCAGCAGGTCGCCCTGTACTTCATCGGGGAAATGCCGGCTTGAAATAAACTCGAGACCGGACGTCGGACGGACCCTGTGCGCATCTTCTATCAGGTTCACCGATTTGTGTGTAGCCTCGCCATACCTGGGCAGAACGGTCCCCGGCAGCATCCACCTGACATCCGGCCCGGAAGTCTCTGCAAAGAACGGCTGTCCCCAATGATCAAAAGCGATGCCCCAGGGATTGGGAATGGACAGCTGCGCAGTGCGTTCCAGGTGACGGCGCTTGGGGTTGTACCGGTAAAATCCGCCGTTGGTAGCCCTTACAGTTCCGTACGAAGTCTCGACATTGGTGTGTAAAAATACCCCTTCTCCCATATAAATGGAGCCTGACGGATCTGCGCAAAAAGCATGGATATTGTGATGCGTATCGTGGTCATCGAAACCGCTGAGCAGTATTTCCGTTTTGTCGGCTTTACCATCGCCATCCGTATCGATCAGCCGCTTGAAGTTGGTGCCCTGAGAAACGTATACGCCCTCAGCTTCAATTTCAAAACCTACCGGTAGGTGGAGATTATCCGCGAAAACGGTCTGCTTGTCCGCTTTCCCGTCGCCGTCGGTATCTTCAAAAATCAGGATCTTGTCATTGGGTTTGGGATCGCCCGGCCGGTAGTGAGGATAAGTAGGCATGACGGCTACCCATAGCCTTCCCTTATTGTCAAACGACATCTGCATCGGGTTGGCCAGGTCCGGGAATTCCTTCTCCGAAGCGAAGAGCTCTATTTTATATCCTTCAGGAAGTGTGAAAGTGGATAATGCTTCCTCGCCATACAGGTAACGAAGGCTTCCGTTCCGTTCGGGATTATAATTCGTCTTCACTTCCGGCAAGGCGCGCGTAGCCTTATCCAGCTCCGCCAGGTCCAGCTTTTTCCCTTTCGCTGCGGCCCAGATTGCCTTATCCCTGATCTCGGTAAGCTGGCGTGTTTTCTCGATCTCTGCAGGGTAATTGTCGGGACCGAAGGGGTTATACCTCCGCCCGTAGACGTGTACGCCGTTGGGGATTTTATAATCCTGGTGCCACATCCAGTTCTTCTCCATCACGGCATCGTAGACCAGCTGGCGGTTTGCCTGTGCTTTGACCGCGCTGTTGCCGAACAGTTGGTCGGTCAGCAGCAGCGCGAGTTTCTGATATCCATCGCCGGTCAGCTGCGAGCCGTCGATCGTCAGAGGTTCTTTTGATTCAGCATACCATTTTTCAGAAGGCGTAAACGCATCAACCAGGAGAATCCCGTTATGGGTCGCCACCTCCTTCATCGCTTTGATATACAGCGCTATGTTCGCATTTGCGTCCCTGCCGTTGGGTACGTCCATCCGGTCGGAAAGGTCTTCGAATGCCACCGGGGTAACCAGGGCCAGTTGAGGGGCTCCTTTCCCGTTGTAGGACTGTGATAAGGTATGCTTGATAAACGCGTCCAGCTCCGCTTTGAAAGCAGGTAGCCCGGCTTCTCCCCGGAAAGATTCGCTGAATCCGAAAAAAGCTATGACTATATCTGTTTTGAGCCTCTTCAGCCACTCATCGGGGGTTTCCATATGACCTTCGCTGTGCGAGTTATTGGCAAACTCCGTTTGAAATTTTTCTGCGCCGGGAAAAGCCCAGGGATTGTTCCGGTTGGGAGTAGGGCGGAAGCCTGGTGTGTCGCCTCCGTCACACATATTCCTCAGCACCAGGTTAGCGGAAGGATTGCGAAGCTGGAGCTCCGTTTCGAAATGATCATAGTTGATCATTCTTGATCCCAGATTTCCACCGATAAGAGTAATGCGGCTTCCCTGCGCAAGCTTGAGCTTACCGGGAGGAGCAAAATGCATAAAAGCTGCGAACGCAGCGGCTCCAAAGAGTGCCAAAAGGCATATAATCCCGGCTCTTCCCTGCTTTGTTGTGATATTCATATAATGAGATAACGAGAAAGTTTAAATCAGCATCCGAATATTCATAAATATTCAGGATTAACTATCCTGTTCTTTCGGGAATTCTGCGTAACGGGCAGGATCCCGGCTTCTTTTCTTACCGGCAGGCCGGTTGTAACACGCTTGTCCTAATGGGTTTAAGCAGGAGATTTATCCGATGAGCCTGAAAACAATGCAGCCATAACAAAGCCGGGCTTTTTGTTATGGCTGCAGTAAAAATAGTGTGGTACAGTTTTATATCTCTTTAGACTTATGGCCTGTTTACCAGGCGGTCATGAAGGATATCCAGTTTTTTTAACGAACCTAATGTTATTTGTTTCCTTTATTAAGACATACAACCGGGCAGCGGGTCACATATTTTTTTAAAAAATATTCCGGGAGTAGTAACTTTTTGATTACATTGTAACTACAGGTACGATGCATACTTTAGCCGGTTTTAGAAAACTTTCGATACCCGATGATGAGATTTTTTCTTTTTGTTGCATTCCTCCTGGTGACGGGTGTAAACCGGGCGCATACCCAGGAACTTTCTCCAGCCGACTTCCTCGGGTACGAGCCTGGAACGAGGTTTACCTATCATCATCGTATCCTGGATTATTTCAGACAATTGTCCGGCAGCCACCAGGACCGGGTAAAGTTCATAGAATATGGCAGAAGCTATGAAGACCGGCCGCTAGTGATTACCGTGATCGGCTCGGCAAACAATATAAGCCGGCTCGAGGATATCAGGAAAGCGCACCTGGCAGAAACCGGCCTTTCACAAGGGGAGATTCAGAGGGGGCCGCGGCCGGTTATAGCCTGGCTGAGCTACAATATTCATGGCGATGAGGCAGCTTCGTCAGAGGCGGCCATGCAGCTGGCTTACGAACTTCTGAAAGGGGACCGGTCCTTATTGGAAAACATGGTCGTCATCATCGATCCCTGCTCCAATCCCGACGGGCATTCCCGGTACGTGAATTGGTATAACCAGGTGTCAGGGAGACACCCCGGCAACCTTCCTATCGCACGAGAGCACGCGCAGCCCTGGCCCGGAGGGAGATACAATCATTATGCGTTTGACCTGAACCGTGACTGGGCCTGGCAGGTACAGAAGGAATCGCAGCAACGTATAGCGCTTTACAACCAGTGGATGCCCCACCTGCACGCAGATTTTCATGAAATGGGTGCGGGCAGCACATATTATTTCCCACCGGCTGCAAGGCCCTTCCACGAAGATATCACACCGTGGCAGCGGGAGTTCAACCATATTGTGGGAGAGTACAACAGGAAATATTTCGACGCGAACAACTGGCTGTACTTTACCAAAACCAGCTACGATCTGTTTTATCCCAGCTACGGCGATACCTGGCCCACCTTTAACGGCGCCATCGGGATGACTTTTGAGCAGGCGGGGGGAGGAAGGGCCGGACTGGCATTGGCGAGGCCGGAAACGGGCGATACCATTACCCTCAAAGACCGGATCATGCATCATGTGGCAGCCGGCCGGGCCACGCTGCAGGCGCTTGCCGCGCATAGAGAGAAAGTGATCTCTGAGTTTGAACTTTTTTTTAAGAATGCCAGGGAAGAACCGGCAGGTAAGTACCGTACTTACCTGGTAAAGACGAAAGGGTTCGAAGCTGCAGCAGAAGCCTTTGCCAGGTTCCTGGACAAGCAGCAGATTGCATACGGGAGGCCGGGAGAGAAATTTGCAACGCAGGCAACCGACCTTGTGTCGGGTAAAACGGCAAAGATTTCTGTCGACCCCGAAGACCTGGTCATATCAGCTTTTCAGCCGCGGTCCCGGCTGCTGAAAGTGCTGATGGAGAGCAGTCCGCCGCTGGAAGATTCCCTGACCTACGATATCACCAGCTGGGGACTGGGTTACGTATTCGGCATCCCGGTCTTCGGCCTCGAGCAAAAAAGAGCGGTGAGCACCCATACCTCCCCTGTTAAGGCTGCCGCTCCCTCTGCTTCACAACCCTACGCCTATCTTGCCAGGTGGGAAGGCGCCCGGGATCTCCGTTTCCTGAGCGATCTGCTGAATCATAAAATCGTAGTACGGACTGCCAATTCCGGGTTTGAGACAGCTGGTGAAAGTTTTCTGCCCGGAACACTGGTCATTTCGCGCACCGGCAACGGGGCCCCGGAGGAAAGATTTGATAAAATAATAACTGAGCTGGCCGGGAAACATGGAGTAAGCCTGCTCTCGGTTACGACCGGGCTGGTCTCAAAGGGGATCGATCTGGGCTCCGACCAGGTGACTGTGCTGAAGCCGGTAAGAGTGGCCCTGCCGGGAGGTACTTCCGTATCGCCGACGGCGTTCGGTGCGGTATGGCATTTTTTCGACCGGGAGCTCGGTTACCCGCTGATTGTCCTGGATAAAGACAATTTTGAGCCGGCCTACCTTGATCAGGTGGATGTTCTGATCCTGGCCGATGGTAATTACACTTCCCTGCTTACTGACGAGCGGATGTCGCACCTCACCGACTGGATATCGAAAGGAGGGAAGCTGGTAGTGATGGAACGTGCGTTGGAAGCTTTTGTCGGGAAGAAGGGGTTTCACCTGAAACGGAAACCGGGAGACAAACGTGAAGCCGCAGATTTATTAAAGCCCTATGCCGACAAAAACCGGGAATCAATCAGAAACGAGTCGCTGGGAGGGATATTTGAAGTAACGCTGGATACCACCCACCCGGCAGGCTATGGTTATGCCGGCCGGCCCTATTATTCGTCGGTACGGAATGTCTACGACCTCGAGTATCTTACTGACGGATGGAACGTGGGGTACCTGAACAGTAGCGGATACCGGGGCGGTTTCGTCGGGGAGAAGGCAAAAGCACGCCTGAGAAATACCCTGATCATAGGCGTGCAGGAAGTTGGGAAGGGGAAGATTGTTTATATGGCTGACAACCCCCTGTTCAGAGGTTTTTGGGAGAACGGGAAGCTGCTGTTCGGGAATGTGGTGTTCAGGTGAGGGAAAGTGTAGCGCGTATTTTTTTTACGAATGAGATCTTCACTTCGACCACTTCGGCGATCTGCTGATCGGGAAGACCGGTCTTGGTGATCAGGTTTCGTACCAGTAGTTCTTTTTGTGCCAGCTTCTCCTCTGCCCTTCCGGCCTCTCTTTCGATGAATTTGATGGTTTCAATGACGCCCATAGTATAATATTGTTGGGTAAGCTGTTCAACGACAGTATCAAATTTAAGATTTATTTCCTGATTTTCAATAAACAGGAAGTTCTTTAGAAACCCGAGAAAACTCAGGATTTTTTCATGCGGATAGCTGTACCGTAGTAAAGCTTTTGCGATGGTAAGCCGTCCTTCACCGAGCTCTTCATCGGGTACTTTTCCTTCAGCCAGCGCCTTCTGACAGGCCAGTATCACAAGAGCAAACGGATTTTCCATAGCCAGGAGCTCCGGTTCGGTATGGTCAAAAATATGGTAGGACCGATATCGGAAATGGATAGAAGTGCTGATAGTCCGGGTTACTCAATAAAAGTGTAGAGGCAGAGCGTTTAACCGAATAGATGGAAGAGGGAGCTCTAATCCTCTTTTACTGCCTGCTTCCTCCCGGGCTATTTCAGGAGGAAGCAGGGCAGCAGAGAGGATTAGAGCATTCTTACCTACTGATCACCACTCTGAAAGTTTCAGAAACCCCATCGGTTCCGTCAACCTTCAAAAGGTAAACGCCTGCAGGCAGGTGACGCACATCCAGCGACTGCGTAGCGGCATCCAGTGGTGCCTTCACCTCACGGCCGGCAGCATTGTAGAGCTTAGCAGCCGGGATCCGGCCCGACGTAGCCGCTTTCAGGTACAACCTGTCGGAGACCGGATTGGGGTATGCAACCAGCTGTTTTACCTGGCCACTCAGCCTTATGCTCTCGATGGCGCTGTAGGCAAAAGTGCCGTCCAGGTCCACCGATTTGAGCCGGTAGTAGTTAACAGATAGAGAAGGGTTGGTGTGGATATAGGTGTAAGACTTAAGGCCTGTATGTTCTCCGACGGCCTTCATTTCCCCGATCTTATTCCACTCCCTGCCGGTCAGACTGTGTTCTATATCGAAGTGGCTGGCGTTAGCTTCCACGGTAGTAGCCCAGTCGAGACGGACGGAGTTGTTTTCTGAAAGGGATGCTTTGAAGGAAGCAAGGGTGACGGGGAGGGCGGTGCCGGAGACCTGGATCGTGAAGTTGCCTGTTTCAGCCGCCACACGGGCCGCTGCCGGCGTATTGTTGTACACTCGGAAATAATAGGTGGTTCCCTCTACCGCATCGGCAATGGTCAGGCTTTCGCTTCCGTCTGCGTCATTTTTACAGGCGATGGAAGCCAGGGATTCACAGCTGCCGGTGAAGGCTTCGAGCACCAGATTGAAATCGTCGGTATAAGCAGTGACAGTTAGTGCACCGGAAGAAGCAGGCGTTACTTTGTACCAGACATCGTAAGCATACCCCGAGCCGCAGGTACCGGCAGGGAGGCTTTCGGTAGCGCCGTTGGTCGTTCCCGGTACCTGGTTACCGTTGGAGATATCAACTGCTGCGGTGCATTCGTTGTTGGCGGGGACAGGGGGGGTGAGGATGCAGAGGTTGAAGTTGATCCGGTTGGCGACTCCACTAAAGGCATAATTCGCATAAATCCGTACAAAATAGGTGTTACCGACGGTAAGACCGGCAAGATATACCTCATGTGACTGTGCCTGGCTTGATTCGCAAACGATTAATCCTCCCGGTGCCCCTTCTTCTTCCCTTAATACTTCAATAGTATAAGCCGGGGTATCGCCGTAAGCCAAAGAGACGTTTGATAAATGAATGCTATGAGCAGCATTGGTTGCTTCAAAGGAATACCAGACATCATCATCGTTTTCATTCGTATTACAGGCTGATTGTTCGCTTTGGGTAGCTCCGTCCGTGGTACCTGTAGCGGAATTAGTACACGTATTGTTCTCGTTTACAGCAAGCATTTCTGCATCGGTATATTCGTCGTTGTCAGGAGGATAGACGGGGCTGATGATACAGATATTGAAATTGATACGATCGGCCATGCCGTCGAAGGCATACTGGGCATATACCCTGACAAAGTAGGTTTCGTTCACAGTAAGTCCTGTCAGCAGTCCTTCGTGCGTAGCTGTATTTCCATTGGAACTGCACAATATTCTTTCGCCAGGCTGACCGTCGACGCTGGTGAAAACTTCAATATAATTATTCCGGTTAGTGCCATAAGCCTGGGAAATGGATGACAGGCGGACGATATGCGAAGGCCTTGCGGCTGTGAATTTGTACCAGACGTCATCGTCGTTGCCGGCATTGCAGGCTGCTACTGCGCCACTCCGGGTAGCACCGTCGGTCGTACCGGCAATGGCATTTTGACAAGCATAATCCTGGTTAACGGTTAATTCCGTAGCACCGGCCGGTCCGTCGTTAGCGGGAGAATTGGGTGGTGTCAGGACCGAAATATTGAAATTAATGCGATCAGCCACACCGCCAAAAGCATATTCGGCGTATACCCTGACAAAGTAGGTTTCATTCACAGTAAGTCCTGTCAGCAATCCTTCGTGCATAGCTGTATTTCCATTAGAACTGCACAATATTCTTTCGCCCGGCTGACCGTCGACGCTGGTGAAAACTTCAATATAATTACTCCGGTTAGCGCCATAGGCCTGGGAAATAGATGACAGGCGGACGATATGCGAGGGCCTTGCGGCTGTGAATTTGTACCAGACGTCATCGTCGTTGCCGGCATTGCAGGCTGCTACTGTGCTACTCCGGGTAGCACCGTCTGTGGTACCGGGTGTGAAATGTGTCGGGTCATACGCGGTATTGATAGTCAGCGGCGCAGCGCCTGCCTGCTCGTCGTTAGCGGGAGGATTAGGTGGTGTCAGGATCGAGATATTGAAATTGATACGATCTGGAAGTCCTGACCATGTATAGTAGGCATAGATCCGTACAAAATAAGTGTGACCGACCGTCAGTCCGGTAAGAAGCCCTTCCGAAATACTTAAATTACTGCTTGAGCAATGAATTTGTTCGCCGGGAGCATCGCTTACGTTAGTAAAAGCTTCAATAGTCCGCTCGTTGTACCAACCCGAAGCAGTAGTAACATTCGACAACCTTATAATATGTGAAGCTTTTGTCGCTGTAAATTTGTACCAGACATCGTCATCATGCGCATTGCTATTACATCCTGGCTGCGCGCTTTGCGTAGCCCCAACCGTCGTCCCGGAGGCTACATTATTGGCTGTATACCCCGGGTTGACCGTCAGCGCTACCGCCCCTGTATAGTCGTCATTGGCGGGAGCCTGTCCGAACCCGCGGAATCCTGTTAATGACAGGACAAGAAATGATAAAACAATAAATTTGTACTTCATATCAGGTTTGTTTACGATAAAAAAGATAGATAAAACCAGGTGGATTTCGCTACCGTATGATTCTGAATTCTACTCTTCTGTTTTGTTGCCGTCCTGCTTCGTTATTGTTCCCCGCTACAGGTTCTGTCCGGCCATACCCTTTTGCTTTCAGACGTATGCCGCTGTCGCCAATCTGATCCTGCAAATAATAGAGCACTGAATTTGCTCTGTTCTGAGAAAGCGTGAGGTTAGAGGCATCGTCGCCAACGCTGTCGGTATGGCCGGCAATTTCTACCTTTACAGCAGGGTTGTCTTTCAGGAAACCGGCAACGCGTTTGAGCTCGGCATATGACCGCCGCAACAGTATAGGGCTTCCGGTATCAAAGAAGATATTGTTTAGTGTCAGCTTACCGCCTACCTCTGTTGCCGAAACGATCGTGATGGGCGCCAGCGTGATCCGGCTGTTTGCCGTTGAGCTCCCTGAAAGGTCCACTACATGGGAGCTGGCGATCTGATTCCCCGGCGTAAGCGCAGTAATGCTGTACTCTCTTCCTTTGGGCAGGTACAGAGTGTAGGTTCCGGAAGCATCTGGTTTTACTTCCCCTATGCGCTCACCTTTTTCCAGGTCGTCTACTATAATTCTCACAAGATTGCTGATGGGCTGCCCGGAAGATGTCAGCCTCCCGGTTATTCCAATCGTATTGGGAGAAGCCGTCAGGAGGTTTTTAGGATTGTCTGAAGAAAGAATGCTTGTCCCTTCCGTGGGTATTTCTTCTTTTTTTACCTCGCTGAAATTTCCCCAGAGAAGAAGCTCATACGTTCCTTCCGATCCGGGATTTTGATTGGCTATCGTTAATATCACGCTACTTTTAGCCGCGATCTTAACGGTCTGGTTTTGAAGCCGCCCGGTAGGGTTGTCGGAAAAATGAGGGCGGAGTGTTTGCCCGTAGGCATCTTGTATTTCGATAGCAGCATTTTGGCTGGTCGAGCGATAGATAAACTCAAGGTTCCCTTGGTCTGCCGCGATAGAATATTTATGTACAGAAGAATTTTGTCTAAACTCGGAAGTCTGTTTTTGAAATTCACTTTTTATCATTTCGGGAGATTTGGCAAGATAGCCTATCACGTTCAATCTGTAATTTCCCCTCGTGTTATGCTCTTCCGGACTAACCCAGATTGTGTAGGCTCCCCTCATGCTGGCCTGGAGGTTCAGATACTGAATTCCGGTGGATTCTCTCTTGCCTCTGATTACCCGTCCGCCAGGGTCCGTGACTGTCAGACTGATGGGGATTCCTTCTGATTCCACGTTTATGTCAAAGTATGTATCAAGATCGGGCTCAAAAGTATAAGCATGATTCCTGGGAGAGAACAGGTTTGATGATGCCCCGCCGCCTCCTTCGGGATCAAACGCCGTCGCGGGGGAAGCCCAGATATCGGCAGGTATAGGTTGAATATCGCTTATCGCTCCTTCCACCTCATATCTGAAGGAGCCGATACTGCCCCGCGGAGCACCTATATAAAGAACATATCGGCCCTCTTCAAGCAGTGTGACTATCCTTTTACCTCCGCGTGTCACCTCGTTGCCTGGGCTGAAAAGGTCATACCGCCGTCCCGATTTGGAAATGATGAGACTGCTTGTTCTCAGAACGGATTCCCGCCCGATACTTAATTTTGTATTGGGGTTTTTTACGTAAAATGAATAGGCGAAATTCCTGGGGGAGAAGGAACCGGCGCCTCCTCCGGCACCATATTCTTTCCATTCTCCACGAATATCCCTGGTATTCGCCGATAGCCCGGAGCCGCCAATCGGTTCTCCATCGACCGTAATCGCTTCACCTAACGCCTTCCAGAAGCTCCCTTTTTTCTTCTCTTTCGTATCTTGCTGAGAGAAAGCGAAATGAGCAGTGAAAAATAGGAGGATAAATAAAAGTATTCTCATTATTTTACTTCTTGTTTATTGTTTAGAAAGGAGTTAAGTGTTAGTCTTCCAGCTCCAAAGCTTTCAGTGTCTTCATGTCCGACTTTTATCCCGGCTAATTCATTCCTGAGTCGGGTATATAATAGGCTTTTCCATCTTTGGTTGCGAGGCACATATTCTCCATTGTGTCGAAAGAGTTTCTAAATGAAATAGTCTTTTTCCATACCTGATTCCCGTTGGTAATATCAAAAGCCGCTATTTGTCCATCGTCGAACGCATAGACCTTCGATCCAGCAACCAGCGGTTTCATGAGAACCGATGCCTTGATCTGTTTTTTCCAAACCAGTTTTCCTGTATTGAGATTAATTACGTGTAAATACGTGTTCTCTCCCATAAATACCCCGGTCTTTTCCATTAGAAGCAGGCAAGCATAAGATCCTGACGCACTCCACTGTCCGCTATGAATCTCCATGCCGCTGGCCTGGTATTCCCATAACTTTTTTCCATCGTTCGTGCTCCGGGCTTCAAACCTGGTAGACAAATCGTAAACTATCATGTTATTCACAACCATAAACCTATCATTAAATGGTTTTTCAACTTTCCACAGTAGTTTACGAGAGGGGTTTAGTGAATAAGCTTTAAGATAAGTGCTCGAGTTGGCCTCATCAGAATGTGTTACCATGAAATTATCGGAAAAGCGGGGGCTTCCGGAAAACAATGCCCCGGCCTCTTCATTGACAAACTCACCTATGGCGCTACCGGTTTGGGGATTCCCTATAAAAAATATTCTAGTTCTACTATCCCAACGGCCAACGAAAGCGATTCTTCCATCTTTTGTCAGCCTGAGCCCCGCACTTAAGCCATTGAAATTGCCCTCCGCCAGGCCTTTAGCATCAATAGACCATTTCACTATTCCCGAAGCAGCATCCATTCCATAAACCGAATTATAAGACTGATATACAATGAGGCCGTCTATTGCTATTGGAACGGTTGTTATCGGTTCTGCGCTGCTCCACTTATGCTTGCCATCTTTTATGTCGAATCCCTCCAAGCGACCTCCATTTCCTCGCTGTATAGCAAAAGTACTACCGGCAACTACGCCTCCTCTTGGGGCTGCAAGCTCCGAATACTTCAGCCTGGTTCCCGACCAGATCAGAGATCCATCGCCAGGATTAAGTGCATAGACATCACCCGAACTATCCTGTATTAACAGCATATCCCTGTCCACCCCGGAGTTGCTTCCTTTGTTGCCAACTACAATATATTTGGTATCTCCATAAATAATGTCCGAAACGGTTTGGGCAAATGCCCTGTACCATAGCGTATCTGCCGCCAGCTGCGTAGTAAAAGTGAAAGGATAGGGAGTTCGTTGCACTTCTTCGATATAGATGTAATTCGGGATTACCGGCAGTTCACTGCGGCTGTCGGAAATGCAAATCCCCAGCCCTGTAACCGGCGCATCTCCCAGGCTTGTAATAGCGCCGGAAAAGTCGATCTTCCCGTCAGGGTTCACCTTTGCTTCCCCGGTTTCTACTTTCGGGAGCGTCAGGATGTTGCTGTCGTCGATTACCATAATATATGCTTCTCTGACAACCTTCGGTATAAGCTCATAGGCTATCCAGATGAAGCCTTTGTTTGCCCATGACGTGCCCCAGGAGTTCTGTACTTTAAATGCTTTACGGTCATCGTCATATCCTACGATAACCATGGCGTGCCCACCTTTAACAGTTGACTGCTCTTTCCAGATATATTCGCCCTTTTCGTCTTTATGGGTCAGGTTATAGAAGTTTTGATCCAGACTGCTGGAAATAATGATGGGATAATCGAAATACAAAAACTTCTTGAAGGTGCTTTCTGTGACGTTTATCCTACCCCAGTCTTTTATTTTATAGGCGGCAGCTTTTTGCTTCTGCTGGTCATCCGGCTGCGTAAGGTAATCCTTTGCCGTATAAGGCATGTCTGCCCAGGTACACACGCCGGTGTTCTTTATGAATGCTATTGCGTCTGAGGTAAAAGCTCCCCCGTCTCGCCCCTTGTTTATTTGATTATAAACAAAAGCAGGACTAAACACAGCAGCATCGTCTCGCTTTCCGGTATTGTCCAGGTAGTTTTGGTTAGCTACGATTTTGTGAAAATAGCTTCGGGCGGCATAAGCCGTAGCCCATCCCGTACAGGAGGCCTGTTGTCCCTGATTCCCGACTGGCGGCATTTTTGAAGAGAGATCATAGGTTTTAGCGAGTACTGCATCTTTTTGAAGCCGGCCTGCCGCATTCTCCCTGATCAAAGGCTCCCTGATCAAAGGGATCTTCTCATATTCGGCCGGGTCGAGAAATTCCGAACCTAATCCGACTGTCTCACCTGGAACTACTTTCTCGATCTCCTCCGGCGGCTTGGGATCTGTAATATCTTTGTCCTTTTTACAGGCCCATAGCAAAACACCTAAAAGGAGGGTATAAAGAGAAATCTTCAGAAGAGGAGAAATGTTACGTAACATCCGAATGTTGTTCAATATTAAAGAGATCGGGGAAAGGGAGATCTTCCGTTTCAGGCTCAAATTATCACGAACGCGTACGTTCCTCCAATCTCCTTCCGACAATCCGCCCATACTTTCCGACATTCCACCCTGCTGCGCGGAATTTTTTTTACTGTTTTAGAATTTTTTTGGAGGTATATTGGGGAATATGTCGCGCCGGAGGTATACGACAAATTGAAAGAACCTTCCGATATTTTTGCCATTCTTTCGGACTTTTGACTTATATGGTATAGCGAGGGAAGGGCCGGCGTGGCCGGATCACGCCTGACGAGCGGCCCGGAGACTGGCAAATAGCAGCCGGATGTACTATTTTTGCCCGTATACTTTTTCTGCTTTTCAACGTAGCATACATGAAAATACTCATCGTTGAGGACGACTTACTTACTTCCGGGCTATTATTAAAACATCTTGAAGAAGCAGGTCATGAAGTGACCGGCAGAGTCCGGACCTTTTCAGATGCCATTAAAAGCCTGCGGAAAAGTCCGCCTGATTTTGCTATTCTCGACATTTCCCTGGGAAGCGATAAAAACACAGATGGGATCGAGCTGGCCAACTGGATCGGCGACTTCCTTCATATTCCGTTCCTGTTCCTTACCGGCCGGGATTCGCCTCCGGCCGAAGCTGCGCTGACCCAATCGTACGGCTACATCAAAAAGCCTTACGACAAAGAGCAACTGCTGATCCAGATCAGGTTTATCCGGGACCGTTTTTGGGAAAACCAGGAAAACGGGCATCACCGCCAGGTTCCGGACAGCGTTTACCTGCATGTCAACGGTGATTATAGACAGGTGCGTTTTGAAGATCTTTTATATGTACAGGCAAACAGGGGCAAAGTCATTGTACATACAATCTCAACTGCTGAGGCGCCTTATGTCATCGGCACGCACCTGGGCGATATATCACGGTTTTTTACGCACCCGCTGCTGGTATCCGTGCCGCCGTCCTTTATTATCAATCGCCAGTATATAAATTCGATTAAAGGCAATGACGTAGAGCTTCGGGCCGGGAGTAAAACACAAACTGTAAGCTTATCGGCAAAAGCTAGGAAGCTGCTGATTGAAAAGGTGAATGTTGTTAAAACCAAGTCTAAAAATACCGAAGAGACTGAATTATAGCAGATGGAGATTGTCAGGGATACCGGATTTTCAATGTTC
The DNA here is from genome assembly GCA_037191015.1 of Spirosomataceae bacterium. GTDB lineage: Bacteria > Bacteroidota > Bacteroidia > Cytophagales > Spirosomataceae > Ravibacter. Next base: position 62,102 of record JBBCKD010000011.1, read on the forward strand.
AGATTATTTTTAGTAATTATTGTAATATTACTCTGCTGCCCGGAATCATGGTCCCAGCATGACCCGACTTTCCCTTTAAACCAGGAGAAGCTGACCTATGCCCAGGATACCGAAGCCAGGGCACTTGCCACCGGGGATTCTTCCCTCATAGCCGAAGCCTTTTATCTTTATGGCAAGGTATATGCGATGGCGGGAGATTACCGTTCGTCCCAACGATACTTTCTGTCATCCCTGCAGATCCAGGAGACATTGAAAGATTCGTCGAAGATGGCAAGGTTGTTTACCCGTTTGAGCGAAAATGAGGTTTTGCAGCATCATTTCCCTGAAGCGATGAGTTACGCAAAAAAGGCAGTTGAAATTACACTGCCGCTGAATGAACCTGGGCGATCGGGACCCGCTTATCGCGCTATGGGGTTGGTATACGAAGAGATATGGGAATCTGACCGGTATGGCAACAAGATCCTTTACGACAGCAGCCGGTACTATTATCAAAAGGTTTACGATCTGACCGAAAGGCAAGCGGATAATGTCGGAAAAGCAGAGGCATTGCTGCGGCTGGGGGTGCTCAAACTAAAAAATGAAGAGCGTGAATCGATAGGATACCTGCAAAGATCGGTGGATTTGAACAGGAAAGAAATGCAATTATTCCCCGGCGTGGAGGCCGGGGCCTACCTGGCGACAGCTTACCTGAAATTCGGCGATTGGGCAAAGGGAAAAAAGTGGCTGGAAGAGTCGGAGAGGTATTACAATGCGAATGCAATAAATGATTTTGCTATATACATGCTCATTCTGGAAGGCTGGAGGGATTACCACAGAAAATCGGGAAACCTGCAGCTTGCCCTCGATTTTTCGGAAAAAATAAGGGAGGCAGAGCGAGAGCAGTTTCTTGCCGATCGTTCAAAAACGCTGGAAAGGCTCAACAGCGAGTTGAAAGCGGATCAGACCGAGAAAGAGCTGATGCTGGAGCGGGAAAGAACAACGCTGCTAGTGAAAAGCTACAAGCTTCAGCAGTTGATCAACATCATCCTTGTTTTTGTTATGGCAGGGTCGATACTGACCGGTTTTTTTTATTACCGGATGTACCTGATAAATCGCCGGCTGAGTATCCAGAATGCCAAACTCGCTGATGAACAAAGCCATAGGATGAAGAACCATCTCCAGATGGCAGCCAACCTGCTCTCACTGCAGTCGTACGAAATTAAGGATGAAGCCGCTCTGGCTGCTATCGAGGAAAGCAGGCTGAGGCTTCAGGCTATTGCCCTTTTGCAAAAGAAGCTTTACACAGATAAAGAAGGCGATAATTGCAGCGTGGTCGACTTCTCGGGCTATGGGCGTGAATTGGTAAAGCTTGCTTTAGACGCCTGTGGTTACGGCAAGGTTGCACGGGAAGTTTATTTTTCGCCGCTCGAAGTAAAAACCGAGGCTGCGCTCTCGCTGGCCTTGATTCTCAACGAGCTGATAACAAACGCTTGTAAATACGCATTCCCCGGCCATTCTTCGCCTTTTTTAAGGGTGAAACTTCGGAAACAAGATCACAAGGTTTGGCTTGAAGTAACGGATAACGGTAACAGCTTCCGGGTAAAAGAGGCCCAGCAAGGTTCTTCCTTCGGCATGCAGCTCATCCGCATCCAGGCCGAGCAGCTTTATGCAATCTATAGCTTTCAGACAGACCCGCAAACCGGAGGTGCGCGCTTTGAAATGGAATTTTCGGTGTAGTGTCTCGTCACGGTTTATTTGTATTTTAGCAAAATACACTCCCAGTTTCAGTAGCCTCTGAATTTTATGAAGATACTCATCGTTGAAGACGACGTATTCACGGCGCAGCGGATTCAGGCCGACCTCGAAAGCGCCGGTCATGTCGTTACCGGTAATGTCCGCTGCCTGGCCGACGCCATGCAGGGCATAAGGGAAGTACCTGCGGATCTGGTTATCCTGGATATCTCCCTGGGGGATAGAAGCAATACAGACGGACTGGAGTTGGCCTACTGGCTGGGAGAGCTCAACCAAAAGCCCTTCATCTTCCTGACCGGGCACCTGGAGCCCCCGCCGGGTGTGGAAAACACGAAGTCGTATTCTTATGTGACGAAGCCCTACCTGAAGTCGCAGCTCCTGATGCAGGTGCGGCTGGCTTTCGACCGTTTTACGGAAGGCAGCAGGAACGCGCAAATAGAAAAGCGAACGCCCGACCGCTTTTATCTTCGCGTAAACGGGTTCCATATCGGCATCGCCTTTGACGACCTGCTTTGTGTAAGAACAGGCAACCGGCACGTGGAAGTTCATACGACCGGTACGGGCGAAAGTCCTTACCAGATCGGGACGCACCTGGGCGATGTGGCCCATTTTTTTGTACACCCGGACCTGCTTTTTATAAAACCCTCCATTATCGTAAACCGGAAGCATATCAGGACAATGCGCGATCAGGGGGTCGAACTTGGCCCGCACAACCAGTTGATGGATCTCTCGGCCAATGCGAAAAAAAAGCTGATGAACGAGCTGCATATTGTCAAAACGAGGTCGAAGCAAAAAGCTTCGGCAGATTAAAACCTGTCTGTATGATCCGGTGGATGTCTTTTATCGTGTTGAGCCTGCTCTTCGCTGTTCAATTATTTGCCCAAACCCGCACCGGCTTTACACCTGCTCCCGACGCCGGACAGCTCAGGGAGGCCTGGGAGATGGAAAAAGAAGCGTTGGCAAAGAATGATTCCGTCATGCTGGCGGAAGCTTATTATATATTTGGAAAGGCATATTCGATGGTCGGGCTGCGTGATAGGGGAGAAGAATACTTTCTCAAATCACTGCGGATTCTCGAACCGAAGGGAGATTCTTTTGAGCTGGGGAGACTGTATTTGAGGCTCGCTGATTCGGATAGCCGATTAAAAAGAAAAGAAACGGCCTGGATGAGACTACAACAGGCTAAAGAGATGTTTGAAAGAATTGGTTCAAAAAACGGGCTGATGAGGGTACATCAGGCTCTGGGCACCTATTTTGTGAGAGAGAAGAATATGGAAGCCTGTATGCAGCATTTTGAAAAACAACGGGAGCTTGCAGTGGAGCTTGGCGATTCGCTGGGGATAGCGGAAGCCGGGCTGTTTCTCGGACCGCGTTTAATAGGATTAAAACAGACCGAAAAAGGGCTTGCTTATCTGCATAATTCGGCAGAATTGTTCGAAAAGCTAAACCGCACGGGTAGTCTCGTAGCCGCGTATGTCCATATCGGCAAATATTATACAGACACGGAACAGTACGAAAAGGCGGGAGCGGCTTTTGCCAGTGCAGAAAGCCTGTATGCTACCATAAGCTCTCCGCAGGTTCATATTTACAGGCATCTGCAAAGAAACCTCAGGGGTTACTATGTGAAGACCAGGAATTGGGAAGCTGCCCACAGGCATTTAATTAATGAAATACAGGCCGCGACAGAAATAGAGGGAATAGTTCGGGACAGCATTGTTTACCGTCTGCACGCCGAATTTGAAACCGAGAAAAAGGAAGCCCTGCTGGCGGCTCAGCAGAATGAGATCAGGCTGGTACAGGAGAACTTTCAGTTGGAGCGTAAGGGGAATTACTTTCTCCTTTCAGCGCTGTGCCTGTCAATTGTCTTCCTGTTCATCCTCTACCGTCTTTATCTGAAAAACAGCAGGCTTAGTATGCAGAATGCGAATCTGGTACGCGAGCAGGGCCATCGTATCCGCAATCACCTGCAGATGATCAGTAATATGCTCCAGCTGAATTCAGGCGTTTTGAGTGACCCCGAGGCAAAAGCCACGCTTGTAGAAAGCGAGCTGCGCGTACAGTCTATTGCTTTGCTTCAGAAAGGACTTTATAGCAGGAATAGGAGCACCGAGGTCTTTCTGCCGGAATATTTCACCCTGCTTACTGATCACGTTCTGGAAGTTTCAGGCTATGAAAAGGTAGAAAAGCAGCTCGAAATAGAAGATGTTTTTCTCCACCCTGACCGTGCGCTTCCTGTCGCGCTGATCTTAAATGAACTGGTCACCAATTCATGTAAATATGCTTTTCCAGGTCATCCCTCACCGCAGTTGAACGTGAAATGCAGGCAGGAAGGAGAACGCATAAGCTTCATGGTGGCCGATAACGGCCCCGGCTTTTCCCTTCCGCTTCCCGGATCGGAACAATCGTTTGGAATGCAATTGATCCGCATCCAGGCCGAACAGCTCTACGCGGTATATAGCTTTCAGACAGACTTGCAAACAGGCGGAGCGGCTTTTGAAATGGAATTCCCGGTGTGAAGCCTAATTCAATGACACCCTCACACCGTAATCCTCTTCAAGCGATTTTAAAAGCGCATTATCCGGGGAGACGCTGAAAACCTTCGACATCATCTGCACCTCCATCCGGCTTTCGGGGTCTGCTACATAAAGCATCAGCCTGCATTTCCCGGGATGGCTTTCAAAGGTCTGGTACAGCTCCTCTACGAACGACGGGTTGACCTGGTCGAGCGTCATCCTGATGCTGACCTGCTTGCACATCTTGTCGCGCAGCTCGGTAAGGAGAGAAATGCTCAGGGGCTTGAACTCAAACTGGTCCTCGTTCCGCCACCGGTTCTGTATTTTGCCTTTGATATAGAGAAAGCGCCCGGTTTCGATATAGTTGCCGAACTTTACAAATTCTTCTCCCATGAGCAGCATTTCGATGCCTCCGCTGTAGTCTTCAATTTTGAAGATACGCATCGGGTTGCCGTTTTTCATGGTCTTGTCGATCACGTTGCTTACAATACCTGCCACGCTGATCTCCTTGCCGAAATAAAGAGGGGTTTTACGGTCTTCAGGAACCTCCAGCACCTTGTCGAGCGTGCAGTTACAGAAAGTCTCGAGCTCGAGCCGGAAGCTGTCGAGCGGGTGGCCCGATATATAAAACCCTACCACGTCCTGCTCGTAGCGAAGCTTGTTGATGTCGCTCCACTGTTCGACAGACGGCGCTTTCGGCTTGGGAAGCATATCATCGTCGTTTCCGCCCGGACCGCCGAACAGCGAAACCTGCGCCGACGATTTACTATTGTGATAGTTGTTGGCGTAACGGATCAGCTTTTCTATAAACGACGTATTGTCATCGTCGGTGGTTTCGAAAAACTGGGCCCTGTGGAGATCTTCATAACAGTCGAAAGCACCTGCATAGGCAAGGCTTTCCAGCGTTTTCTTGTTGACCGTTCTCAGGTTGACCCTTGTGATGAAATCAAAGATATCTTTAAAAACTCCGTTTTTATTTCTTTCCTCGATAATGCTCTCGACGGCTGCGTCACCGGTACCTTTGATACCGCCCAGCCCAAACCTGATCTCTCCTTTCTTGTTGACGTTGAACTGTCTGTCCGATTCGTTGATATCCGGGCCTAACACCGGCAGGGACAGGTTTTTACATTCCTCCATAAAGAAGGTGATCTTCTCGATGTTCCCGAGAGAGCTGGTCAGTACCGCGGACATGTATTCGGCGGTATAATGGGCCTTCAGGTAGGCGGTCTGGTAGGCCACGAAGGCGTAGCAGGTCGAGTGCGACTTGTTGAATGCATAGGAAGCGAATGCCTCCCAGTCGGTCCAGACCTTCTCCAGCTTTTTGGCGTCATGCCCTCTTTCCTTTCCGCCGTCCATGAACGAACTCTTTAGTTTGTTCAGCACCTCGATCTGCTTTTTCCCCATCGCCTTCCGGAGGGTGTCGGCCATGCCTTTTGTAAAGCCGGCCAGCTTCTGGGAAAGCAGCATCACCTGCTCCTGGTAAACTGTGATGCCGTAAGTGTCGGCCAGGTACTCTTCCATATCGGCCAGGTCGTAGGAGATCTCTTCCCGGCCGTGCTTCCTGTTGATGAAGTTGGGGATGTAGGCGATCGGGCCCGGCCGGTACAGCGCGTTCATGGCAATGAGGTCCTCGAAACGGTCGGGCTTCAGGTCGCGCATGTATTTCTTCATACCGTCGGATTCGAACTGGAAGATCGCGTTGGTCTCGCCGCGCTGGAAAAGCTCGAAGACCTTCTGGTCATCGAGCGGGATCTTGTCGATGTCGATATCGATCCCGTGGTTTTGTCTGATCAGGCGGAGCGCTTCCTTGATGATGGTCAGGTTGCGGAGCCCGAGGAAGTCCATCTTGATAACCCCGGCATCTTCGATCACTTTTCCCTGGTACTGGGTGATCAGGAAATCGGAGTCTTTCGATGTGCTTACGGGAATGATCTCTGTGAGGTCAGAAGGGGCTATGATGATCCCTGCGGCGTGGATACCCGTATTGCGGACGGTGCCTTCAAGCCTTTGGGCTTCCTGCAGTACCTGCGCCGACAGGTCGGAGCCGGCTGCGATAACCCTCATTTTTTTTACGTTCTCCAGCTCGTCGGGGGTGATGCCTTCTTTCCTGGTAAGGCTGCCGTCTCCTTCGAGCGGGGCATTGAAAATGCGCTGGAGCGTCATGCCGTAAGTAGGCTTGTCGGGTACCAGCTTGGCAAGCGCATTGGCCTCGGGGAGGGGGAGGTCCATCACCCTGGCTACGTCTTTAATGGACGATTTGGCCGCCATCGTACCGTATGTAACGATCTGGGCTACCTGGTTATAGCCGTATTTTTTGACCACGTAGTCGATCACCTTTTGCCGTCCTTCGTCGTCGAAATCAGTATCGATATCGGGCATCGATATCCTTTCGGGATTGAGGAAACGCTCAAACAGGAGATCGTATTTAACCGGGTCAATATTGGTGATTCCCGTACAATAAGCCACCACAGACCCGGCGGCGGAGCCCCGGCCCGGACCTATGAATACGCCCATCTCGCGGCCGGCCTTTATAAAATCGGCCACGATGAGGAAGTAGCCGGGGAAACCCATGCTCCTGATGGTCTGCAGCTCGAAATTGATCCGCTCTTCGACGTGGGGTTCTATGGTACCGTATTTTTGCCGGGCGCCTTCGAAAGTAATATGCCTTAGGTATTCCCATTGGTTGAGCACGTCGGCCGGCAGCTCTTTGTTGCCGGCTACTTCCGAAAGCGTATGGATTTTGAATTCGTCGGGAATAGGGAAGTTAGGTAGCAGGATATCCTTTTTCAGCTGCAGCAATTCTACCTTGTCGACAATCTCGTTCGTGTTGTCGAGCGACTCCGGTATGTCCTTAAACAGGTCCAGCATTTCGCCGGTAGTCTTGAAGTAGAACTGGTCGTTGTAGAATGCAAACCTGCTGCCTTTCGGGATCCCGCCTTCGTCGTCGAAATCTTTTGCCGAAGGCGTGCTTTTCTTATCGCCGGTGTTGATGCAGAGTAGGATGTCGTGAGCGTTCCAGTCATCCTGGTCGACGTAATGCGAGTCGTTGGAGCAGATGACCTTGACGTTGTATTTTTTTGCGAAGCGCAGCAGTACTTCGTTTACCTGGAGCTGTTCCCTGATTTCATGGCGCTGCAGCTCTACATAATAGTCTTCGCCGAAGAGGTCCAGCCACCATCTGAATTCTTTTTCGCCTTCTGCTTCCCCTTTTTTGAGGATCGTCTTGGGCACCTGTGCCCCTATGCAGCAGGTGGTGGCGATCAGCCCTTTGTGATGCCTGACAATCTTGTCCTTGTCGATCCGGGGGTATTTGCCATACATTCCATCCATGAAACCGAGCGAGCATAGCTTGACGAGGTTTTTATACCCCTCGGCATTTTTGGCAAGCAGCAGCTGATGGTACCTGATGTCTTTCTGCTCTTTTGTGAACTGCTTCCTGGTCATGTCCTCCACCACGTAGAATTCGCACCCGACGATGGGCTTGATCCCCTGCTTGTGCCCTTCCGCCACAAATTCAAATACACCGAACATGTTGCCATGATCGGTAATAGCTACCGCAGGCATATTATCCTGCTTCGCCTTTTTGAAAAGTTTTTTGATATCGGCAGCCCCGTCGAGCAGGGAGAACTGGGTATGGCAATGAAGGTGTGAGAATTGCATTTTTTTTGTAATTATTTTAATTGATTGTAGAGACGCAAGGCCTTGCGTCTCTACGGCTACAATCAGTCCTCTTCTTCCTCATCAAAAAATATATAATTAAGAAAATCGGAATAAGGTTTCAACAGCCTGATTCCCTTCAGGATATTGTCAGCGAAGTCGGGAGACGTCACTTCCTTATCTGAAAACTTATGCATGAAGAACAACTGCTTTCTTTGCAGGAGCTCTATTTCGGGGTGATCTCTGGAGTAGCCTTTGGGAGCTGTTTTCAAAGTTTCTCCCCATACATGCGGGAAGAAATCCCTGAATTCGGGGTCGTTGATGATACTTTTGAGCTGATAGGCGTTATAATCGACCTCCTGCCGGTATTTGGTCAGCTGCACGGGCGTCGCTTCCCACATCCCGCCGCCGAGGAACGATTCGCCATAAGGCTGGATGTGAATGTAGTAGTCAATTCTGCCTGAATTTCTGCCACCCGGCCCGATGGCTGCGGACAGGTGGTTTTTATAAGGCGCTTTGTTCTTCGAAAACCTGACGTCCCGGTTGATCCTGAAAATACAGTCTTTCACTTTCGTATTCCCGAGATCTTCGAAACGGCCCACCTCGGCGAGCAGTTTTTCAACAAGCTGCTCCAGGTCTTTCTTTGCGGCATCGTAGCGGCTGCGGTTCCCGCTGAACCACTCTTTGTTATTATTTTCGGCAAGATCCTTTAAAAACTGAAGTGTGGAAGAGTCTAACATCTTTAATCTGAGATGATTTGGCGTTTATTTACTTAAACAGACTGAAAAAGTCTCTCAATTTACCGATTTTTGCACACCGTTCCCTGAAACGCGGGTGGATAATTTGAGATTGAAAATATTTTAACATAACCTGTATGGCAAGAGTTCTGACCGGGATCCAAAGTAGCGGCCGCCCTCACCTGGGGAATATTTTAGGGGCTATTTTACCGGCGATCGAATTTTCGAAAGATGAGAGAAACGAGTCTTTTTATTTTATTGCGGACCTTCATTCGCTGACCACCCTGAAGGATGGAGCAACAAGGGAAGAATATGTAAGGGCTATTGCCGCCACCTGGCTGGCTTTCGGCTTTGATGCCGAGTCCAACGTTTTCTGGCGACAGTCGAGAGTGCCTGCCCATACCGAGCTGGCCTGGTATCTCAATTGCTTCACACCATACCCCATGCTGGCCAACGCGCATTCCTTTAAGGATAAGTCAGAGCAGCTCGAGGATGTCAATGCCGGGCTTTTCACCTACCCGGTGCTGATGAGTGCCGACATTCTTCTATACAATGCCAACTGGGTGCCTGTAGGAAAGGATCAGAAGCAGCATCTCGAGATCACGAGAGACATCGCGACGTCTTTCAACCGCCAGGTAGGGGAGGAGATACTGGTTTTGCCCGAGCCGAAGATCGACGAGCGGATCATGACGATCCCGGGCATCGACGGGAGAAAAATGAGCAAATCCTACAATAACTACATCGATATTTTCCTGCCTGAAAACGAGCTGAAAAAATCGATCAGGAAGATCGTCTCCGACTCCACTCCGCTTGAAGAACCCAAGGATCCGGACAAGGACATTACCTTTCAGCTCTATTCGCTTATAGCCGATGCCGGCCAGGTGGCGTCTATGCGGGAGCGATACGAGGCGGGAGGGTACGGCTACGGGCATGCCAAGCAGGAGCTTTTCGAATTGATCCTTGAAAAATACAAAACACCCAGGGAGATCTTCGATTACTATATGAAGGAAACGGAGGCGCTGGAGTCTATCCTCCGGAAGGGTGAGGAAAAGGCGCGGGCCATCGCGGAAGACGTGCTGTCGAAGGTAAGAAGCAAACTGGGTTATCGCTGATGGAGCTGTTCTGGCAAGGAGTATCGGATTGGGATCAGCAGTTGTTCCTGGCGCTCAACGGCATTCACAGTCCCTTTTCGGATTTCCTTTTTAAGTGGATTACCTATAAATATACCTGGGCCCCGATGTACCTGTATCTTTTTTATGTGATCCTGAAATCCTACGGGCGCGAAGGGATAGGTATTATCCTGCTCTCGCTGGCTGCCCTGATCCTGGCCGATTATTTCGCTTCCGGGATCATGAAGCCTCACTTTGCTCGCCACAGACCTTGTCATGACCCGGTAATCGGTCACCTGGTCCATAACGTGGTAGGTTGTGGGGGGAAATTCGGTTTTTCTTCCTCCCACGCCTCGACTTCATTTGCGCTGGCGACGGCCTTTTTTCTCTTTACCCGCGAAAAAATAAAAGGGATGCAATGGATGTTTCTCTGGGCGGCCGTCTACGCTTACAGCCGGGTTGCGGTAGGGGTTCACTATCCCGGAGATATCCTTGTGGGAGCTGCCGTGGGGGCGCTTACTTCGCTGATTATTGTTTGGATCTATTTCTATTTCCGTAAGTCGTTGGGATAAAAACTAATTACCATTAACTTTGCGCAAATTTTCCTACATAGGATGGGCTCTATTAATACAGTAAAAATTTTTTCAGGTACACAGTCTGAGTATCTATCCAAGAAGATAGCGCGCTATTTCGGGAAAGATCTCGGCGGCTATACGCTCAGGAAATTCAGTGACGGGGAGCTGTCGCCCAGCTTCGAGGAATCCATCCGCGGCTGCGACGTATTCCTGATCCAGTCTACTTTCCCGCCGGCAGACGGTTTACTGGAGCTGCTGCTGATGGTAGATGCAGCAAAAAGAGCTTCTGCGCACTATGTAACGGCGGTCATACCTTATTTCGGTTATGCACGCCAGGACAGGAAAGATAAACCCAGGGTGGCGATAGCTGCCAAAGTAGTAGCCAATCTGCTTTCGGCATCGGGCGTAGACCGCCTTATCACCATCGACCTGCATGCAGGGCAGATCCAGGGCTTTTTTGATTTCCCGGTAGATCACCTTGAGGGAACCACTGTGTTTGTCCCGTTCATAAAGGCCCTCAATCTTAAAGACCTGCTGATCGCTTCGCCCGATGTGGGAGGCGCCGCGAGGGCCCGGAATTTTGCAAAACACCTGAACGTAGACATGGTGCTTTGCGATAAGCACAGGAAGCGCGCCAACGAAATTGCTTCCATGCAGGTAATCGGCGATGTGGAAGGTGCCGACGTCATGCTGGTGGATGACCTTATCGATACGGGAGGGACGATCTGCAAGGCGGCTGAGATTATTATGGACAAAGGAGCCAACAGTGTGAGGGCTCTTTGTACGCATCCGATTATGTCGGGAAAGGCGTATGACAACATTGAGAAATCTCTTCTGGCGGAGCTGTTCGTGACCGATACGATACCGATCAGATCGGACGTGGGAGGGAAGATCAGGGTTTTGTCAGTGGCTGAGCTTTTCGCAAAGGCTATCGGCCGTATACGCGATCACGAATCTATTAGTTCCTTATTTATAACTCACGAGTAGTTTTGTTTTAATAATTTTTAGTTTAAATTTATCATTGTAATGAAAAAAGTAGAGATTGTAGGGTATAAAAGAGCGGATCTCGGTAAGACGACTGCGCAGAAACTCCGTGCAGAGGGGTATGTGCCGTCAGTATTATACGGAGGAGCTGAGCAGGTGCATTTCTATGTTCCCGCTATTCTTTTCCGTCCTTTGTTATTTACTCCCGATATTTATGAGGTAACCCTCAATATCGAAGGAAGCATTCACAAGGCTATTTTGCAGGACACCCAGTTCCACCCGGTAAATGATGCGCTGATCCATTCGGATTTTCTTGAGATTATTGACGGGAAGCCGGTAACTGTTGACGTGCCTATCAAATTGACCGGTACTTCCGAAGGTGTTATCAAAGGAGGTAAACTTAATCAGAAATTGCGTAAATTGCGGGTCAGAGGTTTAGCTCAGGATATTCCTGACTACGTGGAACTTGATGTAACATCCCTTGGCTTGGGTAAGTCGCTGAAGGTTGAGGCGGTAAAAGCCGGAGAATTCGAAGTGCTGAGCTCTCGTAACATCCCGGTGGTATCAATCGATATCCCAAGAGCTCTCCGCGGTACGCTTCGTGCAGAGTAATTATTTTTCATGGCTAATAGATTCAAACGTGCCGACCTTTGGTCGGCATTTTTGTTTTAACCCGGGCTCAGCCCGGTTATTGAAATTTATTTGGGGATTTTGTATTTTTATAAAACTTTTATAAAGTAATCAAGATCTGGCCTAACCTTTTTTGACTATATAGATGGAGGAAATGTTCCCTGACGATTCTTTACTGGCCGGACAGATTAGTGCAGGGAGCGTAGAGGCTTTCACCTTACTATACAGACAATACCACGGCTACCTGTACCATTTTTCCCTGAAATTTCTGAAATCGCCGGAACTGGCCGAAGAAACTGTTCACGACGTGTTCATGAAGATATGGGAAAACAGGAAAGAGCTGGATCCGGCGCGATCTCTGAAAGGATACCTTATCAAAACCTGCCGGAATCACATCCTGAACCTGATGAGCCGGGCGCTCCGTGAGCAGCTATGGAAATCCGAGGTCCTGTCTGCCGGTCCCGGCCAGCATATGGATACCGAAAATACAGTTGTACTGGCCGACTATGAAAGGCTGGCCGAGGAGGCGATTGCAAAACTGCCTCCCCAGCGCCAGAAGATTTTCCGCCTCTACAGGCTGGAAGAGAAAAGCCTCGATGAAATAGCCGAGAGCGAGGGTATTTCCAAAGGGACCGTCAAAGACCATTTGCTGAAAGCTACCAGGCAGATACGAAGCTTTATGCGACAGTATAGCGGCATCCCGATGGAAATGGTGGCGTTCTTTGTGCCGGCCGGCGTTCAATTGCTTTCATAGCTATTCCCCGATTACTATCTTCCTATCGGCATTATACCCATCCGAATTTTTTCATCAGCCGGTCTCTCTGGCTTCTGGATACCGGGATATTGCGATCATCGTCCATGACCAGGAAGCTGCCTTCTCCTCTCACGAACTTTTTGATGCGGTTGATGTTGATCAGGTACTGGCGATGTATGCGCAGGAAATTCCTTTCTTCCAGCAGTTCCTGGATCTCGCGGAGAGGCTTTAATACGAGGTGCTGCAGACCGTTATCCAGGTAGAACCGCGTATAGTTGTCGTCCGATTTGCAATACAGTATATCTTTGACCGGTACAAACGTGACGCCGTTCTGGTAAGGCAGTGCGATACGGTCTTTCATCCACCATGGAACTAAACGGCCTGAAGCTTATTAAGGCGGTTCCTTACGAAAGACGGTGAGATCCGACAGCAGAATCGCCGCCGGATCTCTGCTCCGCTTTACCTGCCGATCACTACCCGGTGCGTTTCAGAAGGGCTATTTCTACGACTGATTTTCAACAGGTAGATCCCGGCAGGTAAATGGCTCAAATCCAGTGAAGGGTTGTTCAGGTCGTTCGGAAGTTTTACGGGCCATTCGTTGCCGGCCAGGCTGAATATTCTGACAGAGGTTATTTCTTCGGGACCTGTCAGACCGAGCGTCACCCGGTCGGAGGCAGGGTTGGGATAGAGCCTTGCAGTGTGAAATGCATTCTTAAACCCGAGGCTTTTGATCGCACTATACGTATGAGTGCCGTCCATATCGACTATTTTCAGTCTGTAATAGACCAGGCCCGCTTCCGAAACCAGGCTATTGATTTCTGCGTCTACAAAAGCATATTGCAGTACGCTTTGGCTTTCTCTGTGTGCGGCGGTTTGCCCGATCTTTTGCCAGTTTTTTGCATTTCCGCTTCGTTCGACATCAAAATGACTGCTGTTGGTTTCGGCAGTAGTGGCCCAGGTAAGGCGGGCGGTCTGGTTTTCTTTTTGAATATCAAAGGAAGTCAGGGTGACAGGGAGCGGGGCTTCGACGTTGAAGATTCCCCAGGAGGAGAAGTCGCCCTGATTCGCGACCGTAAACGAGAACGGGCCCGTACCTGATACCAGACCGGTTGAGCTTCTGTTCTCCCAGATTGCCGATACCGTATTGTATCGTTTTGCCACAACATTTGCCTCACGGTCGAAGTGGTTGCTTTCGTCGGTGTCATCCCAGTTAAATTTAAGGGTAAACAGGCCTTCCCTTCTGCCTGAAGAAGGCGGAACGGTTTTAGAAATTTCCCATTCAACATCGACAAAGCCTGAGTGGGGCGGTGTTTTTGAAAGGGATAACGCCTTAACCGTAAATTGTAATGCCTGATAATAAGGTATGGTTCCACCGCCTGGCACCGGCGGTCCATAGCCAGACAGGGGCTGGAGGGAAACCTGCAGCGGAGTGTACCCAAGACCGTCTCTGCTGACCGGAAATTCTTTTTCATACATGATCGACAGGGGCGAACCTGAAGGAGGCTCGAGAACGGTGGCATTGATTGAAAGCGAGCCGGCGCCGTCGGTCACAACGTGGCGCGTTCTATCGGCTCCTGTAATCGAATTAACGGAAATATTATAATCTCCCAGAAAAAGATGTCCCTGGCTGGCGAATTGCAGTTCCAGCCTCCATGGAGAACCTGAATAAATATTAGGGCCAATGTGTGCTGAAAGGCTTACTCCATGTTGATTTGAAATTGTAATTTTACCATCCCTGGGGAAAATACCGAGCGTCTGGCCGGCGGCGCCGGCCATTATCAATTCTGAATTGTAAATAGCGGAGACCCCGCCTGCATTGCCCAAAACGGTGAGCTTGTATTCGCCGCCTAAAAAAGCGGCGGGATTGTTCAGCGTCAGGTTGTAGCAGCCCGCATCCATATCGAGTATTGTATTCTCTGAAATCACGACGTTGTCATACCCTCTTGGTATCCTGCCATCGTTCCAGGTAGAAGCCTCGCTCCAGTTTCCGCCGAGGCTGACCCTGTCTTCCGGTACACGCAGCGAAATCCCGTCACTGCATCCCGGGCTTGTGCTGGTCCAGCCGGTCTCGGGAGGATCCAGCGGGTTGAACGCATTGCTGCCGGGATTGACCGCAACTACCTGTCGCGAGGGCGGACCGAACGCAGCTACATACACGATCACTTCCCATTGTCCGGCGCCAGCATTGGCAGCGCTGTTCCATGACACGATCTGGGGGGCTATGACGTACCCTGGCGGATAGGAACGATTGGCCCTGTACTCGTTTTTCCCGTTTGTAACACCGTGGAATGTGTAGAGTCCGTCGCTGACATTGGTCGAGCAGTTGTCTACATAAATGACGGTCTGGGCAGAAGCGACCCGGATGATCATCAGTCCTGCCGCTAAAAAGGTAAATAGTCTTCTCATGATAAAACAGTATTAAAATTTCTCTATGGATCGCAGCCTGTCCGGGAACGGAAACACAACCTGATGAAAATTTTCTTCGGCATCCGGTTTCCCCGAAGCTCCCGGTACTTCCCGCGCTGTCGCGGGGACACAGGAAGCCGGCTATTCACTATGAAAACTATAAAAGCTTCCGGCCGCAAGCCAGTAGCGCCGGGTGAACCGCATGAAATCGTATGGGAACAGCACGGAATGAAGGGCGAACAAAAAGTTTTTTTCAGCAGGAGCATGTCTTCCGCCCGCCTCGATTGTATTAGGGTTGTAAAAGGAACAAGAATGGAACCGACTCCAGAGCGTATAGAAGAATTAATTGGTAAGTATCTCAGGGATGAATGCACCGACGAAGACAGGTATGAGCTGCTTTTTTTGTTCGAAAACCCCGGGGATCTCAGGATCGCGGAGACGATGATGGATCAGGAAGCGCTAAAAATACTTCATTCCCGGCTGGCTATGGACACCGGAGTGTCGGAGCGTATCCTGGATAAACTGAAGGCGGACATTGGTAAGCAGGCAGGCAGGACGGTACCTTTTTACAGATCCGCGTTTTTCCGGATAGCAGCGTCCTTTACCGGGCTGCTGGTCCTGGCCGGCCTGGCTTTCCTGGTTTTATCCAAAACTGAGGTGGAGCGGATAACAACCGAAAACGGCCAGAAACGTACGGTAGTGCTGGCCGACGGATCGCTGGTGACGCTCAATGACAATTCGTCGATCTCATTCAGTATGACCGGCGCCGCACGGGAGCTGGTATTGGACGGAGAAGCATATTTTGACATTGCGCATGATGCGGAAAAGCCCTTTTACGTAAAAACTTCGAAAATTCAGATCCGGGTATTGGGGACTATTTTTAACGTTAAGTCGTATGAAAGCGAAGACCGTGTGGAAACGACCCTTGTGGAGGGGAAAGTAACGGTGAAAAACCTTGAGAACGAAGGAAATGAAATTGAAATGCTGCCCAACGAGCAGGTGGTATTTCACAAGGAGACCGCCGCTCTTGTCAAAACCAGCACCGAAACGGAACAGAAAACAGCCTGGCGTTCGGGGAATTTCTTTTTTGAGGACGAGTCTGCTGGGGTAATATTCTCTGAGCTGGAGAAATGGTATGGTGTGAAGATCATACTCGATGACGGGCAAAAGGATTGCCGTTTCAGTATGAATATCGGAGAGGAAAGCATTGCCAATGTGCTGGGTTTTTTTGAGAAAACCACCAATGTAAAAGTGATTGACCAGGGCAACACGCTCAGATTGGAGGGAAAGCTGTGCGACTAATACACGTAAAGCCGCAAGGCTTGCGGCTTCATATCACGAAGCAATAATCCAGATAAAAGCTTATTAGATATTTTATACAGATGAAAAAGCCTTTAACCAGTATTCCCGGAGCAAAGACCTAGCTTGCTATCACCGCCCTCGACAGGGAGTTGTTTAGAGCGGTATAAAAAGGATGCTGCCTGTATCTCGCCAAAGATTAGTGGGGCAGCATCCGGATTAGTTCAAATCAGTTTTCACCAATTTTGTGTAAAAGTATGAAAAATACTTTATTCCGCATTTTCTGCCCGCCGGACAGGGCGATTCATTTTACTAATAAATGTAAAGGTATGCTGGCGCTGATCTTGTTTTTATTTCAGGTGCTGCCGGGGCAAAGTAACGGGCTCGCCAGAGAGACTAAGGTATCTATATCGGTGAAGTCGGTAGCATTAAAGGATGTTTTACTCGAAATAGAGCGGCAGAGTCAGCTTCATTTTTTTTACAGCACCAATCAGATCAATTCAAGAAGGAAAGTAAATCTGGACCTGAGCGGTACGCTGGAACAGGTGCTTGACCATCTTTTCGAAGGAACGGACATCTCCTGGCAGATAGACGGAAGGCAGGTGCTGCTCAAAAAAAAGAGCAGGGAACAAAGCAGAGCAGATACGTATAGTGTATCGCCGTTAAAGGATAATATACTGTCCGAAATCCGTATGGAGCCGAGGCTTACCCATCATGCGCCTGAACCTGTTCTTCCCGACCGCCTTATAAAAGGGAAAGTTACGGATGAAACGGGAGGCGCGCTTCCGGGTGTGAATATCCTCATTAAAGGAACGCAGCAGGGAACGGTGACGGACGCAGAGGGGAAGTTTGAGCTGTCGGCGCCTGACGAGCACGACGTTTTCGTCTTCTCGTTTGTAGGTTTCGTTACAAGAGAAGTTGCAATAGGAGCGCAGACTCACCTTGACGTAGCGCTTAAGGAAGATGCAAAGGCACTTTCGGAAGTGGTGGTCGTGGGTTATGGTGCGCAGAGAAAAGTCAACCTGACAGGAGCTGTCGATGTTGTTTCGGGCGAGCAGCTTGCAAACAGGCCTGCTTCCAATATGTCGCTCCTTTTGCAGGGAGCTTCTCCCAATGTGAATATCAATCTGAACAGCTTTGGCGGCGAGCCGGGCGCCTCGCAGACCTGGCAGATCAGGGGTGTCGGCTCAATATCCGGCAATACGGCACCGCTCATATTAATAGATGGTGTGGAAAGCAATGTCAATTACCTTGATCCTGAAACAGTCGAAAGTATCTCCATACTCAAGGATGCGTCCGCTTCTGCCGTTTACGGGTCGAGAGCAGCGTTTGGTGTGGTCCTGATCACCACTAAGAAAGGAGCGCAGGACCAACCCACGAGAATTGGTTACAATAATAATATTTCGTTTTCCGTACCCATTTATGTTCCTGACATGGAGAGCTCGCTGATTTATGCGACTGCTTTCAACCAGGCTGCCACTAATGCAGGTTTAACGCCTACGTTCCCGGCCGAGCAGGTAGAGCGCATCAAAGGATTTATAGACGGTACTTACCCTTACGAATACGATCCTGATAAGCCGCCCTACAGTCAGTGGCGGGGGCGCTGGGATGGAAATGCTAATTATAACTGGACGAGGGAGTACTACAAAAAGTATGTAGTACAGCAAAAGCACAACATTAACCTGAGCGGAGGCGACCGCCGGAACCAGTTCTATATCAATGCCGGTGTTTTTAACCAGCCGGGCACCTATAGCTGGGGGGACGACGGGTTTAAACGTTATAACATCCTGGCTAACGTGAAATCGAAGGTTGCCGACTGGATTTCCCTTGACTTCAGCGCCCGGTATGCAAGGACGGAAACCGACGCTCCCCTGGGAATGGTCGGGCTGGAACGGACCTATACCTGGTCACAGTTTATTGATTTCTGGCCTACCATGCCGAAATACAACATCGACGGAAGCATTGCCAACCCGCTTATGCTTGTCCTGGAGCAGGGAGGGCGTATAGTAACGCAAAACCATGACCTTTGGATGAATATAGGTACCGAGATAGAGCCTGTAAAGGGATGGAAAACTAATTTGTACTATCGTTATAATTATCGCTGGGGTTCAGAAACCAGGAATCCCAAACCGGTACCCGTGCCGGTGCCGAATGGTACGATCGGAAACATCGGGGAAGCCGCCACGGGCTACCGTTCCATACTCAACCAGGGACAGTACGACATCATTACCGCGTATACTGCCTATGAGAAGCAGCTTGGGAAGAACTATTTCAAGATACTGGCCGGTTATGAGCGGGATGTCAGCTCCAATCGCGGGCTGAACGGCTACAAGATGAACCTGATTACCGAACAGGTACCTTCTATCCGCACTGCAACCGGCGACTTTACGCTCGACGACTGGATGAATCATTGGGCGACGCAAGGGATTTTCGGGCGGTTTAACTACAACTACGATGAAAAATATTTGTTGGAGGTAAGCGGCCGCTATGACGGGTCCTCCCGTTTTGCGCCCGGGCAGCGATGGGGATTGTTCCCGTCTGTTTCCGGTGGGTATAATATTTCCAAAGAGGAATTCTGGGCGCCGCTGGCGCGCCATGTCAATACCCTGAAGCTCCGTGCTTCTTATGGCTCCCTGGGCAACCAGAACGTGGCTAATTACCTTTACCTGCCTACTATCCCGATCCGGTATCGTCGCAACGCCGACAATTATGCGGACCCCGGCTACATCATAGGAGATGAAGTGCCTTTGTATGCTGAAGCGCCTGCCATGGTCAGCGACAATCTCACCTGGGAGACCATTACAACGTTTGATATCGGCCTGGAAGCAGCTTTTTTAAACAACAGGCTCGAGCTCGTGTTTGACTGGTACAACAGGACTACCTCCGATATGCTGGGGCCTTCGGTACAGCTTCCGTCGGTGCTGGGAGCCTCGGTTCCTCCTACCAACAACGCCAGGCTGTCGACCAAGGGATTTGAATTGTCTGTTGCCTGGAGAGACCGTCTTTCTTCAGGATTTACCTACGACGCCAGGTTCCTGTTGAGCGATAACAGGACAACAATCCTGGAGTATCTCAATGAATCAGGTTCTATAAATGGTTGGTACAAAGGGCGCAGGCATGGCGACATATGGGGGCTTACCACCGATCGTATCCTGCAAACCGACGGGGAAAGTATGCCGGATCAATCGTTTTACTACAACAAATGGGGCCCCGGCGATATCGTTTTTAAAGACCTTAACGGAGACGGAGTAATTAACGAAGGAGCCCGCACGCTCGATAATTACGGCGACCTGTCGGTGATCGCCAATACAACTCCCCGCTATTCCTTCGGTCTTACTGCGGGGTGCAGCTGGCGCGGATTTGATCTGAGCATGATCTGGCAGGGGATTGGCCGGCGTGACCTCGTGCCGGGACTGGCTTCAGAATATTTCTGGGGACTCACCGCCGGGCCGAGCAACTCCGCTATTTTCAAAGGAGGTTATATGCTTGACTATTGGCGTCCCGCCGATGAGACCAATATCCTGGGCGCGAATACAGATTCCTATTTTCCCAAACCTTATTTTTCCGCAGAAAGAGCGAAAAATGTCCGCGATCAGAGCCGGTACGTGCTCAACGGCGCGTACGTCCGGCTTAAAAATCTCCAGGTAGGTTATACGGTCCCGGCCGCGTGGCTGAGCAAGCTCCGCCTGAAAAGCGCGAGACTTTATGTATCGGCCGAGAACCTGCTGACGTTTTCGCGCCTGCCCCGCATGTATGAGCCGGAAACTGTTGTGGCTTCAAACCCGCGCGACGGCGGGGTGGACATGGGCGAAACGTATCCCATCAACAGGATGTTTTCGATGGGTGTCAATTTTATGTTTTAATCCTGCTAATTGTTTTTTGATTCGGCTAGATATGAAAATATTCAAATCAATTCTCTGGTCCCTGTCAGCCTGTGTGCTGTTTGCGGCCTGTCACGAGGAAGAATTCCTGGACCGGTACCCCCTCGATGCGGTCACCGAGCCGGTTTTTTTCAGGACTCCCAATGACCTGAAGCTGTACGTCAATCAATACTACAACCGGACCAATTTCCCGATTACGGATAGGGGAAGGGGAGACGCGGGGACTGACGTATACCTTACAGAGAGCGCTATTAATCCTCGTTTACATGGTATACGTACTGTCAATAGCGCTCCTTCCCTAAATTATACATCGGTCAGGAGCGTTAACTATTTTTTTGCCAATTACGGGAAAGTAGAGGCTAATTTCGATGATTATAAGCAGTACGTAGGCGAAGCGCACTTTTTCCGGGCCATGTTTTATTACAACCTGCTCCGTACTTTCGGCGACGTGCAATGGACAGGTAAGGTGCTGACTTCCGCGTCGCCTGAGCTGTATGAAGCAAGG
This sequence comes from Spirosomataceae bacterium, assembly GCA_037191015.1. GTDB lineage: Bacteria > Bacteroidota > Bacteroidia > Cytophagales > Spirosomataceae > Ravibacter. The sequence continues at coordinate 82,883 of JBBCKD010000011.1, forward strand.
ACGCCGCGCAATATAGTGGCCGATAAGATCATTGCTGATCTCGACACGGCAGCGGGTTACCTGACGGCGGAAAAAACCAACGGGCATACCAGGATCAACAAATGGGTGGCGCTTCTTTTTCAGTCGCGTGTAGCTCTTTACGAAGGAAGCTGGGAGAAATATCACGCCGGAACACCCTTCGGTGTAGAAAGTGCCGATCCGGGCAAATTCTTCAGAAAAGCAGCGGAAGCGGCCGGAGAAGTGATGGCTTCCGGCTTATTCGAAGTTTACAGCACAGGAAACCCGGACAAGGACTATGTCGACCTTTTCGGTTTGCGCGACTATGCCAATAACAAGGAGGTAATGTTCTGGACCAGGATGGATCTGAACCTGGGTATTCACAGCCATAGTAAGCTGTACAGTATGGAAACGCCCCAGGGTTACGGGCTTACCAGGGAAATGGCAGATTCTTATTTATGTACCGACGGTAAGCCGGTAAGCCGCAGCACGCTCTTTAAAGGATATGATAACCTGATGAAAGAGACCGAAAACCGGGATCCAAGGTTCAGACAGACCATATTTACGCCTGATGCCCCCTGGATGATAGAGCAAAACGGTACAGTAAGAAGCTGGGAGGAGGTCTACAGCAAGATGTATACCAACTCTACCTATTCATCGGGAACAGGTTATATGCGTCGAAAAGATTATAACCCCTATGTCATCTACCATCATCTGAATTTCGAAGAAACGCCTTCGATTCAATTCAGGTATGCAGAAGTGCTGCTCAACTATGTAGAGGCCCGGGCGGAGCTGGGAACGGTAACGCAGGCGGACATCGATAACACTGTGAAAAAGCTACGCGCAAGGGTGGGGATGCCCAACCTGGAAATGAGCGCAATAGAAGCCGATCCGGCATGGGACTTCCCGGCGCTTTCTCCCTTAATCAATGAAATACGCCGGGAACGCAGGGTTGAGCTTGCACTGGAGAACCTGAGATGGGATGACATTGCCCGTTGGGCTGCGGCAGATGAGCTCATCGTCGGCAAACGCCCCCGGGGAGCCTACGCCGCCCAATTTATAAATCCGCCTGTACTTTCGATAGATGAGAACGGTTTCCTGGATCCTTATGCAAAAGCACTGCCTTCGGGCTATGGTTTTAAAACCGACAGGGATTACCTCGACCCTGTTTCAATCAATGAGCTCACTTTAAATCCTGCTTTAAAACAAAATCCGGGATGGTAATCCCATTTACTGTATGAGCATACTTTCAAATTGTACTCCTAAACCACGCTGGACGGCTTTGATGTTGTGGTATCTGGTAACGGCGCTAACGGCAATTATACTGATGCCTGTGCCTCTCAGTGCTCAGGAAGCCAAGGTCCTTACCAACGAAGAAGACGAATCCCGGATAGATGCTTATGAAAAGGAGCTGGAAAATTATCTTTTGCGCTATCTTATCGACGGGTATGATGCCCGCGCCGCAATCGCCTGGCAGCGGGATTACAGCAGTCCTGACGCATTGATAAGAAGTGTAGCGCCAAACCGGCTACGATGGGAAAAGCACGTCATCAAGCCCCCGGTACTGAAAAAGACCGGTGAATTGAGCAGAAAGCCCTACGAGCTGCCGGGTGTGAAAGGAGAATGGCTGGAGCTTCCCCTGGGCGATATTTCGGCCAGGGCGGTAATTGCTTATCCCAAAGGTGCGGGAAAAGGGCGACCTGTTCCGCTGGTCGTGGCCTTGCATGGCATCGGCAGCGGACCTGAAACTCCCTTTGAAAATGGAAAAAGCTACCATGCCTATGCAAAAGCGTTGCTGGACGCCGGTTTTGCGGTATTGGCGCCGCTGAACATGCGCACCATACCCAGAAGAAACAACATCGAGCGCCTGGCCAGGCTGGCGGATGTGAGCCTTCCGGGCATAGAGCTGGCACGCCTGCAGCATCTTTTGGATGTGGTACTGGCCGACGACAGGATAGATGAAAGCCAGGTTGGCGCATGGGGCGTTTCGCTGGGAGGTATGGCTACGATGTTCTGGATGCCCCTGGAGCCGCGCATCAAGGCCGGGATAGTATCTGCCTGGTTTAACCACCGTATTAATAAAATGGTGGTAGCCGACGAACGGTACAGCAGTTTTACAAAAAATAACGAAGAGCACGCGTATTTTACCGGCTGGCTGAGTGAGTTCTCAGATCACGACGTGATTTCCATGATATGTCCGAGGCCTGTCCAGATACAGCATGGCAAAAAAGACGGGATCGCTTACTGGCCCCAGGTAGTCGGGGAGTTCGAACGCTCGAAGCTGCATTACGAACGTCTGGGATTAGGCGACCGCATAAGCCTGGAACTCCATGACGGTGGCCATGAGGCGTTAGCCGCGGAAGGCGTACAGTTTTTTAAAAAATGGTTTAAAGGTTACAGGCCCTGAAAATATTGGGGTAATGAGTGGTGATGCAGTGACCTGACCGGGGCGCTGCATCACCGCTGCCTTGCACTGTAACAGTGCCGTCACATGCTCAGGCTTCCTCCTTCAGCAGGTTTTTCTGCTTCAGGATCCGCCCGATCACCTTCAGGTCGTGCTCGGAGTTGAATATATTAAAGGGAAGGTAAAGAAACTGTCCGCGGGAAATAACCAGCACAAACCCTTCTTTGTCCTTGTAGGCGCTCTGGATCTGCTCCCATTTCATCACACCGCCTTCCTTCTGGTTGATCTTCATGAAAATCTGGCGCGGATCGATTTCGTACTGGTATTTCTCAAACATGGGCTTGTACTGCTCCAACTGCGTGATACCCACAAACTGGATTACCCAGAAAAGTATGTAAAGCAGAACACCAATGACAATGACGACGTAGATCCAGATATTGGGATAGGCTTTGGTAACGTTCAGGACAATGTTCCCGATCAGTAAAGCGAGCGGTATCAAAGCCCACTTAAGCTGCGACTGGAAAAGGTGCTTCAAAGCGAGCCGCGTATATTTTTTTGTCGGAAGAGCGTATTTTTTTGTACGTACCGCCGTCGGGTTGGAAGGGATCTGGTATATAGGCTGATGCTTGTTTACAGGTACTTTAGCCATGTTTTTTGCTTAAAATAAATGGGAGCCTCAGGCGGTTAGCTTTCAGCGCGCAAACTTAAGGATAAATTAAAATGATGAAATCTTACCGGCCGGACGAGCAAACTTCCGGCCCCGGCATGATTAATCGGACAAAGTTAGGAAAATAAGGTCGATTCTTCAGAAAAACACTTAATTTGTAATTTCGATTTTAAACTGCCGGCGGGTCTGCGGATCGCAGTCGCGTCGAGCGGCGGGCGTCATTTATGGGTTTTCTGTTTCCGACATTTCTCTGGGGATTACTCGCAGTAGCGGTTCCGCTGGCGATTCATCTTTTTAACTTCAGGCGTACCAGGAGGGTACTCTTCACGAATGTCTCTTTTCTCAAAGAAATTGAAACCCGGAAGAGCTCCTTCAGAAGGATGAAGCACCTGCTGATCCTGCTCGCCCGTATGCTGGCGATAGCCTGCCTTGCGCTTGCCTTTACCCAGCCTTACCTGAAGAAAGACGCCGGACTGGTTGATTTCCAGGGAATTAAAAGCTTTTACCTGGACAACTCGTTCAGCATGCAGAACGAGGACAATAACAAGCGTTTTATCGACATAGCCACCGGAAACCTGGATGAGCTGCTGGGTGTTTACAGCAATCTGACGTCGTTACAGCTGGTCACCAATGATTTCTCGCCCGAAGACCACGGCATATTTACCGCGTCGGGTTTGCAGGACCGGCTTACCCGCATGGAGCTTACGCCTGCTTCCCGGACCTTCCGGGAGGTATACAGCCGCCAGAAAAGCATGCTAGGAGATGCTTCGCCGGCCGGGAAAAGCGAAATGTACTGGATCAGTGATTTTCAGAAAAGCACAGCCGGCGACATTTCCGGGATCGAAATCGATTCGGCCGACCGCCTTACGCTCATCCCGGTAAATGCCGGCGCAGGCAGGAACATCTTCGTGGATTCGGTGTGGCTGCAGACGCCGTTTTTACGCCAGGGACAGAAGAACGTCCTGAACGTCAGAATACGGAGCTCCGGCAAAGAGCCGGTGGAAAACCTGCCGGTGAGATTGATACTGAATGATACGCAGGTTTCGGCGTCGTCTGCAGATATACCGGCTAACGGCGCCGAAAATATGTCGTTCGATTTTATACTGGGAGAGGAGGGGTACATACGCGGAATCATAAATTTTGACGACTTCCCCGTCACGTTCGATAACCAGTATTATTTCGTGCTGAATGCTTCCCCGGTAATCAGGATCCTGCACCTGCACGCGGGTACCCTCAGTCTTTCGGATCCGGTAAACCGTGTTTACCGGAACGACAGCCTGTTTCATATAACGAATTCGAACGCCGACAATGCGGACGTCGGGCAGGTATCGGTTTCCGACCTGGTCATCCTCAATGAAATAGAGCGCCTCCCGCCTTCACTTATGTCGGGGATCGTCGATTTTGTGGGTAAAGGAGGTACGCTCCTGGTTATTCCTCCCGGAAAGCCCGATGTGACCTCCTATAAGGTTTACCTTGAGCAGATGGGCGTATTCGGACTGGACGAGTATTCGGGGGATGCAGTCCCTCTCAGCGAGCCCGATACCAGGATCCCGTTTTTTCAGGATGTTTTCGAGGCATCCCTCAAGTCGGACGGCCAGGTGAACATGCCTGCGGCAGCGAGCGCCTGGCAATGGGCCAGAGCGGGAAATACCCTGCTGTCGCTCAGAAACGGCCACCAGTTTTTGTCCCAGGTAACGGTACGCCAGGGGAAGCTGTACCTTTTATCTGCCCCGCTTAACCTGATGGCAGGTAATTTTTCCCAGCACGCTCTTTTCGTACCGGTCATGTATAAGATCGCCGCATCGAGCGTCAGGGCGGAAAAGACGGCCTACTCCTTTGAGGACAACGCTATAGAGCTGACAGTTTCAGATGCGGGTCCAAATACGATTTTTAAGATAAGAAACGGAGAGACCGAAATAATACCCATACAACGCCTCGCCGGGAATAAGCTCGTGCTCCAGTTGCCTAAAAAGGGGGAATTGCCGGGACAGTCGCTCGAACCCGGTTATTTCGCCCTGGAAGCAAACGGGAAAACCGAAAATCTTCTGGCTTTAAACCTGGATAAAGCGGAATCCGAGCTGGAGTATTACAGTGCGGAAGAATTACGCCGGCAATTTGCAGGGAGAAAGAATATTACAGTATTTAAAAGTATAGAGGACAGCGATCTTGGGGATAGATTTGAAAAGTATTCGACAGGCACCCGGCTGTGGAAATATTTCCTGTACGCGGCGCTTGTATTCTTACTGGCGGAAATCCTGCTGGTGAGGTTGATGAAAAGCTGAATAATTTGAATAAAATTGCATTTTTTTAAAGTAGTACCCAATGTCAGCAAAAAGAGAAAAAAATATCGAGTTCCTTTACAATTACCTGGACAACGCTTCTCCTACCGGTTTCGAGGTTTCGGGACAGCAGATCTGGCTGGATTACCTGAAACCTTATATCGACGATGTCATCGTGGACACTTACGGCACTGCAGTCGGGGTAATAAACCCAGGGCAGGACTATAAAGTGGTGATCGAGGCCCATTCAGACGAAATTTCGTGGTTTGTCAACTTTATCTCCGAAGAGGGCTACATTCATGTGCGGAGAAACGGCGGGTCCGATGCGGCCATTGCGCCTTCCATGAGAGTGAATCTTCATACGGATAAGGGTCCTGTGCCCGGAGTTTTCGGGTGGCCGGCCATTCACGTAAGAGATATCGCGAAAGACCAGGTCCCTAAGGTGCATGAGCTTTTCATCGATGTGGGGGCGACAAAGAAGGATGAAGTCCTGGCAATGGGGATCCATGTAGGCACCGTGGTCACATTCGCAGACGGGCTGACGGAGCTGAATGGCAAATATTATGTCGGCCGGGCCCTCGACAACAGGATAGGGGGCTATATGATCGCGGAAGTAGCGAGGCGGCTGAAAGAAAAGAAGAAAAAGCTCCCTTATACACTTTATGTGGTCAATGCGGTGCAGGAGGAAATAGGGCTGAGGGGAGCGGAGATGATCGTACGCCGGCTGAAACCCGACCTGGCTATCATTACCGATGTGACGCACGATACGCAGTCGCCGATGTACAACAAGAAGGAGCAGGGAGATCTGCGATGTGGTAATGGTCCTGTGATCTGCTACGGCCCGGCAGTTCAGAATAACGTAAGAGAGCTGCTGATCAGGGTAGCCGGGGAAAAGAAAATCGCATTTCAGCGACAGGCCGTCAGCCGTTCTACAGGTACGGATACGGACTCATTTGCGTATGCGACCGAAGGAGTGGCGTCGGCTCTCATTTCGCTTCCGCTCAAATACATGCACACGACCGTTGAAACCGTACACAAGGAGGATATCGGGAATGTGATCGACCTGATCTACGAAGTATTGCTCGCGTTGAAAGGGAACGAAGATTTCAGGTATATCCGGTAAAGGTGTAACCTATTCCCCATCAGAATACACGGCAAACACATATGGCGCTGATCTCCGACCCTTCCGGCAATGAGCTTTCTGTGGGATCGCCTCCGATGCGGATAGTATCGCTTTGTCCGCCTTTGACAGAGCTTTTGTTTGATATCGGCATGAAGGACAGGGTGGTGGCGGTTTCGAAGCAGTGCCGGTTTCCCGAGGTGTGTGTTGACGGAACCGAATCTGTAGGCAGCAACAGGCGGCCTGATATCAAGCGTATTATGGAGCTGAATCCAGATTTTGTCATACTCGACTCCCGGGAAACGGATGAGGCTGTCGTGAAGCTCCTGAAAGAGGAGTTCCCTGTCTGGAATTCGGAGACCTCTACGGTACTGCAGGCATTGGAAGAGATACGCGCCCTGGGCCGGATCGTGGACAAACCGGCCAACGCAGAATGGGTAGCCGGTAAAATCGAAACCCGGTTTGCTGAATTCCAGGCTACGTTCCGGGAGCCGGAAAAGGCAAGGGAGGTAGCCTTCCTTGCCAACTATAAACCCTGGACGGCCTATGGAAGCGGGACGATCGCGACAGAGCTTTTAGGATATATAGGGCTCAAAAACGTATTTGCTTTTGAAAGCGGGGTGTGTGCCCTGGACGGGAAAAAGATCCCGGGCGGCGCGGCTACGCCTATCCTGCTGGCAGAAGGCACTTATAGTTTTCATAAGCGTCACGAGCCTGTCGTAAACCGGAAATTCCCGGGCTCTCCGGTTTACCTCGTCAGGGAAGACCTGCTTACCTGGCAAGGTAGCCGCCTTTTAAGAACACCGGCCTACCTGACTGAACTGCACAATTTGCTTTCCCAGTAGCAGGTAAGGGGTCAGCAGGACATTTTCCTGACGCGGTTTTCATGTCGTCCGCCTTCAAAGTCGGTATGAAGAAACAGGTCCAGGCTTCTGATGGCGGTTTCAAGGGGTATAAAGCGCGCCGGGAAGCAGATGACATTGGCATCGTTATGCTGCCTGGACAAAGGAGCGATCGACTCGTCCCAAACCAGTGCCGCCCTGATTCCCTGGTGTTTATTCGCGGTCATGCACACACCCTGGCCGCTTCCGCAAAGAAGCACTCCCTTGTCGGCTTCCTTATTCTCCACTGCCAGCGCTACCGGGTGGGCATAATCGGCGTAGTCCGACGACTGATCGCTGTAAGTTCCGTGGTCCGTCACTTCGTAGCCGTGCTCATTCAACCAGTTTATAATGGGTTGTTTATATGGAAAACCGGCGTGATCACTGCCGATCGCTATTTTGATGGCCATATTATGTCAGGTTTTGCGGGTTCAAAAATGAATTGTATATTAAAGGGATAACAACATTTTTTTGTTTTATTGCTATCTGAATACAAAGTTAGCTATTTTAACTGACGAGCTTGCAGAAAAGGAAGGTATTCCCAACTCAGATTTTAATTGTAAAGTATGGAAAAGAAAAGTACGGAGAACGGAGAAGCCATGGATCTGTCTCTGTTGAATGTAGCTAACCCGGAAGATGAACAGCGGATCCGGAACGCCTTTGCCGAAAGGAACTGGAGCGATATCAAGAGTTCGGACTCATGGGTTATCTTCAGGGTAATGGCTGAATTTGTGGAGGGGTTTGATAAGCTGGCCAAAATCGGGCCTTGTGTAAGTATTTTCGGGTCTGCACGTACCCTGAATGAGCATCAATACTACAAGGTAGCCGAGGAAATTGCAGCCAAGCTTGTGCGCAAAGGCTATGGTGTCATAACCGGCGGAGGGCCGGGTATTATGGAAGCGGCCAATAAAGGGGCCAACAGCGAAGGCGGAAAGTCGGTGGGTTTAAATATCAAGCTCCCGTTTGAACAGCACGGAAACATCTACATAGATCCCGATAAATCGATCAATTTCGATTTCTTTTTTGTCAGGAAAGTCATGTTTGTCAAGTATTCGCAGGGGTTTATCGTGCTACCCGGGGGATATGGTACGCTCGACGAGCTCTTTGAGGCCCTTACCCTGATCCAGACAAGGAAAATTGCAAGATTCCCGATAGTGCTGGTGGGACGGAAGTACTGGCAGGGGCTGGTAGACTGGCTTTATGATACCATGGAGGTGAAGGAAAAAAATATCAGTCCGGGGGATATCCAGATCATGAATATCGTCGATACAGCGGAGGAGGCTGTTGATGTGATCGAAAGGTTTTATTCGAAATACCTGCTGAAGCCTAATTTCTGAGAAAGGGTGCCGGGAGATTGATTGAGGAGCGCGCTCTGCAAAACTTGCGGTTTTGCAGGACTATTCTCCCGCTTGCAGCGGGGTTGCTAAAAGCAACAGAATAGTGCTACAGGACTGCAAGTCCCGTAGAGCCCATCATCTCATTGCCTCATCATCACATTATCTTTACCTCATCATCTCTTAATTTCATGTAAATGAAAGGAACGTTCTCATACTGGAGGCAGACCCGGAGGCTTCTTTTTGTTTTCGTATACCTTCTGGCCGGGGCAACCGGGGCGGACGGACAAACCGGTACGTGGAGCCGGCAGGATACGCTGCGGGGCAGCATTACGCCTGAACGGGAATGGTGGGACCTCACTTTCTATAACCTGTATATAAAGGTTATGCCCGCTTCCCGGAGTTTTGAGGGCAGCAACCTGGTCAGGTATAAAGTGCTCAGGCCCGGCCGGCGCCTGCAGATAGACCTGCAGGAACCGCTCAGCATAAACTGTGTGGTACAGGATGGAACGGAGCTTCGTTTTGAAAGAGACGGAAATGCATGGTTCATTGAGCTTCAAAAGCCCCAGGTAGCAGGAAATACGGAAGAATTGACGGTATTTTATGGCGGGAAGCCAAAAGAGGCGATACGCCCGCCGTGGGAAGGTGGCGTTCAATGGACCCGCGACAGCAGCGGGAAGTGGTTCATCGCGACCTCCTGCCAGGGAGTGGGAGCGAGCGCCTGGTGGCCCTGTAAGGACCATATGTACGATGAGCCGGACAGCATGAAAATCAGCGTGAATGTACCGAAGGACCTTAAAAATATATCCAACGGCCGCCTGGTTAAGATAGATGATCCGGGAGACGGCACCCGTACATTTCATTGGCAGGTCAGGAACCCGATCAACAGCTATGGCGTCAATCTTAATATCGCGGATTACGCCGGATGGCAGGAAGTATTTGAAGGAGAAAAAGGGAAGCTGGACCTGAGCTACTACGTGCTGCCCGAAAACCTGGAACGTGCAAAAAAACAGTTTACCCAGGTGCCCCTCATGCTGAAGGCATTCGAATATTGGTTCGGGCCCTATCCTTTTTATGAGGACGGCTTCAAGCTGGTAGAGGTGCCTTACCTGGGGATGGAGCATCAGAGTTCCGTAACCTACGGCAACCGCTTTGCAAACGGCTATCTCGGCCGCGACCTTTCAGGAACAGGCTGGGGCCTCAAATTTGACTTTATCATTATTCATGAAAGCGGGCACGAGTGGTTTGCCAATAATATCACGTATCGCGATATAGCCGAAATGTGGATCCATGAAGCATTTACCAGCTATTCGGAGGCGCTTTACCTGGAGTATCATTTTGGGAAAAAAGCCGCATCCGGGTACCTGATCGGTACTCGCAAAACGATCCGGAACCAGGCAAGGATCATGGGAACCTTCGGCGTAAACCGCAGAGGTTCGGGCGATATGTACCCGAAAGGCGCCAATATGCTGCACACCGTCCGGCAGGTGATCGATGACGATGAGGTGTGGAGAAAGATCCTTCGGGGGCTCAATAAGGAATTTTATCATGCCACGGTAAATGGTAACGATATAATCGGCTATATCAACCGCGAGAGCGGAAAAGATCTTTCCCTGGTTTTTAAACAGTACCTGGAAGATATCAGGATACCGGAGCTGGAATACATATTTAAAGGCAATGCCCTCCATTACCGCTGGAACAAGGTCATAGACGGGTTTAATATGCCGGTTAAGGTGAGGCTTGGCGACCGGGAGGATGCCTGGCTTTACCCGGTCGCCAATACCTGGAAAAAGCTGGAAACAGGGCAAAGCACGCTCACCGCCGATCCTGACTTTTACATTTCGGTCAAGCTCCTGGAAACGTCAAACTGATCAGGCCCAGTTCTTCCTGAGAAAACGCAGCCAGTTGCCATGCATTACCTTCTCTATGTCAGGGGCTGAATACCCGCGTTTTGCCAGCAGATCGGGGAGCTTCTGAAGATCGGCGATCGTTTCGAGGTCATACGGGGACTGCTCCTTCCCGAACATGCCGTCGAGGTCGCTGCCGATTGCGATGTGATCTGCATTGCCGGCAATCTGGCAAATATGATCGTAGTGATTGATAATAGCTTCCAGGGGAGCGCCGTCTTTAAAAGGATCCGACTTTCCCCTGACCCAGTTCGGCACGATCATCCATACGTCTAGCGAGCCGCCGATCACGGCATCCCGTTCGATCAGCCGCTTGATCTGGTCATCGGTAAGCTGCCTTTGGTGGTCGACGAGCGCCCGGCAGTTATGGTGGCTTGCCCATACCGGTCCTTTAAAAATGGAAAGTGCCTGGTCGAAGCTTTCGTCGGTGAGGTGGGTAACGTCCAGGATGATACCCAGGCGATCCATTTCTTTTAAAAGTGCTATACCGGCGGGGTGCAGCGGGCCGCTCATACCGGTGCCGTCGGCATACCGGCCCGGCCCGTAATGTGCGGGCCCCAGCGCGCGGAGCCCTTTTTCGTAAGCTTTCTCCAGGTAGGAGAGCCTGACGAGGGAATCGGCGCCTTCGAGGCTCAATATAAAGCCTACCGGTTTATTACTATCAGGGATACTCTCATCCTGCCATAGCTTCAGATGAGCCTCCAGCTGAGAAAGGTTGGTGATCTGGACCATCTGTCCTTCTTCTTCCATCGCCTTGTACCACGCAAGCTGCCCCTGGCTTTGGGCCCAGGCCTGCTCCGGTGAATGCCAACCCGGCAGGTTGCTGCCTTTTTCTACGTAGCGTGCTATCTGGGTTGCTACGACAAGGCCTATTTTACCCTCTCTGAGGGCGGGTAAAGAGACAACACCTTTGGCGCGGTCCAGCTTGTCATTCATTCCTTCTTCCCGGCTCCTGATTTCAGTAACCGGTTTTGTAAGGTCGCGGTTCCACTCAAGCGCATTCATTGCGATATCAAGGTGGGCATCGATCGTAAACATATTCTTGGATTAACAGGGTTTTTTCAGGCTACCGGAGCCAAGGTTGAACATGGGTTCAAACCTAATGATATTATTTCAAATCCGGGCAAATATACGTTATGTAAAAATAGAAGGGCTGCCCTTCCGGACAGCCCTTCTCCATCTAAATGCTTTATATGTACTGCTTATGCAAGTTTCACATTCACGGCATTAAGACCTTTACGTCCCTCCTGCAGATCAAAAGTGACTGCGTCGTTTTCACGTATTTCGTCTACCAAACCGGATACGTGCACGAAGTAATCTTGTCCTGATTCTGTATCCTTAATGAAACCATAACCTTTGGTATCATTAAAGAATTTAACTGTTCCTTGATTCATTAGAAATTAAAAATGATGATATAATTGTTACAAAGGTAATGTAAATTATTGATTGACAAATATTTTTTCAAATAAGCTTACAATTTCCTGGTTTCGGCCTTTCTGCCTACTTTTGGGCCTTAGTTATTCAGAGCAATGAAAGAACAGATATTAATTATTGATTTTGGGTCGCAGTATACCCAGTTAATCGCGCGTAGGGTAAGAGAGCTCAACGTTTATTGCGAAATACATCCCTTTAATCATTTGCCTGAAATCGATCCGTCAGTCAAGGGAATTATCCTGTCGGGAAGTCCGTGCTCGGTGCGTGACCAGGATTCGCCCCGTCTTGATCTGAATGATCTGAGGGGGAGAATGCCCCTGCTGGGTGTATGCTACGGCGCCCAGCTTCTCGCGCATGTGAGCGGCGGAGATGTGCTTCCTTCCGCCCATCGCGAATACGGGAGGGCTATGCTCGATATAGACGACGAAGATTCTTCGCTGTTTGCAGGAGTCCCGTCAGGTTCGCAGGTATGGATGTCTCATGGCGATACGATCGTGCGGATTCCCGACAATTTTAAAGTCCTTGCATCGACCGAATCGGTAGAAGTGGCGGCTTTTAAGATCAGCGAGGAGCTGACTTACGGCATACAGTTCCACCCGGAGGTGACGCATTCCGAGTTCGGGAAGAAGCTCCTTTCGAATTTCGTGGTAAATATCTGCGGCTGCAGCAGGACCTGGACTTCCGAGTCGTTTGTCGACGCTACCGTCAGGGACCTGAAATTCAGGCTTGGAGACGACAAGGTGGTGATGGCGCTGTCGGGAGGTGTCGATTCTACTGTAGCGGCTACCCTGGTACATCGGGCGATAGGCGATAACCTGTATTGCATTTTTGTCGATAACGGCCTGCTGAGGAAGAATGAATTTGAATCCGTATTGGCTTCCTATGAGAATATGGGGCTGAATATCAAAGGAGTAGACGCCAAAGAGCAGTTTTATGATGCACTGAAGGGGCTTACCGACCCGGAAGCCAAGCGCAAGGCTATCGGTAAGACCTTTATCGATGTCTTTGACCAGGAGGCTCACCTGATCTCCGACGTCAAATGGCTGGGACAGGGAACCATCTATCCCGATGTCATTGAGTCGGTTTCAGTGAAGGGACCGTCTGCGACGATAAAATCACATCACAATGTGGGCGGGCTTCCCGATTTTATGAAGCTGAAGGTCATCGAGCCGCTGAATACACTCTTTAAAGATGAAGTGAGGGAAGTTGGGTATGTGCTTGGGATATCCCAAACGATCTTACAACGGCATCCCTTCCCGGGGCCGGGGCTGGCTATCCGTATCCTGGGCGATATCACCCGGGAGAAGGTTGATATTCTCCAGGAAGTAGACGACCTGTTTATCGGCGGGCTTAAAAAGAATGATCTTTACAACGAAGTCTGGCAGGCCGGGGCGATCCTGCTCCCGGTACAGAGCGTGGGCGTAATGGGCGATGAGCGAACCTACGAAAATGTAGTGGCGCTAAGGGCCGTTACTTCCGTCGACGGGATGACCGCCGACTGGGCACATCTTCCTTACTCCTTCCTGGCCGATGTCTCCAATGAAATTATCAACAAGGTAAGAGGGGTAAACCGGGTGGTCTACGATATTTCTTCCAAGCCGCCTGCCACTATTGAATGGGAATAATGAGATGACCCGTTTGGGCCATCATGACTAAGCCGGAACAGGATCTTTCCCGAGACACTGTTCCGGCTTTTTGTTGTAAGAAATATTCCTGCAGGAATGTAGTACAGTCTTTTTGAGTAGTTTACACTTTATCCGGAACCGGATATAATGAAAAAAAAGTTATATTGGCACTAATAAAGACCGTTAAAATGTGTGCAGAGCGATGACTTATATAATGACGATTCAGACCGACGATGCCGCTCACTTTGAGAAGATTAAAAAATTGGCTCAAAAGCTGGGAGTGGCTACTACAGAAGAGAGTGAAAAAGAAAAGCCTGTCATGAGCAAGGCTGCACAGGAGTTTATAGCGCTGCAGCAAAAATATCCTCCTAAAAAGGTGGCACGGGGTATTGATATTAACACCATTATTGACGAAGTAAACCTATAATAGCTTTGCATTATTTCGATACAGACGTTATTGTAAATGCTGTAGTCGAGCAAGACCCTGTAAAGCACCTGGAGGCTAAGGGGTTAATCTTGAATGCATTTAATAACAATATGTTCGTTATTTCCACTTTGGTGATCCAGGAAGTGGGCTATACCTTGGCGCGGCTTGATGTTTCATCGGAGGAAATTGAACAAAACCTGACTTTCTTCAATTCTCAGAATGCTTACCCGGTTGAATATGCTACCTTAAAACGTGGAATTGAGCTTGGGGCTTTGATTGGCTTCAGGCATATCAATGATTGTGTACATACAGCAATTGCCGAGCACCTGAACTGCAAAACCCTATATACTTACAATAAATGGGATTTTAAGCGAATTCAAAAGCATACTAAGCTTGAAATAAGCATATTATGAAGGGAGTTTCGGCGGGCTGTTACTGTTTGGACAATTCAGTATATGATTTGCAAGCTGCGTAGGTTGCTTCTTTTGTGAAGATTTCCGTGCAGCGGGATCCTCCCCCTGTCTGGCAGTCAGACCACCGGATGTAACGATCGCCCGCTTCAATTTCTCTTTCGGAAAATCCGTAGGACGGCACATAAAACGATATGTCCACATCCCGGAATTCCGAATTCCATTCTCCTTTTCTGGAAATATCGACCGACAGGTCATCGGGAGTTGTATTCTCAAAGCGGATTTTGGCCATGTTGCTATCGCAATTATCCTCTTTTTTGCAGGAAGCGATGGCAAGGGCAGATAAAATGACTACAACAAGGCATAAGTTTCTCATAACCGTCTTTTTAGTTAGGAATCAGTCTGTTTTCGGGGAGGGCCGGTTTTGGCAGCTGCGGGCTCGGAAGATCCGGCCGTTCTTTCCTGGTTGTTCTTTTTACGCCGGTTCGTATACCTGCGTTTCTTCGGGCGGTATTCTTCCTGCTGTTCCTGGCGGGCTACCTTTGAACGTTCTTCTTTAAGCTCCTTTTCGGGCTCGCCGAGCAGGTATCCGAAAGGCTCCAGGTCAGGATTGGAGTCCAGGATAACCTTGATGATGGCCGTCAGCGGAAGGGCCAGGATCAGCCCGGCAAGGCCCCAGAGCTTACCCCCGAGGAGCAGCATGACGATGGCAGCCAGCGGGTTGATGCTCACTTTGGAGCCCACTATATTGGGTGTAATAAAATTGCCTTCCAGGAACTGGACCACCGACATGACGCCTATGACGCCCAGCGATACCCACGGCGAGTCCATCGTAACGAGGCTGTAAACCGCTGGCAGGATGGAACCTATAAAAATACCGATGTAGGGGATCAGGATAAGAAAAGCGGCAAGAAAGCCGAAAAAGACGGCATAGTCGACGCCCAGTATCCAGAGCCCTACCGTGTTCAGCACGCCTACAATACCGATTACGAGCAGGAGCCCTGACAAATAGCTCTGGATCACCTCGTAGATCTTGTTCAGGATATGGTCCAGCCGGGAGTTGGAAACACCCTGAAACGCTTTGTATATAAACTGCCTGAAAAAGTCCCTGTAGAGCAAAAAGAAAAATACGTATAAAGGGACCAGTACGGCTGTACCCAGCAATCCCCCCGCCGAAACGACAGTCTGCGCCATGAGGTTACGGCTTTCTCCCAGCATGTTGAGCAGGTACTTTTTACCTTCGCTTACCTGCTGGTTGCGGCTCACTGCAAAGTTCTGCTCGATCCAGGCTATGATCGATTCTATAAAAGTCTCAGCCTTTGATGCGAAAGTCGGAAGTGCGTCGCCGAAAGAAGAAACCTGGATGCCCACAAGGTAAACCAGGCCGACAAGAACTGCGAAGAAGATGATGATGCTGAAAACGATGGCAACGATTCTCGGCATTCCCCATTTTTCGAAACGGTCGCAAATCGGGTGAAGGAGGATGGAAAACAGTGCTGCAAACAGGAGGGGAATGAGCGGATCGCTGATAATGTTCAATATATAGACCAGCGAGATCAGCCCGACGAGAATAGCGGCGAATTTCAGGTAATAGGGCGATTGTCTATATTTGTCGGTATTCGGTCCGCTTTGATGTGTATTCATTATGAATCTTTTCTATTTATGGGTGGTTACAAAAACGCTTTTATGCGGGTGCAGTCCAGATAAGAGGCGTTACGATTTCAGCAAAGTTCGTTCAAAGTATACAATTGACAAAATTGCATTATTGCCCGAGCAAATCAGCGAGAGCTCCGGGCTTGCAGCCGCTTCAGACGGGGAAAGCTTCTGGACCCATAATGACAGCGGCGGACTCCCCGGATTGTACCGCGTAGGCCTCGATGGCGCACTGAAGGAGGTTGTCAGGTTCCAATCAATAAGCAACAAAGACTGGGAAGACCTGGCGGCGGATCAGGACGGCAGGTTGTGGATAGGCGATTTCGGCAACAACGGCAATGCACGCCGGGATCTGAAGATTTATATATTGCCTCAGGCATGGGAGAAAGCGCCCGAAGAAGATAAGATCGGCACGATTACATTCCGGTATGCGAGGCAAACTGAATTCCCCGAACAGGCGCGACAGAGAAACTACGACTGCGAGGCGTTTTTCCATCATGACAGCCATCTGTACCTCTTTTCCAAAAATACAGGCAGGAAACCCAGGTACACCATGCTTTACAAAATGCCGGCGGAGGCAGGAGATTATACGCTCCAGCCGGTCGACAGCATCAGGTTAAATGAAACGATCACAGGGGCAGATATAAGTCCCGACGGGAAGCAGTTTGCACTGCTTTCCTATGGGAAAGTGTTTTTCTTTGAAGTGAACGACGGGAACATCGACTTCTCCAGGCCTGTTTACTGTTTGAAAAAATACCGGGGCCAGACTGAGGCAATTTTGTACCAGGAACCGGATAGGCTGCTGATTACCAACGAGAAAGGTGAGGTGTTACAGCTACTTGCAAAATGATATTATCATTCTGTTAAGACTGGATTGCGCCAGTTCATTTATGGGAAATAACCTATAGCTTTGCGGCCATTGGCAGAAATATAAAAGTATGGAAGGTTCTAAATCACTGCAAAAGTCCCATAAAGTCCTGATCGTTGACGATGAGCCGGATATCATTGAGCTTCTGGAATACAATCTTGTAAAGGAAGGGTATACGGTAGAATCGGCGGGAAACGGGAAAGAAGCGATAGCCAGGTTGGCTGAGGGTTTCCGCCCGGATTTGCTGCTTCTGGACATCATGATGCCGCAGATGGACGGGATTGAAACCGCCAGGCGGATCAGGCAGATGCCGGAATTGAAAGGCGTTTACATCCTCTTCCTGACCGCGCGGTCGGAAGAGTATTCGGAAGTGGCCGCATTCGAGGTAGGAGCCGATGATTACATCAGTAAGCCTGTTAAAATCAGGGCATTAGTGAGTCGTATTCATGCGCTGTTCAGGAGGGAGACGCAAAAAAATGATCAGAAGTCCGAGCTACAGATATCAGGTCTGACCATCAATCCCAGGAACTATTCGGTAGCGCAGGGAGATAAAAGCATAACGCTGCCTAAAAAAGAATTCGAGCTCCTGTTTTACCTCGCACAGAATCCCGACAAAGTATGCGGGCGCGACGAGCTGCTGCAGAAAATATGGGGCGCCGATATCTATGTCCTGGAAAGGACCGTAGATGTGCATATACGCAAATTGCGGGAAAAGCTGGGAGAAGGGTATATCAAAACGCTGAAAGGAGTAGGCTATATGTTCAATTCGGAGAAGGACGAGATGAAAAAAGACAAGTGAGCGGGGATTCTCCCCAACTCTCCTCAGGTAAATCTCTCAATAGTTTCCGATTCAAGATCTGCCAGAATACCGCTGATATTTTGCAGGCCGCTTTCGGAAAGAGACCGGAGTAACCGCGTAAGCTGAGCCCGCCTGGCCGGTACAGTTGCTGCAGAAGAAAACAGAACAAAGAAATAGTCCCCGGTTTTTGTTTTTACAAACCGGTCGGCTTCCAGTATTTCTCCGCCTTTCAGGATGATCTGGTTATTCAGCTTTACAGATCGGGGAGACAAAATATCTTCAAAGAGCGGGTTCGGGGACAATCGCGATATTTTCTGCAGGATATCTTTGCGATCTTCAGGCCGCAGCAGCCCGGAAGATACATTTTTTGTAATGGTGTCGTCAAGCTGAAAGGAAGAAGGAGCCTGGATCAGGATTTGCCTCGTTTTCTGGTGCAGATCCCGGCCTTTTTCAAACGTGTCCGTATCGAATGCCTTATCGGCATTTTTTTTCAGGCTAAGCGTGGCTGCTTCCCTGCTGCCGGAAAGGGAGCTCAATATAAATCTTTCCACAGAGCCTTTTACATGCTGATGGGCGGGAGCGCCGGCGCCCTCGGACAGGATATACTGAGACCGGTCCGTATCCCATAGCCCTGTATGAATAAGGTAGGATTTAAGCCACAGATTTACAGTCGTAGACTGAGCCGACGCGCCTTCGGGTGTGTCAGGGGGAAGCCCGGCGAGGATATAGAGGCGCTGTACGGGCCGGGTAAACGCCACGTAGGTAAGGTTGATGTTTTCAAGCAGAACTTTCTGTACCTCCCCGAGATATTGGGCACCTACCGGTGTATCTTCCAGTTTCCTGGTCACCGGTACGGCAGCGCTCAGCAGGCGCCTGCCCTCATGGGCCAGCTCCGGTTCTTCCAGGCCTTCCAGCCGTACCCAGAGCCTGCTGCCCGGTTTGGGAGCAGCCGTCCAGTCGGTATAAGGGAATAAAACCACCGGGTATTCCAGTCCTTTTGATTTATGAATAGTGGTAATCCTGATGGCGTCGGTATCGGCAGATGCCGTTATGGAAAGCGATTTCCCGGTCATGTCCCACCAGGCGAGAAAGTCTGACGGATGAGCGACCCTCGTATTTTCAAATTGCAGCACCTCGTCCAGGAACCTGAAAAGATACTGGTTTTCGGATGGATTGCCGAGGAGGCCTGCTTTGGAGACGATCTTTTCACAAAGCTCGTAGATGCTCAGCTGGTAAATCTCCGAAACGCTGAAGTCTATGCCAAGCTTCGAAAGGTACGCCAGGAAAGGCCCCAGCCCGGGTGTACGGCTCATGGTGACCAGGTCGTTCATGGCAGTGCCGTCAAGGGCTTTGCGAAGTACGATCTCGTGCAGCGACATTGCTGTCTCCAGCTTCTGGTTGATATTATCGGGATTTTGTATGACCCTGATCAACCGGATGATCAGCTTTATGCAGGCAGAATTGGCAAGGAGGAGAGAGTCGTCGGAAATCAGCGGTATGCCGGCTTGCTGTAGCCATACGGCCAGCCGTGCGGAGTTTTTCTTATACCTGCACAATACGGCGATATCGCGCCAGGCATAACCTTTTCCCCGGAGCTCCTCTATCAGGGAGATGATCCGGGATCCCTGTAAATCGGGTAGCAGCGCAGTCCCGGAGCTGATGCTTTCATCCGTTCCCGGATCGGCGGCGGCTTTTTCAAAAAAGTCGATCTGAACATGGCCGCCTTCAGGGGTAAAGCTGCCCGTTTCCTGCTGGAAGTACTGGTCATACACTTCCTGGGTCAAAAGCCCGCCGGTATCGTCGGAGGCAGACAGGAACCTGAAAAAGTCGTTGTTAAAGGTCGTAATCTCCCTGAAGCTCCGCCGGTTGACGGAAAGCCGTACGAGCCCGCTGCTGCGACCGACCAGCCGGAGCCGGTCGGCCATAAAAGGCCCGGCGTTTTCGAGGATCTCCATGATTCTCTCAGCCTGCATATTGGAAAGCCTCAGCAAAAGCTCCATATCTCCGCCCCGGAAACGATAGATCGCCTGCTTGACATCCCCGACGATAAGATTGAAGAAACCGCCGGAAAGCGCATTCTCGATGAGTGGCAGGAGGTTGGCAAACTGAAGCCTGGAAGTATCCTGGAATTCGTCGATCAGGATATGGTTGTATTTTTCTCCCAGCCTTTCGAACACGAACGGGACAGGATCGCCGGCTACTATGTCGATGATCCGCCTGTTGAATTCGGAAATATGAACCTGGTTGTTTTGCCTGAGCAACAGGTCAAATTCACGTTTGATCTCGTTGAGCAGGGACAGGCTGTAGAGCTGACCGGCCAGGGCTTTGTATAAAAATGCGTGTCCGCCAAAGCTGTTCCTGATCTCTTCGATCGCAGTGTAAGCATCTTTCAAAGCAGGTATGACCGAATCAATAGCGTTTTGAACCGTAACAGGGATTTTGCCTGCATACCATTTGTCTTCAGCTATTGTTTTGACCACATACGAATTGGGGGCGTCCCATAGCTTAGCCGGGTTCCGGTCTGTTCTGGCGGCTATGTATCCGTAAATTCCCCTCGATGACTGGAAAAAATCAGAAGCAGAAAGCCCGGCATTCTGAACGGCATCATATGCCTTCCCGGCATGTTCCCTGATAAGCGATTCTTTTTCTCTTATCACTGCCAGCAGCTGTTTCCGGATCTGGTGCCAGTCGTTGAGCGTCAGGTCGCTGACCCGGGCCATGGCAAGATAGCTTTCCTCGTTGAGAAGGTCTGAGGCAGCAGACAGCATTTGCTTCGGAAGCGCTCCCCATCCGCCTTCCTCGCGGGCATGTTCGAGATAATAGCTTTCCAGGATATGGGTGAGGGATTCCTCGCCGGTCAGCCCTATCCGCGATAGCAGGCGATCGATAGCTTCAGCCAGCAAGTCGCCGTCAAGGCGGGTCTCGAACCCGAACGGCAGACCGAGCTCATCGGTAAAGGACCCTACCAGGCGGGAGATGAAGCTATCGATTGTCATCACGGAAAAGTCGGAATACCCGTGCAGTATCCGTGTGAAAATCCTGCCTGCCCTCTCCTGTAACTGATTGAGCTCCTGCTCCCTGAGCCCGGGATCGGTTGCTGTAGCTGGAGATAATTCGCTGATAATATCCAGCATCATCTGGGGGCGCTTGCCGGTCGAGAAAGCCTTCAGCGTGCCCAGGATCCGGTCTTTCATTTCCCGGGCGGCTGCATTCGTAAAGGTTACAGCCAGGATATGCCGGTAATAAGAGTCGTTTTCCGGGTGCAGGGCAAGCTTGATATACTCTTTGGTGAGCGTATAAGTTTTACCCGATCCTGCGGAGGAGCTGTAAATTCTGAACATCGTCTTGACCGGTCAGATAGAAGTCATCGGGTTCAGCCTGCGGTCCGCAGCTGCGGTCGAAGCCACCTAAAGATTCAGCCGTATCCCGCCCGAAACATTGGGGCTCAGGTAAAACGGGCGCTGCATTATCTCTACGTAGGTGCCGCCTTCCAGGAATATAGACAGCCGGCCGTCGGGCATAAAATATTCAAAGCCGCCGAGGAGCGAGCCTCCGAGGGAAAGCGCCTTTTCGTAAGGAGTGACTCCGGAGTGATAATACTTCCGGGAATTTACTTGCCCGCCGAAACCGTAATACAAATGCAACGCCTCAGAATTGAACAACGGCGTATGCCAGAGGTAGTGCACCTGGACGGCGAGCCCTACATTTTTGTATTCTCCCTGCCGGTAGTTCCGGTTATTACCCAGGATACCTCCATAGGTACCCACCGTCAGGTCGAGCGCATTGATATTGTTGAAGTATTTCCTGATATTGATTCCTGTCGGCTCTCCCAATTTAAAGCCTACCGCAAAGTTATCGTACTGGGCATTGGCGATCGAGATAGAAAGAATGCCGAAAAGTGTAAGTGCAAACCTTTTCATATAAACTTCTTAAAATTAGTTTCTGTAATAATTTATCAAAATGGCATAAATAATAACGTATAAAAGGCAGGATTATTCCTCCGGGTGCCTAATACCTGACACCTTTAAGCGACTCCAGCAAAGCCTCGTTCTCGGCCGCCGTACCCACCGTGATTCTCAGGCAATCTTCACAAAGAACGACCTTCGACCTGTCCCTGACTATTATTTTTTCATCGATGAGGTGTTTCATCGCGCTCCGGGCATCGCGGAACCTGACGAGCAGAAAGTTGGAATCGGACGGATAAACTTTCAATACCTGCGGTAACCCGGCTATTTTTTTCGCCAAAACCTGTCTCTGCTCAAGTATATCCTGTACCATGCCCGACACCGCACCGGGGTTCTGAAGCGCTTCCAGCAACAGCAGCTGCGACGGCCCGCCTATGTTATAGGGCGGCTTGATTTTATTAAGGATACCGATGAGCTCTTCAGATGCAAAGCACATGCCCGTACGCAGCGAAGCCAGGCCCCATGCTTTTGAAAATGTCTGGATCACCACCAGGTTCGGGTTTTCGTCCAGCCGGGTAGTCCACGACGGTTGGGAGGTGAAATCGATGTACGCTTCATCCACGACGACTATGCCTGTGGTAAAGCCGCCCAGGATGGCCTGTATACTTTCCGGGTTAATGGCGTTGCCGGTCGGGTTGTTGGGCGAACATATCCATATGATCTTTGTATTGGGGTCAATGCTCTCCAGGACTTTCCCCGTATCGATCTGGAAATCACGGGTAAGCGTCACTTTCTTGACGTGCACGTCATTGATACCGGCGCTCACCTCGTACATACCGTAAGTGGGAGGCATGATGATAATATTGTCGATACCCGGCCTGCAAACAGCTCTTATCAGCAGGTCTATGGCCTCGTCGCTGCCGTTCCCGAGGAAGATTTGTCCCGGGCGCACGCCTTTAACCGGCGCAAGCAACTGCTTTATTTCCTGCTGATACGGGTCGGGGTACCGGTTGAAAGGACTGGAAACGACCGAACCGAAAGGGTTTTCGTTGGCGTCAAGAAATATGCCCTCTTTGCCGGTGTATTCGTCACGGGCGGAGGAATAGGGGACGAGATCCCGGATGTGGGGCCTTATGATACCGGAAAGGTTGAACTGGTTATTCATTGATGTGATGATGTACTGATCAGCTATTGAGGGTATCCAGCCTCACCGAAACGGCTCTCCTGTGGGCAGTCAGCGTTTCTGCTTCGGCCATAGCTTCTACTGTAGGACCAAGCAGCTTCAGCCCGCCGGGAGTAATGTGCTGGAAGGTGATTTTTTTGGTGAAACTGTCGAGGGATACCCCACTGTAGGCCCGCGCGTGCCCATTGGTAGGGAGGGTATGGTTAGTGCCGGAGGCGTAGTCACCGCAGGATTCCGGGGTGTAGTTGCCCAGGAAAACCGACCCGGCGTTGACCACCTTTTCGGAAACGGGTTCTGCATCTGCGATCGACAGGATAAGGTGCTCCGGGGCATACGCATTGATAAGGTCCAACGCATCCTGATTGCTGCCTACCAGGAAAGCTTTGCTGTTTTCGATAGCCCGATGAGCGATATCCTTACGGGGAAGCGCTTCAAGCTGTGCGGAAAGCGCTGTTACAACTTCGGAGATTACATCCGCGCTTGTCGATACCAGGATAACCTGGCTGTCGGGACCATGTTCGGCCTGTGACAGCAGGTCGGCGGCAATAAAAGAAGGTACCGCGCTTTCATCGGCCCATATGGCAACCTCCGAAGGGCCGGCAGGCATGTCGATGGCAACTCCTTCCCTGGCTACCATCAGCTTTGCATTGGTGACGAACTGGTTGCCGGGGCCGAATATTTTGTAAACCTGCGGGATTGTCTCCGTACCATAGGCAAGAGCCGCGATGGCCTGTGCCCCGCCTATCCTGAAAATCCGGGTGACACCGGTGATTTTGGCCGCATAAAGAATGGCAGGGTGGTCAGACGGTGTACAGAGAATGATCTCTCTGCACCCGGCAAGCTGCGCAGGAATGGCCAGCATCAGGACGGTGCTGAAAAGAGGGGCAGACCCCCCCGGGATATAAATGCCTACTTTTTCTATCCCGACACTCTTCCGCCAGCAGGTCACGCCCGGGACTGTTTCGATCTTTTCAACAGGCTGTTGCTGGGCTTCGTGAAATTTCCGGATATTGTCTCCGGCCCGCCGGATCGCCTTTTTAAGCGTTTCATCGAGCAGTTCCTCGGAAGCCTCTATACTGTCCCTGCTTATTTCCAGGGATTCGCCTTCAAATTTGTCGAATTGCCTGGCCAGTGCCAGCAGCGCCTCATCGCCACCGTCCTTTACGGAGTCGAGTATCGACTGGACACGGGCTTCTATGTCGCCTTTCGGCAGAACAGGTCTTTGAAGTAAATCAGCCCATTCTGCTCTTGACGGATAGCTGATAATGTTCATCGGAAAAAAGGATATTCATAATTCATAATTCCTGACTCATAATTCCTACAGCACCATTTGTTCGATCGGGATTACCAGGATACCCTGGGCGCCGGCCTGTTTGATTTTTTCTATATTTTCCCAGAAATCGTTTTCATTGATGACAGAGTGAAGCGAGCACCAGCCTTCGATCGCCAGCGGCATAATCGACGGGGATTTTGCCCCAGGGATCAGCTTTGTGATGGCTTCGACCGATTCATTAGGGCAGTTCAGCAGGATATATTTATTGTTTTTTGCAGCCTGTACCGAGTCGATCCTGAAAAGCAGCTGGTTCAGGATAGCCCTCTGGTTTTCGGTCATTTGCCTGTATGCGATCATAACCGCTTCCGAGCGCATGATGACTTCCGCTTCCTTCAGGCCGTTGCTGAGCAGCGTGCTGCCAGAGCTGACAATATCGCATATTGCATCGGCGAGGCCGATCCCCGGCGCGATTTCCACCGATCCGCTGATCTCGTGGATCTCGGCGTTGATGTCATTCCTTTCCAGGTATTTACCGAGGATCCTCGGGTAGGAAGTTGCGATTTTTTTACCCTGGAGGTCCGCTATCCCGTTGTATTCGGTCGCTCTCGGGATGCCGATCGATAAGCGGCATCTTGAGAAACCGAGGTTGTAGATGGTTTCCACATCCCGGTCTGTCTCTTCCGAAACATTCTGCCCGACTATGCCCAGGTGGGCCACGCCGTCTTCCACGTAGCCGGGGATATCGTCGTCGCGGAGGAACAATATTTCTGCCGGGAAATTGGTAGCAGTGGTCTTTAGTTTCCCGGCCCCGTTGTCAAACCGGATACCGCATTCTTTTAACAACCTGAGAGAATCTTCGCTGAGCCTTCCGGATTTTTGTATTGCGATTCTGATTAAGTCTGCCATTATATTAAATAGAGGGGCTGTCTGAAAAGTGCTCCCTGATTAAAGTTGTCAAGATGTTTTTCAACATAGAAAACCTCTTCTCACTGGTTTTTTATAAAGAGTTCGATTATTTCGTCAATTGTCAGCTCGTTCTGCTGGCCGGATTTCATATTCTTCACCGTAAGCTTACCTGATTCCATCTCCCTGGAACCTATCAGGATCACGTACTGGATGTTTTTCCTGTCGGCGTAGTCGAGCTGCTTTTTAAGCTTGCTGCTGTCGGGATACATTTCAGCATTGCATCCCGCCTGCCGGAGCCTGCCCAGAACGCCCAGCCCGTAGTGCGCTGCTTCGGCATCGAAATTGGTGATCATGACCCTGGTCCCTTCGTTATAGAGCTCCGGAAAGAGGTTCAACTCTTCCATTACGTCATAAATACGATCTACGCCGAAAGAAATACCGACTCCCGACATATCGTTAACGCCGAAGCTCTCGGTCAGGTTGTCGTACCGCCCTCCCCCGCATATGCTGCCTATCTGCACGTGGTGGGCTTTTACTTCGAAAATGCACCCGGTGTAGTACGACAGTCCCCGGGCCAGTGTGATGTCGGGCTGAAGTGCGGATTTTTCCAATCCGAATCCTTCAACCATCTCCCAGACTTTCTTCAGGTCGCCGATGCCTTCCTGTGCGATGGCCGAGCCGGCGAGGAGCTTTTCAAGGTGCCCGAAAAAGTTGTCCGATGCCTCGAAATCAAGAATAGGACCGAGCACCGCGAGGTTGTCTTCGCTGAAGCCATGCCTGGACAGCTCTTCAAATACGCCCTCCCTCCCGATTTTATCCAGCTTGTCGATTGCCACGCAAAGCGCGTTTTCCCTTCCCGGAGCGCCGATCGTTTCGGCAATACCGCTCAGCACCTTCCTGTGGTTGATCTTTACGGTGAAGCCTTCTATTCCCAGGTGTCTTAAAACATGGTGGAGCATCATGACGATCTCTGCCTCGCAAAGCAGCGACCTGGTGCCCACTACGTCGGCGTCGCACTGGTAGAACTCCCTGTACCTTCCTTTCTGCGGACGGTCGGC
Organism: Spirosomataceae bacterium; assembly: GCA_037191015.1. Taxonomy (GTDB): domain Bacteria; phylum Bacteroidota; class Bacteroidia; order Cytophagales; family Spirosomataceae; genus Ravibacter. Next base: position 109,013 of record JBBCKD010000011.1, read on the forward strand.
CCGCCAGACCGGCTGGATCTGGTAGCGTTTGAAAGGGAATGCAAGGGTCCCGCGGTTCATGGCTACAAACCTTGCAAAGGGGACTGTGAGGTCATACCTGAGGCCTTTCTCAGTTATTTTGGGTAATAGCTGCCGGGAGCCTACTTCCCAGTCGGATAGGGTGGTTTTAGCTGCAAAATCACCGGAATTAAGGATTTTAAAGAGTAGCTGGTCGCCTTCCTCTCCATATTTCCCCATCAGCACCGAAAGATTTTCGAGCGCCGGCGTTTCCAAAGGCTGGAAGCCGAAGCGCCTGAATGTCTGACGTATAATGTCGAAGATAAAGTTCCGCCTGGCCATCTGGTCCGGGCCGAAATCCCGGGTACCTCTTGCTAAGGTAGGCTTGCTCATTGTTGATTGGCTATTGATTACCGAAACCCCAAAGTTAGGGAAGGTGTATAATTATTCCTTACAGACTTCCTTTTTTAATTCAAAATTCCTAATTTTGCACCTGGAATTAAAAATGACGGAAAAATGGCTGTTACAAGATTAAAACGTAAGGGACTGAGGAATAAGCTGAATGCTAAATCGAGAGTTGACCGCATAAAAGACCTTTTGAGGAAACCGGATATTCGCAACGTGGACGTAGAGGCTATCAAGGCTTCTTTTGCAGCCAAAGCGGAAGCATAGCAGTTCCCCGAGAAGATACCGATAAGAACCCTGTCAAAGCTATTTGGTAGGGTTTTTCGTTTTTTCGCGCCGCTTGCGCCTTGTTTCGATGTCTTTCATTCGTTTTGAATCGATCCTTTTTTTCAGGCGGTTTATTTCCTTCCTGGTTTCACGACGGTAATCGATGAGCAGGCGGAAGCGGAAAGCCTGCCCGAGTATTAAAAGTCCGCCGGAGAGAAATACAAAGCTATAGAAGCCGAGCAGAAGCCATTTAGCCGTTTCAATGCCCGCCAGTCTCTGCGCATTGGCATTCACCAGGACAGACAATCCGTATAAAGTAGAGATCAGACCCCCGATGGAAAGCAAAATCCACTTGGTCTGAAGGGAGAGCTTCTTTACAAGCTTGCGTCCCGGGGGTTTGGCAGCTGATTTAGGTATGTTCATAGCTAATTACGTGGTGTCTTTCCATATAAGATACGCAAACTTATAATGAATAGCACTATCTGGTATAAGAATTCTGCTAATATTTGCGCATAATACGTTTTTGTTATGTTGAAATCAGTTTTTAGCTGGGTCCTGCGGTATGTTCCGCGCCCTGTTCTGCAACAGACGGGACATTTTGCCGCCAGGTTTCTCGGGATATTTTATACAGGTAATAACGTGGAATGTCCTGTTTGTAGGGGTAGTTATTCCAGGTTCCTGCCGTATGGGAGAGGGGTTTCCGCCAGGGAAAATGCGCTCTGCCCGGGATGCCTGAGCCTTGAGCGGCACCGGTTGATGTGGCTGTTTTTACAGCGGAAGACCGACTTTTTTACGGCTCCCCTGAAAGTACTGCACGTAGCCCCGGAATATTGTTTTATCGGTCGCTTTGAGTCGTTACCCAATCTTGATTATATAACGGCCGACCTTGAATCGCCGCTGGCCAAAGTGAAAATGGATATTCATGAGATCCCGTTTCCGGCCGATACCTTTGATGTCGTATTCTGCAATCACGTGATGGAACATGTGGAAGATCACGTAAAAGCGCTTTCGGAGCTCTACCGGGTATTAAAGCCCGGCGGCTGGGGGATCATCCAGTCGCCCCAGGACCTCAGCCGGGCCGAGACCTATGAGGACAAATCGATTACCGATCCCAGGGAGCGGGAAAAGCATTTTCTGCAAAGCGATCATTACCGGATCTTCGGACGCAACTATGGTGAAGAGCTGAAAAAAGGAGGCTTCAGGGTTACAGAAGATCGCTTTGTAATGGAAGAGCTGACACCGGAAGAGGCAAAGCGTTATGCGCTGCCTTTGAAAGAGGTAATTTATTTTTGCAGGAAACATCATCTCAGCCCCACAGCGAAAGCATCATCATCACCGTCATAAAGAAAAAGGCAACGCCTTTCCAGAACAGGTGCGCTTTCCGCAGATCCATAAAATAGAAGGCAACCAGGTAGAACTTGACCGAGGCGAGAAGCATAATCATAAACTTCGTACTGCGACCGCCGTCGCCGGTGTGCGCCAGTACCGCTGACAGGATCGTTAAACCAAGTAGTAGCAGAAGAGTTATCAGAAGCCGACGTTTCATAGCGTGTTAAGTTATTTTACAGGTTTATTTCAAATGGCTCGCTGCTTAATAGAGCAGGTAAAGACTGGGAAACAGGAATAGCCAGATCAGGTCGCACATGTGCCAGAACGCCCCGGCCGATTCGAGGTCTCCTGCGTGCGCGTAGTCCGGGAGTTTGCGTATCCTGAGTACCATGATGGTCAGAATTACCATCCCTACCCAGACGTGTATCAGGTGAAAGCCGGTCAGGAGCCAGTAGAGCGTTTCAAACATATTGCCGCCCAACGTAATGCCGGCCTTCAGTTTTTCAGCATATTCGTACCCTTTCAGCAGGGAGAAAGCCAACCCGCCAGAGATAGTGAAAATGAGCAACCTGACAGTTTGCCGGCGATCACCGGCCTTTATCGCTTCCACAGATTTTGCCATCCAGAACCCGCTGATCAGCAACAGGGTAGTGTTTACCGTTCCGATACCCCGGTTCAGGTGAGAAGCTGCTGCCGTAAATACTTCCGGTTCGATGCGCCCGTAGTAAATGATAGCTGCGATTCCCAGTCCGAAAGTCCCCAGCTCCAGCATGATGATCACCCATATCAGGATGCCTCCCGGCGGATAGCCGATATGCCGATAGTTTTGGATACTGCTTTCCGGGAATGTTTTTACCATATTCTGAGTGTGTATCTTCGGAATGGCTTTTACTGGTGTCTGATTTTGGCATAGAGCCCGATCATTGCACGGAGCAGCTCTACGGGTGTGGTCAGTATCTGGTAGTGGTTTTGTCCGAACATCTGGGGCAGGTAGTATTTAGCACGGGCTTCTATTGCCAGGGCATAGGCGTTGATCTCCCGCTCCCCGAGCTCTTTCAGCGCCTGCCGTACATCCTGTACGCCGTATTTCCCTTCGTATTTATCGTAATCATTGGGCTTCCCGTCCGAAATCAGTATGATCCATTTGCTTTTTGCCTCCCGGCTGTCGAGACGGGCGCCTGCATGGCGGAGCGCGGCGCCTATGCGGGTATATCCCTGGGGCTCTACGGCGCCTATCCTGTTCTTCCCTACGGCCCATTTTTCGTCGAAATCCTTCAGGGTCAGGTAAGTGGAGTAATTTCTCGTTTTGGAAAAGAAGCTGTCGACCGAAAAGTCGATCATTAATTCATCGAGAATCTCCCCGAACAGGATAGCTACTTCCTTTTCCACATCGATTACCCGGTTGCCGGCTGCATAGCTATCGCTGGAAAGGCTGATGTCGAGCAGCACCAGGATCGAAAAGTCCTTTTCTTTTTTCCTCCTGGAAAGGTAGATATTGTCGGAGGGGCTCCTCCTGGCTTTGATATCGGTGAAAAGGTCGGTGAGCGCGTCGATATCGAACTCATCGCCCTGCGGCTGTTTCCGCTGCTGCTGCATTTTATTATTTACAGAAACGAGCATCTTTCTCAGGCCCATCAGCGTAGAAGCATTCTTTGTAATCGTTTTCGTGTAGTATTCAGGATCCGGCTCCGCCTGTATTTTCGGAAAGACCCGGCAGAAACCGGGTTTGTAAGCCCGCTTTTTGAAATCCCATTCATCATATTTCAAATGAAAGCCTCCTTCGTCCGATCCGGCGCTTTCCGCTACGGAAGTGTTTTCCGTAAACTCCGCCTGGTAAACGGAATGGGCGGTATCGTCGACCCTGACAGTAAATTTCATATTCAGTGCGTCGAGGGCATCCTGGTGCTCTTCCAGGTCGTCCTTTCCGTCAAAATCGCGCCAGACCCCGTTGTATTCCTCCGCCGTTTCGACCTTTTCGAAGTTATGCAGCAGCACATAGTCCTCCTGCTGCTTTTTATCGACGGTAAGCGTCCTGATCTCTTCTACGGGTTTGGCCTGCAGCAGGGTAGTAGGGGTAACCTTGTCGTTCTTTTTTACCTTATCGCTGAAATTTTGCAATACCGTTTCCTCCCGGAAGGGGGAGTCGTCATACATCCACTTCCCGTACAGCCACGACAACTCGGACAGGATGCGGGGGCCGGAAGGAGCAGGAAACCCGGTTAATAGCCTCTCGTGAAGATTGCCGGCAGCGGGAAAGCCGGCCATGAGCCTGTCCAGTACCTGTGGAGACGTATCGAGCGCGCGCTGCATCGAAAGGTTCGTATCATCCACCTGTCTGTCCCAGTTCAATCCGAGTTCCCGCTGTGTATGCAGGTAGAGTACCCTGAAAAGATAGAGCTCCAGGTTCTGCTCCCAGGTAGGGAACCGGGAAAAGGAGACTGGCAGGAAGAAATTCCTGCCCTTGTAGCCGCCTTCCCTTTCCGCCGGGAAGAGATCGATGCTTTCGCCCGAAACAGCGCGTGCCAGAAGCGTCAGCCGTGGCTTTACCTGCTCCAGGTCTACTTTCTGAACGAGGCTTTGCCCGGCCTTATCCCTGCTTTTCTTCAGGTACCTGGCTACTTTTCCGAATATCCATTCATCTAAATCCAGTCCCATATTGTGTCGTTTTAGTTGAGAGTTGAAAATTGAGAGTTGAAAGTTGACAATTCTTCACTTTCAACTTTCAACTTTCAATTTTCAACTAACTCAAATCATAAGTCCTGCCAGATCGCGAAGTGCCTGCAGGGTTTGAGGATCGTCTGTAAGGGGTTCTACTACGGCGACATTGACGGCCAGCCTTTTTGGGAGCCCGCTTTGTATGAGCTTTGCGGCATCTACCAGCAGCCTCGTAGAGACGGTTTCCGCCAGTCCGAGCTCTGTCAGGTTCCTGATTTTCCTGCCGATAGCTACCAGCTTTCCCGCGGTATCGGTATCGAGCCCGCTTTCGGCTTCCAGGATGGAGCGTTCCGTACTGGCTTCAGGATAGTCGAAGCTGAGGGCGACAAACCGCTGCCGGGTAGAAGGCTTGAGCTCCTTGAATCCCTTCTGGTAGCCCGGGTTGAAGGATGCTACCAGCATGAAGTCGTCGTGCGCGTATATTTTCTCCCCGAGCTTGTCGATGAAGAGCTCCCTCCTGTGATCGGTAAGGGAATGTATCGCAACTACGACATCGGGCCGGGCTTCGGCGATCTCGTCCATATACAGGATAGCGCCTTCCCTGACAGCCGTGGTCAGCGGGCCGTCGAGCCATACGGTTTCGGCCCCCCTGATGATAAACCTGCCGATCAGGTCTGTCGAGGAGGTCTCTTCATGGCAGGAAATGGTGATGAGCTGCTTGTCCAGCTTATGCGCCATATGCTCGACGAACCTGGATTTCCCGGTACCTGTAGGCCCTTTCAACAGCAAGGGCAGCTTTTTGTGAAATGCATGCCGGAATACGACCGATTCTTTATTGATTTCCTGATAATATGGAATAGTTTGTGCGATCATGACGTAATATTTTCAGGCCGGACCAGCCGTTTGAATAGTGGCCCGGCCAATGATTAAACGCAGGCGGAGTCGATCGTTTCAGGCCGGCAGGTGGCTGAAATCGTCCGATTTAGAGTCGAGGAGGGCTTCATCTGTAGGCTTCCCGTACCTGATAAATTCTGCGATGTAATAGCCGATACCCGTTGCGAAAACTACCGCGCAGAGGATCATCACTACAAAATGTATTTTGACTTCTTCCTGTGCATGCATAAACTCCATCTTGAGCTTGCGTTCCAGGTATACCTGTACTACGCCTGCCACGCCGAGGGCTGTCACCATACCCAGCATGCCGACGTTAGAAAGCCAGAATGCGAGATGTCCCTGTGTTTTGTCATACCTCTTCCTGCCGGTGATATTGGGCATGGCATAGCTGATAATGGCCAGGACGATCATGGCGTAGGCGCCCCAGAAGGCATAGTGTCCGTGCATGGCAGTGACGAGCGTGCCGTGCGTATAGATATTGGTCTGCGGCAGTGTATGTGCAAATCCAAGGAGCCCGGCGCCTATGAACGATACAATGGAGGCGCCTATGGTCCAGAATAAAGCTATTTTGTTGGGGTGCGATTTTTCACCTTTCCGGTACATATAGACTGCGAACAGCGCCATTGCCAGGAATGCAAGAGGCTCCAGGGCAGAGAAAATACCCCCGACAATCAGCCAGATCTTATTCACGCCTATATAGTAGTAGTGGTGCCCTGTCCCGAGAATTCCCGAAAGGAAAGTGAGCCCGACGATTACGTACAGCCATTTTTCGATCACTTCGCGGTCTACCCCGGTCAATTTGATCAGCAGGAAGGCCAGGATACCCCCCATGATCAGCTCCCATACGCCTTCTACCCACAGGTGTACGACCCACCATCTGAAGAACGAGTCGGTTACCTGGCTGTCGAACCAGATCATGCCAGGCAGATAGAGCAATGCGGCAAATACCAACCCCATCGTCAGTACCATGGCCGTTGTAGTTTGTCTTTTTCCCTTGAATAAGGTGGCGAGAATAATCCCTAAGAAGAGGAGCACATTGACCACGACGAGGTAGTCGAGCTCCCTGGGGATTTCCAGGAATTTTCTGCCTTCCCAGATATTGAAATGATAACCGGTAATAGCAGCTACCCCTACTACGGCGAGGGAGATGAGCTGCACGTACGCCAGTTTCACGCTGACCAGCTCCCTTTGTGCTTCCTCGGGGATAATGTAATAGGCAGCTCCCATAAAACCGGTCAGGAGCCACACGACCAGCAGGTTGGTATGTACTGCGCGGGCCGTATTGAACGGGATCCATTCATGAAGGTTGTCCATGCCGATCCTGGCAAAACCCATGATGAACCCGTATAAAATCTGCAGGGCAAAAAGCAGCATGCACAAGGCGAAAAACCAGTAGGCGACTTGTTGAGATCTGTATTTCATAGGAGGCAGTGTTATTGCTGGTCTTTGGCCAGAGGTGAAACAATTCTTTCAAAGCCGTTCAGATCGATTTCCCCGATCCACTTCAGATAGGCGATCATAGCGTCGGCGTCTTCGCTGCTCATTTTGTAAGCAACCATTTTCCGCCCGTGCGGGGCCCAGGGGATCGGCGACTGGAGAATCGCTTTGATCATCGGTTCTCCCTTTCTTTCGACCACTTTTGTCAGCTCCGGCGCATAATACCCGCCTTCGCCCAGGATCGTGTGGCAACCCATGCAGTTGTTGGTTTCCCAGAGATGCTTACCTCTGACCACCTGTTCCGTGATGTTCTGATGGTTGGACTGATCAGTCCCGGGAGCAAGGGAATAAATCGTCAATCCGATAAAAATCAGGAAGGTGACCATTGTTCCACCCAGGAAGAATGCCCGTGCTTGTGATTTTGACAGCATACCGTTTTGGACTTATGTTGAGGGATGAAATTAAAATACTTTTTTGTCCTTTATTGGGCGAATGTACAAGGCTTTTTCAAAAAGAAAATAGCTGAAAATATGAAAATGACCGATCCTGACGACAATCATTATTGTCGGTGACTTTTGTCTGGAAAAGAAGGGGAAAAGAGGGATTGACCGGCTTTTCTAGCTACGTGGTGGCAGGATTGCAGGTGAAGATTTCAGGGGTTGACGGCCGGGTTTTCATACCAGATGACCCCCAACCCGATGTCTTCCTCGTTTTCGTCGTTTGTCAGCACGTCGGGATCGCCGTCGCCGTCCATATCGACCAGGTTGACGAGATCGAATTTTCGCCCTTTCATGTCGCTGATCCTGTGGAAAGCCCATTTGCCTGTGAAGGGATTCCCCTGATATTTTGCTCCGATGACGCTATACCTGCCCGTCTTTTGGTATTCATCATAGGGGATCCTGGCTACTTTGCTTTCCTCTTCAAACGACAAAACAATATCAGGTTGTCCGTCAAGGTCCATATCGGCTACTGCGACGGATTTTCCTCTCGGCCCGGCCCAGTCAGGATAGGGGACCCTGTGTGTTTTCCAGCTGTGGTCCGGCGCCTGTTCGAGTAAAACCAGGCCCTTGTAAAGGTCGGGAACCAATATGTCGTCGAACCCGTCGCCATTCAGGTCATATATTGCCAGGAACATGGGCTCTTTAATGTTTGCCCCGATGATACGTGATTTCCACTCCGAATAGAACCCGGGAGAGGAAACACCCGGGTTTTCCAGCCATCTCACGCCGGTTTGGGTGCTGTTTTTCCGATCGGACACCAGGATGTCGGGGCGTCCGTCGCCATTCATATCATGTAGGATGACCGACATGATCCAGCCGGCTTTGGTTACCGGGTGAAAGGACCATTGGGAAACATCCCTGGGGTCGGGAGGACATTTCAGCCATCCTACGAGTGCCTTATCGTCTCCGGAGTCACCCTGCTTTCTTTTGGAGCCTATAACGAGATCCATACCGTTTTGCTGATCCATATCTGCAGGTACGGCAAACATCCAGGCGCTAAGGCCGTTTACCGATGGAACGGTTTGGGTTACCCATTTCGAGGCATCCAGGTAGTCTTCAGGGCTATCAGGCGCCCAGTGAAACATGATCTGGTTGGTAGCCCCTTCCGAAGCGGTAACCAGGTCAACGATGCCATTGTTGTCAAGGTCGACCAGGAGGGCATCTTCCACGCCGGGAGAAGGTAATTCCACGTATTTCCAATGTTGCTTCTTTATCCTGTCATGACCGGGATTGATGTAGATGCGGCTTATACCATCTTCTTCAAAGCCGGTAACCAGGTCGGGAAACCCGTCGCCGTTGACATCTGCCATTTTAACCCCGTCGGATCCGGAAGCAGGGTTCTGATCGAGGCTATGGGTGGTCCAGGGCAAGCCTTCGGGGGATTGAGCGAAAGCCGTGCCGGCTATTAACAGGCAGGCAACGACGGCGCTTATGATGGCGGCCGGTTTTGCCGGGAGATACATTCGTTGTGTCATGCTCATGGTATCCTGCTTATTTTTCAACCCACATGGGGTGTTTTCTCATGGCCAGCTCCAATAGCTTAAGCGTATCTTTTTCAGGCCCGGACAGTTGATCTTTGTTTAACGGGCTCTTCTCAAGGATATCTTTTTCCGTATTATAAAATCGTCCGTCGTGATAAAGCTTATAGTTGACGGTCCTGACGAACCGCGCCCGCTTATATTCTTTGCCTTTCCTGAGCGGATACTGGTCGAAATGGCATGTAGCCGTTATTCTGCCTTCAAAGTCAGGGCTCCCGGTAAGCAGCGGGTAAAAGCTCAGCCCGTGCAGGCCGGAAGGGGGCCCGGCATCCGCAAGATCCGCCAGCGTCGGCATGAAATCCGTGAAATCTACCAGCTTTGAATAGACTTTCCCCTTGCGGATTTTATCCGGCCAATAGGCAATCAGGGGGACATGGGTTCCGGCGGTGGTAGTAAGCCCTTTTCCTCCCCTGACGATCCCGTTCTTTGTCCGTGTATAAACAGACCGGTCGGTACCGTTGTCCCCCGTAAAAAGGATAACGGTATTCTGATCCAGCTTCAGCTCTTTCAAACGTTGGGTGAGGCTCCCGACCAGCTTATCCACATATCCCACCATGTCTTTGAAATAAGTGGTGTCTTTTTCGAACCTGCGTGAAGGATCGCTCCATGCCTTTGAGTCGGGCGTCGGAACGAAAGGCGCGTGTACCAGTACCATGGGATAGTACACAAAAAACGGCTCATTCTTCTTCCGGCCGATAAAATCGAGAATGTAGTTCGAAAAGATATCCGGTCCGTAGTCGTCTTCGGAAGTGTCGAGATATTCCCCGTTTTGCACGATAAGCGGCTTCGCGTAGCGGTCTCCTTCCTCTTTCCTTTCTGATACCTGCCAGAGGCAGAATTCATCAAAACCAAAGCTAAAGGGTTTGCGCCTGTTATCCCAGTCGGGGATTTCGTCTTTATTATGAGCGCCGTTCAGCTGCCATTTCCCGGCAATACAGGTGGCGTATCCGGCATCTTTCATGAGGTGGCCGAAAGTGTATTCTTCATTCCGCAGGTTTCCCCAGTAGTCGTAGTTCTGGTAGTTGTAGAGGCCGGTCATGAGCTGTACGCGCGAAGGGGTACAAAGGGGTTGAGACATACAGTTGGTAAACCGGATTCCGTTCGCAGCCAGTGAATCGAGCACAGGCGTTTGATAGGAAAGGCTACCGTAGCTGCTCAGGCATTCCATTCCCATGTCGTCGGCCATGATCAGGATCACGTTGGGGCGTTTTTCCTTATTGCCTGAGAAGCCAAAGAACAGAAAGGTTATTCCGGCAAGCGGAAAAAGCCATTTAGCCTTTGATAAAAAGTGCTTTGCCATATGATTGATAATTTGCCGGTTTACTGGGTTAAGGGAGTTGCCGTTATCATTTACTCATTTTCGGGCCGGGAAGGCTACCGGTTGTATTATGGACAGGGGGTCTTGAGGGATATGGGCAATACCATAGGGATAGCCTGTCTATTCTATAGCAAAAATATCGTACGCTTAGAGCCGGGCATGCCGCAGGTATGCTAAGTGGAAAATAAAACATAAAAAAATGAAAACCCCTGTAAGTGAAAATTCCGGGTTTTCACTCTTATAGGATTAGAGGATAAAACCGGCATAGAACTCCCGGTAATAACGGTCAATTATATGGAGGACAGGATCAATACCAAAGGTAAAAGCGGAGCCGGACCTGCGCCGGCATTACCCGCGGAGTCAGGTCCGGCTCCGGATGAGGATCGTTCTTTTCAACTCGACAGCGACGAGCTCTTCCTGAACAAAGCGCTGGAAGAGGACCCGGCAAAGGGGGTAGAATTGCTTTACCGTAAATATTACAAAGCGCTATGCAGCCATGTGGTAAAGTATGTCGGGTCAAAAACAGTAGCCGAAGACCTGGTTTCGGAAGTGTTCTATGATTTCTACAGGACGAGGGCTTTTGCCGGGATCCGGAGCTCTTACCGCTTTTACCTGTTCCGTTCGGCCAGGAACCGGGCCTGGGAGTTTCTGAGGACCGAACTGAAGCATTCGGAATATTTTTCTGAAAGAATGGATACCATTTCTTCCGGGAATCAAAATCCCGAGGACATTACGCAATTCGAGGAAATGTACCAGGATGTGCAGAAAGCGGTCAACGGCCTGCCTGTTGAAAGGCGCAGGATCTACCTGATGAACCGCTTTGAAGGTAAGGCATACCAGCAGATTGCGGATGAGCTTAACCTGTCGGTAAAGACGGTAGAAGTCCAGCTGTATCGCGCCAACAAGCATATCAGGGCGCTGCTGAGAGAAAAGTGGCTGCTTTTCCTTATCGTGTCGCTGGCGAAAGTTTGCTGCTTCAGCCAGATGCTGTTTATCTCTCTAGTCTTTACTAACGGATTTACGGAGTCATGAAATCGAATATTACAAAGGAGCTGGTTTTCAGCTACTTTATGGGGAATGTGTCGGCTATGCAGCGGCAGGCCATCGCGCAGTGGGCGTGTGAAAGGGCCAACGAGGAGCAGCTGTATCGCTGGCTGGAGGAGTTCGAAACATTGCATCCGGAATATGATGCCGACCTTGAAAATGCAGTCAGGAACTACCACGTATTCCTGGCTGACCTGGAAAAGAACGACGATCCCGTTACGCCTGCAGGGGAAAGAACAGATCTGCAGCCGTTGGTCACGCGGCGTTCCTGGCTGAGGTGGGGCGCTGCCGCCGGAATTGCGCTGCTGCTGGGCATTTTCTCATTCCTCAGCAGGGACCTCTGGCAGCTTAAAACTTATACAACGCAGATCGGTGAGCGGAAGGATTTCCTGTTGCCCGACGGAAGCAGCGTCAGGCTCGGGTCAAACTCGGTGCTGAAAATTCCCCGTTGGGGTTTCGGCAGTGAAAGCCGCGACGTATATCTATCAGGGGAAGCATTTTTCAACGTCACGCACACCGCTACCGATCAGAGATTTGTTGTAAAGGCCGCCAGGAAGTTTGAGGTGGAAGTATTGGGAACGGAATTTAATGTGATCGCGCGGGAAACCGGTTCCAGGGTAATCCTGAAAAAAGGGAAGGTACAGCTGAATCTTCAGGACGGTCATGAGGGACAAAAGGTGGATCTCAGGCCGGGAGATGTTTTTACGCTGGATAATAGAAATAATACCTCGTTGAAAACCACCACGTTGCCGGAGCTCCGGGATGCCTGGCAGGGACATTTGTATATTTTCGATAAGACGTCCCTTTCGGAAATAATGAGCCAATTGGGGGAGGAGCACGGTATAAAAGCGGAATTTACCGACCGGGAGCTGGCCGGTCATACGATTTCAGGGAAATTTACGGCGGAGAGTATTGACGAGCTTTTTGAATTGATACAAGGCATTCTGGCTATCCAGATAACCCGGCGGGGCGATAACGTAACTATTTCACACCCCCGCTCATAATCCTTTTACCTAACTTAACTATATCAGTATGAGACAACTATTTTACTCAGGTTGGGGTGTGCTTGTTTTGTCTTTGTGGTTGCTGGCAGGACTGCAGACAGGCTTTGGCCAGGCACAGGCTATGGCGTTCGTTCACCAGCAGATCTATCCGGATGTATCGCATGACCCGGGGAGGGGAGTCATGCAGCTAAGAGACGCTCTGAAATTGCTGGAAAGCCACTACAAGGTGGATATTGTGTTCGGGGACCGGATCGTGCAGGACTTCTCGGTTTCTGCAGAAAGAGTATTGCTGAAGGGGCCCCTGGAAGAGAATCTCAGCCGGATACTGCAATCGACCGGTCTGAGGTTCCGCAAGATCGGGAACAGCTCTTATGCTATCCTGGCCAGGGGCGACAGGAGAAAGCAGACAGGGGTGAAAAATCAGGATGTTCCCGAAGCAATAACCCCTCAGACGAATACGACGACACCGGTTCTTCGGACGGAAGACTCCGCGGCGCCTGTTATCGAAAGAAAAGTGAGTGGCCGCGTCACCGACGAGAGGGGAGATGTGTTGCCGGGAGTAAGTATCCTGGTGAAGGGGACACAGCGGGGGATGATCACGGATTCGGATGGCAAGTTTTCGATTGAAATTCCTGATGAGAACGCGGTACTGGTGTTTTCGTTTGTGGGGTATGTAAGTCAGGAAATGGTGGCGGGAAACAGGACAAGCCTGGAGGTATTGATGAAAGTAGACGAGAAGAACCTGGAAGAGGTGGTGGTAGTTGGGTATGGGACTGTTAAAAAGAGTTCGGTTACTTCCTCCATATCCAAGGTTGAAAACAGAATTTTAGATCAGATCCCGGCAGGACGTCCGGAATCCGCTCTGGTAGGAAGAATGGCCGGAGTTAACATTTCCCAGGTCCGGAGCTCCCCTGGCGATTCGCCAATCATTACGATCAGAGGTCCCGGTTCAATATCTGCAAGCAATGCGCCCCTGATTGTAATAGACGGATTCCCGGGGGGAAGCTTCGATAATGTCAATATGAATGACATTGAGTCTATTGAAGTCTTAAAAGACGCTTCTTCGGCTGCTATTTATGGCTCCCGGGGATCGGGTGGTGTCATTATTATTACTACCAAGAGTGGAAAAGAAGGAAAGCCGAAGCTAAATTTCAACAGCTATGTAGGGATATCTGATCCTTTAATTCACGGGAGGGATAAATGGATTTCGGGAGGCCAGGAATTTTATGATTATACAGTCAAATATATTAATAGGGACTTTGAATGGGTCGGGGGAGATCCAAGTCTTCCCCTGTGGAATGATGAAAGAAGACCAGCTCAGTATAGGGTAAATCCTGTTATTGCAGAGGGCGATTATAATTGGGAGGATATTTTATTGAATCCGGCACCCATTCAGAACTATAATCTGTCTGTATCCGGACGGAAGAACGATGCTGACTATTATATATCAGGAACGTTGAAGGATGAAAAGGGAACCATCGGTTATACAGGATATAAACAATATGCGCTAAGAGTCAATGTTAACCTGGATATCAATACCAGGATCAAAGCCGGTATGATGATTAGTCCCAATTACTCTGAGCGGCGAAAGTATGAAGGAGGATTGCAAAATCTGGTTAAAATGCCACCGTTTCTTTCTCCGCACAAACAGGAAGACGGGAGATACCTCAAACCCAGGGATTACTGGGGAACAACCGTTTCAGGAGGGGTTAATCCTTTGGGGACACTAGAGGGAACCCATTATTACACTAATACCTTCAATAATGTAGGCGAGCTATATTCAAGAATCAATCTTGCAAATGGTCTGGACTTCAGAACTTCCTTCGGATTCAATATTACATACAGGAGCGACGACAATTTTCAGGAGGCCAGGGCTACTCCTAACGCCCGGGCTTCGGGGAGCGCAATGGACGTCAGAAGTTATAACTGGATCAACGAAAATGTTTTGAGCTATAACAAAGATTTCAACCGGCATAGTTTTACCGGTATTCTGGGGGCCTCCTATCAATACAACTTATTACGGACGGCTGCGCTGGCAATCCAGACCGGAAGCTATGCAAATGAAGCGATCCATACGCTTAACAATGCTATAATATCTCCGAGCGGCAGCTATACAAGCAAATCTCAATGGGGGTTAACATCGTACTTCAGCAGGATCAACTACAATTTTGACGAAAAATACCTGCTCTCAGCATCCATCAGGAGCGATGGAAGTTCGAGGTTCGGACCTCAAAACAGATGGGGCTATTTTCCCTCTGCTTCAGTAGCCTGGCGAATATCCAGGGAACCGTTTTTCAGAGGAGCCGGTAAAATCAATGAACTAAAGCTGAGGGCAAGCTACGGTGTTGTCGGGAATTTCAATATAGGAGATTTTCAATATCTGGGGACTATCGGAGATGCTTTGTATTCTCCCGGCGGTCAGCTTGTGCAGGGAAAGACTCAAAGTTCCTTTGGTAATTCCGAACTGAGATGGGAGCGGACTGAAAGTTATGACATCGGCCTGGAGGCAGGATTATTTAACAATAGGTTGAATGTAGTGCTGGATTACTATAATAAGAATACCCGCGACCTGCTGTATAATGTAAGCATTCCTTCGATTTCAGGATTTACAAATACCATAGTCAACGTAGGGGATATGGTCAACAAGGGATTCGAACTGGAATTGACGACCAAGAATTTCGTCAATACCTTCAAATGGCAAACATCCTTTAACTTTTCACTAAATAAGAATAAGGTGAGCAGTCTTGGCGGAGGGGTAGATCAGGTGATCAATACTCATGGCCAGGGAATGGGGTGGATATTGAAGAAAGGCAACCCCATGTTTTCTTACTTTGGCTACCGCCAGGCCGGGGTTTTGCAAACACAGGAAGATGTCGAAAAATATCCGATCATCCCCGGGCAGAGACCGGGTACCGTGCGGTACGAAGATGTTAACGGAGACGGGGTGATTACTCCTGAAGACCGTGTAATACTTGGAAATTTCATGCCGGACTTCTTTATGGGTATGGTGAATGACTTTTCATGGAAAAACTTTGACTTGAGTATTGCGGTTCAATCATCTTTCGGCGCTCAAATGTATAACCTGGAAAACAGCTACTACCAGGGGGCTTCTGTATGCGCTTTCTTGCGTCCGATCGTAGAAGGCCAGTGGTGGTCTGAACAAGACCCCGGTAACGGGGAGCACCCCGCTACATCACTGGCAGCAATGGAGTTTATAGGCAACAGCGATTACTATCTGGAAAATGCAACCTTTTTAGCGGTAAGGAACATTAACCTGGGATATACCATTCCGTCCAGAATGCTGAACAAAGCGAGGATCGATAATCTGCGATTGTATTTGTCCGTAAGCAATGCATTTATGCTGACCAATAAGGGTTTCAACGGATACAATCCGGAAGGATATACTTCGTCCGGAATCAGCGGGATCAATAGCCAGCCGGGTCTTAATCTTGGTTCCGAACCCATACCGAGAATTTTTGCCTTCGGATTGAATTTAAGTTTTTAGAGCCTAAATGGAAAAATTATGAAAATGATATTTAATATCAGGCTGACAATAATTGGAATTGCCTTATCGGTTACGTCCTGTAATGTCGTGAATCTTGATCCTATTTCGTCATTGACTGAAGCAAACTTTTACAATACTGCTGATGATATGAATCGCGCAGTATTGGGAATTTACAGCAGCTATCAGTCCAGATTACCCAGAGATTGGTCTTTATTGGAGATGCCTTCAGATCACTTGTATATGTCTCCATACAGGCATATAGGAGGTTTGGAAGCAATAAATAACCTGGATTTTCAACCCCATAATGATATTATCAGAAATTTCTGGCAGACGTCGTACAACGGAATATTTCGTGCCAATTCCGTATTGAAAACTATTGATAATCCGCGCGACTACACCGGATCATTACGAAATCAGCTTGAAGGAGAAGCAAAATTTATGCGTGCCCTGTTTTATTTCGATCTGGTAAGGACTTTCGGAGGCGTTCCAAAAGTAGATGGTCTTTTTTCTGTCGGGGAGACCAAAGAAATACCGAGGGCGACAGCACAGGAAATTTATGATTTTATCATATCTGACTTAAAGGACGCAATTGAGAAATTACCAGTAAAAGAAAACATTGCATCGGGACGTGCAAGCAAAGGGGCGGCCGTCGGCTTATTGGGCAAAGTATATATATACCTGGAAGATTGGGCGAATGCGTATGAATATTTGGATCGGGTATCCGATTATGGCTACGACCTTATGGGCAATTTTGCCGATTTGTGGTCTGTGGAGCACGAAGACAACTCAGAGGGAATATTTGTGATAAAGTATCTGGAAAGTGCCAACGGACATATGCTTTCACGAGATTTTTTACCATATTTTGGTGTGGAGGGGGTTACAGGTTCAGCGGGAGGAGAAGTCGCGCTGGTGGCCTGGAGTTTGCA
Organism: Spirosomataceae bacterium; assembly: GCA_037191015.1. GTDB lineage: Bacteria > Bacteroidota > Bacteroidia > Cytophagales > Spirosomataceae > Ravibacter. Next base: position 125,832 of record JBBCKD010000011.1, read on the forward strand.
TAAGAATTATCAGGAGGCAGACACCAGAAAATCAGCCACTATCACAGAATACTGGCGTTCACCGGGAAGTTTGGGGCCTGAGGAGTGGCGCCCCTACATCAGCAAGTTTATCGCTCCGAATGCTTCTTCGTCCGGACTCGATATACCTGTTTTGCGCTATGCTGATATTGTACTGCTTAAATCCGAGGCTTTGTATCATTTGAATAATCCGGAAAAAGCATTGGTAGAGCTGAACAGAATCCGGGAGAGAGCTTTCGGCAATGCGAGTCATAACTACAGCCTGCCTGATATTGCGACGATAGATGATTTTTTAAGTAAACTCCTGCTGGAACGTCAGTTGGAATTGGCCATAGAAAATCAGCGCTGGTTTGACCTGGTAAGAATGGAGCGGTATCTTGATGTAATGGCAGATGTAGAGTGGATGTATAACCCAATTACGCAAACAGCCCAGAAAGTCAACTTGAACCCCAAATCCCACTATCGGCATTTTCCCATACCACAGCATGAAATTGACCAGTCAAATCCTGGTGTACTAAAACAGAATCCCGGATATTGACTTTCGCAGTGACGGTGTAGTCTATCCAGGGCACTGCTGGAGATTCCTCTATTATTATAGTCCGGCTGTCATTCAAAATACATGTAATTATTTGAAAAATTAAAAATACCTCTGAACTAATGAGAATTACATTATTCTTAATCTTTGCTCTGCTTACTTTACTTCCTTCCGTGTCCTATCCGCAAGACGGCTGGAAGGCTGGAACAGCACGTACCAATATAACTCCCGAGGAGAATATGTGGATGGCTGGATTTGCATCGCGTACCAAACCTTCCGACGGTATCCTGCATGACCTGTGGGCAAAAGCACTCGTCCTTGAAGATGCGCAGGGGAAAAGGGCTCTGTTGATTACTACAGATATTCTTGGATTTCCCCGGGAGCTATCCGAACGAATAAGACAGCAGCTTTTTGACAAGCACAAGCTTACCAAAGAACAGGTCATTCTTAGCAGTTCCCATTCGCATTCATCGCCTGTATTGGAAAATTCACTCACCAGTGTCTATCCGTTGTACGACAGGGAGGCTGATAAGATAAAACGTTATACCGTATTACTGGAGCGTAAAATAATCGACCTGGCGACGACAGCGCTGCAGTCTCTGCAACCGGTAAAACTGTATTCCCAAAATGGGGTTGTCCGCTTCCAGGTAAACCGGCGCAACAATGAAGAAAAAAACATTCGCTCACTTTCAGAGCTAAAAGGTCCCAACGACTATTCCGTACCTGTGATAAAGGTACAAAATGCTCAAAGTGAAATAGTGGCCATTATTTTTGGTTATGCCTGTCACCCTACGGTCCTGACCGGATACCAATGGTCAGGAGATTATCCCGGGTTCGCACAAATAGGCCTTGAAAAAGCCTTTCCAAAGGCAAATGCCATGTTTTTTCAGGGGGCGGGAGCTGATCAGAACGCCTTACCCAGAACGACGGTTCCACTGGCAAGGCAATATGGCAGGGAACTGGCAAGCGCTGTGGAGCGGGTTCTGGAAGATAAGATGGACGAGCTGTCTCCACGGCTTACAACGGTCTACTCGGAAATTGACCTCTTGCTTTCTTCTCCCCCGGATGAGTCCGAGTTACAAAATATAGTTCAGACAACTTCAGGATATTCAAAACGTTGGGCGGCAACAATGCTGGAAAAGATCAAGAAAAAAGAAGTACTGATTACCTCGTATCCCTACCCTGTTCAGGCATGGATGATAGGAGAGCAGCCGCTGGTGACCCTGGGTGGTGAAGTTACGATAGAGTACGCCATTAAAATCAAGCAGATATTTGGTAATCATACATTTGTGATGACTTATGCAAATGATCTAATGGGATATATCCCGTCACTTAAGATACTGAAGGAGGGAGGGTATGAAGGAGAAAGAGCACAAATGGTATACGGCCTTCCGGCGAAATGGGACGCATCGATTGAAACAACTATTTTAAACGAGGTTATTCGTATTGGGAAAAAAGCTGGTTTTCCCTTGCCTTAGATTTTTGTGCCGCGTCGGTTAACTCTTTACCGGCTTGCAATGTGTGCTGAAAAGGTCAAAAAAATTCAATACCATAGTAAAGCAATAAATATGAAAAAAAGAATAAACCCATTGAACCGGATATTGGTATTCCTCATAATATCTTGCTCTCTTGCCTTCTTTGGAGGGCAAAATGAAAATGCGGACGCAGCCAATCAGGGTTTGATTGGATCTTGGAAGCTATCCGGTAATGCCATTGACAATGCTGAAAATAAACTTCACCCCAAAATTCACGGTTTGGTTAATTTCGATGCCGAAGGGCGGGAAGGGCCGGCTACTTCTGCGGCTTACTTTGATGGACGCGGAGCGTGGCTGGAAATTCCGGCAGGCCGCGAGACACAACTGGGCGATAAGGATTTTAGTATTGCCACGTGGATATATACCGGGTCCGATGCGGATGACGTACCGGGGGATATTTTAAGTCAGTACGATCCTGTTTTGCGGAAAGGATTTCACCTGAGCCTCAAAGGCAATGTAGGTATTACAAGTCATGCCAATTATAAACAACTCACTTTTGGAATTGATGATAACCACTCATCCGAATGGATTGATTGCGGAAAACCGGGAAATGCCCTTATGGCATTTGCGCTGGCAGACTACAAAGGGGGATTATATGCCGGTATTTGTGAGACAGGAGCCGATGAATCCGGGCACGTATACCGATATGCAAATGGGAAAAAATGGGTCAATTGCGGAGCGCCGGATCGTTCCAATAGCGTAACTGCTCTTGCAGTTTTCAACGAAGAACTTTATGCAGGGACCGGCAAATACCGTGTAGCGGGATCTTCCTTGCCCGAATCGAGTAATACTACTTCAGGAGGGAGGATATTCCGCTATTCTGAACCTGATAAGTGGATTGATTGCGGATATCTTCCGGATGTGGTTGCGATAGGAGGAATGGCGGTCTTCAATGGAAAATTGTATGCCAGTTCGTTGTATAGCCCCGGGTTTTACCGTTATGAAGGCAACAAGCAATGGGTAGCATGCGATTTACCGCAAGACAATAAGCGGGTAGTTGGTTTCGCCGTTCACGACGGCTACCTCTACGCCACAAACTGGGATATAGGTCATGTGTATAGATATGATGGAAAGAGGTGGGAAGATTGTGGGCGTGTAGGAAATAACACTCAGACTTATGCTTTTGCAGTGTATGAAGGAGGGTTATTTGTTGCTACCTGGCCAAGTGGGCGGGTATTCCGTTTTGATGGCCTGCATCAATGGACCGACGTCGGTCGATTGGGCAATGAGCTGGAAGTTATGGGTATGTTAACCCATAACGGACGTATGATTGGGGGAACATTACCTCTGGCTGAGGTATATTGCTATGAAGGGGATACCACCTGGACAAGAATGGACCAATTGGATAGAACACCTGATGTAAAATACCGGAGAGCGTGGGCAATGGCAGAACAGGATGGAAAGGTCTTCTGCAGTACGCTTCCTTCAGGTAAGATCTTCAGCTATGAAGCAGGCAGGTCGGTTACCTCGAAAACCAGCATTGAACCCGGCTGGCAGCATGTAGCTGCTGTAAAAACATCCGGACATCTAAGATTGTTTGTGAATGGAAAGCTGGTAAATGAAAAGCCGATCCCGGATAAAATGAAGTTCAACCTGGATAGCCGGAAACCATTGAAAATCGGGTATGGCAGCAATGATTATTTTTCGGGACGAATCAGCGACCTGCGTTTATACAACAGGGCGCTAAAAGGGGAAGAGATTCAAAAGCTGGCGGAGCGTCAATAAAAATATACAGATTTTACCATGAAAGTACCTCATTTTTTTTTCAGGGATTACGCTTGTCTGTTTAAGATAGTTTTAACCGGTTTTCTGCTATTAGCGAAAGGAATAGCGGCTTATGCTATTTCTTTGGATTCCAGTCGTACGCATACTTTATCTCAAAAGCAGCATGTGGTTTTTTTGATTAGCGAAGACCCGTCCAACTACGACGCTCATATCACCATTCCGCTATTCGCTGACAGTCTCCAACGTTCATCTCTCTTCAAAACTACTGTATTGAAAGGCCGGGGGACACATGCAGCTTTCGAATTTGATGGATTGGAAGCACTTGAAACTGCAGATCTCCTGTTCATTTTTTGCAGAAGGGTAGCTCTTCCCCACAGTCAAATGGAAAGAATCAGATCATATTTAAAAGCAGGTAAACCCATAATCGGAATCCGAACGGCCAATCACGGATTCTCTGCATTGGCAAAAGCCGTTGCCGGGCACGAAGGCTGGTGGGGTTTTGTGCCGGATATACTCGGATGCGAAAACAAAGGCTATGAACCGGAAAAGTTAGGCACTTTAGTTAACGTCAGGAAAGATAAATCGGAACATCCCATCCTTCGGGGAATAGCTGTGGAAAGATGGAAATGTGCGGGTGCCGTATACAGGGTAGCACTTGTTGACCCGGAGGCAGAAATACTTTTCACAGCAGGTAATATCAATACGGAAGAACCTGCAGCATGGACAAGAACGAATTACTACGGTGGAAAAGTTTTCTATACTTCCCTGGGGTATCCCAATGATTTTTCGATGCCGCAGTTTCGTCAACTGCTTGTGAATGCCATGCATTGGTCCCTGAGATAGCCCCTTGTTTGCAGATTGTGTTCATGATTCTGAGGTAAGCTTGATTTTATAGATATTCCGGCACTCCCGATAAATCCCGCGACATATATCAGCTTCAGACCGGAGAGCACACCGGTATAGTCTTATCCCGATCCCACAAAGGTTAATAGTCTTTAGGGAAAAAGAGCGCAATGAAATCGATAATTCCAAAACTGTTATGAGATCTATTATTTGTACTATCGGTGTCTTATTTATTCTGGCAGGTGTTTCGAGGGTTTACCCGCAGCCAGGCCATGGTCCGGGTACAGAAAGGAAGGGCAGAATAATAGATGAATACCATTACAGTGAAAGTTTTGGCGATAACAGATCTTACCGGGTTTTTCTTCCCCGGATTATGAAAAGGTCAGTTCGAAAAGGTACCCGGTAATATACTTTTTTCACGGATGGGCGCAGCGGTATTTCGGGTCTATGTAGACTGGGAAAAGGTTCCTGAACAATTTACGGTAGAGCTGGTTGATAACGGGCTGAACGGTGATGCCGTCAAGGGGGATGGGATTTTTAGCAGAAAGATAGAAAACAGGCCATCCTATTTTTATGACCTTCAATTGGAAATGGTTGATGCAAAAGGTAACCGCCAGGTCGTTGACTGGCCGGGAACTGTTTTTTTTAGGAATACAAAATAGGAAGGTGAGCTGTGTAAAATATTAATAATTTAATTGGTAGTATATAGATTATCTTATTAGAATTTTACATTTCAAACCTCCGGAGGGGTAGAAGAGTAGTCACATTTCAATTTATCTGCAAGGTCATGAAAATAGGATGGCGTCCAGATCTCTAAGACGCTTGGGTTTCGTATGAACCTGCTGATATCATCCTTCACATATTGCATGTTGACCGTGTCGATTTTCCGGTGAAGAAGTTCTTTGAGTTGAGTTTCTGTAATCGATTCACTGGCCCAATCACCGCTGTCTTTTGCCCTTCGGACGAAATGGACAAGATTCAAAGGCACGCCTTTCCGGATGTACCATTCCAAATCATACCAGTCCCTCCCCTTGACATTGGTTCCCCATTTGCGAAATAGCAATGCATGCATTTTCCCCGCGAAGAGGTTGGAAAGTGTAAAACACCTGACATAGAACGAGAACGGTCTTAATAAAAGCTTGTCCTCTGTTTGAAAACCCACCGGAGGGTCGCGGTCAACTTCTATTTTGATCTTGAGGTTGGCAACCTGATGGATGCCGTTTTGGGGGATCATCCCTTCAAGTACGAGTTCCTTCCATATCGTTTCCGATTTTAAGAAGGCTGAGTCAATATTGCTTTCTTTTGTCTTTTTCTTTTCCCGAACGGAAACCTTCATCCCTAAGGACTCAAACTCTTGTACGATGGTATCCTGGTATTTATTCAGCATAAATTCCGGGTCGGGCAGTAAAAGAGAAAAGTCAAGATCCTCGGAAAACCGGTCAATCCCATGAAATATCCGTAGTGCCGTACCTCCATAAAATGCGGCTTTTTCAAAGAAGCCTGCCCTGTAAAGGCCTGCAAGGGCGATTATCTGCATAATCTCTCTCAAAGCCTCCCTGGCCTCCTGTGTGTTTGTCGGGCGGTAGTCTGCAAGCCAATCTTTTATCATCATAATTTTTCAATTGTCTTTACTAACATCCGAAGACTTTCATTTTTCGGGGCATCGGAAATCCAGGCCGATATTTCTGTAGTGTTCAATTCTCTGACGCTTTTCTCATCCATCCGCATATTTTCCACCAGGTAATCGTGGCAGGCCGAAACACTTCTGAGCACTACCCCTTTAGTTGTTACAATCTGGTCGCAGATTGCTTTTTCAGGAGAGGCCATCATCGCGAACTGCTCATCAGAAAGCTCAATCCTGGTCAGACCAAATGCGTAATAAGGTAACGGAAGTTGCCTGTACGCGAAATGGCCGACAGGAGTATCAAACCCCCTGGAAGATTTTGTAGTCATGGAGGTGACGGCGTACACGCGTTCGGGGATGAGCCCATAATAAGACAAGGCAGACTCTGTGGATACATAGCTTGGCCCGAGTATATGGTTGGCTATCAGGAAAGATTCCGGCTTTTTATCGAATACCGGGCCTGCTATGTAAAGTCCCTTTTTGATGGATTGAAGCAGTCCTTCTTTTCCCAGCGACTTGATTTTGTCATTAGGCCGTTTATAGGATTCAAGCCAGCCTGCTACTATCTGATGAGGTAGTACCTGGTGTGCATGCTGGCCGATCGTTCTGTATAGGTTCATATCAAAATGTAATATTATGTAAAGATAATCGAAATAAAATAGATTATCATACAAGTAATTTACATATGAAAGAATTGGAGGGGAAATTGTGAATCGCTAAATTTGGCCGGTATGAAAAGGAAAGAAGCACTAAAAACACTATCGCTCGGACTTGCGGCAATAGGGTTAAGTCCTGTTACCGCCCGCAGCGAGGCGATAGCTGCTGAGCAAAAAGATGATACCCTTAGAGAGCAAGGAAAGGAACGGCATAAATCTGAGCCTGGAATCATCTCTTCCTTACCAAAAATAGTTCTGAATGAAGTGGCCTTTTTATTGCCGGGGCTTGAATACAACATTTTTAACAAGAATGTGCTCATTTCAGGATATGGTATACCAGACGACTATGACGTTGATTATATTGCTACGCGAGGGAGGCATTTATCCAGAGGATATAGGTATCTCGGCGTAGCCGGGGAGGAATTTGAGGTCACAGCATCAGTTACAAGTCGCGGAGAATCAGCTCAAAAAGTACAGACTGTCAGAGTAGCTCAGCCGGATTCCGGCGCCGGGATAACAAGGAATATCCTGATTGTAGGCGACTCCACAATAGCAAACGGGAGTATCTCGAAACCTCTGGCGTCTGTTTTCTCAGCCGACCCGATGAACATCAACCTGATCGGAACACTCGGATCTCAGGGCGTGAAGCATGAAGGCCGCGGAGGGTGGACTACGGCAGATTACTACGGACGAGGGAGGTTGTTGTATATTTTCAACGTAACAGGGGTGAATATCAACCCCTCAATCGGGGCTGTTTATTCCTCCGGTGAGGTTAATTTTACTGTTACAGAGGTCAACATTTCTGCCGGGAAAGGTTATATATCCTGTACGGGAACCCAGGCCGCCGCCGCTTCCGGGACGCTTACAAAGGTCAGCGGAAACGGAGATAACAGCATTGCTTTTCAAAATAGCCGGGCCGGATCTCAGAACCCGTTTTATAACCCTTCCACCCAGATTTTTGATTTTGAGTTCTACTTATCTTCCACAGGGCAGAATATAGGCGCCGGCGATTGGGTATTTTTCACCCTCGGAATTAACGATGTATTTAACGTAGGTAACGTTCCGTTAAGGGTAGAGGAAATGATATCTCAGACAAACCACTTTATCAACAGTATTCATGCGTTCAACGCCGCGATCAGGATAGGAATAACAACTATATTTCCTCCTGCGAATCAGGATGCGTTTGGCCGGAATTATAATTCCAACCAGAATTATGAAGACTACAGGAAAAGGAGGTTGCTTCTCTGGCAGCAAGCTGTTATAGAAAACTACGACGGGGCTTCCAACAGGGATAGAAACGTATTCGTTGTCCCGACGCACTGCAACCTGGATTGTGATTACAATTACCCGACAGTGATTGAACCGGTTAATGCCCGAAACCCGGCTACAATAGAAATGCAATCCAATGCCGTTCATCCGAATGCATACGGATATGCGCAGATCGCAGATATGTATGCCGGGTTGATCAAGTACTTTGCGTAACTTTACTATCTTAAAAATGAGATCTATTTTACGGGATAACCTTCTCTTAATCAGCATTCTTTCTCTCTTAACCTGTCTCTCTTCCTGTGCTCCCGATAACCCCGGGGTCGTATACCGGCTTCAGCCCGGAGAGAACGCCAGTATAGTGATCATCGGCAACACTTTTGCCGAGCGGTTACAGCACTACAATTACTTCGAGCCGCTGCTTCATAAGAGTTTTGCGGATAAGAACCTGGTGGTCAGGAACCTGGGCTGGAGCGCCGACGAGATCGGCATCCGTTCCAGGCCTCTACATTTCCCTACCCAGGATGAATTGCTTTCCGAATATAAAGCTGACCTCATCCTGGCCTGCTACGGGTTGAATGAAGCCTTTAAAGGTCCCGATAGCCTTGATTCCTTCAAACAGCAGCTGAAGTCTTATCTGCAGCACCTGAAGTCTCAGCAGTACAACGGCAAGTCGGCGCCGCAGCTGATCCTGGTCTCGCCCATTGCCCATGAAAAGCTCGGCGGGCTCTATCCCGATCCTGCCGGGCACAACAAAAACCTCTCGCTTTACACCCGGGCCATGAAGGAGGTGGCCAGGGGCCTGGATGTCCCCTTTATCGATTTGTACAACCCGACCAAAGACGGCCTGATTAAGGATGGCCCTGTAACCATCAACGGGATCCACCTGAATGATACCGGCTATAGAGCCGTCAGCGAAATACTGGCAGCGTCGCTGGACCTTCCCGTATCAAAATGGGAGCCCGGGCTTGATAACCTGAAAAAGCTGACAGACCAGAAGAACCAGCAGTTTTTCTACCTGTACCGGGCCGTCAACAGCGAATACATCGTAGGCCGGAGGAAGGAGCCCTGGGTACAGCCCAAAGGAGGCCCTGTTTCCTACCCGGGCGAGTTTGCCAAATTGCGGAATATGGTCACCAGGATGGACAGCATCGTCTGGAAGCACAGCGCATCGGGTGATCCGGCCGATTTAGAACTGGCCGGTAAGATCCTGAATGACACCGTGCAATATGAACCGCTGGATAAGTCTGCACTCAAAAAGCCTTCTACCGATCAGTTTACCTTACCGGAAGGGTTTGAGATCAATCTCTTCGCTTCTGAAGTGGACTTTTCCCTGACCAACCCAGTCAAGATTACTTTTGACCCGCAAGGGAGAATGTGGGTGGCCGATATGCCGTCTTATCCCCAGTACCTTCCCGGCGCGCAGCCCAATGACAAAATCCTGATCCTGGAAGATACCGACCAGGACGGTGTAGCGGATAAGGAAACCGTTTTTGCCGACGGCCTTTATATGCCCAACAGCATCGAAACAGGCAAAGATGGTATTTACGTATCCCAGCCGCCCAATATCTGGTTCATGAAAGACAATGACGGCGACGGAAAGGCAGACCAGAAAGAGATCATCCTGCACGGCTTCGGGACCGAGGACGTCCACCACGCGCTGGCTGCCTATACCTGGGGACCTGACGGCGCCCTGTACTGGCACAGCGGTACTTTCCTTCACTCGCAGGTAGAAACCCCGCACGGCCCGCAGCGAAGCGATTACGGCGCTACCTGGCGGTTTGAGCCCCTTACCCAGAAGCTGGAGCCCTATGTATCCTATCCCTATGCCAATCCATGGGGACATGTGTTCTCCCGTAACGGTACGCAGATCATCAGCGACGTATCGACCGGGATGAACTATTTCGCCCCGCCGCTTTCGGTCGCTACCCAATACCCGGTGAAGCTGACCAACATGAAGGATTTCCTGACTGCCACAAGCAAGCCCAAAACCTGCGGGACGGAAATTATTTCCAGCCGGCATTTCCCCGACGAGCTGCAGGGCAACGTGCTCTTTAATATCTTTGTCAGGAATACGGGAACCGCACAGCACCGTATCTACGAGAGCGGCAGTGGTATCGTGGGCCAGGAAATAGAACCGCTGCTGCTGTCGAAAGACCCGGACTTCCGTCCTGTCGACCTGCAGTTCGGCCCCGATGGCGCTTTGTATGTGGTCGACTGGTATAATCCTATTATCAATCACGGGGAAAGGGCCCTGAGGGATCCGCTGCGCGATCATACGCACGGCCGCATCTGGCGGATCACCTATAAGCACAAAGACCTGCTGAAACCGGTTGATCTTACAAAGCTCCCGGCAGACCAGCTCCTGGACCAACTGAAGGCCTACGAAGACCGGACCCGCTACCGTACCAGGATCCGGCTGCGGCAGATGGATGCCGCTAAGGTGCTCCCGGCACTGGAGAAATGGCTCACCACGCTGGACAAAAGCGATACACTTTACGACCAGCATCGCCTGGAAGGATTGTGGGTATACCAGCAGTTTCATCAACCTAACCAATCGCTATTGGATGAGCTTCTGAAAAGTGAAAATGAGCATGTCCGTACCGCTGCCACACGCGTCTTGTTCTACTGGAAGGATCATATTAAAAACACCGAAGACAAGCTGATTGGCCTTTCGAAAGACAGCTCGATGAAAGTGCGGCTGCAGGCGATTGTTTCGCTGAGCCATTTTAAAACCGAGAAATCAGTTATGGCGCTGCTGGAAGCGGGTATGCTTCCTACAGATTACTATATCGATTATGCGCTGAAACAAACCTTCCGGTACCAGAAGCCGGTTTGGTGGAATATGTTCAAAAAGGATAAAAACTTCCTGGCAGATGAGCCAGAGAAGGCGGCCTTGCTGCTATCATCCCTTGCCCATCCCAAAGAATTACAGGTCCCCGGATTTATCACCGATGACCCGGAATGGCCCAAATACGGGTGGAAAGCGCTGACAGATCGGGACTATGATGAGCTGCAGGGCAACCCGGCGGTCGGACAATTCAGGAAAGAGCTGATCGCTTCGCTTTCGGGGAAACCCGATAACCGGACCGTAGAAGAAACCGGCAAAGCGCTGATCGGGGAGTCGGACTGTTTTGCATGCCACAAGGAAAGGGAGAAGCTTGTGGGGCCGGCCTACTCGGAGGTGGCCAGGAAATACAAGGAGGCGGATATCCCTAAGCTGGCCGAGAAGATCATCGAAGGAGGATCAGGGGCATGGGGAGACATCCCGATGACGCCGCATACCGGTATGGCTAAGACAGATGCGGAGGCGATGGTACGGTATATTCTGACATTAAAATAGGAGGCCGTCAGGTGTGCTGGCGGGTGAAGACAACCTGGAGCCGGGCTATGCGGAAACGGGCCGGTTGTTCGCTTCGGGCTATCTTATAAGGGCTGCCGGAAAGTGTCGGCGACTGATCATTATACTGCCGTATGAAGCCGGTGATGAAAATCGGAAGGGATGGGTAATGGGAGGACAGATCCTGTTAACCTCGTCATATTTAGGTGACCATAAGGCATTTACCTTTGGGTAGGTATTCATTGCTAAATGTCAATTGTATGGATAAAATGACTACACCTGAACTCCCTGCTAAAAAGCCCGGAAAAACCGCCGTGGCCGGTTTGGTTTTCTGTATGGTTTTTCTGAATTGTATTTCGGCATTCGCGATCACCGTATTCTATCCTGAAGCGCCCGCTTTCTCTGTATCCCGGGAAGTAAAAGGACAGGTCAGCGACCAGAAAGGAGAGGCATTGCCCGGCGTGAGCATCCTGATTAAGGGGACGCAGCAGGGGATGATCACAGATTCGGATGGCAGGTACTCGATCGAGGTGCCGGACGAAAACGCCGTTCTGATATTTTCATTTGTCGGCTATATCAGTAAAGAGGTGACTGTAGGTAGCAGGGCCGTGATCGACGTTTTGCTGGAAGTCGATGAAAAGAGCCTTGAAGAAGTGGTGGTGATAGGGTATGGTACACAATCCAAAAAGAAACTGTCGACCGCTATCAGCAGGGTATCCGGCAAAGAAGTCAATCATCTTCCTGTGGCTATGCCCGGAGATGCCCTGGCCGGTCTGGCAGCGGGCGTACAGATACAGGCCGGTGCCGGCGATGTTCCGGGCGCGGCTCCCACTATAAGAATAAGAGGGATAGGGTCGCTCGGCGCTTCAAATAGTCCTCTGTATGTGGTGGACGGGTACCCGCTGCAGAGCGCTGCCGAGTTTAACCGGATCAACGTATCGGATATAGAATCTGTCGAAGTATTGAAAGATGCGGCGTCTGCGGCGATATACGGATCGAGGGCGGCAAACGGGGTGATCATCGTCACTACCAAAAGAGGGCAAAAAGGAAAGGTGAATTTTAACCTCAATGCCTATTCCGGAATACAGGACGTAGCACAGCGCATAGAGGTAATGAACAAAACCGAGTATCTGAAGTATGCAAAAGACGCGCGGGACGCTTCCGGGCTGCAAATACCCGATATCTATTACCAGCCCGAAAATTTACCCGATACCGACTGGCAGGATGTGATATTCAGAAAGGCCCCGATGTCTAAAGTGGAGCTGAGCGCGAGGGGCGGTACCGAAAAAATCCGCTTTTCCATATCCGGGAGCTTTCTGAACCAGACCGGTACGATGATCGGGACGGATTATAAAGTGATATCGGTTCGTGCCAATATCGATGCCGACCTGACAGACAGGCTGAGTATCGGCGCTAATTTTGCGCCGTCTTATACGACGACCAATCTCAGGCCGACGCCGCGCGACCCCGGAAACTGGGGCTACAGCCCGATTTACCTGGCGATGATAGTGCCGCCGGTAGTGGATGTCAGGCTGCCAAACGGGGATTACGGGCACAACAACGTGCTCCCTCATACCCAGTACGGCTTTGCCGAAGTAGGCGGTTTCAACCCGCTGGCGATCCTGGAACTGGAGCATCGCCGCAGTACCAGGTTCGGGATTATCAACAATCTGTTCCTGGAATGGAAACCGTTAACCGGGCTTAAATTCAGGACTCAATGGGGCGCGCTGTTGGGCGCCGCCGTATCAGAAAACTATACGCCTTCAACGCTGGCAAGCCTCACCGCGCCGTTTGCCAACCTGTCTACACCGCAGCTGGGCGGTATCGCGAGCAGCGCCGGCAACAGCAGGGATATTGACTGGGTTTGGGAGAACAACCTGACCTACGAAAAGAGCTTCGGCAATGCACATAACCTGTCTGCCATGTTGTTGTATTCCATGCAGAAATATACTGCTGCCAGCACGACAACTACGGGCAGGGTAGGGAGCTTTACCAACGACCTGGTCCGCAACCCGACGGCATCTTCCAACCAGGCTGGCTCGATTACCTATGGCGTTCACAGCTTTCTTTCGTATGCCGCGAGGGTTAACTATGATTTCAGGAACAAATATCTCTTTTCCGGGTCGGTACGGACCGACGGCTCTTCCAGGTTCGGGGCAAATAATAAATTCGGCGTGTTCCAGTCCTATTCCGCGGGATGGAGGATTTCCGAGGAGCCTTTTCTGAAAGATCAGACCTTACTCGGTGAATTAAAGCTCAGGGCCAGCTATGGTGAAACCGGTAATGCGAATATCGGGGATTTTACCTGGATCAGCGGAATGACTGAGAGCCACTACAGCTTCAACGAGCTCAGGTACCCGGGAGCACGCCCGTCCGGCTTTATGAACCGCGACCTGACCTGGGAGAAGAGCAGGCAGGTAAATGTGGGCCTGGAGACATCGTTTCTGCGGGACAGGATCTACCTGACGCTGGATGTATACCGGAAGAGGACACAGGGAATGCTGTTTGCAAAAGATCTGCCCGCATTGGTAGGCTATGCAACTTCCTTCCAGACAAACATAGGTTCTCTGGAAAACAAAGGGATAGAACTGGATCTGACCACCCATAACCTGAACGGACGGCTAACCTGGAATACGACGCTGAACGCCAGCTTTAATACAACGAAGGTATTGGACCTGGGCGGCAGGGAATCGCTGAATTCGCTTCCCGGTACACCCGGATGGAACGACGTATATAGGATTAAGGTCGGAGATCCTTTGGGTAATTTTTACGGGTTTATCATAGACGGCGTTATCAGGAATGAAAGCCAGCTGAATACGCTTCCGCAATGGACCGGCTCAGGAGTCGGCGACTACCAGATCAGGGATGTGAATGAGGACGGCGTGATTAATGAAGGCGACAGAACGCTCCTGGGGAACGGTTTTCCCAAGCTGTTATTTGGCGCTACCAATACGTTTTCTTTTTCAGGATTCGATTTCAGCTTCATTTTACAGGGTGTCGCCGGGAATCACATTATCAACGGAGCCAGCCGACACTCGGAGCTCTGGATCGGCAGGTGGAATGCGATAAAGGAGATGGCCGGCAATTATTTTGATCCTGCCGATCCCGACCGCGACGTCAAGTATGCAAGGGTGGGCACGGTGCGGGCCGGGTTCGGTACAGCAAGTAATTTACATTCCTATGCGGTGTATAACGGATCGTTTCTGCGCCTGAGAAACGTCACTTTAGGGTATACCATACCGGCGACAATTCAGAGGAAGCTGCGTTTGAACTCGACCCGCGTATATGTTTCGGCACAGAACCTGCTGACGTTTACAGGATACCCGGGTTTTAACCCTGAGCCAAGCCAGTACGGAGAAACGGTGTATCAGCCAGGTTCCGATCAGGCGACCTATCCTGTCAACAGAAGTATTATGATTGGTTTGAATATCGGTTTTTAAATAAATACCCATGAGAAAGGCGATTATTACATTTCTTGCCCTGGGCGGACTTCTCGCTTCCTGTTCTGATTTTGTAGATATCGAATCTCCTACAACGGTTCGCCAGGATAGCTATTTCAGGAATACTTCTGATTTTACCGCAGCGGTAAACGGGATGTATAACGGCTTGAGAAGCTATTACTCCGGTTTTTATCTGCTGGCCGAAATACCTTCCGATAATGCACAGATAAACGGGTATACCCTGGCTCAGGGACCGCTCGACCAGCTGAACTGGCTGCCAAGCACAGGAGAAATTCAGAATAATTGGGTGAATTCCTATTCGGTAATTGCCAGGTGTAATACGATACTGGAGAGGATCGAACCTTTTGACATGAATCCTGATCTGAAAAAGCAATACCAGGGAGAAGCCAGGTTTACGAGAGCGCTGATTTACTTCAATCTTGTGCAGCTCTTCGGCGATGTCCCGCTGGTACTGAAAAGCATAGAAAGCGAGGAAGAAGCCTATACTTTCCTCAGGGTCCCGGTCCAGGATGTTTACAGCCAGATTAAATCCGATCTTTTATTTGCGGCCGATAACCTTCCCGGAAAGTACGATGCGAACAATACCGGCAGGGTGACGAGCGGCGCCGCGTCTGCCTTACTGGGTAAGGTGTATGTGACGAACCGGGAATTTGATGCTGCTTTGCCCGTTTTGAACAGGGTGACAGGTTCAAACCTGTATAAGCTGTTGCCCGATTATGAAGAGGTTTTCAGTGTTGGGAATAAAAATAATGAGGAGATTATTTTTGATGTTCAGTACCTGGGAGGCGCAGGTTTCGGAGAGGGTAGCAATTTCTCGATCGGTTTTGCGCCCGCAGGCTCGGGAACCGAGATTACAAGCGGAGGAAGCCCCGGGAGCGCCAACTCCGGCACACTCGATTTGTACAATGCGTTTGAAGAAGGAGATCTGAGGAAGAAGGTAGCGATTGCATTCTGGCCGTCCCCCGACTCATTATATTATACGCTCAAATTTAAGGATAAGCCCATAGCCGCCAACGAAGGTAAGAACAACTGGCCGGTGATCCGGTATCCCGATGTTTTGCTGCTGCTGTCTGAAGCGCAGAATGAAACCGGCGATATTGCAGGGGCTTTGAATTCCTTAAACCAGGTAAGGGCCCGGGCAGGCCTGCCTTTATTGAAGGATACCGGGCAGGAGGAATTGAGGCAGGCCATTCAAAGAGAAAGGAGAGTCGAGCTGTGCTTTGAAGGCCACCGCTGGTTTGACCTGCTGAGGACGGGGACGATGCTGTCTACCATGCGCGCCTACAAGGAAAAGTACCTGAGATATGGCGGGTACCTGGTAGTAAATTACGATGTCGCAGACCACAGAGTGCTCTTCCCTATACCATTCAGGGAGGTGAGCGTCAACCCGGAGCTGGTTCAGAATCCCGGCTATAACTGATACTGAAATGCTGTTGCGGTCTGCGGGAACACCAGTTTGTATTATATTTCTGCTTTAATAATTTGACAATGGGTTCTTTGATTATCAGAAGTATTTATTCCGGGCGGGGAGCGCTGATCTGTATCTTCCTGTTTTTATTATATACCGGCAAGGGCTATTCGCAGCTAAAAACGAACGGCGATACGAAAATGCTCGGAATGTATGTGCACATGCATTGGTCATTTAATTATCCCTATGCAGCGCGTACCTGGAGCCTGGACGATTGGCGGGGATATTTGCATTCCCTTAATAAGCTGGGTTACAACACGGTATTGATCTGGCCGGTTATCGAGACAATGCCCGCCCCGCTGACGCACAGCGATAAGGCCCACCTGGAAAAAATGTCGTCTGTAGTGAAAATCGCGCAGGAGGATCTTGGCATGCGTGTTTATTTTACGCTGACGCCGAATGTTACGGCCAATAATGAAGAAGCAGCCAGGTACACCCTGGAAAAGAGGCCTTATAATTATTGCAGCGTCCTTGTCAATCCCACAAACCCTGACGACCTGCTGAAAATGATGGAAAGGCGTAAAGAGCTCTGCCGGTATTTAAAGCAGGCAAACGGCTTTTTCCTGATCGACGGGGACCCGGGCGGATGGCCTGATTGCAAAAATGAGGATTTCGTGGAGATCTTCAGTCAGCACCGGAAAATGCTCAACAGCCTGCGTGAAGGACTGGAGCTTTACGTCTGGACACACCAGGGATGGGAAACTACGGGCAAGATGTATTCGGGGAATGGTAAGCCGACATCGGCTTCGGATCTGCAGAAGTTGCTCTCGATGCTTTCCCGGAAGGAAAACGAACCGTGGGGCGTCACCGGCAGCAGGTACGAAAATGACATCGCGAAAATAGCCGCTTCTTCGGGCGTTGGAGACAAGGTCGTAACCTTCAAATACGGTTTCATCGAGAAAGAGCCGTCCTTCCCTTTTACCAACTACAACGACGGTGTGGCCTATAAGGGAGGACAGGACGTGGGGGCGCGGGGCATTTTGGGCAATGCCCAGCAGCACTGCGTACAGTTGCCCAATACCTTTGCGCTGGCCCGGGGTGCACAGGGACTTAAGGCCGAAAGGGATGACTACATCTCGTTTGCCGGTCAATTGGTCACGGGGCAGGGCGGGAGTATTGTGGAAGCATGGGAGGCGCTGATGGGAGAAGATCCTGTCCGAATGTACGGGGAAGCCGAAAAGCTTACTTCTTTGCTGGCGCAGAACCTTCAGCCGGGATCGCTGGGCGGATTGATATTCAATGACGCGCACCGGTTTGTCGAAGACCTTATCCTGCAGCTCAGGGCAAGGGCGTCAATCCATGAATTTATTCTTGCAGCTAATCGATATCCCGGCAAGTCGTCAGAGCTTTCCGGTCCTATGAAGCGGTTTATCCTGAATTTCGAGCAATGGCAGCGCCGCCACGGGTTTTCGGGTTTCCCCCGCTCTACCAGGATCCCTGGCTTGATGGAAGAGCTGATGAAAGCATTAAAGAGTCTTGACCATGCATCGCTCACAGAAGTCCTTGAACTGAAAAATGTCACCGGGGCTACCCGTTTTGAGATAGATCAGAACCGGCACAAGTATTATGAAAAATTTACCCTGCATCTTTTGAAAGCGATGAAAGAGGCGCTGGAGGAATTAAAGTGAGAGAATAAGGTTATTTATCACCATAGAATACCCCTCTAAAAATCACTTTCCCGGAAGTGATTTATTACTTTAATCGCAAAAAAATAAAAAAAAATTTAGACTTTTTTGTCACTTCTGCAACCTTTAACCGAAAACGGGTAAATAACGCAGATATGCATGGTAGCGAAGTGACAGATGAAATGCTGATGAACGAGCTCAGGAATGACGATGCTTTTGCTTTTGAAGCAATCTATCGTCGTTACTGGCGTCAACTGTTTGTCTTTGTCTACCAGCAGATAGGTTCCAAGGAAGAGGCAAAGGAGGTGCTTCAGGACCTCATGCTAAGCCTTTGGCAGAATCGGGCGGATTCCAACATTTATAACCTGAAGGCATTCCTTTTCATTGCTGCCAGGAACCTGGTCAATATGCACTTCAGGAAAGAGATCAATCTGCGCAAGTACAGGGAATATCAGCTTATGCAGGAAGTTTTCGAAAGCATCGAAGCCGATTATGTGGTAAATGAAAAGGATTTGCTGAAGGCAATCGAAAATGCGCTTGAAAAGCTCCCGGAAAAGACAGCCAGCATTTTCAGGATGAATAAACTGGACCATGTTTCGATCAATAAGATCGCAACTCACATGGGGTTATCCGACAAGGCGGTCAAGTACCACCTGACTAAGTCCATGAAAGTGGTGCGGAAGCACCTGCAGAGGTATCTTTCCGATAATTAATCTTAGAGACTAAATAATATCATTTGTATGACAAGAGGCGAATTTGAGCGGTTAGCAGAAAGGTACAGGCTTGGGAAATGTACACAGGAAGAAATAGCTTTTGTGGAGGAATGGATGAAAGTGAATGGAGGCGCTGACGAGGAGGATAGCCTCGTGTTCGAAAGTGAAACAGAAGCAGCCCGGATTGAGGACGAAGTGTGGGACAGCATCCGGTATGAAGCGGGCCTGAGCGGGAAGAAGTCATGGTGGAGGAGCCCTGAATGGCTCTGGGGAAGTGTTGCAGCCTGCCTTGTATTGATCATATCATGTATGTTCTTTTTCGAATATTCCTTACCGGCCGAGTCGAAATCCGTGCTGGCAGGACTGGAAGCATCTAATACCTCCGTAAACCGGCAACGTATAGCGCTACCCGACAGCAGTATCGTCATATTGGCGGAAGGGGCCAGTATAATTGTCAGCGAAGGATATGGATATCAGACAAGGACTGTCAGCCTGAAAGGTGAGGCTTTTTTTGAAATAAGGCCTAACCCGAAAATCCCTTTTCTGGTTTACAGCGGGGACCTGGTTACGGAGGTTTTAGGGACCAGCTTCGCCATAAAGCCTGAAGCAGGTAAAAAGACAATAGAAGTATCGGTCACTACCGGTAAAGTATCGGTATATTCCAGCGAAAAAGACCGGAACCAGCGGCGGAGAGGGGTTATTATTACCCCGAATCAGAAAGCGGTGTACGACACAGAATCTAAGACGATCAGGGAAGACCTGGTAGATGATCCAAAAATGGTGGAACCCAACATTCCGACATTTGATTTTAGTTTCGATGAGACACCGGTTAAGACAGTGCTGGTTGCCCTGAGGAAATCCTACGGAATGGAAATTGTGGTGAGCAACCCGGAATTGAACGATTGTACGTTTACAGGCAATCTGAACGGGTTTGACTTGTTTAAGCAGTTGAGCTACATCTGTAATACGGTCGGCGCCCAATACGAGGTCAGGGGTACCACTATATTCCTGATCGGAAACGGGTGTGGAAGTTCTTTATAACAAAACATGTTCTAAATATTTAACCCAAAAACCTGACAGGCAATGATTTAAGAAAAAAGCAAAAAAAGCCGGCAATGCGTCAACATTACCGGCCTGTCGTGTACGAACTCAAACGTCAATTTGAGTTTTTCAGCGAAATCTGCCTGATATCGCTGCAGCACACCTGTTTTAGAGTCCTTAAACCTTAAAACTTTACTAATCTATGAACAAAAAGTTACTTATCCCTTTGTGGATTTGGAAAATTATGAGAATGTCTTTCTACCAGCTCGTACTGTTTGTAGTCCTTAGCGGGATTTCCTATGCTCATGAGACGAAGGGGCAGGCAGTTCTTGAAAAGCGGGTTTCCCTTGACGTGCATGGGGTCAGGTTCAAGAAGGTACTTTCGCTCCTCGAAGAGCAGACTGACGCACGTTTTATTTACAGTCCTAATTCGATCGACACACAACAGAAAGTTAAGTTAAAAGCGGTCAATGAAAGACTGGATCTGGTGCTAAAAGAGCTGCTCAGACCCTACTCTATTGAATTCACGGTTTCTGATGGCAGTATGATATCGTTGAGGCGGGCGCTGCCGGTACAGGAAATTATCAATGTGCAGCCGGAATCAGTCATAGAAACTCCGGAACGGAAAGTCTCCGGCCGCGTTACCGGCGAAAATGGAGACGTGTTGCCGGGGGTGAGTATTCTGGTGAAAGGGACGCAACGGGGGATGATCACGGATTCGGATGGAAAATTTTCGATTGAAGTACCTGATGAGAATGCGGTTCTGGTGTTTTCATTTGTGGGATATTTGACGCAGGAAATTATTGTAGGAAACCTGAGTTCGCTCGATGTATCGTTGAAAGAAGATGAAAAAAGCCTGGAAGAACTGGTGGTCGTAGGGTATGGTGTCCAGAGAAAGCGCGATCTGACCGGGGCCATTTCTTCGGTGAAGGCCGAGGAACTGACACTCACCTCTACTCCCGATGTGGGCCGCGCTCTCAAGGGTAAGCTGGCCGGTTTGATGGTTAGGGAAAATAGTGCGCAGCCGGGCGGAGGTATTGATATCCTGGTTCGCGGTGCAGGTTCGGTCAATGCCAGCAATGCCCCTCTCATAGTTGTGGATGGCTTTCCTATTTCAGATCTGCAGCAACCGTCGTCGGGAGGCAGGTACAATGCCGGGACGCATAGCGTACTCAACTCTTTCAACCCGAATGATATTGCTTCGGTGGAAGTATTAAAAGATGCGAGCGCTACAGCTATTTATGGAGCGAGAGCTGCTAATGGTGTTATACTGATCACCACAAAAAAGGGTGCGCAGGGAAAGGCTACGCTTGATTATTCAGCTAGTTATTCTCATCAGAAACATGCCGATACCTATGATTTGCTTACCGCCAGGGAGCAATTGATTGTCGGGAATGAATCTACGCTGGATACCTGGATGTTCAACAACAATGTAGCTCCTTACGGCCCTCGTACGATGGCGGAGGCAGAGGCAAATCCTGCAGGTGGTATCGCCTACCAGCCGCTCTATACACAGGAGCAGATCAATCAGGCAGGAGAGGGTACCGACTGGCTTGGTCTGATTACCCGGAACGGAAGGGTTAACCAGCATAATCTCAGCTTATCAGGAGGAACAGAAAGAACTCAGTATTTCGTCTCTGGCAACTATTATGATCACAATGGAATTATTAAAAATTCGGGCATAAAGAGGTTTTCGCTCAGGACCAATCTTGAGCAGAAGATTAACTCTTTTATGAAGCTGGGAGTCAATCTCACTGCAAGTCAAACCCGGCATCAGAACAGTCAGCTGGGGGATGGAGCAGCGGAAAATTCGGGTATTATAAGATCGGCGATCCAGTTTAACCGATCTATACCCGCTATGGATGAAACCGGCAGATATCCGCTCGATCCGGTTAATGCGCGGCGACCCAACCCCTATTCTCTCCTGACTATCAAAGATGACGGAAGAGTGGAGCGAATACTTTTGAATTCTTTTCTGGAGATTAAACCTATTGAAAGTCTTACTTTTCAGATACGGGGCGGGATTGACCGGGGAGCTACCAAGCGTTGGAATTACTGGCCCAGAACTACCCTTCACGGTGAAAACGACCGTGGACGGGCATCCATCGCGTCGTCCGACAACAATAGTTACCTCACAGAGCTGACAGGTAATTATGTTAAGATATTTAATTCGGATCATAATGTGAACATTCTCGCCGGGGTGTCCCGGCAGAGATTTCGGAACGAGAGCGAAAGTATGTTGAATACTACCTTTCTTTCCGATGAGTTCCTGTGGTACAACATCGGCTCGGGGACAGGTTTCCCAACAGTGTCGTCTTCAGGCAATGAAAATACTTTCCTGTCCTATTTCGGGCGGCTGAACTATAGCTATCAGGGTAAATATCTTCTGACAGCTACCATCAGAACTGACGGCGCCAGTGTATTTTCGAGAAATCATAAATGGGGTACCTTTCCCTCTGTCGCAGTAGGCTGGAATATATCGGAGGAAAAGTTTTTCAGTATTCCGGGTCAGCATATTACTTACCTGAAGCTTCGTTTGAGCCACGGGCAGACCGGTAACTCCGGTATAGGAGGTAATGCTTCGGCTGCATACAGGGCTTCTACGGCCTACCTTTCCGGTACGGAACAGTTACTGACGGGAGTAGGCTTGTCACGACTTGAAAATCCGGATCTCAAATGGGAAACGACTACAGAAACGAACCTGGGGATAGATTTTGGGTTTCGTAACAACAGAATTGGGGGATCATTTGAATTATACAATAAAGTGATCTCAGATTTGCTTAATATGCATAATCTGAATTCCTACCACATTATCAGCAGTATAATGGCAAATATCGGGAGTACTCAGAGCAAGGGGTTTGAACTGACACTGAATACTTATAATATCGCCAAAAAAGACTTCGAGTGGAGATCGCTCCTGACGCTTGCCAGATTTAAAGACCGCTGGAAAACCAGGGCGTCGGACTGGAAACCGGCGATTTATCAAAATGCTAATGATCCGATACGGCCAAGGTATTCCAGGATTTCGGATGGTATTCTGCAAATAGGAGAAGAGGTTCCGGAAGCTCAGCCTGAACTGAGGCCCGGCATGGTAAAAATAAAAGACCTGGACGGATTTCTGAGAGACGATAACGGGAATCCGGTAGTGGATGAAAACGGTAGGTTTATTAAAACCGGTAAACCTGACGGTATCGTCGACGATGCGGATACCAAATTACTGGGCTCGACTGATCCCGGATTGATTGTGGGCATCGGAAATACCTTCAGGTACCGTGCCTTTACGCTATCTGTTGATTTTAACGGGATGTTTGGCAGACAGCTGGTTGACCAGACCTATGTAGATTACGGGTATCTCGGTTCGGGGACGTTACGTACCGTTCTGGACCGTTGGACACCTGACAATCCTTCTACTACCCACCCAGGAAGTTTTACATCCCGGTACGGGAATGGCGATTTCTTTATTCAGAACGGATGGTTCATGAGGCTTCAAAATCTTTCCCTGAGTTATAATATTCCGACAAATGGCTTCGGAGGGTTTATTTCCCGTGCACAGGTTATGGTGAATGCAAATAACCTGCTGGTTATAACACCTTATAAGGGGCTTGATCCGGAGACAGATGCTTACGCGGCAGCTTATCCGAATGTAAGATCCTATTCCCTGCAGCTTAATCTTTCGTTTTAATTCTAAAGTCAACTGACATGAAAATTTGTAAGATAATCTTCATTCTAGGCGCATTGTTTGCTCTTGGGAGCTGTACGGATGATCTTGAATATATCAATTACGCCGACATAAATCCCAGTAACTTTCCTAAGTCGGAAACAGACGTTGATTTATTGGTAAATGAATGCTACAGGATATTCAGAACCAGCAGTAGCGGGAATATCCATTCAACGGGCTCAATAAGGGGATTAATGTTTATAGATGGTACTACAGGAATTCTCAGCCGTCCGACCGGAAACCAGCTTAAGGCAGCTATACACGACTATAACCCTACGGATGTAGCTTTTACGAGGTACTACGATGAATTTTATAATCACATCAGCCTGATTACCATGACGATTGATATGATAGAGCAAATGGATGTGAGTAATACAAAAAAAGAGCAGGCAATTGCTGAAATACGTTTTTTGAGAGGCTATCTTGCATATGTATTATTTGACCTGTTCGGACCAATTGTAATAGCGCCGCTTGAAATTCTCAAAAGTCCGTTAAAGGAGGAGCCGTTGGCCCGCCTTGGATATGATGAAATGGTAGCGTTTATTGAGCAGGATCTGGAATATGCCTGGGAAAACCTGCCGCATCCGTCCGAAACCGAATATGGAAAAGTTAGTTCAGGTCTCGCAAAAATGATCCTGATCAGGCTGGATCTCCATGAGAAGCGCTGGGAGAAAGTCATCCAGCACGCTAATGATATTATTGCGCTCAATTATTATGCTCTTGAAAATGACTATCTGAAAATGTGGAGAGTAGACGGGGCAATAGATAGCAAAGAAGTGATTTGGGCCATCCCATGCGATTACCAGGGAAGGAATTTTAATGAATGGCATTATGCTGCGCTTCCCAACAGCTTTGCCAAGCTGGTAGGAATGGAGAAAACAATTCCTTTCGGCACTTCAGGATCGCAGGGAAGCACCTGGTGGTTTTACGACTCATTTGATAAGGAAGATGTAAGGAAGACGAACCTGATTACGGAGTTTGTAGGGCGTGATGGTAATATTTATAATCGTGAAAATCCCGATCCGACTCAGAGGCTGCTATATGGCCCGCTACCTATGAAGTTTGATCTTGACGCCGACAGGCCTTCCGGGTCATCGTCAGTTGACGTCGTTTTATATCGTTATGCAGACGTACTCTTGTCCAAAGCAGAAGCGCTTGCTAATCTTAAAGGAGCTCCGGACCAGGAGTCTGTAGACCTGGTTAACATCATTAGGCGCAGAGCGGGAATCAAAGAGATACAGCTTAGCGGCTACCAAAGCCTGGTGGCTTTTAACGATATGATTCTTATGGAAAGAGGTCATGAATTCTGGTGTGAAAATGGCCAATACAGGGCTGATCTGATCCGTCATGATAAATATGTATCGCGCTGCATCGAACTCACCGGGTCAACTTATACCGGAAAACATAGAGAATTGTTCCCTTTTTCGCTGGCTCGTATTGCGGAAGGAAAAGGTAAATTTTTACAGAATCCTGGATATAATTAACTAAACCTATTTAGCTGTTTTAGCTGTCACCATATCAGATTATGAGAAGTATTACCAGAACCGGGATCTTATTGTTCCTTTTGACTCTTACCCTTTCCCATACGTCGTATAGTCAATCCCCGGCGCAGCCCGGTTACGTGGATATCAAAGTTCAGGAAACAGCAGGCATCAAACTACTGCGTCCTTTGTCGGGCGGTATCCCGGTCCCGGAAGGGGCGGCGCCTTCCGGCAGCGAGTTTATGGTGACGGCAGGAGACGGGAAAGCAGTTCCCTGCCAGTCGCAGGTCCTTGCTACCTGGAGCGACGGGAGCGCCAGGTGGGTGCTGGTGGATTTCCAGGCCGACCCCGGTCCTGGCAGTACGGAAGCGTTCCGCCTTAGCTGGAAACCCGGCATGAAGGCACAGGCGGTAGAACCTGCGCCACAGAAGCTGACCGCCAATAAAGGATTGACGGTAAAATCGGGCCTGGTGGAATTAAAAACGATTCCGGGAACGCTGCTGCGTATATCAAACCGTTTTGACCTGAAATTTTCCCTGAAGGATAAAGGGGGAGTACGCTGTGAAGCGGTAGCGGATTCGGGGCTGGTAGAGACAAAGGGTCCGCTCCGCACTACGCTGCTGCTGAAAGGCTCGTTTTTCAGGCCCGACGGATCGAGGGTGGCAGACTTCCGGCTGAGGGCTTCGGTGTATACGGGGCTTCAGCAATTCTACCTGGAACCCCAGCTCCTGGCACACGCGGATACGGGTATGATCACCTATCTGAAAGACCTGAGCTTCGAAATCCAGTCGGCAGGCGGCTACAGATCGGCCCGGCTGGGCGGCCTGGAGGGGAACGGGACTATTGTACCGGCCGCCGATCCTGTAAGATTGTTCCAGGTGGATGATGAGAACTTCCGGGCGGAGGGCATAACCGGGAAAGGCGGCCAGGCCCCTGGCTGGATGGAAGTAGGGGATGGAAAAGGCACCCTTGCCGTAGCGCTGAAGGAATTCTGGCAGCAATGGCCCAAAAGCCTACAGGTGACAAGGAACACGGCTACGATGGGCTTGTTCCCGTCCTTTCAGGCAGGGACCTTTGCCCATATGGGACCCTGGTATAAGCATGACTACCTTTTTGAAGACGATAATTACCGGGTGAGGGAAGGGCAGACCAGGAGATGGCAGATATGGTGCGACCTGTCAGGAGACGGGGAAAGGCTTGTGAAATCTGCCAACCGGCCGCTGATCCCGGCGGCCGATCCGGTGCAGGCCATCGCGACAGGGGAGTGGGGGGTGATCGCGGCAGCGGGAACTAAAGGGATGGATGAGTATGACAAGTGGGCTGAAGGCCTTTTCGAAGGCTATTGCAGGTCCATCCGCGAACAGCGGGACTACGGCGCCATGAACTGGGGGGACTGGTTCGGAGAGCGGGGCGTCAACTGGGGGAATCATGAATACGATACGCCGCTGACGATCCTCACACAGTTTGCCCGAACCGGGGATCCTGAGTATTTTTATGTGGGAGCGCTGGCCGCCCGCCATACCAGTGAAGTTGATGTGGTTCACTCTTTGAATGAAGACCTGAAGAAGTATTTTTCCCGGTGGGAAAGCCCCGAATACACTTCACATACGGGGATGGTGCATGAGCATAGCATCGGGCATGTGGGCGGGTTTCACCCGGTGGAGAAGATACGCGAACTGTATGTCAGTAAAAATATCGGGTCAGGGAACCCAAACCCATATCTTTGCCTGGATCCCTATAACCTTGGGCATATCTGGACGCAGGGTATGGCTTACTACTACCTGCTTACGGGAGATCCGTGGGTAAAAGAGACGTTGGAACGTATCAGCAACAACCTGGTGCGTCTTACCGAAGACGGGCTCTACAAGAAGTTTAAAGGGACGGATCATTCCGGAAGGGTGAACGGGTGGACGATGCTGGCTTTTGCCGGTATCTATAAGGTAAACCCTATTCCACGGGTGCTCAATGCGATGCAATTTATTGCAGATGAGGCCCTGGTGGAGCAAAATGCGAGATCCGGCGGCTGGATGTACAAGCTGCCGTGGGGGCATTGCTATTGCGTTTCGCTGGAAGACCGTAAAAAAGGAATAGTGCCGCATGTGGGAGAAGCCGGGTTTATTACCTCGGTTAGGCTGAACGGACTGGGCCGCTATTACCAGCTGACGGGTGACAAAAGAATCCCGAACAGCCTGAAACGTGCAGTAGACAACCTGAACAACGACACCTGGCATGATCACCGGAGCGGCTGGCGCTATACTTCGTGCCCTGCAACCGGGGGTTCGGTAAGCCAGCCGGGGGTTACGATCATGGCGCTTGTCAACAGTGTGAGCATCAACAAGGACGCCGAGCAATTGCGCGTCCTGAAAAAGGCCTGGGATTTTCGTTTCAAAGACTTCCTGGAAAACCCGCTTACGACAAAGCCGGGGCTCGGTAAAACATATTCGGCTACGATGTATGGCGCTCCGGAGGCAATGAACCTGTTTGTCAACGGGGGTGGGAATTAATTGAATTTCCCTTAGCTAAAAAGCTTTTCAGCTCCCATGCCTGCACATGCTGAATTCCGCCCTTTGAGGGTAAAGTGATTTCATCAAGTGAAACAACCACGATATAGTATCGTTTCAACTCTTGTTTTTCCAACATAAACAACTCGGAGTAGCTGAACGGAAAAATCTCAAACTTTCGTCTATAAAAGATTTTTTCCTTACATGGGTGCCCCCGATCCTGCAACGGGAAACAGATTCTACCCGACGCTTATACAGAACTGCAGTCTTGGCAGGGATTCCTGGCGAATATAAAAACACATGGCAATAAAAAAGGGTAAGTTTTGGCCCAATCCGGCTTATATGTCAACCAGGAAACAAGCTGGAATCAGATTATCAAATACATCCGGTAACTTGTAAGATGATCAGGAGAAGAAACCTTCTTAAGTTCGGACTGGCTACGGCCGGGATGTTGGCCGGGAAAAAGCTGTTGGGAAGACAGGCGGTCAATGCAGGCGAAGGATTCGGCATCAGGCTGGAAAACGAAGAGGACCTTTACCAATATGTGCCCGCAAATAACGGGGCCGGGCCGATGTGGGGAAACGGCATGTCGACCGTCGTGAGGGTAGGGGACGATGTGTATGCCTGCGGCCTTGAAACCGACCCCGGCATAAAAGGGCTTAGCAACTGCAGGTGGACGTTGTTCAGGCGCTTTCAGTCAGGATGGAAGCTGGAGGCCAGGGACCCGGTCAACCTGACCCGCGAGCCGGCATCGCTGGCCGTTTGGGACAAGGACAGGATCCTGCTGACGGCTAACCCCAAGCTGGCCGATTCCTGTACGGAATACTGCCTTACCCATCCTGAGATCCTTAGTTTCGACCGCAGGAACCTGCATCATTCCTATGAGCGCTTTATTCCCGAATGGAAGACTAATCCCGGATTTAACGATCATTCCTACAGGGCTTTTGCAGTAGACAGGCAAGGGCAGGAAATGATCTTTTTTCAGAATTATATGTATCACCATGCCGAATGGAGCTTCCGTGACCGGCATGGGCGATGGGTAGCAAGCAATGCCATAAAATGGCCTCTCGAAACCTATGGGGGAAAGGAAGTGCCGCTTCGCCTGTGCTACAGCAATGTGGCTTTAAGAAACGGGAAGGTTTTCTTTTTTGCAACAGCCGATGTAGTCGAGCCGGTAGAAGAATGGAAGGCCCATAAGCTGGCCGTGTCGGGCTCTCAATGGGATTATGTTTTCAGGCGTTTGTTTTTCTGCTGGTCGGACGATATTACACAAGGAAAATTCCATCCCTGGATTGAGATAGCCAATCGTGATAAAACAGCCGGCCTTATCCGGAACCAGGATCTGTGGCTGTCGCCGGATGGCAGCGTCTATCTCCTGTGGACGGAAAAAGCCATTGAAGAACGGCTCCGTGAAAAGTTTTTCCCAAAGGAAAGACAGGAATGGACCATTCAGTGTGCGATCCTTACAGATGATGGAAAGATCCGGGGGAAAACAACGGTTCTCAGGAGCAAAGAGGGCGACCCCGATGCCCTGGCTCCCGGGACAGCCCGCTTTCATGCCACTCCGGACGGACGGCTGTTTGTCGCCTGCTATGTGAGCGGTCAGCGGGCAGATGGCAGCAGGATCTCTGAAAACCGTATTACAGAAATTAATAAAGACGGCAGCGCCGGCGGTTCTGCGGTTATGCCGCTTAAAAAACCCTTTACCAGTTTTCAAACGGCCAATGAACGCGCCGGCTGTGAACCTTCCTTCCTGCTGGATATGCTGGGTACCCAGGAGGGAAAGGAAAACACGATAAGCTACGCGGGCATCCGGATCGTTTAAAATATTTCAATTGTTTACTTATATGATCAGAGGTTTCATTATTGTCATTCTTTCGTTAACGCTTATTTTTTTACAGAGCTGCGCCCGCAGGACCGTCTACGGTATAGGTGATTCTACCATGGCAAATTATGATGTTGAGGCACTATCCCGGCGCCAGGGAGGCGAGAATTACCCGTTAAGAGGATGGGGGATGTACTTTGGGGATCACTTTAAAAAGACGGTATCGTTTCGGAATAAAGCGATCAGCGGCAGAAGCTCAAAGAGTTTTCGCGGTGAAGGGCATTGGGCGAAAATCCTGGATAGCCTGAAGCGGGGGGACTATGTGCTCATCCAGTTTGGTCATAATGATCAGAAGCAGGAAGATAGTCTGCGTTATACCGAGCCTCGCATGGAGTTTGGAGCGTCTCTTTCACAATACATACGGGAAACGCGGGGCAAAGGAGCGCACCCTATCCTGGCGACCTCTATTGCAAGGAGAAGTTTTGACGACGCAGGAAAGCTCGTCGACACCCACATGGCATATACATTGACGGTATTGAGAATTGCGCGTGCCGAAGGAGTTCCCCTGCTGGACCTGAATCAGAGAACCATGAGATTGATAGACAGTACGGGTCACGAAGCTTCCAAAGATATTTTCCTGCATATCGCCCCGGGCCGGTTTACTAAAATGCCCGACGGACTGGTCGACAATACGCATCTCAGCGAATATGGAGGCAAAACGGTCGCTGCTTTGGCGGCAGAAGAGCTCAGAAGGTCAAAGTCGCGGCTGCGGCGGTATTTAAAGGATTGAATTGATGAGGTACCCGGTAACAGTATAGCCGGGGATTTCACCCGAAGTGTATCGACCCGTCAGGTTTTTTTACCCATCCTTTTGTCCAGTCGCCATTGCTGCCATTAACGGCTCCGGCATAAGCTGCAGCCGAAGGAGAAGTTCGATGTCTCCCCTACGGAATATGTCAGAATGTAGCATATTCCCCGGTCATTAGCCTGTTCGCAGGCAGGGCAGCCGGTTACCACCCCCTGTTTTCAACCAAATCGAAAGCATTTTAACGCAAATTGAAAGCCCCTTAGCGGCTTGCACGCCTAGCTTTGTCCTGAAAGCCACCGAAACCTTTATCGGATTCCGGCCCTTCCTGAACGCATGTCACCCTGTTTCCTGATCAAAGATTTTGCCTATGTAGAAAACCTGTCCGAAAATTCGCGTTACCGCGACCTGTTTGCCAATATGTTCAGATAAACTGTAACAAACATGAAACGTTATCTATTAGGGATCATTTTATTGCTTAATGCCTTGTCCCTCACCGGAGGGTTGCCCGTTAACCAGGCGTATACCCTCAGGGGGACCGTGCTGGATCTGAAATCCAAGGAACCCCTGGTGGGCGCCGTTGTCCGTCTCGAGGGCAGCAGCGACGCGGCCGTCGCCGATATTGAAGGAAAATTTGTTTTAACGGGAGTCCCGTCGCTTCCTGTCCGCCTGGAAGCCACCAGCGTAGGGTTCGAAAAGCAGGTGGTAACGGTCGAAAAGGAAGAGGAAGTCATCATTTACCTGATAGAACAGACCAATTCACTGAGTGAAGTGGTAGTGATCGGGTATGGCGAGGTGAAGCGCCAGGCCGTAACGGGTGCCATTTCTTCGGTGAGCGGCCGCGATATCGCCAAGGTCCCCGTACCCGATGCCACAACAGCGCTGGCCGGCCGGGCTGCCGGGGTGCAGGTCAGCACGGCAGAAGGATCGCCGGGCGCAAATATTTCGATTAAAATAAGGGGTGGGGGATCCATTACGCAAAGCAATGAGCCGCTGTATGTGATCGATGGTTTTCCCCAGACCGAAGGGATGCGTTTCCTCGACCCCACCGATATCGAGAGCATTGAAATACTGAAGGATGCGTCGTCTACCGCAATCTACGGCGCAAGAGGCGCCAACGGGGTGGTATTGGTTACGACCAAAAAAGGGAAAAATGCGCGGACTACGGTCAGCTACGACATGTATTACGGCGCTAAAAAAATCAATCGTACGATCCCGGTGCTGAACCCCTATCAGTATGTGCTCCTGGATTATGAACGCAGCATGGGTGAGCAGGCTGAAATAGACCGGTTTACGCAACGGTACGGAACATTCGACCAGCTCCGGTCCAACTTCGGCAACAGGGCCGGGATCAACTGGCAAGATGAAGTATTCGGAGGTACCGCCAATACGCAATACCATAAAATCGCGGTTTCCGGGGGAAATAAGGATACCCGTTTCAATTTCTTCTATTCCCGCAACAAGGATGAAGGGATTATGGTGAACAGCGGATCGAAAAAGAATATCGCCAAGCTCAGCTTTGATCATACGGCCGGCGAGAAATTATCGGCCTCCGCCTCCATCAACTATACCGAGCAGGAAATTTACGGGGTAGGCAGCTCGGAAGGGAACAACCGGTTCAACAAGCTTCAGAACATCCTCTGGTACCGGCCCACCATCGGGATTTCGGGGAACGACCAGGACCTGGTAGAAAGCGATATGGACCCGGCCCTGGTGGACGATAGCGGCAACGTGCTCCAGAACCCGCGGACCAATGCCATTGCCGAAGAAAGAAAGACCTACCTGAAGACGCTATACCTGAACGCTTCGCTGAGCTACAAGGTTACGAAGTTCCTGACTTACCGCGGGCTTGTGGGCCTTCGTACCGATGCCAACCGCGCTGATCTTTTCAATGGCAGCCGCACCGTCAACGCCAGGCGGACCGGGGGGCCGAACGGATCGGTCACGAATACGGAGCTGTATAACTGGTCGTATTCCAATACGCTCACTTTCGACTACCAGTCGGATCTCCACAGCCTTGAGATCATGGCAGGCCAGGAGGAATGGTACCGCAAGGAAAAAATGGTACGGGCCAGCACTTCCATGTTCCCCAACGACGATATCGGGCTCAATGACCTGTCGCAGGGGACCGTTCCCGGTATCCCGCAATCGAGGGTGGAGGACGAGCGCCTGCTTTCTTTCTTCGGCAGGGTCAACTACGGCTATGCGAACAAATACCTGTTTACTGCCAGCCTTCGGGCCGACGGCTCATCCAAATTCGGATCTGCCAATAAATTCGGATACTTCCCTTCCGTATCGGCTGCCTGGCGGCTGATCGAGGAAGATTTCCTGAAAGGCAGCAGGCTCTTCTCAGATTTTAAGCTGCGGGCATCCTACGGGAAAACCGGTAATAACCGGATCGGGAATTACCTTTCATTAGCCCTGCTCCAGGCCGGCTACTACCCGGTCAACGATGTCCCGTCGATCAGTGTGGGCTCTTATGTGCTTCCGAATCCTAATCTCAAATGGGAAACCACCGGCGCTACCAATATAGGGCTCGATGTGGGGATACTCAACCAGCGTATCCAGCTCACTGCAGAATATTACAACAACCGGACAGACGACCTTCTTCTCGCTACGGAAGTACCCTATTCTTCGGGCTACGCCACGGTCCAGATGAATATCGGCTCGACGCGCAACAAGGGGCTGGAATTTACGGTCAATGCCCAGACGTTGAAAAGGAAAGACTTCAGCTGGGAAACCAATTTCAATATTGCCTTCAACCGCAATAAGGTATTGTCCCTCAACTCCGGCCAGGAGCTGTTCTATGCCGAATCCGGTTTCTCGGAATTCAGCCAGACCGACTACATCATCCGCGTCGGGCAGCCGGTCGGGCAGATGTACGGGTATGTTTCCGACGGGCTGTATACGGTCGACGACTTTAACTATAACCCGGCCAACCAGACCTACACGCTGAAGGATAATATCGCCTACAACCCCAACGTGAGGCCCCAGCCCGGCTACCTTAAGCTGGCCGACCTGGACGGCGACGGACTGGTGAACCCTTCCGACCGTACCGTGATCGGGAATGCGAATCCGAAGCATATCGGGGGCATTACGAATACTTTTACCTACAAAAACCTGGATCTGAGCGTATTCCTGAACTGGAGCTACGGTAACCAGGTCTTTAATGCAAACAGGCTCTACAACTCCCAGACGTACCTGCAATACCGCAACTCCTTTGCCGAGATCGCCGATCGCTGGATGACGATCAATGAGCAGGGGGCGCTCGTAACGGATCCTGCACAGCTGGCCGCGATGAACGAGGGGAAAACGGTCCCGTCCTGGCAGAATGGCGCCGATCTGCGCTTTTACGACAAAATGGTAGAGAACGGCTCTTTCCTGCGCCTCAATAATATCACGCTTGGATACGCCCTTCCCAAACCATTGCTGGCCAGGGTGAAGATCAACGGCCTGAGGTTCTACGGATCTGTGTACAACCTGCACAATTTTACTTCCTACAGCGGGTATGACCCTGAAGTAAGCACCCGCAACAGTTCGGGCATTACCCCGGGCGTCGACTTCGGCGCATATCCCAGGAGCCGCTACGTGGTTATCGGGGCAAACGTATCATTTTAAACCAATCTTTACCATGACAAATATATCGCTACGTCATATCGGCGCATCGGCAAAGAGGTGGTCGCTGACCTTTATCGGGGCATCCGGGTTGTTGCTCGGCCCGGTAGCGTGTGAAGACTCGCTTACCGAAACCCCTTATTCTTTTTATTCCGTCAATACCTTCTTCAAAAATGTCAACCAGGCCACCATGGCCGTCATGGGCATCTATGAAGTGCTGGGCCAATTGGACACCTACGGAAGGTCGAGCTCGATGGCATACGCGGTCGACAACGACCAGGATTATATGAGAGGAGCCTCCCTGAGCGGCAACCAGCGGCTGGTCGCCCACTACGCGGTTACCCCGGCACACGCATGGATCGAGTCCAGCTGGCAGCTCTATTACCAGGGGATCGACCGCGCCAACCTGGCGATTCAGAAAATCGCCGAAATGGAGCTGTACGAAAATGGTACGGAGTCGGAAAAATCTGAGCTGAGAAGATTGCAGGGAGAAGCCCTTTTCCTGAGAGGCCTGATTTACTTCGACCTGGTAAGGTTCTGGGGAGATATCCCGTTCAAAACCACGCCTACCGCATTGGGAGATAACCTGAACCTGCCCCGTACCAACCGGGAAGAGGTATATGACCAGATCATCACCGACATCGAGACAGCGATTCTCCTCCTGCCGGAAGCATCCCAGAAGAAAACCGACGAGCGGGTCTCCAAAGGGGCGGCGCGAGGGATTCTGGCGCGTATCCTGCTTGGGCGCGGCGGCTATTCCCTGCAAATGAACGGGCAGACGACGAGATTGTCGGGTTATAAAGAGTACTACACCAAAGCGCTGGAGCAGACCGGCGCCATTATCGCTTCGGGAGAGCATTCCCTGAATCCCAGCTACGAAGAGATATTCAGGAATTACTGCCAGCTGAAGCTCGAGCCGAAAGAAAGCATGTTCGAGATCGCCTTCTTCAACGTGAACGGCAACGACCAGAACAGCAGTATTGTGGGTACCTGGAATAGCCCGCTGACCGATATCAACAGCCCGTATGGAAGGGCCAATTCCTTTATCAACACGCACCCTCTTTTTTACAGGTCTTTCGAAGAGAATGACCTCAGGCGGGATGTGGCCGTCGGTACCTTCCAGGTCAATGCGCAAGGCCAGGAAATCCCGATGACCGGGAACAGGGATGCGGAATGGGCGCCGGGCAAATGGCGCCGTAACTGGCAGGGTACCAGTCCCAAAAATCCTAACAATACCGACATCAACTGGGTGATGCTGCGCTATTCCGACGTACTGCTGATGCACGCGGAAGCTTCCAATGAGCTAAAAGGAGGGCCTGATGCCGAAGCGTACGAAGCGGTTAACCTGGTGCGCCGCCGCGCCGGCCTGCCCGACCTGGAAGCAGGCCTTTCCCAAACCGGTTTCTTTGAAAAGATCGTCGTAGAACGGGGGTATGAGCTCTGCTTTGAAGGGTGGCGTAAATTCGACCTGATCCGCTGGAACCGCCTGGGGACCTACCTGCGCCAGACACAGGCCGATCTCAGATCCTATCGCAATAATTTCCCTTATATTGCCGGGCAGCAGTTTGTCGACGGGAAGCACGAGTTGTTCCCTATCCCGCAAAGAGAAATGGACCAGAATCCGAGCCTGGTCCAGAACCCTGGCTATTAGGCGTATCTACCTGATGAAGAAGATTCTGACCACTTATTTGCTGATGTTCCCGGCATGTGCAGCGCTTTTTATCGGAACTGCACATGCCGACCCTGTACCCGGAGATCTCTGGGGTCGCCTGAACCTCGCCGATCCTGCTTTGGAGAAAGTAGCGCAATTACAGAAGGCAGGCCGGGATAAAGAAGCCCTGGAAGCGCTGACTTACTATTTCAAAAACCGGGAAAGCGTCAGGCACCCGGAGATATCGTCCGACACGATGCCGGCGGAAACGCCATCTGAAGCGGATATTAAAAAGGCAAACGACGGCCTGCAGCATGTCTTGTTCGCGCACAAAGGCTACAAGCCCCTTTTTTACGGAGAGGATATCGACTGGACCTACTGGCCGGTCAAGGACAATGAGCTCCGGTTTCAGCTCCACAGGATGTACTGGTGGGAATCGATGGGAAAGGTCTATCGCTTTACGAAGGATGAGCGCTATGCGAAGGAATGGGTGTTTCAGTATAAGGATTGGATCGCAAAAAACGCCAGGGGCGGATCAGAGGAAAACGACCGCTTTGCCTGGCGTCCCCTGGAAGTCAGCGCCAGGGTCGAAGGGCAGATCGGGCAGTTTTGCTACTTCCTGCCTTCTCCCCACTTCGATGCGGACTTCCTGGCAACCTTCCTGGTCAATTTCTCGGATCATGCCGCGTACCTGGCCCATCATATGGCCGAACGGGGTAACCATCGCCTTTTCGAGGCGCAGCGCCTGATTTTCGCAGGCGCTTTTTTCCCGGAGTTCAAAGCGGCCGGCCAATGGGTAGAAACAGGAATTAATATTCTTACAGAGGAAATAGGCAAACAGGTCTACCCCGACGGCCTGCAGTATGAATTATCTTTCAACTATCACGTAGCCGCCATCAACATATTTATAAAGGCGCTTGAAATGCTGGAGATCAACGGAAAATCCGGGCTTTTCCCGGAAAGCTATGGCAGTACCCTCGAAAAAATGGTGCTTGCCGTAACGGACTTTTCCTTCCCGGATTATACCTACCCGATGTTCAGCGATGCGAAGCTGGAGCAAAAAAGCGATATGCTGCGGAATTACGCTAGGTGGTCGAAGCTCTTCGGCAAAAATCCCGTCATCCGCTACCATGCAACCGACCGGAAGGAAGGGCGCCCGGCTTCCCATCTTTCGCATGCGCTTCCTTCCGGAGGGATCTACACGTTTCGCAGCGGCTGGGACGAAAGCGCTACAGTGATGGTCCTGAAAGCAAGCCCGCCGGCATTCTGGCACAGCCAGCCTGACAACGGTACTTTTGAGCTGTATATCAAAGGCACTAATTTTTTCCCGGATGCCGGGTGCTATGTCTACGGCGGCAACGAGGAAGTGCTGAAGGAACGGAACTGGTTCAGGCAAACGAGGGTCCACAATACGCTGACGCTGAACAATGAGAACCTGGTGATCAACCAGGCGAAAGCGCTTTTGTGGGAGACGACCCCGCAGCAGGATGCGCTGGTATATGAAAACCCGAGCTATCCGGATCTCACGCACCGCAGGTCTGTCTTTTTTATCGACAGGAAGTTTTTCGTGATAGTCGATGAAGCGACAGGAGCTGCTGAAGGCGACGTCGCGATCCATTTCGGGCTAAAAGAAGGAGAGGTAAAATTGCTCCCCGAAACCCACGGAGCACAGACGCTTTACCCGGGCCGGGATAATGTATATATCCGGAGCTTCCCGGCGCAGAAAGCCGAAACCGGCCCCGAGGAAGGCTGGGTGTCGTATGCCTACAGGCAAAAACAGGAGCGGACAGCCTTTTCTGTAAAGTCGCATAAAAACAGGGAACCTGTGCGTTTTGTTACCGTGATCTTACCAACAGACCGGACGAAGGAGGAGATTCCTCCGCATGTAGAGGCGAAAATCCTCGATGCCACTCCTGACCGGCTCCGGGTGCAGGTCACCATTGATCAGAAAAACTACTACCCGGCTTACCACTTAAAACCGAAAAAAGATGAATAGATCTGTCTGCCTGCTTGCATTCTGCCTGCTGTATACGGTCGTGACGAAGGCCCAGGAAAAGCCTAATATCCTGCTGATCATGACCGACCAGCAGACGGTTTCAGCGCTCAGCGCCGCCGGTAACAAAGATTTGCACACACCATATACCGACTACCTGGCCGCCAACGGCACCATGTTTACCCGGGCATATGTGTCGCAGCCGGTCTGCTCTCCTTCACGGACAAGCATATTCTGCGGAAAAATGCCGCACGAAACCGGCTTCACCGCCAACGGCTCGCCGAAAGAAGGATTATGGCCGGCCGGGCTTCCGACGATGGGCACCATTATCAAGGGTGCGGGCTACCAGACCACCTATATCGGGAAGTGGCACATTCCCATCCCGGAAGAGTCGTTAAGCATTCACGGCTTCGACAATGTGAGCAATACCAACCTGAGAAACGACTATACCGACGCCGTCACGTCAGCCCTTTGCGCGGACTTCTTCAGGGGGTACGATCGTTCGAAAGGGCCGTTTTTCATGGTAGCGTCTTTTCTCAACCCGCACGACATCTGCGAATGGGCGAGGCAGGATCCCCTGAAAATGGATATTATCCCGCCTCTGCCACCCGATAACCTGCTGCCGGCGCTGCCAGCCAATTTCGAAATACCGGCGCTGGAGCCGGCCATTGTAAGGGAACAGCAGCATTCCAACTACAGGACCTACCCCTCGATCCAGTGGGATGAGCTGCAGTGGCGCAGGTACCGCTGGGCCTATAACCGCCTCATCGAACGGGTAGACCATGAGGTAGGACGCGTCATCAATGCGCTCAAAAAATACAAGCTGGACGACAATACGATAGTGATCTTTACCAGCGATCACGGCGACGGTTATGCGGCGCACCGCTGGAACCAGAAGCAGATCCTTTACGAAGAATCGGCCGGGGTGCCTTTTATCGTCTCCCGGCTCGGGAAATGGAGC
Source organism: Spirosomataceae bacterium (assembly GCA_037191015.1). Classification (GTDB taxonomy): domain Bacteria; phylum Bacteroidota; class Bacteroidia; order Cytophagales; family Spirosomataceae; genus Ravibacter. Next base: position 164,232 of record JBBCKD010000011.1, read on the forward strand.
CCCAAAGTGGATAGCACTACGTTGATCTGCAACGGGATCGACATCATCCCGACGCTTTGCGGCGCAGCCGGTATCCCGAAACCAGGCCACCTCAAAGGGCTGAATATACTCGACCGTATTGAAAATCCGCAAAGCGCATGGCGGGATACGCTGGTGATCGAGACGGAATTTGTAGACAACGCCAAACCGCTCGGAATCAAAGGGCGCGCGGTCATTACCCGCGACTACAAGTACATCGTCTATGACAAAGGAGAGATCAGGGAGCAGCTCTTTTACCTGCGTGACGACCCGGGCGAGACCAAAAGCCTGATCCGGGAGGCTTCGACAGCCAATATCCTGCAAAAGTTCCGGAAAACATTGCAAACCTGGGTAAAGCAGAATGGAGACGATTTTAAAGGAGTACTTTAAAGCATACGGCTGCGGACTACTGCTTCTTATAGCGGGCTTCCTTCAGCAACCTGCCTGCGCCCAGACGGCGGTCGCCCAGACGGCGACCGTCTGGGAGAAAAGCCCGGCTGAGCTTTCGCTTTCAGCCCGCGTACTTCATCCGCGATTGAGGGAGTGGGCCTATCCCAAAGACAGCGTCAGCCTTGGGAAGGATGAATTGCATTTGCTCTGGCCCGGGCAGAAAGGGAAAGCGGTAAAGTACCGGGTCAGGATCGCCCGCGACAGTCTTTTCAAGCAACCTATCCTCTTCTCTCCTCCCCAGAAATGGGCCGTTTATACGGTTCGTACGCCCATGGAGCCCGGCGGATGGTACTGGCAGTACGGCTGGCAGGCTTCAGACGAAGAGGAATGGAAATGGTCGCCGGCGTATGCCTTCCGGTTGCTGGCATCGAAGGAAAACCGGAAGGTCAGCAAAAGTCCTGAAGAAATACTGAACGGGTTGGAAGGCGCTCATCCACGGCTTTTCGGGATGGACAAAAACCTGGCGCTTTTCAGAAGCAGCAATTCCGGGAACCCGGAGGCCGCGGCTTTTGTCGATGAGATGCAGAAAATGGTGGGCGCCCCGCTGCCGCCGGAAGTTCCTACCCGGCCGCGCGATACGACCGGTATGACGCCGGTCCAGCGGACGAAAATGATCGAGTTTATGTATCACGGCTTCGGTGAGAAGGTAGGAAGGCCGGTCATCGATCTGAGCGTCGCGTGGCTGCTGACGGAAGACGAGCGATTTATCAGGGAGGCTATCCGCAGGGCGGTCCACCTGGCTGGCCTGGACCCTGCCGGTTATTCCACGCGTGACGATTTTAACAATGCCAATGTAATGGAGGCCATGACATGGGCCTACGATTATGGGTACAAGCATCTTTCCGGACCGGAAAAGGAGCTTTTGAGAAAAGCCATTACCGCCAGGGCCCGACCGCTTTACGAGCATATGGTAAACCGGTTTGAACTTCATTTTTGCGACAACCATATCTGGCAGCACCTGATCCGGAACTTTTCGGTTACGGCGGTAGCGCTGGCCGGTGATATTCCTGAAGCGAACGAATGGCTCAGCTACCTGTACGAAGTATGGACCGCCCGGTTCCCCGTTTTAGGAACAGGCGATGGCGGCTGGTTTGAAGGGAACGGCTATTTTAAGGTACATTTCCAAACGCTGATCTACCTCCCGGTTTTATGGGCATCGCTTACCGGTACTGACTATTTTTCGTCGGCGTGGATGCAGCACCTGCCGTATTACCTGATCTACTCTTATCCTCCCGGCGCACCTTCGACGGCATTCGGCGATATGCACGACGAGCTGACAGGCCCGTCAAAGATGTACGCGATATTTGCGGAAGCTTTGTCCCGCAAGCTGCCCAACCCGTACCTGAAAGCATACGTGGAACAAATGAAGCGCTATTCGCCGCAGTTCTTTACCGGGAAAGACCCGTTTGTTTTCTTCCGCCTGCTTACGTACAAACCCGGTACGCAGCCGTCTGCTGCTATCCCGGCGGCGGCGCTGCCCCGCTCCCGTGCCTTCCGCGATGTCGGGCTTGCGGCCATGCATTCCGATCTTTCCGATACCGAAAATAACGTGGCCGTATATATGAACGCCAACCCTTTCGGCGCCTCGGGCCATGGTCACGCCGCCCAGAATGCCGTCACGATCAACAAAGGCCGTAAAAAGCTGTTCGGAGGATCGGGATATTACAGCAATTTCAGCGATGCGCACACTTTGCTTCACTACCGGAGCTCCCGGGCCTACAACACCATCCTGGCCGACAGCCTGGGACAAAAAATCGGGGAGGACGGCTATGCATGGATCGCCCGGCATCTCACGGGAATGCGTATCCAATACGCCCTGGGAGATGCAAGCCAGGCATACGGCGATGTAACGACGCCGTTCTGGCTCTCTCATTTCAAAAGAAACAACATCGCGCCCGACCGGGCAGCCGGGTACGGCGACTCAGGCGTAAAGCGTTTCCGGCGCCATACGCTCCTGCTCGACGACCGCTACGTCGTGATGTACGACGAGCTGGAGGCAGCGCAACCGGTGAAATGGACTTCCCAGTTCCATTCTCCCTATCCGCTGCAGGCCCGCAATGATTCCCCTGAAAATGTGTTTGAGCTGCTGGAAGAAGGCACTACCCTCGCCGTAGGGCGGGTTTTCTCTGCCTTCCCGAGCGATATGGCGGTACATGACCGCTTTGCCTCTCCGGCTATCAACTGGAAAGGCCGTGCCGGCGACGAGGGTGAAGGTGTGAGGGAGTATGCGCTGCAGTGGCACGTAGGGGTCACTACCGCCGACCGTACACCGGCCTGCTACTTTCTGACGGTGCTGGACCTTGAGCCTGCAGGCACACAGGCCATAGCCGCATTTGCTGTGACTATACCGGCCGCAGCTCCCTTCTCACTGGATCTCGACGGCTGGAAGCTGGAGGCCAACCTGCGCCCGGATCAACGTCCGTCGCTGTCTTTGAAGTCGTCCGACGGCAAAAACACTTTCCATTACGGCCCCGACGACCCCTACCGGTTGCATACCGTAGCAGGCAGCTCGGCGCTTTCGGAGATCCGGCCCGACGGATCGGTAAGCAGGATGGAAGCGATCGACGAATGGCCGGATGTGATCAAAACTGATACAGAATTTCCAATAAAAAAGCATGGATACCATGAATGAACCACAACGCCGACCGGCTGCTTACGTTTTACTTTCTGCGCTGCTGTCGCTGACACTCGCTTTATTTCTTTCTTACGCCTGCTCGCCCAAAAAAACCGAGAAAACGCGCCCCAATTTCCTGGTTATCATGTCTGATAACCAGTCGTGGAACCACGCGGGGGCCTATGGCGACTCCATCGTCAAAACCCCTCACATCGACCAGGTAGCCCAAAACGGGGTAAAGTTCACCCATGCTTTCTGCGCTTCTCCTTCCTGTACCCCCGCCAGGGCGGCACTGCTGATGGGCCAGGAGATATACCGGCTGAAAGAAGGCGCCAATCTCTGGGGAACGCTGCCTACCGAGTTCAGGACGTATCCCGACCTGCTGGAAGAAGCCGGCTACCTGGTGGGCTATGAAGGAAAAGGCTGGGGGCCCGGAAATTTTGAAGCTTCGGGCCGGACCCGTAATCCGGGAGGCAACCGGTACGAGAGCTTCGCCACTTTCCTTTCATCGAATAAGCAGACCGGCGGCAAACCCTGGCTGTACTGGTTCAGCAGCAAGGATCCGCATCGTCCCTATGCCGTAGGCTCCGGAACGGCCGCCGGGATTGATTCCAGCAGGATCAAAGCGCCTTCGTACCTGCCCGATGTACCCGAAGTGAAAGGAGATATCGGCGATTATTATGCGGCCATACAGCATTTTGACGGCGAGACAGGTACCCTGCTTCGTGAGCTGGCCGAAAGCGGCGAGCTTGAGAATACACTGGTCATTATCTGCAGCGATAATGGCTGGCAGATGCCCCGGGGACTTGCCAATCTCTACGATTTCGGGACCCGGGTACCCCTTATTATTTCCTGGGCCGGGTTTATCCAGCCGGGAAGAACAGTCGACGACATCGTAAGCCTGAACGACATTGCCCCCACTCTCCTGGAGCTGGCAGGTGTCGGCATCCCTTCCGCCTATACCGCCAAAAGCCTTACCCCTTTGCTGACTTCATCACAGAACGGCCGTATCGATACTTCCCGCAGCTTTACCGTAATGGCAAGGGAGCGCCACGCTTTCGTGAGAAAGAACGGGCTGGGATACCCGGGAAGGGCGCTCCGGACGCACGACTTTCTTTATATCAGGAACCTGGAGCCCACGCGCTGGCCGGCCGGAGATCCTCCTTTGTTTGGCGACGTCGACGCGCATATGCTGCATTACCCGGTCCCTACCAAAGTATTCATGCTTGCAAACAGGGACAAACCCGAAGTAGCGCCTCTTTTCCGCCTGGCGTTCGACAAGCGGCCGGCCGAGGAACTCTACGATATCCGGAATGATCCCGATCAGCTGGTCAACCTGGCCCTGGACGGCCAATACAGGGAGGTGAAAGATGCGCTCTCCAGGCAACTGTCGGCATACCTTGAAAAGACGGAGGATCCCCGGGTGACGGGACAGACGATTATCTGGGATTCGGCCCGGTACTACGAGCCGAGAGACTTCACTCCCAAACCTTCCAAAGAGGCTAAAGAGGCGCTTAAGCTTAAAGACGTCTACAATTACCTGGAAGATTGAATTAGCTTTCCTTCCTGTTTTGTCGGTAGCCTCTACGAGGCATCAATACCATCTAACCTCATGGTTCTACAAAGCGGTAGCCCCCTAAGGGGCACAAAGACGTCTGCCAGACCAAATGCGGCTTTAACTTTCTTTCTTCGACAGGTTGGCAAAATATTCGCTGGGCATGCACCCGTAGTGCTGTTTGAAGCTGGTTGAGAAGTAGGCGGGAGAATTGAATCCCGACCGGAAAGCGACTTCCGCAACATTGTATTGCCTGGTCTTCAGCAGCCTGGCTGCATATCCCAGCCTGATACGCCTCACCAGGTCTGAAGGCGACTCCCCTGTGAGGGCCCTGAGCTTGAGGTAAAGGGCTGAGCGGCTCATCCCTACTTCGCTGCTCAGCTTGTCTACCGAGAATTCAGGGTCTTCAATGCGGGCTTCGACTATTGCGATTACCTTCCGGATCAGCGCCTCGTCCAGGGGGTTCAGCGTAATCTTTGCCGGGTCAATTTCCTCGGACCTGGAATGATACTGCTTCAGGCGCTCCCGGTTTTTAATGATAGCGCTGATTTTGGACTCCAGCAGCTGGATGGAGAACGGTTTGGTGATATAGTCGTCCGCACCGGCCTCTATGCCTACGATTTGCTGGGATATCCCTGCTTTCGCCGTCAGCAATATGATGGGAACATGACAGGTACGGACGTCCTGCTTGACGCGATCGCAAAATGTGACGCCATCTACGCCCGGCATCATCACATCGCATAGTATCAGATCGAATGGATCCCGTTCTACCAGGGGCAGCGCTTCCGATCCGCTGGCGGCGGTTACGATATGGTATTGGCCCTCGAAGTATTCCTTCAGATAGCCCGTGATCTCCGGGTTGTCGTCCACCAGCAGGAGATTTTTCTTTTTTTCTCCCGACAATACCGCCAGTTTCGACAATATGCCGTCGGCGTCGCCGGTGACGAATACACTGCCTGCCGGCTCTGACGCAATACTCACTGGCTCTGCGGCGGGATATTCCTGCCTGAGGGGAAGGGTTACCGTCACTACCGTTCCCCCGATTTTCACACTTTCGAGCGATATCCGGCCATCGAGGCTGGTCACCAGCTCTTTCACGAAGGCCAGCCCGATCCCCCAACCGGCGCTTTCGCCATTTTCATTGACCCTGAAAAAAGGCTCAAATACCTGCTCCTGGTAGATTGCATCGATCCCGATCCCGTTGTCGGCTACCTTCAGGATCAGTTGTTCGGGCAGCGTTTCAAGGCTAAGTGTGATTTTCCCTCCTTCGGGTGTATATTTTACGGCGTTCGAGAGGAGGTTACCCAGGATTTTTTCGAAAATACCCTTGTCGACGGAATAATAAGCCGTGTCAGCCTGCTTTTCGAAGGAATAGGAGATGCGCTTGTTCTCTGCCATGAGCTGGAACGACTGGAATATCATGCCGGCCAGGTCGATCAGATCCGTTTTTTGAGGAATTCCGGGCCTGGATTTCATATCCAGCTTCCGGAAATCCAGCAATTCGTTTACCAGTGCAAGCAACCGCTCCGTATTGCGCGATATGAGGTCATAGTTCTTCTGTAGCCGGAACCGGCTAAGCTGACCGTTCCTGATCTCATCAAGCGGCGCTTTAATCAGCGTCAGGGGAGTTCGCAGCTCATGAGAAATGTGGGTGAAGAAATCGAGCTTCATCTGGTTGATCTCTACTTCTTTTTCGCGCTCCATTCTTTCAATCCTCAGCTGGTGCAGCGCTTTCAGGCGATCGGTAGAAGATTTATAGGCGAAGAAAATCCCGGCAGCCGCTAATAATACCGATGTAAAATAAAACAGGTTTGTCTTCCACCAGGGCGGAAGGATTTTGATCCGAACCGTTTTTTCAGCGCTGCTTTCACCCATGGGTCCTACGGCCTTGACATGAAACGTATATTGTCCGGGCGGCAGGTTGTGATAAGACGCATTCCGGTCCCTTTCGGCGATGCGCCAGTCCGTATCATATCCCTCTAGGTAATATAAATAGGTTACCCTGCTGGGAGATATGTAGTTAAAAGAATTGAAGTAAAAGCTAAACTGCTTATGGTCAGGCTGTAAAACGAAAGAGCTCGTTGCGTTGATGTGTTTTTCCAATATATGGAACGGGTGTTCGGCCGTAATTTCATTTCCCAGCACATGGAGCGCCGTGAGCCTGATTTCCAGGGGGAACGACAGCAATCGCAATTCTGCGGGATAGAAATAGGAGATTCCGTTGATCCCGCCGAACAGCATCAGGCCGTCGGAAGCTTTGCAGGAAGAAGTCAGGATAAACTGGTTGTTCTGAAGCCCGTCCCTGGTATCGAAAAGCTGTTTTTTCTGTGTTCCCGGGTCGTATCGCACAAGCCCCCTGTTGGTTGAGATCCAGAGAAGGCCGTCCTCGTCGGGTTGTATGCTGCTGATGATGCCTTCCAGTATGCCGTCGCCGGCGCTGACCGTACCGGTTTGTCCTGTCGCCAGGTCCATATAGTTAAGCCCGTTCCGGGTACCGATCCAGAGATAATGTTGGTCATAGGCCAGGCAGGTCACGACATCGTTGGAAAAGCGGTCGCCCGGGAAAGCCGTTACCTCTTTACGATCCGGGCTGATCCTGGTCACGCCATTGGTAGTCCCCATCCATATATAGCGCCGGGCGTCCTCCAGGAGGAACGTAACGGTGCGGCTCGAAAATGACTGCTCCGGGTGCTCCGAAGCAAACCGGCGAAACGTCTGTGCAGCGAGATCAAACCGGTCGAGGCCGCTCCTGGTACCGACCCAGATTTCACCCCGGTGATCCCTGAGCAAAGCGTATACCATATCCCCGGAGATCGTGGTGGTATCGTCGGGGTTGTGAAGGAAGATCCGGTTGGCAAAATTCCCGGGCGAGAACAGGTTGAGCCCTCCGTTATGCGTACCGACAAGAAGCCTTCCGTCGCCCAACTGGAGAATTGCCTTGATGCTGTTGGACCTGAAGATCGGGGTGCCGGAGGCGGTCTGTGAATAGCCGGTGATGATACCCCGCTGCCTGTCCCAGTAGCTGATCCCCTTGTCGTTAGTTCCGATCCAGAAATTCTGGTTGTCATCCTGGGAAATGATGTTGATCACCTGGTCGGTAAGGGACAGCTTCCCCCGGTTCTGAGTCAGGAGATTAAACTTGATATGCTCCGGATGATAGTAGCTTACCCCTCCGAAATAGGTGCCCAGCCACATACCGCCCTGCCTGTCGCGGTAAATCTGGCGGACTGAATTATGACTCATGCTATAAGGCTGGCCGGGATCCTGGTGGTAGTGACGATAGCTGTTCAGGCGCGTATCCCATATGGTGAGTCCTGAAAACGTGCCGATCCACAGGTTTCCGTTCAAATCCGCCCTGATGCTTCTCACATCGTTCCCGGTAATGACCGATTGCTCGCCTGGTTTATGCACATAATTTACAAATACTCCTTTTTGGGGGCCATAGCGGTACAACCCCCTTCCCTCTGTCCCGATCCAGATAACGTCGACGTCCACATAGACCTCGTTAATCATCGGCTCGTTCTTACCCAGGGACAGAAGCTCGCACGTTTTCCGCCGCAGGTCATACACATACAATCCCTCGTTAGTCCCGATAAACAGCTGGTCGTGATGTTTCAGCAAACTCCGGATCGAAGTAACGCCCTCACGCGGCCACTGCATCTTCTCCCCGGTAAAAAACGCCTTTCCCGGCTCTCTTTTATATAATTCTCCCGAGCTTGTCGCTACATAGATGGTGGAGTCAGGCCCTTCGGCAATGGCGGAAACATACCAGACTCCCGGCGCATGGGGCAGGGAATAGTTGACAAAATACTGCTTTTCATAGCTGTATTTACTGATGCCCTTGTCTCCGCCGATCCAGAGATTGCTGCCTGAATCGAGGAAAAGAGCCCTTACGTAGTTGGAGCTGAAACTGGTGCTGTCGTTCTTCTGGTTCCTGAAAATCTTAAACTCCTCTCCGTCAAAGCGATTGAGCCCGTCCTGCGTACCCATCCAGATAAAACCGAGATGATCTTGCTGGATGCAGAATACGGTGCTCTGGGATAAGCCCTGGGTAGTGGATATGTTCCGGAAATAGCATTCTTTTTCAGCGAACAGATTTTTCGTCTCTTCTACGCCGCAAAAACTTTCTGCCATCAATACCTGTATCATCACCAGGCACAGCAGGCACCTGCTTAGCGACACTCCGGCCTGCTTTGCTTTTCTGTCCATTTTTACCCTGATACTTCCGTGATCGATGCACCCTTTATTCCAGGTGTTACAGGTATAAAGTTAGGCGATATATATAAGAAATCGGACAGTGGTGCGCGATATTTCGGGTAGTATACGTATCCGGTTGCGTACTCTAGGGAAATCTCATCGGGATGGACAGAAGCCTGCCGGCCGGTATCAAAAGCGTTTCTGCAAGGTCAGCTCCGCAAAAAAGGGAAACGTCGGGTTGTCCTTGAAATTCTGCCCGTAATGCTTGCCGGTGGTAAGGAACATACCCCAGCTCCTGCGGGTGTAATTCAACCTGGCGCCAAACCTGAAATTACCGCTCCTGGTACGATACCAGCCGTCGCGGACGGCCGGGTAATCGTCTTTCTGTAATTGGTGCGTGATCCGGGCGGATATACTCCGGTCGTAGCTCAGCAGGGCGGCTATTCCCCATCCGGGCTTCTGGTAGCCATAGAGCACCAAAACGTCGGCGCCGACATTGAACAGGGTCGCCATCGGGGATTCGTACCGTCTAAGGATGAGGGCCGGTTTAAGGGTCAGTGAAAAGCTGCCGTGGCTCAGCAGCTCCGCCTGCACCGAAGTCAGGAGGCGCCAGTCGTCGGCCAGGTTGCTCCCGAATGGAAGCGTAAATACGGTACCTGCTACAAGAGATTTCTTGCCGATCTGCAGGAGCCGGCCGTAGGATATTCCGTAATAGGAGCTGTAGTCGGCTCCGAAGGTGGCGGAGAACAGGTTTCTATTCCCGGTGCCGGAGGCCCAGTTAACGTCCTGTCCGGGAGCAGGCCCGATCGCCAGGATAAGCAGTAATAGTGGCAATGCAATATTTTTCATGGTCATTTCATTTCGTTTAGATACCGGAGCGCCCGGGGAAAGAAATCGTCCCAGCCGAAATAAAGTATCTCGTGGCCGCATCCGGCCACTTCCTCCAGGCGTGCACCGGGATATGGGGCCGAGACGGTCGCCGCCCAGGAAGCGCCGTAGGCCCGGTTGTTCTCACTGTAGAGGAACAATATTTCGTGTGTAAACGCCCGCAGGTTGGTCGTAAAATCGAACCCGTATTTCTCTGCATTAGCGATCAGCGCCCGGAAGGCCACCGCTCCGGACCTCCAGGAGGGGTAGTGCCCGGGGTTGCCGATCTCATTGCCCGGCGCATTCTCATAATTGGTGAAAAAGGCCGCTTTGTAGTCCAGCACTTCGTGTTCAGGCCTGCCGGCTATTATCTGCTCGGCGAATACCGCATCATTCAGCGCTTCGCTAAAAAACCTGACCTTATTGGAACGGCTAAGGTATTCCGAAGTTTGAGACCATGTAAGCCCGCCCGGTTCGGCCAGTACCGCGCCCGCCACCTGCGAGGGATAAAGGTTGATATAACCGGTAGCAAGCATGGCGCCCCAGGAGTGTCCCAGCAGGAAAACCTTCTGGCTTTCGGAACGCCTGTAATACCCGATCACTGCGTGGAGGTCATCGATAAAAAGACGGACGGCGTTTTCTCCCGCATACTGGCTTTCGGGCTCTCTTTTCGAGAGGCCTGAACCGCGCTGGTCGTAAAAAGCAACGTAAAACCCATAATCGGAAAAGGCCTTCGCATCCAGCAAAGACCGGTAGTCGCCACCGGGGCCGCCGTGTATCACCACCAGCAGCGGGTCGTCAGGATTGCCGAAAGCCTCCGTATGCAGCTGGGTGCCGTTGATAAAAGCCGACGGAAGAGCCGGGTCTTCGGCCACAGTCAGGGGTACCAGGCTGCCGGGCTCCGTCATTTCGGTCCCGCAGGAAAGCAGCATAAGCGGGATACCGGTCCAATAAAGCAAATGTTTCATCTTGTTCGTTTTTGTGCAAAGATGAAGCACCGCTGCCGGCCGGGCGTTCGGCTGGGTACAGGCGAACCTGTTTTTACGAAAGGATCAGGATAATGCTGCTGATAATAAGGATTCTATGAATTGAAGTAATCCGTGGGGGTTTTGCCGGTTTTCAGCCTGAAGTATTTATGAAAGGTCGTTTTCGAGTGGAAGCCGCAGGCATAGGCCAGCGCGATCAGGGTGTATTTCCGGTTCTCCGGAAGGGAGGCAGCCTGTATAAATGCCTCGATCCGGTAGTCGTTCACATATTGATAAAATGTCTTTCCGGCAACGGTATTGATCGCCTGTGAAAGCACATTGGCCGATACCCCCGCCTTTGCCGCCAGCTCGCCCAACGTTAGTTCAGGTTCTTCGTATAACGCTTCCTTTTCCATCAGGACGCCTACCTTTTTCATAACTGCCTCCAGCCTTTCGAGGGAGGCGGCCTGTACCTCGCCGGATACCGCCGCCGGTACGGATCTCACCGTCGCAACGCCTGTATCCCCACAGGTTTCGGTAACTTTTTCGGGTACAGCCACTTCGCCGGCATACCCGTTGTGAGGTGCTGTTTCAGGTACAGAACGCCGGTTCTGCGGTTCGGAATAAAAAACCGGTACCTGGTTGATCCCCATAAAGCCGATAAACATGACAAAAAAGGAAACCCCTGCAAAGACTACCCGGTCGTCGGCAAAAAGTACGCTCATCCAGATCAGCCCGAGGGCTATGCTCATGCTTTCGAGCCAGCGGAATAATTTATGGTCATTGTTGGAAAATTGCTGCACCAGGCGCCTGCGGTGCCTGCGTATAGTTCTGATACTCAAAGCCGAATATAATAAACCGGAGGCTACAATCAGCAGCACCGACAGGTTTCCGAACCACTCAAATCCCTTTCCGCCGCTTAGGAACACCCTGGCTTTCTCGGCTTCCGGCAACATATAAAAAGGCGCCGCAAGCATCACCACGACGATCGCCGGGAGCAACTGCAGGCCGATTACGGCAGGCCTCACCGTTCCCTCTCCTGTTACCGAGCGCGTGTAGCTGTACAATAGCACGCCGTGCAGCAAGGGTAGGGGAAATGTCAGACCCAGCGTGTGCGGATATTCCAATGCCCAACCTGTAAAAAGACCGTGAGAGAGCAGGATATGCACGGCAATCAATACCATCCATCCCAGGAGGATACGATCTGCCTGCGACCTGCCATTCTTAAAAAACAGGAGGAGCGCCAGGAAACAGGCAAAGGCAAGGCCGGTCAGGTAGAGCATAGTCCGATTATTTTGACATGAATCCGTTTCGAAAGGGGCAAATTTACTCCCATATCCGGATATACCGTATTCTGTTTCGCCGACAAGGGGGCGAATCTGACTTAAGGCTATCTGTATACACAAAAGGAACATCCGGACGTTTAAAATACTATCAGGCATACATGATCACCTGCCGCCTTCCAGCCACACTTTGTGAAGGACTTTCCGGCAGGATAATTCTACTAAACAAACTAAAAACTTACAACGACAAAATCATGAGCACAGAAAACCTTCACAACCGGGAAGCCATCGATAAGCTGAAAGAGATGGTAGATAAAATCGACATCGGCATGCTGTGTACCAACGTAGAGGGAAGCGACTACGTCCACGCGGTGCCGATGAGCAGGCAGGAGGTAGACGAAGAGGGCAACATCTGGTTTCTGTTCTCGTCAGGAAGCGAAACCCATCGGAACCTGCTCCAAAGCGACAAGCTAAGCCTCCTGTATGCAGACGTAGGGAATTACAGCTTCCTGAGCATCAACGGTACCGGTGAAATATCGCGCGACAGGGACCGGATTGAAAAATACTGGAACAAGATGGTGGAAGCGTGGTTTGAAAAAGGGATCGAAGATCCACAGATAAGGATCTTAAAAGTGATTCCCTCCGAAGCGCATTATTGGGATAACAAAGCGAATAAACTGGTTACCTTCTTTAAAGTTGTTGTCAGCGCCGCATCGGGCGGGAAACTGGACATCGGGAGAGAAGGGGACCTGAATTTGTCATGATGCGGTTTGGTTTGTGAAGACACAAACCACGGATTAAGATGTAAGGAGGCCGCGAATTCACGAATGCAAATAATTTGTGAATTCGCGGCCTCTGTGATATGACCTGTGGAAACATGGACCACGGGTAAAGAATTTGTGACAGGTAATGGCAAAAGCAGGAAGCTAGTCCTCAGTTGTCGTGTCGCCGGTCCGGTTTTTAACGTGAAACCCTCTTTCCGCGAGCGCCTGTAAAATCCGCTCTTCCGATATCATCCCTGAATGGTAGTGCACAATGAGCCGATCCTCATTCCATTCAGTATACCTCCATTTGACCCCCTGCAGGTTGGCCAGAGCGTTCTTTACCCCGGGGAGGTCGGGCTCCTGTCGGAACGTTATGGTAACCGATTCCTGGTACTTCAGGTTGTCGAGTATATGGATAGCCTGCTCCTGCTCGGGCGACCGGAAGGTATCGCGCAGCCCCAGGCCGATGCCCGGCAGGCTGACAAGCGCGCTTACGATGTAAATTCTTGCCTGGGGCAGCTTCGGATAAGCGGCGATGATGCGGATGATGCAATAGAATAAGATCAGCGCCTGGACGGCCAGCAGATAAGGGCGGGCCGCATTCCATATGAGGCTTCTTCCCAGCGCCGCGGCAAATGACGCGTAAAGCGGAAGCAGGCAGCAGAGCGTATGGAGCAGGGTCGCGGCCAGTGAGAAAAAGGCGGTCAGCAAGTCTCGTCGTGAAACACGGAAAAATGTCATAGGGAAATACGGAATACTTTGGTGAATGCACCGGATAAGTTTTTTATATTTGCAACAATGTTGCAAATATAAAAATTCAATAAGATGGGAAAATGGAAGGCAGTTGTTTTACTATTCACGGCCGCCTGCAGCGGCGGATCGGGGCGTAATCCTACTCTGGATGCGGCAAACCGGGCGCACCTGGAAGCGATCGATCTGTATACACAGGCGCATCATCTGTATGATTCGCTCAAAAAGGATGCCAGGGAAAGGGCTGATACGGCACTTGTCAGCCGGCTCGACAGCATTCACGACATCATGCACAATTGGGAGGAGGGGCTCTATGAGGTGCCGGGCTATGCGCACAGCCACCATGACGATGACGACCACGGGCACAAGCACGAGCATAAGACCGCTCCTAAAATGACAGATCAATCGATACTGGACTACCAGGAAAATGCCAGGCAGGCGATCCTGGATATTAAAGATGGCCTTGAAAAAATAGTTCAACAACCTTAAAACCAGTGTCATGAAGGATTCGCCGGCTAAAATATTCGCGGCTGTATCTTTCGCAATTTTGCTATTGTCGGGGGCAGCGCCACCGGACGGGGAAGTAGCGATCACGTGGAAGACGCTGGCCGATGTTAAATACCGGAAGGAGCTGAATGAAGAGTACGACCTGTATTTTATGTACCCGACGTTCGGTCCGAAAGTCAGGTCACTGGACGGGAAGCGGATCAGCATCAAAGGGTATATGATACCGGTAGATGAGTACGGGCGCCGTTACGTGATTTCAGCGAAGCCGATGGCGCAGTGCTTTTTCTGCGGCGGGGCCGGTCCGGAGTCGCTGATCGAGCTGCAGTTGAAAAAGAAAGGGCTCCGGTTTAAGACAGACGAGATCCGGACGGTGACTGGGGTACTCAGCCTGAACGCCAGGGACGTCGACCACTTGAACTATATCCTGAAAGAGGTGGAAGTTCTGGATTAATGAAAGAAGTCATACCTTCCATCCACCCGCTTCCGCCTGTAAGTCCCACATGCGGCGGTAGATGCCCTTTTGCTGTAGCAGCTCCTCATGCCGGCCCGATTCCGCTATGCGGCCTTCCCGCAGCACGATGATCCGGTCGGCGTGGCGGATGGTGGCCAGCTTGTGGGCGATCACCACCACGGTTTTGGATCGGACGAGCTCCTGTATCGCTTTCTGGATGTAGAGCTCGTTTTCAGGATCGAGGCTTGCCGTGGCTTCGTCGAGCAGCACGATAGGAGCGTCTTTGAGAAGGGCCCTGGCGATGCTGATCCGCTGCTTTTGTCCGCCCGAGAGCTTGCTTCCGCCCTCGCCGACGCGGGTGTTCATGCCGTCGGGCAGCTCGCTGATGAATTCCCGGCACTGCGCCCGTTCTGCCGCCTGCCATATTTCCTCGTCCGTGGCGCCGTGCTTCCCGATGCCGATGTTGCGGTAAATGGTGTCGTCGAACAGGTACACCTCCTGGAATACCTCGCTGATGAGCCGGTAGAACTTGTCCTGCTTGATATGCCGGATATCCACGCCGCCGATCTTGATGCTTCCCTCGTTTACGTCCCAGAAGCGGGCGATGAGCGATGCGATGGTGGTTTTGCCCGAACCGGAATGTCCCACCAGGGCCAGCATCGATCTTTCGGGAATGGTGAAATCGAGGTGCTGCACCGTGCGTTTTTGCTGGTAGCCGAAGCTCACGTTTTCAAAAGCGATGTCGTACCGGACCAGCAGCTCGTCTTTTTCAGCTTCCATGGTCGGGGTTTCCATCACGTCGATGATGCGGTCGAGGCTTTCGTTCATGTAGCGCAGCACGAGGTAGTCGACCATCACGACTTTCAGCGGGTTGTATAGATTATAGCCCATTACCAGGAAGGTGATCAGCACCGGGATGCTGATGGAGTGGCCGGAGAGGTAATAGAGCCCCATCGCGACCATGAGCAGAAAGCCGACCTCGAATACAACCGCGGCCGTCACGACAAAGGGGCCGGGCACGGCTTCGAGGCGGATGCTTTTCCGGCGCAGGTCGTCGAAGGCGTGCTCCAGCCCTTTGTGCCTTTCGCCGGTGAGGCCGTACGACTTCAGGTGGCGGATGCCCTGCACGTATTCCAGGAATTTCGCCCCGACGGTGTTGCGCGCGGCGATCTGCTTCCTGCCCAGCCGGCTCACGAAATAATTGGCCAGCAGCAGGAACGGGTAGATGAGCGGCAGCACGCCCAGCAGGCACAGGGCCAGCCGCCAGTCGTAGGCCAGCAGGAAGGCCGACAGCACCACCGAGCCGAAAGCGGCCGAGGCGAGGTTGCCGACGCTGTGCCCGAAAATGGCCTCGAAGTTGGCGACGTCCTGCAACACGACCGAGGCGATCTCTCCCGGGTCTTTCTGCTTGAAAAAACCGAGGGAGAATTTCTGTATCCGGTTGCCGAGTCCGATCCGCAGCGCAGTCGACAATTCATGCACCCAGATATTGGACCTGACCATGGTTTTCGACGCGATGAAAAACTGGACGATCAGCATCACGGCCATCAATCCCACGACAGTCCAGATCCGGGTCTTGTCGGGCGTTTCGGAGAATAATTCCCAGATAATAACCAGCAATATCCCCGACGGCGCCGCAATAAACAAGCTGTGGGCGATTTCCAAAAGGGCCACCTGCCGGGTTTCGGCGCGGTGGGAGGAGGTGATGTGGGAGAGGTTTTGAAACATTTAGTTGAAAATTGAAAGTTGAAAGTTGAAAGTTTTTTTTTAGTTGAGAGTTGAAAGTTGAGAGTTTCGAAAACGAATAGGGAATGGAGAGCCGAGAATGGGAAATTGGAAACAGGCATGGGAATTGAAGAGGAATCATTTTCAACTTTCAACTTTCAATTTTCAACTATCAAAGTCCCGGTTTCCCTTCCGACCAATAGGGTTCGGTTTGTACTTGGGCGTTTTTGAAGCCCTTGTCGAGGAGGTATTTTTTTACGACTACGATGGATCTGGCGTTGCCGGTCAGGTAAAAGGTGGTGGCTTCGCGGTTGGCGGAAGGCTGGTTTTGCAGCCATTTGTCGAGGTGGGCGATGGCGCTGATGCCTTTTGCGTCGTCGTTTTTGGGAACGGATACGACATCGCCGCCGGGTAGCTTCGACCAGGGACGGTTGGCGTCGTCCAGCTCGGCGATGCCCAGGAAGGAATGGCCCTGCTTCTTGGTTTCGGCTGAGAGGCAGTCGAATAGCCCGAGGGAGGTTTCGTCACCGAATGCGATGTGGTGAAGGGCCGCAGCATCGTACTTTGTTTTACCGCCGGGACCGAGCAGCTTTAGTTCATGGCCTGGTTTCAAGCTTTTCACCCATTTGCTTCCCGGGCCTTTGTCGTGCAGGTAGAACCATACCTCGCAGACGCCCGCTCGCTGGTCGAAATGCGATGGGGTATAATGTCGGAATTCGGTATCGCTGATGCGGAATTCGATGACATTGCCCGGGATGAATTCTTTTTTTGATTTCGAAAAATCGCCTTCAAAACGGACTTTCCGTAATCTATCCGCCAGGTCGTCGACTGCCGTAACGCTTACCGGGTGATAACTGCCGCTGAAAAGCGACTCCATGGCATTGGCCATCCATTTGGGGACTTTTGGCATTTTTTTAGTTGAAAGTTTTATTTAGTTGAAAGTTGAAAGTTGAAAGTTGAAACTGAGGTAATGTAGATTTTGGCGTTGAGGGGGTTGTTTCTATTTTAGTCAAATGGGAAAATCTATTGTAGGTGAGAAATCGTATGCCTTTGCTTTAAAGGCTATTTCGTTGTACAAGCACTTGTCTTCTGAAAAAAAGGAGTTTATATTATCTAAACAGCTACTCAGAAGCGGCACGGCTATTGGGGCCTTGATCCGTGAGGCCGAACACGCGCAGTCCAAAAGAGATTTCCTGAACAAAATGAACATAGCCCTCAAAGAAGCCAATGAAACATTGTATTGGCTACAGCTACTCCGTGACAGTGAATTCATATCCTCTCCCGCTTTTAATGAATTATTCCCCCTTTCAGAAGAATTAACCAGACTATTAGCATCCATCGTCAAGAGCACTAAAAATAGTTTGAGTTGAAAGTTGAGAGTTGAAAGTTGAAAATGAGGCTAACTTTCAACTTTCAATTTTCAACTTTCAACTAATAAAAAACTCCCTCGCTCTCACGTGCGCGTTTCACATTCGTTGGTAAAGGGCACTTTGCTCCAGCAGGTCTTCATGTTGTCCTGATGATACCAGGCGGCCTTTGTCGAATACCAGGATCTGGTCGGCGTCGGTGATGGTGCTCAGGCGGTGGGCGATGATCAGGACGGTTTTGTCGCGGATCAGGCGGCTGAAGGCCTGTTGTATCTTGTGCTCGTTTTCGGGGTCGGCAAAGGCCGTGGCCTCGTCGAGGATCAGGATGGGCGCGTCTTTCAGGATGGCCCGCGCCAGTTGGAAGCGCTGCTGCTCGCCGCCGCTCAGGTGTATGCCCGATTGTCCGAAAAGCGTGTCGTAGCCGTCGGGCAGGGCGCTGATCAGGTCGTGGAGCTGCGCGGCCGCGGCGGCGTTTTCGACCTCTTCGCGGGTTTTGTCCATGCCCATCCGGATGTTTTCATACAGGCTTTGCTGGAACATAAAGCTGTCCTGGAACACGAACGACACCATCTGCATCAGTTGCGCCGTGGGGTAGTGGCGGATGTCGATGCCCCCGATCCGGATCGTGCCCGCGCTCACATCCCAGAAGCGGGCCAGGAGCTGCCCGACGGTGCTCTTCCCCGCTCCCGACGGACCGACCAGCGCCGTGATCGACTTTTCCGCGATGCCGAAGCTCACTTCCTCCAGCACCCGGTTGTTGTGCTGGTAGGCAAAGCTGACGTTGTCGAACGTGATGCCGTAGTGGTCCGGCTGCCGGAAATGCGCCTTTCCCGGCAGCTCCTCCCTATACAGCAAATCGTCGATCTGCTCCACGCCCCGGTTGATGATCGAGAGCTGCATGGCCATGTTGCTGAGCACAAACAACGGCTTGATGTAGCCCGTGCCCAGGATCAGGAACAGCAGCAGGGTAGCCAGGCTCACGCCGCCCGTGAAGTAGAGGTACAGGCCCAGCGCCAGCACCGGCAGCATGGCATTGCTTGTAAAGCTCATGAAAACGGCGAAGGCCGGGGTGCTGCTCCTCACCCAGTCGGCCACGAAGCGGTTGAAGCGCCTGACCGTGGCGCCGTATTTCTCGAAAGTATCGGCCGACTGACCGAAAATTTTCATCACCGGCATCGCCCGCACGTACTCCACGATACCGGCGTTCATGTCTTCCAACGACTGGTGGTAGTCTTGTATCAGCTTTTTGTTGCGGCCGCCGTACAGCTTCGGGATCATGACCGCCAGCACGAGCAGCGGTGCGAAGCTGACCGCCGCCAGCCGCCAGTCCTGCGAAAAAAGGAACGCGATGGTGATCAGCGGCAGGGCGATGCCTTTGACGAAATCGGGTATCTGGTGGGCGATAAACCCCTCGATGCGCTCCACGTCGTCGGAGAGGATTTTCTTGAATACGCCCGAATTGCGGTTGTTGAGGTAGCCCATCGGCAGCTTCCCGACCTTATCGGCGATGAATTTCCGCAGCTCAAACAGGATGTTGAAGGCGGCGATATGCGACAGGATGCCCGACAGGAAGAACACCGCCATGCTCACCGCCGCCGCTCCCGCCGCGTATAATATGTACGTGCGGGCGAGGGTGAAATCGGGCGTTTCGCGGGTGAGCTCGCGGATGATGTAAAACACCAGCACATACGGCACCAGGCTGAGCAGCGCATGGAGCATCGCCAGCAGGCCCGATGCGAGCAGCAGCCCTTTTCGCCGCCCGGCTATTTCCAGCAGGCGGAGCACCCCGTTTTTCCTTCTTTGCCGCTTTGCATCCATAGGTGTACTAACGCTATTTATCTGTAATAGTTCTAAATAAGTTGTAAATTTGCACAAAATTAATTTCCCCGGCTGCTCCGCCAGGTACGCCAAACGGAGTAAAAAGTCCGCCGGAGGGATTTTCTGACCGCAAAACGAGACGACGATGGTTTTGAAGCTCTACGATACCGACCTCACCCAGATGATCATGGAGAAGGAATACCCGGCGGTGTTTTCGGCGCACGACGGCGGCATCTGCGAAAGCGAGGTACGGCTCGATCTGCCTGCGGGCAGCGGCTACTACCGGGAGATCTACTTCGAGCACGTGCACATCGGCTATGGGGACGCCTAGTTGGGAGCGCCGCGCTGGCCCGCGGGGTGCGGCTCGACTTCGAAAGCGACTTCGAGACGGTAGAGATGCACTTTTCGCTGAAGGGCGGCAGCTCCTCACGCACGGGCCATTTCAGCGGGGAGGTCGACTTCAGCGGCAACCAGCACAACATTATCTATGCAAACCGCCTGAAAGGGGAAATGCGCTGGCACCCGACGGATTTTCAACTGCTCGAGATCAACCTGTCGCCCCGCTTTTTCACGCGGTTTTTACCGGAAGGCTCGCACCTGGCCGACCGGTTCAGGGAGGCGATCGAAAAGGGGCGTTCCTAGCCGGCCGCGCCGGTTTGCTGAGCGCCACCCACCGGCTCATCAGCCTGCGGATGTACGAGCTCATCCGCGAGATCATGCACTGCAACCGCAAGGGGATCTTCAAACGGATGTTCCTCGAAGCGCGGGTGATCGAGCTGTTGCTGCTACAGCTCGAACAGATGGACGAAGCGCCGCACCCCGTCCTAAATCTCAAAAAGCCGGACATCGACAAGCTCTATGCGGGGCCGCCCAGGCCGTCCGCGACTACCTGCTATCCCACCTCGACACCCCCTGCTCGCTAACCGACCTGGCCCACCGGGTAGGCACCAACGAATTTGCGTTGAAAAAAGGCTTCCGGGCGCTCTTCGGCACAACGGTATTCGGTTTCTGGCACGACGCCAAAATGGAGCAGGCCCGCAAACTGCTCATCGAAGAAGACCGGAGCATAAGCGAAGTATCGGATATGGTAGGGTATCAGAACCCGAGGCATTTTTCGGCGGCGTTCAGGAAGAAGTTTGGGGTGTTGCCGAGTAGGGTGAGGTTGGGGGCGTTAGGAAGCTACCATACGGTAAGTAATGAGCGGTGGCTAAGCTAGTCTAAGCCCGTTTACTCAAAAAATGAGACGTATTTTAGAAAATATTTGATTATTTACTATATTGGGATTCTAAATTAATCCTCTATAGTTATACCTCTTCTTGAATCAAGTAATGGACCTCTGCATAAAGCATAATTCACATCTAAGTGAGCCTTTTAGGCCATTTTTTACTTTCAAACGACGTCGAAGTGGACCTGTTCGGCTATCTTTAAAAGCAATAGAAAGTAGTTGCATTGTCAACAACCAATATAGTACAACACTTCGTAGCGCTTATGAATAGATTAGCAGAAGTTCTATATTATAGCAACCGTGTACTTGTAAATAAACTAGCAGTAAATATGATAAAAAGTAACTTTGGAATAGCTACAAAAGGACTGACTATTAATGCGACAGACTAACATAGTGAATTTTTTTTGCCGACCTGAATTTGATTTTTGGTAGGTGTACAAGTGACGAATTTTATTTTTATAACACATAATATAACTCCTTAACAAACTAAAAAAGTAGCCTTTCCCAACGCTTCTATACTCCAAACTCATTGCGATATTCTATGTCGTTAACATCAAATCCACAAGTTATGTTACAAAAAGAAATAAACCTTTCAGAAGTATTAGAATACTACAGGAAAAATAGAGTTAATTCATTTGATGAAGATGTTGACCAGTTTGGAGAATATTTCGTGAAAGCAGCAACAATAGCTGTAGTAATTCTTGCACCTAATCCAGTTGTTGCAATTTCTAATTTCTGTTCAAGTATTGCGTTAGCGTCATTAAGAGTTTCAAAACTTATATCATGGTTGCCAGAAAAATTCAAATATAAGGAAAAAGGAAGAGAAAAATTTGCAGTTGAAAGATATGAACTCGCCAGCGTTGTAAACTTTATGCTGTTGCAAATTGCAATAAAGAACGGCATAAAGGATGTGATAATGCCGGAATTGTCAACCGTGATGGAGTATATAAAATTTGAGGAAGCGGATAAGAGTGAATTAGATAAGGCTGCAATAGATTGCGACAGGGAAGCAGAAACAACAAAATTACCATTACTTTGTCATCTGTCAAGAACAGATTTTGAAAATCATTCTTTTAGAATAATTGATCCAATATTTTCTATAATTAGTAGATTAATAGATAAATTAAAAAATGAAAATTTAGTTCTAAATAAGTTTGATATATCAAAAATAAAGGAGACTTATATTGAAAAAGTAATTATTTACTATAATGCTTTTTTAATAAATTTTTCGAGTGAATTTCCTGAATTTTCGCTTTGGTCTGAAACAGAAAACAAAACGGCTATATTAAAAGAACTTAAGAATATTTCAAAGAAACTTGAAGCAAATGACAAGAAAATTCATGATAAATTTATAAAACAAACAGAGCAACTTATAAAGAAAATTGACAATCTAAGGAAATCAAACTTTATATCCGAAAACGGTTTTCCGCTATTTTGTGAAACATACAAGGATCTTTTCCAACTACAAACCGATTTACTTATAAACAAATTAACCTCTAGAATTAAAGATAATATTGTAGCACATCACAATAAAATAAAAAGTGAACTTAATAAACCTTTGATAGATAATCAGGATATTGAAGGTATTATATATCCTAAAAATAAAGAAATTTATATCGCTCAAAGTTTCCAAACAATTATTTATAGAAAAAAAGAACATAAAAAAGGTTTCTTAACAGCAACAATACTTGGGGAGTCCGAAGAGAAGCAGCAAAACATCGGAAATTATCTATTACAAACGTTAATTGATCCAAACTATGCAACAAGGCCAATTATTATTTTAGGTAATCCAGGTGCTGGGAAATCCATGTTGAGCAAAATGTTTGCTGGCTTACTTTGCGATACTCCCGACTTTATTCCATTCTTAATAAAACTAAGGAGTGTTGCATCGAGTACTGCAAATCTTTCAGAACACATAAATAGGGGACTTTTAAAATCAATTGAGAGTACATCTGATGTTAATTGGCTTGACTGGGCCAAAGAATTTAAAGAAAGAATTCCTGTAATTATTATGGATGGATTTGACGAACTAATGCAATCGTCGACCACGGAGTTAAATAACTATCTAAATACAATAAAGGAATTTCAGGATACAGCATTACATCATGGAATTGCGGTCAGAGTAATTTTAACGAGCCGAATAACAGTTATGCAAGATGTATCGATACCTGATGGAACAAAGCTTATTAAACTCGACAGCTTTGACCAAAGCCGCAGGGATCTATGGGTAGAAATTTGGAACAAAAATCAAACGAAGGAATCTTACAAGTTTGTTGTTCCAAAGAATGAGAAGATCGAACATCTTGCTCAAGAACCATTGTTAATGTTTATGCTTGCTGTTTATGATTTCGAAAAATCAGAATTGCAGTACATGACTAAAGAAAAAAATTTTAATCAAAGTAAACTTTATGATTCGTTATTGAATAACTTTATTGAAAGGCAACTTAAGAAAAACGAACTCTATAATAATGCGAGTCATCAACAGCAAAGAAAGGAAGAGGAATTATTTCGACTTCGTTTAGGAATGATTGCTTTGATGATGTTTCTAAATGATACAACTCATAAAGATACTCAAAAATTGTCTGATGAATTAGAGTCCTTTGGGTTGCACGAATCCAAGGTTCAAACCGATAATGTACTAGGAGGTTTCTTTTTTATCCATGAGAACAAGTCAACTACAGAAGGCGATATTGAAAAAATGAATTATGAGTTTCTTCACAAAACCTTCGGCGAGTTTCTCGCGGCAGATTTTATGCTTCGGGTAGCTCTTAAACAATGTGAACGAAGTAGAGAAAAAATTTATCAGAAATACATCTTTAAGTTTTGCTTTGGATATAACTGGCTTCACAAACACTATAATATACAGAATTTTCTATTTGAACATGCTCCGCAAGTTATCAAGCCCGATCAAAAGGAGCATGATATAATTGTAAATGATGTTATAAAGCCTGATATTGAAGCATTGTTTCAAAATGGAAATGTAGAATTTCCTATTAGAGAAAACCAAATACAGCCGCACAAACAGGTTATTGAGCATTTAGGAATATATTCTCAGAACCTAATCTTTCTATGGCTTTCAATATCTAGAGATAACGAAGAAATTAGATTCGAAATATTTGACTCAAATGAGAAAATAGAGGATGATAGTAGTGAATCAAAATATGAATCACAAGATAGAGATGAAACCAATAAAAATAAATTGCTTTGGAAACGGCTTGCTAAACTTTGGACACTCGTTGGAAATTACAATGCTACCGCTAAGCTTAGTGAGTGGATAAAAGTAACTGAGATGGACAATAGTATTCTATTAAGTAAACAAAAATCGGTTGTCAATCATAACTTTTCTGATTCTGCAAAAGTAGCATGTAATGATTTTGAATTGCTGCTATCACTCTTTGACAAGGAGTACAAATTTTCTAAAGAGGTTAACATCTTAGGAATTGCTGATAACGTTGTAAAGAAAAAACCCGAATTAAGTTCTTTGGCAATAGATTCATTGATTTACAGATTCTATGACTTATTCTCCATTTTTGGGTTGAGTTTTTTGGAATGGTTCAGGGAGTATGATTTAAGCGAAAAACAGCAAGTATCCTTAATAAAGAAAATTGGTTCATTAAAATGGAATATTCCACCGCATGATCTCATGAATTTGTTAAGATTTTTTGAAAGAAAAATTGGTTTTTCTTATCGTAAGAATCTGCAAGTAACAATAGAATATGTAAAAATTTTACTCGATTTGAAATCTTATTATCCTCTCACAGAAATTTTGAGTCAAGAGCATTTAGAAGAAGTCTTAGATAGGCTTACAAACGATCTAGGATACTTTGAAAGAGAAAATCCTCTTGTAACACTTGAGTGTATAAAGCTTTTAAGTGAGTTTAATAGATATTATCCATATAGGCGAGAATTTAGAAATGATTATCTGGAGAAATTTTTATATCGACTAATAGATAATATTCATCATTCAATTGGAGAAAATCAGCATTTAATTTTTAAATATTTGAAACTAATTAATGAATTGAGGAAATACTATCCAATTAGCGAACGACTACATTCAGAACTATTTGAACAAGCTTTTCTTCGTATTTCAAATGACATCCAGTATATAGGAAAAGGAAACCCTTCTATTATTTTTGAATTTCTAAACTTATTTTATAACTTAAGAAAGCAATCTTTAATTAGGAAAGCAATTCCATCCGAATTTTATGAGACGATATTGGTATATTTATCGGAGCAATGGGAGTATCTTTTACAAGAAGAGAGTTTTAACTTATTTGAGCACTTAAAAGTTATCTCTGGATTAAAACATCATTTTCCAATTAGAAAAATTATTCCAACTCGTCTTATTGACGAATCTTTTGCAAGAATTTCTCATGAGCTTTATTATGTTATAAAAGAAAATATAGGAAATGCAGATGAATACTTAAAAGTCATAAAGTACCTTTTCGATAATTTTCATGATCACGAGTATATGGGGCATAGATGGGGGAATGTTTTTGATGAAACAATTAATCGTCTATTTCAAGATTTTGAAATGAAAACACGAGGTAATTCTCACCTAATACTTATTCATTTAGAGCTTGTTTTGATAAGAGCTAGCAAGGAAGTAAGTAGAGAAAATAAACATGCTTTAGATAGACTGATAGAAATACTTTCGAGGCGTGATTTTGGAGATAAATTAATTCAAAAAGTAATTTTATTGTTAATCAAATATAATGCAGAGTCAAATCGTATCGAGTACTTACTTGATAAATACCCGAGACTTAAAAGTATTTTTATTAAATCGCCAGAATTGGCTAAAAATATATTAGAGGCAATGAATGAGTTATCAACAGATGAAATACGTAATTAAGACGATTATCGCTTTGGCTATAATTCTTGGCTCTTATTTTATTGGCTTTTATCAAGCCAGTGAAAACTGTAATGCGAAGACTAGTATTTTGAATAATCGAATAAAAGTCAAAGAGAAAGACCTTAAAGAATTGCAAGATAATTTGACTTTACTAAAGAAACAGCTTATAGAGTGTTCTTCAAAAAGGGATGACACTTTAAAAATTCAAATCATTGACAGTTTAATAAAAAGAACTCGTAAGTAGTAAAACCAAATGCTTGAAAAATCGTTACCAGATAGAGTTCAAATTACAGTCCCTACCTATTCCCCATCAACCGCTCCATCCTCCCCACCATCTCATCCTTCTCCTTTATCATCCTTTCATACAGCGCAATCTTTTGATCGTGCAGCTCAATGATTTTTTCTATAGGATGAAAGTGCACAGAGCCAAAGTTAGGGGAGTTCATTAAAAAAGCATTATCCCCAAACGTATTCGCAATCACATTCACCGCATTTTCCTCATCAAAATTCTTAAAGGCCTCCACAGGTATCTTCAATATTTGGGAAACCTGTCGTAGAATGGCGTCGTCGATGGTTTCCTTCTGCTCGATGAGCGATACCTTCTGCTGGTTCCAGTCTTCGCCCAGCTCCCAGGCGAGGGCGTCCTGCTTGATGCCGAGCATTTCCCTGAAGCGCTTTACGTTGCGGCCTTCGTGTACTTTCTTGCGGTCAGACATAGTAGTAGTTTTCATGAGTGACAAATATAGTATTTTTTGATAGGGCTAAGATAGGGATTCCGGGGGAGAAAGCAAGGGAGGGGCGTACCTCAATTTGGCTTCGACAGGCTCAGCCACCGGAGAGGGGCCACGAATGCACGAATTGTTTTTTTTTAATTCGTGAATTCGTGCCGGTCTTTCTCTATAATTACGGATTTAGGGAGGTTTCGCTTTTGATCGCCTCACGTATCCGGGCTACGTAGTCAGGCGTCACTTCGAGTACCTCACAAATCTCTTTGTCAGCGTAATTCCTCAGGATCATATTACGGACGGCCTTTTCG
>JBBCKD010000012.1:0-94842 GCA_037191015.1 Spirosomataceae bacterium
CATAGTTTTGGCATCTGGAAAGTCTACAAAAAAGCACACTCCTGCTCTATACAAAAGTGTGTCTTTCCAATAATAAACCTCACTTACAGATTCATTTTTCCGCGTATCGATATACCTGACAATACTGTCTTCTCTAAATTCCATAATAAAGCCGTCGTCAGGAATCGGTAGCAACCGACTACCGTTTACCCGGTAAATAGATCGCCATTTCCCCAGAATGGCGGTTTTCGGATTTGAAATATCCACTTCGATCTCTATCTCTTGTTTGCTTTTCCGACAGGCCGCAAGAGAGATTATAAAAACAATCAGTAAAACAACAGTACTTTTCATGGCTTCAGATTTATGTTGAGCTTACCACGTAGCTACCAACCATGGCGTCTGGCAGATAGTCGGATAGAAGCAGGTTTGTATTATAAATGTCCCTGTATCAGTGAGAGAAAGGCTTCATATGTATATTTGATTCTAAGATAGCTAGTTTAGTTGGAATTTGCAAGTATTTACTATTATTTAGGAGGAAAGCAAGATTCCGGGCTCTGTTTTTCTTGAGACTGTAAACTGAACTCTGTCCGAAAGTTTTAACTTTATGGACAGGATCATGGAAAAGACAGAATTCGAACAGATGCGTGATAAAGCGCTGGAACAGTTGATGAAAGGTCAATCATTGACTGGTAAAGAGGGGGCATTCGCCCCTTTACTTCAACAATTTTTAGAGAGTGCTCTAGAGGGTGAGATGGATGGTCATCTCAGTGAAGAGGAGCATAACTCGGGCAACAAGCGTAATGGGAAGGGTAGTAAACGCTTGAATTGACCTTGTCAAGGGTATATAAACGGGTTCGTGCCTCACCCGACTGGTTCATATTTTTGTTATGCATAGTTCTCTTTGACTATTCAGCATCAGTCATGAGAATGCTATCTTTAGTGATTTTATAATGTTGTGGATTTTTCCATCCTATCTGGTAATTGGTATAATATCCTGTGTTTTTTTCGACAGATTCGCCGTCAGGAAAAGTAGCTTTGAATATAAACCCTCCTTCTGGGGATTTTATTTCTTCTTTTATGTTAAATTTTATCTCGAATATCTCATCTGGAGACAGGGTCTTCTCCCAGTGTATTCTTTCATTAATTTCGTTAATAGACAAATTAAGCGTCTCGTCAGTAGCATTTTTAACTGTAAACAATACATCGTACTTTTTCCCGGCAAATCTCTCCTCGCAAGATGTTAATATGAAAACAGACATAAATAATATAACCAGGATTTTCATGAGCTTTTTGCTTAATAAAATTCATTTAGAGCCTAATCTCCAACTGGTTTGCAGGTGAAGCATGGGGACTACCTTTACTAAAAAACCGGAAGGTTCGCCGGCAAGAGACCGGACGGCTTGCTCAGTTAGCTCTTCCTGGCTGTCTTCCGGGCCCGGAGCATTGGTATAAAGCAGCTCTTGTTGCCTTTCCAGGAAGCGTACTGCCGGACCGATTCCAAAATCTGTTTTGAAACGGCCTTTTCCTAACCGTAGACCTGCTTTTCCAGCCAGGATCAATCGTCGATCGTCCCTGGTATAGTGATAATCTGCCCGCCAGTGTGTCAGATTCCTGAAGCGGATTTTTTCCAACCGTAACATGGCTCCCACATAGACAACCGGGGCTTTTTTAAAGAATATTTTGTGGTCAACGTTTAACCTGACACCATTTGCCCTGGAGGCGCCTGGAAACTCAAACTGCCAAACCCATCCTTTATTCAGGTAGGAAATATCAATCCCGGTAATATGTCTGCCTTTCTGCTTTTCAAATCCGGCATTGTAGTTCTGGAACAGCATATTCAAAGGATCAGTCCTGATCAACCATTGTGCTCGCGCATCTCCTGTCAGGAACGAGTACAGCAACATCATGATAAAAAAAAGCCGGTTCACTTCGATTTTCTCAGATTTAGTATCCGCTTGGCTTCCCGTTAGTTTTGGGCCTGATTCTTTCCTTTGTTGTAGCGTATTTCAATTCTTTTCCTTTCATAATAATGGTGACCGAATCAACCCATGTGGCATTACCACCCTCAAAATCTGTCAGTGTAAAACTTTTGGAAACAAATTCTTCCAGGTCGTCTTCGGCTATATTCACATATTGCGATCCCCATCCGCTACCGGGATCCAGGCACAAAGTGAGCCTTTGGTCAATCCTGTTATAATTCAGGATAAATCGCCCGTCTTTCTTTGAGATTACCTCAAAAAACTGCTTTTCCTTGTTGCCGGCCCTATAATGACTAAGCAGAGTATTAAAGGCAACGGCACGTTGCTCCTGCCTGCTTCCCTCTTTAATATACTGTGTACTGACCTGAGGATCAACTTTATTTATACAGGAGACAAGAATAGGCAGCAAGCCTAAAAACAGACCGACTCTTTGCGTAAAGAGCTCAGTCACCGCAGAAAGTGACTTTTTCATTTATTTTCAGGTATTTCAATTCTGTACCGGCGATCTCTTACGGACGGCAGGGACAAATCTAAATATTTATTTCACTACCTAGTGAATTATTAGATTATTTTTTCCGCAAGGCCCAAAAATCACTTTTGTGTAAATAGAGTTTGATTAAGTCCCTGTATAGTAGTGCCCTACCGATTAGTTAAACAAACGCTTGAATCATTAGGAAGGATTCCCTTTTGCATCCGCCTGCTCATACAGCATTCGAACACTGTCTTCAATAGCCTCCCGCAAGCGTTCAAGGTCTTGCGACTTGTTAATATCCAGACCACAAAATAAGCTACCGTTGTGTTTGGCGTGCAGGACAAGGTAGTAGATCCCTGCAATTTGAAGGGCAAGCTTGGCCCGGATATCGACACCCGTACCGGCAAAACCAGGCTCGATTACCTGAAACAAAAGTTCACCGGTCTCTTCCCTTTTATCAGCGATCTTCCGGAGTGTTTTGTTTTTTTCGCCGATCTCCCAGTGAATTATTTGCTGTAAGATCTTATCTTCTATCAACCTGTCCAGTTGACCGTGGAGCAAGGCAGTGATATCTTCCTTTCCAATGGTATCGGGTTTCTCTAAAAGCTCGGAGACTTTTTTTTCCTTAGCTATATTCCAGAAATCCCTTTGGAGAATATAAGTTTCAATTAGCTTATCAATACTCCCGAAGTAGGCCCAGATCAGGCTTTTATCCAGTCCGGCTTCTTTGGCTATGTTCGTGCCGCTTAAGGCTCTGTACCCTTTTTTCTGGATTACTTTTCCTACTGCAGCGACCAGGCGTGCGATCGATCTGGCCTTTTCCCGGATCGGCCCGGCCACTACTTTTTTGGGCTTGGTACCTTGTTGCTTTGATTCTGTCTTTTTTCTCCTCTCCATTATGACCTGTAGTAAAATACTTTTTGCCTGGCTTTATCAGGAATGACTTGATAAACCTAACCGGATTTTTTTATATCAGCATTATTCAATCCGGATTTACATAAAATACGTTTATGGTACGTATGTTAATAAAAAATCTTGCTACCAGGGGATTTTAACTAAACTCTATTTATTTTAATTAATATATCACTTCCTCACCACTAACTGGATTGAAATCGATAAATTCGGTCGGAAGCTGGTACGCGACAGGGTATACAGGTTGTGATTCGTCCGATTGAGTGGTAGCTTAATCCTATCAGGTGTTCGACACTCCCCTCCATCATAAAACATAAAATACTGATAATCGGCTCTTTATAAAACCTGCAAGCTATAGGGATCCCAGTCGAACACCTGATTCCGTTTTTGACGTTTTTGGATGCATTTAAGTAGTTAGAAAATTAGCTCAAACTATTCACCAAATCAGCAATCAGGGAAATATCAGCAGTCCCTGTCACAGGAAGCTCACGATTAGTTTGATATCTTCTGATACCACTTCCGGTTGCATTACCAAATACTCCGTCTGCGATGATATCGATACCGGCCTGTGAAAGCCCCAACTGCACCAGCCGAACATCAAGTCCCCGTAATAACGGCGATCGTATTGCAAGCCGCCGTGTGCCGGGCACCGGACCATCGTAACAGCCTCTGGGATTTCTGCTTAATGTAGTGATGGAAATTTCTTCTCCCCGCACAACCAAAGGTAGCTCGAGTCCCCATAAATTAAGATCAATGAGCCGTTGAAAGGCATCCATCCGATAAACGGTATTGTGAAGGACCCGATTTGCATGGGTTGAAAGCCAATAGCGCCGGGTTTGGACATAGGCTTTTATCCATTCTTTTTCCCCATGATCGGAAATGGCCCCAAAACGTGTGTTTGTAAGATCTCGTATGGTTTTTCCCGAGCCATGTACCGTACTGTCATATATAACGGCTATCCCCAGCGGTGTATTGATACCAAGTTGTCTGGCGCTGTTCGAAGCCGGCTTCCAGTATCTTTCGTCGAAAAATACATCCTGGGTTTCCCGCATGACAGGGTCATCTGCCGATGCCCGCATGATATTGTGCAAATATTGTTCACGATCAAGGCTTAAATCGCGGGATGCAAACCTTGGAAGAAAAGACGCTAAAGCATTTCCGAATTTTGCACCCGGATTATTAACATACTCCCTGAGAAGCAAATACAGATTCCCCGATCCTAAGGTAGTTTGTGAGCGACCATAAGTCAGATGGCCGGTATCGCCTGCAATCAAAGTGACGCTGCCATAGTCGCCAAGTACAGATCCGGTCTCAAATATATTGATAATGGACTGTGCGGTTTTCTTTTGGGTAGGAGTGATCATTGTTATTTTATGGTTATGGGTTTGATAGGTCGAATGAGCGCCGAAAGAAATCACATCGAGTTCCTCGGGCGTATCGTTAGGGGCAAATATGGTTTCTATCCCGGGAATTTAAATATTTTCCACCAGCTTGGAAAGCTCGGCCGGGCAGAAACTAAAAAGCCCCGAACCAAAATCTTTACCCGTCACTTTCCCAAAGAAACTGTTCCCATCCTTTTCCTTACCAGATCGTTAATAAATAAGGAAAACGAACCTATAATTTGAGCCATTTTTATTAAATAATGATGTGTAGTCTGTAAGAAATAATTACAGAACTGTTGATAGAAAGCTAAATCAGGATAATCCCAACCTCGTCGTCTGTCTCCGCGAGAAGAGGCTATGACCCCGATCATATCATATCTCTTTTTGTCTCTTTACTTTTATTAGCATGTTCGTTGTGATCGGTGATCCGGCTCATCTCTAATGGTCAGCCCGAACAGGTTCTTATCAACAGGGCTACACCTTAAAATTTAAATATGCATGGAAAATTACGTAATCAAGAGAAACGGAGAATACGAGCCGCTTAAACCCTTTAAAATAGAAGACGCCATCAAAAAAGGCTTCGAAAGTGTAGGCGCCGGCTACGACGAAAGCATTTACCTGCACATGCTCCGGGAACTGGAGCAGAAAACGATCTGGGCGGTCGAAGAAATACAGGACCTTATTGAGAAGCAGCTTTACAACAAGGGGTATTTCGAGGTGATGCGTTCGTTTATGCTCTACAGGCATACCCGCAAGCTGCAGCGGGAACATGTTTCGGGGCTCAATGACGATACCACCTATGTAAGCTCTACACAAACCATTGAAGAGTATATCAGCAAGACCGACTGGCGGATCAACGCCAACGCCAATACGTCCTACTCCAATGCAGGGCTGGTCAATAATGTGGCGGGAAAAATCATTGCCAACTACTGGCTTGACAAGGTCTACAGCCGGGAGGAAGGATACGCCCATCGCAATGCCGATATCCATATCCACGACCTGGATTGCCTGACCGGCTATTGTGCCGGGTGGAGCCTGAGGGTGTTGCTGAACGAGGGCTTCAACGGCGTTAGGGGCCGGGTGGAAAGCCGTCCTCCCTCCCATTTCCGCGAAGCGCTCGGACAAATGGCCAATTTCCTGGGGGTGCTGCAGAGCGAATGGGCCGGGGCGCAGGCATTCAGTTCTTTCGATACGTACCTGGCACCCTATGTTTTTAAAGACAGGCTTTCCTACAACGATGTTCTGAAAGCGGTTCGCAGCTTCGTATATAACGTCAATGTACCGGCCAGGTGGGGACAATCGCCCTTTACCAATATTACCATCGACTGGGTAGTGCCGGAAGATCTGAAATCCCAGATCCCCACCAAAAACAACGAGCACCTTTTTAAAAATGTGAAGGATGAAGCCCTCGGGCAGGCGGCAAAAGAGAGAGGGGTGCGTTCGCTTGAAGAACTTACATACGCCCATTTCCAGCAGGAAATGAATATGATCAACAATGCCTACTACACCGTTATGACCGAAGGGGATTCTGGTGAGCAGCCCTTTACATTCCCTATCCCGACCG
The DNA here is from genome assembly GCA_037191015.1 of Spirosomataceae bacterium. Classification (GTDB taxonomy): domain Bacteria; phylum Bacteroidota; class Bacteroidia; order Cytophagales; family Spirosomataceae; genus Ravibacter. The sequence continues at coordinate 6,289 of JBBCKD010000012.1, forward strand.
TCAATATTACCGAAGATTTTGATTGGAAAGGGGAAAACACCGACCTCCTTTTTGAAAATACCGCCCGGATAGGTTCCTCCTATTTTCAGAACTTTATCGGGAGCCAGTATACCACCGACGCAGATGGCAACCGGGTTGAAAATCCCAATGCCTATAAGCCCAATGCAGTAAGGAGTATGTGCTGCCGCCTGCAGCTCGATCTGCGGGAACTGCTGAAAAGAGGCAACGGCCTGTTCGGAAGCGCCGAAATGACGGGCAGCATCGGAGTAGTGACCGTCAATATGGCCCGTCTCGGCTACCTTTTCAAAGGAGACCGGGAAAGACTTTATAAGCGGCTGGATGAGCTTCTTGAAATTGCAAAATCCACCCTGGAGAAAAAACGGGTATTCATTCAGGAGATGTACGACAGGGGACTGTACCCGTATACAAAGCGCTACCTGCCACACTACCGGAATCATTTCTCTACCATAGGCGTGAACGGCATCAATGAAATGCTGCTCAATTTCACCGACGGACAGGAAAACATGACAACCGACAAGGGTATTGCCTTCGCATCCGGGTTGCTGCAGCATATCAGGACAAAAATGCAGCAGTTCCAGGAAGAGACCGGCAACCTTTATAACCTGGAGGCCACCCCGGCCGAGGGGACCACCTACCGCTTTGCCAAAGAAGACAAAAAGCGTTACCCGGATGTTATACAGGCCGGCCGGGGAGAAAATATCTATTACACCAACAGCTCGCAAGTACCGGTCGACCATACTGACGACCCCTTCGAGGCGCTGCTGCTGCAGGACGAGTTGCAGTGCATGTACACCGGAGGCACGGTGCTCCACCTCTATATGCGCGAAAAAATAAGCTCTCCCGAAGCCTGCCGTAACCTGGTCAGGAAGGTACTCACCAACTTCAAGCTGCCTTATATCACCGTTACACCGGTTTTCAGCGTCTGTCCCAAACACGGCTATCTACCGGGAGAGCATGAATACTGCCCGAAATGCGACGAACTTTTACTTGAACAATTAACTGATCAAAACAATGCGTATACAATCTGAACCCCTGGCAGCCAGTGTGCCGGAGCAGCTTACCGGTCAGAGAACCAGGTGCCTTGTCTATACCCGCGTGATGGGATACCACAGGCCCGTGGAAAGCTTCAATATCGGTAAAAAAGGAGAGCACAGGCAGCGGCTTCATTTCAGCGAATGTGGACAGACAAACGGATAATCTACGACATTACACCGTTTTCGCTCCTTGATTACCCCGATGTTACATCCTGCATTCTCTGGTTTGCAGGATGTAACATGCGGTGCAGCTATTGCTATAATCCGGATATTGTGTTCGGAAAAGGGAAAAACACCCTTGCCGACGCGCTTACCTTTATCCGGTCGAGAAAAGGCTTACTCGACGGGGTGGTGCTGAGCGGGGGAGAATGCACGTTGTACAAAGAGATCATTCCCCTGGCCCGCACGGTCAAAGAAATGGGGATGCTGGTGAAAATTGATACCAACGGTTCTCACCCCGGCCGGATGAGAGAGCTTACAGAACAGCGGCTCGCAGACTACGTTTCCCTCGATTTCAAGGCAATGCCCGGTAAGTTTGAAGCAATCACGGAGTCGTCGTTTCATAAAGAATTTGAGCAGACATTCGACCTGCTTCTTCAATCGGGCACCCGGTTTGAGGTAAGGACTACCGTCCACTCAGCCCTGTTATCCGAAAATGAGCTGGCCGGGATGGTCAGCTATCTTGCCGGGCTCGGATACCGGGGAACCTACTACCTCCAGAATTTTATGGACGGCGCAAAAACCATCCGACCAATCGGGCAACAGCATAAGCGGATAGAAATGCTTCCTCACCCGGAGCACGCAATTGACGTTGTAATAAGAAATTAGCGTATCCTGATGGGTTAAAACCGGCTTAGACTAAGCTACGATTTCTTTTTAGTGGTATGCTGCCGGATTAGACGGACTAGTCATTTGACTCCCATTTATATAATAAGTTCCTGTATTTCTGCTGATTATAAATTATTTTCTAAACCTGCCCTATGTTTTTTTATAGAGAAGAAAAGTAGTTTTTGCCGCTAAAGATTGGAGCCGGGATTTCTTAAGCTTACATTTATCTATTTAAAATATAGACTAAGTAGTGATTATTAAGGAATCAACCTTTTTGTAAAGACGCTGAAAAGCAAACTTATAAAGTTCCAAATAACAGGCCGACTCTATGAATACCATTTACTCTTTTTATTCCTTCTTCCGTAAGTACAACTACCTGAGAAGGAAAATACATTTGTGCACGCTGCTAACCGGGCTTTGGGCAGGACTGTGCGTACCAGGTGCCTTAGCCGCAGCATCGTCGGATACAGCAGAAGCCGCCGGTGCACCACGCGAGGTTAAAGGCAAGGTTACCGACGCTCAGGGGGAGGCTATCCCCGGAGTAAATATCCTGGTAAAAGGAGGCGCTTCCGGTACGCAGTCGGATCTGAACGGAAATTATGTCATTACTATCCCGGACGACAATGTAGTCCTTATTTTCTCGTTTATCGGCTTCATTACCCAGGAAATAGAGATAGGAAACATCTCGGTAATCAACATCAGGCTACTGTCGGATACCCGTCAGTTGAACGAAGTGGTTGTGACAGGCTACGGCAGTGAGAGCCTGAAATCATTCACAGGATCTGTATCCAAGATTCCGGCTGAACGATTGGAGAACCGGCCCGCACAAAGCCTTGACCAGCTTCTGGGCGGCCAGGCAGCGGGCATCAGTATCGTTCAGCCCAGCGGTGCATTGAATAACACGCCTGTTTTCCGCATCCGTGGGATTAATTCTATCACTTCTTCCGTATATCCTCTCTTCATAGTCGACGGAGTCACGGTATTCACCGGTTCGGCGGGAGGAGCCGTGGGAAATAACCCGCTGGCAGATATCAATCCCAGCGATATTGCATCTATCGATGTACTCAAAGATGCATCCGCCACTGCCATATACGGCTCCCGAGCCGCCAACGGCGTTGTGGTCATTACCACCAAAAAAGGGAAAGCCGGGCGCGTGAAAGTAAACTACGACAACTGGGTCAGTTTCAGCACGCCGTTTAACCTGCCGGAGCTGCTGAACCCTGAAGATTACGTAACGATCAAAAATGAAGCCAGGGTAAATGCCGGGCTGACGCCGGGATTTGTACTGGGTAAAAATGCTGACGGCAGCACGATCGGCACAGACTGGTACGACATAGCCTACCAGACCGGTATAGGCCATAACCATAATCTGAGCTTTTCCGGAGCCGGCGAACGGACCCGGTACTTCGTATCGGTCAATTATACCGACCAGGACGGTATCCTGAGAACCAATAATTTCAACAGGAAAAGCATAAGGCTCAACCTTGACCATCAGCTGGCCCGGTTCCTGACGGTCGGAACAAACGCGTCGTTTTCCAATTCGCTCAACAGCGGGCCGAATTCCGGGGCAATCGGGCCGAATTCCATCGCATCCTCTTCCGGCAATTCGGTCAATACTCAGTATATCGGACTGCAGCCGCTGGCACGCCTGACCTACATCCTGCCGCCAAACGTCCCGGTATACAACGAAGACGGCTCTTACCACCTGCACCCGACCAACGGGAATATCGGCTATGGGCCTAACAGTCCTGCCCTGGGCGTCTTCAACGCATACAACCTGCAAACGATCCTTGACCTCGACAAGAACTCATCGGAAAACAACTCTCTGCTGGGAAGCGTATTCGCCGAAGTCGCCCTGCTTAAGAACCTGAAATTTAAAACGGTATACGGCATTAACAACCTGGTGGTCGAAAACCTGACTTTCCGCAATCCCTACAGCAGTGAGGCGTTTCCGAACAACGGGTCTGCGACCAACACCAATAACAGGTATACCCGGTCTAACTGGACCAATACGCTGACATTCGAAGAAACCTTCGCAAACCGTCATAACCTGCGTATCCTACTGGGACACGAGCAGGTTGACCGCAGGATAGACGGATGGGGAGCGGTTCGCACAGGTCTGGCAGACCCTTTCTATTCGAGCTACCAGGGTGGGTTTACCAATATTTCACCTACCGGCAACATCCAGTCGCAGAATCGTCTCCAGTCTTATTTTTCGACGGTTAACTACGATTTTGACAAGAAGTACCTGTTCAGCTTCAATTTTCGCCGCGATGGCCTGTCGGCATTGGCCAGTGGAAATAAGTGGGGCAACTTCGGGGGAGGCTCCGTCGGCTGGAATATTTCGGAGGAAGGCTTCTTTAAGGAAGCTGCCATCGGCCGGGTGATCAGCGACCTGAAAATCCGGGGAAGTTACGGTGTGGTAGGCAACAGCAGCCTGGACGATTACGCATCGCTGTCGCAATACAGCTCAGGCACATACACCGGCCAGCCGACACTCTATTTCAGCCAGGCCGGGAATGCCTCCCTGAAATGGGAATCGAGCAAAAAACTGGACATAGGCTTCAGCGCGGGCCTGCTGAACAACCGCATTACCCTCGAAGCGGCCTATTACCGTAATGATATCGACGGATTGATCCTGAATGCGCCGCAGTCTTTGTCGCAGGGTATACCAGGCAACTCCATTGCAGCCAACGTGGGTTCTTTGTATAATAAGGGGGTTGAAATTTCCATCGGAGCCCAGGTCTTGCAGCAAGGCAAGTTCAGGTGGAATACGGACCTTAATTTCTCCACGCTGAAAAACGAGGTCACTTCTCTCGGCAGCGGGGGTGATATATACCCTACCTCGCTCAGTACGTTCGGGATACAGAATGTGACCCGGATCGGGTATTCGGTCGGATCCATTTTTGCAGTGCCGACAGACGGGGTAAACCCTGAAAACGGGAATAAGATCTACATTAACCGGAACAACGAACGCGTACAATACGATGCTGTGACCAAATCGTTCAGCTACCTGGAAGGCGGCGTGGCTCCCGGGATCGACAATTACCTCGACGGGCGGATACAGGGCCCTTCCCTGCCCACCTATTTCGGCGGCTGGAATAACAACCTGAGCTACGGGGGATTTGATCTGACACTCAACTTTATATTTTCCGGAGGCAACAAGATTTACAACGGTACCCGGGCTACTATTTCCGACCAGCGTTATTTCAACAACGGTACCTTCATCAAAGATCGTTGGACTGCCCCCGGGCAGATTACTGATATCCCCAGGCTCGTATGGGGCGACAGCTTTACCGGTGGATTCTCTTCCACCAATACATCCTTTGTGGAAGACGGCTCTTACCTGAAGCTCAAAAATATAGCCCTGAGCTATCGTGTCCCTTTAAGAAGCGGTGGCCTGGCCGGGTTTATTTCCTCTCTTCGCGTCTATGCACAGGCATCCAACATCCTGACTTTCACCAGATACCGCGGATCGGATCCTGAAATTTCAATCAACGGTAATTCCATCAATTCCGGTAAAGACCAGAACGTACCGGCCAACGCATCAGTCTATACGCTGGGTCTGAATGTCGGCTTTTAACTCTATTCTGATAAACAAACAGCAATGTTACTTGTATTATGAAACAACTGGCAAAAACAGGTAGACGCTTTATCATACCGTTATCGGCAGGCACGTTGATTTTCTTTGCGGTTGCCTGCCAGAAAGACTACCTCGATCTGGCCCCTGTCGACAATATATCCGATGTCTCGGCCTACAATACTCCTGAAAAGATCCTCTCGCAGGTCAGGGCGCTGTATTCGCAATTAAGCAGCGAATCCTTTTACGGTGGCCGTTACCTGGTGTTTAACGAACAACGGGGAGACGAGTTCAGCCAGAACGACGGCAACAATTCTACCGGGGCAAACGTATGGAACCAATCTATCTCCAACTCCGGCGATTTTGTGAATGCCGTCTGGAGCGTGGCATACCGTACAATCAATTCCGCCAATATCCTGATCGAAAAACTGGACGGAAGCACAGTAGTAGACGAAGCGACACGCAATCACTACATCGCTGAAGCCAGGTTCATCCGGGCGCTCAGCTATTTCAGTCTTGTACAGACCTATGCACGCCCGTATGCACAGGACAAAAACAACAAAGCCTTGCCGCTCAGGCTTAAAGGTGAGACTTCCGGAGGAAACAATGACCTGGAATTCAGCACGGTAGAGGAAGTGTACGTCCAGATATTGAAGGATCTCGACGATGCGGAAAACAACCTTTCCGAAAGCTACCCTACCGCGCTGGGAAGTGTATCCAGGACAAGAAAAGCGGCAGCCATCGCCTTGAAAACCCGCGTCAACCTGGTGAAAGGCGACTTTGTCGCAGTAGAACGCGAAGCAGCTAAGATCGTATCGTCTGCCGCTCCCTTCCGCTATGCATCGGGTGAAGTGAGCCTGGCGCTGGAAGAGGACCTGTCCGTTCTTTTCAGCGGGACCTATACAGGCAGCGAAGCGATATTCACAATTCCGTTTGTCCTGCCGGCAGAAGCGCCCGGCCTGCAAAGTTCCCTGGCGGGCAACTACCTTTCCCCCGTTCTTTACCTCAACACGGCCGGAGCCCTGTCCCTCCCCGAACTGAGCGCCGCTTCGTCTGCTGACAGGCGCAAAAGCCTGATCCGTGTTAATGCCAACGGTCAGTCCCTGTTGGGCAAGTTCCCAAAAAACTCCGCACCCTTCCTGGATTATATCCCGGTTATCAGGTATGCTGAAATATTGCTCAACTACGCTGAAGCGGCTGCAGCCAATGGAAACACCGAAAAGGCCCTCGCGCTACTGACGGCCGTTCGCAAGCGGTCTGATCCGGCTTATGCATTCTCTTCCTCCCTGTCGCCGGAGGAGCTCCTAGCCGCGGCGCGTTATGAACGGCGGATCGAACTGCTGGGTGAAGGCTTCCGTACACATGACCTGTTCCGGACTGTGAGACCGCTTCCGGCAAAAATAGGAAATGCGGGTACTGCACCGGAAATAGCGCCTGCCGCGGCCAATTACGTCTGGCCGGTACCCAGCAATGAACTGGCTTATAACAAGCTCGCCCCGAGATAGCCCGCAAAATTCAACCAGTTTTTTTTAATTAGAACGTCCAAATGAAGGGATTACAAAAAATAACAGCATGGGTATTTGCCCTGGTATTTATGACTGCAGGCTGGGCTTTCAGGATGCCGGCGGATGGCACTGCCGAAGCCGTGGACAGGATACTTTATAATGGCCAGGTCATTACGATCGACAAAAACAACACGCAGGCGCGCGCCGTCGCTATCGGTAAGGGGCGTGTCGTAGCTGTCGGGACCGACGAAGAAATATTGAAGCTCAGGACGGACCGGACGGAGCTGGTCGATCTGCAGGGAAAGGCTCTCCTGCCGGGCTTCATTGACGGGCACAGCCATTTTATGGGGTTGGCCAGGGGGAAAAGTGCGAACCTGTCGCCGCCCCCTATGGGTACTGTACGCAACATCAGGGATATCATATCGGTTTTACAGCAATATAAGAAAGATAATAAGATAGGACCGGGTGAATGGATTAGTGCCTTCGGCTATGACACCGACCAATTGGAAGAACAGCGGCATCCGGCCAGGGAAGACCTGGATGACGCCTTTCCCGATAACCCGGTGTCGCTGACGCATGCTTCAGGGCATATGCTCGTTGCCAATTCCTATGCCCTCAGGGTCTCGGGAATCGATAGCCGGACAACCGATCCGCCGGGAGGTACTATTGTCAGGCGGACCGGATCACAGGAACCTACGGGTCTGCTCCAGGAAACCGCCATGCGTTATCTCAAAAGAGGTGAACCCAAAAAGCTATCCCTGGAGGAGCAGTACAAACTATTGAAGGAGCAGCAGGAATTGTATGCCAGCGTAGGCATAACAACTGCCCAGGACGGCATGACAGGTTTTGAGTCGGTTGAACTGCTGCGAAAAGCCGCCCGTGACGGAAAACTGTTCATCGACATCGTCGCCTTGCCCCAATACGCCACTGTAGACAAACTACTTAGCGACGGCAATACGCGTTTCGGCGTCTATGATGCACACCTTAAGCTGGGTGGGTTCAAAATAACAGCCGACGGGTCGCCACAGGGTAAAACAGCCTTTTTTTCGCGACCTTACCTTACGTCCGTCCCCGGGTGTAACCAGGACGCCTGTACGGGACAGCCTACCCTAAACCAATCGCAACTGGACGAGGCAATTCAAAAGGGTTTCCGCCACAACATCCATCCCTTCGTGCATTGCAATGGTGATGCGGCGGTCGATATGTACATCAGTGCTGTGAAAAAGGCTGGCCAGGCCTTGTCGGTGTCTACTGCGGAGCGCAGACCGGTGGTCATACATTCACAGTTTGTGCGGCCCGAACAGCTGGACCAATACAGGGAGCTCGGTTTTGTACCTTCCTTTTTTACCAATCATACTTTTTTCTGGGGCGACGTACACGTCAGGAACCTGGGGAAAGAAAGAGCCTACTTTTGCAGCCCGCTCAAGGCATCACTCGACAGGGGGATCACCTTCACCAATCATACGGATTTTGGCATTACGCCCATCGACCAGCTATTCCTTCTCTGGTCTTCGGTCAACCGTTTGTCGAGGACCAATACGGTAATCGGTCCTGATCAGAGGGTGACCCCGCTGGAGGGGCTCCGGGCCATTACCATCAATGGCGCCTACCAGTATTTCGAGGAAGAAAGCAAAGGGTCGATAGAAAAAGGCAAGCTGGCCGACCTCGTAGTGGTTTCGGAGAATCCGCTGACGATCGACCCACTGAAAATCAAAGACATAAAAGTATTGGAGACAATTAAGGAAGGCGTAACCATTTATAAAAGACAGTAAACAGACGTGTTAGATCATATAGAACAAGTTGATATCCGTACTCCCGAAAGAGTAGCCGAAATCGCATGGTTTGCCGACATTATCGGGGGAGATACCGAATACCTGGGCATACTGGATCCGGAGAGACGCAGCACATTCGATCATTGCTCCGACATTGTGCTCAGGGCCGAAGAAAACGGTTTCAGCAGCATACTGTTCCCTTCGGCGTATACCGTAGGACAGGATGTACTGACATTTGCCGCCGGTGTGGCGCCCAAAACGGACAGGATCAATTTTCTTACCGCTATCCGTACCGGCGAGGTACACCCGCCAATGCTGGCACGCGCGATCGCTTCCCTCGACCATATGCTCAAAGGGAGGCTCATGCTGAATATTATCAATTCGGATCTGCCCGGAGTTCGGGAAAACCCTGAGCTGCGTTATCAGCGATGTACAGAAGTGATCGAGATATTGAAACAGGCCTGGACCAGTGACCGCATCGACTATGAAGGACAGGTATACCGGTTCAATATGCCGTCGGATCCGGTAAAGCCTTACCAACAGAACGGTGGCCCGTTGCTCTACTTCGGCGGCACATCCGACGGCTCCAGGGAAGTCTGCGCCAAACACTGCGACGTCTTCCTGACCTGGCCGGAGTCGGAAGAAAGTGTCTACGCCACACTGCAGGATATGACCCGGAGAGCCGCGCGCTACGGACGCAAGATAGATTTCGGTCTGCGGATACATGTCATTGTCCGCGAGACGGAAGAAGAAGCAAGGGCCTATGCCCGTAAACTGATCTCGAAATTTGACGAAGAAAGGGGTAAGGAAATCCGCGCCAGAGGAGAGGATTCCCGTTCATTGGGAGTATTGAGACAAGATGAGCTGCGGGAAACGGCAGATGAAGACGGCTATGTGGAAGAGATCCTCTGGACGCATATCGGGAAAGTATTTTCAGGCTGCGGAGGCGGGCTGGTAGGAAGTCCCGGACAGATCCTCCGTAAGCTTGACAGGTATATGGATATGGGTATCCGGGCTTTTATCTTCTCGGGATTCCCCCTGGAGGAAGAATCCGATCATTTTGCCCGTTTACTGCTCCCTCACCTGCCCAATGTCTCTCTTGCCAGGCTACAGGGGAGAATACCTGGAAACGTTCCCTCCACTCCCCTAACCCATGGCGTACTGGCATGAGCCAAGAGGTTGACCATAGCTCTGAAAATAATCTGAAAAGAGAACTGAACCTGCTGGATGCCACGCTCCTGGTGGCTGGGGGGATGATCGGTTCCGGGATTTTTATTGTGAGTGCGGATATAGTCCGCAACGTAGGTTCAGCCGGGTGGCTGATACTGGTATGGATCATCGGAGGCGTCATGACGCTCATCGCAGCCATTAGCTACGGTGAGCTGAGCGCCATGTATCCCCGCGCCGGGGGACAATACGTATACCTGCGGGAAGCCTATAACCCGCTGGTGGCATTCCTTTACGGCTGGAGCCTTTTTGCAGTTATCCAAACCGGTACCATAGCCGCCGTCGGTGTTTCTTTTGCCAAATTCCTTGCGTACCTGCTGCCATGGGCAATCGAGGATATCTATGTTTTCCGGCTCGGGGGTTTTGCTGTTTCCGTAGCGCAGTTGGTGGGTATCTCCGTGATCATTTTCCTGACCTATGTGAACCGGAACGGCGTAAAGGGCGGGAAGATCGTGCAGACAGTGTTTACTTCTACCAAGATCCTGAGCATAGCCGGGTTGATCGTTTTCGGGTTTGTTTTTTTCAGGGAAGAAGTGTGGACCGCCAACTGGCTTGACGGCTGGCGGCTGTATCGGACCGATACCAGTGGGAATATATTCAGCTATGAATATATTCCCGCGCTGGGCGGGGCGATCGCCTCTGCGCTTGTAGGGGCTATCATGAGCTATGAAGCCTGGAATAATGTTACCTTCGTAGCCGGGGAAATCAATAATCCCCGGCGAAATATCGGCCTTAGCCTCTTGTTGGGAACAGGGCTTGTGACGCTGATCTACGTGTTGCTGAACCTGATGTTCACGGCTGTCCTGCCTGTTGAAGACATTGCATCGGCTGCAAAAGACCGTGTCGGAATTGTAGCCTCGGAGGCCATTTTCGGCCCCTCCGGTACGATTATCATAGCAGTGCTCATCCTGATCGCTACTTTCGGCTGCAACAACGGACTAATCCTCGCAGGAGCCAGGGTATATTACAGCATGGCAAGAGACGGTTCTTTTTTCAGCAGCGCTTCGAAGCTCAACAGGCATGCCGTGCCTGAAACAGCGCTCTGGCTGCAGGCCCTTGTGGCCTCGATACTTTGTCTGAGCGGAAAATACGGTGATCTGCTCGATATGATCACATTCGTAGCCGTGATGTTTTATGTGCTGACTATCGCCGGCATTTATATTCTCCGGATAAAGCAGCCGGACCACCCTCGTCCTTACAGAGCCCCGGGATATCCGTTCCTCCCCGCAGTGTATATCCTGCTCGGGTTAGCCTTTTGCCTGTTGCTTATCATTTATAAACCGGGCTTCACCTGGCCCGGCCTGATAATAGCGTTGACAGGCATCCCGGTCTATTTCGTCGTAAATAAGAAAAGGCGTAAAGCTGAAAGTGGTAGATAACAAAATTTTAATTCTGCGCGATGTTATCCCACGTTTTACTACCCCTATCCTTTTAAAATAGGCTATCAGTTTAAAAAGGAGCATCATCAATTCCACCCCGAGCGCTTTCTTCCTTCTATCCGGTTATAGATATAAACGCCTTTAAATAGCGATTATAAAAATAATTTGCACTTTAAACACATTTTTTGTAGATAATTAATCTTAATTAATGTAGAATCATAGATATATAAATCTATGATTCTACCTTTGAAAATATTTAATCCCCATTAAGGAATTAAATCGCTCGTTCTTATTTTTAATAGCCGGACCAGGTTTCCGATGAAAATCGGGATTAAAAGGGAATCGTGTGAACCACCAGTGCGGTGAAAATCACGAGCTGTCGCGCAACTGTAAGTAACGCTCAAAAAGTTTCCGCCAATCATGTCCACTGTCCGTGAAAACGGATGGGAAGGACGGCTGAAATGTTACAAGCCAGGATACCTGCCTTTTACCGGATGGACAATGTTTTCGCGGAATAAAACACGAGTCTGACTTTCAAGTCTTTTGCAACTGGTTATTGGTTGTTTTGGCCTCTGTGTGCTCTTTCCCCGAAGCGTTGTCAAGCGAAGTAGTATTAAAGTGATTTTCATTTAATAAACAACGCAAATGCTAACGCAAAACCTGGGCTACCCTCGGATCGGCAGCCAAAGACAATTAAAAAAAGCCTGTGAGCAATATTGGGCAGGCAAGATCGGCCTGGAGGAATTGAACCAGGTTGCTCAGAAGATCAAAACAGAAAACTGGCAAACTCAGCTGGATGCCGGTCTTGATCTTATCCCCTGCAACGATTTCAGCTTTTACGACCAGACGCTGGATATGAGCCTCTTGTTGGGCGCCATACCGCAGCGTTACTCCTCCCTGCTTTCCAAGGGGAAAGACGAGCTTGATCTTTATTTCGCCATGGCCCGCGGCTATCAGAAAGACGGCCTGGATATCACAGCCATGGAAATGACCAAGTGGCTGGATACCAATTATCACTACCTCGTTCCCGAATTTACGGCCGGCCAGGAATTCCGTATTTCCAATGAAAAAGCATTTACCGAATACAGCGATGCCAGGCAGATACTTGGACAAAAAGCCAAGCCTGTCCTTGTAGGACCGGTAAGTTACCTGCTGCTGGGCAAAGAAAAGGAGGAGGGCTTCGAACGGATCGATCTGATCAAAAAGCTTGTTCCCGTTTACGTTGATATCATCAACCGTCTCGGACAATCGGGCGCGGAGTGGATCCAGCTCGACGAGCCATACCTGGCCCTTGATCTTTCCAAAAAAGAGAAAGAAGCATTTGAGTTTGCCTATAACAGCATTGCCGGCCAGGTAAAGGGGGTTAAGCTGCTTGTCGCTACCTATTTTGAAGGATTGCTCGACAACACGGCGCTGGCTGTCAATCTTCCTGTCCAGGCCCTGCACATCGACCTGGTACGCGCACCGGAGCAATTGGATGAAGTGCTTGCCCTGATTCCGGATGCGCTTCAGCTTTCGCTGGGCGTTATCGACGGACGTAACGTCTGGAAAAATGACTATGAAAAATCACTCGGCCTGATCAGCAAAGCGGCTGAGAAGCTGGGAACTGACCGCGTGATCATTGCTCCTTCCTGCTCGCTGCTGCACAGCCCGATCGATCTTGACCTGGAAACCACGCTGGATCCGGAAATCAAAAACTGGATGGCATTCGCAAGGCAAAAGCTCGACGAGGTGCAGGAGCTCAAGCTGATTGTCGAAGGGAATAAAAATCTGCTGGAAGCCAACAAAAAGGCGATAGAAAGCAGAAGAACCTCACAGAAAGTACACAAACAGGCTGTGAAAGACCGCATTGCTTCCATTACGGAAGCCGATGCATCCCGTACCAGCGCTTTCCCGGTCCGTCAGCAAATACAGCGCGAACGCTTCAACCTGCCCTCTTTCCCCACTACTACGATCGGCTCATTCCCGCAAACGGATGATATCCGTCAATTGCGCGCCAGGTTCAAAAAAGGTGACCTGACGGTAGAGCAATACGAAAAATCGATCGAGCAGGCTACCGTCGATGCCATCCGCTGGCAGGAAGAGATCGGGATCGATGTGCTGGTACATGGTGAATTCGAACGGAACGACATGGTGGAATACTTCGGCGAGCAGCTTGAAGGGTTCCTGTTTACCAAAAACGGCTGGGTACAGAGCTACGGCAGCCGGTGTGTGAAACCGCCCGTCATCTATGGCGATATAAGCCGGCCGAAGGACATGACCGTACGCTGGAGTAAATTTGCGGCGGCACAGACAGACAAGCCGATGAAAGGTATGCTGACCGGGCCGGTTACGATCCTGCAATGGTCATTTGTCCGTGACGATCAGCCCCGTGAGGTAACCACCAACCAGATCGCTTTTGCTATTCACGACGAAGTGCTGGCATTGGAGCAGGCCGGTATCGGTATTATCCAGATCGATGAGGCCGCTATCCGCGAAGGTCTGCCCTTGCGCAAGTCGAAGCGCCCGCACTACCTGGATTGGGCAGTCCGCGCTTTCAGGATTACGGCCAGCGGCGTACAGGACCGGACGCAGATCCATACCCACATGTGCTACAGCGAATTTAACGATATCATCGAGCACATCGCAGCCATGGATGCCGATGTGATCACGATCGAGACATCGCGGTCGCAAATGGAACTGCTGCAGGCTTTTGCACATTTTGAATACCCGAACGAGATCGGTCCGGGCGTTTACGACATCCATTCACCCCGGGTGCCCGGCACAGAGGAAATGACCTCGCTGCTGGCCAAGGCCGCGAGCCTGCTGCCGGCGCGAAATCTTTGGGTGAATCCCGATTGTGGTCTGAAAACCCGGAAATGGCCGGAAACGAAAGCTGCCCTGGAAAACATGGTGGCTGCCGCCAAACAGGCCAGGCAACAAATCAGTACGGAAAGTACCATCTAAACAGGTCAAGGCAAGGCGGGCGACATCGCCCGTCTTGCTTCCTTTAAAAAAGACTGTCGATGTTCGTGTATGCGACCAGAAAGGAAACGTTCAGCGCCGTACACCGGATGTACCGGGATGACTGGAGCGAGGAGAAGAACCAGAAGGTTTTTGGGAAGCTGGCCAACACGGCCTGGTATGGACATAATTATACCCTTTTTGTAACGACCAGGGGAAAAGTTAATGATACAACCGGTTTTTTGATCGACCTGAAAAAGCTTAAAGTGATCATAAGAGATCATGTGATCGAAAAACTGGATCACAAGAATCTGAACCTGGAGGTGGACTTTATGAAAGGCAAAATGGCTACACCCGAGATCCTTTGTATTGAAATATTCAAACAGCTAAAGGCCCCGATAGAAGCAAACCCCGGTGTTTTTCTGCACTCAGTCAGGCTGCATGAAACAGAAGATAATTTTGCCGAATATTCAGGAGCGTAAACATTCCAAAAAGGGTCGGCAACGGGCCGCTCCATTAGTTTGAAACAAAAACAGCATGAAAAGAGACGAGCTTATATTTGAACTGATCGCCGAAGAGCAGCAACGCCAGGAAACCGGGATTGAACTGATTGCTTCCGAAAACTTTGTAAGTAAGCAGGTAATGGAAGCCGCGGGATCGGCCCTGACCAATAAATATGCGGAAGGGTTACCTGGTAAACGCTACTATGGAGGGTGCCAGGTAGTCGATAAAATTGAAGCAATCGCTATCAAACGGGCTAAAGATTTATTCGGGGCCGAATGGGCAAACGTTCAGCCGCATTCGGGTGCGCAGGCCAACACTGCTGTTTTCCTGGCGGTGTTACAACCCGGGGATAAAATACTCGGCTTTGACCTTTCTCATGGAGGGCACCTTACGCACGGGTCGCCGGTAAACTTTTCGGGTAAGAACTATCAACCTTTTTTCTATGGCGTTGACCGTGAATCAGGATTGATCGATTACACGCAGTTGGAAGAGGTAGCCTTAAAAGAAAAGCCGAAGCTGATCATCTGCGGAGCTTCGGCCTATTCAAGAGACTGGGATTATAAGCGTATAAGGAATGTGGCCGATGAGATTGGGGCGCTGGTACTAGCCGATATCTCTCATCCTGCGGGGCTAATTGCAAAAGGTTTGCTAAGCGATCCGCTTCCTTATTGCCATATCGTAACGACCACCACACATAAGACCCTTCGTGGTCCGAGAGGAGGGCTGATCCTGCTGGGAAAGGATTTTGAAAATCCATTCGGACAGACCACGCCGAAAGGGGAGCTAAAAAAGATGTCATCTCTTCTTGACATGGCCGTTTTCCCCGGTACTCAGGGAGGACCGCTTGAGCACATCATTGCCGCTAAAGCAATCGCCTTTGGGGAGGCCCTTAGCCAGGAGTACCTGGATTACATTACACAGGTCAGGAAAAATGCTGCCGCCATGGCACGGACTTTTGTCAACCTGGGTTATAATATTATTTCCGGAGGCACGGATAATCACCTGATGCTGATCGACCTCAGGAACAAAAACATCACCGGTAAGGTAGCGGAAAATGCCCTGGGTGAAGCCGAGATCACGGTAAATAAAAACATGGTGCCCTTTGACGACAAATCTCCCTTCGTTACATCGGGTATACGGATAGGCACTGCTGCCGTAACCACACGCGGATTAAAAGAAAGCGATATGGAAACGATTGCAGAATTGATTGATGCCGTTCTTTCTGATCCCGAAAATGAGGCGGAGTTACGTAAAGTGCGTAAGCAGGTACAAGCTTTGATGGAGGTACATCCTTTATACAGATAGTATATTACAGATCGATAAGCAAGCCTGAAGACATGATCCAGGTACTGTTATGTTTCTAGAAAAGATCAGATCCCGGGAATCGGGTATACTGCTTTACGGCATTACGCCTCCCAAAGCGGGTACTACCCCTGAACGCATTGGGGAAATAGCGCAAAAAACACTTGCCCGGCTATCTTCCCTGGATATTGATGCGCTTGTGGTATATGACGTGCAGGATGAGTCGGCGCGGACAAAAGAGGAAAGGCCCTTTCCTTTTTTAAACGCGCTTGACCCGCTTGGCTTTGCTGCCGAGTATCTGGGCGGATTAAATGTCCCGAAAATAATTTATCGCCCTGCCGGAAAATTTTCCGCAGCAGAGCTATCCACTTGGCTGGATGAGCTGCACAGGCACAACTTTCATCCCGTTTTTGTAGGTGTCCCGGCGCCGGATTTCCCGGCAAAAACCAGTCTGCCGGAAGCTTACAATATTTGGAGCAAGCATCAGGAAACGTCTGTTGTCGGCGCTGTGACCATTCCTGAAAGGCATTTCGTGTTGAAAGATGAGGATGCCAGGATGCTGGATAAGATGCGGCATGGGGTGTCCTATTTCATTTCACAATGTATTTTCAATCTTGACTATGCAAAACAGGTTATCAAAGATCTTGCTCTCAGTTGTGTCAGGCAGCAGGTAAATCCTCCAACAGTCATTTTCACCCTTACGGCATGCGGGTCTGTCAAAACACTTCGTTTTATGGAATGGCTGGGTATTCACGTGCCGGATGAATTAAAAGAAGGACTGAAAAAGTCAGAGGACATCCTGGAAAAGTCGGTAAATATCTGCCTCGACATTGCATCCGGGCTTACTGAATTCTGTATGGAACACAATATTCCCTTTGGCTTCAATATAGAAAGTGTCGCCATACGAAAAGCGGAGATCGAAGCCTCAATCCGGATTGCAGATAATGTAGCTAAAATACTGGCGGATAAAGGGCTACGAAAATCGCCCGCCTTACGTTGAATGTATAAACCTGCTTCAAAATGGACTTTGTCAGAGAAAAGTTGGAATTGATTTGAACGAACTGCTTTATACGCTTATGAGAACGGATTTGATGTTATTTCCAGCTCACTGGGTATTTCCAGGTGGAAGAACATGGAACAGATCAACGACTCTGGTGTGAGGGCGGCAAAAAATTATGAGGGAATCACCTACTGGACCTATAACTGGCGCAAAAAAGGTGGTTCTTCGCGTATGTTACAGATTAGCAAGGCAGAGCAATTCCATATGCAGGAATACTGCGGATGTGCCTATTCGTTGAGGGATACCAATAAGTGGAGAGTTGAGAACGGGCGGGGTAAAATAAAGCTGGGCGAAAAGTATTATGGCAACGAATGATCCGGCTTATATGAATGAGCTGGTCATAGAAGAAAAAATACTGGAATTCGACCGCACGTTGTTATCTCTCCTGTCTTCTTATACTATAATCCACAGTTTTGTCCAATTGTAAGTATAGATTCCTGCAATGAGTGGAGATGTCGCTCTTGCCAGGAATCCATTCATACATCCGCTCACAAACGCTGCCAAGAACTCTGATAGTCAAATGATTACCAGTTAAACTTATAACGTATACCTTCTCAAAACCAATTAGCTAACTTTCTGTTCACTGCAAAGTTTAACTTTATTTTTCTGAAACTTTTTTATGTCATAGCTAAATGAAAGTTTACAAAATATTGTATTTAATATTCTTATTATCAGTATATTATAGTTTTCAATGAAACAAAAAGTTTACAAAAAACAATATTTTAAGAAATTATATATGTAATATTGTTTCTTTAAAATAGCAACTATAGATATGCTTCACAAGCAGAAAGTCTGCCAGTTTTTTGCGTTATAAAAGTTAGTCGGGTTGTAAACGCCATTAAAGAACAGATTAGCGCGAGAGAGTATAGTCTGATTTTTCAAATGATAGATTGATAAGAATATGAGCATTTTCGATAAGCGCCTGCAATACAAACCCTTTGAATATCCTGAAATATTACAATTCACTGAAGCTATCAATAAAGGGTATTGGGTACATTCAGAAGTAGATTTTACCGCTGACGTCCAGGATTTTCACTCCCATCTGACTTCGGCAGAAAGAAACGCTGTCAAAAACAGCCTGTTAGCTATTGCTCAGATAGAGGTGGCAGTAAAGTCATTTTGGGGAAATCTTTTTCATCATTTACCCAAGCCAGAGTTCAACGGACTGGGAAGCACCTTCGCCGAATGCGAATTTCGTCACTCGGAAGCCTATTCCCGTTTGCTGGAAGTGCTCGGATACACCGGTCAGTTTGATTTGCTGGTCGAGGTTCCGGTAATCCGGGAGCGTATCGACTACTTGTCCGAAGCTTTGAAAAATGCCAGGTCTGTCGATAAAAAGGAATACACTTTTTCGCTTATACTATTCTCTATCCTGATCGAGAATGTAAGCCTGTTCAGCCAGTTCGCCATTATTCTGTCTTTTAACCGGTTTAAGGGGTTAATGAAAAATGTCAGCAATATTATCGCATGGACTTCTACGGATGAACAAATTCACGCCAACGCCGGCATCTTCCTGGTAAACAAAATCAGGGAAGAATTCCCGGAGATGTTCAATGAGCAGATGACAGAAGAGATTACCCGGCTTGTCCGTGCTTCTATCAATGTCGAGACCCGGATCATTGATTGGATCTTTACAGAAGGCGAGATCGAAAACGTCCGGAAGGAAGACCTGATCAGCTTTATGAAATACCGTGCAGATGACAGTCTTTCAAAGATCGGCATACCACGCCAGTTCAATCTGGCCATCACTGATGTGAAGCTGTTGCAATGGTTTGAGGAAGAGATCTTTGCCAATAGCCTGGACGACTTTTTCGTCAAGCGCCCGGTGGATTACACAAAGCACGATAAGAGTATTTCGGCATACGATTTATTCTAAAAAATAGCCTGGAAAGCAGTCAAAGTAAAAGAATAAAGCTAAGCATTATATGAAAGTTCTGGAACCAACGCTGTTCGAAGGTGTCAGCAGTCGTTACGAAATGGAAAAGCTTTGGTGGAAAAACACCGAAAGCGAGCAAGTCCTAAACCGGGGCTACCTGCTGAAAGGAGAAACCGTAGAAGGAGCCATCGAACGTATTTGCGCAGCTGCAGCCAGAAGACTGTACCGTCCGGAGCTCAAAGAAGCCTTTCAGGAGATGGTAGAAAGAGGGTGGATGAGTTTAAGCTCCCCGATCTGGGCCAACATGGGTACCGAGCGCGGCCTGCCGATCTCGTGTTTTAATGTCCACGTGCCCGATAACATCGAAGGGATTACGCACAAGTTGGGCGAGGTTATTATGCAAACCAAGATCGGCGGAGGCACTTCCGCTTATTTTGGAAATCTGCGTGGCCGTGGAAGCGCCGTGACCGACAACGGAAAAAGCAGCGGTGCGGTCAGCTTTATGCGGCTTTTTGATACAGCAATGGATACGATTTCACAAGGCGGGGTACGCCGTGGAGCATTTGCCGCTTATATTGACATCGATCACGAGGACATCGAAGAATTTTTACAGATAAAGGATATCGGCCATCCGATCCAGAATCTTTTTTTCGGGGTCTGCGTGCCCGACTACTGGATGCAGGATATGATCGACGGAGACATCGAAAAAAGAGAAATCTGGGCGAAGGTTCTGCAGAGCCGCCAGCAGAAGGGGCTGCCCTATATTTTCTTTTCCGACAACGTAAATACCCAAAAACCGCAGGTCTATAAAGACAATAACCTCAGGATCAATGCCAGCAACCTGTGTTCCGAGATTATGCTGCCATCCACTGAGGACGAGTCTTTCATCTGCTGTCTTTCTTCCATGAACCTGGAGATGTACGACGAATGGAAAGATACGGATGCTGTCAGGCTGGCCATCTTTTTCTTGGATGCGGTGCTTCAGGAATTTATCCAGAAAACCGAAGGAAATCACTATCTGGCCAGCGCTAATCGCTTTGCAAAACGCCATCGTGCGCTGGGATTGGGTGTCCTGGGATGGCATTCCTACCTACAGAAGAACATGATTCCTTTCGAAGGGCTGCGGGCCAAGCAGCTTACGGCACAGATATTCAACGACATCCACACCAAAGCCGATAAGGCGACACAGGAGCTTGCACTGATTTACGGAGAGCCGGAGCTTTTGAAAGGTTACGGCCGAAGGAATACAACTTTGCTGGCAATTGCACCCACTACTTCTTCTTCCGCCATCCTGGGTCAGACATCTCCCGGTATCGAACCCTTCAGCAGCAATTACTACAAAGCGGGCCTGGCCAAAGGGAACTTCATGCGCAAGAACAAGTACCTGAGAGAGTTGCTGGCCAAAAAGGGACTAGATAATGAAGAAACGTGGCGGACCATCATGTTGAATCACGGAAGCGTACAGCATATTCCGGAGCTGACTTCGGAGGAGAAAGATGTATTCAAAACCTTCAAGGAAATCAGCCAGCTCGAGATAATCCAGCAGGCCTCGATCCGGCAGAAGTACGTGGATCAATCGCAAAGCTTAAATCTTAATATTCCGTCAAACCTGCCGGTAAAAGATGTCAATAAGCTGCTTATAGAAGCCTGGAAGCTAGGCATAAAATCACTTTACTACCAACGAAGCCAAAGCGTTTCAAAAGAGCTGGTCGCAAGCCTTGTAAGCTGCCAGTCCTGCGAATCATAGAACTGGGCAAGTGCTCTTCACTTGGGGACATCGACGGAAATTTCATCTGGATAAAAACCGGCGAAGCTCCTGACATAAACGCCTCCAAGCGAATGCCCTACCAGTATATAGGGAGGTGCTATTTTTAAAGTTTTCAGAATGTCGTGCAGGCTTTCAGTTACGAACTTCGTCGCAGGCATCCTGAAGATCTTATCACTTTTGCCTATTCCGGCACGGTCATAGGCGAAAACGGCTGCGAAAGATGAAATCGGCTCAATTATCTTCTTCCAGTTTCCCAGATTAACCCCCATACCACTTTCAAAAATGATAACCGGGTCGTTTTCCTTTCTGTTTTCAAGCCCTTTTACAAGAACATTATAGTTGCTGCCATTGACATTCACAAGCTTTTCCTGTCCGAACGCAGCAGAGGAAAACGTGAATAGATATAAAATGAAATTTAGAGCGCTCTTCATTACCGTTATAGCATTATCATTTGTTCCCTTGTAATGTAGCAATGGTCAGTCCGCAGGAATAACCTTCAGATTCCTGAACCATCCCTCCGAGCCGTTACCAACCCAAAAGCCGATGCGACCCTGTCTGTAGCTGCTGAGTTGCCGCACTTCCAGCGTCGGGTGTGATATGTGATTGATATAAACTTTTATCTCGGGGTAATTTACCACAATTCTAATATGAAACCAGCTATTCACGGGATCAGGTACGGGATCGATCGGGTTTTCGTATTTGCCGGGAAATTTCCCGCGTAATTCCGCCCAATCGTTCCCGGGCAGACAAATGTACTGCACGGAATGACCTTTCCGCTCCGGATGGAGGAAGTTGAACGGGCGGAAATAAACAGCGTCGAAGGTGTTGTCGTCCCGGCCATGGAAAGCCACTCCTATGAAACTCTGCCCGGGAATGGCAGTACCCCTTAGCTCAAGTTCAATTGTACCATTTCCAAAAGAGGAGCTGTTAAGCCACAACAGACCGTAGTCGGTATTCGCGTTCAGATGGGCTTCGCCCTTTTCATAGGAAGCCTTACGATTGAATTCCGTAAAGTTTTTGCCGTTAATCGGAATAGTTCCGGCTTCAGGCTGGGCGAATAACCGTCCGGACGTCAAGATTAAAATAAACAGGGGCACAAAGGAGATTTTCATTGATTTTGATATTTTTGAGACAAAAAAAGGCTCCCCAGTCCGGATAAAGCGGATCAAAACAGGTTCAAAAACCGGTCAAAACAGGTTTATTTCGGAAAGTAACAGTTGTCACCTATGCCTTTTCCAGACCAGGCTTATTTACTGCTATGCAAGAAGCAAATCGAAAAAAAATTTGCTTTCGGGAACGGCAGCGGGTATACCCAACGGGACCTCGAGACCTTATCACAGCATATTGAAGAACGAACAGGAGTTGTTTTGAGTTTGTCTACCCTGAAGCGTCTCTGGAAAGACGACTTCAAGCAACGACCTCAGCCGGCTACCTTGAATGCCCTGGCCGCAGTATTGGATTACCGCGACTGGCAGGATTTCAGGCAAAAAAATCCTCTCCCGGCCCGACGCTCCGTTTCAAAGAAAACCATACGACAGATCGGTGGGCTGGTCCTGCTCCTGGCTGCTGTATCTCTTTTGATCATCTGCGTGGTGAACCGGTCTGCTAAGGGTGTAAAAATCAAAGGGCCTGTACGGTTTACGGCTCAAAAAACCGTAGTTTCAGGTACTCCAGCCACGGTCATATTCAATTATGACGTATCCGGCGTAAGCGCCGACAGCTTCTTTATCCAGCAATCCTGGAATCCTTTGCATCGGTTTACCATCGATCCTGAAAGGAATATCTATTCGAGCATTTATTATGAACCGGGTTACCACCGGGCACGTCTGATTGCCAACGACTCCATCCTTGCCATGCAACCCGTACATATACTTAGTGACGGCTGGGAGCCACGGCTCTATTACAATTATCGGGACAGAGAACCCGCCAACTTCAAAAAGGAACGCTTTACCGGCCACGGACGTCTGCACATCAGCAGAGAACTGCTCACTAAAAAGAACGTAGACCTTGCGCGCCCATTCGAGACCAGGATAACCAACAGCCGTGTATTCGGCTTGGATTCAGACAACTTTGATTTGGTTTCGCGCATGAAAGTGGACAGTTTGACCGGCAGTGCCTGTCCCTTTATGCAGGTCAGTATCGTAACCGAGAAACATATTTTCTGGTTAAACCTGCAATATCCGGGTTGCGAAAGAAATGTCAGCTACAAAGTGGGTGAGATCGTTCGCACAGGCAGAAACCATGATCTTTCCCACCTGGGCGTCGATGTATATCAATGGCAGGAGGTGGGCTTCCGGGTGGAAAATAAGCAAGCCGAAATCACACTGAACGGAAAGCGGCTGTTCACGGAGGCCTTCCGGGAGGATTTTGGGAACATCATGGCGCTTACCTATATTTTCAGCGGTACCGGGTCCATTGACCATGTCCGGTTGGCAGGAAAAAAGAGCAAAATCGTTTTCGAAGACAATTTCGATCGGTAGGAAGCCAGCGGATATGGCGTTAACCGATCCGGGTAGTGGACACGGAGAGTTTCGATTGAATCAAAAAGTGTTCGAAGTTTACTCACCCTTATAAAACAAAAAGCGCTGATTATCAGCGCTTTCCAAAATCCGCAGAGAGGAAGGGATTCGAACCCTCGATGCAGTTACCCACATACTACCTTTCCAGGGTAGCCCCTTCAACCACTCGGGCACCTCTCTGTATTAAGTGGGTGCAAAGGTAGTGATTTTCCGTTACCGGCACCAGTGGATGCAATAAAATTCAAACACTCATTTCGCCGCAAAAGGGGGTAGCAAGCTTCCTGCACAGTTCCTGGTAGGGATAGTCCCGGCCAAGCAAAAACATCAGCTTGGTGATCGCCGCTTCGGGTGTGATGTCCGAGCCGCTCACTACCCCGATCTCGGCGAGCCGCTTACTGACTCCGTATTGGCCCTGCACCACTCTTCCTCCCTCACATTGGGTAACATTCAACACCACGATACCGCTTTGAATAGCCTCGGCCAATGCTTCCACATAAGGCAGGGCCTGGGGAGCATTGCCGGCGCCGAAGGTTTCGAGGACTATTCCTTTTAGCCCTTCAGTGGCTAATATTGACCGGATGACACGCGGCTCTATACCAGGAAAAAGCTTGACAAACGCGACATTTGTATCAAGCCTGCAATGGAGCTTCAGTCGCGAGTCCACCTCAAAAGGCCTCAGGTAAGGAGTGCTGTAATCAATTCTTACCCCGGCATTAGCCAGCACCGGGTAGTTTTCGGAATAGAAGGCATTGAACTGTGACGTCTCTTTTTTGCGCGCCCGGTTTCCGCGCAGCAGCAGCGAATTAAAGAAAATACATACCTCGGAAACCATAGGTGTGCCGTCGTCTTTCCGGGTGGCTGCTATTTCCAATGCCGTCAGGAGATTTTCGCGGGCATCAGACCTGGCGATCCCCACGGGAAGTTGGGCGCCGGTCAGGATAACGGGCTTATTCAGGCCCTCAAGCAGGTAGCTGAGCGCAGAAGCGGTAAAGGCCATGGTGTCGGTGCCATGCAGGATGACAAAACCGTCAAACTCGTCATAGCGGTCGCTGATGATCTGCCCAAGCTCCACCCAGATAGTCGGGGTGATGTCCGACGAATCGATGGGCTGATGAAGGGAAAGGAATACGACTTCCTTTTCCAGCCGATGCAGCTCGGGCAGGTAATCGAGCGCATGTTCGAACTCAAAAGGCACCAGTTGCCTTCCCTTCGACTGGTACACCATTCCGAAAGTACCTCCCGTATAAATGACAAGCACCCGGCTTCGGGTGCTGTCGCGGGAATGATTTCCCAGGGTGATTGTCTTGTATGGCCGCTGCATAGGCTGCTACTTTTCAAGCACTACTCCCATCGAGCAAAACTTGTCGATCCGTGACGAAATGCGTTTTTCGGCCGGCATTTTAGAAAGCACTTTCAGGTTTTCCAGTATCTTGCCTTTCAGTATTTCCGCCATTTCTTCATGGCTGAGATGCGCGCCGCCGACAGGCTCCTCTATAATGCCGTCGATCAGCTTCAGGTCGAGCATATCCGTCGATGTTATTTTCATCGCTTCGGCTGCCTGCTCCTTGTAATCCCAGCTGCGCCAAAGGATGGTCGAACAGTTTTCGGGCGATATGACCGAATACCAGGTGTTTTCGAGCATAAAAACCCTGTCGCCGATCGCGATTCCCAATGCGCCGCCGGAAGCCCCTTCTCCTATTACTACGCAGATGACCGGCACTTTCAGCATGAACATCTCCTTAAGATTCCGGGCGATCGCCTCCCCCTGTCCGCGTTCCTCGGCCTCCAGGCCCGGAAATGCGCCGGGGGTATCGATAAGCGTCACGATCGGTTTATTAAACTTTTCGGCCAGTTTCATCAGCCTCAGGGCCTTACGGTATCCTTCCGGGTTCGGCATCCCGAAATTCCGGTACTGGCGCTGCTTCGTATTTCTCCCCTTCTGCTGCCCGATGATCATGACAGACTCTCCGCCTATCTTACCAAAACCGCCTATAATAGCCGGATCATCACGAACCTGACGGTCGCCGTGAAGCTCGATGAACTCCTCGCACATAAGCTCGATATAATCCAGGGTATAAGGTCTGTCAGGATGTCTCGAAAGCTGAACCCGCTGCCAGGGAGTAAGGTTGGAAAAGATCTCATCACGAAGCTTTACAATGCTGTTTTCGAGCGATTTAGCAGCCTCGGTCACATCTACTTTACTCTCTTCCGCCAGCTTCTTCATCTCCGCCAGCTTATTTTCAAGTTCTGCTATTGGTTTTTCGAAATCGAGGTAAGTTCTCATGAAAATGGGTTAATATTGGCGTAGTTCTACTCCAGTTCCTGTTATAATTCGTACGAATCCCCCCTTCCCGGTATTTCTACGTTCCGATAGTGGTGTCCGTTCAATACCGACCTGAAGAACTCCATACTTTCCGGCTCTCCGTGAACCAGGAATATTTTTTTCAGTTTATCCGGGTCCTGCTGCCTGATGAAATTTTCGAGATCGGTCAGATCGCCGTGGCCGCTAAATACGTCAATTTTTTCCACATTTGCGAGAACTTTCACCGCTTCCCCTTTCAGGTTAATGTGCTCGAGCCCATTCAAAAGGCGCCATCCCAGCGTACCTTCCGAAGCATAACCTATCAGCAGGATCGTTGCATAGGGGTTCTGGATATTAGCTGCTACGTGGTGCTCTACGCGCCCGCCCTGGATCATTCCCGAAGCCGAAATGATGATAGATGGCTCCTTATAATTGCTCAGGTTCTGGCTCTCGGCCGTGCCTGCGACAAAAGTCAGGTTCTCAAAGTCGAAAAGCTCCCCGTTGTCTTCCTGGAATTCCCTGGCGGCCCTGTTCAGCATCCGGTAAAAATGCTGGTAGACCCGCATGGACGCGTGAGCCAGGGGGCTATCCGAAAACACCTTGATAGGCGGCAGCTTCCGGTTGACGTACAGGCGATTTAAGACATACAGCAGCGCCTGTGTCCGGCCGACGCTGAACGCCGGTATGATCAGGCGGCCCGGCTTGTCCACGCAGGTCCGCCGGATAACATCCATCAACGCCTCGTCCGGGCTCTTGGTATCGACGTGCGTACGGTTGCCGTAGGTGCTCTCGCAGATAACGTAGTCGGCAGGGGGAACAGGCCCGGGATCGACCACCAGCGGATAGCTCATGCGCCCGATGTCTCCCGAAAAGCAGATGGTCTTTTTTTGCCCGTTTTCGATGATTTCAAGATAGATATGAGCGGCTCCCAGCAGGTGCCCGGCCGGGTAATAGGTTACTTTTACATGCTCCGAAATCCGGTAGACCTTCCCGAACGCGACGGGGACAAAGCTGTTCATCGCATCGGCTACATCTTTTTCAAGATAGATGTCCTTCGGCAGCTCCTTCTTCTTTTTTTTCTTCTTTTTTCCGGGCTGGCTCATGCTTTCGACCCGCCTGCGGTTTACCCTTGCCACATCATGGAGAAGCAGCTCGGACAAAGCGACGGTGGGCTCGGTGCATACGACCCGTCCTTCAAAACCTTCCCTGAATAGATTGGGAATATGTCCCGAGTGATCTATGTGCGCATGCGTCAGCAACACTATATTGATCATCGACGCATCGAAGGGAAAAACACTTTTCTGCTCTTCATACAGGAACTTCCTTCCTTTTTCATCTAGGTCAAAATCCAGGCCACAGTCAATCAGGATACGGTAATCATCCACTTCAAGAAGGTACATGCTACCTGTTACCTGCCGGGTCGCACCCCAAAACGTCAATCTCATAGTAATCAACTTCCCGTGCCCGGCAGCCCCGTTTCATCCGTTGTCAGCGGGAAGGCATTTTTGTTTTCGACCAGGCACGTCCTTTTTTGCGGCCAAAACTACAAATAATCTAAAAAGAGATAATCATTTCTCGCTTTATTACTTTAAGTTTAAATGACAGTTATTTCAGCCCGGAGCTCCTATGAGACACACTTGTATAGCTTTCTTCATCCTGTTACCATTTCTTACCCGGGGACAAACAGCTGATTCCCTGGTGCTGTCCAGGCTTGCCTATGCAATTACGGAGCTGCAGAACAGCAGCCTGATGCGCCATGGTACGCTGGGAGTCTCGATCAGCTCCGGCGCAACCACCGAAACCCTGATCGGTATTAATGCCGATCAATCGCTTCCGCCTGCATCGACTCTGAAGCTGGTCACTACCGCTGCGGCTCTCGAGGTTTTAGGAGAAAATTTTACCTTCGAAACTTACCTGGAGCATGACGGCGTCTTATCTGACGGCATCTTGAAGGGGAATCTTTTTATCCGCGGAACCGGGGATCCCAGCCTGGGCAGCCCGCGGTTCAGGGACAGGACGGACTCCGCTACGGTATTCAATAACTGGCTTAAGGCTATTCAGAATGCCGGGATACGGGCCATACAGGGCAGGATCTTTGCAGACGCCAGCTATTTCGATCCGCTTGGGATCGGGGATTCCTGGGAGTGGGGCGATGTAGCCAACGCCTACGGTGCCGGTATCAGCGGGCTGAACTGGAACGAAAATGCATGCCGTGTCTATTTCCTGACCGGATCCCGGATCGGGGACGCCGCGCAGCTCCTGCGGGTAGAGCCGGCCCTGCCCGATACCAGATACATCAGCCTGGTCACGACCGGGCCGCCGGGCTCCGGCGACAAAACGCTTATCAGGCCGTCGGGCCATGCCCATACGCTGGTTATCGACGGAACCGTTCCGCGGTCGAAGCGCGAATACAGCATAAGAGGCGCAATTTTCAATCCTGAGCTGCTGCTCGCCGGCTTTTTTACGGAGTTCCTCAATGGTAATGACATCCGCGTCGGCGATAAAGCTGCTATCTGGATACCATCCGGGACGACGCCCGCAAGAAAAACCCTGCATATCCACCGGTCGCCGCCTCTTCCCGAGCTCTGCAGGCAAACCAACTGGTGGAGTATCAATCTCTACGCAGAGGCTATGCTGAAAATGACGGCCAAAAAGATGAGGGGAAAGACCGATTTCAAATCGGCGGCAGAGGCCCTGATCTCTTTTTGGGGCCTGAAGGGCGTCAATGTGAGCGGGATGTTCCTCAAAGACGGCAGCGGGTTGTCGGGCACTGCCCTGATGACCCCGCGCAACGTTACCGATATCCTCAACACCGCTGCCCGGTTCAGCTCATTTCCCCTGTTTTACGAGAGCATTCCCGTAGCGGGCGAATCCGGAACGGTAAGGAGCAAAAGTTTCGGCCGCAGCCTCAATATAAAGGCAAAGAGCGGGTCCATCGAAGGGACCCGCGCTTATGCCGGTTATATCAACACCCGTTCTGGCAACAGGCTCAGCTTTGTGATCAACGCCCACCGGTACCTCCCCGATTCAAGCGGTAAGGTAGTGCAGCAACTGATGGGGGTGGTGCGGCTGATGGGGGAATTGTGAGAAGGTGGAGCCTGCTACCACCCTGGATTCTGTACCAGGTTCGGATTTAACGAGAGCTCGTCCTGGGGTATGGGACTCAGGTAATCCTGGTTTTCCCTGAAGCCATATCCGGCCGGCATGCTGGCCTGGTAGTAGTCGATCAGGCCGTTCTCGTCAACGCGGGCATTAAAGGCAGGGAACTCTTCCTTTTTAAACGGGTATCCTTTGGGTCTCTTTCCTTTGAACAGCTTATGGGCCGCCCAGCGTTTATAGTCGTCCGTCCGGTGCCCTTCCATTGCCAGTTCGATCCTGCGCTCTCTCCGGATTTCGTAAAGGGCGTCCGGAACGGAATACCCGTAATCGATACTCCCGGGATCGGATTCCCGGGAGATAATCCCGAAATCGGGCATGCCCACCCTGCGTCTCAGAAGATTCAGCGCTTCATAGTCGACGTCCCCGCTCAACTCAAACAAGGCCTCTGCATAGTTGAGGATTACCTCTCCATACCTGAAATAGATATAGCCGGTTTCACTATTCCCGCTTCCCCCCTTACCCGCTCCTGTCGAACCCGGATTTGAACCTTTCTTCAGCTGAAACCCGGTTGTGCAAAGATTCATCCCCGACTGATCTATCGGCGGCTTATCAAAACGGAGATTACTATTGCCGACCTGGAGGTCGCCGGGAGCCCATACCGTGGCGCTATACCGCGGATCCAGGTCGAGGCTTAGCTGTGCCAGGAAATCATTGCCTTGTTTTTGCCGGGCCAGGGCCGCAAAATCATAAGGTTTGCCCGTCTTATCCAGGTAGGATGAAACCAGGTTCCAGGTAATGCCGATCTCCACCGGGTACAAAATCGTCGCATATTGTACGTCGTTGCTCAGCCCGTCAGCATAATTGTATGTCTTATAGAACAAAACCTCTTTTACCGCAGACATGTCGTCAAGCCCGAACATCTCGTAGTAGTCATCATGCAATCCGGCCAGGTATTCGCTTTTTCCCGACAATTCCCGGTATGCATCTACAACAGCCTGAAAATACTTGCCGGGAGCTGCTCCCTGCGTAGCGAATGCCGTCCCGGCATGGTATTTCTGCCAGGTTCCTTCGTAAACGGCTACCCTTGTTTTAAAGGCAAGAGCTGTTTCCCTGTTAAGCCTGTTATTCCCGACTGCACTTCTCAGGGACAGGTATTCAGACGCCTTGTCCAGGTCGTTCAGGATATGATCCACCACTTCATGGCGGGGTGTTCTCGGCCGGGCCAGTTCTTCGGACATATCGGGCCTGAGCTCTGAAGAATACCAGGGAACACTACCGTATTTCTTCAGCAGAATGAAATAATGCCAGGCCCTGAAAAAATGAGCTTCGCCAAGATAATGCTTATAAAGCCCGAAGTCATCCCTGCACTTCTGATAGTTGTCAAAGAAAATGTTAATACTCCTGATAAGGGTCCAGTCGGAGATCCAACGCCCTCCTACCATTCCTCTTACACCGTTCATCTCGTTGCTTGGGGTGATCAGGATAGCGTCGTCCGAATGATTGACAGGATAACCGTAGCCGCCCGCGTAAGTTCCATGCCCCGGCAATGTCGGGTAATACTGTAAAACATAATTTTCCAGATCCTTCGCTTTTTGCCAGTAGGCATCTGTACTGATCGCATCCAGCGGCGGACGATCCAGAAAATTGTCGTCGCATGCAGACAGCGAAATTAGAATCAACAAGCTATATATTTTGCGTAGCGATACCATGTCTTCTTTATAGAGAAAGTGATAAACCTAATGAGATAATCCTGTCGGCTCCGTATGTCGCGCCTGCTCCCCCGCCAAACCCTGTCAGGGCTACCGGGTCCATTCCCTTCATCAGGCTGGTAAGCGTCAGCAGGTTTTCGCACGATGTGTAAACCCGCAGGCTGTTTATACGGAATTTGCCCAGCAGGGCCTCCGGAAGGGTATAGCCCAGCTGTACGTTCTGCAGCCTGGCAAAAGCGGCATTTACGAGATACCGGGTCGATGCGTGCCGGTTCTTGTCGTTCTGCGCCTGGTCGAGGTATGGCTTCGGCCAGAATGCGCCGGGATTCAGGTTGGCGCTTCCTTCGTATAGCCCGGCAGAAGCGTCCCCTTCCCTATCTCTGAAATAGTCGAGGTGCTCCGGAGTCATCCCCGTAAAGTAGATCGTATTTACTCCCCAGTAGCGGATATTATTGCTGCCTGTAGCAAAGAAATAATCTCTTTTGGCGGTTGCCCGGATTAAAAAGGAAAAGTCGAAGGACCTGAAGCTGACCCCGGCGCTCAGGCCGAACTGGTGCCGGGGTGAGTTATTTCCGATAATGGAAAGATCGCCCGGGTCACTTAATGTATTGGCGCCGCGGTTGATCTTACCATCCCCGTTTATGTCTTCGTATTTGACGTCTCCTGCCGACCAGGCGTTAAATATATTTGACAAATCGACCCTCGACCGGTATTCCTCCACTTCTGCATCCGTCTGGAACAGCTTGTTCACGGTAAATCCCCAGATCTCTCCCACTTCCTTACCCGGATACCAATCGGTAACAAGGCCTGAAGGGTTCCTGTATTTCAATACAAAAGAGCGCGAATCATGATAATTGAGCGCTGCATAGTAAGACCAGTTGCTGTTTACCCGTTTGTTCCATTTCAGGGCTACTTCCAAGCCCCTGGTTCTGAGTGTCGAGTTATTGGAAGAAGGGACCGCCACTCCAAGCACGCCCGCTACGGGTTCGGAAGGGCCGATCATATTCGTCGTCAGTCTTTCATAAAGATCTACATCGGCCGTCAGGTTGTAATCAAGAAAAGAAAGATTGAATCCCAGGTTTTTAGTCGTCGCGGTTTCCCAGGTAAGATTGGGGCTCACCAACGCGGGAGTTCCGGTATAGCCTACCGGCCGGTTTTCGCCGTATTTGAATATCCAGCCCAACTTACCGGGATTGAGCGGCATAAGGGCCAGGTCCTGGTAGGGATTTACCTGCTGATTACCCAGCTGCCCCCAGGAAGCGCGGATTTTAAAGCTGTTTACGTAAGGCTGTACACCACTCCAGAAATTCTCCTTATCAACATTCCATCCCATTGAAAACGAAGGAAAAAAACCCCATCTCCGGCTGGAAACGAAACGTGAAGTGCCGTCATACCGACCGTTGGCCTCAAACAGGTATTTTTCTTTAAAATTATACGTCAAACGGGCAAAATAACCCTGAGTAGTCCAGTTGAGCAGCCCTTCCGAAGCCGTCACATCGCCGTTGGCAGTTTGCAGGGAAGGTACCTCTTCTACTACCAGCGCTGTTTTGGCTACATTCATGGAATGTGTTTTGTCATATTCCTTCTGCATCCCGGCCATGGCATGGAAATGATGGTTTGCATTGATCTGCCAGTCATAGGTGCTGTACAGGTTGGCCGCCCAGTAATGATTATTCTGAGCTATCTGTTCAATCCTGCTGGGTATGGTAGACGCCAGAGGCACGATTCTGCCGTCAGAATAGAGCTCGGTAAGCGGAAAGTTCCTGTTTGACCTGTCGACTGCCAGCGAGTTATAGGCAAAATCAGCGTTGATTTTCCAGCCTTTCAGCGGCCTGATCTCGGTAGCCAGAATTTGCCAGTTTTCAGTGGTTTCGGTACGGTCTGTCCCCCTGTATTCGATAGCCGGGATCTTCGAAATCATGGAATAGTTGCCATACGGGTCATATTTTGCCTGGGTAGGGACCGTCCTTGTGATCTGCCGGAAAAGAAGGTCGTAGCCGGTATCCGCCGGCCCGTTTTCCGAATTAAATCTCTCCCGAGGCGCCTTCATGAAACGGGTCTCATACCGGATATCCCAGCGGTCGGATACGGAAAAATTGATTTTGGCATTCAGGTTATAACGACGGTAGGTATCTACTCCATAGTTCAGCACACCGTTTTGCCCGGTATAGCCGGCAGATAGATAATAGCCGGCTTTTGCGCCCCCGCCTTTGACGGAAACATTGTGGTTCTGGTTGATGCTATGGCCGAAAAAATCCTTGTACCAGTCATAATTGGCATGACTGTCGTTGGTATGCGCCCACCGCCCTCCGGGCAAAGCTACCGTTTCATAGTGTGTGGCGTCTGCCGGCAGGAACTGTTTCAGGTAATCCCAGTCCCCCCTCTGGTAGGCGATGATCCGGTCGAGCGTGGCCTGCGGATAAGCTCTCCCGCCGCCATTGTCGCCCATTTCGTTCATCACCCTGGCGAAAGTGTACGAGTCTAGCATGCTGGGCAGGCGGTCGGGAGTATTCCTGGAAACACTTCCGTTGTAAGATACGCTCAACGCTTCCTCCCGCTTCCCTTTTTTGGTGGTAATAAGGATCACTCCGTAGGGAGCCCTCGCCCCGTATATGGCGGAAGCAGCTGCATCTTTCAATATGGAAATAGACTCTATGTCGTTCGGGTTCAAGCGGTCCATTACACCCGGGAAGCCGTCAATCAGGACGAAAGGGCTCCCGCCGTTGAGGGATCCGACGCCCCTGATATTAACGCTCATCGACGCCCCCGGTTCGAGGCCGCTGCTGCCCACCGAAAAATTCAACCCGGGAGATTGCCCCTGTAACAGCTGCGACACGGTAGGCGCCGGCCGGGATTCCAGCTGGCTCCCGCTTATAATGTCTACAGCGCCGGTAAGGTTCACTTTCTTTTGGGTACCGTAGCCTACCACCACGACTTCCTCAAGATGTTTCTGATCTACCTGGAGGGCTACCTCTAAAGAAGTTTGATTCCCTACCTCCAGCTCACGGCTTACATATCCTACAAAGGAAAAAACCAAAACAGTATTTTCATCGGGAACGCTTAGCCTGAACGTCCCGTCCGCATTGGTGATAGTCCCCTGTTGCGTTCCCTTCTGCAGTATATTCACGCCGGGCAGTCCTTCGCCTTTTTCGTCGACGACCTTGCCGGTTATGATACGGTCGGGAACGGGCGCGGCGGAAAGCGTATCAGGTAGGGCTGCTTTTTGCCGGGAGGCTTTCCGGAGCAAAATCCTTGAGTCGATCACCTCGTAGCTGATCTGCAAGGGCGTCAGCAGCTCATCGAGCACTTCCGACAGCGGGCGGCCCGCAGCGTGGAGGCTTACCCGCTCGCCTGAATTGATCTTTGTGCTGTATACGAATTTTACGGCAGCCGACCTTTCTATCTTTTCCAGGAGGCTGCCCAGCTTTGCCTGCTCCGCAGAGACCGTAACCTGTCGGCCCAGCACATTCTGCGCACCGCTGCTGTGCGCCGCGGCAATACTTACACCCACTATCATCAGTAGAAGCTGGTATAACGTAATTCTCATAACCTTCCACAGCGTTTTGTAGATCGATACATTTTTTTTCATAGATTTAACTGTGTTTTTTAGATTGAAAAACAGGAAACACTATCCCCTTAGACAGCTCGAAATTGAAAAAGGGGGTACCCGAAACCGGCGATGTTAACGGCATCTCCGGTTTCTTTTTGAACCGTAAAGGATTCATTCTTTGAACCATTAAGGAATTAAGCGTTTACTCTGTCTTAATTTTTCTTAATCTCTTAATGGTTATAAATAATTAAATAGTTATCACCTATGCGCCAGGTCAACACCCTTCGCCATTGATAAAAACTACCGTTCCACGCCTTTCATATGTCGCATCAATAGATTTACATATCAGCTCCAGCTGCGTAAACATAGATAACCCGGTCAGATCGGCGTTTATACCGCACTCTTTTACACGCGGATCTGCGATCACGAATTCTATCCCGTAATACTGCGTCAGGGCCTGCAAAACTTCCTGCAGCGGCACCGATCTGAAATCGAGCGAAGGCAGCTGAACGTCATCCTGTATATGGACAACCGGCTCCTCTACTATTCCGGCCGTAATGTAATGGGTTGCCTTACTGTAGCTTACCTGCTGGTTGGCAGTCAGGATGAAACCGTTCTTCCTGCTTTTTCCCTGAGGGTTATCGGTATAAACCGATACCTTGCCCGAAGTCACCGATACCTCGGTCGTATTGCTGTCCTTGTTTTCCTTTACCCGGAAGCTGGTCCCGAGCACTTCGGTGATCAGGTTGCCGGTATGCACTATAAACGGCTTCATTTCATCCCTTTTCACCTGGAAAAAAGCCTCTCCGTGTAAAAACACCTCTCTTCTCTCCTGGTTGAAGCTGTTTTCATATACGAGGTGGCTGTTTTGCTTCAGCAGGACTATCGTGCTGTCGGAAAGCATGATCTCCTGGTCTGAGCCTGTCGTGTTCCTGATCTCGAAGCGCTCCCGGCCGGAAGCCGTTGTCGCAGGCGCTCCGCTCTGGTTGCCGGAAGGACGCAGCCACAGGATCGCCAGCAGAAGGGAGGCTGCTATACCGGCCGATATGCCGGCAAGCCTCCAGACAGGCAGCGTGCCCCACGCTCCCGAGCGTATTTTCTTCCAGATTCTATGCTGCAGCGCTTTTCTGTCGGCACCCGACATCTCCGGGGAGCTTACTTCAGGCTGATTCTTATACCATTCTTCCAGCAGCTTTTCCTCCTCTTCCGTAGCCTGCCCCTGCAGATACCTTTTGAGCAGTCTGTTAAATTCTTCCATTCTCATCATTTGTAAACATTCAGTTCTCCGAATAATAAACCCGGAGGTTTTCTCTCAGGAACCTGAGCGATTTCGTGATATGATACTCCACCGCCTTCTCGCTCAGGTTCAGGCCCTGCGCAATCTCTTTTACCGATTGGTTCTCAAACCTGCTTCTTTTAAAAACTTCGGCGCTCTTCTCCGGCAGAAGCGTCAAAACATGCTCTACGGCCGCCGACAGCTCCGAAAAGCCTACGATATCTTCAGTGCCGTAGTGCCTCGAAATTTCATTGAAAATAAGGTACTCCCGGTACTTGCGGTAGCTGAGCCGGGACTTGAAGAAATCATAGATCTGGTTTTTGACCGCGATGGTAAGATACAGGTCGAGGTTTCTTATGTTTGCCTCCGTCCGCCGCCTCCACAGGTCGAGAAATATTTCCTGGATGATCTCCTCCGCTTCCTCCCTTATGCCCGTATGATGATACGCGATGGCAAAGAGCTTATACCAGTAACGCCGGTAAATCTCTTCAAAAGCCGGGCGTTTGCCCGCCTTCAGAAAATTGACCAGATCGCCGTCGTCTGTCTTTTGCAAATTCATACAATTATAAGGTTAGGAACAGCCCTTTAAATGTACAGTAGAATAAGAATAAAAAAACCCTAAAAGTTAATTGAAAAATTATGTCGGCTACCGGAGATCAACCGCCGGACCTGCGGGCAGCAGTCAGTTGCTGCTTCACTCCTGAACACTCCCTGTTAACTTAACCGATAATTTTATTACCTTAAGCCTCTGTAATCCTATCTGCCGGAGGCCCTGAAGTGGCTATCGGATGTAAATTCCCTATCGGAGGAGAGGTTCCTCTGCAAGAATCAGTTTCGACAATCGACTGAAATTAAGCCGTTCCGACAATTAAACGATTTATGGTGCGCATATAAAATAACACAATGGCACAACCCGATGAAGTTAGCAAAGACTTGCAGAAAGTTTTAGATAAAACAGTGGATCGCAAAAAAGTCTTCGGGACTTCCTTTGCAGTCAAAAAAGACGGCATTGTATGGCAGGGGGCTTCGGGTGATTTCTCCTCCGACCAACCCTATTTTATTGCCAGCACAACAAAATTATTCACTTCCGCAATCATATTACGCTTAAAGTCAGAGGGAAAACTACACCTGGAAGATAAAATCGGTAAATATTTAGATAAAGTAATTTTAAGCGGTCTGCACATATACAAAGGGAAGGAATATTCTGACGAATTAACCATTAAACAACTGCTCGCTCATACATCAGGACTTGCCGACTACTTTCTGGGTAAAAATAGCAGTGGAAAAAGCCTGGAAGATGATATTAAAAATGGGAACGACCAATCCTGGACTTTTGAACAAGCGATTGAAAGAACAAAAACAATGAAATCACTTTTTGTTCCGGGGACAAAAAATAGAGCAAGTTACTCCGATACAAATTTTCAGCTACTCGGAAAAATTATTGAAATAATAACAAACAAAGCTTACTCTGAAAATTGCAATGAGTTAATTATCAAACCTTTAAATTTATCAAAAACATATTTATACGAAGACCCGGCTGACAGTACGCCGAAGCCATTTTATTACAAAGCAAACGAACTTTACATACCGAAAGCGATGACCTCATTCGGAGCTGACGGGGGTATGGTTTCGACATCTTCCGATATGCTCATATTTATTGAAGCTTTCTTTACCGGTAAGCTATTCCCAAAGGAATATATTAACGACCTGCAGGAATGGAACAGGATATTTCCCCCAATGCAATCAGGAATTGGAATCCACTTATTTAAACTTCCCTGGATTTTTAATCCGACCGGTGCAATCCCGGTCTTTATCGGGCACTCCGGCCTTTCCGGGGCGCTGGCCTATTACAGTCCGAAGGAGAATCTGTTTGTAGCAGGGACCGTAAATCAGGTTGCACATCCGGATAGATCATTCAGGACTATGATAAAATTAGCACGGGTATTAATGAAAAAATGAGCAGAACGGCTTGTCCCTACCCCACTAACAACGCCATCAGCCGTTCTATCTCCGCGGCCGGGTCTTCACAGAATCCCGGATGTACGGCCGATGCCTGTAAAATCGTGCTGCGTTTTGCAGTGAGCCACCTGAAGCGGGAAGACGCCGGCATCGTTTCCAGCAGGCCGCCTTTCTTATTTCCCCGGCATATAGAAGCGAATGATTTACAATACTGGTCAAGCTCGGTGATATCGAGCGCGGGGTACAAGGCTTCCAGGCGTGCTGCGTTCAGAAAGTACCGCACATCCAGGAACCCGAGCCCGGGACAATACAGCACCACGCCGATATTGATGAACTCTTCACGCTCTACCCTGGGCACAACGCGAAGCACCGCATGCTCATATAAGTGCATTCCTTGCATCTTCAGCGGCGTTTACGAAAATTTCCGATACGGCCAGCCTCTTCAGAAGAAAAGCAGCGTAGGCCTCCCGCTGCGCGTCGAAGGAAACGCTGCCGGGATCGAGCCAGCTGTCGGGAATAAGGTTGACGAGCGCAACAATAGCCGGAGGAGTAAGAAGGCGCTTCATATAGCTGTCCGCAGCCTTCAGCGCGCCCGCCCTCCTCAGCAATACGTGATCTTTTGCCTGGACAAAAGGACGGTCAATATAAGCCGAATAGTCGGAGTCGTTGTGATGAAAGTATAAAGCGGCGCCATGATCGATCAGCCACAGCTCCTTATGCCACATCAGCATGTTGGTATTGCGGCGGGTACGGTCTACATTCATAAGGAAGGCATCCAGCCATACGATCCTGGAGGCAAGCTCCCGGTCCACATCCGTTACGACCGGGTCGAAGGTATAAGAGCCGCTCAGGTAATGGAGCGCAAGGTTAATTCCGGTGCTGGCTTTCAGCAGATCCTGTATCTCTTCGTCGGGCTCCGTACGGCCAAACGCTTCATCTATATTTGCGAATACCAGCTCGGGGACTTTCAGGCCCGCCAGGCGCGCTATTTCGCCACCGATCAGCTCGGCAATAAGCGCCCTTGTCCCCTGGCCGGCGCCCCTGAATTTGAGTACGTAGCTGAACCCGTCGTCTCCTTCTACAATAGCAGGCAGCGAACCGCCCTCCCGCAGCGGCAGCGCATAGCGGATCATATTTACCGTCCGCAAACCCGTTTGCAGGAGGTTGTCTGTATTCATGCTCTATAAATTGCTCCGCCTGCAATTTATCCTATAATCAGCTCCTTTCCGCGTATTTTTTAAAATTGTCCAATATAGCCTGCCAGCCGGCCTGCTGCATTTCTACCGGATTCTCGCTTTCGGCGTAAAAAGTGACCACCACTTCAGTCTGTCCTCCGAGATCATTAAAATCTGCAGTCACTTTTCTGCCGTCTTCCATCGTGTAGGTAAACGATTTCCCGTCCTCGATTTCGTCGTAGACGGCTTCGAAGTCAAAACCCCAGCTGCCGTCTTTGGCTTCCATCCTGGCACTGTACTTCCCTCCTACTCTCATGTCATTCTCAGCCCTGGGACAATGCCAGTCGTCCGATGCGAAGTTCCATTGGGTAATATGTTCCGGCGCTGTATACCGTTCCCATACCTTGTCCGGTGCAGCGGCTATCACAGCCTTCACAGTTATCTTTCCGCCGGAAGGGCTGCCGGCCAATGCTGCAAGAAGCTCATCCAGGTTATCCTGCGCCAGGCTCAGCCCTTCAGCCATGCCCATGTTGACGATTGTCTCCAGGGCTTCCCTGTTCGGGTATTGTATGAAGGAAGTGACGAGCGTTCCTCGTTCAGTTGCCACAAAGGTGTTCTTCCAGAATCCTACCGGCATCTCTTCATTGACATTCCCTTCGCTGTCGGTAAAAGCGTCCTCGCCGGTAA
This sequence comes from Spirosomataceae bacterium, assembly GCA_037191015.1. Taxonomy (GTDB): domain Bacteria; phylum Bacteroidota; class Bacteroidia; order Cytophagales; family Spirosomataceae; genus Ravibacter. The sequence goes on from JBBCKD010000012.1 coordinate 45,364, forward strand.
AGAATTCCTCCTTCGCAATCTCTTCAAACCTCTGCAGGCTTCCGTGCCGCTCCCCTTCCGGGCCGACCATATCGTACAGCCAGCGACCGCCGGGCCTGAAATCCATGGATTTCGTTTCTGTTTTCCAGGGTTTAGGCGCCCACCACTGGTCGAGCAGCTCGGCTTCCGTCCAGGCTCTCCATACAAGAGATAAATCTGCAGCAAATTCCCGTTTCGCCTGGAAGGTAGCCTTCTCAGGATCAGTTGTTATCAGAGTTTTCATTGTAATAGATAATTTTAAGGTTTTGGTTACTGGTTATTTAAAATGGTCTTCGGGGAAATCCCTTATTGGCCGTTTTCCTTCAGCTGCTGCAAAAGGTTGTCCAACTGGTCAAAGCGCTTTTCCCAGATCTTCCTGATTTGTTCGAGCCAGATGTCCAGCTCTTTCATTTTGTCCATTTTCAGCTGGTAATAGATTTCACGTCCCTGTTGTTCAGGTTGTACAAGCTCGCATTCGGTCAGTACTTTCAGGTGCTTGGAGATGGCCTGTCTCGTAGTGTCGAAATGCTCTGCTATCGCATTCGGCGTAAGCGCCTGTAAAGCGATGAGCGCTATGATGGCCCGCCGGGTCGGATCTGCTATGGCCTGGAATACATCTCTTCTCATTTTTTCGTTTAATATGAAAGCATTCGGTTGCAAATATAAACGCAACTATTCGGTTTCACAATTTTTTTTTTATTTTTTTTTGATTTTATGGGTAAGCTTTCAGAGGCGGGGTGCGAGTCGTAGCTAACAGGCAGGCATGAATCTTTTCACAACCTGAAATGAAGGCGAAAGGTTGCCCCGGGCGTATTGCTGACGTTTATGCCGATTTTCAGGATACGGGCAATTTCCCGTACGATCACAAGCCCGAGCCCTTCGAAGTGTTCCGGAACTGATGCGAGGGTTCCGCCGTCGGGTTTTGCAGTTTCATTAAGCGAGTCCACCAATGCGGCAGGCAGGCCCGGCCCGTGGTCCTTTATAACAAACTGAAGCGTTTGCTGATCCCGCTCGGTATAGATTTCGATAAGGTTTGATTTTTTAATCTTGAGCGCGTTGTCGACAAGGTTATGGATCATGACCCCCAGCAATTCCGGATTGGTGCTGACCATGTCTCCTTCGGGGATCGCGACATTTATCCTGTTACCCTTCGCTTTGATCGTTTCGGAAAAAACCGTAATCCTCCCGGAAACGAGCTCTTTCAGACTTACCGTCCGTTGTTCTGTTTCCTTCTCTTTGCCCCGGCTGGTCAGGAAGCTGGTCATAACGTCTATGAAATTGTAAACCTGCTCGCCGGTATAACCGATAGCTTCGGCTGATTCAATCGCTTCGGCTTCCTTGCTGCCGGTAATCAGTTCCTTCAGCCTTTTTGCCTCAGACGAGATCAGCTTCGTAGGTGTCCTGACATCGTGCGAAATGGCTGCTAATATTCTCTGCTGGAAAGCTGTCTGCCGTGCCAGTTCGTGTTCACTGTCCTTTACGGCCTGCAGCATTTTTTCCAGGTGCCAGGTCCTGTCGCTGACCCTGGCTTCCAATATCATATTCCTCCTCGAAATCCCCCGGACCCGGAGCTTCATAGCCAGATAAAGGGCCGCCAGGACAAGGCCACTGAAGATCAGCATGGCGATCCACGTTTCATACCATTGCTTTTCTATGATCACCACCATCTTCTTGCCGTTCAGGTTATTCTTACCGAACCCTGAGGCCTTCCTGACTTCAAGATGATAAATCCCGGAAGCGGGACTGTTGACTATAACCCGGGGATCTGCAACTTCCACAGGAAACCATTGAGGTTCTTGTCCTTCCCGGTGAAAGGAGTATTCCATTCTCAGGTTGCCGGGTTCTCCGAAGTAAGCCGAGGAAATCGAAAAGCTCAGGCGGGCGGGATTGCCGGCTACCTGCAGGGTATCGCCATGCACCTTCCGCTGTGTATTATTTTCGACTATATCGTCTATCAGGACGGGATGGGAAGGCAGCTCGGGCACTGTCTTCTCAGGATGGAACCATACCAGTCCGTCGAAAGACGGAAGGGACACTTTGCCATTGTCAAGCCTCACGGCGCAAGGCTGGCAGCCGCCGTTAAATTCGTTGACCGAAAACCCGCTTTGTCTCGAATAATAGTGGTAATAAACAGGAAAGGGCTCGCGGGCATACTCCAGGAGATCGCTCTTTGCGGCCTGGAACAGGCCGTTATTCGTTGTTATCCAGAGAAACCCGTTGTCGTCTTCGAAGATACAGTGTGCATGGGCCAGATAGCCTTTCGAATCGTTCGGATAATGCGTTACTGTATCGTCTTTCAACATATAAAACCCGTTTTTGTAGGTCGATACCCACAGTTCTCCCGTTTTCGAAAGATGAAGGCTCCTGATATAAAGCCCGTCGAAGTCAGCCACCCGAACGCTGCTGCCGGTGCCGGTATCTACCATGAACAGCCCGTTGCCGGCGCCGGCCCATAATTTCCCCGGCGACAGATCGAGCAGACAGGTGACGTCTTCCGGTCTGCCGGCCAGAAGGTAGGGTTCCGGCGCCTGCGCGTAGGGGTCGATCGCGAAAATCCCCGACGATTTCATTCCCAGCAGTATCTTCCGGTCGGAGCTTTCGTAGAGCTGATTGATCCTGTCTTTCAGCTGCCATTTTTGCAAAAGGGTCTCGCCTTCCTGGTCAAAACGGTAGAGCGTATTTTCTGCTTTCATCCATACAAAGCCCAGCCTGTCAATCAGTATGGCGTAGCTCTCGATCTTTGTAATTTCCTTGATCCGGCTTCTGACCCGGAGGTTTACCTTGCCGTCGGCCTGACCCGGCAAAAAGATATTTCCCCTGGCAGTGAAAATCCCGTTGCCCCTGAACTTTGCCTGCCCGTAATACACGTCATCCAATCCGCCATACGAGCTTTTGTAAGTAGAAAACCGGAGCTTTGAAAGTACATAAAGGCCTTTGGTGAGCGTACCCAGGTATATTTTGTCCAGCCGTTCGTCATAGTGGATCGACTGTAGCTCATTTTCCTGTATTTCCAAACCGGAAAGGACCTGTCTGAACTGCAGTTGCTTGCCGGCGCCTTCCTTTATTTCGAACAAACTGCCCGCAACCAGGAAAAAGATGCGGTTTGAGACATTATTCCAGAAAATCCCGTAGTTTTCCCGGGAGATGTAGGGTGAAATTTCTTCCGGGAAACGTATGCTGCTGAAAACGGTATCGGTCCTGATATCGTTGAAATAATTGATCTCCCCGGCCGTGTTTATATAGCAAAGCCCGTTCCCTATTCTGAAAAATTTCCGGACATCGGCATTTTTGAACGAAAAAGTATTGACCGGATCTCCTTTCGCGTAAAACCTGATCGTATCATTTTCGTATATAACGTAGCTGTCATCGGGGTAAGGTATGGCAAAACGGAATGCTGAAGTAAATCGTGAAGGAAAATCGGGCAGCCCCTTGGATACGTAGTCGATCTCCCCGGATTCTTCCAGGGATAACTGCTCCTTCATCCTAGAGAGATAAGTGGTGTCGGCCAGTAGCTTCCCGTCGGCCACAAACACGAAGGCGTGGTTATGATTTAACCTGTAGGGTACTCCCGGGGCTGACTCACCTGCCTGAAGGTATTCAAAATCATTACGGAGCTTATACTCCCTGAACAGTTCCGACCCATTGTAAGCGTCAAAACGCCGGCCGTCGAACCTGGTGATACCCCTTTCGGTGACCAGCCACAGGTAACCCGATGCATCCTGGTGGATTTTCTTGACGGTATTCTGAGGGAGCCCGGTTTCATCGGTGTAATGCATCACCGAATAAAGCGGGTATACAGCGCCGTTTACAGGAGATTGTGCGGGAGCAGGTTTACAGCAGAACAGCAGGATAAAGAGCCGGAGGTAAGCTGACCTAGGCATCATTCCAGCTCATCTTCTTCACCAGGTCAACGATATTGTCTGCTTTCATTTTAATGAGAATTCTTTCTTTGTGTGTACTTACGGTAGAATATTTAAGGCGCAGCCTGTTGCTTATCTCTTTGGTAGTAAGCCCGCTGAGCACCATCTCCAGGATCTCCTTTTCTCTTGGCGACAGCGCGCTCAGCGACGAACTGGTGATCCTTGGCTCTCCGTCCAGGTATTCCTGTATGATTTCTTCCCTGAGCTTCGGGCTGACATATTTATGGTGACTGATAATCGTACGGATGGCGCCTTCAAGCTCATCTTTGCCGGCTGTCTTGTGTACAAATCCGTTGGCGCCCGACCGCACGCAAAGCGGTGCGTAGAGCATTTCATCCCTTCCACTGTAAACCATAATAAAGGCATCTTTCTGTACTTCGCGGATGGAAGAGATTATCTGTGCGCCGGTACTGCTTCCCGGAATGTTAAGATCGAGTATGATCAGGAACAGCTCGTGATTTTCAATTACTTCGCAGGCTTCCGGAAACGTCCCGGTTTTGAATACCCGGCACTCCCCGATAATGCCGGACACGGTGCGTTCGAGTCCGAGCAATATCATAGGATGGTCATCTGCAATAAGTATATTTTTCATACACACTTTCTACAACTCCGTCATTCCCTGATGAAAGCGTCAAAATATTACCCGGGGGGGCAGGTTAAATACCAATGTCGCTCACAATATTAGTACTATATCCGGTAGTTTACAAACCCGCCGGTCTTGCGTTATGCTGTACGGAAACAGGCATAAGCTGAGGGGCGCAACAAAGCGCCCGGCCTTAAAACAATACAGGTCGGCCAGGTATATCTTCTCCCGGGTTTAGCTACCGGATGAAATATACCTGACTGTCCTGCTCGTAGAGAAAAAGATGTGCTATCGGTTAAAAAAGCATCACTTCTCCACTACTACTTTATGTATGGTGCGGATATTGTTGTCGCGTAATATATTCATGATATAGATACCTGCCGGCAGCGTGCTGATGTCGATCCCCTGATCGGAAACTTTACCGGTTTTGATCACCTCGTTTCCGAGCATGTTGTACAGGGTAACATTTTTCACCCCGGCATGATTCGATACCCAGACCCGGTTGCCTGCCACAGGGTTTGGAAGCGGTACCGACACAATTCCTGTCTCGTTGACAGACACGGAGCGGATAAAGCTCAACTCGGATGTGCCGTCCAGGTCGACCATTCTGAGGCGGTAGAAATTCATACCGGCTGTAGGATTTCCGTGTGCAAAGGAATAGCGGATCAGTCTGGTGCTTTCGCCCTTAGCGAGTACCGTCCCGATGTTCGCCCAGGTCCTGCCGTCGAGGCTGTGTTCTACCTCGAAATGCCTGCTGCTGACCTCCGCGGCAGTAGACCAGGTAAGGTTCACAGAAGTGTTTTCCCTGGCAGCGTTAAAATGCACCAATGTGACCGGCAGCGCCGAGTTGAAGCAACGTGCTCCGTCATTGGTAGAGCTTTCATCTCCGGAAATCACAAAGGTTGCCGTAGTGCTGCTGGTGTGCGGCGAAGCGATGCGGTATATATTACCCGTGTTGTTGTGGCTGATATACAGGGATCCGTCGCTATCCATGAAAGCTGCACCAAAACCACCGGTTATAGTCTGGATACCTCCCCCGCTGACCGCCCCGAGGTTCGTCATGGTGTTGGCTGCCGGATCGAACTCGTACAGGCGGAAGGTATTGGATTCAACTCCGTAGATCTTGCCGTTGATTGGGCTTACCGCCCAGTCCGCAACGTTGGCGCCGGAGGGAATAGTGACTGTAGTAGCAGACAGGCCGCTGGCCCAGTTTTTCAGGTCGACTTTGTAAACGGTTGTCTCTGTTGACCTGTAAAGGTACAGGATACCATCTGCATCGACATCGCCGACGTTAAAGCGGTTATCCTCTGGTAAACCAGGCAAACCGGCAACGTCAAAGAATTCCACCGACCAATCGGCGCCTACCCGGCCGACCTGCTTGGTCCCGATCCTGTGCCCCCAGATGTAGTTGTCGATGACATTATAGCCGATCGCGTTGATCTGGTTGTTGGTCTCACCCGGGATCAGGGGATTTGCCGCCTCGGTCATAACGCCGGTGGTCAGGTCGTATTCGTAAGCCCTGGTGGGCGAGTTCGAGTCGGGCCCGCTGAACAGGTAGCTCATCCCCGTTCCGCAGGTAAAAGGTTCCTGAGAGCTTACGTTTATCGGCGGTCCCCAGCAGGCGGCACCGTCGTTCAGGCCTGAAGTAGGCCCGGCTGAAAGGAACTGCGCAGCGGTATTACCGGTGTGCGGAGCAGCGATCTTGTAGATGCGCCCGGGGTTGTTGTTGCTCAGGTAGAAACCACCGTCAATGTCCATAAATACGGCCCCGACAAGCAGGTCTATTCCGCCCAGGCCTGATATCGTCCCAAGATCGGAGACGCCACCGGTTGTCGGATTGATACGAAGCAGTTTCCTGTTGGCATTGTCTACCGCGTAGAGATTATCATCTACAGGACTGAAAGCCCAATCGGCCATGCCGCCCTGGCTGCCGGTCACCTCGATAGCTACCAGATAGTTTGCAGAACCGGGGTTCAAATCAATCTGGTAAAACGAGTTTTCACCTCCTGATCTCACATAGTAGATACCATCTTCGCTGACATCCCCCACGTTCATTCCGGGGCTGTCAGGCAAACCTGTTACGTTAAAGGTTTGCACCGACCAATCGCTCCCAATCCTTGCAATCTGGCTGGTACCGACGACAGCGCCCCAGATATAATTGTCGACCGGGTTATAGCCCGTAGCATTGATCTGCCGGTTAGATCCGGAAGGAATAAGAGGATTGCCTCCGTTCATCGCCGTGGCGGTACCGGTAGCAAGATTGTATTGATAAGCGACCGTCGGGTTATCCTGGAAGAGATACCTTCCGCCATCTGCGCAATTGAATGGCGGCTGCACCTCCAATCCGGGTATCGGCGAATTCGCGCAACGGGCACCGTCGTTCGCAGAGGAAACGGGGCTGCCCGAAATGTGCAGCGCAGGGATATTACCGCCAGGTGTAGTAATGGTGTGAGGGGTAGCGATCCTATATATATGTCCGGGATCATTGTTGCTGATATAGAAATTTCCGTCAGCGTCCATAAACGTGGCTCCCACGGCAATACTACCTGCCGGCAATTGCGTCAGACCTGTCACGGTCCCAAGGTTAGTGACGAGGCCGGTTTCAGGATTGATCCGCAACAGGGCTCTGTCTTCAAGGCGTATGCCGTAGATCATGTCGTCCTCAGGACTAATCGACCAGTCGGCAAGGGTGGTGCTTCCCGGACTATTGATAAGTACGGCCTTTAAATAGTCCGCAGATCCGGGATTCAGGTCGATCTTGTAGTGGCTCTCCTTGTCTCCTGCTTTTACATAATAGATCCCGTCGTTACTGATGTCCCCTACATTCCCAATATCGTGGCTGGGCAACAAACCTGTTACTGTAAGGAACTCTACTGACCAATCACTCCCTACCCTTGCAATCTGGTTGGTGTTGATACGTGAGCCCCAGATATAGTTATCGACAGGATTATAACCTATCGCATTGATACGGCGTTCGCCGACACCAGTGGGAATAAGGGGATTGCCGCCATTCGCCGGCGTGGCGGTACCGGTCGCAAGATTATATTCTACTGCGACCGTAGGTTCACCCTGGAAGAGGTAACTTTTGCCATCTGCGCAATCAAATGCCGGCTGCAGCGGAGCGTTGAAGCAACGCGCGCCATCGTTGAACGTGGTGGCCGGACCCGTGCCGATAAGAACGGCCGTAAGGTTATCGTTATGCGGCGCATCGATACGAAAAATCTGGCCGGTAGCGTTATTCACAACATAAAGGGCCCCGTCGCGATCCATAAAGGCGGCCCCATAGCTGGAAGCTAAATTGGGCGCCAGATTGATACCTCCGCCGCTGACATTCCCGACGACTCTCCGGGTACCGTTTTCGGGGTTGAACTCGTACAGTGTGAAGGAGTTATTCGTGCCTTGTCTTGCAATGCCGTAGATCATCCCGTTGATCGGGCTTACCGCCCAATCTGCAGCATTGGTAGAGGTCGTGGAAAGCTCAGTAGCCGACAAGGCGGGGGCTTCGGTCAGATCGATCTTATAAATTTTGTCACTCGTCTGATTATAAAGATACAGGATACCATCTTTGTCGATATCTCCTACATTATAAGTATCCACCGGCAGATCCGTTACAGTAAAAGATTGTACCGACCAGTCGCTGCCCACCCTGGCTATCTTGTTGGTCCCAATCAGGTGTCCCCAGATATAATTGTCGACCACGTTGTAGCCGATCCCGTTGAGCTGGTTTTCGGCCGCCCCTGCGATGAGGGGATTGGCTGCCTCGGTCATCTGCCCGGTAAGCAGGTTGTATTCGTAGGCAATGGTAGCCCCGTCTGCGGGCCCGCTAAACAGGTAGCTAACCCCAGGTTCACAGGTAAAAGGGGTGGGCTGCGCACTGACTTTACTGAAAGGGAGGGACAGTAACGTCAGAAAAAGCACATGGAAAAATAGTCTTCTCTTCATAGTTAAATAATAAAATGATAACAGTTGTGTGAATGGAAATAACGGTCCGGAGTTTGTATCGGCTAATCGTCCCGCGGAGGAGATCCTAACCGCTATTCGGGCAAATATAGACCTGCGGGGCTTCGAATCAGTTAGTATGATTATCCGTTATTCATAGAATTATTACTAGTAATTTTTATGTAGAAGTATCCTTATATCCGGGGAGAACAGGCAGGTAAACCCGCTTCAGGCGGCCGCTTTTCAGTAACAAACGATGCTCTCCTATACGTAAGTCCCTTGGTACCAATAAACAGCGGGCCCGGGGCAATTGCCCCGGGCCCGCTTTGTACGTGCTTCTTCCTTTTACTGAAACACCGTTACGGCTTCACGAAATAATCGATCATCCATTTTACACCGAATTTATCGGTAAAGCTGCCGTAATAATCGCCCCAAAACTGGTCTTCCAGGGGCATTTCCACTTTTCCTCCTTCAGAGAGCCCTGCAAAAAGCCGGTCGGCTTCGTCTCTCGAGTCAGGAAAAATCGAGACGTAATTGTTATTGCCTTTTACCAGCCGGTGCCCTGCAGAGGGGATAATATCAGAGCCCATCAGCAGGTCGTCACCAACGGGAAGCGCAATATGCATCACCCTGTTTTTTTCATCTTCCGGCAATCCTTCGGTACCGGGTGCATTGCCGATCCTGTGGATCTCCCCCCGGAACTCTCCGCCGAAAACGGACTTGTAAAAATTAAAGGCTTCCTCGGCCTGGCCATCAAAATTGAGATATGGATTTAACTTTGGCATAATGGTATATTTTTAGGTTTTCAGGTTTATAGTTCCTCCACGTATTCTTTAAACCGGTCAAGCCGGGTCTGGCAGTATTCGCGCTGCCTGGTCAGAGACGAGTCAGGATCGGGCTCAAAGCTCTCCCTGACGATCGTGTTCCGGTCAATGTGCTGAAATTCCACGCAGCCTTTTCTGCCGTCGCTGAACACATAACTGATCAGTTGGAACGGTACTATCCTTTCATATTGCCGCCGGCTGCTCCATTCTTCCATATCTTCCGGGTCTGTCCAGTGCTTCCAGACAGATTCCAGCGGTTTTCTTACCAGGACGGCGGCAACGACTCTTTCAGCTTCCATCTCCGCAGCCTACTTCATGGAATGCAGCCCGATGGTATTGCCTTCGGTATCGTTTACCAGCGAGCAGAATCCAAACTCGCCTATCGCCATTTTGGACTGGAGCACTTTCCCTCCGGCCGCTTCCACCCTACCCTCTTCCACTGCGCAGTCCTCACAGCCGAAATATATCACGACATTGCTTCCGCCCGGCTCCATTCCATCCATCTTCACCAGTGTGCCCCCCGTACCATGGGCCTGCATATCGGCCGGAAATGACCGCATCTGCATGGATTGATCCGTCGGGTCGGACATATCTTCCAACTTCAGGCTCAGCACTGTTTCGTAAAACGCCGTGGCCCGGGCCATATCTTCGACGTAAATCTCAAACCAGACTACAGGGTTAATTTTCATGGTATAATAATGTTATAATGAATGATGGTTGATTGTTTATTTTCTCATCCAAAGTTAGAGATGAGGCTACGAATATCATCTTGCCAAATGACAAGAAATAGCCGGGCTGCCGGATGTCAGCGATCCATTACCGGCAACCGGTCAACCAGGTTATAAGCTGTCCCGGATAATAAATTGTCCCGGAATTTATTCAGGAAGTCACGGAATGATCTCTTTCCTGATCCGGCTCAGGGAGGTGTCGGTGATCCCCAGGAAAGATGCGATCTGCTTGAGCGGTACGTATTGTATGATCTGCGGCTTTTCCCTCATCAACTTCAGGTAGCGGTTGGTGGCGGTTTCGGTAATCATTTCAAGCGAACGCTGCTTCATTGCAAAAAGCTGGTGCGTAAACCAGAGCCTCCCCCACTCACTGAACCCCGGGATGCTGTGAAACAATTCCTGGAACTCGGTGAAACCGATTTTCAACAGCGTCGAACCCGTCACGGCGACCAGGGTCTCCTGCGAGGGCGTACGCCGGAACAGGGAGGTGGGGACAATTACGATCTCCCCCGCTACAAAAAACTCGGTCGTGATCTCGTTGCCGTCATAGTCATGTACAAACGACCTCACCAGCCCGCTCTCAAGGATATAATATTCGCTGGCCACCTTTCCTTCTCCAAGCAAAATATGTCCTTTTTCCATCTCCTCCTTCCGGTGAGCCGACGCTATTCGCTGTAAATCCTCTTCCGAGAGCAACGGATGCTGATAGGCCGATCTGATAATGTCTAGCATGGGGTTGAACTTTTCTGAGATGTTGAGCTGTTAAAATTACATTAAATATAACTGAAAATATAAATCATGACTCCAATCATACTTTTTGCCTGAACCCGTTGAGTAACTATGCAGTACTTTCTGCAGGGAAGAAAAAAGCACCCGGGTTGCAGGCAACCCGGTCCAATTTAAAAGCTAAGGTAAAATGAAGTCATTCAAAAATATTATCTGTAGTCTGTCTCTCCTGACCATCGGATTCCTGGCTTCCTGCTCCAAGGACGCCGATCCCGTACCGGATGAGCTCGATGGACTGAAGCTAGTGGCCTCCGTTGAGAACGGGAGCCATGTGGTAGATCTCTACTCGGTAAGCGGAAAGCTGGCGACCGGGTATAACGAAATATTCTTCCAGGTAAAAAATCCTAACGGAAGCAGCCTGTCCAACGATACCGATGTTTCGTGGGCTCCAACCATGAAAATGGAGAACACGAGCCATTCATGCCCGGCATCGGCGATCACACCTGTAACAGGCGCTTCTTCTCTTTTCGGTGGTTTCATCATATTCCCGATGGCCGGAGACTGGGAGCTCTCTTTCTCTCATCGTATTGATGGCGCCAACTATACCTCAACCGGGAAAGTAGCCGTGCAGGCCGCCCCGGGCCGGATAGCAGAGTCGTTCCAGGGAACAGACGGTCAAAAGTATGTATTGACCATGATAGAGCCGCTGAAACCGGCTACGGGATCAAACGATATGACCGCCCTCTTATACCGTATGAAATCGATGTCCGATTTTGAGCCGGTCAGCGGCTACACGATCAAAATAGAACCCCGGATGCCCGCAATGGGGCACGGTTCCGATAATAACGTAGACCTTACCCTGCAGGACGGGATCTACAAAGGGAAGCTCTCGCTGTCGATGACCGGTGACTGGCAAATCAATCTCCAGGTAGTAAATGAAAAGGGAGATGTGATAAAGGGTGAGCCTGTAACCGAATCCAACCCGGAAAGCAGCATCTATTTTGAAATAGCGTTCTGAGCCGTTAAGCCGGCAGGTATATACCATCAGAGGCCCTTCCGATCATTTCCAGCGGCACGCATATGTTCCGGTCGATCCTTATTTTAGCTTCGGTAATTTTTTACCGCCAGGCCGTTTATTCCCAAACGGACCAGCATCACCATTCGCACACGGTTCCTGCAGATACTTTCGGGCTGCAGGAATTGAGGGAGGTGGTCGTCATTTCGCAGCGCTCCGCATCAGACAGATCGGCCAAGCCGCTGGCTTCGCTGGACACCTACCTGGAAAAATCGGCAGCCGTCGATATGATACGGAGAGGATCCTACGCCTGGGAGCCCTACCTCAACGGTATGGCATCCGAACGCAGCGTCATTACCATAGATGGCATGCGGATATACGCAGCCTGCACCGACAAAATGGATCCTGTCACCTCCTACGTCGAAACTACCAACCTGGCAAGGGCTACGGTGCATAACGGGCCTTCCGGTTCCACGGGAGGGGCGACTATCGCAGGCAGCCTGGACCTGGTCAGGAAAAAAGGGACGTTCGGCCGCGGCGAATTTAACGGCAGCGTATTCGGCGGCTTTGAAGCCAACAACCGGCAGAAAACGGGTGGAACAGGGGTTGCCTATTCCGGCGAGACTTTCTTCGCCAACGCGGATGTCACCTACAGGAACGCGGACAATTACAAAGCCGGGGGAGGGACGGAAATCCTCTATTCCGGGTTCAAAAAGCTCAATATGTCGGCGATAGCAGGCTATAAAGCGGGTGAGCACCGGCACGTGGAAGCTTCGCTGATCTTCGATCGCGCGTCGGACGTAGGTTACCCTGCGTTGCCGATGGACGTGTCGCTTGCACAGGCTTATATCGCATCGCTGGAATACATACATCATCATATATCGCCTGCCGTAAGCGAGTGGAAGACCAAGCTGTACTACAATAACGTGAAGCACGTCATGGACGATTCCGAACGTCCGGCCGTGCCCATAAGGATGGATATGCCCGGATGGAGCCAGACATGGGGTTTCTATTCACAACTGAAGGGAAGCAGTGAAAAACATGACTGGAAGGCCAATCTGAGCGGGCACCACAACCATTCTCTTGCCGAAATGACGATGTATTCCGATACGCCGGGCCGAAAAGATATGTACATGCTAACCTGGCCCGGGGTAGCCACACGTTATGTTGATCTCTTTGCGGAAGACAGCTATTCCTTTCATGAAAAATGGAAAGCAACGACAGCGGCAGGCCTGGCTGTACACAACAACCTGATCGATAATATAACCGGCCTGGGAAGCCTCCGCATCTTCTATCCTGATCTGCAAAAAAACCGGACAAGGCTGCTGAAAAGACTTTCTTCCTCTCTTATACGCGAGAGCGAAAGCTGGCTGCTTTCGCTCTCGACCGGATACGGCGAACGGGCGCCGGGGATCTCGGAAGGCTACGGCTATTACCTCTTCAACAGCTTCGACCGGTTCGATTATATAGGTAACCCGGAAATGAAAAATGAGAAGACCTTCACCTGCGGCATTCTCACCGCTTACCGGCGCGCGCGCCTGTCGGCGAAGCTCTCCGGCTCGGCTTTCCGGGTATACGATTATATCATCGGCAGGCCCGACAAAAGCCTTAGCACCATGACTATCGGCGCTGCAGGCGTAAAAGTATATGAGCAGCTGCGCCATGCCGGGATAGTGACCGGCGCGCTGGAAGTGAGCTACCAGGTTGACAAAAACTGGCTTTGGACAAGCAAAGCCAGCTACCGGAACGGCAAAGGCGCCGGCATCGGCCCGCTCCCGCTGATGCAGCCGTTCGGCTACCAGGGGGGAGTCAGTTTTACGCACAAGTCCTTTTCGGCAGACGCGTCCGCCGAAGGGTCCTTGAAGCAAACCCGGTTCAACCCTGAGTTCGGAGAGCGCTCCCTCCCCGCATATGCCGTTTTGAACCTGTCGGCATCGCAGCTCTTCGAATTCGGCGACCGCTCCCTCATGCTCAAAGCGGGAGCAGAAAACCTCCTGGACCAGAATTATACGACCTTTGCCGACTGGAACCGGCTGCCACGCATGGGAAGAAATATCTTCATGAACGTGATCTGGAAGTTCTGATCAGATCTCCCGCGGGAAAGGGTCCGCCAGACCGTCTTTACGGGTCATCAGCGACAGCTCTTCATCGCGGAGCAGGCAATCTCGCAGATCTGCGATGATATGCTCCTTTTCCATATCCTGCCCTATAAAGACCAGCTCGTTCATGCGGTCGCCCCATTGCTTGTCCCACCGCGCTTCGATATAATCCTTGTTATAAGCAAAGGCGGCATAGCGGATCCTCTCCTGATAAGGCATGCTGCACCACCACACACCCGCCTTTTCCAGCCTCGACGACCCGCCCGCCTGTGAAAAGCTCAGCGCATCGTCGGGCCGCGATGCCAGCCAGAAAAGCCCCTTGGCCCTGATGATGCCGACAGGATAGTCGTCGTTCAGGTACCGCCACAACCGTTCGGGGTGAAAGGGCCGCTTATCACGGAAAACAAATGAGCTGATGCCGTACTCCTCAGTCTCGGGAGTGTGCTGCTCCGCTTCCAGCTCGCGTTGCCAGCCGGTCGATTGCTGAGCCTCCTCAAAATCAAAAAGTCCCGTGTTCATGATCCGGCCTGCCGGTACGCGCCCGAAGGTGGCAGGGATAATGCGGGCGCCCGGATTCAGCTTACGGATCGTAGCTTTCAGCAGTCCCAGCGTCTCTTTGTCTACCAGGTCGGTTTTATTGAGCACAATCACATTGGCAAACTCCACCTGGTCGGTCAGCAGGTTCACAATCGTACGGTAGTCCCCTTCCAACCCGGTAGGATCCCTGTCCGCCAGGAGCTCGGCCGACCCAAAATCGTTAAAGAAATTGTAGCAGTCCACCACCGTTACCATTGTATCGATATAACTGAATTCAGAAAGATCAACTCCGCTCCCGCTGTCTGCATAAGAAAAAGTCTGAGCTACCGGGACCGGCTCGCTGATGCCCGTGCTCTCGATAAGCAGATAATCGAACCGTTCCTCCCTGGCCAGCTTCTCTACCTCAGTCATAAGGTCTTCCCTGAGCGTACAGCAGATGCACCCGTTGCTCATTTCTACCAGCCTTTCTTCCGTACGTGAAAGCACATTTTCGTTTTCTACCAGGCGTGCATCGATGTTTACCTCGCTCATGTCGTTCACGATGACCGCTACCCTGAGCCCTTCCCTGTTATGCAGAACCTGGTTGAGCAGCGTAGTTTTTCCTGCCCCCAGAAACCCGCTCAATACGGTAACGGGCAGTTTCTTTCTTTTTGTCATATTGGTTATAAAACTTGTTTTTTTAAAACTCTTTATCTACCGGGCGGAGCTGTTATGCCCGGCCTTCAAACCTTTCAAATGCAATGTTGTTGCAAATAAACAATATAAAAATATAAATGCAACAATGTTGCATTTATATTTCCATCCGGGCTGACTATGATTATCTCTATATTTACGCCCGCACCAACATTACTAACATGGCTTCAGGCATTTTTGCGATTTTAGACGATATAGCTGCTTTAATGGACGACGTGGCGGTCATGAGCAAGGTAGCCACGCGCAAAACTGCCGGTATACTGGGCGACGACCTGGCTGTCAATGCCGAAAAGGCTACCGGCTTTCTGGCTTCAAGGGAGATCCCTGTCCTTTGGGCTATTACGAAAGGTTCTTTCCTCAACAAAGTGATCATAGTGCCGGCGGCCCTCCTGCTGAACATTTTTTTCCCGGCGGCCATCAAGGTGATCCTGGTACTCGGCGGATTTTACCTCGCTTACGAAGGTGTGGAGAAAATCATCGAATACTTGTTCCATCGTTCCGACAAAACCGGTCAGGAAGTAATCGAGGAGCGCAGGGACGACAGCGATGTTGAAAAATCAAAAATCAAATCAGCCATTACCACCGATTTTATCCTTTCGGTGGAGATCGTCATCATTGCCCTCGGCACGGTGCTCGACCAAAGCCTGGCTATCCAGGTACTGACCGTATCTGTTGTGGCGTTCCTGGCTACGGTCGGCGTTTACGGAGTCGTGGCGCTGATCGTCAGGATGGACGACGCGGGCTACAGGCTGATAAAAAGCACCGGCAACGAAGGTTTTCTTTCGAAGCTGGGGCACTTACTGGTGAAGGCTCTACCGGTGATCATCAAGCTTCTGGGTGTGATCGGCACCATTGCGCTGATCCTGGTATCGGGAGGCATATTCGTTCATAATATCGATTACTTTCACCACTTCCTCCCGGAGGTCCCTGCCGTGATCAGGGAGATAGGTATCGGCCTGGCTGCGGGATTGCTTGCGGTGGGCGTGCTGACCGCCGGTAAAAAGGTATTTTCCTTATTCGGAGCCAGCTAACCTGCATCCTGTAAAAAGGAAAGCCCTCCCGCGGTTATCGAAGGGAGGGCTTTCCGGTATAGTATGTTTTTCAAGCAATTACATCCAATTTTACCTGCCGGCCGCCGGAGACCGGTTTATCAGAATGTTGCCCTGAAATAAGGAACAGGGAAGAAACCCTGGCCATACTGGTAGGCCATAGCATTTGTCCGCGGGTTGTACACCTGCTGGAATATATTCTTGTGAGCAGTCACATTTTGCAGGTCGAGGGCAAACTCCATGGTGCTTTTACCCATTTCCCAGCGGTATGAAAACCGGAGATCGGTTCTGAAATAGGGCTTTTGCCTCTCGGAAAAGGCTTCCGATTCCCGGTAAACCGCTTGCCCCCGCAGCCTGGAAGCTTCGAGGTTGAGCGGCGTAAAATACCTGCCCCCCACCAGGGTCGACCTCACATTGAAGCTCAGGACATTGGTACGGGCTATTTTTATCTCTTTCCCGCCCAGCACATTGGCTATGTATTGCGTATTGAAGGCGGTATTGCGTTCTATCTTGTCGCTGCCTTTGTACTTCGAGTCGAAGAGGGAAGCCGTTGCCAGGAAATAGTAGCCGTCATTAAAATATCGCTCCAGGGTAAGCTCGATCCCCAGGTTTTTGCCGGAACCTTCATTGACCAGGCTGTCCCTGTCGGCAGGGCCGAACAGCGTGCCCGTATTCAGCAATGAAAAGGAGGAAGGCCTTTGCTCTACCGGCACCTTACAGATCATCTGCACGTAAGGCTCTATCTTGAGGAGCAGGTGCTCCGACAGCCTGTTTTCATAGCTGAGCACAAAATGGTGGCTCCTGGTAAAATCAAGGTCCTGGTTGGTACGGACCGTACCCGATTCTGACGGGGTTTTTATAAAGTAGGTATACATATTCTGTGTCTGGCTATGCAGCCCGTAGCTGCCGCCGATGGCCTGTCCCCTGCCGAAGCTGTAGCGAAGCCCGGCCCGTGGTTCCAAAGCAGTTTTCCCGTTGAGGCTCAGATGCTGAAAGTGAAGCCCGGCAGTCATCATCAGTCGGCCGGCCATCCTGTAACGCAGCTGTGTGTACGCCTGAGTAAGAGCGGAGACCTGTCCCTTTTCATCCACACGAACGGAATCGATCGTCCCTCCCCGGTGCATCGTCTTGTTGTAGAGGTCGAAATTGAGCAGGTCTGTGGAAATCCCGCTGTACAGGCTGCTTCTTGCGCTGAATTTATGGCGAAGGCCCGCGGTAGCTGAATACTTACGGGTATTGTACCTGGATTCGGCTGCGGGAAATGCTTCCCTGGTAACAACGCTGATGGAATCGCCGCTGAACCTTTCCTTTGTCATGCTGGTCCCCAGAGCAAGCCTGAGGTTTGTCCGCGGCGAAAGGGTGTGCTCGTAAGAAGCGCCCACGATATTGGTTCCGTATCTCACGCGCATATTGGTGTTTTCGCTGCCATAGAGATCGGTAAGCGTGGTATCCGTATCATTTCCAAGAAACTGCACATCACTGCTTCCCATTATCCCGAAAAACGAGAATTTCCCTTTCCGGCCTGCCGGGACAGACAATTTGAAATTAAGGTCCTGGTAGTCCGGCACAGAAGTTCCGGTGCCGAACTGGATGCCCAGCGCCTTGAATACGCCCAGGGTGGAGTAACGGTAATTCAGCAGGAAAGATGCCTTCGAATTTTTGGAAAACGGCCCTTCCGCACCTATTTCAAACCCGTTGAAGCCTATCTGCCCCAGAAACTCGTATTTCCGGTTATTCCCCTCCCTCATCCGGAGATCGAAAACAGCCGACAGTGCGTCGCCGTACTGAGCGGGAAACGCTCCTGTCAGGAAATCGGATTTACTCAGCACGTTGTTGTTGAGCATGCTTACCGGCCCGCCGGTGGCGAAGTACGAACCAAAATGATTGGGATTGGGTATGTTGAGCCCTTCCAGCTGCCATAGCATACCGGTAGGCGAGTTTCCACGGACCACGATGTCATTCCGGGCGTCGTTCCCGGAAGCCACGCCTGCAAAGCCGGCAGCCATACGGGAGGGGTCGCCCAGAGAGCCGGCGTACCGCTTCGTATCTTCCACGTTAAACGACCGGCCGCTTACAAGGGCCAGCTCATTGTTGGTTTTGCCTTTGTCGGCGGCCCGGTCGGCAGTTACCACCACTTCGTTAAGCATTTGCGCCGACTCGGTCATGGCGACTTCCAGGATGACCTCCTTTCCGCCGGTAATGATGACATTGGAAAGAAGCTGATCTTCATAACCGACCATGGTGAGCCGGAAGGAATGGCGGCCTGTAGGTACTCCTGCTATCAGGAATTCCCCGTCAGTATTTGTCATAGCGCCCTTATGCGGGGCTCCTTCAGGCTGGATCAGCAGGACTGAAACTCCGGTCAGCGGGCTTCGGGAAACCTCGTCCCGCACTATTCCCCATACCGACTGGGATAGCTGCTGCGCCTGTGAAAATCCTGTCGCCAGGAGAAACACGGTTAAAAGTATATTTTTCATGGAATGAACAGATATTAAGTTGCTGGTTTCGGGCACAAATCTGGGGGGCTTGCCATAAGGATGAAAGGGATATTCGATGAAGTGCAGAATAAGACAGTTGAAATGTCTTTTTGCGGGGTTGTTCTCGCAACCCGTCTGCCTGTAATGCGGTTTGTCGTTCAGAAATGAGCTTTGTAGAATCTTCCGGTCCCGGGATAAACTACAGGTTTACTTTTGCAGCCGTCGCTTAAT
The DNA here is from genome assembly GCA_037191015.1 of Spirosomataceae bacterium. GTDB lineage: Bacteria > Bacteroidota > Bacteroidia > Cytophagales > Spirosomataceae > Ravibacter. The sequence continues at coordinate 64,203 of JBBCKD010000012.1, forward strand.
TAAAAATTTATCACCATGAAAAAATCAATTCTTGCAAACCTCCTCCTGCCCTCCCTGCTGGCTGCCGCATACCCGGGAGCGGCGGTGATGGGACAATCTGCAGAAAGCGCCCCGGATTATCCCCTGCAGATAGATCTGCCATTCGTCGACCTGCCTTTTCAGCAGGATGCCGCGCGTGCCGGGGAGCTTTTCGATAGCTTCTCAATGCAGCAGGCCCTTTCCGTGACCCAGAATCTCCACCGGCTGAATTATCACTTCAACAACCGGCTGTGGCATAAGATCATCAGGCCGGATTCCAGGGGAAAGAAAATCCTGAACCGCATTGCATCCAATGCTACCTCGGGACTTGTCGATTATGTATTCACCTATTACGGGGTTGTACTTTCGCCCCAGTGGATGCATGAAGAGTTTCACAGGGCCGGGCTGACGATCAGGGGAATTTCTTCCTACGACGAGACCTATAACCGTTTCAACGGCGGTTTTGCCAACGGCTCGGTGAGCCGCGTAAAAGATGAGGACCTGGTCCGCCTGAAAAAAGATGCGCCCCGGGAACTGGTCAGGAGCTTCGCCGCAGGGATTGAGAGCGAATTCCTGCTGTTGCGGGGCTTGCAGAAAGACAATTTTTACCTGGGCTCCCGCCATGCCAACGTCGCACTGAACATCCTGCTCACCAAGCATACGCTCGACTATGTCGGACAGTTCAAGCAAAGCGGCTACGATGCAAGCATCGACAGCATGAATACCTACGGCGTCACCGTTGCCGACCGCGATTTTGTAGGCTGGGATTTCACCCCGTGGGTATATGACCTGCACCGGCCCGACGAGCCCTATGAGGCCAGGGGCGTACATCCGAGCGGGACCGGGATCGACCGGGCTATCAAGACCACATCGCTTACGCAGGAAGAGTACAATTACCTGGAAAAAATGAGCAGGATGCAATATCTCAATTTCCTATCCCCTTTTATGATAGGCATTAACCGGATCAGGATAGGGCGCAGCACGGCTTTTAACTTCGCTGTCAGGCACTACCTCAACTCATTCGGCTATGACCTCAGCACCGATGTTTTCCTGGAAAAAGGGAACACGCAATACCTGGTGAGCCTTCATACCTATCGCAATAAGGAGCAATGGCTGCCCGGTATCGAGATCGAAAGAAGCCCTTATTCGTTACCGGCCGGAGGAGAAAAGAAGTGGCTGCTCCAGCCGTCGGCCATGCTGTGGCTCCAGCCTTCGGACTTTTATGACACGAAAGCCCGCCCGGGAGGCATGCTAAAGCTGCACGTAGCCTACAGCCTCGGCAAAACATGGCGTTTATTTGCCACCGGGGAAGCCAAAACGGAAGGATGGGTAGCCGGGAATCCCTACCTCGGTGCCAGGACAGGATTCCGTGTCGGATTGTCGGCACATTTCGGGGTAGGGAGACCGGCCATCCGGGCCATGATGTAAGCAGCAGCCGGCTTTCAGCGATAAGGTTTCAGCGCTTCTACCAGCTCACGGTAGCTTTTCCGGGTCAGGCCGCTGCCGTCGGTTATGTCCCAGAGCGCTTCCTGTATCGTCATGTATATTTTCCGCCAGGGCTCCGGCTCATAGCCCGGATCAAACATTTCCTGCGGATTGTAGTGCCGCGTAAGCCGGAGCCCCGGGTAATCCTTCAGCAGATCGAGCAATTTCCCGAGGTTGGGATCGGAAGTGACGACGTCCGGGCTATACATATCCTTTCCTATGGGATAGTCCCGGGTGTCCTGCTCCTGGTTCTCTTCCCAGGGAAAGGCTTTCGAATAATTCAGGCAGCCCAGCCCCAGGTAGATCGTGGTTGTGTCCGAGTCTGATCCCGTGACGGAATGGGTGGGCGGCACCTCCACCCTTACCGCCGACGTCAGGAGCCCGTCCTGGGTGCGCCCTTCACTGTTAAACACGCAGATCAGCCCGGCCGGTATCTGGATCGTTACCGACACATCGAGATGGTTGACGAAGCTGATATCCGCATAAAATGTGTTAAGGCTCCCGTAGAGCAGCTGCGGGTCAGGGTCGAACGACTTCCCGGGACGCCGTACCACTTCGATCCCTTCCGGCAGCTCCCACGGTGTTCCCCGGTAAGGTCCGTCGGTATTGCCTATACCCGGGGCATGCTGTGAAGAAGGGATAACGACATCCCAGTCATTTTCATCTTTGAAAGGATCGTCGTCATTACGGCACGATGTAAAAGCTGCCATGATAAAGAGGTATGAAACCAGTTTTTTCATTTTCAATGAATAATGTTGGGTTGTCAATAGGTAATAAACTCCACTCTCCTGTTTTGCGCTCTTCCCTCGGCTGTGGAATTATCGGCGACAGGCTCCTGCTCTCCTTTCCCGGCTGTTTCGAAGCGTGTCCCGGCGAGGTCATATTCTTTCTCCAGCGCGGACCTCACCGCCGCCGCACGTCGCCCGCTGAGCTCCAGATTAGCCTTCTCCTCTCCTACCGAATCGGTATGGCCGACTATACGGATCTTCATATCGGGATGCGCCTTCAGCACCGCTGCCACTGACTTCAGTACTCCGGCCGACTCGGGCCTGATGGTAGCGGAGCCCGTGTCAAAAAGGATGCCGGTCGTGCTGAACCTTCCTTCCTCCACCAGCTTGTGACGCATGTCGGGCAATCCCCTGGCTACCTTGATATTGGAAACATAAACGCCTATCTGCTCGTCCTTGTAGGGGCTGCTGCCGAGTTTGAAAAACAGCTGGTTAAAGTCCCCGTTCTTCGCAATACCTTTCGGGACGTCGTAATATTTTTCGTCGTCGATCCAGATACGGAGCCTTTCCTTTTGTCCCTGTATAGCCACATGCACCGGTTTCCCGTACCACAGGGCAGCCTCGTCATAGCTGCGCACAGGGCTGTTGAAATAACGGGTATACTTTTCATAGCTTTCCAGAACCAGGTTCGCAGCGCCCGAAAGCGGTGATATCTCCACATAAAACGATTTGTCACCCTTAGGATCCGAGAGCAGCCTGTTGGCCGCAGGAGCGTCGGCCCCGGAAGCGAGAAGGCCGAAATTGAAGGAAGGAGGCAGCCAGCCCTTGAAATCGATCTGCAGGACCATATCGAATTCTACGGTAAAATCCGGGCCGAACAGTTGTTCATTATCGGTCAGGCAGACCGACCGCTGCGCCATCCGAAGCCACTTTCCGGGAATTCCTTCCAGCGAAACCACTACCGAGCTCCCGTTACTGTTCCAGCCTGTTGGAAGCTCACCGACAGGATCTTCGGCGAAGTCGTTTGCATACAATACCTTTTCGCCGGGTATGAAGTCATACCTGCTGTACGACCGGACAGGTTTCGAGGGAGCCGCGCCTTCCGCGGAGGAATCGGCCGGCACGGCGCCGCCCGCTTCCGGCACAACGGGTTTCTGGCCGGTACCCTTTTCCGGAGCCCCTGTAACAGCGGAACCCGCCGACCCGATGGCCTGGTCGATCCCTTTGGAAACAGCCTTATCCGTTTCATTGAGGATCTTGCGCGTAGCGCTCTGTTCGGCCTGGGTTTTCATTTTTTGCAATAACTGTGCTGGTGCCGTCACCGGCATGCAGCATGCGAGCAGTTGTAGTGTCGTCAGGACCGCCCGTATCCTGGTAGTCTGGATTTTCATAGCTTAATCATATTTTCTTGATGCCGCAAAGCTATCCTGCCCCGCGCGCCGGCGCTGCGATATTTCGACGAACAACCTCAGAAAGCTATAAAGAGATCATATCCGCGATAAAGCGTTTCGTCCCGTCGCCCTTATCGGGTATTTCATCGACTAAATCAAACGTTCATCGAAACAATGAACCCGGGACGGTTGCTAACCGCGATTGTTGCAGGAGAAATCGCCTGGTTATCATATCAACTCCATTCCATGAAAAACAGAAAAAAGAAATCTTCCATCCTTTTGCTGGCGGCGCTGGCACAACTTCATATCGGGTGCTCAAATGCCGGGGTCGATCCCGGCGACGGGCCGGAAAAAGGATATGCTACCGGCGTGGTGAAAGACGGGGCCGGGAAAGCCCTGCCGGGCGTGAGGATCATTATTGATCACAGCATATTCTTTAACTCGAATATAACGACTTACACCAACAGCGAAGGAAAATACAAGGTACGGGTCCCTGACGGCTCATGGTACGCGTTTGCTTCGCACAGCGTTTCCTACAACGGCGAAAACTACTCATTCTATTTACATCCCGATAATCCGGGCGGGTTCGGGGGCGAAGGCGGCGAGCGCAACTTCGTCTGGCGGCTGTCGGGCGTTGCGCCCCAACCCCTCTCCGGCCACTACGGCGGCCTGGTCACTATCGACAACTTTCCGGGGGTGTACATCGACCCTGCCGGAATCGACTTTGTACTGGCGCCGCAGGGTCCCCTGGTAGACGGTAGCGAGGGCTCCGTGATCCGCCGGCGCCCTGATGACAGCTACCAGCTCATGGACATCCCCATCGGCAGGTACAGGCTCAGCGCTACCTACGAGGGAAAACCGGTAAAATTCCGGCGGTGGAATTCAAATGAGGAATTCCGGGAAGAATATGATCTCGGGTTTAAATCCCAGATAGCCGCGCAGTGCGATAACTGTGCCAAGCTGGAATACTACTGGCAGCCCTGATACCGGGGCGCGCCGGGGAAGCCTGTCGTCTTCGCGGTCTTATTTCGTAAACGACTTCCTGATCCGGCTCAGACTGTCCTGGTGGATCCCGAGCAGCGAGGCTACATATTTCAGCGGGATCTGCCTGATGACCTCCGGCTGTTCGGTCATGATCTTCTGGTACCGTTCTTCCGCCGTCATACAGACCGCATCGATCTGGTTGTCCTGGACCCAGTTCAAAAGCCTGTCCATAACTGCCATTTCCATATCGTACATCCGCGGGATCTGCTCTTTCATCGCCGCCACTTTGGGTTTGTCCCACACCAGCACATCGACCTCCGTCAGCGATTCCAGCGCGCAGGGGGAAATGGCCCCGCTGAAAAGATACAGCGGCGTGGAAATGAAATCGTTGATGCTTATGATACCCAGCGTATGGTCCGTCCCCTTATGGATCCTGTACAGCCGCGCAATCCCGCTGTTGAGGAAATAGAGCCATTTGACGGGCTTGCCCTGCTCCATTAATATGGTATGCGGCGGAAGCACCTTATGCGTGGTCAGGGAAATAATAATTTCCTGTTCCTGAGGGGTAAAAACAATTCCCCTGGTCTGTGCATACCGGCACACCTTCTGAAAAATTTCACGTGGTAGCATGGTCTGTATCGCCGAAACCGGTAGTGAGTAAATCGTCCTTTGCAGGCAAAAGTAAAACGAACCGTCATAACATGCAATTTCTGACATATGTCAGATCAGGGTGGCTTTCTGCCCGGCTATTTTTGCGACTCCTTGAAAACAACCCGATAAGTCCATGAAAAACAAGATTGTACTCCTTGCAGATAAAGACGAATCCACCCGGAAAGTTCTGCGCGATTACCTGCTCCGGCAGCCCTATTCATTTTTGCTGAAAGAATGCGGCAACGGTCCGGAAGCCGTCCGGCTGATCAATACGATCCAACCCGACCTGGTCATAATGGAGGTGATGCTGCCGGGCAGGAACAGCTTTGAAGTGCTCGATATGCTCGACTATGTCCCACCCGTGGTCCTGATGTCGGCTACGCCCGAGCATGCTGCAAAAGCATTTGACTACAGGGTAGTAGACTACCTTGTAAAACCTCTTGCACCGCTGAGGATCCAGTGCGCTTTCCAGCGGCTGATGAACCTGAAGCGCGTCCCCGCTACAGACGCCGTCGAACGGGTAACCGGCTACCCGTCACGCATTTTTGTAGAAAAAGGATCCAGGCTCGTAGGGATCCCGGTCGATAAGATCACCTACCTCAAGGCAGACGGCGACTACACCTGGATCCATACCATCGGTAACGAGGCCTACCTGTGCACGATCGGCATCGGGCAACTGGAGAGCAAGTTCGATCCGCAGCATTTCATCAGGGTCCATCGGTCCTACATCGTGAATGTGACGTATATCCGGGAGCTGTACCGCGACATCAGCAAATTGTTTGTCTCGCTGCCCAATGACGTGGAGATCAGCGTAGGAAGAAGCTACCTGCCGGCCATCAAGGAACTGATGTTTTAGCCCCATCCCGGCAGGCTCGGAGTGAGAAATGAAGAATAACTTAAATATCTATTATCCAAATGAAAAAACAAATCTTATTGGGGCTTGTATGCATCGGAGTAGCAGGCAGCTGCAAAAAAAAGGACGACGACATTACTCCGCAGCAGAGCGCCAGGCAGCTTACTAGCACGGTTGCCAACATCAGCGGCCGGTCCGTCACTTATCAATTGGTATACGACAGTAAAAACCGGCTGTCGGAATACAACAGCGTGGAAGACGAGTACAGGAGCAAAGTGACGTACGATGCCAAAGACAATGCTGTAAAATTTCAGATCGAGTCGGACCAAACCACGCAGATCTTCGATGTGACCTACGGGGAAAACGGTTTACCGACCGGCGCGATTCACAGGCTTTTCGACCCGGAAACACCGGGTGAAGTATGGGAAACCAGTATCAGCTATGAAATCTCGGGCGGAAAAATCGGGAAAATGAAGATCTCCGACGAATCAGGGGTCGTATACTCTTATGTGCTCACCTATACGGGCAACAATCTCACCCGCGTTACCAACGACGCCGGCGAGCTTATCCTGGGCTGGAAGCATGGTACAAAAAAATCGCCCTACGGCTCCGCCAGGTTCAAATACCCCGTTATCCCCGATCTCCTCCCCCTTTTTTCGAGCGAGAACGAAATTGTTGAAATGACGATAATCCTGCCGGAGTACGGTCCGGTGAGCTTCAAAGAGGAATACCAGTATGACGCCGATGGCTACCCCATATCGTCCGTTATGAAAGATGAGGCAGGAAACATAGTCCAAAGAGTCGACTTTCATTACAGGCAATAGCCTCTCCGCCGCCTTTCAGGCTTTTGTTTCGCTTTCGTCAGGCGGGCTTTTGGCGGGAGAGTTTTCCCTCAGCTTCCATCTTTTCAGGATGATCTTCCCCGAAAACCGCTTGAGATGATAATTCTCCGGCTCACCGATCACAAATCCGAACGGCATCATAGACGGAACGGCATCGAAAAATACCTTTAAAACTGCCGTGACGGGCAGAGCGAGTATCAACCCGGCAAGCCCGAAAAGCATCCCGCCCAGCAGGAGGCTGATAACGGCCATCAGCGGGTTGATACTCACTTTACCTCCCACTATATTGGGGGTGATCAGGTTGCCTTCCAGGAACTGCACTACCTGGAACCATCCAACCACGCCGACCGCATACCACGCGCTGTCTTTTGTAGCCAGCGCGAAAACGGCCGGGAGTATCGAGCCTATCGCTATCCCTATATAAGGCAGCAACATGAGCAGCGACGCAAGCGTACCAAAAAACCAGGCATATTGTATACCCAGCACAAGCAGGCCTCCGGTATTGAGAACGGCCACGATCCCCATTACCGTTACAAGCCCAAGGAGGTAGCTCTGCACCACGTCATATATCTTGTTGAGCACATCCTGCACCTTTTCCTTGGGAGTGGAAATAAAGGCGTGGAAGAAAAATTCCCGGAAAAAATCGCGGTAATACAGCAAAAAGAAGGTGAAAAGCGGGACAATAACGGTGCCGGCGAGTATCCCTCCTACCGACCCGAAAGCCGCCGACAGATAAGTGCCCGTATTAGACAGGCCCTCGTTCAACATCTCCTTAACCTTCTGCGTGATCTGGCTTTGTTCCACTCCGAACCGGTTGCTTATCCATTGCAGAATCGTATCCAGTATCGCCATAAACCTGGCCTGAAGCGCGGCCCCGTCCGAACCGATTATCATTACCTGGTGCACAATAAACCATATCAAAGTCCCCAGCAGGATAACCGCCAGGAAAACGGCCAATAGTGACGATACGACCCTGCTCAACCTGAATTTTTCGAGATACCGGGCAACCGGGTAAAGCGAGATGGCAAACAGGATGGCGAACAGCAAAGGAATGAGGACGCTCTGCAGCGTGTACAAAAGCGCAATAATTAAGACGAGGCTGAGCAGCGAATAGGCCAGCTCCCTTGAATAGAGATCCTTAGATTTTTCCTGCATAATGTATAGTTGAATGGATAGGTACGACGACGTTGTCTGCCTTACGACTCTCAACAGCTACTTCCGTAGAAAAATTCAAAAATTTCGTATTTTAAATCAAAATACCCGGATCATCTTCTTCCTTACTTTGTTTTGCTTACCTGGAGATAATCTTCGTAGGCGCTTTCCACATCGGTTTTGGCTCCCTTTGCGTTGCAGTAGATCAGCACGCCGTACCCCAGCTCAAGCTTATCTCCTTTTTTGACTACTTCCGAGCTCTTTTCTCCCTGCTTCATCGCCTCCCTGCCGAAAGCATTCGCCGCCATCAGGCCGTAGTCGCGCGTGTGAAACCAGCTCGGCCTGAAGTTGGCCGGGTCGGGCATGATCACCACGCCGACAGTCTTATTGTCTATAATCCCGCTGTAGTCCACCCATTTCGAGGATTTGCCCCAGGTGCCGTCGCCGTCCTTAAGCCCCTCCGCATTGGTGATGTGCCCGTTGCCGTACTGTACGGTAAACTTCGTGTTCACCCTTACACCCAACCCCATTTCCTCCTGGTCGCCGAAAGCCAGGTCTCTTGACCCTGAAGAGAATGTGCTGTTGGTCAGCAGCAGGATACCCGACGGCCTGACGAGGATAGTATACCTGACCAGTTCCTCCAGGACCCTGTCTTTCCCGTCGGCGCTCATATAGTAATTCCGTACGGTAAATGTACCGCTGCCCGGCCCGCCGGAAGGCTGCTTCACAAACATCTCGTGCTCTACGCGCGATTTCAGCCGCCAATAGTCGTTGCCGTTGATATCGCCGAAACTAAGCCAGATACCGGGATGAAAAGTGGCGTGGTCCTTGGGATCGCCTTCCTGCGGCGGGTAGTTACGGGTTACCTGGATACCGCACAGCGATTTAACATGGGCAAAATAAGGCCTGGTTATTTGAGGGTCTTCATAGACATAGCTCGCAAAAGGCTTACCCCCTATCGTGATCATCAGCTCTCCGGGCTTTTGCACGAAGGCTACCTCCTGCTGTACCCCTCCTTTCTTTTTCTTTTGCGCGGCCGCCTGGTGGCCCGTCACCAGGGTAAGACATAAAAGCGTCAGCAGGCTGCCTTTAAACAGTCTGTGCAACGCATGTATCATTAAGCTTTGATTGAACATACTCATGATGTTTGAAATTGTGAATGGTTTATAGGTTTGAGGTATCAGCCTTTCCACGGGAGCTCGTATCCTTTCCTGTATTCCCGCCCCAGCAGTGCATTGGCCTGCTGCTCAAAGCCCGGGCATCTGATCACGGCTTTTACCGGGTCGTATTCCAGCGACGATGCCCCGACGCGTGTGGCGATATTTGCTAAAAATGCCATATTGGTTGCAATGGCTCCCTTATCGATCGGGGCATGCAGCCTGCCCGGGTTGTTCTCCCTGACGGCAGTCAGGAAGTTGGGGACAATGGTCTCGACGACTTCCGGCGACTCGATCCTGATCTGCTCTTTTTCCCTGGTGACGATCACGCCTGCCCGGCCGAATTCCATTTTTCCTTCCGTACCGTATGCTATGTTGCCGTTGTCATGGCCTTCCAGGTTGTAAGGAGTCCAAAGCCGCATTTCCCAGATGATCTGGGTATCGTCATACTCGTAAATCGTGGTCTGCGTATCGGGTGTCTGGTGGTCGTCGTTATAAAAGTATTGGCCGCCCGACGAAACAACACGCTTCGGATACCGGTCTCCCAGCGCCCATACCGCTACATCGATCTGGTGCACGCCGTCGTTTGCCGCATCGCCGTTGCCATAGTCCCAGAACCACCTCCAGTTATAATGCCAGCGGTTTTTGGTGAAAGGCACCTTGGGGGCTGCGCCAAGCCACAAATCGTAGTTCACACCGGCGGGCGCGGGTTCGGCGGCCGCCCGCCCTATCGGCTCGCGGAACTGGTGGTCGATCGCCTTGATGGTATGCACTTTCCCGATGATCCCGTTGCGGAGCTGCTTCATTCCTTCCATATGTGCGCCGTCGCCCCGGCGCTGGGTTCCGTGCTGCACGCACTTGTTAAAATGCCTGGCGGCTTTTACCAGCAGGTTGGTCTCACGGATATTATGGCTGCAGGGTTTTTCAAGGTATACGTGCTTTCCTGCCGCCAGCGCCCACAATGCCATCGGCGCATGCCAGTGGTCGGGCGAGGCTATGGATACCGAATCGATCGATTTATCTTTCAGCAATTCCCTGAAGTCTTCGTATTTCCTGACTTTACCCGGGTCAGGCAGGTTTTGGGCAGTTTTGGCCAGCTGCTGGGGATCCACATCGCATATGGCCACCAGCTCGCACCCTTTTACCGCCAGAAAGTTTTTAACATGGTTTCTGCCCATTCCTCCCGTCCCGATCACCGCATGCCTGATCTGGTCGCTTGGAGGCGTCTGCGCCCACGAACTCCTGGCCAGGTACGGAGCAGCGATAGCGCCCAGCCCGGCCGACTTGATAAAGGTACGCCGGCTCAGCTCCGGAGATGCTGTTTGGTTTGCTTTGTTTTTCATTTTGTAGGATTTATGCAGGTATAATTAAGAGTATTCATTTCAATTGACGCACCGCCGGGTTTGCCCAGACCGGGCCGGGCCATGCGTAGCTGCCCGGCTTAAGCGTAAGGTACATGTCCTTTTGCTCTTCGATTTTCATCCTGACAGTCCCCGGGCCCAATTCATCGACGGGATAAAACCTCGTGTAGCCGAGCCTTCGGGCAACGGAAAAAGAGGTAGCCCCGCCTTCGATCATCAATTCGTCGACGGATGTCGCCTGCAGCACCTTTTCTACCGTTTCGGCGATCGCTTCCCTGATTTTTAGCGAAAGGTTTTCATCGTCGCCGCAATCCAGGTTTCCGACAGCCATGACAACCCTTTCTCCTTTTGCCAGCGCCGCTGCTATTTCCCCCGCCCACTTACTGATAAGCCAGCCGGTCTCGTCTTTCACACAAAAAAGCCTTTCAGGCATATAGATCACTGCCCGGCCCTGCTCCCTTGCTTCCCTGACCAGGGAGCGGCTTGGCGTAAAGGCGCTTCCGCATACATACAATACATTCTTACCAAGCGCTACCTGTTTACCGGTCTCCGCCGGGGCTCCTTTCAGGCTTTTCAGGATCGCGCTGAAAAAGCCGGAGCCCCCCGCCGGGATCGTACCGCCGTCGATCCTGGCAGCCCAGCGTTCAAGATCTTCGCTGCAGGATGCGTTACCGACGATCAGCTCCTTATCCGGGAACCCGTTGCCTGCGGAGATAATGCCTGCACGTCCTTTCGCACTTTCCCCCAGGAGATCTGTCACCAGGGAAGAAAGGTTCCCTCTCCCGTCGTTAAATTCGATTTCACCAAGCGGAACTCCGTCGTAGTAATACACGCCCTCCCTGATCGTTCTTTTCAGATCGGGATTGGCCGGAACGACCAGGGCACGCGATTTCCCAGAGGCATCGAGCTGTGCCAGGAGCTCGGCGGCCACATTTCCTCTCAGGAGAGAATCCACTTTTTTAAAAATAAAACCGGGATTAAGTGCCAGCAGGTCCGGCATAATCCGCCTGACCAGCTCTGCCGCCTGCTCCGGGTCCAGTGACCGGGTATCGGTGGCTATGACCAGGATATCGGCGTCGGCGGCTTTGTCGACTTTCGTATCGATCACCACCCTGAAGCCGTGACGCAGCCCTACTCCCCCGATCTCGGCAGCACCCGTAAAATCATCTGCGATTACTGCTATCATAAATGCCGGTTAACATCAGTTCTGTTCTCAAAAAGCCTGACCGCGTAGTCTATGGCCAGGAGCATGGCGTCGGCGCTTGCAATACCCTTACCGGCAATCTCCATCGCCGTGCCGTGATCTACCGACGTCCGGATAATCGGGAGCCCGAGCGTAACATTTACACCCTTCACGCTTTTCATCTTCCCGGTTTTGTTGTCCCACGTAAACCCGACCATTTTAAATGGGATATGCCCCTGGTCGTGGTACATGGCGACGCATCCGTCGAAGCTTCCCCCCTTTGCTTTCGGGAAAAGCGTATCGGCCGGAACAGGACCTGTAACCTGGTAGCCCCGGCTGACGGCCTCCTCGATGGCCGGTATAATTTCGGTCTTTTCCTCCCAGCCGAATAACCCGCCGTCGCCGGCATGGGGGTTGAGCCCCGCTACCGCGATCCTCGGGCCGGCGATACCCAGCTGGACGCAGGCCTGGTGCATCAGCTCGATCGTCTCGAGGATACGTTCTTTTTTCACAAGATCGCAGGCTTCCCTGAGCGACACGTGCGTAGACACATGAATAACCCTCAGGTCGTCCTCAACGAGCAGCATTGCATATTTTTTCGTACCTGTATAATGCGCATATATCTCGGTATGCCCCGAAAACAAATGCCCGGCCATATGCAGCGCCTCCTTATTGACAGGTCCTGTAACAGTACCGTCGATCTCACCCGCCATGGCCAGCCTGATCGTTTCAACGACTACCCGGAAGGCCACATCGCCTGCCATTGCCGACATTTCCCCTTTCTGCAGCTTTTTGATATCCACATTTGCGAGGTCATATACGTCGATCTGTCCCGGCAGGAAAACGGCCTGGCCGACAGACTTCACTGCCCTTACGCCAAGGTCCAATCCACAGAAACGTACGGCATCTGCTATGACCCCGGCATCACCTACGATAAGGGGTCTGCAGGAACTGTATATGGTCGCATCGGAAAATGCCTTTACGGCTACTTCCGGCCCTATGCCGGCCGGGTCGCCCATGGTAATCCCCAGGATTGGTCTGCTGTCCGTCATATTTTACTGATTCTTAAAGTCGTTAGTTCTCCGGGATACTATTGATCCGGTCCAGGTCGGGGAATTGCTCCGTTAATGCTCCCCCTATCGTCCCTTCTTCCTTCTCTGCCAGCCTGCACATAGGCGGCAGCACCTCCGGCTTGCACAGCCCGTAGGCGCTCATCATTGCTTTCAATACCGGCAAAGCATAGCTCAGCGACCTTCCTTTCTGATACATTTCCGAAAGCCTCTCCGCCTTATGCACTGCCGCTTCTTTTGTCTCCGTTTCCGCCGTCTCCCCGCATATCGTCGTATAGAGCCCGGGGGCAAGATTACCGGTACCCGGCACTACGCCGTCGGCGCCGAGCTGCATAGCGTATAGGGATTGTGCTGCCCAGCCCGTCAGGAAGGAAAAGTCAGGCCGGTCTTTCCAAAGCGTTATCGAATCCTCCAGGCGCCCGATACTGCGCTCCGAATCTTTAAATCCGACGATATTGGGGTGCATGCTCAGCCGGTCCGCTACTTCGGTCGGAACGGACAAATGCGTGGTGGACGGGATATTGTAAATGATGAGCGGAGCGGGCAGGCGATCGGCCAGCAACGTAAAGTGGCGAAGCATCTGTTCGTCGTCGGCAGGATAGTAGCTGGCCATAGTCGAAACGAATACATCGGCTCCCAGGTCGCGGTAATGATGCGCGTCTTCGATGGAATCCATGACGGAATTCCCGGAGATCCCGGCGTATACCAGGCTCTTACCTCCGGCAGCCTGTACCGCCGCCCGTACCAGCCTGAGCTTTTCCGATCGTGATACGGAAGCCGACTCGCCGGTCGTTCCCAGCACGAAAGGAGCCGCCCCGTAGCCGACCAGGTACCGGACCAGCCTGTCTACCGATGCAGTATCGACCGTCAGATCTGCATGGACGGGTGTAATCAAAGGTACTACCACGCCACTTATTTTTTTCTTCATTTTCATACGTTATATCTCTCCGAACGCGCTTGTATAGATTTTTTCGGCATCGTCCCGGTTAATGTTCCTGGGGTTATTTTTCAGCAGGCGCTGCACCTGCATGGCCTGATCGGCAAGCTTTCCGGCTGCTTCGCGGGGAACGTTTACTTTTGCGAGGCTACCGGGCAGACCGCAGCTTTCGATCAGGCTGCTCACAAGTGCTACCCCCGACCTCGCCACACTTACGGCAGAACCGGTTTCGCGGCTTCCCAGCGCCAGGGCTACGGCCGCATACCGCTCAGGAACTTCCGCCAGGTTGTACTCCATCACATAAGGCAGCAGGAGGGCGACCGAAAGTCCGTGCGGCAGATGAAATTCCCTGCTGAGCGGGTATGCCAGCGCGTGCACACCGGCGGTATTGACCGGCCCGAGGCACATCCCCCCGTACATGCTGCCCAGCGCAACCGCGGACCTCGCTTCTTCATCTGTCCCGTCCACGCAGGCGCGGTGCAGGAATTTCCCGATCAGCCTTATTCCTTCGAGGGCTACCAGGTCTGTTACCGGGTGCGCATATTTATTGGTATATGCCTCCAGGCAGTGCGCCAGGGCATCAATTCCCGTAGCAGCCGTCACGGCAGGAGGCACGTCTTTTGTCAGCCCGGGATCAACATAAGCGGCGTCGGGTACGAGCTCCGGGCTGATAACGCCTACCTTATTGCCCTCGTTGTTCGCGAAAATAGCATTCGGAGAAACTTCGCTGCCTGTACCGGCCGTTGTGGGCAGACAAGCGAGGTAGGTAGCCCTCTTTTTACGGAACCCGTTTTCAAGGATATCGTCCAGTGTCTGCTCGCTGCGCAGTTGAACGGCTACGAGCTTTGCGGTATCCATGACGCTTCCTCCCCCGATCCCGGCCACACTGTCGGCATCAAAAGCAATAGCTTCTCCGACCAGCTTTTCGAAATCGCCGAAAGTCGGTTCTTCGAGGATGCCCGTATTGATGCAAACCTCTACCCCTGCGGCAGTGAGAGGCCGCAAAGCATCCTCTACCCGGGCCCTCACCGGAGGAATAGTGACCACGTAAAGTCTTTTGTAAGACAACCTGAGATAATCGTCCACGAATTGTCCGAGGCTATCGTCTCCGAATACTACTTTTTTGGGGTGTATGATCTGTATCCTGTTCATTCTTTACTCTTTCTGCCGGGAATCAAAAGTCGCAATACTTTATTGTAAACGTTTACATTTAATGTTAAAAAATTTAACGTTGTTATATCATCAATTCTCCTTATGCACTTCATACCCTCCTCTAAGCTTATACCCGCATGAACTCCGGACAATAAGCTCGGTTTTCAGGACGATGCTCACGAAAGGTCTTGCGGGATCGGCGATCCGCTGGTGCAGGAGCTCGATCGCGATCCTCCCGATCTCGAAGCCCGATTGGCGCACGGCCGTAAGGGGGGGATTAAGGGACATCGACCAGTCCATATCGTCAAAACCAACTATTGCCACCTGCTCCGGGATCTTAAGTCCCCGGCTGTGAATGGTCTCCAGCGCACCCAGCGTCAGCAGGTTGTTCGAGGTAAACAAAGCCGTCGGCGGGTCGGGCAGGCCGAGCAAATGCATCGCCAGGTCGACACCGCTCTGATAATCCGAATCCCGGCCCACAATAATATCCCGGTCGATGGTGAGCCCGTACCTGGCATAGGCCGCCTCGTAGCCGGCCACCCGCTCGATAGTAGTGGGGATCTGCCTGTTGCCGGTGATATGCCCGATGCGCGTATGCCCTGCTTTGATCAAGTGCTCCACCGCGTCGAATGCTCCCTGGAAGTTATCGACCTTGACCACGTCCAGGTCCACGCCGGGCAAACCCCTGTCGATGCACACGACCGCATACCCTTCCTCCGAGAGTTCTTTCACGTATTCGTTCATCCCGGGGAACGGCGCCACTATAAAGGCATCCACCGATTCGGATTTCAGCGTTTCTATGTAAAACTTCTGCCGCTCCTCATCCTGTGAAAAGTTGCCGATAATGACCGCGAAATTCCTGGCATAGGCATATTGCTCGATCCCCCTGATAATATCTACATAAAACGGGTTCCGGATATCCGGGATCAGCAACCCGATGAGCTTGCCTGCCCCGCTTGTGGTACGAAGGCGCTGCGCCACGCGATTGGGCCTGTAGCCGAGCTGCCTGATCACCTTCTGCACGCGCAGCTCGGTTTCTCCTTTTACGACTGTCTTCGAATTGATCACCCTCGAAACCGTCGCAATGGATACGCCGGCCTTGTCCGCCACCTCTTTAAGACTAACACTTTTCTGAACAGCCATAGAAAAAATGTAAACGTTTGCAGCGAAATTAGCGGATAATTATGAATAAAAAAACAGTTGGTTCTGAAAATTGAAGAAAACAGCTATTTAAAGCTACAAATACTATTCTACTAGTAACCGCTACATATAAAATTTCTCAGGAAAAATTTTGACTATATTGAAAACGTTTACATTTTTACATCGATTTTATTATCATAACAGAACAAATCAGCCTCTTTTCAATCGCCTTTAGCCTGTTACCGCCCTATGAACCTGCCGCTGCATGTACTGGATTACCTGATTATCCTTTTTTTCCTTGCCGGAAGCCTCGGGATGGGTCTTTTTTTTGCCAAATCGCAAAAGACAACACAGAATTATTTTCTCGCAAAAGGCAAGATACCCGCCTGGGCATTGGGGATCTCGCTGCTGGCCACGCTCATCAGCAGCGTTACTTTCCTGGCATATCCCGGAACCGGCTATTCGTCCAACTGGATATTGCTTGTCCAGGGGCTCATGGTGCCGTTCGTGCTCCTTACGGCCATCTGGTTCATTGTACCGCTGTTCAGGAAGGTTATCCACCTCAGCACCTACGAGTACTTCGAACGAAGGTTCAGCCCTTTTGCGCGGTATTACGCTTCGGTCGCCTTTGTCCTGCGGCAGTTTTCCGGCATGGGGACCGTCCTCTTCCTGCTGGCCCTCTCCCTCGAAAAAATGACGCATATCCATACGGTCGCGATCATCCTCATAGTAGGCTTTGTCATCATCGCCATCAATCTCCTCGGGGGTATAGAGGCGGTCATATGGCTCGACGTTTTCCAGGGATTTATGCTTTTCCTGAGCGGGATCATCTGCCTCGGGGTACTCCTGTTTTCGGTAAATGGCGGACCGGCCGAAGTCTGGCGGGTGGCGTCGGAAAACGGCCGTACCGGCTTCGGGCCTTATGAATGGAACCTCACGAAGCTGACTTTCCTGGTCATGGCCATTAACGGGATCTTCTATGCTATCCAGAAATATGCTACCGATCAGACGGTCGTGCAACGCTATCTCACCGCAAAGACAGACGGCGCCGCGATCAAGGCCTCTCTCCTGGGTATCCTCCTGACTGTGCCTGTCTGGTCTATCTTTATGTTTATCGGTACGGCCCTGTTCGTATTTTACCAGCAGAACCCGCTGCCCCCCGATACCCGTGCCGACGCGGTATTTCCCTATTTCATCATGACCCAGCTGCCGACGGGGGTTGTAGGACTGATACTTTCGGCCATGATCTCTGCAGCTATCTGTAGCCTGAGCGCAGATCTCAACTCGCTGGCCGCCGTCGGGGTCGAAGACTATTATAAAAAGCTGTACCCGGGACGGACGGACAAGCAAACCCTGCTTGCATCGAAGCTCATCGTCGTGTTGTCCGGCCTGGTTTCCATCGGTATCGCCATCCTTTATATTAACGCAGGCGACGAGGGAGTCCTGGGCATTGTCTTTACCTTATATGCCATTTTTTCGGGTGGAATTGTCGGCATCTTCCTGCTGGGACTGTTCAGCGAAAGGGCCAACTACCAGGGCGTCAACATCGCCATCGTGGTCTGTGTCATTTTTACGGCATACGCATTCCTGACTTCGACGCCTATAGGCACAGGCGAGCACAAAAAACTTCTTCTCGACCTGGGACCATGGAATTTCACGCATCACAAGCTCATGCTGGGCGTCTACAGCCATCTTATCGTGATCGGAACAGGCTATCTTGCCAGCCTGTTTTATCCCCGGCAGGTGCTTGACGGCAGCCTGCTGTACCGGGGCCGCCGGAAGAGCGGTGAAAAGAGTTAAGTCGCAGGTAATACTGTAAATATTCCGGGGAGATGACTATTTTGCAATAATTTCCTGACCTGCATCTTAAATCATACCCATGCCTTTACCCCTTCCTGCTGCCCGCACACCTAATTCAGGGGTCTATCCCTGGATCGTAGTGGCCCTGCTTTGCGTTGTCGGCTGTCTTAACTACCTCGACCGGATGATGATCACCACCATGCGGTCTTCAATTGTAGAGGCAATCCCGATGACCGACGCCCAGTTCGGGCTGCTTACTTCCGTATTCCTTTGGGTTTACGGGCTGCTGAGCCCGGTAGCCGGCTTCCTGGCCGACAAATTCAACCGGAGCAAAGTGATACTCATCAGTCTTTTCGTATGGTCGGCGGTGACGTGGCTGACGTCGTACGCCACTTCGTTTGAACAGCTACTCGTCACGCGGGCACTGATGGGTATCAGCGAGGCCTGCTACATACCGGCTGCCATGGCACTTATCATGGACTACCACCGCGGGGGTACCCGATCGCTTGCCAACAGCATTCATATGGCCGGAATTATGGTAGGGCAAAGCCTGGGTTTTATAGGCGGCTGGCTGGCCGAAAACCACGGTTGGAGCCATGCTTTCGTTATATTCGGGGCAATAGGTGTGGGCTATTCGTTCCTGCTGCTGATCACTCTGAAAGATCCTGCTCCCGGTCATGAAGAAAGGGCCGTACCCGCGGCAGACAAGGGTGTCGGCTTTACCGACGGGATCAGGGGCCTGATGCGCAACCGGTATTTCTTACTCGCTGTCACCGGCTGGAGCCTGCTGGGAATTGTCGGCTGGATCATCGTCGGCTGGCTTCCAACCTACTTCAAAGAACATTTCAATCTTTCCCAAACCATGGCCGGCGTATATGCTACCGGCTATTTTTACGCCGCTTCCCTGGCGGGTGTCCTCACAGGAGGCGTGCTCGCCGACAGGTGGAGCAGGATAAATCCCAGGGGGCGCATCCTTCTTCCCGTGGTGGGGCTGTGCATAGCGGCGCCTGCCGTCTTTATGGCAAGCTCGGCAACGATACTGCCGGTAGCCGTCGGCTGTTTTATGGCCTTCGCTTTTACCCGTATCTTCACAGACGGCAACATGATGCCCATCCTGTGCCTCATTGCCGACCCGCGGTACCGCGCCACAGGCTACGGGGTACTGAATCTTTTCAGCTGCATCATCGGCGGGATCGGCCTGTATGCAGGAGGCGCATTGCGGGATGCCCAGATCAATTTAAGCCTCATGTTTAAATTCGGGGCGGTCCTGCTGCTCCTGAGTGCGGCATCCTTTTATTTCATCAGGCCTGTGTACCGGGAAGAAGAAAAGTCGCCACGGTAAATTTTTCTACATACAGTTATCACCTTAAATTGTTATCATATTGAAAATGCGCGAAAGCCGGGTACTCGGTAAACTCCGGGCCGGAGAAACGGTAAGCTGTTTTAAAATCAATCTTTCTGATCCGCGCGCCGCCGAAATAGCGGCCTTGTCGGGTTTTGACTGCGTATGGGCCGACCAGGAACACATCGGACAGGACTGGTCGGCTATGGCCGGTAATGTCTGGGCTACCAAATCGCACGATGCCGACCTGATGGTCCGCGTATCCCGCGGCTCCTACAGCGACTATGTACGCCCGCTTGAGCTGGATGCTACCGGTATTATGGTGCCGCACATCATGAGCCTGGAAGATGCCCGGAAAGTAGTCGATATGGTGCGGTTCCATCCTCTGGGAAGACGTCCTATCGACGGCGGGAACGCCGACGGCGCCTATACCGGGATCGATTTCAACGAGTACCTCGTCCAGGCCAACCGGCAGCGCTTTGTCGTTTTGCAGATCGAAGATCCGGAACCGCTTAACGAGCTGGATGCCATAGCAGCTCTGCCGGGGTTCGATATGTTGTTTTTCGGCCCCGGGGACTTCAGCCAGGGTATAGGGGCGCCGGGCGAATGGAATCACCCGAAACTTACCGATGCCCGCAGGAAAGTAGCGGAGGCCGCAGTGCGGCATGGCAAGTTTGCAGGAACCGTCGGCAACCCGGGTAACCTGAAAGAGCTGCTGGCGATGGGCTACCGGTTTGTGAGCATGGGCGCTGACGTTGTCGCCCTCAGGAACTATTGCCGGGACCTGGTCAATGTCTATACCGATACCGCCCTCAGGGATACAGGTTCATCTTATCTTGAAAACTAAAACATGCCTCAGGATATGAAAAGACGTCAGCTTGGGAAAACCGGCATCGAAGTTTCGGAAATCGCTTTCGGAGGTGTTGAGATCGGAATGCCGTATGGCCTCGATGCTGCCGGAGGTGCGGACATGCCACCGGAAGCCGAATCGGTCCGCCTGCTCCAAACGGCCCTCGATAGGGGGATCAATTTCTTTGATACGGCCCGGCTATACGGGAAAAGCGAGCGAATTATGGGAAAAGCATTTGCCGGGCGCCGCCAGGAGGTAGTGATCGCCACCAAGTGTCGTACCTTCCGGGATAGCGACGGGACATTTTGCCCCGACAGCCGCCTGAAACAACTGGTTGAAGATTCGCTGGAGGAAAGCCTGAAGGCGCTCGGGACGGACTATGTCGACGTATACATGCTGCATCAGGCCGATGCGGAGATACTGGCGCATCCGCTGATTGCCGAAATCTTTGCCGGGCTGAAAGCAAGAGGCGTTATCAGGGCTACCGGGGCTTCGGTATACGACCCGGAAGAAACTGCACAGGCGATCAGCTCCGGTAACTGGGACGTGATCCAGCTCCCCTTTAACCTGCTCAACCAGAGTCACGCGGCTTCGTTTGAGAGCGCCCGGGAGAAGGGCACCGGTATCGTAGTCCGCTCCGTGCTCATGAAGGGCCTGCTAGGCGGTCGCGGGCAAAACCTGCACCCCGCTCTACGCGAAGTAGAGGCCTACATCGGGAAATACCGCGGGTATACCGGCGGGCCATACCCCGACCTGCCTGCCCTTGCCACCCGCTTTGTCCTGTCGTTCGGAGAGGTATCGTCCGTGCTTGTAGGCATCGACAAAATGGAATACCTGGAGGCTGCCCTGACCACTACGCACTACCCCGACCTTTCGGACAGCCTTCGGGACGAGCTCGTCGGCCTCGCCTACCCCGAGCCGGATTTCCTTAATCTTCACCGTTGGGCGCAAATCGGATGGCTAAAATGATCAGGATCGGCATTATCGGAATGAGCCCGGGAAACGCCCACCCTTATTCCTGGTCGGCCATTGTTAACGGCTGCTTCGACGGCGCAGAAATCGCAGGTATCGGATACCCGGCAGTAGCCGCCTACCTCGAAGCCAACAAAGATACGCTGGGCATACCCTCCGCGCGTGTTACCCACGTATGGGCACAGGAGCAAAGCATAGCCGAAAGCATCGCACGGGCTGCGCAGATCGGCACCATAGCCAGACATCCCGAAGACATGATCGGAGAGGTCGATGCCGTTATACTGGCACGCGACGATCCTGAATATCACCGCGAAATGGCCGCTACGTTTATCGATGCCGGAGTGCCTGTCTTTATCGATAAGCCCCTGTGCTATTCGGAAGAGGACCTCGACTGGTTTACTGCTCAACACGCTGCGGGAAGGTTCATAATGTCATGCTCATCGATGCGCTATGCAAGCGAAGCGCGTGCCGTCAGGCAGGAGCTGGCTTCACTCGGCGAGCCGGAGCTGGTAACTGCAGTAGGGAAAAAAGACTGGAAAAAATACGGCATCCACCTTTTAGAAGGCATTTTTGCCGTACTCGGAGATCCCAAAGCGGTCTCCGTACAGCATACCGGTTCATTAGGAAGAGAGATCGTACATATCCGGCTGGAAAAAGGGCCTGAAATTACCCTTCATCTTTTCCAGGAAATTTCCGGCACCTTCCAGTTTTCCTTTTTCGGGCCAAACGGCTGGCGGCTCGCAGATATCAGGAATTCCTATTCCATGTTCAGGGATAACCTGGTGGAGTTTATCCGTTCTGTCGGGGAAGGTGCGCCCAGGATCCCTTTTTCTTATACCGAATCGCTGATGCGTATCCTCATTGCAGCAGACCGTAGCCGTGCCGAAGGAGGAAAGCTGATCGTCCTGTAAAAATTTCAGGGCCGGGCGCAGAACCCGGCCTGTTCAAACCCGGAAAACGATGAATGTCAAAGAACTGTTAAGCCTGAAAAATAAAATTATACTCGTAACCGGCGGTTCCGGCAATTACGGAAAATGTATGGTAGAAGGCCTCGCCGAAGCCGACGCTACCGTGATCACATCGTCGAGAGATGCAGCGTCTGCCGACCGTACGGCGAGAGAAATGCAGGAGAAAGGCCTTCATAAGGTATACCCTGCTGTGGCCGACCAGGGTGACCCGGGATCCGTGAAGCAACTGGTAGGCTTTATCCGGGAGCGTTTCGGCCGGCTCGACGGGTTTGTAAACAACGCGGTATCGCGCCCCATGAAAGGCTACAACGCTCCGATAGAGCAATTCTCCGAATCGATGCGGGTCAATGCCACGGGGATGATGGATCTTCTTCGTGAAATGACCGGCCTGATCGTAGAAAGCGGCGGCGGCAGCGTGGTCAACATTGCTTCGATGATGGGGATGTTCGGTCCTGATCTCAGCAATTATGAAGGTACGGAAATGGGCGACCTGCCGCCGGATTACTTTTTCCATAACGCAGGCCTGATCAACCTTACCCGCTTTATGGCCCAGATGAACGCCGGGAAAAATATCCGCTTCAACTGCATCAGCCCCGGCGGCTTATTCAATCACCAGCCCGAAGCATTTCTTGAAAACTATTGCCGTAAAGTCCCGCTCAGGCGTATGGCAAACCACGACGACATCAAAGGCCTGGTCGTATTGCTATGCTCGGATGCAGGCGCCTATATCAACGGTGAGAATATCCTGATGGACGGAGGGTTAAATGCCTGAACCGTATGATATCCTCACATCATTTGGTTATTGCATAGCGTATAAAACAGGGGTAAATTTACCCTGTCATTCTTCCACATCATTCGCATACCCTATATGAAACGGCTCCTTTCCCTGGTTACAATGGCACTTGTGTGCTCGTGCGGCGAGATCGGCAGGCAGGCTCCGGAAACCCAGGCTTTGATCTTATCGGCAGACGGCAGGTATATTGTGCGGGACTATAGTGTTTTGTTTGTCAATATGTACGAGAAAAAGGGTGGCTCTACTTTCCGGAGCGGGTTCACAACGCATTACCTGGAAAGGTACGATGCACAAACCGGGGCGCTCATCAGGCAAAGCCCCAAAATAAAAAAGAACATCACTCCTATTTTCGTTTCGGGTAAGCTGGTATGGCTCAAAGAGCTTAATCCTGATACCGGGGAATTCGATCTCCTGGCGGTAAGCCTCGACGATTTCCGGGATGTGCTGCCTGCCGGAAAAATAAGGGCGGTCAATCATGGTCTGCGATTTGTTCCCCACCAGGCGTTCCGTATGAAATCGGACAAATCTCAAATTGTGCTGAAGGGAAATGACGCCAGACATTACAAAATAGATGAACAAACCGGTGCGGCTCAGCTCGTAAACGCCAGTGAAACGGAACATACCATGCCCGATTTTTCGGGCAGCAACTGGACTACTCCCGTCGCACGCTATGATTTCAAAGGCAGCGACAGGAGATACCTCGTAGCACAAACCAAACAGGGCGATACGAAGTCTGCCGACGATTTTATCCAGCCCGAAGTATTAGGCTCCCGGGAAAACGGCAGCTTCCGGCCTGTCTCCGCCAACGGATCGTGGTTCGTCCTTTCCAAAACCACTACAGACAACAGCGGCTTTTTCCTGGTAACGGCCGTTGACACGGCCACGCTTGCAACCCGCTGGAGCGCCGCTATGGATTTCGGCGTGCTGCCGACGGAAAGGAAACTGGCCAATGTCACCATCGCCGGCAACGGCTTATTGGCTATCGGCAAGAAATCGATGGGAATGCTGGATACGGAGAATGGAAAGTGGATTTGGAAATATAACGACTGATATTCCATAAAACCTCTTCCGGACAGATCTTTCCCGTCAATCCGCTTTTACCTTCACATCCCTGAACATAAACGGGTTGTCGCTGATCCTCAACGGCTTCCCGCTGGCGGTTGTCACGTTCCGGAGAATGACCTCCTTCGTTTTGACATAAGGGAATTTTTCCTGGTAGGTATCGTCTGTCATCTGCGGGTTGAAATTTGCGAAAATGGCCGGCCCCTGGTAGTTTTCCGGGTGCTGTGAGTCGTCGATGCGGAGGTTTTCAATAGTGATCCGTTCGGGCATATAACAGGTGTAGCCGAAATCGTGCATGCCGGAATAGGATCCGTTGATAAGGGCCGCGCTGACCGGTCTGCCGCCGGAAGGCACGAAAATACAGTTGCGGATCACGAGCTCTCCCTGCCAGGTGCTGCCATAGTCCGAGCGCAGGTTGACAAGGCTTCTCCCCCGGATGGTGGAATTTTCTATCGTCAGTATCCCGCTGCCGATGGCGTTGATCCCCATGTGCCCGAGGGTAGAGTTGCGGATAGTGGCATTGGCAACCCCCTGGTGGGCGTCAAACCGGGAAAGTGTACAGTTATCATAAAGAAGGTTTTTGCAGAAGTTAGAGCCCAGGATACCCCAATACGTATTGTCGTTGATGTCGTTGGTCTGGCTGCAGTTCACGAACGACACGTTGAGCGCACGATTGACGGAAAGGTCGTAAGTGCCCATAGAAACGGGCTTCCCCGCCGCGCCGATGGTGCTGTAGGTCCGGTGCCCGGTCAGGACGGTGTTTTTTACCGTGATATAGGAACATTCGCCGATGTTGATGAAGCCCCCGTACGGAGCGCCGTGGTCTCCTTCTCCCGTGATACGGTGCACCAGCCCTTCTAAAAGTACATTTGACCGTCTGATCGCGATGTTCCGGTTGTAATAGGTATACTTTGACTCGGCTCTGTTGGCAATAGTGGTGAAACGCCCCCCGCTGACCTTCAGCGGTTTCTCGTCGATGGGAAGAGCGGTGGCTTCGGTAATCCGGTCGAAATCCCATATGATGGGAGCGTTCCTGTCGACGTTACCATCTTTATCGACGACGAAGATATCCGTCTGTGAAGACCCGTTGTTCTGGTTCAGCCCAAACCGGATGTACTGTTTGACGTGGGAATTGGTGACGGTGATCAGGCAGGGGCCGGGCAGCGTCGCGTCGATCTTCTCCTGGTTCCGCCTGAGCGACGATATCGTTTCGATTTTAAACGGTTTAAGGTCCGAACCTACCATGAAGATTGACGCATTACGGTTTTGTACTTCGGTATCGTCAATGATGAACGCTGCAGTACCGAAATCTGTATCGGTCCGGATCAGCGCCGTACGCTCCTTCCCTCCTATGTAATAAGTGGCCTTATTGTCGGCTTTCACCGGAAGTCCGTGAAGGTTGGCAAATGCGTGCGTAGCGGCAATAGCGTCTATATCGTCGGTTTTACCGTCGCCCCTGGCGCCGAAGTTACTGTAGCGGACCAGCCCGGCGGCTTTAAATTTTGCAGCATCCTTTGGCGATACGTTTACCTGCAATTCCCCGTTTTCATTGGTGGATACCCGGGTTTTCTTCCCTTCCGACGTTATAACGACGTTTTCAAACTGGCTTTTGCGCTGTGCCTGTATTACTGATACACAGGCTAAAGAAAGAAGCAGCAGGAGTTTATACTTGGTCATAAAGGTTAAGTTTAGTTGTAACTGATTAAACGGCAATAATCTGTACAGGGTATTCCCTTCCAAGTAAAATTAATACGTGCCGCCATTTTCTTTACTATTTTAATAACTAGTGATTAAAATAGTAATTACTTACATGCGTTTTTGCAGGACAGCGTACTATACAAATCCCTTCAATGAAAAATACTGAACAAAAACTAATATCGGCGGAACAAGAGATCGCAAACCGCATCTACCTGATCCGTGGCCGGAATGTAATGATCGACCGGGATTTGGCAGAAATGTACGGCGTAGAAACAAAAGTTTTTAATCAAAGCGTAAAAAGGAATAGCGGGCGTTTTCCTGACGACTTTATGTTTACTTTAAGTAAGCAGGAGTGAGCAGACTTGAGGTCACAATTTGTGACCTCAACTTGGGGAGGTACACGGTATCCTCCTAAGGTCTTTACTGAGCAGGGGGTTGCAATGCTTTCTGGTATTCTTAACGGTAAGACAGCCATAGAAGTAAATATCCGCATCATGCGGACATTTACCAGGCTTCGGAAATATGTTCTCACTCACAGAGAAATCGGATTACAGCTCACCATGCTTGAGCAGGAGGTAAAAGGCAACACTCGGAATATCGAACATATCTTCTTGGTATTGAGAGAGTTGATAGAAAAGCCGCGCGAGCCGCAGATAAGAAAGAGAATCGGGTTCGAACAGGGAAACCAGTCTCCAGACAATGGGGAGGGATAAGCCCTCTTATTCCCCCTTCCCTTCACCGATTATCTGCCGCCGTTCGGCGATAATACCGCTCCGTACTACGGGCTGTCGCTAGTTTTGGGATATCAAACCAGATCTCAAAACCGGCTTATGAAAAAGCTTCTTCCTTCGCTGTTCCTGCTGTTTTTTTGTGCAGCAGCCTCTGCACAGCTCAGAGTAGAAAACGGGGCATTCGTCAAAACCGTTTCCGATATCCGGATTACCCTGGACAATATGGATCTGGTCGTCAACGGCAATATCGACCAGCCGGCGGGCGGAGGCACGTACATCTTCTCCGGGGACGGCGATAACACGTTTAGCGGTACCGGTATCCCCACGTTCGACAAGATAGTCGTATCGAAGCCATCCGGCAGAAAGCTCGTGCTTCACCAGAATTTCCTGGTCACTTCGTCGCTTACTTTTGCCTCAGGATACATCGACCTGAACAACAGCCTGCTTCAGATAAAACCGGACGGTATCATTTCAGGCGAATCGGGAACGGGACATATTCTCAGCTCGGGAAATGGATACGTATATACCACCACTACATTGAATGCACCCGTTGCGGTCAACCCGGCCAACCTCGGGGCAGTCATTTCGTCGACGGCCGACCTGGGCGTCGTTACGATCCGGCGCCGGCATATAGCCCAAACGGTTATGGCCGGGAATACCGGGATAAAACGGTACTACGAAATATATCCTGCCAACAATACCGGGCTCAATGCTACGCTCAGGCTCTACTATTCCGACGACGAGCTGAACGGATTGAATGAAAACACACTGACTTTATGGAGAAATGCGGGCGGATGGGCGGATGAAGGGTATACGTCAAGAAGCACGACTGAAAACTATGTTGAAAAGCAGGGCATATCGTCGTTCTCCACATGGACGCTTGCTTCTCCGGCAGGTGCGCTGCCGGTTACACTGGCGGCTTTCCAGGTTACGGGCACAGGTCCCGAGGGGATTTCCCTGCGCTGGTCTACCACTTCCGAGTCGAACACCCGTGAATTCATAATAGAGCGGAGCCTCCATCCCTCAAACGGATTTACGGCGATAGGCAACGTGCCGGCGGCCAATGCTTCTGAAGGGGCTGTATATCACTTTACCGATCCGGCCCCTGCGAAAGGCCTGATCTGCTACTATCGCCTCAGAATGACAGACGCAGACGATTCCTATGCATTGAGCCGCATTGTTTCGGCGCCGGCGCCGGGCGGAGCTTCCCTGGCAGTTTATCCGAATCCTGCGACTTCCATTGCGACGCTTTCGTCGGAAGATGGCATCAGTAGCATAGATATTTTCAATATCACCGGGAACAGGGTGGCAGGTTTTCAGCATACCGGCCAACTGAAAGAAACTACTTTACATCTCGAAACCTTTGCCTCCGGGACTTACCTCCTGCGGGTTACCAATACCCGAGGTATTACCCGTACAGTTACGCTGGTCGTATCGCGTTAGGAAGCCGGGAGCTTAAGGTATGAATACCCTTTAACGCAACATTATTTTACTCCAATGAAAAAGTCTTTATTTTTTCTTTCCGTTTCCGCCCTGTGCGCGGCATCGTGGAATGTATCCGCGCAAAGCGTGGGGATCAGCAATGACGGCTCCGTTCCGCATCCTAGCGCCATGCTGGATGTCAGGAGCGATAGCAAGGGAATACTCGTTCCCCGGATGGCTACCAACAAACGGACCGGCATCACCTCTCCCGCCGAAGGGCTGATGGTGTATGATACCGATACGAAAAGCTTCTGGTATTTCAAATCAGGCATCTGGATGGAAATCGGCGGGCTGACGCTTCCATACAACGAGACGACCGCCATCAATGGAAATGCAATGCTCCTTACCAACGGGTATATTACCGGAAACGCGATCGTCGGGCAGGCTTACGGCGGAGCGGGAATTTCAGGCTATTCACAAACCGGGGCAGGAGGCGTATTCAGCAGCCAGAGCGGGCCGGGGATACGCACCGTCGGTAGCGGCGCAGAAATCAACGGGAAAATGAAAATTGCCGACGGGACGCAGGGAGCCGACCGGGTTTTGACCAGCGACGCCTCCGGGACTGCCAGCTGGAAGCCGCTGCCGACCGCCAAAACCGCCATGATCTCTCTTTTCGATATAGACCGGGACACCTACATTACCGTTCCGCCTTCTACGCATACCGTGCTTCCGTTTGTCGCCAATCCTGCAACCCCGGAGTACACCAGCTATGGCTACGACGGCGGAATGAATTTCAACAATACCACCCACGAATATGTCGTTCCTTCCGACGGGTTATACAGGACCAGCTTTAAACTGGTACTGAAAGGCCAGCAACCGCCTGCCACCTTTACCTTCCAGTCTTATTTATATCCGTCACTCTCAAAGGTCACCCCCGGCGAAACACCCGATACTTTCGATTATATCTTCCGGTCATGGAGTTTTGAATACAATGCCGGCGATTCTTTTCCGCCTATGCTGACAGGCGAAGCAACCACTTATTTTAAGGCCGGAACCAGGCTCAAGCTGCTTCTCTATCAGCTGATAAACGGCCCCGGAGGGCCTTCGATCCAGCTGCTCGGCGGGCGTTATTCTTTCTTCTCGGTAGTGAGGGTAGAGTAGGAAGACATTACGCTGCGGCAGCGTAATTCCCCCACCCTATCAAAACGATCGATGCTATGAGAAGGAAAATTCCTGCCCCCAGCCAGGCCATGGTTTTACGGCCTACCCCCTGCCATTCCTTCAGCCACAGCCCCCATAGGTTGCTGAACAGGACGATAGACGACAAGTGGATACACCAGCTTGCAAATTCGTAGCCCTGCATTTTGGTAGCGCCCATCCCGTAGAAAAAGTACTGCAGGTACCACATCACCCCGGCAAGGATCGCCAGAAAGTAGTTTCTGCCGAGCATTTCTATCTTCCGGTTAAAGAGATTGGAAAGCATATTATTCCCCCGGCTCTTTATAGCTACGTAAACCAGGTTGGTGGTAAAGCCGCCTCCCAAAGCGATTACAAAAATGGGGATATTCATAAAGATCTCTACCGTACCCGATGCAACCGCCGCTTTCGCAATAGGCTCCCCGAACATGATGGCGATGGCCATACAGGCGCTCATGATCCCGCCCACCGTAGCAATGATCAGGCCCTTCATCAGGGAAAATTCTCCCTTGCTGTCTTCACTGCGCTGCGCGTTCCAGGCTTTTTCCTTCAGGTGGCCGGCTATGCCGCAGCAGATAATGCCGAGGATGCTGATAACCAGCCCGCCGGTGACAACCAACCCCGATGGCGTAAAAAGCAGGCTGCCCAGGCTGTTGTTCATGGCCGCAGGAACCAGCGTGCCGACCACGGAACAAACTCCGAGCGAAATGGATTGTCCTAAAGCAAGCCCCATGTAACGTATACCTAACCCGGCAAATAATCCGCCAAACCCCCACAGGGCGCCGAACAGGTAGGTATAAAAGAGCGAAGAAGAGGAAGTAGAGCTGTAAATGTCCCAGGCCCTGTCGGTCACAAACCAGCAGCCGATGGCGGGCATCACTACCCAGGCCACAAATCCCAGCAGGATCCAGTAGGTTTCCCAGGCCCATTTTTTTATCTTGTATGTCGGTACGTAAAAGCTGGCCGATGAAAAGCCTCCGATCGTATGGAGAATAATCCCCAGTATTTGCTCCATAATTGTCTTTTTTACCCGAAAAGGTACGGGTGTCAGGTTTAAGATAGTTTTATTTCAGGCGCTACGAAAGCCCGTTAATACCTCCATAAAGCATCACGGTATGCCTGAGATACTGTACCGGGCGCCCTACTCCAGGTAAAAAACCTGCCGGAGCTCTTCTTCCCAGCCTTTCTTAGCCCCGGGTTCGGCCACTTCAAGAACTTCGGTCATGTATTCCCACCATTTGTGGCAAACGGGCGATCCGGCCAGGGCATCCAGCTGATCCGGGTCTGCGATCTCCAGGTAACAGAAGAGATAGCGGGTAGAAGGGTGAAGAAAAATGGAATAGTTGCCGATGCCATGCGACTTCAGCTCTTCTTCCAGCTCTTTCCAGATCGGGTTGTGGCGTCTTTCATACTCGGCGGCCATTCCCTCTTTTGCCTGGATAACAAATGCTTTCCTGATCATAAATTTGCTTTTTTTTACAATGCTGCTGATAGCAATCCCGGGGGGAGCGCTGCTTACCCGAAAATATACCGGGTAATAATGCTCTGCGATAATTTCATACCAGTTAGAATAACCGTTGGGCATCCACCTGCGGCTTCTATTTCCATAAAGCCTCCGGGGTCGCTGTAAATACTGTACCTGACACCCTGAAGTTCAGGAGATTTTTCGGGCGCAGCATCCCTGATGTCTATATATTCCTC